>NZ_JBJNOR010000004.1:0-274845 GCF_052166535.1 Serratia sp. CY82433
GGGCGAAAAAACGACGAATTTATGTCACTTTTTCAGGCAAACAGCCATAAAAGCTGGCGATCACTGGAGTAAAATAGAAATAACGATGTCAGTAAGGACCCGCAGCCATGCCGTTAAATGCACAACAACAGGCCGCCCAACGCAATCTTTCTTATCTGCTTGCAGAGAAACTTGGCCAACAAATTCTGGCGGGCGATTATCAGGCCGGCAGCATCCTGCCCGGTGAAATGGAACTGGGCGAGCAATTCGGCGTCAGCCGCACCGCAGTACGCGAAGCGGTAAAGATGTTAGCCGCCAAAGGCATGTTGCTACCGCGCCCGCGCATCGGCACCCGCGTGATGCCGCAGAGCCAATGGAATTTCCTCGATCAGGATTTACTGACCTGGTGGATGACGCGGGAAAACTTCGATCAGGTGATGCAACACTTCCTTATCCTGCGTACCTCGCTGGAGCCGCAGGCCTGCGCGTTGGCGGCAAACCACGCCAGCCCGCAGCAAACCAAGCTGCTGGCGGAGCTGATGGCGGAAATGCGCGCGCTGCATACCCAGTTTGATCGCGAGCGTTGGATCCAGGTCGATACCCAATTCCACCAGCTCATCTATGAGGCCAGCGGCAACCCGTTCCTGACCTCGTTCGCCAACCTGTTCAGCTCGGTTTACCAAAGCTACTTCCGCGCCATCACCGGCAATGAAGTGATCAAGCTGCGCCATCATCAGGCTATCGTCGATGCGATACTCGCCGGAGACAGCGCCGGCGCGCTCGTCGCCTGCCAGATACTGCTGAAAGAGAAAGACTAGACACGCTCCCCGCTTATATATAGAAGAAAGAGACGAGGGACAGACGACCATTTAACCAGGACCGACCATGACCCAATCCGCGCGCAGTATGGCAGGACTTCCGTGGATCGCCGCAATGGCGTTCTTTATGCAGGCGCTGGACGCCACTATCCTCAATACCGCGCTGCCGGCGATCGCCCAAAGTCTGGGGCGTTCGCCGCTGGCGATGCAATCGGCCGTCATCAGCTACACGCTGACGGTGGCGATGCTGATCCCGGTCAGCGGCTGGCTGGCGGACCGCTTCGGCACACGGCGCGTGTTCATCTTCGCCGTCACGTTATTCACCCTCGGCTCGCTGCTGTGCGCTCTGTCCCCTACGCTGAGCGCGCTGGTCGCCTCTCGCGTGCTGCAGGGCATCGGCGGCGCGATGATGATGCCGGTCGCGCGATTGGCGCTGCTGCGAGCCTACCCGCGCAGCGAACTGCTGCCGGTGCTGAACTTCGTCACCATGCCCGGCCTGGTCGGGCCGATTCTGGGGCCGCTGCTGGGCGGCTGGCTGGTCACCTACGCCACCTGGCACTGGATTTTCCTGATCAATATCCCTATCGGCCTGCTCGGCATCTTCTATGCGCGTAAATACATGCCGGACTTCACCACGCCCAAGCGCCGCTTCGACTTCCTTGGCTTTATGCTGTTCGGCCTGAGCCTGGTGCTGATCTCTACCGGGCTGGAACTGTTTGGCGAGCGGGTGCTGGCGAGCTACGTTTCGCTGGGCATTCTGCTCAGCGGCTTCGTGATGCTGTTCGGCTACATCGCGCACGCCCGCCGTCATCCTCAGCCGCTGATCGGTCTCGACCTGTTCAAAACCCGCACTTTCTCGGTCGGCATCGCCGGCAACGTCGCCTCCAGGCTGGGCACCGGCTGCGTGCCGTTTTTAATGCCGCTCATGCTGCAGGTGGGATTCGGCTACACGGCGATCGTCGCCGGCTGCATGATGGCACCGACCGCCATCGGTTCGCTGATGGCGAAATCCACCGTCACTCAGGTGCTGCGCTGGTTCGGCTACCGTAAAACGCTGGTCGGCATCACCGTCATCATCGGGGTGCTGATCGCCCAGTTCGCCCTGCAAAGCCCGGGCATGCCGCTGTGGCTGATGATCCTGCCGCTGTTCGTGCTGGGCATGGCGATGTCCACCCAGTTCACCGCCATGAACACCATCAGCCTGGCGGATTTGAACGACGCCAACGCCAGCGCCGGCAACAGCGTCCTGGCGGTCACCCAGCAGCTGTCCATCAGCTTCGGCGTGGCGATCAGCGCGGCGGTGCTGCGTTTTTACGAATCCCTGTCGTTAGGCACCATGATCGACCACTTCCATTACACCTTTATCACCATGGGGATCGTCACCGTGGCATCGGCGCTGGTGTTTATGTTGCTGAGAAGGAAGGATGGCCGCAATTTGATCAGCGGCCAGGAAAGCAAGAAAGAAGCGAAGGCGGCGAGTTAACGGCGGCCCACCGAGGCGCGTTCCACCAGCTCGGGCGTCAGCACCAGCACCTGGGGGGCGCGCTCCGGGTTTTGCAGGCGGTTGATCAGCGCATCGATCGCCAGTTCGCCCAGCGAATCCTTCGGCTGATGAATGGTGCTCAGCGGCGGCGCCAGATAGCGCGCCAACTCAATGTCATCGTAGCCCATCACCGCCATATCCTGCGGCACGGAAAGCCCGGCCTGATACAGCGCCTGATAAACGCCTACCGCCACCGCATCGTTGCCGGCAAACACCGCATGCGGCGGCTCGTCCAGCGCCAGCAGTTGGCGCATGGCGTTCACGCCGCCCTCAAACTCAAAGTCGCAATGCACTTCATACCCTGGCGGAACCGGCAATCCGGCGCGCCGCATCGCATTGCGATAGCCTTCCAGCCGGTGACGGGCGGTGGTTTTATCCTGCGGGCCGGCGATGCAGGCGATCTTGCGGTAGCCGCGGGCGATCAGATGATCGGTCGCCATCTCGCCACCCAGCAGCGAGTTATCCTGAATAATGTCGTTGGCGCCCTCGAACGGCGCCCAGTCCATCATCACGATCGGCAGTGACGGGTAGCGGCTCAGGGCATCCTGCGACGGCCGGTGGTTTTCAGTGCACATCAACAGCAAACCGTCGACGCGCTTTTGCAGCAGCGTCTCCATGCTGCGGTTCATGCGCGCGGCGTCTTCTTCGGTATTGCACAGGATTAAACTGTAGCCGCGTTCATAGCAGCTGCGCTCCACGCCGCGCACCACTTCGGCATAAAACGGGTTGTTGCTGGCGGTCACCAGCATGCCGATGGTGCGCGTCTGATTGAGCTTCAGGCTGCGCGCCAGCGCGGAAGGCGCATAGTTCAGCTGTTCTACGGCCGCCATGACCTTGTCGCGCACGCTGTCGCTGACAAAGCGATTGTTGTTGACCACATGCGAAACTGTAGAGGTTGAAACGCCCGCCAGGCGGGCGACATCTTTCATGGTGGCCAAAGGATCACCCCTGCTGCTGCAAGAAGGCGTCGATATCTTCACGCCACGGCACCGAAGGCTGCGCGCCAGGGCGGGTCACGGCGATCGCCGCCGCCGCATGGGCGAAACGCACCGCGTCGGCCATGGCCTTGCCTTCCAACAGGGCAGTGACCAGCGCACCGTTAAAGGTATCGCCGGCGGCGATGGTATCCACCGCTTGCACCTTGAAGCCGGGCACCCGTTTGCCGTTGCCGTTTTCGCTCAGCCACACGCCGCGGCTGCCGAGGGTGATAATCACCGTCGCGATGCCTTTGTCGTGCAGCGCCTGCGCCGCGCGCGCCGCATCGGCGTCGTTGTCCACGGCGATGCCGGTCAGGCGCTGGGCTTCGGTTTCATTCGGGGTAATCATATCGATCATGCCCAGCAGCTCCTCCGGCAGCTCACGCGCCGGGGCCGGGTTGAGGATCACCTGCGTGTGATGCTGCTTCGCCAGGCGGGCGGCGGCGATCACCGTCTCCAGCGGCGACTCCAGCTGCATCAGCAGGGCATCGGCGTCGATCACTTTTTGTTGGTAGCGTGCCAGGTAATCCGGCGTCACCGCCGCGTTGGCGCCGGCATCGATGCCAATCACGTTCTCGCCTTCGGCGTTGACGAAGATCAGCGCCACGCCGGTGGTGCTGTCGGCGATGGCTTCAATCGGTTGAGTATCAATGCGATCGCTCGCCAGCTGCCGGCGGACACGTTCACCGATGTCGTCGGCGCCCACGCAGGCGATAAAGGCGATCTCCGCCCCGCTGCGCCCGGCCGCCACCGCCTGATTCGCGCCCTTGCCGCCAAACGCCACCTTATACTGTTTCCCGATCACCGTTTCGCCCGGGTGGGGGAAGTGTTCAATATTGAGGATATGGTCGGCATTGATGCTGCCAAGAACCACCAGCTTACCTGTTTCCATCGCATTGATTCCTGAATTGCGCGCCATCGTAAACGCCCCGTTCCGATGGCGCTGGTATGACTTATTTAGTGACCAGTTTCAAATCGACCGGGATGGTCGCCGGCACTTTTTCGCCTTTCAGCACTTTATCGGCGGTTTCCACACCGATCACGCCGATCTGATCGGGACGCTGCGCCACGGTCGCCGCCAGCTTGCCGCCTTCAACCGCTTTCACGCCGTCGGCGGTGCCGTCGAAGCCTACCACGATCACGTCGGTTTTACCGGCGGTTTGCAGCGCGCGCAGCGCACCCAGCGCCATTTCATCGTTCTGGGCGAACACCGCCTGCACGTCCGGGTGCGCGGTCAGCAGGTTCTGCATCACGTTCAGGCCCTTGGTGCGATCGAAATCGGCCGGCTGGCTGGCCAACAGTTTGAATTTATTCTGATCCAGCGACTGCTTGAAGCCTTCACCGCGTTCACGCGCGGCGGAAGTGCCGGCGATGCCTTCCAGCTGAATCACCTTGGCATCGGCGCCCACCTTCTTGGCGATGAAGTCGCCGGCCATTTTGCCGCCCACGCGGTTATCCGAAGCGATGTGGCTCACCACGTCACCCTTGCTCGCCACGCGGTCCAGCGTGATGACCGGGATCTTAGCCTGGTTGGCCATCTTGATCGCGTTGCCCACCGCATCGGAGTCGGTCGGGTTGATCAGCAGCAGCTTGGGCGCGCGCACCATCAGATCCTGCACGTTGGCCAGCTCTTTCGCCGGGTTGTTCTGGGAATCCAGCACCACCAGGTTGTAGCCCAACTTGTTGGCCTCTTGCTGCGCGCCATCCTTCATCGAGACGAAGAACGGGTTGTTGAGGGTGGATACAACCAGCGCGATGGTGTCTTTGGCCATGGCATTGGCGCTCAGGGTGGCGCTCAGCGCGATGGCGGAGGCTAAGGTTGCCAGTTTTTTCATTTTCATCATCGTGATTCCTGTAGGGGGAGGTTACTTGTTGCTTTTGTTATCTACCAGAACCGCCAGCAGTATCACCACTGCCTTCACGATCATTTGGTAGTAGGAAGAAACACCCAATAAATTCAGGCCGTTGTTCAGGAAGCCGAGGATCAGCGCCCCGATCAGCGTGCCGACGATGCGGCCCTTGCCGCCGGCCAGGCTGGTGCCGCCCAGCACCACGGCGGCGATGGCGTCCAGCTCATAGCCGGTGCCAGCGGTCGGCTGCGCCGACGACAGGCGCGCCACTTCGATCACCCCGGCCAGCGCCGCCAGCAGGCCGCACAGCGAGTAGACGATAATCTTCACTTTATCGACGCTGATGCCGGACAGGCGGGTTGCCGCTTCGTTGCCGCCCAGGGCATAAATATAGCGGCCCAGGCGCGTGTGGTGCAGCATATACCAGGCGGCGATGAACACGATCGCCATGATCCAGATCGGCGTAGGCACGCCCAGCGGGCGGCCGATGCCGAACCAGCCGAAGGTATCGGCCACGTCGGTGAAACCGGTGTTGACCGGGCTGCCGTTGGTGTACACCATGGTGACGCCGCGCAGCAGCAGCATCATCACCAGCGTGGCGATAAAGGCCTGCACTTTGCCTTTGGCGACGATCACCCCGGTGCAGGCGCCAACCGCGGCGCCCAGCGCCAATGCCGCCGCCACCGCCACCAGCGCGTTGACCTCAAAGCCGACGATCGACGCCGCCACCGCGCCGGTCAGCGCCAGCAGCGATCCCACCGACAGGTCGATGCCGGACGTAAGGATCACCAGCGTCATCCCCACCGCCATGATGGCGTTCACCGAGGTTTGCTGCAGAATATTGAACAGATTGTTCAGGGTGAAGAAGTTCGGGCTCATGGAAGAGACCACGGCGATCAGCACCAGCAGCGCAATCAACGACTTCTGCTCTAACAGCCACTCTTTACTGAACCAGCGCTTGGCTGCGATAGTCTGGGAACTCATATCTGATTACTCCTGCTTTACGCCGTATTGCTTGCCGACGGCTGCCGCCATCAACGCTTCCTGGGTGGCCTGTTCAATCGGGAACTCGCCGCTGAGATGCCCTTCGTGCATCACCAGAATGCGATCGCTCATGCCCATCACCTCCGGCATTTCCGAAGACACCAGAATGATGCTCAGCCCTTCCTGCTTGAACTGGTTGATTAACTGATAGATCTCTTTTTTGGCGCCGACGTCGACGCCGCGCGTCGGCTCATCGAGGATCAGCACCTTCGGCCGAGTCATCAGGCCGCGGGCGATCGCCACTTTTTGCTGATTGCCGCCGGAAAGCAGACCGATCGGCTGCTCCATCGACGGCGTTTTGATATTGAACAGCCGGATGAAATCCCCCACCGCCTGCCGCTCGTCGGCCTGTTTCAGGCTGCCGTCGGCGCGGCTGAAGTAGCGCAGCGCGGTCAGCGACATGTTTTCCTTCACCGACATGCCCAGCACCAGGCCGTCGCGCTTGCGGTCTTCCGAGATATAGACGATGCCGTTCGCCAACCCGTCCTGCGGCGAATGGGTGACCACCTCGCGGCCATTCAGGCTGACGGTGCCGGCCTTGCGCGGCGCGGCGCCGTACAGGATCTTCATCAGTTCGGTGCGCCCGGCGCCCATCAGCCCGGCCACGCCGAGGATCTCGCCGCGATACAGCGTAAAACTGACGTCCTCAACGCCGGGGCCGGAAAGGTGGCTGACGTCCAACCGTTTTTCCCCGCGCGGTAAATCAAGGCGCGGGTATTGCTCTTCCAGCTTGCGGCCGACCATCATCTCAATCAGCGAATCTTCCTGCAGCTCGCTCACCGGCCGCTCGGCGATAAACTGCCCGTCGCGGAACACGGTCACGTCGTCGCAGATTTCAAAGATCTCTTTCAGGCGGTGCGAGATATAGACGATGCCGCGCCCTTCGGCCTTCAGCTCGTTGATCACTTTGAACAGCGAGGCGGTTTCGGTGTCGGTCAGCGCGTCGGTCGGTTCGTCCATGATGATCACTTTCGATTCGAAGCTCAGCACCTTGGCAATCTCCACCATCTGCTGATCGCCGATCGACAGCTCGCCCACCAGCCGGTGGCTGCTGTAGCGCAGGTTGAGGCGCGCCAACAGGCGATCGGCCTCGGCGTACATACGCTTCCAGTCAATGCGGCCGAAACGGTTGACGAACTCGCGGCCGAGGAAGATGTTTTCCGCAATCGTCAGCTGCGGGATCAGATTCAGCTCCTGATGGATAATGCCGATGCCCGCTTCCTGCGAATCTTTAGGCCCGTTGAACGCCACCTCGTTACCGAGAAAATACTGGCTGCCAGCGTCTTTCTGATAGATGCCGGTCAGCACTCTCATCATGGTGGACTTCCCGGCGCCGTTTTCCCCCACCAGCGCCATCACCTTGCCGGGATAAACGCTGAGGGCGGCGCCGGAAAGCGCCTTCACGCCGGGAAAGGCTTTATCAATCCCTTTCAGTTGCAGTAAAGGTTGCATAAACGCCTCAGAAAGTTACGCCGGCGCACAGGATCAGGTTCGCGTAAGGCGAACACTCCCCGCTGCGGATCACCGCCCGGCTGTGCTCGGTTTGCGCTTTAAACGCCTGATGGCTGATATAACGCACGCTGATGGTATTGCCCTGGCGTTGGCCCAGTGCGGTCAGTTCAGCCAACAGTGCCTCGTGGAGCGACGGATTCTGTTTCACGATCTCTTCCGCCAGGATGGCGCTTTCTACCTGCATCTCTTGCGTGACCGCCGCGAACACCTGCATGAAGGTCGGCACGCCCTGCGTCAGCGCCAGATCGATGCGCTGCGTCGCCGCCGGTATCGGCAGGCCCGCGTCGCACAGGGTGAGCTGGTCGGTATGCCCCAGCCGGGCAATCACGGCAGACACGTCGGAATTCAGTAATACGCCTTTTTTCATCTTCTCACTCCGCTAGCGAAACGTTTCGCTCTCTGGGGGAGTTTAAAAAAACGGCAGGGGAAGGCAACCGGGACAATGCAGAACTGTGATCGCTATCGAAACGTTTCGTTCACGCACGGACAATGCGCAAACAAAAGGGGCTCAGTTCAATGCTGAGCCCCTGTCAGGCGGGTTAGATCTCGACCTGCGTGCCGAGCTCGATGACCCGGTTCGGCGGGATCTCAAACTGATCCGGCGCGCGCAGCGCGTTGCGGCTCAGGGCGACGAACAGCTTGCCGCGCAGGTAGAGGTACCACGGCCGCTTGGTGAGGATCAGCGATTCATGGGACATGAAGAACGAGGTCTCCGACATGCGGCACGGCAACCCTTCCAGCCCGCAGCGGTGGAATACCTCCTCGACGTTCGGCGTTTCCCGCCAGCCGTAGCTGG
Organism: Serratia sp. CY82433; assembly: GCF_052166535.1. Taxonomy (NCBI): domain Bacteria; kingdom Pseudomonadati; phylum Pseudomonadota; class Gammaproteobacteria; order Enterobacterales; family Yersiniaceae; genus Serratia; species Serratia sp. CY82433. The sequence continues at coordinate 8,520 of NZ_JBJNOR010000004.1, forward strand.
CCACTACCCGCCAGAAGGTCGGCGACAGCTGTTCGATGGTCACCCGACGCACGTTGTGCACGTAAGGCGCATCCTCGGTGCGCAGCGTCAGCAGCACCACGCGCTCATGCAGCACCTTGTTGTGCTTCAGGTTGTGCAGCAGCGCAAAAGGAATGACGTTGGTGGCGCGCGACAGGAACACCGCGGTACCCGGCACCCGCACCGGCGGCGATTTCTCCAGCGAGGCGATCATCGCCTCCAGCGAGTTGCCGTGTTCATGCAGGCGGCGCAGCAGGCGGAAGCGCTCGCTCTTCCAGGTGGTCATAATGATAAACATCACCAGCGCCAAGGTCAGCGGCAACCAGCCGCCGGAGAACAGCTTCAGGGCGTTGGCGGAGAACATCGGCACGTCGATGATCAGCAAGATGGCAGCGATGCCGAGCGCCAGGAAGCGATTCCAGTGCCAGTTGTTGATCGCCACCGAGGTGACCAGAATGCTGGTCAGCACCATGGTGCCGGTGACGGCGATGCCGTACGCCGCCGCCAGGTTGCTGGAGTGTTCGAAACCGACAATCACCAGCACCACCGAGATGTACAGCGTCCAGTTGATCACTGGAATGTAGATCTGGCCGGATTCCATTTCCGAGGTGTGAATAATGCGCATCGGCGACAGATAGCCCAGGCGCACCGCCTGGCGGGTCAGCGAGAAGACGCCGGAAATCACCGCCTGCGAAGCGATAACCGTCGCCAGGGTCGCCAGAATCAGCAGCGGGATCAGCGCCCAGTCGGGTGCCAGCAGGAAGAACGGGTTTTTGATCGCCTCAGGGTTTTTCAGCAGCAGCGCGCCCTGGCCGAAGTAGTTGAGCACCAGCGAAGGCAGCACCACGGTGAACCAGGCCAGGCGGATCGGGAACTTGCCGAAGTGCCCCATATCGGCATACAGCGCCTCGACGCCGGTGATCGACAGCACCACCGCCCCCAGCGCAAAGAACGACACCTTCTTATATTCCATGAAGAAGTTGAGCGCCCATTTGGGGTTCAGCGCCTGCAGCACTTCCGGGTTCGAAATGATGCTGCGCGCGCCCAGCACCGCCAACACGATGAACCACAGCAGCATCACCGGGGCGAATAGCTTGCCGACGCTGCCGGTACCGTGCTTTTGGATAACGAACAGCAGCGTCAGCACCAGAATGGAGAGCGGCACGATATAGGCATCGAGCGCAGGCGCGGCGATTTCCAGCCCCTCTATCGCCGACATCACCGAGATAGCCGGGGTGATCACCACCTCGCCATAGAAGAAGCTGCCGCCGATCAGGCCCAGTATCACCAGCACCGCGGTGGTGCGCGCCGAAGTGTTGCGCCCGGCCAGCGACATCAGCGTCAGAATACCGCCTTCTCCGGCGTTGTCCGCGCGCATCACGTAGGTGAGATATTTGAGGGAAACGATCACGATCAGCATCCAGAAAATCAGCGACAGGAAGCCGAAAACCACGTCTGGACGAACATCGAAGCCGTAATGGCCGGAGAAACACTCTCTCAACGTATAGAGAGGGCTGGTGCCGATATCACCGTAGACCACGCCGATGGCCGCCAGGGTTACCGCCGATAAGGACTGCTTATGCTCTGCGCTCATAATTCGTTTCTTTATCAGAACATCCGTTAGCGATGCATCCGCATCAGGCAAAATACGGGCTCAAAGATCCGTCACGCCCACCAGAAAGCCGCACAGTATGCACCATTTATACGGCTTGCCTACCCTTATATCAGAGCCGAAAAATAAACAAAATGTGAACCGGATATCCGGCTCAACTTAGAAAAATATTACTAATCAACAAGCTATACCACTAAAAATAATGGTGGTTTATCATCGGATTATCGACCAAGATTGGCTAACTCTCGGACAATGCGACAATTATATGACGCCATCATCCCTTCTGGCAGAACGAATTTCCCGCCTCAGCAGCGCGCTGGAGAGCGGTCTTTATGAGCGGCAAGAAGCGATTCGCCTGTGCCTGCTGGCGGCGCTGAGCGGCGAAAGCGTATTCCTGCTCGGCCCGCCCGGCATCGCCAAGAGCCTGATCGCGCGCCGACTGAAGTTTGCCTTCCGTAACGCCCGCTCCTTTGAATACCTGATGACGCGCTTTTCCACGCCGGAAGAGGTCTTCGGCCCGCTCTCCATTCAGGCGCTGAAAGATGAGGGGCGCTATCAGCGCCTGACCGCCGGCTACCTGCCGGAAGCGGAGATCGTGTTTCTGGACGAGATCTGGAAGGCCGGCCCGGCGATTCTCAACACCCTGCTGACGGCGATCAACGAACGGCGCTTTCGCAACGGCAACAGCGAAGAACCGATCCCGCTGCGCCTGCTGGTCACCGCCTCCAACGAACTGCCCGAAGCGGACAACAGCCTCGAAGCCTTATATGACCGCATGCTGATCCGCCTGTGGCTGGATAAGGTGCAGGATAAGCAGAATTTCCGCTCGCTGCTGGTCAACCGCCAGAGCGAAAGCCAAAACCCGGTGCCGGCGGCGCTGAGCGTCAGCGACGAAGAGTTTCTGCAGTGGCAGCCGCAGATCGATAAGGTGGCGCTGCCGGAAGCCTGCTTTGAGCTGATTTTCCAGCTGCGCCAGCGGCTGGACGCGCTGGAACAGGCGCCGTACGTCTCTGACCGACGCTGGAAAAAAGCCCTGCGCCTGTTGCAGGCCTGCGCCTTCTTCAGCGGGCGCGACGCCATCGCCCCGCTCGACCTGATGCTGCTGAAAGACTGCCTGTGGCACGATCTCACCTCGCTGAAGCTGCTGCAACAGCAGATCGATCAGCTGCTGACCGAATCGGCCTACCAGCAACAGTCGATGCTGATCCAACTGCAACAAATCCACACCCGCTGGCTGCAGGATCAGCAGCAACAAAGCGACCGGCAGGCCATCAGCCTGGTGAAAAAGGGCGGCATGTTCAGCCGTAAACCGCAATACGCGCCGGCCACGCCGTTCGCCGGCGGCACCCTCACCCTGTTGCTGCAAAAGCCGCTGCAGCTGCATGACATTCAGGTCAACCATCTGAGCATCGAAAGCAGCGTGCTGGACAACTGGCTGCAAAAAGGCGGCGACGTGCGCGCCAAGCTGAACGGCATCGGCTTCGCGCAGCCGATCGATTTGGAGGTCGACGACCAACTGCACCTGACGGTGCTGGACGTCAGCCGCCAGCCGTCGCTGCTGGCGCTGCCGGGCAAACAGGCCACCGCCACGCCGCAGGCGCTGCTGGACGAAATGGACGCGTTGGCCCAACGCCTGGCGGAGCAGCGCCGCGCCTTCAGCCAACATCAGCCCTGTCTGTTCACACCCGCCGCCGGCCTGGCCAAGATCGAAGCCAGTCTGCTGCAGGTGGCGGAGCAGGTTAAACAGCAACTGCAGCAAATGCGCGGCCAGTAACCATGCTCAGTCTGGAGACGCTCGATCTGCTGCTGGCGATCGCCGAAGGCGAAATGATCGAGGAGATGATCGTCGGCATGCTGGCGGCGCCGCAGCTGTCGGTGTTCTTTAAAAAGTTTCCGGCCCTTCGCCGGGCGCTGGATCGCGATCTGCCACGCTGGAAACTGCAGCTCAAGGAGCGTCTGCAGGAAGCCATGGTGCCGCCGGCGCTGGCGCAGGAATTTTACCGCTACCAACAGTGCCAGCTGGAGAACAACACTCAGTTCTATCACAACCTCAACGACACGATGGAGCTGCTGCGCCAGCTGGTCTCGCCGTTTTATGAACAGGCGCGCGCGCTGGTGGACGCCGCCGATCTGCCCAATCATCCGCTGGACGACAGCTTCCAAACCCTGTTCCTGCAGCGCTGGCGCATCAGCCTGACGCTGCAGGCCACCATGCTGCACCACCAGCTGCTGGAACAGGAGCGCGAGCAACTGATGGCGGAACTGCAGGAGCGATTGGCGCTGAGCGGCGCGCTGGAGCCGCTGCTGTCGGAAAACGACACCGCCGCCGGCAGGCTGTGGGACATGAGCAAAGGCCAGCTACAGCGCGGCGATTACCAGCGGCTGGTGGAGTACGGCAACTTTTTGCAGCAGCAGCCGGAGCTGAAAAAGCTGGCGCAGCAGTTGGGCCGCAGCTATCAGGCCAAGGCGGTGCAGCAACAGGACGCGCAGCCGGAGCCGTTCAGGGTGATGGTGCAGGTGCCGGCCACGCTACCGGAAGAAGTGAGCGGCATTCATCAGAGCGACGACATCCTGCGCTTGCTGCCGCCGGAGCTGGCGACGTTGGGCATTGAAGAGCTGGAGTTCGAATTTTATCGCCGCCTGCTGGAAAAGCGGCTGCTGAGCTACCGCCTGCAGGGCGACGTCTGGCAGGAGCAGATCCTGATCCGCCAAGTCACCCACCAACAGCAGGATCAACAGCCGCGCGGGCCGTTTATCGTCTGCGTGGACACCTCAGGATCGATGGGCGGCTTCAACGAACAGTGCGCCAAGGCGTTCTGCCTGGCGCTGCTGCGCATTGCGCTGGCGGACAACCGCCGTTGCTACATCATGCTGTTCGCCAACCAGCTCGTGCATTACGAGCTCACCGCCGCCAGCGGCATCGAACAGGCGGTGCGCTTTCTCGGCCAGCAGTTTCGCGGCGGCACCGATCTGGCGGCCTGCCTGAACGCCACCGTCACCAAAATGGCGGAGAGCGGCTGGTTCGACGCCGATGCGGTGATCATTTCCGATTTTATCGCTCAGCGGTTGCCGGAGGAGGTAATAAAGAAGGTGAAACAGCAGCAGCAAAGCCACCAGCAGCGTTTCCATGCGGTGGCGATGTCCGCCTACGGCAAACCCGGCATCATGCGCATCTTCGATCATATCTGGCGCTTCGATACCGGGCTGAAAAGCCGTTTGATGCGCCGCTGGCGGCGCTAGGTGGGATCAGAGCAGCCCTTCGACCGCCCCGCGCACTTCCGGCGACCACACGCCGCACTGCACCTGGCCGATATGCGACAGTTGCAGCAGCAGCATCACCAAGCGCGACTGACCGATGCCGCCGCCGATGGTCTGCGGCATATCGCCGCGCAGCAGCGACTGGTGCCACTCCAGCTTCATGCGCTCTTCATCGCCGGTCAGCGCCAGCTGACGTTTCAGCGCGGCGGCGTCGACGCGGATGCCCATAGAGGACAGCTCGAAAGCGTCCTGCAGCACCGGGTTCCACACCACGATATCACCGTTCAGGCCCGCCAGGCCATCCGCCGCCGGGGTGGTCCAGTCATCATAATCCGGCGCCCGCACATCGTGCGATTTGCCGTGCGACAGCTTGCCGCCGATGCCGATCAGGAACACTGCGCCCAGCTCTTTGGCGATCGCCCGCTCGCGCCCTTTGGCGTCCAGATCCGGGTAACGCTGCAGCAGGGTTTCGCTGTGCACAAAGTGGATCTGTTCCGGCAGGAACGGGGTCAGACCATGCTCGCGGCTGACTTCCGCTTCCGTCGCCTTGATGGCGGCGTAAATGCTGCGCACGGTGCTTTTCAGGTAGTCCAGGCTGCGCTCACCGTCGCCCATCACCCGCTCCCAGTCCCACTGATCGACGTACACCGAGTGGATAGGCGTCAGGCGATCTTCATCCGGGCGCAGCGCCTTCATATGGGTGTACAGGCCTTCGCCGGCGCCGAAATCGTAGCTGCCCAGGGTTTTACGTTTCCATTTCGCCAATGAATGCACCACTTCGAAGGTGGCGTCCGGCAGGGTTTTCACCTTAACCTGCACCGCTTTCTCGCTGCCGGAGAGGTTATCCTGCGTGCCGTCGCCCAGACGGCTGAGGATCGGCGCCTGCACTTCGATCAGGCCAAGCTGTTGCTCCAGCTGGCGGGAGAAGAAGGATTTGACCTGGCTGATTTGTTGTTGTTTTTGGATAAACTGTTTTTTCATTGCCGTATCTCTTGTAAACCTGTCTCTGTTGCCATCGATTAAGCAACAAAATGACATGTCAATTCAATATCCATTAATCAATATTGCCTTTTCACTTTTAATCGTTCATTTTTATCCGGACAGAATTCAACAATCGTTAATTAATGGGGGATTAAATGGCGGAAATTTATCAGATCGATAATCTCGATCGCGGCATCCTCAACGCTCTGATGGACAACGCGCGCACGCCGTACGCCGAACTGGCGAAAAACTTCGCCGTCAGCCCCGGCACCATTCATGTGCGGGTAGAGAAGATGAAACAGGCCGGGATCATCACCGGCGCGCGCATCGACGTCAGCCCCAAACAGCTGGGCTACGATGTGTGCTGCTTTATCGGCATCATATTAAAGAGCGCCAAGGACTACCCTTCGGCGCTGAAAAAGCTGGAAAGCCTGGAGGAAGTGGTGGAAGCCTATTACACCACCGGCCACTACAGCGTCTTTATCAAGGTGATGTGCCGATCGATCGACGCACTGCAGCAGGTACTTATCAACAAGATCCAGACCATCGACGAGATCCAGTCTACCGAAACGCTGATCTCGCTGCAGAACCCCATTATGCGCACCATCGTGCCGTAACCCGCCAAATTGCATACCCACATTATCCACAGGTAGATCCCAGCCGATTCACAGCGTACAATGCAGCCACTTTGAGTGAGAAGGTTGGGATCGTTGGTTCATGGCAGACATTACTCTGATCAGTGGCAGTACGCTTGGCAGCGCCGAATACGTGGCTGAACATTTGGCTGAAAAGCTGGAAGACGCGGGTTTCTCTACCGAGATGCTGCACGGCCCTGAACTGGATGAACTGCCGTTGACCGGCCGCTGGCTGGTGGTCTCTTCCACGCACGGCGCCGGCGAACTGCCGGATAACCTTCAGCCGCTGCTGGAGCAGATCGCCGAACAACAGCCGGATCTTTCCGAGGTGCAGTTCGGCGCCGTCGGTTTAGGCAGTTCGGAATACGACATCTTCTGCGGCGCGATCAAACAGATCGACGATCTGCTGATCGCCAGAGGCGCGAAAAGGATCGGCGATCGTCTCGAGATCGACGTGACCGAGCATGAAATTCCCGAGGATCCGGCCGAGGAATGGGTAAAAAACTGGATTAATTTACTCTAGTTTGTCTAAAGATCGCGCGAACGATTGTGGATAACTAAGCTTAAAAGCAGGGTAAAAGCCGTAGTTATCCAAATAACAACCGTAGGTCGCTTTTTGTCCTGTGCATAACAAGCCTTTTAGATCCCAGCTTATCTGCGTCGGGATCACCGATCATTCACAGCAAACGATCCTCCTTAATCTGCTGATCTTCTTCGTGAATAGTTACTTATCCACAGAGGATCGCGATCCTAATAAGAGATCTAATAAAGAGATCTTTAAATAAAAAAGATCTTCTTTTAATTACCGACGATCCTGACCGCTTGGTCGATCGTCTAAACTTGAGTAGAATCCCCCACCCCAGGGCAAATAACGATCGTTCGCAATACGGCGAGGTGCAGTTCCATGTTTTATCCAGATCAATTTGACGTCATCATCATCGGTGGTGGCCATGCAGGTACCGAGGCCGCCATGGCCGCGGCGCGCATGGGGCGTCAGACTTTATTATTGACACACAATATCGATACGCTGGGACAGATGTCCTGTAACCCGGCGATTGGCGGTATTGGTAAAGGGCATCTGGTTAAGGAAATTGATGCACTCGGCGGCCTGATGGCCACGGCGATCGATCATGCCGGCATCCAGTTTAGGATACTAAACGCCAGCAAAGGCCCTGCCGTTCGCGCTACTCGCGCGCAGGCGGATCGCGTGCTGTATCGCCAGGCGATCCGCACCGCGTTGGAGAACCAGCCCAACCTGATGATCTTCCAACAGCCGGTTGAGGATCTGATCGTCGAAAACGATCGCGTAGTCGGCGCCGTAACCCAAATGGGCCTGAAATTCCGCGCCAAGGCGGTGGTATTGACCGTCGGCACCTTCCTGGACGGCAAGATCCATATCGGCCTGGAGAATTACAGCGGCGGCCGCGCGGGGGATCCTCCTTCGATCTCGCTGTCGCAGCGTTTGCGTGAGCTGCCGCTGCGCGTCAACCGCTTGAAAACCGGTACGCCGCCGCGCATCGACGCCCGCACTATCGATTTCAGCGTACTGGCGCCACAACACGGCGATACGCCGGTGCCGGTATTCTCGTTCCTGGGCGATGCCAGCCAGCACCCAGAACAAATGGCGTGCTACATCACCCACACCAATGAAAAAACCCATGACGTGATCCGCAATAACCTCGATCGCAGCCCGATGTATGCCGGGATCATCGAAGGGATCGGCCCACGTTACTGCCCGTCGATCGAAGACAAGGTCATGCGCTTTGCCGATCGCAACGCGCACCAGATCTTCCTCGAACCGGAAGGCCTGACCAGCAACGAAATTTACCCTAACGGCATTTCCACCAGCCTGCCGTTCGACGTGCAGATGCAGATCGTCCGTTCGATGGAAGGCATGCAGAACGCGCGTATTATTCGCCCTGGTTATGCCATCGAGTACGATTTCTTCGATCCGCGCGATCTGAAGCCGACGCTGGAAAGCAAATTCATTCAGGGGCTGTTCTTCGCCGGCCAGATCAACGGCACCACCGGGTATGAAGAAGCCGCTGCGCAGGGCCTGTTGGCCGGCCTGAACGCCGGGCGCTTCGCTGACGAACAGGAAGGCTGGGCGCCACGTCGCGATCAGGCCTACCTGGGCGTACTGGTGGACGATCTCAGCACCCTCGGCACCAAAGAACCGTACCGCATGTTTACCTCGCGCGCCGAGTATCGTCTGATGCTGCGTGAAGACAACGCCGATCTCCGCCTGACGGAAAAAGGCCGTGAACTCGGCCTGGTGGACGACGTGCGTTGGGCGCGTTACAGCGAGAAGCTGGAGCGAATCGAACGCGAACGTCAGCGCCTGCGCGACATCTGGATGCACCCGCACGCCGAGAACGTCGAACAGGTCAATGCGCTGCTGAAAGCGCCGCTGTCGCGCGAAGCGAACGGCGAAGAGCTGCTGCGCCGCCCGGAGATGGATTACGCGCAGTTGACCGGCACCGAGGCCTTCGCGCCGCCGCTGGACGACGTACAAGCCGCCGAACAGGTCGAGATCCAGGTCAAATACGAAGGCTACATCGCTCGTCAGCAGGAAGAGATCGAAAAACAACAGCGCAACGAGAACACCGTGCTGCCGTTGGATCTCGATTACCGTCAGGTTTCTGGGCTGTCGAACGAGGTGATCGCCAAGCTGAACGATCACAAACCGAACTCCATCGGCCAGGCTTCGCGCATCTCCGGCATTACGCCGGCGGCGATCTCGATTTTGCTGATCTGGCTGAAAAAGCAGGGACTGCTGCGCCGCAGCGCATAAATCCCGCATCCAGGCGGCCGTTTGCTCATCCCGTAGCCAAACGGCCGCTGACATCACTTGCGCCCTGAATTATCATAGGCGCCTCATTGCGCCAGCTAACCATCCGCTGGTCGTTCAGCGCCTGCCAAAGGATCCGTTGTGCAAAAAAAATTAGACTCGCTGCTCGCGGCAGCAGGCATTGAGCTGCCCGATCAGCAGAAACAGCAGCTGCTGGGCTATGTCGGCATGCTGGATAAGTGGAACAAGGCTTATAACCTCACGTCGGTGCGCGATCCGCAGCAAATGCTGGTGCGCCACATCCTCGATAGCATCGTGGTCAACCCGCATCTGCAGGGCTCGCGTTTTATCGATGTCGGCACCGGCCCCGGCTTGCCGGGCATTCCGCTGGCGATCGTGCGCCCGGACGCGCATTTCACGCTGCTCGACAGCCTGGGCAAGCGCGTGCGTTTCCTGCGTCAGGTGCAGCATGAGCTGGGCCTGAACAATATCGAGCCGGTGCAGAGCCGCGTTGAGGAGTTTCCGGCCGAGCCACCGTTCGACGGCGTGATCAGCCGCGCGTTCGCTTCGCTGCAGGATATGCTGTCCTGGTGCCATCACCTGCCGGCGAAAGGGCAGGGGCGTTTTTACGCGTTGAAAGGCGTGCGCCCGGATGAAGAGCTGGCGCAGCTGCCGGCGGGCGTTAGCCTGGAATCCATCGTGCGGTTGCAGGTGCCTGAATTGGAAGGCGAACGCCATCTGGTGATTCTTAAGGCAAACTGAGTTTGCTTTTGATCAAACAAGCGTGAATTAAAGGCAGTACCAGGCAGAAAGATAAGCAGGCTAATTAGTTGGTCGCTTTTTTTAGTTAATTTACTTTCTATTAACACAAAAAACGCGGCTAATTAGCGACAATAGAGTAATTGCATTTGGAAATAGTCACGTTGGCAATCATGTGCGAAAGATTGGCGTTTGCTGCTAATGTTAATTGGCTGTTGGAATATTGCCCTGCGGCTTGTCAATAAAAGGTTTTCGTCGGGTATACGGATTGTTTTTGAACAGTTAACTGATAATGTTTTGATTTATATAATCTTTTGATCGCTCAAATTGCTAAAGACGGTTTGGTTGACCATCGGCTATAAATCAGGAAGGGACATTACTGTGATCGGCTTCGCGTTTCTAAACGCAACGCTGGAATAATCAGACAATTAAATGCGCCCTATTATTCCGACCGTTTTCTTGTGAAAATAGGCTGGAATAGGGAAATTTAAATAATTGTTCACCTTTTCGCTACTTATCGATTGAATTCGTTGGTATGCCCCGTATAATTTGCTCGTTTTTTGCTGCTTGACTCTGGACAGCAAAAACAGTTGTATACGTCACTCAGCATACCCCCTCTGGGGTACGGAGAGAACAAACGTCATGTCTGTGTCCCTTTACAGCGGGAAAGTCGCACGCAAACTGCTGTTTTTGCAGTTAATGACTTTTGTTCTGATCAGCGTTGCTTTCTGGCTGAAAAGCCCGGAATGGAGCGCTTCGGCGCTGGCAGGCGGTCTCGCCGCCTGGTTGCCGAGTGCAATGTTTATGCTGTTTGCCTTGCGCCATCAGGCGCAAACGCCGGCGCCCGGTAGGGTTGCCTGGTCGTTCGCCATCGGCGAGGGGCTAAAGGTCGTGATCACCATCGTTTTGCTGATCGTGGCGCTGGGGGTGTTCAAGGCGGAGTTTATACCGCTTGGCCTGACCTATTTAGCGGTGTTAGTGGTGCAGATAGTGGCACCGGCCGTGATTAACAGTTACCGAACTTAACTAAATAAGGGTAAGAGGCATCATGTCTGCAGGAGAAGTCTTGACTCCACAGGAGTATATCGGTCACCACCTGACGCAGCTTCAGGTCGGGACTGGGTTTTGGTCGATTAACCTCGACTCGATGTTTTTCTCCGTCGTCCTCGGGGCGCTCTTCCTGGTGATCTTCCGCAAAGTGGCCAAAAACGCCACCAGCGGCGTGCCGGGTAAACTGCAAACCGCCGTGGAGCTGGTGGTCGGTTTCGTCGACAGCAGCGTGCGCGACATGTACCACGGCAAGAGCAAGGTCATTGCGCCGTTGGCGCTGACCGTGTTCGTCTGGGTGTTCCTGATGAATCTGATGGACCTCATCCCGGTTGACTTCCTGCCTTATCTCGGCACCCACGTTCTCGGTCTGCCTGCGCTGCGCGTCGTGCCTACCGCCGACGTGAACGTCACGCTGTCTATGGCGCTGGGCGTGTTTATCCTGATTCTGTTCTATAGCATCAAAATGAAAGGCGTTGGCGGGTTCGTTAAAGAGTTGACCATGCAGCCGTTCAACCACCCTGTATTCATTCCTATCAACCTGATTCTTGAAGGTGTCAGCCTGCTGTCCAAACCTGTTTCACTGGGTCTGCGACTGTTCGGCAACATGTATGCGGGTGAGTTGATCTTCATCCTGATTGCCGGCCTGTTGCCGTGGTGGTCACAGTGGGTCCTGAGCTTGCCTTGGGCTATCTTCCACATCCTGATCATTACGCTTCAAGCCTTTATTTTCATGGTTCTGACGATCGTCTATCTGTCGATGGCGTCTGAAGAGCACTGATTTTCTTAAAACACTTGCACTTTTAAACTGAAACAAACTGGAGACTGTCATGGAAAACCTGAGTATGGATCTGCTGTACATGGCTGCCGCTGTGATGATGGGTTTAGCGGCAATCGGTGCTGCGATCGGTATCGGCATCCTGGGTGGTAAATTCTTGGAAGGCGCTGCTCGTCAGCCTGACCTGATTCCTCTGCTGCGTACACAGTTCTTTATCGTTATGGGTCTGGTCGACGCCATCCCGATGATCGCTGTAGGTCTGGGTCTGTACGTGATGTTCGCCGTCGCGTAAGTAGAGCAACCCTCTACGACGTAACCAAACTATTAACTTTTAAAGAGGCATTGTGCTGTGAATCTTAACGCAACAATCCTCGGCCAGGCCATCGCGTTCGTTCTGTTTGTCTGGTTCTGCATGAAGTACGTATGGCCGCCGATCATGGCTGCCATCGAGAAACGTCAGAAAGAAATCGCTGACGGCCTCGCTTCTGCAGAGCGTGCCAAAAAAGATCTGGACTTAGCGCAAGCCAATGCGACCGACCAGCTGAAAACTGCTAAAGCAGAAGCTCAGGTGATCATCGAGCAAGCGAACAAACGCAAAGCTCAGATCATGGATGAAGCGAAAGCCGAAGCCGAGCAGGAACGTAACAAAATCGTGGCGCAGGCTCAGGCTGAGATCGAAGCCGAACGTAAGCGCGCTCGTGAAGAGTTGCGTAAGCAAGTCGCGATGCTGGCAATTGCCGGCGCCGAGAAGATCATCGAACGTTCCGTGGATGAAGCTGCTAACAGCGACATCGTTGATAAACTGGTCGCTGAACTGTAAGGAGGGAGGGGCTGATGTCTGAATTTGTCACTGTAGCTCGCCCCTACGCCAAAGCAGCTTTTGACTTTGCCGTTGAGCACCAAAGCGTAGAGCGCTGGCAGGACATGCTGGCGTTTGCGGCTGAAGTCACTCGCAATGAACAGATTTCTGAACTGCTGTCTGGCGCGGTCGCGCCAGAAACGCTGTCCAAGACGTTCATCGCGGTTTGTGGCGATCGGCTCGACGAACATGGCCAGAACTTTATCCGCGTAATGGCCGAAAATGGACGTTTACTGGTTCTTCCTGCCGTGCTGCAGCAGTTCATCGAACTGCGCGCCTCGCTGGAATCCACCGTCGAAGTCGAAGTGCTCTCTGCGAGCGCGCTGAGCGACGAACAGCAGGCGAAAATCGCCGCTGCGATGGAAAAACGTCTGTCACGCAAAGTTAAGCTGAATTGCAAAATTGACAAGTCTGTACTGGCCGGCATCGTTGTTCGCGCCGGCGATATGGTGATTGATGGCAGCGTTCGCGGTCGTCTTGAACGCCTGACAGACGTCTTGCAGTCTTAAGGGGACTGGAGCATGCAACTGAATTCCACCGAAATCAGCGAACTGATCAAGCAGCGCATTGCTCAGTTCAATGTAGTGAGCGAAGCTCACAATGAAGGTACTATCGTTTCCGTCAGCGACGGGATCATCCGCGTACACGGCCTGGCCGACGTTATGCAGGGCGAAATGATCGCGCTGCCTGGCAACCGTTACGCAATCGCATTGAACCTGGAGCGCGACTCCGTCGGTGCCGTGGTCATGGGTCCGTACGCGGATCTGGCCGAAGGCATGAAGGTTAAATGCACCGGCCGTATCCTGGAAGTTCCAGTCGGTCGTGGTCTGCTGGGCCGCGTAGTTAACACCCTGGGCGCGCCAATCGACGGCAAAGGCCCGATTGAGAACGACGGTTTCTCTCCGGTAGAAGCTATCGCGCCAGGCGTTATCGAGCGTCAATCCGTTGATCAGCCGGTTCAGACTGGCTACAAATCCGTTGACGCCATGATTCCAATCGGCCGTGGCCAGCGTGAGCTGGTGATCGGTGACCGTCAGACCGGTAAAACCGCGCTGGCGATCGATGCGATCATCAACCAACGCGACTCCGGCATCAAATGCGTTTACGTGGCTATCGGCCAGAAAGCGTCCACCATCGCTAACGTGGTGCGCAAACTGGAAGAGCACGGCGCACTGGCCAACACCATCGTGGTTGTGGCGACCGCTTCCGAATCCGCTGCACTGCAATACCTGGCGCCATACGCCGGTTGCGCAATGGGCGAATATTTCCGTGACCGCGGTGAAGATGCGCTGATCGTGTACGATGACCTGTCCAAACAGGCCGTTGCTTACCGCCAGATTTCCCTGCTGCTTCGTCGTCCGCCAGGTCGTGAAGCTTACCCAGGCGACGTATTCTACCTGCACTCCCGCTTGCTGGAGCGTGCAGCGCGCGTTAACGCCGAATACGTTGAAGCCTTCACCAAAGGTGAAGTTAAAGGCCAAACCGGTTCACTGACCGCTCTGCCGATCATTGAAACCCAGGCGGGTGACGTTTCCGCGTTCGTTCCGACCAACGTAATCTCGATTACCGATGGTCAGATCTTCCTGGAATCCAACCTGTTCAACTCCGGTATTCGTCCGGCAGTTAACCCGGGTATCTCCGTATCCCGTGTTGGTGGCGCCGCGCAGACCAAGATCATGAAGAAACTGTCCGGCGGTATCCGTACCGCGCTGGCGCAGTATCGTGAACTGGCTGCGTTCTCCCAGTTCGCATCCGATCTGGACGACGCGACCCGCAAACAGCTGAGCCACGGTCAGAAAGTGACCGAGCTGCTGAAACAGAAACAGTATGCGCCGATGTCGGTCGCACAACAGTCTCTGGTGCTGTTTGCCGCAGAACGCGGTTACCTGAACGACGTCGAAGTCGCCAAAGTGGTGAGCTTCGAAGCCGCGCTGGTCGCCTATGCGGACCGCGAGCACGCCGAGCTGCTGAACCACATCAACCAAACTGGCAACTTCAATGATGAGATCGAGGGCAAGTTGAAAGACATCCTCGAGACCTTCAAGAAAACCCAGTCCTGGTAACGCCGAACGGTCCTGCTGTTGAAAGACAGCAGGCCGTCTGGCACTGAGGAGAAGCAGAGATGGCCGGCGCAAAAGAGATACGTAGTAAGATCGCTAGCGTGCAAAACACGCAAAAGATCACTAAAGCGATGGAAATGGTCGCCGCCTCCAAAATGCGTAAATCGCAGGATCGCATGGCGGCCAGCCGTCCTTATGCAGAGACCATGCGCAAAGTGATTGGTCACCTTGCGTTAGGGAATCTGGAGTACAAGCACCCGTACCTGGATGAGCGTGACGTTAAGCGCGTCGGGTATCTGGTGGTGTCTACTGACCGTGGTCTCTGCGGCGGCTTGAACATCAACCTGTTCAAAAAGCTGCTGGCGGAGATGAAAGCCTGGTCCGAAAAAGGCGTCGAAACCGATTTGGCGCTGATTGGCTCTAAAGCGGCCTCTTTCTTTGGTTCCGTGGGCGGCAACGTGGTTGCCCAGGTGACCGGCATGGGGGACAAACCTTCCCTGTCGGATCTGATCGGGCCGGTGAAAGTGATGCTGCAGGCCTACGACGAAGGTCGTTTGGACAAGCTGTACATTGTCAGCAACAAATTTGTTAATACGATGTCCCAAGAGCCGCAGGTGCTTCAGCTGCTGCCGTTACCGCCAGCCGATGACGAAGAGCTGAAGAAAACGCCTTGGGATTACCTGTATGAACCCGATCCAAAAGTGCTGCTTGATACCTTGCTGCGCCGCTATGTGGAGTCGCAGGTTTATCAGGGCGTCGTGGAAAACCTGGCCAGCGAGCAGGCCGCACGAATGGTCGCGATGAAAGCCGCAACCGATAACGGCGGTAGCCTGATCAAAGAGCTGCAGTTGGTATACAACAAGGCGCGTCAGGCCAGCATCACTCAGGAACTCACCGAGATCGTTTCGGGAGCCTCCGCGGTTTAAGCTAGGTTTACGAATTACGTAGAGGATTCAAGATGGCTACTGGAAAGATTATCCAGGTAATCGGCGCCGTGGTGGACGTCGAGTTCCCTCAGGATGCCGTACCGAAAGTGTACGACGCCCTTGAGGTAGAAAACGGCACCGAAAAACTGGTGTTGGAAGTTCAGCAACAGCTGGGCGGTGGCGTGGTTCGCTGTATCGCAATGGGGACCTCCGATGGTCTGCGTCGCGGTCTGAAAGTGAACAACCTGGACCACCCGATTGAAGTGCCGGTGGGTAAAGCTACCCTGGGCCGTATCATGAACGTATTGGGTCAACCGATCGACATGAAAGGCGACATCGGCGAAGAAGAGCGTTGGGCGATTCACCGCGCGGCGCCAAGCTACGAAGAGCTGTCCAGCTCCCAGGAACTGCTGGAAACCGGTATCAAGGTAATGGACCTGATTTGTCCGTTCGCCAAGGGCGGTAAAGTCGGTCTGTTCGGCGGTGCGGGCGTGGGTAAAACCGTAAACATGATGGAGCTGATCCGTAACATCGCGATCGAGCACTCCGGTTATTCCGTGTTTGCGGGCGTGGGCGAGCGTACTCGTGAGGGTAACGACTTCTACCACGAAATGACCGACTCCAACGTTCTGGACAAAGTATCCCTGGTTTACGGCCAGATGAACGAGCCACCAGGTAACCGTCTGCGCGTTGCGCTGACCGGCCTGACCATGGCGGAGAAATTCCGTGACGAAGGCCGTGACGTTCTGCTGTTCGTTGACAACATCTACCGTTACACCCTGGCCGGTACCGAAGTGTCCGCACTTCTGGGCCGTATGCCATCCGCAGTAGGTTATCAGCCAACGCTGGCGGAAGAGATGGGCGTTCTGCAAGAACGTATCACCTCGACCAAGACCGGTTCCATCACTTCCGTACAGGCCGTTTACGTTCCTGCGGATGACTTGACTGACCCGTCACCAGCCACCACCTTTGCGCACTTGGACGCAACCGTGGTACTGAGCCGTAACATCGCTTCTCTGGGTATCTACCCGGCCGTTGACCCGCTGGATTCCACTAGCCGTCAGCTGGATCCGCTGGTTGTTGGCCAGGAGCACTACGACGTAGCGCGTGGCGTGCAGTCCATTCTGCAACGCTACCAGGAACTGAAAGATATCATCGCGATCCTGGGTATGGACGAGCTGTCTGAAGAAGACAAACTGGTCGTATCCCGTGCGCGTAAGATCCAACGCTTCCTGTCTCAGCCGTTCTTCGTGGCAGAAGTCTTCACCGGTTCTCCGGGCAAGTTCGTATCGCTGAAAGACACCATCCGTGGTTTCAAAGGCATTATGGACGGCGACTATGACCACCTGCCGGAGCAGGCGTTCTACATGGTTGGCACCATTGAAGAAGCAGTGGAAAAAGCCAAGAAACTGTAACGCCTTGAGAGGAGGGTGATATGGCTATGACTTACCATCTGGATGTAGTCAGCGCGGAAAAACAGATGTTTTCCGGCCTGGTGCAGAAGATCCAGGTGACAGGCAGCGAAGGTGAACTGGGGATCTTCCCTGGCCATGCGCCGCTGCTGACTGCCATCAAGCCTGGCATGGTGCGTATTGTTAAGCAGCACGGTGAAGAAGAGTTCATCTACCTGTCCGGCGGCATCCTCGAGGTGCAGCCGAGCGTGGTTACCGTGCTGGCGGACACTGCTATCCGTGGTACTGACCTCGACGAAGCGAGAGCGTTGGAAGCTAAGCGTAAAGCTGAAGAACACATTCGCAGCTCTCATGGCGATGTCGACTATGCTCAGGCATCCGCTGAACTGGCGAAAGCGATCGCGAAACTGCGCGTTATCGAGCTCACCAGAAAAGCGATGTAATGTTTGGGTGCAAAGCACCCAACTTTAAGAAAGCGGCCTATAGGGTCGCTTTTTTTTTACTTTAAAATAAGCATTTCAGCCCGGCGGGCGGTGTGGTGTATAACCCCTGATATCGGGAAATAAACGTCGCCGATCGCCGACAGTTTTTTCGCCCCGGCGCCGAATTGGCCACGATAGCGGCAGGCCAAGGCCCACGCGGCCTGAGCCGGGTTCGTGCAGAGAAATATGTAGTAATATTGTCGCTAAACGGTTTTACTTTCGTCTATCAAAATGGAGTTATCAGGTTGCTTATGTCGAACAGCGCAATGAGCGTGGTTATCCTCGCCGCGGGCAAGGGAACACGCATGTATTCCGATCTTCCCAAGGTTTTACATCCGTTGGCCGGTAAGCCGATGGTGCAACACGTCATTGATGCCGCGATGAAACTGGGCGCGCAACATGTTCACCTGGTATACGGCCACGGCGGCGATCTGCTGAAAAGCACGTTGACTGACGGCGCGCTGAACTGGGTGCTGCAGGCCGAGCAATTGGGTACCGGCCATGCAATGCAGCAGGCCGCGCCGCATTTTGCCGACGATGAAGACGTGCTGATGCTGTACGGCGACGTGCCGTTGATCTCCGTGGATACGTTGCAACGCCTGCTGGCGGCCAAACCGCAGGGCGGTATCGGTCTGCTGACGGTCAAGCTGGACGATCCGAGCGGCTACGGCCGCATCGTGCGCGAGCAGGGCAACGTGGTGGGCATCGTCGAACACAAGGATGCCAGCGAGGCGCAGCGCCAGATCAACGAGATCAATACCGGCATCCTGGTGGCGAACGGGCGCGATCTGAAGCGCTGGCTGGGGATGTTGAATAACGACAACGCACAGGGCGAGTTTTACATCACCGATATTATTGCGTTGGCCCATGCCGACGGCAAGAAAATCGAAACAGTGCACCCGTCGCGCCTGAGTGAAGTGGAAGGCGTGAACAACCGCCTGCAGCTGGCGACCCTGGAGCGCGTCTTCCAGTCGGAACAGTCTGAAAAGCTGCTGTTGGCCGGCGTGATGCTGCTGGATCCGGCGCGTTTTGACCTGCGCGGGGAACTTGTTCACGGCCGCGACATCACTATTGATGCGAATGTGATTATCGAAGGTCACGTCAAGCTGGGCGACCGGGTGAAAATCGGCGCCGGCTGCGTGCTGAAAAACTGTGTGATCGGCGATGACTGCGAGATCAGCCCTTACAGCGTGCTGGAAGACAGCGTGCTGGAAGCCGACTGCACCGTGGGGCCGTTCGCCCGCCTGCGCCCTGGCGCGGAGCTGGCGGCAGGGGCCCACGTCGGCAACTTCGTGGAAATGAAAAAGGCGCGTTTGGGCAAAGGCTCCAAGGCCGGTCACCTCAGCTACCTGGGCGATGCCGAAATCGGCGATGACGTGAATATCGGCGCCGGCACCATCACCTGCAACTACGATGGCGCCAACAAGCACAAGACGCTGATCGGCGACGGCGTGTTCGTCGGTTCCGATACTCAGCTGGTGGCGCCGGTGTCGGTCGGCAAAGGTTCCACCATCGCCGCCGGCACCACGGTGACGCGCGATATCGCCGAGAACGAACTGGTGCTGAGCCGCGTCAAGCAGGTGCACATTCAGGGCTGGCAACGTCCGGTGAAGAAGAAGTCATAGTGTGTTTTGCGTTGGGCTCCGTTCAGAGCCCAATACAAAACATAATAACCCCCACCATCTACAGGCTCGGGGACGCACGGTAAAACCGGCAAAAATCAGGTCAAGACATCGAAAGCGCCCATGAAGGGCGTTCATTAGGAATACAACTGATGTGTGGAATTGTAGGCGCAGTAGCGCAACGTGATATCGCAGAAATCCTGTTGGAAGGTTTACGCCGTCTCGAGTACCGCGGTTACGACTCCGCCGGTCTGGCGGTGGTCGACGAAAAAGGCAACGTCAGTCGCCTGCGTCGCGTAGGCAAGGTGCAAAAACTGGCCGAAGCGGCGGAGCAGACCGATCTGCACGGCGGTACCGGCATCGCTCACACCCGCTGGGCAACACACGGTGAACCGACCGAAGCGAACGCGCACCCGCATGTTTCCGACTACATTACCGTGGTGCATAACGGCATCATCGAAAACCACGAACCGCTGCGCGAACTGCTGATCGAACGCGGTTACCGCTTCAGCTCCGAAACCGACACCGAAGTGATCGCGCACCTGGTGCACTGGGAACAACAACAGGGCGGCACGTTGCTGGAAGTGGTTCAGCGCGTGATCCCACAGCTGCGCGGCGCTTACGGCACCGTGGTGATGGACAGCCGCGATCCGAGCGTATTGGTCGCGGCGCGCTCCGGCAGCCCGCTGGTTATCGGCCGCGGCGTCGGGGAAAACTTTATTGCTTCCGATCAGCTGGCGCTGCTGCCGGTCACCCGCCGCTTCATCTTCCTGGAAGAAGGCGACGTGGTGGAAGTGACTCGCCGCACCGTCAACATCTTCGACAAGCAGGGCAACGCCATCGAGCGCCCTGAGATCGAATCCCAGGTGCAGTATGACGCCGGCGACAAGGGCGCTTACCGCCACTACATGCAAAAAGAGATCTACGAACAGCCGCTGGCGCTGAAAAACACCCTGGAAGGGCGTTTCAGCCATGGCCAAATCAATCTGAGCGAGCTGGGCCCGCGCGCCGACGAGCTGCTGGCCAAGGTGCAGCACGTGCAGATCATCGCCTGCGGGACTTCTTACCACTCCGGTATGGTGGCGCGCTACTGGTTCGAAGCGCTGGCCGGCGTGCCGTGCGACGTCGAGATCGCGTCCGAATTCCGTTACCGCAAATCGGCGGTGCGTCCGGGCAGCCTGATCATCACCCTGTCGCAGTCTGGCGAAACCGCCGATACGTTAGCGGCGCTGCGTCTGTCCAAAGAGCTGGGTTATCTCGGTTCGCTGGCCGTTTGTAACGTGGCCGGCTCTTCGCTGGTGCGCGAATCGGATCTGGCGTTGATGACCAAAGCGGGCACGGAAATCGGCGTGGCCTCGACCAAGGCCTTCACCACGCAGCTCACCGTGCTGTTGATGCTGGTGGCGCGCCTGGGCCGCCTGAAAGGCATGGCGGAAAGCGTGGAGCAGGAGATCGTGCACGGCCTGCAGGCGCTGCCGGCGCGTATCGAGCAGATGCTGTCGATGGATAAAGAGATCGAAGCGCTGGCGGAAGGGTTCTCCGACAAGCATCATGCGCTGTTCCTCGGCCGCGGCGATCAGTATCCAATCGCCATGGAAGGGGCGCTGAAGCTGAAAGAGATCTCCTATATTCACGCCGAAGCCTATGCGGCGGGTGAGCTGAAACACGGCCCGCTGGCGCTGATCGACGCCGATATGCCGGTGATCGTGGTGGCGCCGAACAACGAACTGCTGGAAAAGCTGAAATCCAACATTGAAGAAGTGCGCGCGCGCGGCGGCCAGCTGTACGTGTTCGCCGATCAGGACGCCGGCTTCGTCAGCAGCGAAGGCATGACCATCATTCCTCTGCCGCACGTCGAGGAAATCGTGGCACCGATCTTCTACACCGTGCCGTTGCAGCTGCTGTCTTACCACGTGGCGCTGATCAAAGGCACCGACGTTGACCAGCCGCGCAACCTGGCGAAGTCTGTCACCGTAGAGTAATCTGCCGCAGGTAAACTGCAAAAGCCGGCCTTTGCGCCGGCTTTTTTCATGAGCGGCCTTAAAGATGACAGCGCGACCGATTCGGCGATAAACATTGTCATATTCAAGCGGATAGGCCGCGCCAAACCGTTTTTTTATTGCACGTCAATTGCGCTGTTTTTTGTCTAATTAATTGATTTTTAAAGAAACAAACGCCTCTCTGGCGCGCTGTAATATAACTGTCATATTGCGTACATTTTTCTGTCACCAAACTGTCCTATTTTCCCTCCTGCAGCAATACTTACTCTGATTAAAACGACTCGAAGTCGATTTTAAATATCCCATTAGGAGGGATTATGAAACTGATGCGTACCACCGTCGCCAGTATTGTGGCAGCGACCTTCTCCCTGACCACCGTGTCCGCGTTCGCTGCTGCCAGCCTGACCGGTGCAGGTGCGACATTCCCCGCTCCGGTTTACGCCAAGTGGGCAGATTCTTATCAGAAAGAAACCGGCAACAAAGTTAACTATCAGGGCATCGGCTCCTCTGGCGGCGTGAAGCAAATCGTGGCCAACACCGTTGACTTTGGCGCTTCCGACGCCCCGCTGTCTGACGACAAACTGGCGGCCGACGGCCTGTTCCAGTTCCCGACCGTGATCGGCGGCGTGGTGCTGGCCGTGAATATCCCGGGCATCAAATCCGGCGAACTGACGCTGGACGGCAAAACCCTGGGCGATATCTACTTGGGCAACGTCAAAAAGTGGAACGACCCGGCAATCACCAAGCTGAACCCAGGCGTGAAACTGCCTGACCAGAACATCGCCGTGGTGCGCCGCGCCGACGGTTCCGGCACCTCGTTCGTGTTCACCAGCTACCTGTCCAAGGCCAATGCGCAGTGGAAAGAGAAGATCGGCGCCGGTTCTACCGTTAACTGGCCGACCGGTCTGGGCGGTAAAGGCAACGACGGCATCGCCGCCTTCGTTCAGCGTCTGCCTGGCTCTATCGGCTACGTAGAATACGCTTACGCCAAGCAGAACAACCTGGCTTACACCAAGCTGGTATCCGCCGACGGTAAACCGGTCAGCCCGACCGAAGAGAGCTTCAGCAACGCGGCCAAAGGCGTGGATTGGAGCAAGACCTTCGCTCAGGATCTGACTGACCAGAAAGGCGACAACGTGTGGCCGATTACATCCACCACCTTCATCCTGGTGCACAAAGAGCAGAAAAACCCTGCTCAGGGCGCCGAAGTGCTGAAGTTCTTTGACTGGGCTTACAAAACCGGTGCCAAGCAGGCGAACGAGCTGGATTACGCCACCCTGCCGGCAGAAGTGGTTGAGCAGGTGCGCGCGGCCTGGAAAACCAACGTAAAAGACAGTTCAGGCAAAGCGCTGTACTAACAACGCAGGGGCGCGGGTTCGCCGCGCCCCACACAGTTCTTCAGGCTCCGATCCCGGTTGGGGCTGCCAGGGTTCAAACAGAGAGTAATCTATGGCTGAGTACAAGCCGACCATCAAAGCACCGGGCAAAAACGGTGACATCATTTTCAGCGCGCTGGTGAGACTGGCTGCGCTGATTACCCTATTGTTGCTGGGCGGCATCATTGTTTCGCTGATCTTCGCCTCCTGGCCAAGCATGCAGAAATTCGGCTTCGCCTTCCTGTGGACCAAAGAGTGGGACGCGCCGGCGGAGCAGTTCGGCGCGCTGGTGCCGATCTACGGCACCGTGGTCACCTCGCTTATCGCGCTGATCATCGCCGTGCCGGTGAGCTTCGGCATCGCGCTGTTTCTGACCGAGCTGGCGCCGAACTGGCTGAAGCGGCCGCTGGGCATCGCCATTGAGCTGTTGGCGGCCATCCCCAGCATCGTTTACGGCATGTGGGGCCTGTTCGTGTTCGCGCCGCTGTTCGCCGAATACTTCCAGACGCCGGTCGGCGAAGTGCTGTCGGGCATTCCGATCGTCGGCGAGCTGTTCTCCGGCCCGGCCTTCGGCATCGGCATTCTGGCCGCCGGGGTGATCCTGGCGATCATGATCATTCCTTACATCGCGGCAGTCATGCGCGACGTGTTCGAACAGACCCCGGTGATGATGAAAGAGTCGGCCTACGGCATCGGCTGCACCACCTGGGAAGTCATCTGGCGCATCGTGCTGCCGTTCACCAAAAACGGCGTCATCGGCGGCGTGATGTTGGGCCTGGGCCGTGCGCTGGGGGAAACCATGGCGGTGACCTTTATCATCGGCAACACCTACCAGCTCGACAGCGCTTCGCTGTACATGCCGGGCAACAGCATCACCTCGGCGCTGGCCAACGAATTCGCCGAAGCCGAGTCCGGCGTGCACACCGCCGCGTTGATGGAGCTGGGCCTGATTCTGTTTGTTATCACCTTTATCGTGCTGGCGCTGTCGAAGTTGATGATCATGCGTCTGGCCAAGAATGAGGGGCGTTAACATGGCGACGATGGATATGCAAAACGCAGTCGTTCTGGCGGAAAGCCGCCGCAAAATGCAGGCCTGGCGCCGGCAGAAAAACCGTCTCGCGCTGTTCCTGTCGATGGCGACCATGGTGTTCGGGCTGTTCTGGCTGATCTGGATCCTGATCGCCACCGTGACCAAAGGCTTCGACGGCATGTCGCTGGCGCTGTTCACTGAAATGACCCCGCCGCCGAACACCGCAGGCGGCGGTCTGGCCAACGCCATCGCCGGCAGCGGCCTGTTGATCCTGTGGGCGACCATCTTCGGCACGCCGCTGGGCATCATGGCCGGCATCTACCTGGCAGAATACGGCCGTAAATCCTGGCTGGCGGAAGTGATCCGCTTTATCAACGACATCCTGCTGTCCGCACCGTCGATCGTGGTGGGCCTGTTCGTTTACACCATCGTGGTGGCGAAGATGGAACACTTTTCCGGCTGGGCCGGCATCGTCGCGCTGGCGCTGCTGCAGGTGCCGATCGTCATTCGCACCACTGAGAACATGCTGAAGCTGGTGCCGGATACGCTGCGCGAGGCCGCTTATGCGCTGGGCACGCCGAAATGGCGCATGATTTCCGCCATCACGCTGAAGGCGTCGGTGTCCGGCATCATCACCGGCGTGCTGCTGGCGATTGCGCGCATCGCGGGGGAAACGGCGCCGCTGCTGTTCACCTCGCTGTCGAACCAGTTCTGGAGCACCGACCTGATGCAGCCGATCGCCAACCTGCCGGTGACCATCTTCAAATTCGCCATGAGCCCGTTCGCCGAATGGCAACAGCTGGCCTGGGCCGGGGTGCTGTTGATCACCCTGTGTGTACTGTTACTGAATATCCTGGCGCGCGTGATTTTCGCCAAGAAAAAGCATTCATAAAATTTTGAGCGCCGCTTTGGCGGCGCTGATGAAAAGAGAGAAGTCTTGATGAGTATGGTTACTGACGCTTCCAGCAGCAAAATTCAGGTACGCGATCTGAACTTCTACTACGGCAAATTCCATGCGCTGAAGAACATCACGCTGGATATCGCCAAGAACAAGGTCACCGCGTTTATCGGCCCGTCCGGCTGCGGCAAATCCACCCTGCTGCGCACCTTCAACAAGATGTACCAGCTGTACCCGGAACAGCGCGCGGAAGGCGGCATCCTGCTGGACGGCCAGAATATCCTTACCGACAACTCGGATATCGCGCTGCTGCGCGCCAAGGTCGGTATGGTGTTCCAGAAGCCGACGCCGTTCCCGATGTCGATTTACGACAATATCGCCTTCGGCGTTCGCCTGTTTGAAAAGCTGTCGCGCGCCGATATGGACGAGCGCGTGCAGTGGGCGCTGACCAAGGCGGCGCTGTGGAACGAAACCAAGGACAAGCTGCACCAGAGCGGCTACAGCCTTTCCGGCGGCCAGCAGCAGCGCCTGTGCATCGCCCGCGGCATCGCCATTCGCCCGGAAGTGCTGTTGCTGGATGAGCCTTGCTCGGCGCTGGATCCGATCTCCACCGGCAAGATTGAAGAGCTGATCAGCGAGCTGAAGGCCGATTACACCGTGGTGATCGTAACCCACAATATGCAGCAGGCGGCGCGCTGCTCCGACTCCACCGCATTTATGTATCTGGGCGAGCTGATCGAGTTCAGTGATACTGATAACCTGTTCACTGCGCCGCAGAAAAAGCAGACTGAAGACTACATCACTGGCCGTTATGGTTGATAGGAAGCATCATGGATAACCTGAATTTAAACAAACACATTTCCGGCCAGTTCAACGCAGAGCTTGAGCATATCCGCACCCAGGTGCTGACCATGGGCGGGCTGGTGGAGCAGCAGCTGACCGATGCCATCACCGCGATGCACAATCAGGATGGCGAGCTGGCCAAGCGCGTGATCGAAGGCGACGCCAAGGTCAACATGATGGAAGTGGCGATCGACGAAGCCTGCGTGCGCATCATCGCCAAGCGCCAGCCGACCGCCAGCGATCTGCGCCTGGTGATGGCGATCATCAAAACCATTTCCGAGCTGGAACGCATCGGCGACGTGGCGGACAAAATCTGCCGCACCGCGCTGGAGAAGTTCTCGCACCAGCACCAGCCGCTGCTGGTCAGCCTGGAATCGCTGGGGCGCCACACCGTGCAAATGCTGCATGACGTGCTGGACGCCTTCGCGCGCATGGATCTGGACGAGGCGATCCGTATTTACCGCGAAGATAAAAAGGTCGACCAGGAATACGAAGGCATCGTGCGTCAGCTGATGACCTATATGATGGAAGACTCACGCACCATTCCGAGCGTGCTGACCGCGCTGTTCTGCGCCCGTTCTATCGAGCGTATTGGCGACCGCTGCCAGAACATCTGCGAATTTATCTTCTATTTCGTCAAAGGACAGGATTTCCGTCATTTGGGCGGCGACGCCCTGGAAAAGCTGCTCTCTCCGGGCGGTAAAGACGACAAAGCCGACTGACCCTTTCCGGGTAATATCCTTCAAAGGCGCGGTTTCCCGCGCCTTTATTCCATCTTAAGTTCTTAAAGATAAAAAGGTTATAAATATAGCTTTTTATATTATTTCCTGACCTATGTGGCGCTTGCTAGCTTATCCGCCAGCAGGACATCAACCACTTAGGAGCTCTTTATGAAACATCGCGCTTTGGCCTTAACGTTGTTAGCCAGTCTGACCGGCCTCGCCGCCGGCGCCGCGCACGCGGACAAACTTGACGATATCAAGCAAGCCGGCGTGGTGCGTATCGCGGTGTTCGACAGCAACCCGCCGTTCGGCTACATCGATCCGCAGAGCAAGAAGCTGGTGGGCTACGATGTGGACGTCGCCGATGCGATCGGCAAAGCGCTGGGGGTAAAAGTGGAGCTGCGCGCCACCAACCCGGCCAACCGCATTCCGCTGCTGGTGTCGAAGAAGGTTGACCTGATTGCCGCCAACTTCACCATTACCGACGAGCGCGCCAAGGAAGTGAACTTCAGCGTGCCGTATTTCGCCACCGGCCAGAAATTCATCGCCCGCAAAGGCGTGCTGAAAACCCCGGAAGACATCAAAAAGCTGCGCATCGGCGCGGACAAGGGCACGGTGCAGGAAATCACCCTGCGCGAGCGTTTCCCGACGGCGAAAGTGATCTCCTACGATGACACCCCGCTGGCGTTCGTGGCGCTGCGCAACGGCAACGTGCAGGCGATCACCCAGGACGACGCCAAGCTGGTCGGCCTGCTTGGCAACCTGCCGGCGGCGCAGAAGGCGGAGTTTGAAATTTCACCGTTCAGCCTGACCAAAGAGTACCAGGGCGTCGGCATTCCCAAGGGCGAAGATCGCCTGACCGCCGCGGTGAACGAGACGCTGATCAAGCTGGAAAAAGACGGCGAAGCGGTTAAGATTTACGATCGCTGGTTCGGGCCGGAAACCCAATCCGCCCAACCGCGCGGCGATTTCAAAATCGCGCCTTTGGATCAGCAACCGAAAGCCTGATTTAACCGCTCGCGGTGAGATCGGCACGGAGGGGCGCAGCTTGCTGCGCCCCTGATGCATTCTGCAAGACAAGGATTGAACATGAACCTGGACTGGCTGCTGGCGCCGCAATACCTGAGCTGGCTGTGGCACGGTTTTCTGCTGACGCTGTGGCTTTCCGCCTGCGCGGGCCTGGCGGCCACGCTGCTGGGCTTCGTGCTGGCGGCGATGCGCGACAGCAGCCTGCGGCCGTTGCGTTGGCTGGCGATGGGCTACAGCTCGCTGTTTCGCAATACGCCGCTGCTGGTGCAGCTGTTCTTCTGGTACTTCGCCGCCGGGCAGATCCTGCCGTCCGCCGCGATGCAGTGGCTGAACAGCTCACATCAGGTCGGCCCGCTGGAATGGCCGTCGTTCGAGTTTCTCGCCGGTTTCTTCGGCCTGACGCTCTACTCCACCGCCTTTATCGCCGAAGAGATCCGTTCCGGCATTCGCGGCGTCGCCGGCGGGCAGAAATATGCCGCTCAGGCGCTGGGGCTGACCGGCTGGCAGGCGATGCGCTACGTGGTGCTGCCGCAGGCGTTGAAAATCGCGCTGCCGCCGCTGCTGGGGCAATACATGAACGTGATCAAAAACTCGTCGCTGACCATGGCGATCGGCGTGGCCGAACTCTCTTACGCCTCGCGTCAGGTCGAAACCGAAACCCTGCGCACCTTCCAGGCGTTCGGCGTGGCGACGGTGCTGTATATCGCCATCATCGCGCTGCTGGAAGGCTGGGGCATGTGGCGCCAACAGCGTAAACCGCTGGGAGGGCATTGAGATGGATTTCAGCGTAATTCACGATAACCTGGGCTACCTGCTGTGGGGCACCTGGCCGGATGGTCCATTAGGCGGCGCGGCGCTGACGTTGGCGATCAGCCTGATGGCCGGCGTCGCCTCGGCGGTGCTCGGCACCTTGCTCGGCGTGGCGCTGGCGATGTCGCGCGGCGTCGCTGCCGGACTGCTGGCGGCGGTGCTGGGCTTTTTCCGCGCCATACCGGTCATCATGCTGATCTTCTGGACCTATTTCCTGCTGCCGATGGTGTTTGGCGTAGAGATCCCGGAAATCACCACCGTGGTGTGCGCGCTGGCGCTGATCGCTTCGGCCTATCTGGCCCATGCGGTGAAGGCCGGCATCGCCGCGATCGGCCCCGGCCAGTGGCAGGCCGGACTTTCCCTGGGGCTGACCCGCTGGCAGACGCTGCGCATGATCGTGCTGCCGCAGGCGCTGCGCATGATGGTGCCGTCGTTCATCAACCAGTGGATATCCCTGATCAAAGACACCTCGCTGGCTTATATCGTCGGCGTTGGCGAACTGACCTTCCTGGCGACCCAGGTCAACAACCGCAGCATGGTCTATCCGATGGAAGTGTTCCTGTTCGTGGCGCTGGTCTATTTCGTGTTCTGCCTGGCGCTCGATCTGCTGGCCAACGCGGTCAACCGCCGCTTCGGCGCGCAAACCCGCGCGCTGAAGCGGTCGTGGCGCTGGTGGCGCAACAAGCCGCCGTTGCCGGCCAGTTAATCGGCCGTCAGCCGCCAGCCGCGTTCGCGCCACAGCGCGGGCAGCTGGGCCAGGTCGTTAAACGTCGTCACCAGCGGGTGGTCGATCGGCGGGTTATGCGGATCGGCGCAGAAGTAAAAGACCGGAATGCCGGCATTGATGCCGGCCTGGGCGCCGGCGGGCGAGTCGTCCACCAGGATGCAGCGCGTTACCGGCACCTGCATCTGTTCGGCGGCGTGGAACACGATCGCCGGATCCGGCTTCCAGCGCTGAATGTCATAGCCGCTGAACAACCGGTCATCAAAATAAGGCAGCATGCCGGTCAGGCCGAGCGAGTGCTGCATCTTGCTGACCGGTCCGTTGGAGACGGTGCAGACAGGCACCGTCACCTGCGCCAGCAGCTCGCGGGCGCCGGCAATCTGTTGCAGTTCGCTGTCGAACAGGCGCGCCACTTCCTGCCGATACAGCGGCTCCAGCGCCTCTTTTGCCAGGTCAGTGCCCTGCTCGGCGTTGACCCGATCGATGATCTCGTACAGCTTCACCCCTTTGTATTTCTTGAACACCTCTTCCAGCGACAGATGAATGCCGTAGCGGGCGAACATGTGCACATAGGCTTTGCTGCACAGCACTTCGCTGTCCACCAGCGTGCCGTCGCAGTCGAACAAAATGCAGTCAATCTGATTCATGCGGGACAGGTTCCTTCGGGTTAACGGCGCTGAGGCCGCTCAGCGATCACTTGATCAGGTTACGCGCCTTGAGATCGTGCAAAATCAGCGCGGCGACGTGTGAGCAGTGCGGTAAATCGCGGCTGTCGCACCACCTCAGCTCGGCGATTTCGGCGGCCGGCTGCAGCTGCCCGGTAACGTCGGCCTGATAGCAGCGAATGCGCACCTGGGTGCCGTCCTGCTTGCCGTCCGCCGGGCCGGCGAACTCGCCGTAAAACGCGATGGAGTTGGGCTGCAGCGCGACGGTCAGCTCTTCGTCGATTTCGCGGCACAGCGCCTGTTCGTCGGTTTCGCCCGCTTCGCGCTTTCCGCCCGGCATATAAAACAGCGTCTTATTGTGTGAACGCACCAGCGCCACTTTGTCATCTTTCAGCGCGATCAACGCGAGCTTATCGATAAAGGTTGAAGACATGCGGATTCCTGTTTTTTCGCGGGTAGGGTAAGAGATGCGATAGGTCATTTTATCGGCCGTGTCGGCAAACGGCAACGCAGCGGACGGAAACGCGGGATGAAAGCCTGTAAATACAAGCCGTTGACGCGTTTAGCCGTAAAGATGGCGAAAAAAACCTGTGACCGGCGTCAAAAGCCCCACTTTTTGTTATAGGATAGCCGGCGACTGTCCATTCCCATTTTCGGAATTCTGATAATGACCAAACCAGTATCTGGCCTTGACGCTGAGCAAGGCTTGCTTGGGCGCGTGTTTAAACTCAAGCAACATGGCACGACGGCGCGTACGGAAACGATTGCCGGTATCACCACCTTCCTTACCATGGTGTATATCGTGTTCGTTAACCCGCAAATTTTGGGCGCGGCGGGCATGGATACCCAGGCGGTATTTGTCACCACCTGTTTGATCGCCGCTTTCGGCAGCATCTTTATGGGCCTGCTGGCGAACCTGCCGGTGGCGTTGGCGCCGGCGATGGGCCTGAACGCCTTCTTCGCCTTCGTGGTGGTCGGGGCGATGGGCATCTCCTGGCAGGTGGGCATGGGCGCCATCTTCTGGGGAGCGGTCGGCCTGCTGCTGCTGACCATTTTCCGCATCCGCTACTGGATGATCGCCAACATTCCGGTCAGCCTGCGGGTCGGCATCACCAGCGGCATCGGCCTGTTCATCGGCATGATGGGGCTGAAAAACGCCGGCATCGTGGTGGCCAACCCGGACACGCTGGTGACCATCGGCAGCCTGACCTCGCACAACGTGCTGCTGGGCGCGCTCGGCTTTTTCATCATCGCCGTGCTCTCTTCACGTAACTTCCACGCGGCGGTGCTGGTGTCGATCGTGGTCACCACCCTGATCGGCTGGATGCTGGGCGACGTGAAATACGGCGGCCTGTTCTCCCTGCCGCCGAGCATCACCTCGGTGGTGGGCCAGGTCGACGTGGCCGGCGCGCTGAACATCGGGCTGGCCGGGATCATCTTCTCGTTTATGCTGGTGAACCTGTTTGACTCTTCGGGTACCTTGATCGGCGTCACCGATAAAGCCGGCCTGACCGACAGCCAGGGCAAGTTCCCGCGCATGAAGCAGGCGCTGTACGTCGACAGCATCAGCTCGGTGGCCGGTTCGCTGGCGGGCACCTCTTCCGTGACCGCTTACATCGAAAGTTCGTCCGGCGTCGCCGTCGGCGGCCGCACCGGTTTGACGGCGGTGGTCACCGGCCTGCTGTTCCTGCTGGTGATCTTCCTGTCGCCGCTGGCGGGCATGGTGCCGGCTTACGCCGCCGCCGGCGCGCTGATCTACGTCGGCGTGCTGATGACCTCCAGCCTGGCGCGGGTGAAGTGGGACGATCTGACCGAAGCGGTACCGGCGTTTGTCACCGCGGTGATGATGCCGTTCAGCTTCTCGATCACCGAAGGCATCGCGCTCGGCTTTATCTCCTACTGCGTGATGAAGCTCGGCACCGGCCGCTGGCGTGAAATCAGCCCGTGCGTGGTGGTGGTGGCGCTGCTGTTCGTGCTGAAGATCGTCTTCGTCGACGGCCATTGACCGCCAAAGGGCCGACGCCTGTCGGCCCTGAACCCCTAGGCGCCCGGCGTCGCATCCGGCGCCTTACCCAACACCCACTGCAACGGCCGCTTGAAGCGCGCCTGCCAACTGCCGGCGGCATCCTCTCCCTGGGCGAAGTGCAGCGTCTCTACCTGGTTATCCTCTCCGAACAGATTGGCGAAGTGCAACGCCAACGCCTGCTCGCTGAAATTCTGCCGATCGTAATACGCCATCACGATTTTCTTTTGCGCCGCCAGCGACTGCTGGGCCGGCTTGATCTCGCCGTTGGGGGCGATCAGGAGCGCGCCGGCGTAAAACTGCGGGTACTTCGCGATCAGGTTGGCGGCGTGCAGCGCGCCCTGGCCGCGGGCGCTGAGGTAAATCCGCCGGGGATTCAGCTTTAGCTGCGGAGCCAGCTGTTGCAGCGTACGCTGAATGGCGGTTTGGGTGCTCTCGTCGCTGTAATTCGACCAGCGGAAACTGTTTTCCGACAGCATCTGCGTGCCGTTGAGCTCGATGTAGGCCACGCCCATTTCGCCGAACAGCAGCCGTTCTTCGGGGCTGATGGCGGCGGCTTTGCCGTAGGTATGCAGGAAGATCACCGTTGGCCAGCCTTCGGGCGGCGCTTCGCCGTCCGGCATCGCGTAGCTGGCCTTGCCTTCATAGTGGCGGGCGTGCTGCAGATAGCGCGCTTTGGTGGCGGCCAGGATCGATTGGTAGGTGGCGGAGTGCTGGATGCTGTTGAAGGCGTCGTCCTCCAGCAGGTTGTAGTAGTACCACAGGCCGCGGTCGGCGCTCAGCTGCAGGTAGCGCTCCGCCAGCTCGGTTTGCCCTTTCTCCGCCGATGACACCGCCAGCTGGTAGGGCGCCCAGACGTTGCGGCCGTCTTCGCGCATCAGCGTCAGGTACAGCGACATGGCGCCCAGCTTTTTATCTTCCTGGTTTTGCGCGGATCGCGACAGCTGGGCGTTGAGCGCGCTGTGTGCCGGCAGCTCCAGCGGCTCTTCACCGGCGGGATAACGCATCTCTGCCGCGAAAGCGGGACTGGTGATGGAAACAAAAAATAACGCTAAAATGAAAAAATACATGATGCTATGGCTTTAATTTTCAATGAATTGATGGACTTCATGTCCTGTTGCGGCGCCTAAGGGGCGCCGCGAGACCTTCACTCCACGCGGCGAATAAAATCGCTGAACGCGGACAGCTGGCCGGTCAGAAAATCCAGCGTTCCCTGATCGCTCAGTTCACCGGCCTGTTCGTCGACCTTGCTCTGGATCACGCCGCCCATAAACTCAGGCTTGTTCATTACCATCGCATCGAGGAACACCAGGATCTGGCGCAGGTGGTATTGGCAGCGCGCGCCGCCGATCGGCCCCATCGAGCTGGTCTGAATGGCGACCGGCTTGCCGGCCAGCGGCTGATTCGGCAAGCGAGACAGCCAGTCGATGGCGTTCTTCAACCCGCCGGGCACGGAATAGTTATATTCAGGGGTGACGATGATCACGCCGTCGGCCTGGCGGATCTGTTCGGCGATCGCCTCGACCGCGGCAGGGAAGCCTTCACCCTGTTGCATGTCGGCGTCGTACAGCGGGATATCGCGGATGGAGGGCAGCGCTTCAATGGTGACGCCCTGTGGAGCCAGGCCTGGCAGGGCGCGAGCCACCATGGCGTTGTAGGAGCCTTTGCGCAGGCTGCCGAGCAGAGTGACGATTTTTAAGGCTTGGTCTGACATGGTGATTCTCCCTTTCGAATGAGCAGATTCAGCGTACAACATGGGCGAATAGTAGGCTAAAGCGCTGGTCGAGAATAGGCGATTGCTCAACATTTAGCTGTCTTTACAATTTAATCCAGCAACTCGTGCGGTTGCGGTAAAGACAGCGTTATCCGCTTTGCGCTGCGTTAACCGGGCGTCTTCAGGCCCGTCAGTTTAACGAAGCGTGAGGATGCCGCCGGGCTGCGCGGCGAGATTTCCCCGTCTTTCTGCAGGCCGCCGCGCTCTTCGTAGCGCCAGCACAGCAGGCGATCCAGGCCGGGGCTGCCGGCGCAGGCCCAGCTCAGGTATTCGTCGGCGTCGCTCATCACCTGAACGTCCGGCGTGGCGCTGGAGCGCAGGTGGCCGGAGAAGGGATGCAGACGCAGCGTAGACTGGCCGCTGTTGCCGAGGCCGGAAATTTTCAGCACGCTTTGCCGAATGCTCCACAGCTGAGTCTCCGCCTCCAGCCGATCGTCCTGCGCGCCGATCCAGGCACTTTCCGCCGGCGTCTGATGCGCGTGTTGCAGCGCGCTTTGCCGGGTGCCGCGCGCCCGCATCACTTCGATATCCAACCCGACTTTTCCCTCGTCGCTGAGCAGCACGCCCACGGTGTTGCTGGCGTAAGCGAGGCTGAAATCGGGCAGCTGATGATCGGCGAAACAGGGGCGGCCGGTCGGTGTGGTGGCGATGGGGGGCAGCGTCGGCAGGCCGTACAGGTAGAACATCATTTCGGCGAGCAGAATGCGCCCTTGCAGGAAGCGCGTGCGGCGTTTAACGGAAAAGGTGCGGGTGGCGGCTATCACTTCGTCGGCGAGTCTCTGGGTATCCAGGACAGCGGAGGCCGGGGTCCATCGGGCAAAATGACACGCCATTGTTCGCTCCATTACAGAGGGTCGCTAAGAACGCAGGGGTGTTAGATTAAGACTAAGTTGAGGATTTATCATCAAAAAACGCTATGCGGATTATCCTATTTATCAGCGGTGGTAGAGATATCGCCCGGCGCGGCATCGCTCCACCATTGGATCATTGATGCGTTCGGTGCCAAATCAAAGCACGGCTTACCCAGCAAGTGATTGAGGATGCGGGCTGAACGCCAGGCCATCAGGCTCAGTCCGCCTTCTGCGCTGCCGTGGCTGTGTATTCCGGCATTAACCGCATAAATTCGATTTTGCTCCGGCCCGAGCCAGTCCAGATTAAAATTCGGCAGTAGCGGCAGATGCTGTTCCGCATCGAGAGGAATGCGCGGCAGCAAGGGTTTCAGGTAAGCGGGCAGCGAAGCGCGATAGCCGGTGGCCAGAATGACGATATCGGCCTTGAAACTTTCCTGGCGATTTTCCAGGCCGTGAAGCGTGCGCAGATGAAAAGCTTCACCCATTGATTCGATGGCCAGTAGGGTGCGATGAGGCAGTAAACGCACATTGCGCGTCTGGCGCATCACGTCAAAACGCATATATAGCTCACGGTACAGGGTTCGCAGCGTATGATTGCTGATGCCGTCTGCCGGCAATTTCTGTGTTTTGATTTCACGCTCGCGGATTTCTGACGGCAGTGTATAGAAATAGTCGACGTATTCGGGAGTGAAATATTCGTTGGTGAAGGGGGACTCATCCAGCGGCTGAAAATTGGGACGGCGCGAGAGCCAGTCCAGCTGCGCCGGTTCGCCCCAGTGCCCCTGCAATGCGTTCAAAAACACATCGGCGCCGCTTTGGCCGCCGCCCACCACCATAACTCGCTTGCCGCTGAAGTCCGGATTGCGCAGGGCTATTTCGGCGGCATGCATGCAGTTTTCGCCCAGCGCCGGGTAAAACGCTTTCGGTAACCAAGGGTTATGGCCGGTGCCCAGACAGATATTTCTCGCCCACAGCGTCTGATTATGGGTGGTTACCTTGAACAAACTCTTTTCATCGTCAAAATCAATGCGCTCTACGGACTGTGAAAACTGTAGCCCGTCTAATCTTTCGCAGGCCCAGCGTAGATAGTCGGAAAATTCTTCTCGGCTGATAATTTGCTGCTCGGTGATTAAAAACCGATAAATTTTTTTCTGTTCTACCAAGTAATTAATAAATGAAAATTGGCTGCGTGGGCTGACGGCGGTAACCAAATCCTGCAGCACATATGTCTGCATATAAGCGGAAGGCAGCAGCATGCCGGGGTGCCAGCGGAAGCTCGCGTTACGATCGAGAAAGGTATAGTTGACGGCGCCGCTTTCGGCGGCCAGAGCGGCCAGACTGAGATTGAAAGGCCCCAATCCCACCCCAATCAAGTCTAAAGGTTCGTTCATTTAAGCTTATCTCTCACGCGGAAAAATTGATGAGATAAGCTTAGGTGAGTTTTGGCGCCGGAGACGTAAAATGCGGGCGCCGAAGAGGATATGGCGCCCGCAGGCGATTATTTGCCGATGCAGAAGCTGGAGAAGATGCGGCCCAGCAGATCGTCTGAGGTGAATTCGCCGGTGATTTCGCTCAAGGCCAGCTGCGCCTGGCGCAGTTCCTCGGCCAGCAGCTCGCCCGCGTAAGCGCTCACTAACTGTTCTTTGCCTTGCACCAGGTGCTGTGCCGCCAGCTCCAGTGCCTGCAGGTGGCGACGGCGCGCCAGGAAGCCGCCTTCCATGTTGCTGGTGAAGCCCATGCTCTGTTTCAGATGATCGCGCAGCACATCGACGCCTTCGCCGGTGCGGGCCGACAGGCGAATAAGTGAGTGGTTGTTCACTTCCGTCAGACCCAGCGTTTCACCGGTGATGTCGGCCTTGTTGCGCACCACGGTGATCGGCAGCGTGCCCGGCAGGCGCGCCATAAACTCCGGCCAGAGCTCCGCCGGCTCGGTGGCGGCGGTGGTGGTGCCGTCGACCATAAACAGCACTCTGTCGGCCTGTTCGATCTCGTTCCATGCACGTTCGATGCCGATGCGCTCCACTTCGTCGCTGGCGTCGCGCAGGCCGGCGGTGTCGATGATGTGCAGCGGCATGCCGTCGATATGGATATGTTCGCGCAGGACGTCGCGGGTGGTACCGGCGATATCGGTGACGATCGCCGCCTCGCGCCCGGCCAACGCATTGAGCAGGCTGGATTTACCGGCGTTGGGGCGCCCGGCGATCACTACCTTCATCCCTTCGCGCAGCAGGCTGCCCTGGCGCGCTTCGCCGCGCACGCTATCCAGATCCGCCATCACGTCGTTGAGTTGTGCTTCGATTTTACCGTCGGACAGGAAGTCGATTTCCTCGTCCGGGAAGTCGATCGCCGCTTCCACGTAGATTCGCAGGTGAGTGAGCGCTTCCACGAGCTGGTGGATGCGGGTGGAAAATGCCCCCTGCAGCGAGTTCATCGCCGAGCGCGCCGCCTGCTCGGAGCTGGCGTCGATCAGATCGGCGATCGCTTCGGCCTGCGCCAAATCGAGCTTGTCGTTGAGAAACGCGCGTTCGGAGAACTCGCCGGGCCGGGCGATACGCACGTCGGGCAGCGCCAGCACGCGCTTGAGCAACAGATCGAGGATCACCGGCCCGCCGTGGCCCTGCAGTTCCAGCACGTCTTCGCCGGTAAAGGAGTTCGGCCCCGGGAACCACAGCGCGATGCCCTGATCGAGGGTGGCGCCGGCGGCGTCGCGGAACGGCAGATAGTCAGCGTAGCGCGGCTTCGGCAGCTTGCCGAGCAACGCCTGGGCGACGTCTTTGGCCTTGCTTCCGGAAATGCGCAGAATGCCGACGCCGCCGCGTCCCGGCGGGGTGGCTTGGGCTACGATGGTATCGGTGGTGCTCATAACGGTTCTCTCTGACGATTAAGATGCAAAAAGGCGGTCTAATGACCGCCTTTGGGGTGACTGCAAGGGTCGGCGCGCCGAACCCCTACAATACGCTTAGCTTTTTTTCTTGTCGCGGCTGTGCAGACCGCGTTTTTCCAGACCGCGGTAAATCAGCTGCTGCTGCAGGATGGTCACCAGGTTACTGACGATGTAGTACAGCACCAGACCGGACGGGAACCACAGGAAGAACACTGTGAAGATCACCGGCATGAAGGTCATGATTTTCTGCTGCATCGGGTCAGTCACGGTGGTCGGCGACATCTTCTGAATGAAGAACATCGTCACGCCCATCAGGATTGGCAGGATGTAGTACGGGTCTTGCGCCGACAGGTCATGGATCCACAGGGCGAACGGCGCGTGGCGCAGCTCGACCGAACCCATCAGCATATAGTACAGCGCCAGGAAGATCGGCATCTGAATGATCAGCGGCAGGCAGCCGCCGAGCGGGTTCACTTTCTCCGCCTTGTACAGCGCCATCATCTCTTGGCTCATGCGCTGCTTGTCATCGCCGATGCGCTCGCGCATCGCCTGCAGCTTCGGCTGCAGCATGCGCATTTTCGCCATCGAGGTGTACTGCGCCTTGGTCAGCGGGTACATGATGCCGCGCACGATGAAGGTGATGATGATGATGGAGAAGCCCCAGTTACCGATAAAGCCGTGGATGAACTTCAGCAGTTTGAACAGCGGCTGGGAGATGAACCACAGCCAGCCGTAATCCACGGTCAGATCCAGGTGCGGCGCCAGCTGGGCCATCTGGTCCTGCAGCTCCGGGCCGACCCACAGGGTCGCGTTCAGCTGCTGCTGAGCGCCCGGCTGCACCACGACCGGCGTAGATTTGAAGCCGATGGTGGACAGGTTGTCGCCCGGTTTGGCGGTATAGAAGGTGTTGTCACCTTTGGTCGCCGGTACCCACGCGGTGGCGAAGTACTGTTGCAGCATGGCGACCCAACCGTCTTTGGTGGTGACGTTCAGGTTTTCATCTTTGTCGAACGCGTATTTTTGGTACTTGTCCTCGCTGGACGAGTACGCCGCGCCGCGGAAGGTGTGCAGCGCGAAGTTGCTGCTGCCGGTGTCGCGGTGTTTAGGCAATTCGGTGGTCTGCTTCAGCTGGCCGAACAGGGTCAGCTCCAGCGGCGTCGCGCCTTTGTTGTCGATGCTGTAATCCACGCCGACCGCATAGTGGTTGCGT
The DNA here is from genome assembly GCF_052166535.1 of Serratia sp. CY82433. NCBI lineage: Bacteria > Pseudomonadati > Pseudomonadota > Gammaproteobacteria > Enterobacterales > Yersiniaceae > Serratia > Serratia sp. CY82433. The sequence goes on from NZ_JBJNOR010000004.1 coordinate 46,599, forward strand.
TTGAGCACGAACGTCTTGGTGTAGACTGCACCGTCTTTATCGGTGTAGGTCAGCGGGATGCGCAGCTCGTCCTGGCCTTCCGGCAGGGTGTAGCTGTCTTGCGCCGCCTGATACAGCGGGCGTTCGCCGTTGGCCGGGTTGTCCGGGCCGTTTTTACCGGTCAGGCCGCTTTGCGCCTGATAGACGAACGACGGAGTGGTTTCCAGCAGTTGGAACGGAGTCGATGAACCCAGAGTATCCGGGTAGGCCAACAGTTTAGCCTGCTCGATATCGCCACCACGGGTGTTGATGGTCAGTGACAGCACGTCGGTGTTCACGGTAATCAGCTTACCCTGACCACTGGCTGGCACGGCCTGGCTGGCGGCATCACCGGCTACTGCGTTCGAAGTCTGTTGCGTGGTCTGTGCGGCCGGCTGCGGAGCGTTGTCCGTTTGCCATGCCTGCCAGATCATGAAAGACACGAACAGCAGAGCGATGAGGAGAAGATTGCGTTGCGAATCCATCGTTAGTGTTCTCTGTTATCGTCGGTTTTTGGCGGCACCGGATCATCGCCACCTGGGTTCAAAGGGTGGCATTTTAATACGCGTTTCAATGCTAACCAACTGCCTTTTATCATGCCAAACCTGCTTAATGCCTCAATTGCGTAATGAGAGCATGTCGGCTGGAAGCGACAACGAGGCCCTAGCAGCGGACTGATGACGAGCTGATAGGCCCGCACCAGCCCGATCAGGATGCGGGAGCCTGGCGACAGTGGCGACGCCATAATTTATCCAAAGCTTCCGTCAGCGCGCGGTTATCCAAATCCGCTATCCCCTTTTTGGCTACCACGACAAAATCCATCGCCGGTAATTCGTGCTGGCGCAGGCGGAAGCTTTCGCGGGTTAGGCGTTTGATCCGATTACGCTCGTGCGCGCGTTTGACGTGTTTTTTGGCGACGGTAAGACCGATGCGGGGATGCCCCAGCTGGTTCAGGCGGCCGAGGATGGTAATTTGCGGCGTGCCAGCCCGTTGTGGCTGCTGGAAGACGAAAGTGAAATGAGTGGGAGTTAACAAACGTAACTCCCTGGGAAAAGCGAGCTTAACCACTCAGCGGGTTAGCTTTATTACTTAGAAACAGTCAGACGAGCACGGCCTTTCGCACGACGGCGGGCCAGAACTTGACGACCATTTTTGGTGGCCATACGAGCACGGAAACCGTGGCTACGGTTGCGCTTCAATACGGACGGTTGGAAAGTGCGTTTCATAGCGATTTCTACCTAAACTTAAAATAATTACTGATCAGTAAACGCGTTTGGCTACTCGGCGTGAAGATGACCGACGCCTCAATCGCAATACATAAAGAAGCGGGATTGTAATAATTGTACAGTCCTGAGTCAATTCGCATCGCGCCAGCCTACCTGGTTGTCTGCCAATAACGGAACAAAATCCGGTCTTGGCCCGTGGTCACCGCAGAATCCTGTCTGGCTAATGACGCACCATAAGGAACCAGGTATCACACGTAGGGCGAAGATTATACGGACTCGGGGTGAAATCGCAAGGATCCCCGAGAGATCCTTTGCGCGCGATCGCAGGATCCGGCGTGGATAACAGGGTATAACCGGTTGACAATGTAAAAAATGCGGCGCAGCGGCCGGGATCTGCGCGGTCATCCGGCGCCGACGGTGAAAAGATCGCCGCCGGCCGCGGCCTGTGGATAAAATGGATCTAATCTGTGAGGAAGGGGAGGATCTCTTGCGCGGATTGCGCTATGATCCGTCATTCCGATCGCGATCCCTCATGCCGGGATCGTGAGGGACACAAACCGTGAAAGGCGGTTCGCATCCCCCACAGGCAAATCGCCGATGCCGGGTATGTGTCAAAAATCATGAGTTATAAAAAAGTTGCCCGTTTCTTTTCTTTATTGATCTTGTTCGAGTGGAGTCCGCCGTGTCACTTTCGCTTTGGCAGCAGTGTCTTGCCCGATTGCAGGATGAGTTACCTGCCACAGAATTTAGTATGTGGATACGCCCATTGCAGGCGGAACTGAGTGACAACACCCTGGCGCTGTATGCGCCTAACCGCTTTGTGCTGGATTGGGTTCGCGATAAGTACTTAAACAACATCAATGGTCTGCTGAATGATTTCTGCGGCACGGACGCGCCTTTGCTGCGTTTTGAAGTCGGCAGCAAGCCGATCGCGCAGGTGATCAGCCAGACCGTGACCGCCAGCGTCAGCAGCGCCCCTGCGGCCCCCGCGGCGCGCACGGCCGCGCCTTTGCGCCCGAGCTGGGACAACGCGGCGGCGCAACCCGAGCTCTCTTACCGCTCCAACGTCAACCCCAAGCACACCTTTGACAACTTCGTCGAGGGTAAGTCCAACCAATTGGCGCGCGCGGCGGCTCGCCAGGTGGCGGACAACCCGGGCGGCGCCTATAACCCGCTGTTCCTGTATGGCGGCACCGGCCTGGGTAAAACCCACCTGCTGCACGCGGTCGGCAACGGCATCATGGCGCGCAAGGCCAACGCCAAAGTGGTCTACATGCACTCGGAACGCTTCGTGCAGGACATGGTCAAAGCGTTGCAGAACAACGCCATCGAAGAGTTTAAGCGTTACTACCGTTCGGTCGACGCCTTGCTGATCGATGACATCCAATTCTTCGCCAACAAGGAGCGTTCGCAGGAAGAGTTCTTCCATACCTTTAACGCTCTGTTGGAAGGCAATCAGCAGATCATCCTGACCTCGGATCGCTACCCTAAAGAGATCAACGGGGTGGAAGATCGTCTGAAGTCGCGCTTCGGCTGGGGGCTGACGGTGGCGATCGAGCCGCCGGAGCTGGAAACCCGCGTGGCGATCCTGATGAAAAAGGCCGACGAAAACGACATCCGCCTGCCGGGCGAAGTGGCGTTCTTCATCGCCAAGCGCCTGCGTTCCAACGTGCGTGAGCTCGAAGGGGCGCTGAACCGCGTGATCGCCAACGCCAACTTTACCGGCCGGGCCATCACCATCGATTTCGTGCGCGAAGCGCTGCGCGATCTGCTGGCGCTGCAGGAAAAGCTGGTCACCATCGACAATATCCAAAAGACGGTGGCGGAGTATTACAAGATTAAAGTCGCGGATTTGCTGTCCAAGCGGCGTTCGCGATCCGTTGCCCGCCCGCGCCAGATGGCGATGGCGTTGGCGAAGGAACTCACCAACCACAGCCTGCCGGAAATCGGCGATGCGTTTGGTGGCCGCGACCATACCACGGTGTTGCACGCCTGCCGGAAGATCGAGCAGCTGCGTGAGGAAAGTCACGACATCAAAGAAGATTTCTCCAATTTAATCAGAACATTATCTTCATAGCGCTATGAAATTTATCGTTGAACGTGAGCATCTGCTAAAACCGCTGCAACAGGTGAGCAGCCCGCTGGGCGGCCGCCCGACCTTGCCGATCCTGGGCAACCTGCTGCTGCAGGTGACGGAAGGCTCCCTGCTGCTGACCGGCACCGATCTGGAGATGGAGATGGTGGCGCGCGTCGCCCTGTCCCAGCCGCACGAGCCGGGCGCGACCACCGTGCCCGCGCGCAAATTCTTTGATATCTGCCGCGGCCTGCCGGAAGGGGCGGAGATCGCCGTCACGCTGGAAAGCGAGCGCATGCTGGTGCGGTCCGGCCGCAGCCGCTTCTCGCTGTCCACGCTGCCGGCGGCGGACTTCCCGAACCTGGACGACTGGCAGAGCGAGGTGGAGTTCACCTTGCCGCAGGCGACGCTGAAGCGCCTGATCGAAGCCACCCAGTTCTCGATGGCCCACCAGGACGTGCGTTACTACCTGAACGGCATGCTGTTTGAAACCGAAGGCGAAGAGCTGCGCACCGTCGCGACCGACGGCCACCGCCTGGCGGTGTGCTCGATGCCGATCGGCCAACAGCTGCCGTCGCATTCGGTGATCGTGCCGCGTAAAGGGGTGATGGAGCTGGTGCGCCTGCTGGACGGCGGCGATTCGCTGCTGCAGCTGCAGATCGGCAGCAACAACATTCGCGCCCACGTCGGCGATTTCATCTTCACCTCCAAGCTGGTTGACGGCCGTTTCCCGGACTATCGCCGCGTCTTGCCGAAGAACCCGGATAAAACGCTGGAAGCCGGCTGCGATCTGCTCAAGCAGGCGTTTGCCCGCGCGGCGATTCTCTCGAACGAGAAATTCCGCGGCGTGCGGCTGTACGTCAGCCAGAACCAGCTGAAGATCACCGCCAACAACCCGGAGCAGGAAGAGGCGGAAGAGATCCTCGACGTCAGCTACGACGGCGCGGAGATGGAGATCGGCTTCAACGTCAGCTACGTGCTGGACGTGTTGAACGCGCTCAAGTGTGAAGACGTGCGCCTGCTGTTGACCGATTCGGTCTCCAGCGTGCAGATCGAAGACGGCGCCAGCCAGGCGGCGGCCTACGTTGTCATGCCAATGCGGTTGTAGTCTCGTTACCTTGAATTACAGCACCGTCATCGGTAAAGAGATTGCATGGCTCTGACGCGTTTATTGATTAAAGACTTCCGCAATATCGAGGCGGCGGATTTGGCGCTGGCGCCGGGATTCAACTTCCTGGTCGGCGCCAACGGCAGCGGCAAGACCAGCGTGCTGGAAGCGGTGTATACGCTCGGCCACGGCCGCGCCTTTCGCAGCCTGCAGGCCGGTCGGGTCATTCGCCACGACCAGCCGGAGTTCGTGCTGCACGGCCGCATCGAAGGCGCGGAGCGCGAGCTGTCGGTAGGATTGAGCAAGAGCCGTCAGGGTGACAGCAAAGTACGCATCGATGGCAGCGATGGCCACAAGGTGGCCGAGCTGGCGCAGCTGCTGCCCATGCAGCTGATCACCCCCGAAGGTTTTACCCTGCTGAACGGCGGGCCGAAATTCCGGCGCGCCTTCCTGGACTGGGGCTGTTTTCATAACGAACCCGGTTTTTTCACCGCCTGGAGCAACCTGAAACGGTTACTGAAGCAGCGCAATGCCGCGCTGCGCCAGGTGAGTCGCTATGCGCAGATCCGCGCCTGGGATCAGGAACTGATCCCGCTCGCGGAGCGCATCAGCGAATGGCGGGCGGAATACAGCGACGCGATCGCCGCGGATATCACCGCGACCTGCGCGCAGTTTCTGCCTGAATTCGCCCTGACCTTCTCCTTCCAGCGCGGCTGGGACAAAGAGAGCGACTACGGCGAGCTGCTGGAGCGCCAGTTCGAGCGCGACAGGGCGTTGACCTATACCGCGGTGGGGCCGCATAAAGCGGACTTCCGCATTCGTGCCGACGGCACGCCGGTAGAGGATTTGTTATCGCGCGGTCAGCTTAAACTGCTGATGTGCGCGTTGCGCTTGGCGCAGGGTGAGTTTCTCACCCGGCAGAGCGGGCGGCGTTGCCTGTATCTGATTGATGATTTTGCCTCCGAGCTGGACACCGGCCGTCGCCGGTTGCTGGCCGATCGCCTGAAAGCCACCCAGGCCCAGGTTTTTGTCAGCGCGGTGAGCGCTGAACAAGTGACCGACATGGCCGGTGAAAAGGGCAAGATGTTCCGCGTGGAACAGGGTAAAATAGAGGTTCAACCACAGGACTAAAATGAGCGAGAAACGTTGATGTCGAATTCTTATGACTCCTCAAGTATCAAGGTATTAAAAGGGCTGGATGCGGTGCGCAAGCGCCCGGGCATGTATATCGGCGATACCGATGACGGCACCGGTCTGCACCACATGGTATTCGAGGTTGTGGACAACGCTATCGACGAAGCGCTCGCGGGCCACTGTAGTGACATTCAGGTCACCATCCATGCCGACAACTCGGTATCGGTACAGGATGACGGCCGCGGCATTCCGACCGGCATTCACCCGGAAGAAGGGGTTTCAGCCGCAGAGGTCATCATGACCGTGCTGCACGCCGGCGGTAAATTCGACGACAACTCCTATAAGGTTTCCGGCGGCCTGCACGGCGTGGGCGTCTCGGTGGTTAACGCCCTGTCGGAGAAACTGGAGCTGGTGATCCGCCGCGAAGGCAAAGTGCACGAACAGACTTACAGCCACGGCGAGCCGCAGGCGCCGCTGACCGTGGTGGGCGAAACCGAACAGACGGGCACCATGGTGCGCTTCTGGCCGAGCCACCAGACCTTCACCAATGTGACCGATTTCGAGTACGACATTCTGGCCAAGCGTCTGCGCGAGCTGTCCTTCCTCAACTCCGGCGTGTCTATCCGCCTGAAGGACAAGCGCACCGACCGTGAAGACCACTTCCATTACGAAGGCGGCATCAAGGCGTTTGTCGAGTATCTGAACAAGAACAAAACCCCGATCCACCCGAACGTGTTCTACTTCTCGACCGTGAAAGACGATATCGGCGTGGAAGTGGCGCTGCAGTGGAACGACGGTTTCCAGGAAAACATCTACTGCTTCACCAACAACATTCCGCAGCGCGACGGCGGCACGCACTTGGTCGGTTTCCGTACCGCGATGACCCGTACGCTGAACAGCTACATGGAAAAGGAAGGCTACAGCAAGAAGGCTAAGGTCAGCGCCACCGGCGATGATGCGCGTGAAGGTCTGATCGCCGTGGTGTCGGTGAAGGTGCCGGATCCCAAGTTCTCTTCTCAGACCAAGGACAAGCTGGTCTCCTCCGAGGTGAAAACCGCGGTTGAAACGCTGATGAACGAGAAGCTGGTGGATTACCTGATGGAAAATCCAGGCGACGCGAAAATCGTGGTCGGCAAAATCATCGACGCGGCGCGCGCGCGCGAAGCGGCGCGTAAAGCGCGTGAGATGACCCGCCGCAAAGGCGCGCTGGATCTGGCCGGCCTGCCGGGCAAGCTGGCGGACTGCCAGGAACGCGATCCGGCGCTGTCCGAACTGTACCTGGTGGAAGGGGACTCCGCGGGCGGCTCTGCCAAGCAGGGGCGCAACCGCAAGAACCAGGCTATCTTGCCGCTGAAGGGGAAAATCCTCAACGTCGAGAAAGCGCGTTTCGACAAAATGCTCTCCTCGCAGGAAGTCGCGACGCTGATCACCGCGCTGGGTTGCGGCATCGGCCGCGACGAGTACAGCCCGGACAAGCTGCGTTACCACAGCATCATCATCATGACCGATGCCGACGTCGACGGTTCGCACATCCGTACGCTGCTGTTGACCTTCTTCTACCGCCAGATGCCGGAAATCATCGAGCGTGGCCACGTGTTTATCGCACAGCCGCCGCTGTACAAGGTGAAGAAAGGCAAGCAGGAGCAGTACATCAAAGATGACGAGGCGATGGATCAGTACCAGATCGCCATCGCGATGGACGGCGCTACGCTGCATACCAATGCCAGCGCACCGGCGCTCGGCGGCGAGCAGCTGGAAAAACTGGTGGCAGAACACTATGCCGTGCAGAAGCTGATCGGCCGCATGGAGCGCCGCTATCCGCGCGCGCTGCTGAACAACCTGATCTATCAGCCGACGCTGAACGAAGGCGATCTCAGCGATGAAGCCAAGGTGAAAACCTGGATCGCTTCGCTGGTGCAGGCGCTGAACGACAAAGAGCAGCACGGCAGCAGCTATGACTTCGTGATCTTCGAGAACCGCGAACGCCAGATGTTCGAACCGGCGCTGCGCATCCGCACCCACGGCGTGGATACCGACTATAAGCTGGACTTCGACTTCATCCACGGCGGCGAATACCGCAAGATCTGCCAGCTGGGCGAACAGCTGCGCGGGCTGATCGAAGACGGCGCGTTCATCGAACGCGGCGAACGTCGTCAGCCGGTAGACAGCTTCGAGCAGGCGCTGGAGTGGCTGGTGAAAGAGTCGCGCCGCGGCCTGTCGGTGCAGCGCTATAAAGGCCTGGGCGAGATGAACCCGGAGCAGCTGTGGGAAACCACCATGGATCCGGAAAGCCGCCGCATGCTGCGCGTGACCGTCAAGGACGCCATCGCTGCCGATCAGCTGTTCACCACGCTGATGGGCGATGCGGTTGAGCCGCGCCGCGCCTTTATCGAAGAAAACGCCCTGAAAGCGGCGAACATCGATATCTGATGCGTTAATGGCTGTGAAAATCCGCGCCGGGCGACCCGCGCGGATTTTTTTTGCGCCTTTTTTGGCGCTGACAGCCAAGGCTGAAACGCGTTAGCATGGGAAAAAACCACTGGGAGAAGCGTTGAATGGCTATTGAACTGATTGCGATCGACATGGACGGCACGTTGCTGGATCCGCAGCACCAAATCACGCCGGCGGTAAAGCAGGCTATCGCGGCGGCGCGGCGCAAAGGGGTGCACGTGGTGCTGGCCACCGGGCGGCCTTATGTCGGCGTGCAGGACTATCTGCGCCAGTTGGACATTCAGGGCCCCGGCGATTTTTGCATAACCTACAACGGCGCGCTGGTGCTGCGCGCGGCCGACGGCGCCTGTATTCTGCAGGAAACCCTGGGTTTTGAGGACTATCTGCACTTCGAGCAGATGGCGCGCGAGCTCGGCGTTCACTACCAGGCGTTTGACTTCGACACCCTGTATACCCCGAACAAAGACATCGGCAAATACACCATACACGAGGCGGAAATGACCGGTATTCCGTTGAAATACCGCAGCGTGGAGGAGATGGATCGCCAGATGCGTTTCCCGAAAGTGATGATGATCGACGAGCCGGCGCTGCTGGACAACGCGATTGCGCGCATCCCGGCGGAAACGCGCGAGCGTTACACCATTCTGAAAAGCGCGCCTTACTACCTCGAAATCCTGCATAAGAACGTCGATAAGGGCGCCGGGGTGAGAATGCTGGCCGAGCACCTCGGCGTGGCGCGGGAAAACATCATGACGCTGGGGGATCAGGCCAACGATACGGCGATGATCGAGTATGCCGGCGTCGGCGTGGCGATGGGCAACGCCATTCCCGAGCTGAAAGCGGTGGCGCAGTTTGTCACCGGCGCCAATACCGAAGACGGCGTGGCGCGCGCCATCGAGAAGTTCGTGCTCAACGCCTGATCAAGTGGGGCGCTACGGCGCCCCTTTATATTGCCGCCAACACCCCTTTGGCGATCTGCAGATCCTGAATCGCCAGCCCGGTAAGATCGGCGATGGTGATGTGCTGCGGCTCGCTTCGCAACCGCCCTCCCAGCGCCAAGACGGCGCCCATTTCGACGATTGGCGTTGAAATCAGCCTATTTTGCCGATAAGCCGTCGCGATCTCGCCATAGTCAGCGCACTGCGCCAGCGCATCGACCAGCAGTGCGTCCGCGCGAGCCACCAGATCGGTCGCCAGCTCCTGCTTGCCGGGCGCGTCGGCACCCACGGCGGTGATGTGCGTGCCGGGCCGAATATCCGCCGCCTGTAAAATCGGTTCGCGGCTGGGCGTGGTAGTGACGATCAGCTGACAGTGCGCCGCCAGTTCCGCCGCATCCTGCGTAACCCGCACCTGAAAACCTTCGGCCTCGGCTTCGCGCCGATACGCCGCCAGCGCCTGATCGTTGCGGCCCCACACCCACACTTCGCGGCAATCGGTCACCGGTTTCAGACATTGCAGCTGCAGCCGGGCCTGCAGGCCGGTGCCGACCATGCCGATCGCCTGAATATGCGGCGGCGCGCACAGTTCGGCGGCGATGCGGCCGGCCAGTGCGGTGCGCAGCGCGGTCAGCCAGCCCTCATCCTGCAGCAGCGCCCGAGGTTCGCCGGTCTGGGCGGAGAACGCCACCACCAGCCCCTGATTGCTGGCCAAACCGCGTTCGGCGTTGCGATAGAAACCGGCGGAGACCTTGACCACGAACAGCTCTTCGCCTTCCAGCCAGGCGGATTTGATGCAGCAATCGCCGGCGGCTTGTTCGAACAGGAAGTGCTGCACCGGCGGCTGTTGCACCCGCCGTTGCGAATAGGCGATAAAACCCTGCTTAAGCAGCGGGGTTATAGCCTCGGCGTCGAACGCGGCGAGGATTTGCTGCCGATTAAGGATGTGCATCGGCGATGGCCTTGAGGTACTTCTCCAGCACGATGTTTTTACCGCACAGCACCACCGCCACTTTTTTTCCCTGGTATTCCGGCGCCAGCTTGATCGCCGCCGCCAGCGCCACGCCGGCCGCGCCTTCGATAATCCACCGATCGCTGGCGGCGATCCGGCGCATCGCGTGCTTGATCTCCGTCTCGCTGACCAGCACTTTGCGGTCGATCAGCTGTTGGCACAGCGGGAAGGTCACGGCGCCCGGCTCGACGCCGCCGGCGGTGCCGTCGGACAGGGTGTCTTGCTCTTCCACCGGGAAGATATGGCCCGCTTCCAGCGCGCTGTACATGCTGGTGGCGTTTTCCGGCCAGCAGGCGATAAGCTGCGTGTTCGGCGACAATTGCCGCAGAACGGTGCCGATACCGGCGATATAGCCACCGCCGCCGACTGCCACGAACACGGCGTCCAGACCGGTGAGCTGTTCAACCAGCTCCATGCCGCAGGTGCCCTGGCCGGCGATCACCTGCTCGTCGTTATACGGCGAGATATAGGTTTTTCCCTGTTCGCGGGCGGCCTGTTCCCCGGCCAGTTCGGCGTTCAGCGCATCGCCCGGCACCCGTTCCACGGTGCCGCCCAGCGCGCGGATGGTGTCTAGCTTGATGCTCGCCGCCGTCTCTGGCGCATAAACCGTGACGCCAACGCCCATCAGCTGCCCCGCCAAAGCGACCGCCTGGCCGTGGTTGCCGGTAGAGGCGGCGATCACGCCGCGCCGGCGTTGCTCGCTGTCCAGTAACCGCAACTTGTTGCTGGCGCCGCGAAATTTAAAGGAGCCGGTGTGCTGCAGATGGTCGCATTTCAGATACAGCTCGCAGCCCAGCTGCTGTGAAAGCAGCACGCTGCGCTCCAATGGCGTGACCCGTACCTGAGGGCGCAGCTGTTGATGGGCAGAAACAATGGCATCGAAGAGGGGGTTCATACCGGCTCCAGAATGTTTAGACTTAAAAATCCAGTTTGTACTTTTTTGTATTGATTGTAAACCCCGTCGCCCGGCCGCCGGGCAAAAGCGGGCACGGCGTAATGTGATCGCACTGGCGGCGAAAAATAATCATTAACGTATAGTTTAGCGGCACGATTTTTTATTTATTTGCGTTAAGGAAGTCGCAACCGCTCATTATTTTAATAAGGGAACGACAATGAAAAAAATATTACTCGCCTCATTAACCTACGCCGCGCTGACACCGTTTGGTTTCGCCGCCAAAGATGTGACCACCCAACCGGAGGTTTATTTTCTGCAAGAGTCGCAATCGATAGACAGCCTGGCGTTATTGCCGCCGCCGCCCGCCGTTGACAGCATCGATTTTATGAATGACAAGGCGCAATATGATGCCGGGAAATTATTGCGTAATACCGAACGGGGCAAACAGGCTTATCACGACGCACACGTAACGGGGGATGGCGTCGCCGCCGCATTATCCGGCGCTTTCGGTACGGAAATCACCCAGGATAATACGCCGGAGCTGTTCAAACTGGTGATGAAAATGCGTGAAGACGCCGGCGATCTGGCTACCCGCAGCGCCAAAAATCACTATATGCGCATTCGGCCGTTCGCTTTTTACCATGAGCCCACTTGCCGACCGGATGAAGAGAGCACGCTATCGACGAACGGCTCTTATCCTTCCGGGCACACCGCCATCGGTTGGGCGACCGCGCTGGTGCTGGCGGAGATTAACCCTCCCAGGCAGGGGACGATACTGCAGCGCGGCTATGAGATGGGCCAGAGCCGGGTGATTTGCGGTTATCACTGGCAAAGCGACGTGACCGCCGCGCGCTTGGTCGCCTCGGCCATCGTCGCCCGACTGCACGCGGAGCCCACCTTCGCCGCGCAGTTGCAAAGGGCCAAAACGGAATTCAACGCCCTGAAAAAATAACCTTGCTTCACGCGGCAGCGCGCCATATGAAACGCTGCCGCCGATCCGGTAAGATGGCGACTCAGTGCCGGCATGCGCAGGAGAACCGCCATGAGCCATCGGGAAAAACAGCTGACTTTCGACCCTCGCGGGCATCAGTTAACCAATATCAACGTCTGGACGCCGGACAGCCAATGGCTGGCTTATGACGTGCGCCCGCGCGGCGCCTCTTTCACCGGTCTGAGCATCGAGCGGGTCAACGTCGCCAGCGGCGCGGTGGAGGTGGTTTATCGCGCTCAGCACGGCGCCCACGTCGGCGTGGTCACGGTCAGCCCCGATGCGCCGGCGCGCTATGCCTTTATCCATGGCCCGGAGCACCCGGACAGCGCCTGGCAATATGATTTTCACCACCGCCGCGGGGTGATCGTCAGCGAACCGGATCGCGAGTTGGCCATCACCCTCGACGCGCTGGATATCACCGCCCCCTACACCCCCGGCGCGCTGCGCGGCGGCAGCCATGTGCACGTATTCAGCCCGGACGGCAGCCGCCTCAGCTTTACCTATAACGATCACGTCATGCACGAGTGCGATCCGGCGCGCGATCTGCGCAACGTCGGGGTGGCCGTGCCGCTGCACGGGGTCAATCCGCCGAAACAGCATCCGCGCGAGTATGACGGCAGCCACTATTGCGTGCTGGTCAGCGAGACCGTGCCGCAGCCGCAGCCGGGCAGCGATCAGATCAATCGTGCTTACGAAGAAGGCTGGATTGGCCGCGAAGGTTACCGTAAGGCCGACGGCAGCCGGCAGCGCTGGGCGCTGGCGTTCATCGGCGATACGCTGTCCGCCGCCGGTGAAAAGCTGCCGGAGGTGTTTATCGTTGATCTGCCGGAGAACGATGCCGATTACGCCAGGGCGGGCGCTCTGCCGCTGCAGGGAACGGAAAGCGAGCTGCCGGCGCCGCCGCAGGGCGTCAGGCAGCGGCGGGTGACCTTTACCGGCGATCGTCGTTTTCCGGGCGTGGCCGGCGCACCGCGCCACTGGCTGCGCAGCTCGCCGGACGGCAGCCAGATCGCGTTTTTGATGAAGGATGACGGCGGCGTGGTGCAGCTGTGGACGGTGTCGCCGAACGGCGGGGAGCCGCGCCAGGTGAGCCACAGCGAGCATGATATCCAGTCTGCCTTCAGCTGGCACCCGCAGGGCGGGGCGATTGCCTTGGTGTGTGACAACAGCGTGATGCTGTGCGAGGTCGCCGGCGGCCGTCTGCAGCGTTTGACGCAGCGCAGCGCGCAGCCGCCGTCAGGGGACGCCGTGGTGTTTTCACCGGACGGCAAGAAAGTGGCGTTTATGCGCGAGATAGCGGGGTTCAACCAGATCTTTGTGGTTGAGGTGTAAGGCGGGCCTGATGGCCCGCTGCGTGTGTGATTAGTGTGTGGCGGCGCTGTCGTTGCCTTCGCCGGGATTGCCGGTTGCCGCCAGATTCTGCTGCTCGCTGCGCAGGATGCGCGCTTTTGGCGAGTCTGCGGTGGCGTCGTTGCCGGAACGCAGATAGTCGTAAGGCAGCAGTACGGTGTCCATCACCGCAGAGAACGGCAGATCCAGCGCCACCAGCGGCATCATCGCCCAACTGGTGTTGTCGTCCTTCAGCATGTCCACGCTGGCGCGGGTGCCGGGATAGTAACCCTGATTCGGGCCGGTATGGCTCATCACGCTGGAGCAACCGCTGGTCGCCAACAACATGCAGCCCGTCGCTATCGCTTTCATCGTCGTCATTAATCCATCCTGCAGGGTTGCTGTGCCCCTAAAATTAAGCTGAGTTATAACATCCTGTCGCTGCTTTAAAAGAAGCAAAATCCCGCTCTGTGGCGGCTCTCTCACTTTAGTGTAAGTGGTAAAAAAACTTTCGCCTAATCGGTACGAAGTTTTTTTGATCCTCGCCTGTTGAATTGATGAAATCAACCCCCATTTTATCATCAGAGCCGAATTGAGAATTCGCCGTAAGGGAATTCTGGCTTAATTAGCCTGTCCAGAGTGGAAGGCGTATTTATTTCAACCTCGCTGAAGTGCCTTAGGAGGCTGTTTTATGCGTAATTTTGATCTTTCCCCGCTATACCGTTCCGCCATTGGTTTCGATCGCCTGTTCAACGCGCTGGAAGCCAGCCAGAGTCAGGGCAACGGCGGTTATCCGCCTTATAATGTCGAGCTGGTGGACGAAAATCATTATCGCATCGCCATCGCGGTAGCCGGGTTTGCCGAGCAGGAGCTGGAGATCACCACGCAAGATAATCTGCTGATCGTGCGCGGGGCGCACAATAACGAACCGGCAGAAAAAACCTATTTATACCAAGGTATCGCCGAGCGTAATTTCGAGCGTAAATTCCAGCTGGCCGAACATATTCAAATTAAAGGCGCCAAACTGGAGAATGGCCTGTTGTATATCGACATGCAACGCATCGTGCCGGAAACATTAAAACCGCGCCGCATCGAAATTAAATAAATTTCCGTTTCGCCGGCAGGTACGCTGCCGGAAAATAATACCCAGCCTGCCGTCAGGGGGCTGAATAAACACATCTCGCTTAATGAAAGGAGTTGTTCCTATGCGTAATTACGATTTATCCCCGCTTCTGCGTCAGTGGATTGGTTTTGATAAATTGGCCAGCTCAATGGGCGGCCAGGAACCCCAGGGGTTCCCGCCGTATAACATCGAGAAAAGCGATGACAATCACTACCGCATTTCTCTGGCGCTGGCCGGTTTCCGGCAGAGCGAACTGAATATCGAAGTGGAAGGGCCGCGGCTGACCGTCAGCGGTAAACCCACACCGCCGGAAAAACAGGTCGAATACCTGCATCAGGGCCTGGTGTGCAAAGAGTTCCAGTTGACCTTCACCCTGGCGGAGCATCTGCAGGTGTCGGAGGCCAAATTTGAAAACGGCCTGCTGCACATCGATCTGGTGCGTCAGGTGCCGGAAGCCTTGCAGCCGCAGCGCATCGCCATCGGGGCGACGCCGGAGCTGGAAGCCAAATAACCGACTGAAAAACGGTCATCATCATGCGGGGGAGATCCAGACGGGTCTCCCCCGCTGCGTTATGTGGCGCATGCCACAGTCCCCCCGTTTGTCCGATGTCATAATCCTTGTTAATTGTGTGTCTTTGGCCGCAAATTCCTTTTCAACTTTGGCAAGGATGTGACCTATGAGCGATATCGCCCTGACCGTCAGCATGTTGGCGCTGGCGGCCGTCATTGGGCTGTGGATGGGGAACTGGAAGCTGTACGGCGTTGGGCTGGGCATCGGCGGCGTGCTGTTCGGCGGCATCCTGGTCGGCCACTTCGCCCAGAGCGGGCAAATCAACCTGAACGGGGACATGCTGCACTTTATTCAGGAGTTTGGCCTGATCCTGTTCGTGTACACCATCGGCATTCAGGTCGGCCCCGGTTTCTTCTCTTCGCTGCGCGTCTCCGGGCTGCGCCTCAACGCCTTCGCGGTGCTGCTGGTGCTGACCGGCGGCGTCGTGGCGGCGGCGGTACACAAGCTGTTCGACGTGCCGCTGCCGATCATCCTCGGCGTGTTCTCCGGCGCGGTCACCAACACCCCGGCGCTGGGCGCCGGTCAGCAAATCCTGACCGATCTCGGTTCCGATCCGGCGTTGGTGGACGGCATGGGGATGGGTTACGCCATGGCCTATCCGTTCGGCATATGCGGCATCCTGCTGGTGATGTGGCTGATTCGGCTGTTTTTCCGCATCAACATCGAGCGCGAGGCGCAGGCGTTTGAAAGCAGCCTGGGCAATCAGCGTGAGCTGCTGCACGCCATCAACGTGGCGGTGCGCAACCCCAATCTGCAGGGCATGGCGATCAAGCAGGTGCCGCTGCTCAACGGTGAAGCGATCGTCTGTTCGCGCCTCAAACGCGGGGAGCTGCTGATGGTGCCGGCGCCGCACGAGCGGCTGGAGCTGGGCGACTACCTGCATCTGGTGGGCAAACGCGAAGATCTGGAGAACGCCCGGCTGGTGATCGGCGAAGAGGTGGACGCCTCGCTGTCCACGCGCGGCACCGCGCTGCAGGTGGTGAGGGCGGTGGTGACCAACGAGCAGGTGCTGGGCAAGAAAATCCGCGATCTGAACCTGAAGCAAAAGTATGACGTGGTAATTTCACGCCTCAACCGCGCCGGCGTGGAGCTGGTGGCCGGCAGCAACGTGACGCTGCAGTTCGGCGACATTCTGAACCTGGTCGGCCGGCCGGAGGCCATCGACGCGGTGACGGCAATCGTCGGCAACGCCCAACAAAAACTGCAGCAGGTGCAGATGCTGCCGGTGTTTATCGGCATCGGCCTTGGGGTGCTGCTCGGCTCCATTCCGCTGTTCGTGCCCGGCTTCCCGGCGGCATTGCGGCTGGGGCTGGCCGGCGGGCCGCTGGTGGCGGCGCTGATCCTGGGGCGCATCGGCAGTATTGGCAAGCTGTACTGGTTTATGCCGCCGAGCGCCAACCTGGCGCTGCGCGAACTGGGCATCGTGCTGTTTCTGGCGGTGGTCGGGTTGAAGTCGGGTGGCAACTTCATCGATACCTTGCTGCACGGCGAGGGGCTGACGTGGGTCGGGTACGGCGCGCTGATCACCGCCATTCCGCTGCTGAGCGTCGGTATTCTGGCGCGCACGGTGGGCAAGATGAACTACCTGACGCTGTCCGGCATGCTGGCGGGATCGATGACCGATCCGCCGGCGCTGGCCTTCGCCAACGGTCTGCATCCTACCAGCGGCGCCGCCGCGCTGTCTTACGCCACCGTGTATCCGCTGGCGATGTTCCTGCGCATCATGTCGCCGCAGCTGCTGGCGGTGCTGTTCTGGACGCTGTAACGCTGCCCGACTACAGCCGGTAAGGCATTAACACGCCGTTGTCAGTGCCAAAATCTTTGGGGTTGCGGGAGATGAGCGTTCGGAACCCCACCTGCGCGGTGGCCCAGACAATGGCGTCCGGCAGCTTCACATGCTGTGAGTGGCGCAATTCTACGGCGCGTTCGGCAACTTCATCGGTAATAGGCAGCAGCAGGAATTGCCCTAAAAACTGGCGCGTTTTCAGCTCCAGCGCCGGCCCCTGTTTTTTGGCACCCACCATCACTTCCATCCAGGTGATGGCGCTAATAGCCGGGTTGATGTGGTATTCGGTCAGAACGTCTTTGGCTTGAGGAATGCCGTTGAGATAATCGATCAGGATATTGGTGTCGAATAACGCCCGTTGAGCCACCATTATTCCCACTCCTCGCGCTGACGATTTTCGTAGTCTACGCCATCGCCCATCGCCCCGGACCAGAGCCCGAAAGCATTGCTGGGATCTTCAACGTGGTTCTCCGTCAGATAACGGGAGACGGCCTGACGGATGATTTCGGCCCGGGGAACGTGGCGGATATTTTTCAGATTGTCGAGCTGCCGCAGGTCTTCTTCAGGTAAATCGATCACGATGCGAGTCATCGCTAGCCCTCCAAAAAAAGATATACGATATATGCATCGTATATCTTTATCGGTCGATTTTCAATCAGCTGGCGTTAGCCTTCCTGATGCGCGCGTTCGATCTCTTCCGCCAGGATCGCCACGCCGCGCTCGATTTTCTCCGGATCGGGCACGTAGTTCATGCGCATGCACTGGTGGGTGTGCGGCCATTCGTGCTCCAGCCCCGGGAAGAAGTAATGGCCCGGCACCATCAGCACGCCGCGCTTTTTCAGGCGCTGATACAGTACTTCGGTGGTGATCGGCAGATCTTTGAACCACAGCCAGAGGAAGATAGCCCCTTCCGGTTTGTGGATCAGGCAGCGCTCCGGCGACAGGTAGCGGCGGATAATCTCGATGGTGTGCTCGACGCGCTGTTTGTAGAACGGGCGAATCACCTCGTTCGACAGGCGCAGCAGATCGCCGCGCGCGATCATTTCCGTCGCCATCGCCGGCCCCATGCTGCCCGGCGACAGGCTGATGATGCCGTTCATGTTGGTCAGCGCGGTGATCACCTTCTCGTCGGCGATCACGATGCCGCAGCGCGAGCCCGGTAGGCCGAGCTTGGACAGGCTCATGCACAGGATGGTGTTCGGGTTCCACAGCGGCGTGGCGTCGCTGAAGATGATGCCGGGGAACGGCACGCCGTAGGCGTTGTCGATCACCAGCGGAATGTCGCGCTGCTGCGCCAGCAGGTCGAGCTTCATCAGCTCTTCGTCGGTGATCACGTTGCCGGTCGGGTTGGTCGGCCGCGAAACGCAGATCATGCCGATGTCGTCGCCGATGGTGAGGTGTTCGAAATCAACGTGATACTTGAACTGGCCGTCCGGCAGCAACTCGATGTTCGGTTTGGCGGAGACGAACAGCCCTTCGTCCAGCCCGGCGTCGGCATAGCCGATGTATTCCGGTGCCAGCGGGAACAGCACGCGGCGGAGCGAACCGTCGGCGTAGCGGCCGGCGAACAGGTTGAACAAGTAGAAAAACGCGCTTTGGCTGCCGTTCGTCAGTGCAATATTCTGTGGCGAAATCTCCCAGCCGAGCTCGTCGCGCAGCAGATTGGCCAGCGCTTTCAGCAGCGCGTCCTTGCCTTGCGGGCCGTCGTAGTTGCACAGCGCTTCGGTCAGTTTGCCCTGATCGAGCATCTCCTGACACAGCTGTTTGAAGTAGGCTTCCATCTCTGGGATCTGCGCCGGGTTGCCGCCGCCGAGCATGATGGCACCGGGGGTGCGCAGGCCTTCGTTCAGGTCGTCCATCAAACGGGTAATGCCCGCATAACGGGTAAATTTTTCGCCGAAAAGTGAGAAAGTCATAGGTGCAGCAGTACTGTTTCTTAGCAGGTAATCCCTCACCATACCGCCAGACAAATCCCGCTGCAACGCGGCCGATAAATCGACCAATGGGCACAAACTTCGCCCATTGGTCGATTGGTAGCATATTACGCTGGATTATTGTGACCGTTCGCCGGCCCACACCACCATCACCTTATCGTCGCCGAGCCGGCGGCTGAAGGCGTAGTAGGCGGCGTGTGGCTGCGGGGTTTGCACGCCGGCGCCGATCGCCGGATGGCGAGCGCGGAACTGCCCCAACCGTTGCCAGTGGGCCAGCATCGGGGCTTTTTCCCCCAGCAGCTCACGCCAGTTCATGTCGGAGCGGGTGCCCTGCAGCGGATCGGAACCGGTGGGGCCGAGCGGGCGGCCGCTTTCATCGCCGTAGTAAATCTGCACCGCGCCCGGCGCCAGCAACAGCAGGTTCGCCGCCCGCTGTTGCAGCGGCAGCGAGCCTTTGGCGTCGCTGGCGAAGAACAGCCGGGTGTCGTGTGAAGAGAGGTAGCTCAGCACGTTGAAATCCTGCAGCCGCTCGGCCATCTGCCGGTAGGTGGCGTCGATGTCGGCAAAGCAGCCCAATGCCTGCGCTGCCTGGTCCTGGAAGTCGAAGTTGATCATCGCGTCGAAGCCGTTTTGGTAATAGTCGCTTTTCATCACCCCGTGGCCCCAGGCCTCGCCGGTCATCCAAAACGGCGCGTCATCCAGCGCCTGCTGCGGATGCTCTGCTTTCCACGCCGCCAATGCCGCCGTGGCGCGCTGCTTCAACAGCGCCAGCGTCGGTTTTTCCACGTGCTTGGCGGTATCGACGCGGAAACCGTCGATGCCGTAATCGCGCACCCACTGGCTGAGCCAGACGGTCAGGTAATCGCGGGTGGCGGCGCCGGGCATGTCGCGTGCGGCGGTGTCAGGCTTGTGGCGGTAGAACAGCGGCAGGCCGCTGACGCCGGGCGCTTCGGTTTTGATGTCCGGCAGGAAGGCCAGCGACATCGTCAGATCGTCATAGCCCGGTGAGTCATAGTCGCCGATGTCGGTGCGGATCCAGTTTTTCCCCCACCATTGGCGCCAGCCCGCCTTGTCGCTGAAGTTGATGTAGTCGTTGAAACTGTGCCAGTTTTGCCCTGGCCCGGGGCGCCAGTCGCCCCAGTTTTTCCCCAGGGTTTTCTCCACCTCCGCGCCTTGCAGATACAGCGAGCCGAAGTGAAACGTCTGCATATCCGCCAGCGTGGCGTAACCGACATGGTTCACCACCACGTCGAACAGAATGCGAATGCCGCGCCGATGCGCTTGCTCGACCAGCGTGCGCAGCTCCTGTTCGGTGCCCATGTTGGCGTCGAGGCGAGTCCAGTCGAGCGCGTAATAGCCGTGATAGGCGTAATGCGGGAAATCGCCTTTGGTGCCGCCGCCGACCCAGCCGTGGATCTGCTCCAGCGGCGAGCTGATCCACAAGGCGTTGACGCCGAGCTGCTGCAGATAATCCAGTTTTTGCGTCAGGCCGGCCAGATCGCCGCCGTGAAAGGTGCCTATTTCCTGCAGGCCGTCGCTGCGGCGCCCGTAGCTGTGGTCATTGGCCGGATTGCCGTTCTCAAAGCGATCGGTCAGCACGAAGTAGACCGTGGCGTTATGCCAGCTGAACGCCGCCGGTTTCGCCGTGGTGGCGGACTCCAGCAGCAACAGGCCGCCGCTGGCGGCGGCGGGCTGCAGCGTGATTTTTCCCTGGTTCACCTGCGCCGTTTGGCCGGAATAGAAATCGCGCAGCGTTTCGCCTTCGGCGAAGGTGGAGGCGACGTCGACCGTGACCGGCTTGCCGTCCCCGCGCGGGCAGCTGCGGGCAACAACGGCGGCGCTTTCCGGCGCGCTGCGCAGGCTGAGCTGCAGCGTCGGCGTGCCGCTGCGGGTGTCGATGCGCACCTGATAGTCGCCGGCGCGGAACTGTCGCCAGCTGGCCGGCGGATGAGTGCCGCAGGGCTGCAGCGACAGCGTCTGGTTAAGCCTCACCGCCTCGGCCGGCTGCCAACAGTGGTTATCCTGATACAGGCGCAGCGGCAGCTGGCCTTTGGGCAGCGCGGCCTGGCTGGTAAACAGCCCGGCGGCAGTTTCGTCGAAGGCCGGGAAACCCGGCAGCGTCCAGCCGGCCAGCGCCGAAGGCGACAGCAGCATCAACAAGGGCAGGGGTAACAGTTTCATGGCTCTCCTTACGCGCGGCAGGAAGCGTTTTTCTCGCAGGGTAGCGCCCAGTGTGGCAAACGGCGGAAAAATAGCCTCCTCCCTGCGAGGGTTTTTCGGGGAGGAGAGAAAGGGCGGAGCGTTTTCGGATTGATTCGGCTTGGCTTTGCGCGCGCGCTGCGGCAGATTAAACGATGAACATCAAAGGAGGTTAGCGATGACGGACAAAAACTGGCGAGAAGAGATCGTTCAGGCAATTCAGGATGCCGAATTGCAGCACTTCGCCGAAGAACATCAGCTGCAGGCGCTGTTCGCGCCGCAGCAGGAAGAGCAACACGGCCGGTTATCCGCAGACCACCGGCCGCGCTGAGTTATTTCCGCAACAGCTGCGGGTTGACGCAGTTTTCTTTCACCGTGCCGGTCAACGCGGCGATCAAATTATCCACCGCGCAGGCGGCCATGCCGTAGCGCGTTTCATGGGTGGCGGAGCCGATGTGCGGCAACGCCACCACGTTCGGCATGCTGAGCAGCGGCGAGTTGGCCGGCAGCGGCTCTTTCTCGAACACGTCCAACCCGGCGGCGTGGATCACGCCGTTTTGCAGCGCTTCGATCAGCGCCTGCTCATCCACCACCGGCCCGCGGCCGGCGTTGATCAGAATGCCGCTTTTCTTCATCTTCGCCAGCTGATCGCGGCCGATCATGTGGAAGGTTTGTTCGGTCAGCGGCAGCGTGATGCACACGAAATCCGACTCGGCCAGCAGGGTATCCAGATCGCAGCGGCGCGCGTTAAAGCGCTGCTCCGCCTCTTCGTGCGTGCGGCGGGCGTTGTACAGCACCGGCATGCCGAAGCCGAAGTGCGCGCGCTGCGCCAGCGCCAGGCCGATGCGCCCCATGCCGAGGATGCCGATGGTTTTATGGTGCACGTCGACGCCGAACCAGTCCGGCCCGATGCTGCCGCGCCATTCGCCGGCCTTCACCCGTTCCGCCACTTCCACCACCCGGCGCGCGGTCGCCAGCACCAGGCTCATGATGGTGTCGGCGACGGTTTCGGTCAGCACCGTCGGGGTGTGCATCAGCAGCACGTTATGGGCGTTGAGCGCCTCGACGTCGAAGTTGTCGTAGCCGACGGAAACGGTCGAGGCCGCGCGCAGTTTGGGCGCTTGCTGCAGGAAGGTTTCGTCAATTTTACCGCCGGAACCGATGATCCCTTCGGCCTGCTGCAGCGCCTGGCGCAGTTCGTCGCGGTTCTCCGGCTGCAGGCCGTTGAAGGCGTGCACGGTGAAGTGCTGTTCCAGCCGTTCACGCAGATCGGCGGGCAGGCTTTTGTACAATACGATAGAAGGCTTCATCACGAACTCCAGCTGGGCCAAAGGGGGCATGGCGCCCCCCGGTTGGGTTAACAGATAAAAAGTATAACCGGATCAAGCCAATTGCGGCTGGATCTCGTTGCGGGCGGGTTTGACGATCAGCGTCAACACCACCGCCACCACCAGTGCGATGGCCATAAACATGTAAGAGGCCGCCGGGCTGCCGGTGGCGCCATTCAGATAGCCGACGAACCACGAACCGAAGAACGACCCCAGCGCGCCCATGCTGTTGATCAGCGCCATGGCGCCCCCGGCGACGTTTTTCGGCAGCATTTCCGGAATGATGGCGAAGAACGGCCCGTAGGGGGCGTACATCGCGGCGCCGGCGACCACCAGCAGGCCGTAGGAGATCCAGAAGTGGTTGGCGCCGACGGCGTAAGAGCCGAAGAACGCCAGCGCGCCGATCAGCAGCAGCGGCCAGACGAACAGCTTGCGGTTTTGCATTTTGTCCGACGCCCAGGAGACCACGATCATGGCGATGGTCGCCGCCAGGTAAGGCACCGCCGACAGCCAGCCGGCTTCCACCATGCCCATCTGCATGCCGCTGCGCAGGATGGAAGGCAGCCACAGCACGAAGCCGTACACGCCGATGCTCCAGGCGAAGTACTGCACGCACAGCAGGATCACGTTGCGCGAACGGAAGGCTTCGCCGTAGTTGCGCACGGCCTTGATGCCTTTCTGCTCTTCGTCCAGCTGCTGCTGCAGCGCCTGTTTCTCATCGGCACTCAACCAGCCGGCCTGCGCCGGTTTGTCTTTCGCCAGCACCCACCAGCAGAACGCCCAGATAACCGCCGGAATGCCCTCGATGATGAACATTTCACGCCAGCCGAAGGCGTGGATCAGGTAGCCGGACACCACCGACATCCACAGCACCGTCACCGGGTTGCCGAGGATCAGGAAGGTGTTGGCGCGTGAGCGCTCCGATTTGGTGAACCAGTTGCTGATGTAGATCAGCATCGCCGGCATTACCGCCGCTTCCACCACGCCGAGGATAAAGCGGATGGCGGCCAGCATCGGAATATTGCTCACCACGCCGGTCAGCGAGGCGCAGCCGCCCCACAGGATCAGGCACCAGAAGATCAGTTTTTTGACGCTGCGGCGTTCGGCGTAGATGGCGCCGGGAATTTGGAAGAAGAAATAACCGAGGAAAAACAGCGCGCCCAGCAGCGAGGACATGCCTTTGGTGATGCCGAGATCTTCATTGATGCCGGCGGCAGAGGCGAAGCTGAAGTTGGCGCGATCGAGATAGGCCAGGCTGTAGGTGATAAACACGATGGGCATGATGTACCACCAGCGTTTGGCCGCGACAGTCGCTTTGTTCATGTTCAGTATCCTTCAGTGGTGTTGCGTCCCCTTCGCCCGGCACGCTGGGCATGCAAGAGGAAGGGGCAGATGCTCTCCCGACGCGTCCCGGTTGTAGGGCCAGAGGCTGACGTCATGCGGAGAAGTCGTTTTTTTATTGTTATTCGGCCAGCGCCGCGCGGGTCGGCAGGCCCTCGCTGTCGCCGATGGCCTGGATCGCCAGCGAACCGATTTTGTTGCCGCGCTGCACCGCCTGTATCAGCGTTTTGCCTTCCAGCAGGGCGCTGAGGGTGCCGACGGCAAAGCCGTCACCGGCGCCGACGGTATCCACCACGTTGTCGACCTTGACCGCGGCCACCGCCGCCTTGTCGCCGGCGGCGGTTTTAAACCAGGCGCCGTCCGGGCCGGTTTTGATGATCACCGCCTGCACGCCGCGTTCCAGATAGAAATCGGCGATGCCTTCCGGCGTCGATTGGCCGGTGAGGATCTGCCCTTCTTTCAGCCCCGGCAGCACCCAGTCGGCGGCGAACGCCAGCTGGTTCAGCTGCTCGATCATCACCTCGCGGCTGGGCCACAGCACCGGGCGCAGATTGGGATCGAACGAAATGGTTTTGCCCATGGCGCGCATCTCGCGCGCCGCATGGTGGCACAGCGCCAGCGATTCGCTGGACAGCGCCGCCGCCACGCCGCTCAGGTGCAGGTGGCGCGCAGAACCGAAATACTCAGGGTTGAAATCGGCGACCGACAGGTGGCTGGCCGCCGAGCCTTTGCGGAAGTATTCCACGCTGGGATCGGTACCATCGGCGGTTTTGGATTTCACCTGAAAGCCGGTGGGATAGTGGCCGTCGACCGTCACCTGCCGGTAGTTGATGCCTTCTTTTTTCAGCTGCTGCAGGGTGAAGCGGCCGAACGAATCGTTGCCGACGCGGCTGACCCAGCCGACATTCATGCCCAGGCGCGCCAGGCCGATCGCCACGTTCAGCTCGGCGCCGGCGATGCGTTTGGTGAAGGTTTCCACCTCCGCCAAATCGCCGGTTTGCGCCGCCACGAACATAGCCATGGCTTCGCCCAGCGTGACCACATCCAGGGGCGCCTGCTGCGCCGTGGTTGCCGTTAACGTTGTCATCATCGGGTTACTCCGCACGCAAAATATTGACGTAATGGCGGGTGACGGCTTCCAGATCATCGCCCTGCAACGGGAATTCGATGCCGCGCGGTGCATCGTGCGGCAGGCGGGCCAGCAGATCGCGCCAGCTGCCGTCGGTATCGTCCAGCGCGACGGCGCGCCAGCCGCGCGGGCCTTGGGTGGCGGCTTTGACGTGCACGTAACCGACGTGGCGGGCCAGGCGTTCGGCGGCGGCGAAAGCGTCTTGCCCCACCCATAGCCAGTTGGCCATATCGAAGGTCATGCTGACCGGCAGGTGGCTATCTTCCGCGGCGTGGAAAAAGGCGTTCAGCATCGACAAAATGCCGCAGTCCGGCGTCTGATCGTTTTCGACCACCAGTTTGACCGGGTGCTGCTCCAGCGCCACTTTCAGCTCGGTAAAATCAAAACCGGGGCGGAAATGGCCGAGGGACAACTTCAGCTGGCGCGCGTTCAGCGCCTGCGCTTCCGCCAGCAGCGCCGCCAGGTTGGGGTTCAGCGTATGTTGCGGGGTGAACAGCGCCTCAGGGGCGGAGTAGACGGCGAACAGCTGTTGGCGTTCGATTTCTTGCGCCAGGGCCGGCAGGCTGTCCAATTCGCCGGCGGCGAACAGTTCGCGGCGGATCTCCACCCCGTCGGCGCCCGCGCCGGCGATGATGGGCAACAGCGCGCGCTGGCCGCCGTATTGTTTGACGGTATCGGTGCCGTAGGCGCCGGTGACCACGATGATTTCTGTTTTCATTTTGACTCCTGAGGCGGCATTGTCGCCGCCGCTGCTGTTACCGGTACGTTAAATGGAACCGGTTCCAGCGAAAAGCGACAGAGTGTAAAAATATGATCGCAATCACGAAGCTGAGCAAAAAACAGCCGATGAGGGCGGGGCGGGCAACGGCCCCGAAGAAGGCGGGTTAGCGGGTGGTGGAGCCGCGGACGATCAGCTCGCCGGAGAACATCTGCTCGCCGCTGGGGGCGGCCAGGCCCTGAATGCGCTGCACCAGCCGCTCCAGTGCCGCGTGCCCCATTTGGTAGGTGGGCTGTTTCAGCGTGGTGATGCCGACGCCCGCCAGCTCCGCCCACTCCAGCTCGTCGAAGCCCAGCAGGCCGATGTCGTTGCCCCACTGAATGCCGAGCCGGCGCATGGCGCGCGCCACCTGCAGCGTCAGGGCGCCGTTGGCGGAGATCACCGCCTTGCGCATGCCGCGATGGCGGCCGCTGAAATCGCTCAGCACCTGCTCCAGCTTCTGCCGATCGTTGAGCGGCGTTTCGGCCTGCTCCGCCGACAGCGTGGGGTGCTGCGCCATGGTATGTCTGAAAGCGTGCAGGCGCTCGAGACGGGTATTGACCGTACCGAGCGGCTCGCTGAGGAACAAAATCGCTTCGAAACCTTGTTGCAGCAGGTGTTCGGTGGCGACGGTGGCGGCTTCGCGGTTGTTCAGGCCCACCACGTCGCAGGCGAAATCGGGGATTTTGCGGTCGATCAGTACCATCGGCAGCATCGACTGCTGCAGCGTGGATAACGCTTCCTCGCGCATGCCGACCGCGTTGACCACGATGCCCTCCACCCGGTAACTGCTGAGCAGCTGCAGGTAGTGCTGTTCCTGATTGACTTCGTTGTTGGTGTTACACACCAGCAGGGTAAAGCCGTGCTGGCGGCAGGCGGCCTCGATGCCGCGCATCACGTCCACCGAATAGGGGTTGGTGATATCGGCGAGGATCAGGCCGATCAGGCGGGTCTGGCCGCCCTTCAGGCTGCGCGCCATTTGGCTTGGCCGGTAGTCGAGCTGCTGGATCGCCTGTTCGATGCGCTGTTTGAGATCGTCGGAAAGCAGGTGCTGTTCACCATTCAGATAGCGCGACACGCTGGTCTTGCCGGTTTTGGCGATGTTGGCCACATCGCTGATGGTGGCGCGTCCTGAGGCGCGCGTTGCCTTGCCTGTGCTCACAGCCGATCCCTCCTGCGGTTAATTGCCAAGGAGACTACCATACCCGATGTGCGGGCGGGAGTGTTGAAGGGTAAGGCGAAAATCGCAGGGAGGCGGCGGGGCGCCGGTTGCGCGCCCCGCACGGGATTACTGCAGCGGGCTGAGGGTGATCTCGACGCGGCGGTTTTGCGCCTTGCCTTCCGCGGTGCTGTTGGAGGCGATCGGGTTGTCCGGACCGGCACCGGTGGTGCGGATACGGTTCGCCGCCACGCCCTGGGTGATCAGCGCGCTGGCTACGCCGTCGGCGCGCTGCTGCGACAGGTTCATGTTGAGCGAGCGGGAGCCGGTGCTGTCGGTGTAGCCGACAACGTTGACCGCGGTTTTCGGATACTCTTTCAGCACCATGGCGACGCCGGTCAGGGTGTTGGCGCCCGCCGGTTTCAGCGTGGCGCTGCTGCTGTCGAAGGTCACGTTGTTCGGCATGTTCAGCACGATGTTGTCGCCCTGGCGGGTGACGCTGACGCCGGTGCCTTTCATCTTGTCGCGCAGTTTGGCTTCCTGCACGTCCATGTAATAGCCAGCGCCGCCGCCGAGGGCTGCACCGGCCGCTGCGCCGATCAGCGCGCCCTTGCCGCGATCTTTCTTGGAAGAGGACAGCACGCCGACGCCGGCGCCCAGTGCGGCCCCGAGGCCCGCGCCGATGCCGGATTTACCGGCTTCGGATTCGCCGGTGTAAGGGTTGGTGGTACAGGCCGACAGCGCGAGCGTGAGGCTCACGGCGCCGGCAATAATTGCAATGCGTTTTTTCATGTTCTTGTCCTTAATGGCATCAGAATCTGTACGCGCCGGCCCAAAGCGGGGACGCAAAAAAAAGTGGGTGACGCAGGGAGCCCGCGTCGCCGCGCTACCTATGACGCGCGGTTTCGCCGGCAGTTCCGGAGAAAAACGTGACAAATGATGAGCGCGGGTAAGTGCTGGGGGAGTTATGCGGTAAAACGCCGGGCGGCGCTATGCAGCGGATTCTTAATTGTGCGCATCCGGAGTGCAGATGCGCCTTTTTTAAGCATAACGGGTTGAATTTTCGACTGCCGGCCAGTTCATGATCAGCGTATAGGCCTGGGTTTCATCGTTGAACAGGCGCTGCGTAACCTGAAAACCGTGCCTGTGGTAGAACGCGCAGGCGCGCAGGTTCTGCTGGTACACCTCCAGGCTGAGCCGGCGGTAGCGCTGTTGCACGTGCGTCATCAGCGCCTGGGCGACGCCGCGGCCGTGAAACGCCCGATCGACAAACAGCGCGCCGATGAACTGCTCGTCCAGCACGCTGATAAAGCCGACGATCTCGTCGTCATGCCAGCAGGCCCAGCTTTGCGCGCGCGGCAGGTAGTTTTCACGCACCAGCGCGGCGCTCTCACGCCAGTATTTTTCCGCCACGAACGGATGAGCGGCGATGGTGCTGGGCAGCCACAGCGCCATCAGCCGGTCGATATCCTCCGGGCCACAGGGGCGGATCACCGTGGCTTTGGGTAGCACATGCATCCCGTGAGATGATCGTTCACCAGCCCGCTGGCCTGCATGAAGGCGTAACAAACGGTGGAGCCGATAAACTTGAAGCCGCGTTTTTTTAGCGCCTTGGACATGGCGTCGGACTGCTCGGTTTTGGCCGGCACCTGGTTCAGCGCCTGCCAGCGGTTGAGCTGCGGCCTGCCGCCGACGAAGTCCCAAATGAAGGTAACGAAATTCTCGCCGGCCGCCTCCATCGCCAGATAGGCTTTGGCGTTGGTGATGATGGCTTCTATCTTGCCGCGGTGGCGGATGATGCCGCTGTCCTGCAGCAGGTTTTCCACGTCTTGTTCGGTCATGGCGGCGACCCGCTGCGGATCGAAACCGTGGAAAGCGCGGCGGTAGTTCTCGCGCTTTTTCAGCACGGTGATCCAGGAAAGGCCGGCCTGCTGCCCCTCGAGGCACAGCATTTCAAACAGCTCGCGCGCGTCGGTGGTGGGCGCACCCCATTCCTGGTCGTGATACTCGAGATACAACGGATCGGCCGTCACCCAACCGCAACGTTCGTCTGCCATCCTGACTGTCCTTATGCTGTATTTATGAACAGTAATCATCGCTCGAAGCGCCGAACTTGGCAAGCCTCTGATTGTTTTGTCATCAGCCCGCTTGACGTGACGAAAAAGCCGACAATAGTTACTACATGGCCGGTGGGAAACCGGCCAACGATAAAAACGACATTGCCTTCATTTGCAGGCTCTCAGGAGTCGATTCATGCCTCTAAAAATAACGTGCATGCCCCGCCCGGCGGCGCTTGCAGTGGCGTTGCTTTGCAGTGTGACCCTTCCGGCTCAGGCGTACGATCAACTCTACGTCTTTGGCGATAGCCTGAGCGATACCGGCAACAACGGCCGGTTCACCTATGACGGTAACCAGCACCTGCTGTACGACGAAGCGTTGGCGCAACGCATCGGGGCGGCGCTGGTGGCTTCGGACAACGGCGGTGAGAACTACGCCGCCGGCGGCGCCGTGGCGGTGCCGGGCCTGAACCCGGCCGACAACACCCAGGATCAGGTGCAGCGCTATCTGAACCGGGTCAACGGCCAGGCCGACGGCGACGGTTTGTACGTTCATTGGATCGGCGGCAACGATCTGGCGGCGGCGGCATTAAATGCCGCTACCGCGCCCGGCGTGGCCTATAACAGCGCCGCCGCGGCAGCCGCGCAGGTGCATTCGCTGCTGAACGCCGGCGCCGGCACGGTGATCGTGCCGACGGTGCCGAACATCGGCTCCACGCCGCAGCTGATGGAATTGATCATTCAACAGGCGCTGTCGCCGGTGCAGGGGGCGGCGATCCAGGCGGCCTATGCCACGCTTAATTCGGTGGCGACGCCAGACAACGCTTCACGCACGCAGGCGATCCACGCGGCGTTGGCCGCCGCGGCGAAGCAGGGCAGCGCCATTCCTCAGGTGCAGCAGGCGATCGCCACGCAGCTTATCGCGGCGTATGACAGCCTGAGCGCGCAGGCCGCCCAACTGACCGATTTCTATAATCAAAGTGAAGACCGTTTGCTGGCGCAGGGCGGCGGCAATATCGTGCGGGTGGACGTCAACAAGCTGTTCGCCGAAGCGATCGCCAATCCGGCGCAGTTCGGCTTCGCCAACACCGCCGGCATGGCTTGCCCGCCGGGCGTTTCCTCGGCGGTCTGCAGCTCCGATATGCCCGGCTTCGACGCCGGCCAGTCCTATCTGTTCTCCGACCATTTCCACCCGAGCCCGCAGGCGCACCTGCTGATTGCGGATTATATCCAGGCGGTGTTGGATGGCCCGGCGCAGGTGGTGGCGCTGAATCAGGCGACGGCGGCGATGGCGCGCGACAGCCGCGCCACGCTCGACAGCCGCTTCCAGCAGCTGCGCCACGGCGAAAACCCGCAGGGTTCGCTGGGCGTGTTCGGCGGTTACGCCGGCCAGCACTATGACTATGCCGATAACCGGGCGGCGGGGGACGGCAACGCCACCACCCACAACCTGACCGTCGGGGTGGACTATCAGCTGACCGACGGCTGGCTGATCGGCGCGTTGATCGCCGGTTCCAACGACGATCAACATCCTTCCAGCCGCTTTGATTACAAGGCGCGCGGGCTGCTGCTGTCGGCTTTCAGTTCACTGGCGATATTCGAGCAGGGCTGGGTCAACGCCGATTTGCACTATGCGACGATGGATTATGACGACATCCGCCGCAGCCTGCGGCTGGGGCCGCTGACGCGCACCGAAACCGGTTCGACCACCGGCAGGCAGTGGGGCGCGCGCGTGACCGCCGGCTATGACTTCCCGATCGCTTCTTACCTGACCACCGGGCCGGTGGCGCAGTTCGCCTGGGATTACAGCCGCGTTTCCGGCTACAGCGAAGATGGCGATGACAGCACCGCCATGCGCTTCAACGATCAAACCTACCACTCGCAGATCGGCGCGTTGGGCTGGCGGCTGGATACGCAATTCGGCGTGTTTAACCCTTATGCGGAAGTGAGTTATCAGCACCAGTTCGGCGACGACGTCTACCGCGCCGGCGGCGGCCTGAAATCGATGCAAACCTCGTTCACCCGCGACAGTGCGGGCCAGGACAAAAACTGGGTGGATGTCACGTTGGGGGCCAACATGCCGTTGACGGACAGGGTATCGGCCTTCGCCACCGTCTCGCAAACCGGCGGGCTGAGCAGCGGCGAGCAGTTTATGTATAACGTAGGCGTCAGCGCGCGCTTTTGAATTGGCCATCGGCGCGTTCAAGGGCGCAGGATCAGGATAAGCCATAAGGTCTGATAAGGGATTTATGCGAAAGGCGGCCTGGGGGGAATTATGCGGGCCGCAGTGACGTTGGCGGAAATACAAAAAAAAACTGATCCTATGAAAGGATCAGGTAGCCACTTGGCCAACACCAGGGAAAATTTTATTTATTATTGTATAACCAAAGATTAACTGTCAATTTGTTTCTGTGGCCCGTTAGCGCCGTATTTCATCCATGGCCATTCCTTCCATACCCAACGCGTCGGCACGCCGCGCGATATCACCTTATTTTTCACGATATAAGAAATAATCTGGCACTTGATCACATTATCTCTCGATGAAGGGAGTTTTTTAGTTGATAAAATTAACAAAAATAACATTGATGCAACTTTATCTCGTGGGAAATATAAGGATATACGCACGTAAATCAGCTTAAATTTGGTCGATGAAGAGGGAAGTAGCGTTCAGCCAATTGACTATTTAAACGGCGGTGAGTGATATTTTTGTTAAGTGGCTCTAATGTGTATGCCGGGTATGTCTTTCTGAACGGCAAGGTAACCGGCCGGCGTGTTGTCCTTCCCGCTGTGCCCGCCGCGGGAAAATCCAGCGCTTCTCGTCCCGATTCGCACTTGTTGCCGGATTCTGGCTGTATATCTTACGGTCAAAGGGTATACTGGCGCATTCCATCTAAATCCACTTGTATCGCGTGCGAATTCAACATGCAAAAGTTTGATACCAAGACCTTCCAGGGCCTGATCCTGACACTGCAGGATTATTGGGCGCGCCAGGGCTGCACCATCGTTCAACCATTGGACATGGAAGTCGGCGCGGGAACCTCACACCCGATGACGTGCCTGCGCGCACTGGGGCCGGAGCCGATGGCCGCCGCCTATGTGCAGCCATCCCGCCGCCCGACCGACGGCCGCTACGGTGAAAACCCGAACCGTCTGCAGCACTACTACCAGTTCCAGGTGGTGATTAAGCCATCGCCGGACAACATTCAGGAACTCTACCTGGGCTCTCTGAAAGAGCTGGGTCTGGATCCGACCATCCACGACATTCGCTTCGTGGAAGACAACTGGGAAAACCCGACGCTCGGCGCCTGGGGCCTGGGTTGGGAAGTGTGGCTGAACGGCATGGAAGTGACGCAGTTCACCTACTTCCAGCAGGTCGGCGGCCTGGAGTGCAAGCCGGTGACCGGTGAGATCACTTACGGCCTGGAGCGCCTGGCGATGTACATCCAGGGCGTGGACAGCGTATATGATCTGGTGTGGAGCAACGGCCCGCTGGGCGTCACCACCTACGGCGACGTGTTCCACCAGAACGAAGTGGAGCAGTCCACCTACAACTTCGAATACGCCGATGTCGACTTCCTGTTCTCCTGCTTCGAGCAGTACGAGAAAGAAGCCCAATCGCTGCTGGCGCTGGAAAAACCGCTGCCGCTGCCGGCCTACGAACGCATCCTGAAGGCGGGTCATACCTTCAACCTGCTGGACGCGCGCAAGGCGATTTCGGTGACCGAGCGTCAACGCTACATTCTGCGCATCCGCACGCTGACCAAAGCCGTTGCCGAAGCCTACTACGCTTCCCGCGAAGCGCTGGGCTTCCCGATGTGCAACAAGAAGAACGAGAACTAAGAGGCAGCCATGACTCAACAGACTTTCCTGGTGGAAATCGGCACGGAAGAGCTGCCGCCGAAGGCTCTTCGTTCCCTGGCGGAATCTTTCGCCGCCAACTTCACCGCCGAGCTGGACAACGCCGGCCTGGAACACGGTGACGTGAGCTGGTTCGCCGCACCGCGCCGTCTGGCGCTGAAAGTGGCCAGCCTGAGCGCGGCGCAGGCCGATCGCGAAATTGAAAAACGCGGCCCGGCGATCGCCCAGGCGTTCGACGCCGAAGGCAAACCGAGCAAAGCGGCCGAAGGCTGGGCGCGCGGCTGCGGCATCACCGTCGATCAGGCTGAACGCCTGGTGACCGACAAGGGCGAGTGGTTGATGTACCGCGCCCACGTCAAAGGCCAGTCGGCGCAGGCGCTGCTGGCCGGCATGGTCAGCACCGCGCTGGCTAAACTGCCGATTCCGAAACTGATGCGTTGGGGCGACTCCGACGTGCAGTTCGTGCGTCCGGTGCACACCGTCACGATGCTGCTGGGCGCCGATCTGATCCCGGGCACCGTGCTGGGCATCGACTCTGCGCGCACCGTGCGCGGCCACCGCTTCATGGGCGAAGCCGAGTTCACCCTCGACAACGCCGACCAATACCCGCAGATCCTGCTGGAGCGCGGCAAAGTGGTCGCCGATTATGAAGCGCGTAAAGCCCTCATCAAGCGCGACGCCGAGCTGGCGGCGCAGAAGATTGGCGGCAAGGCCGATCTGAGCGACAGCCTGCTGGAAGAAGTGGCCTCGCTGGTGGAATGGCCGGTGGTGCTGACCGCCAAATTCGAAGAGAAATTCCTGGCGGTGCCGGCGGAAGCGCTGGTGTACACCATGAAGGGCGACCAGAAGTATTTCCCGGTGTACGACGCCGCGGGCAAACTGCTGCCGAACTTTATCTTCGTGGCCAACATCGAGTCGAAAGACCCGCAGCAGATCATCTCCGGTAACGAGAAAGTGGTGCGTCCGCGCCTGGCCGACGCCGAGTTCTTCTTCAATACCGACCGCAAGAAACGCCTGGAAGACAACCTGCCGCGCCTGGAAACCGTGCTGTTCCAACAGCAGCTGGGCACCCTGCGCGACAAGACCGACCGCATTCAGGCGCTGGCGGGCTGGGTTGCCGGCCAGATCGGCGCCGACGTCAACCACGCCACCCGCGCGGGCCTGCTGTCGAAGTGCGACCTGATGACCAACATGGTGTTCGAATTCACCGACACCCAGGGCGTGATGGGCATGCACTACGCGCGCCACGACGGTGAGGCGGAAGACGTCGCCGTTGCGCTGAACGAGCAGTATCAGCCGCGCTACGCCGGCGATGCGCTGCCGCAGTCGCTGGTGGCCTGTTCCCTGGCGATCGCCGACAAGATGGACACCCTGGCCGGCATCTTCGGCATCGGGCAGCATCCGAAAGGCGATAAAGACCCGTTCGCGCTGCGCCGCGCCGCGCTGGGCGTATTGCGCATCATCGTCGAGAAAAACCTGCCGCTGGATCTGCAGACCCTGACCGAAGAGGCCGTGCGCCTGTACGGCAGCAAGCTGACCAACGCCAAGGTGGTCGACGAGGTGGTGGAATTCATGCTGGGCCGCTTCCGCGCCTGGTATCAGGAGGAAGGCCACGCTGTCGATACCATTCAGGCGGTGCTGGCGCGCCGTCCGACCAAGCCGGCCGACTTCGACGCGCGCGTCAAGGCGGTCTCCCACTTCCGTACGCTGGAAGCGGCGGCGGCGCTGGCTGCGGCCAACAAACGCGTCTCCAACATTCTGGCCAAGTCTACCGAAACGCTGAACGACAGCGTGCGCGCCTCGGTGCTGAAGGACGCAGCGGAGATCCAGCTGGCGACTCACCTGGTGGTGCTGCGCGACAAGCTGCAGCCGTACTTCGCGGCGGGCAACTACCAGGAAGCGCTGGTGGAGCTGGCTGCGCTGCGCGAGCCGGTGGATGCGTTCTTCGACAACGTGATGGTAATGGCGGACGATGCGGAAGTGCGCGTGAACCGTCTGACGCTGTTGAGCAAGCTGCGCGAACTGTTCCTGCAGGTGGCGGATATCTCCGTGCTGCAGTAAGTGGCCTCTCTGCTGTGAAAAGGCGCCTGCGGGCGCCTTTTTTTATTTCCGTTTCCTGGGGGCGAAGGCAAGGTCGCCTGGCGACTTGGGGGGCGACTTGGGGGGCGACTTGGGGAAATTGAAGCGTCCGGTCGCCGACGGCAATGAACCTCAGTGCGTTTTGCGCACGATTTTCAACCGCATCCGGCCGGGGCAATGCTCATCGCAAGCGGAATCGCGTATCGGAATGCCGCCAGTTGATCTATTCTTATAGGCGCACGGAGTGCGGAAAAAGGGGCGGAGTCCAATGAAAAAGCAGGTTTATAACAGGAGTTATGTCACATGGCGGTAGGGATCCAGAGCAGAGGTTTCGCGCGTTGGTTGGCACCGGTATTGGCATTGTTGGTGGTCATGCAATTGACCGCCTGCGGCGATAAAGAGCCGGAACAGCGCAAAGCATTTATCGATTACTTACAGAATACCGTGATGCGCAGCGGGGCGAACATCCCCACGCTGAGCGAAGACCAGAAGCAGAAGTTCGGCAACTATGCCGGCGATTACGCGATTTTGGTCGGCTTTTCGCAGCAGCTGTCCAAGTCGGTCGGCGCCAGCCTGACGCCGGCGCTGGATCAGATTAACCAGATCCGCACCGCGCAGGACTACCTGAACAAACGCGACGCGCTGCAGCAATCGGTCGGCGCGTTGAACCTGCTGGGCCAACAGATCCAGTCCGCTAAATCGCAGGCGGATACCGCCCGCGCGGCGCTGAAGCAGCCCGACGATCTGAAGGCGGTGTACAACCAGGCCTATGACAAGATCGTTACCGCACCGGCCAACGCCTTGATGCCGGCGATCCCGACCACCGCCGGCTTCGTGCAGGATCTGGTGCAGGTTGGCGATTTCCTGCAGAGCCAGGGCAACCAGGTCAGTTTCAACAACAACGGCGTGCAGTTCCGCACCGCGCAGCAGGTGGCGCAGTACAACACCATGATGTCGAATCTGGTGGCCAAGCAGCAGAACCTGCTGAATGCGCAGAAAGCCGTTCAAAGCGTGACGCAATAACGCACCGCATGCACGACATACGGGCCGGCATTGCCGGCCCGTTTTATTTCCCCTCAGCGTTTCCAATAGCTTGCTGGTTTATTGCGCAGGCTTCTGTACTACACTTCAATTAATCCATTCATTCGGCAATGTAGTTTTCTTTCATTCATCACTTCGCTAGTTCCCGGCGGGATGAATGCTCACAGGGATGATCAAACAGAGCGTCGCGATCGGCGCCGCAGTTGAAAATAAATTGTGATGTTTATCACAATTTAAAAACAAACCATCAGCTTAAAAATGTGATCAACATCACTTTATTGTGGGTTTTCAGGCGACTTTTTTCTCACTGTGCTTTTTTTACACGCCATAAGTGTGATCTTTATCACTATAAAGGGTGGTTTGTTGGGGTGTTGTATGTGATTTGTGTCACAAAAAATCCGTGAAGTTCGCGTGACAAAAACAGCGTGATAGAGTCCGTTTCGCATACAGCGGCAACACGGCTGGATCGTCACAACAATAATCACGCGCTCTATTGTCAGCGCGTAACAATAGGGGTGTGTTTTATGTTTTCACCAGACATCAAGGTTAAAGTACAAAACTTTGGCCGCTTCCTGAGCAACATGGTGATGCCCAACATCGGCGCCTTTATCGCCTGGGGGATTATCACCGCGCTATTCATTCCAACCGGCTGGCTGCCGAATGAAACCTTAGCCAAGCTGGTCGGCCCGATGATCACCTACCTGCTGCCATTGCTGATCGGTTATACCGGCGGGCGGCTGGTGGGCGGCGAGCGCGGCGGTGTGGTCGGCGCTATCACCACCATGGGCGTCATCGTCGGCGCCGACATGCCGATGTTCCTCGGCTCGATGATCGCCGGTCCGCTGGGCGGCTGGGCTATCAAGCACTTTGACCGCTGGGTGGACGGCAAGATCAAAAGCGGTTTTGAAATGCTGGTGAACAACTTCTCCGCCGGCATCATCGGCATGCTGCTGGCGATCCTGGCTTTCCTGGGCATCGGGCCGCTGGTGGAGGTGCTCTCCAAGCTGCTGGCGGCGGGCGTGCACGTGATGGTGAAGAACAACCTGCTGCCACTGGCGTCCATCTTCGTTGAACCGGCGAAAATCCTGTTCCTGAACAACGCCATCAACCACGGCATCTTCTCGCCGCTGGGTATCCAGCAGGCCACGGAAGTCGGCAAGTCGGTATTCTTCCTGATCGAAGCCAACCCAGGCCCGGGCATGGGCGTACTGATGGCCTACATGTTCTTCGGTCGCGGCAGCGCCAAGCAATCCGCCGGCGGTGCGGCAATCATTCACTTCCTGGGTGGCATCCACGAAATCTACTTCCCTTACGTGCTGATGAACCCACGCCTGCTGCTGGCGGTGATCCTGGGGGGCATGACCGGCGTCTTCACCCTGACGATGCTGAACGGCGGCCTAGTTTCTCCGGCTTCTCCGGGTTCGATCCTGGCAGTGCTGGCGATGACCCCGAAAGGCGCCTACTTCGCCAACATTGCGGCGGTGTGCGCAGCCTTTGCCGTCTCCTTCGTGGTGTCCGCTTTCCTGCTGAAAACCTCCAAGGTGAAAGAGGATGACGATCTGGAAGCCGCGACCCGTCGCATGCAAGAGATGAAATCGCAGTCCAAAGGCGGCGCGGCGGCGCCGGCATCGGTCGACGGCGATCTGAGCACCGTGCGCAAAATCATCGTCGCCTGCGATGCGGGCATGGGTTCCAGCGCCATGGGCGCCGGGGTGCTGCGTAAGAAAGTGGCCGACGCCGGGCTGAAGAACATCTCGGTGACCAACAGCGCCATCAACAGCCTGCCGGACGATGTGGATCTGGTGATTACCCACCGCGATCTGACCGAGCGTGCGATGCGCCACGCGCCGCAGGCACAGCACATCTCGCTGACCAACTTCCTCGACAGCAAGCTGTACAGCGATTTGGTCGACCGTTTGCTGGCGGCCAACAAAACCAGCGACAACCAACAAAAGGTACTGGGCGCGCTGGACGACAGCTTCGAAGCCGGTGAATCGAACCTGTTCAAGCTGAGCGAGAGCAACGTGTTCCTCAACCTGCAGGCCAGCGACAAAGAGCAGGCGATCCGCTTCGCCGGCGAGCAGCTGGTGAAAGGCGGCTATGTCGAGGCGGAGTACGTGCCGGCGATGCTGGAGCGCGAGAAACTCACCTCCACCTACCTGGGCGAGTCGATCGCCGTACCGCACGGCACCATCGAGGCCAAAGACCGGGTGCTGCGCACCGGCGTGGTGTTCTGCCAGTACCCGCAGGGCGTGCGCTTCGGCGAGGAAGAGGATGAAGTGGCCCGTCTGGTGATCGGCATCGCCGCGCGCAACAACGAGCATATTCAGGTGATCACCAGCCTGACCAACGCGCTGGATGACGAGAGCGTGATCGAGCGGCTGGCGAATACCACCAGCGTGCAGGAAGTGCTGGACCTGCTCGGCGGCAAAAAAGCCGGATAACGGAATCATTTTAAAGGGTGCAGCTTGCTGCACCCTTCGACATTAAGAAGGTAGAGTTATGAAAGCATTACATTTTGGCGCAGGGAACATCGGCCGCGGTTTTATCGGCAAGCTGCTGGCGGACGCCGGGGTTGAGCTGACCTTCGCCGACGTCAATCAAACGGTGCTGGATCTGTTGAACAGCCGTAAAAGTTATCAGGTGCACGTGGTGGGCGAGCAAGAACGCGTGGAGAGCGTCAACAACGTCAGCGCCGTCAACAGCGGCAGCGAGGCGGCGGTGGCGCTGATCGCCGAGGCGGATCTGGTGACCACCGCCGTTGGCCCGCAAATTCTCGGCAAAATCGCCGGCACGATCGCCAAAGGGCTGGTGTTGCGTCATCAGCAGGGCAATGAGCAGCCGCTGAACATCATCGCCTGCGAGAATATGGTGCGCGGCACCAGCCAGCTGAAGCAGCATGTGCTCGCCGCGCTGCCGCAGGACGAGCAGGCATGGGTTGAGCAGCACGTTGGCTTCGTCGATTCGGCGGTCGACCGCATCGTGCCGCCGGCGGACAGCAGCGATCCGCTGGAAGTGACGGTGGAAACCTTCAGCGAATGGATCGTCGATCAGACCCAGTTCAAGGGCCAGCCTCCGGCGATCGCCGGCATGGAGCTGACCGATAACCTGATGGCGTTCGTCGAGCGCAAGTTGTTCACCCTCAATACCGGCCACGCCATC
Source organism: Serratia sp. CY82433 (assembly GCF_052166535.1). Classification (NCBI taxonomy): domain Bacteria; kingdom Pseudomonadati; phylum Pseudomonadota; class Gammaproteobacteria; order Enterobacterales; family Yersiniaceae; genus Serratia; species Serratia sp. CY82433. The sequence goes on from NZ_JBJNOR010000004.1 coordinate 85,296, forward strand.
ACCGCCTACCTTGGCCAACGGGCCGGGCTGCAAACCATTCGCGACGCCATTCTCGACCCGGCGATCCGCCGCGTGGTGAAAGGAGCGATGGAAGAGAGCGGTGCGGTGCTGATCAAGCGCTACGGCTTCGACGCCGACAAGCACGCCGCCTACATCAACAAAATCCTCGGCCGCTTCGAAAACCCGTATCTGCACGACGACGTCGAGCGCGTGGGGCGCCAGCCGCTGCGCAAACTGAGCGCCGGCGATCGCCTGATCAAACCGCTGCTGGGCACGCTGGAATACGGCCTGCCGCACGCCAACCTGATCCAGGGCATCGCCGCCGCCATGAGCTACCGCAGCGAACAGGATCCGCAGGCGCAGGAGTTGGCGGAATTGCTGAACACGCTCGGGCCGAAAGCCGCGCTGGCGCAAATTTCCGGCCTGCCGGCGGAAAGCGAGGTTGTAGAAGAGGCCGTTGCTGTGTATAACGCCATGCACAAGTAGAATCGTGATGATGAACACCCGAGCGCAGCTTGCTGCGCTCCTGCAATCCGAGTTCGACATCGACGGCCCTCCCCACGCCTTTCGAAAAGCGATGATGGAAGAAGCACAGGCATTTGAAAATCAGGTTCTGGAAAAGCTGAACGCGGGCAAAACGGTGCGCAGTTTCCTGATCGCGGCGGTAGAGCTGCTGGCGGAAGCGCTCAACGTGCTGGTGGTGCAGGTATTCCGCAAGGACGACTATGCGGTGAAATATGCCGTCGAACCGCTATTGTCCGGCAGCGGCCCGCTGGGGGAGCTGTCGGTGCGCCTGAAGCTGATGTATGGGCTGGGGGTGATCTCCCGCCACGAATATGAAGACGCCGAGCTGCTGATGGCGATGCGCGAAGAGCTGAATCACGACGGTGCGGAATACCGCTTCGTCGACGACGAAATCCTCGGGCCGTTTGGCGAGCTGCACTGCGTGGCCGCGCTGCCGCCGGCGCCGACCTTCCTGCAGCCGGGCGAAGCGGATGAAGCGCTGATCGCCATGCAGCGTCAGCGCTATCAGCAGATGGTGCGCTCCACCATGGTGCTGTCCATTACCGATCTGATCGCCGGCATCGGCGCCAAACAACCTTCCCGACTCTCTCCTCTCGGCCGCGGCTAAGCAAAGGCCGCGCGCCACTCGTCGAACAGCAACCACAGCGCGGTGGCGGCCATCAGGCCGGACATGACGCCGTTAAACGCGCGCAGCTTCCAGGCGACCTGGAGCGCGTTGCGCAACCGGTCGCCCAGCACCGCCCACAGCAGCACACAGGGTAAATTCAGCACGACGAAACCTGCGATGACGCTCAGCGTATGGAAGAAGGTGGCGCCTTCGCGCGGGGTGAACAGGATCGCCACGTTGATCACCATCAGCCAGGCCTTGGGGTTGACCGCCTGAAACAGCGCGCCGTTGAGGAAACTCATTGGCCTCACCTGCTCTTTGGCGTCCGGCGAGGCCGCCTTGAACAGTTTCCATGACAGCCACAGCAGGTAGGCGCAGCCGATCACCGCCAGCGGGAAGCGGATGACGCCGGCCCAGCTCAGCGCCAGCGCCAGCAGCGGGATAATGATAGCCAACTGCACCGCGCAGCCGGCGCCGATGCCGAACAGCATCGGCAGGGTGCGGCGCAGGCCGAAGTTGACGCCCGACGAGGCCAGCAGCAGGTTGTTGGGGCCGGGGGTAATCGACATGACGGTGACGTAGCTGACAAAGGCGGAGTCCAGCATGGCAGGTTCCTTGAAAATGACGGTAATAACGAGAGGATCAGCATAATCGCTGCGATGGGGTGGTGACAGAACCACACATTGGATATTGTTATGGTTACAGTTGTGGAAAATGTAAACTGTACCCATTGCCTGGAGAGAAACTGTGACCCTGCTCGATGAAACCCCGGATACCCGTTACCTGCAGCTGGCGGATACGCTGGCCGAGGCCATTCACCGCGGCACGCTGCTGCCCGGCGACCGCTTGCCTTCGGTGCGGCGCTGTGCGCAAACCCATCGCGTCAGCATTAATACCGTGGTGTCGGCTTACCGCACGCTGGAGGATCGCGGGCTGATCGAAGCGCGGCCGCAATCGGGGTTTTATGTCCGCAGCACGCTGCCGGCGCTGAAGATGGCCTCGGCGCCCAGCGGCCGCATCGAGCCGCCGGCGGACGACGTGCTGGCGCTGATCGATACCGTGTTCGCCGCCCAGCAGAATCCGGCCTTCACCAACATTGCGCTGGCCTGCCCGCAGACCAGCGATTTTTATCCCGGCGGCAAGCTGGGGCGCATGCTGTCCTCTCAGCTGCGTCGTCAACCGGATCTGATCGGACAGTATTCGTTGCCGCCCGGCAGCCTGCGGCTGCGTCAGCAGATCGCCCGCCGTTCGATGACGCTGGGCATGCTGCTGGAGCCGGGCGACGTGGTGCTGACCCACGGCTGCATGGAGGCGTTGCAGCTGGCGCTGCGCGTCACCACCAAACCGGGCGACTGCGTCGGGCTGGAGTCACCGACCTACTTCTACCTGCTGCCGCTGCTGGCCAGCCTGGGGCTGAAAGCGCTGGAAATCCCCACCGATCCGCAGCTGGGGCTGTCGCTGGACGCGCTGGAGCTGCTATTGAACGAGAAACGGCTGAACGCGGTGATTGCCATGCCGACGGTGCAAAACCCGCTGGGCTGCACCATGCCGCTGGCGGCGAAAAAGCGGCTGGCGCGGCTGATGAACGATCATCAGGTGCCGTTGATTGAAGACGGGCTGTATGCCGAGATCCAGTTCGGCGGCGCGCTGTCGCCGGCGGTGAAGGCGTTCGATCGCGACGGCTGGGTGCTGTTTTGCTCCAGCTTCACCAAAACGCTGGCGCCGGATTTTCGCGTCGGCTGGATCTGCGGCGGCCGTTTCCACGAGGCGTTGCGCAAGCTGAAGGCGGTGTCGTCGATGTCCGAGTCGCAGCTGCTGTCGGAAACGCTGGCGACCTTCCTGGAGAGCGGCGGTTACGATCACCATTTGCGCAACCTGCGCAAGCGCTATGCGGCGCAGGTCGACGAGGCGCGGGCGCTGATCGCCCGGCATTTCCCGCGCGGCACGCTGGCCACGCAGCCGGCGGGCGGCTTCGTGTTTTGGGTCGAGTTCCCCCCCAACGTGGACAGCGTAGCGCTGTTCCACCAACTGCTGGAAGAGCAGATCTGTTTGACGCCGGGCACCCTGTATTCCCCCAGCGGGCGCTACCGCAACGCGCTGCGGCTCTCCTGTTGCTACCCGTTCAACGCGCGCTACACCCAGGCGTTGGCCCGGCTCGGCGCCAGGGCCTGCGAGATGAGCGGCCTGCCGCCCGGCATTGCGCAGGACGGGTAACGGCGCGCGCCTTTTGCTACAATGCCGGTATCATTGATTAGCGTGCCATTTTGGGCACAACGGGCCAGAGACCATGAAAGAGAAAGAAAAGGCAGAGATCAAGCGCCTGAGCGACCTGCTGGACGCCTTGAACCACAAAGACGCCACCGTGATCCAACAGGGCAACCCTGAGTTGATTGCGCAGCACACCAAAGAGAAAGAGAAGCTGGCGACGGAGATCGAGCGCCTGAAAAACGTGCGTGGCGAGAAGCTGAGCGCCGAAGCGCAGAAGCTGAGCAAGCTGCCGTTCAGCCGCGAAATCACCAAGAAAGAGCAGGCCGACATGGGCGCGCTGAAGAAAAGCGCGCGCGGGCTGATCGTGGTGCATCCGATGACCGCGCTGGGCCGCGAGATGGGCCTGAAAGCGGTCACCGGTTACGCCAAGAAAGCGTTCTGAACCCCCGGGCGTCAGACCTTGGTGGTGAAATACGCCTTGGTCTGATAGGGCACGGTGACCGTGTCCTGGCCCCGTAGCTCCTCTTCTTCCGCCACCAGCTGGCGCAATTGATCGATAACCTGTTCCTGTTGCGGCTGCGGCAGCGCGGCGATAAAGCTGGTTGAACGCACCCGGTTGTAGATCACGTCCTCCACCGCGCCGCGGTGGCTCAACATAAAGACCTGCTCCTGCAGCGGTTCAAAGCCTTTGAACGGGAAGAGCTTGCGCCATTCGCCGGTATAGAAACGCGGCGCATCGCCTTCGTGGCGATCGACGATCTGATTCAGTTTACGCACCCAGCCGACGCGCGCATCGCGCATGTTCCACACCAGACCGAGTTTGCCGCCGGGTTTGAGAATGCGCCGGATCTCCGCCAGCGCCTGCGGCGTGGCGAACCAGTGGAAGGATTGGGCGCACACTACCGCGTCGACCGACTCGTCCGGCAACGGGATCGCCTCGGCGGTGCCCGCCAGCGTTTTCACCTGCGGCAGCGCCGCCGACAGTTTTTCCAGCATTTGCGGCACCGGTTCGACGGCGATCGCCTGAGCGCCGGTTTCCAGCAGGCGCGGGGTGAACTTGCCGGTGCCGGCGCCGAGATCGATGACCGTCATGCCGGCGTGCAGGCCGATAGTCTCGCGCAGCCAGGCGGCGATTTCCGGCGGATAATCCGGCCGGCCTTTCATATAGCGATCGGCATTGGCCTGATAGCCCTCGGCGGCGGCGTGATGAATCGAATGGGTCGGGGTGGTCATTACCTGGCTCCTGGCTGAAAAACACGCGGCTACAGTATAGGCGGAAGAACAGGGTTAACGCGGCATTCGGCGCACGTTTTTCATCTTTTCCGCCCGCGCTTTCAACGGCCGAGCAGGCGGCGGTTGAAGTCCTCAAGGTGCCCTTCGGCAAGCCGCGTGAGCATGGTCTTGCTCCAGCTGGCGGAGAGGCCGGCGACCGCCAACAGGCGGCGATACTGTTCCGCGTCGAACGGCATATGCCAGGCGATGGCGATGGCTTCGGCGACCGACACGTCGCTGTTGCGCGCCGCCAGCGCCAGCGGACGATCGCCGCTGACCGCGCCCGGCGACACCACCCGATACAGCCAGCCGCAGCGGCCGCTTTGCTGCATCAGCACCGAAATATCCTCGATGGCGAAGTGATAATTGAGCTTGAAGCACGGCGAGCGCGGCTGAGTGACCTGGATCAGCGCCTCGCCCCAGCGGAAAATGTCGCCCATAAACACATTGTGTTCGGTCAGCCCTTCGGTGGAGATATTCTCGCCGAAGGCCGGGGCGCAAAATTGCTCGGCCTGCGCCGGAAACTGCGCGCGCCAGTGGGCGTAATGCTCGCGCGGGTAGTGGCACAGCGCGCGGTCCGGCCCGCCGTGATAGCTTTTTTCCGCCTGCTCGTCGCCTTCCAGGCCGAGCGGCGTGAGCCGGATGGCGCCATCCACCTGGCGTTTGGCGATGGCGCTGGGGCGCCCGCCTTCATAGGGTTGGATGCTGCCGATGTAAACGTCTGGGTGATGCATGTGCGCCTCCGTGTCTCGCGTCGAAGGCTCAGCATAGCCTGAGTTGCGCCGGGGGGACATAACAACCCGCCCGAAAATCCTCGGGCGGGCGGCGGGGCGTCAGAAGGTGGTCCAGTTCTCTTCCGCTGCGGCGTTGGCGGCCGCGGGTTTTACCGCCGGCGCTTTCGGCGCGGCGGCTTTCACGGCGGCGGGTTCGGTCTGCTCCGCCAAACGGAACACCGAGACGCTCTGCAGCAGCATGTCGGCCTGTTCTTCCAGCGAATCGGCGGCGGCGGCGGACTCTTCCACCAGCGCGGCGTTCTGCTGGGTGGTGTGGTCCATCTCGACGATCGCCTGGCCAATCTGGGCGATGCCGCGCGTCTGCTCATCGGAAGCGGCGGCGATTTCAGCCATGATGTCGCGCACGTGGGTGACCGAGCGGACGATCTGTTCCATGGTGTTGCCGGTGCTTTCCACCAGTTCGGTGCCGGTTTTCACCCGGCTGACCGATTCGGCGATCAGCCCTTCGATCTCCTTGGCCGCCTGGGCGCTGCGGCTCGCCAGGCTGCGCACTTCGCTGGCGACCACCGAGAAGCCGCGGCCCTGTTCGCCGGCGCGCGCCGCTTCCACCGCGGCGTTGAGCGCCAGGATATTGGTTTGGAAGGCAATGCCGTTGATCAGGGTGGTAATTTCGGCGATACGCTGCGAACTGCTGGAAATATCGCGCATGGTGCTGACCACGTTTTCCACCAGCTTGCCGCCCTGCTGCGCGGTCTGCGAGGCGTCGGTGGCCAGCTGATTGGCGTGATGGGCGTTGTCGGCGTTCTGTTTTACCGTGGCGGTAAGCTGTTCCATGCTGGCGGCGGTTTCCTCGACCGCCGCCGCCTGCTGTTCGGTGCGTGAGGAGAGGTCGGTGTTGCCGGCGGCGATTTCCGCCGAGGCGGTGGAGACCTGGCTGACCCCCATCTGGATCTTCTCAATCATGGTGCGCAGGTTTTGGCTCATCGCCGCCACCGCGTTCAGCAACTGCCCCAGCTCGTCGCGGCGGGTGCTGGTCTGCGCCTGGCGCAGGTCGCCGCCGGCGATGCGTTCCGCCATGGCCAGCGTGCTGTGCAGCGGACGGGTGATCTGCAGGGTGATGCGCCAGGCAATAAGCACCCCGGCGATGATGGCGATCAGCGTGGTGATGCCCATCTGCAGTTGCGCCAGATTGATATCATTGTGGGTCTGCGTCAGCTCGTCCTGCATAAAGGCGTTCACCAGCATGCCGATCGCCTGCGCGCGTTCGCCGAGCCGCCGGCTGATCTGCTGCTCGTGCTCATAGGCAGGCAGGTAGGCCGCGATGCGGTTTTTGTAATCGTCCAGCGCGGCCAGCAGCGGTTGCAGCTGCGGGCGCTGCGCGTCGCTGACCCGGCGGCTCAAGGCACTGGCCGCGTCGCGCGCATCGTCGATGGCCGCCATCAGCGGGGCTTCGGTTTCCTTGTTCAGGCTCAGCAGCAGGCCGCGCGCGCCGTAGCGCACCTGGGTCAGCTTCTGGTTCAGCTGGATGAAGGCCAACTGCAGATCGCCGTTGGTCAGCTGGCGCTCCACCTGGCTCAGGCTGGCCTGCACTTCCGACATGTTCCAGCTCTGGCGCACCGCGTCTTTCGCCGTGACCGCCTGTTCAAACTCTTTTTGCTGCTGCTGATATTCCCCGATCAGCGTCACCAGACGCTGCAGATCCTTGCGGCTTTGGGCGTCCCAGTCCAGCGCCTGCCCGTGGTCTATCAGTTTGACGGCGTTTTCAATATTGGCGCGGTTGTTCTGAATATACTCCGGCCGGTAGGTTTGGCCGTACATGGCGCGGTTGTATTTGGCCTGGTTGATCTCTTCGTTCAGCCGGTTGCTGAAGTCGATGCGATCGGCGCGTGATTCGATGATATGCAGATATTGCGCCCCGGTGCCGGCGATGATGACCGCCAACAGCAGCAACAGTGCGAAGCCGAGACCGAGCTTTTTACCTACGGTGAGATGAGTGAACTTTCCTGCCAATGCTTGCAATGCCGCCATAGCGTTTTTTCCTTCTCCGGGCGAACGTCAATTGAACAAACCATCGGCAAGACGTGGTCAAACTTTAGCGGATTTCAGGCAAAAAAATACCCGCCGGTGGCGGGCATCTTCATCAACGGGGGCGAATTACTTCTTCGCGGCGAAGCGTGCGGCGGCTTCATCCCAGTTGACCACGTTCCAGAACGCCTTGATGTAGTCAGGACGTTTGTTCTGATATTTCAGGTAGTAAGCGTGTTCCCACACGTCCAGGCCGATGATTGGGAAACCGGAAGCGCCGGCGACCGCTTCGCCCATCAGCGGGCTGTCCTGGTTAGCGGTAGACACCACGGCCAGTTTGCCGTCTTTCAGCACCAGCCAGGCCCAACCGGAACCGAAGCGGGTGGCAGCGGCTTTCTCGAACTCTTCCTGGAATTTCTCAACGCTGCCGAAATCGCGCTCGATGGCCGCTTTCAGATCGCCGCCCAGCGTGGTGCCGGTTTTCAGGTTTTTCCAGAAGAAGCTGTGGTTGGCGTGGCCGCCGGCGTTGTTGCGCATGAAGGTGCGTTTGTCGGCAGGCACTTTATCCAGATCCTGGATCAGCTCTTCAACGCTGTATTTGGCCAGCTCAGGGTAGGCTTCCAGCACGGTGTTGGCGTTGTTGACGTAGGTCTGATGGTGTTTGGTGTGATGGATTTCCATCGTCTGCTTGTCGAAATGCGGTTCCAGTGCGTCGTAAGCGTACGGCAGGGATGGCAGTGAATAACTCATAATCATCATCTCCAGTGGTGTATGGGCGGCGCAAAGCGTGAGCACCGCGTAAGCAGTCGGATCATTATAGTTAATTAAATGATATTGAAAATGATTATCAATGCCCTGTGAACTGTGTGGTTAACGATCAAATCGCTGCGCTAACCTACTGATAGAAGAAGGGGCGGATGGCTGCGTGAAGCCGTCGCCCCGGCGCGCGGGTTACTCTCTATACTGTAGGGAGCGCCAACGCCGAAATGTATCGAAATGTGCCAAAGCGTTCACTGAATGAGCACGAGTGTGTAACAACCACAAGCACGCTGTGGTAATATGGCCGGCGTTCGTAGCAAGCATAACAACAGTGACATTCGCGTTTGCCGCGCTAGCGGGCAGGCGCCTTTGAACAATGTGACAATCGAGAGTAAAGGAGACCCCCATGCAGGTCAGCAGAAGGCAGTTCTTTAAGATCTGCGCTGGCGGTATGGCAGGAACGACGGTGGCCGCGCTGGGCTTTGCCCCCGAAGTGGCGTTGGCGGAAACCCGGCAGTACAAACTGCTGCGCGCCCGCGAGACCCGTAATACCTGTACGTATTGTTCCGTCGGCTGTGGGCTGTTGATGTACAGCCTTGGTGATGGCGCCAAAAACGCCAAAGAAAGCATTTTCCATATCGAAGGGGATCCGGATCATCCGGTAAACCGCGGCGCGCTTTGCCCGAAAGGCGCCGGCCTGGTTGACTTCATCCACAGCGAAAGCCGCCTCAAGTACCCGGAATACCGGGCGCCAGGATCGGACAAATGGCAACGCATCAGCTGGGACGACGCCTTTACCCGCATCGCCAAGCTGGTGAAAGAAGACCGCGACGCCAACTTCATCAAAACCAACGATCAGGGCGTTACCGTCAACCGTTGGCTGACCACCGGCATGCTGTGCGCCTCGGCCGCCAGCAACGAAACCGGTTTTCTGTCGCAAAAATTTAGTCGCGCTCTCGGCATGCTTGCCGTAGACAACCAGGCGCGTGTCTGACACGGACCAACGGTAGCAAGTCTTGCTCCAACATTTGGTCGCGGTGCGATGACCAACCACTGGGTTGATATCAAGAACGCGAATTTGATTATCGTCATGGGCGGTAATGCGGCGGAAGCGCATCCGGTGGGGTTCCGCTGGGCGATGGAAGCCAAAATACACAACAATGCCAAGCTGATCGTGATCGATCCGCGCTTTACCCGAACCGCATCGGTGGCGGACTTCTACACGCCGATCCGCTCCGGGACCGACATCGCTTTCCTGTCGGGCGTGTTGCTGTATCTGATGACCAACAACAAGTTTAACCGCGAGTACGTCGAGGCCTACACCAACGCCAGCCTGCTGGTGCGGGAAGACTTTGCCTTCGAAGACGGCTTGTTCAGCGGCTACGATGCGGAAAACCGCAAGTACGACAAAACCACCTGGAACTACCAGTTCGACGAGAACGGCTTCGCCAAGCGCGACGTCACGCTGCAGGATCCGCGCTGCGTGTGGAACATGCTGAAACAGCACGTGAGCCGCTACACGCCTGACGTGGTGACCAACATCTGCGGCACGCCGAAGGACGATTTCCTCAAGGTGTGCGAATACATCGCCGAAACCTGCGTCGCGGATAAAACCGCTTCGTTCCTGTACGCCCTGGGCTGGACTCAGCACTCGGTCGGCGCGCAGAACATCCGCACCATGGCGATGATCCAACTGCTGCTCGGCAATATGGGCATGGCGGGCGGCGGCGTCAACGCGCTGCGCGGCCACTCCAACATTCAGGGTCTGACCGATCTCGGCCTGCTGTCGCAGAGCCTGCCGGGCTACCTGACGCTGCCGTCGGAGAAACAGACCGATCTCGACACCTACCTGAAGGCCAACACGCCGAAGGCGCTGCTGCCGGGCCAGGTTAACTACTGGGGCAACTACCCGAAATTCTTCGTCAGCATGATGAAGACCTTCTACGGCGACAAGGCGCAGAAGGACAACAGCTGGGGCTTTGACTGGTTGCCGAAGTGGGACAAAGGCTACGACGTGCTGCAGTACTTCGAGATGATGGCGCAGGGCAAGGTCAACGGCTACTTCTGCCAGGGCTTTAACCCGGTGGCGTCGTTCCCGAACAAAAACAAGGTGGTGGCTTCGCTGTCCAAGCTGAAGTTCCTGGTGACCATCGATCCGTTGAACACCGAGACCTCCAACTTCTGGCAGAACCACGGCGAGTTCAACGAGGTGGATCCTGCGCAGATCCAGACCGAAGTGTTCCGCCTGCCGTCCACCTGCTTCGCCGAAGAGAACGGCTCGATCGTCAACTCCGGCCGCTGGCTGCAGTGGCACTGGAAAGGCGCGGACGCCCCGGGCGAAGCGCTGAACGACGGCGAGATCCTGGCGGGCATCTTCAGCCGCCTGCGCGAGATGTATGCGCGCGACGGCGGTGCGGTGCCGGAACAGGTGCTGAACATGACCTGGGACTACCTGACGCCGGACAACCCGGCGCCGGAAGAGGTGGCGCAGGAAAACAACGGCAAGGCGCTGGAGGATCTGCTGGATGCCGACGGCAAGGTGCTGGTGAAAAAAGGCGAGCTGCTCAGCTCGTTCGCGCAGCTGCGCGACGACGGCACCACCGCCAGCGGCTGCTGGATCTTCGCCGGCAGCTGGACGCCGGCCGGCAACCAGATGGCGCGGCGCGACAACGCCGATCCGTCCGGCCTCGGCAATACGCTGGGCTGGGCCTGGGCATGGCCGCTCAACCGCCGCATCCTGTATAACCGCGCCTCGGCGGATCCGCAGGGTAAACCGTGGGATCCGAAACGCCAGCTGCTGGAGTGGGACGGCGCCAAGTGGGTCGGGGCCGATATCCCGGACTACAGCACCGCCGCGCCGGGCAGCGACGTCGGGCCGTTCATCATGCAGCCGGAAGGCATGGGCCGCCTGTTCGCCACCGACAAGATGGCGGAAGGGCCGTTCCCTGAACACTACGAGCCGTTCGAAACGCCGCTCGGCACCAACCCGCTGCACCCGAACGTGGTGTCCAACCCGGCGGCGCGCGTGTTCAAGGACGATCTGGCGGCGATGGGCAAATCCGACAAGTTCCCGTACGTCGGCACCACCTATCGTCTGACCGAGCACTTCCACTACTGGACCAAGCACGCGTTGCTGAACGCCATCGCGCAGCCTGAGCAGTTTGTGGAGATCGGCGAGAAGCTGGCGGAGAAAAAAGGCATCAAGCACGGCGATACCGTGAAGGTCAGCTCCAACCGCGGCTACATCAAGGCCAAGGCGGTGGTGACCAAGCGTATTCGCACGCTGCAGGTGCACGGCCAGGAAGTCGACACCATCGGCATCCCGATCCACTGGGGTTACGAAGGGGTGGCGAAGAAAGGCTTTATCGCCAACACGCTGACGCCGTTCGTCGGCGACGCCAATACGCAAACGCCGGAGTTCAAGGCGTTCCTGGTCAACGTGGAAAAGGTGTAACGGAGACGAATTATGGCCATGCAATCTCAAGACATCATTCGTAAATCCGCCACCAATGGTTTCACGCCGGCGCCGCGCGCCCGTGACCACCAGGAAGAAGTGGCCAAACTGATCGATGTCACCACCTGTATCGGCTGCAAGGCCTGTCAGGTGGCCTGTTCCGAATGGAACGACATCCGCGACGAAGTGGGGCACAACGTCGGGGTGTACGATAACCCCGCCGATCTGACCGCCAAGTCGTGGACGGTGATGCGCTTCTCCGAGGTGGAGGAAAACGGCAAGCTGGAATGGCTGATCCGCAAGGATGGCTGCATGCACTGCGCCGATCCGGGCTGCCTGAAGGCCTGCCCGTCGGAAGGCGCGATCATTCAGTACGCCAACGGCATCGTCGACTTCCAGTCCGAGCACTGCATCGGCTGCGGCTACTGCATCGCCGGCTGCCCGTTCGACGTGCCGCGCATGAACAAGGACGACAACCGGGTGTACAAGTGCACCCTGTGCGTCGACCGCGTGGACGTCGGCCAGGAACCGGCCTGCGTGAAAACCTGCCCGACCGGCGCCATTCACTTCGGCACCAAGGAAGCGATGAAGCAGGTGGCGGCGGATCGCGTCAGCGAGCTGAACACCCGCGGCTACCAGAACGCCGGTCTGTACGATCCGGCGGGGGTGGGCGGCACGCACGTGATGTACGTGCTGCACCACGCCGACAAACCGCAGCTGTACCACGGTTTGCCGGACAACCCGAGCATCAGCCCGGCGGTGACCTTCTGGAAGGGCGTGTGGAAACCCCTGGCGGCCATCGGCTTTGCCGCCACCTTCGCGGCCAGCGTGTTCCACTATGTCGGCGTCGGGCCTAACCGCGTCGACGATGAGGACGAGCACGACGAGTCGCACGACGAGGAGACGCGCAAATGAGAAAGGAAAAGCCCATTCAGCGTTACAGCGCACCGGAGCGCATCAACCACTGGATCGTGGCGTTCTGCTTTGTGTTCGCCGCCATGAGCGGGCTGGGGTTCTTCTTCCCCTCCTTCAACTGGCTGATGAACATCTTCGGGACGCCGCAGCTGGCGCGCATTCTGCACCCGTTTGTCGGGGTGATCATGTTTGCCGCGTTCCTGCTGATGTTCCTGCGCTATTGGAAGCATAACCTGATCAACCGGGAAGATATCGTCTGGGCCAAGAACATCCACAAAATCGCCATGAACGAGGAAGTGGGTGACACCGGGCGCTATAATTTCGGCCAGAAGTGCGTGTTCTGGGCGGCGATTATCAGCCTGGTGCTGCTGCTGGCCAGCGGCGTGGTGATCTGGCGGCCGTATTTTGCGCCGTCGTTCTCCATCCCGCTGATCCGCATCGCGCTGCTGGTGCATTCGTTGGCCGCGGTCGGCCTGATTATCGTGATTATGGTGCACATTTACGCCGCATTGTGGGTAAAAGGCACCATTACCGCGATGGTGGAAGGCTGGGTGCCGGCGGCCTGGGCCAAGAAACATCATCCGCGCTGGTACCGTGAGGTCCGCGAGAAACGACAGGAAGATAAACCCTGATGAGTATCCGCATCGTTCCTAAAGAGCAGTTAGGGGCACAGCGTGAGAAGTCCTCAACGGCGGAGAACATCCCGCCGTTACTTTTCGCCAACCTGAAAAGCCTGTACAGTCGCCGCGCCGATCGCCTGCGTCAGCTGGCTGTCGACAATCCGCTGGGCGACTATCTGAACTTCGCCGCCGAGCTGGCGCAGGCGCAGCAGCATGCGCTGCACGATAATCCGCTGCAGCTCAATCTTAGCGAAGCGCTGGCGCAGGGCGCCGCCAGCGGCAAACCGCCGCTCGATCTGAGCGTGTTCCCGCGCAGCGAGCACTGGCGCAAGCTGCTGGCGTCGCTGATCGCCGAGCTGCGCCCGCAGGCGCCGGAGCATATCCTGGCGGTGCTGGACAACCTGGAGAAAGCCTCGGCGCACGAGCTGGAGCTGATGGCCGACGCCTTGCTCAACCGCGAGTTCGGCAAGGTGGGCAGCGAGAAGGCGCCGTTCCTCTGGGCCGCGCTGTCGCTCTATTGGGCGCAGATGGCCAGCCTGATCCCCGGCAAGGCGCGCGCCGAATACGGCGAGCAGCGCCAATTCTGCCCGGTGTGCGGCAGCATCCCGGTCTCCAGCATGGTGCACATCGGCACCGTCAACGGCCTGCGCTACCTGCACTGCAACCTGTGCGAAAGCGAATGGCACGTGGTGCGGGTGAAGTGCAGCAACTGCGAGCAGACCCGCGATCTCAACTACTGGTCGCTGGACAGCGAGCAGGCGGCGGTGAAGGCGGAAAGCTGCGGCGACTGCGGTACTTACCTGAAGATCCTGTATCAGGAAAAAGACCCGCAGGTCGAAGCGGTGGCCGACGATCTGGCTTCGCTGGTGCTGGACGCCCGCATGGAAGAAGAAGGCTTCGGCCGCAGCAGCATCAATCCGTTCCTGTTCCCGGCGGAGTAACCGCCCGGCCCCGTTCGCGCGGGGCCGGACCAGCAATTTCAGCACGGGCTTCTGGCATTCGCCCGGACGAGTTGCTACGTTTAGGCCATAACGCGCCAAGCGAAAGGAACCACGATGTTAAACACCCTGGCAAAACTGACCGCGGTCGCCGTGCTGGCGGTCGGACTGGCGGCCTGCGACAACAAAGACGACACCAAACCGGCGGTGCCGCCACCGGACACCAAGCCGACCGTGACGCAGCCCGCGCCACCGCCGCCGCCTGCGCCGGTAGAAACCCCGCCCGCGCCGCCGGGGCTGAACGTGTCGCTGCAGAAGGGCAAAATCACCTTCGAGCTGCCGCCGGGCTTTAGCGATCAAACGCTGAACAGCGGCATCATCAACGACAGCACCTCCACCATTCAGCGCTTTCTCGACGGCAAGTCGCGCCAGAGCGCGGTCTCTTCCGAAGTGATCCCGCCGGACGGCATGAAGCTCAACACCAGCGACAAAATGCTGAAAGAGCTGGCGCAGAGCGCCATCACGGTGCTGGCCGAGCGCTATCAGAATATCCAGACCACCAAAGAAGAGAACTTCAGCGTCGGCAAACAGAAGTTTCGCCGGGTGGATACCGAGCAGACCGTCAACGGGCAAAAGGTGGTCTCCACGCTGGTGTTGACGGTGTTCAACAAACGGGTGGTGACGCTGCAAATGCTGTCGCCGGCCAAAACGCCGGAAGTGCATCAGGCGCTGGTGCAGCGGATTATTGATACCCTGGCGGTGAAGTAAGGGCGCCGCGCCGCGGCCAGGACGAAGCGGAGGAGACCGGATGAAGCTTATCGGCAGTTACACCAGCCCCTTTGTGCGCAAGATTTCCGTAATGCTGCTGGAAAAAGGGATCGCGTTCGAATTCGTCAACGATCCGCCGTATGAGCCAGGCAGCCGGGTGAAGGCGTTGAACCCGCTTGGCAAGGTGCCGGTGCTGATCGCCGATGACGGCGAGGTGTTTTACGACTCGCCGGTGGTGGCCGAATACCTCGAACTGCTGACGGTGGAGCCGGCGTTTTTGCCGGCCGAACGCGCCGCCGCGCTGCGCGTCCGCCAGGTGGCGGCGCTGGCGGACGGCATGACCGAAGCGGCGGCGACCCTGTTTCGCGAAAGCCGGCGCGCGCCGGAAAAACAGGACGAAAACTGGATGCTGCGCCAGCGTGACAAACTGACGCACGGGTTGGATGCGCTGGAGGCGCTGGCGCGGGACAAAACGTGGCTCAATGCCGAGCGGCTGACGCTGGCGGATATCGCCACCGGCTGCGCGCTGGGCTACCTCAATTTCCGCCGCATCCTGCCCAACTGGTGCGTCGGGCGCCCGGCGCTGGTCAAGCTGGCCGAACGCCTGTTCGCCCGTGAAAGCTTCGCCCGCACCGCGCCGCCCTGAACGTTCTTTTCTCCCCGCCGCGGCGGGGTTTTGCTATGCCGATACGTCTAAATTGAAAACCGAGCGACCATGAGCACTGAATCCCACCTTCTTTACAGCCAACTGCCCGCCATCGACCGCCTGCTGCGAGAACCCGCGATTGAACCGCTGGTGGCGCAGCATGGCCAGACGCTGATCGGCGAACTGCTGCGCCGGCTGCAGGCCCAGGCGCGTGACGCTATCAAGCAACAGCAACGTTTACCCGCCTGGTGCGGCGACTGGCCGCAGGCGCTGCGGGCCGAGCTGGCCCGGCAGCAACGCCCGGCTTTGCTGCCGGTGTTCAACCTCAGCGGCACCGTGCTGCACACCAACCTCGGGCGCGCCCTGCTGGCGCAGCCGGTGAAGGAGGCGGTGAGCGCGGTGATGGGGGAGGCGGTGACGCTGGAGTACGATCTCGACGGCGCCGGGCGCGGCCATCGCGATCGGGCGGTGGCGGATCTGCTGTGCCGGCTGACCGGCGCGGAGGACGCCTGCATCGTCAATAACAACGCGGCGGCGGTGCTGCTGATGCTGGCGGCGATCGCCCCCGGCAAAGAGGTGGTGGTGTCGCGCGGCGAGCTGGTGGAGATCGGCGGCGCATTCCGCATACCCGACGTGATGCGCCAGGCCAGCTGCCAACTGGTGGAGGTCGGCACCACCAACCGCACCCATCTGAAAGATTACCGCCAGGCCATCAACGAGCAGACCGGCCTGTTGATGAAAGTGCACACCAGCAACTACAGCATTCAGGGCTTTACCGCGGCGGTCGACGAGGCCGAACTGGCGCAGCTCGGAGCCGAACAGGGCGTGCCGACCGCCACCGATCTGGGCAGCGGCTCGCTGATCGACATGGCGCAGTACGGCCTGCCCGCCGAACCGATGCCGCAGCGGCTGCTGGCCGCCGGCGTCGACTTGGTGACGTTCTCCGGCGATAAGCTGCTGGGCGGCCCGCAGGCCGGGATCATCGTCGGCAAAAAGGCGCTGATCGCCCGCCTGCAGCAGCATCCGCTCAAGCGCGCGCTGCGCGTCGGCAAGCTGACGCTGGCGGCTCTGGAGGCCACGCTGCGGCTCTATCTGCAGCCGGAAAAACTGGCTGAGCAGCTGCCGACGCTGCGGCTGCTGACCCGCCCGCAGCAGGAGATGCAACAGGCGGCCGAACGGCTGCTGGCGGCGCTGGCACCGCGGTTCACCGCCGATTTCGAGCTGCGCGCCGAACCGTGCTGGTCGCAAATTGGCAGCGGTTCGCTGCCGGTGGATCGCCTGCCAAGCTATGCGCTGACCTTCACGCCGCGCGACGGCCGCGGCGCCACGCTGGAAGCGTTGGCCGAACGCTGGCGCCGCCTGCCGCAGCCGGTGATCGGCCGCCTCGGTGATGGCCGGCTGTGGCTGGATCTGCGCTGTCTGGAACAGGAAGGGGCGCTGATCGACGCGCTGAGCGCCTCATGATCATCGCCACCGCCGGCCATGTCGATCATGGCAAAACCACCCTGCTGCAGGCGATCTCCGGGATCAACGCGGATCGCCTGCCGGAAGAGAAGCGCCGCGGCATGACCATCGATCTGGGTTACGCCTACTGGCCGCAGCCGGACGGCCGGGTGCTGGGCTTTATCGACGTGCCCGGCCACGAGAAATTCCTCGCCAACATGCTGGCGGGCGTCGGCGGCATCGACCATGCGTTGCTGGTGGTGGCCTGCGACGACGGCGTGATGGCGCAAACCCGCGAACATCTGGCGATCCTGCGCCTGAGCGGGCGCCCGGCGCTGACGGTGGCGCTGACCAAGGCCGACCGGGTGGACGCGGCGCGTGTCGGCGAGGTACGCCGCCAGGTGCGCGACGAACTGGCGCGCCAGGGCTGGCCCGATGCACCGCTGTTTGTTACCGCGGCGGCGGCGGGAGAGGGTATTGAGGCGCTGCGCGCGCATTTGCTGGCGCTGCCCTCCGGCGAGCACGCGCTGACGCGCCGTTTTCGCCTGGCGGTAGACCGTGCGTTCAGCGTCAAAGGGGCGGGGCTGGTGGTGACCGGCACCGCGCTCGGCGGCCGGGTGCAGGTGGGAGATACGCTGTGGCTGGCCGGCGCCGACGCGCCGGTGCGGGTGCGCGGCCTGCACGCCCAAAATCAGGCCGTGGAACAGGCCCAGGCCGGGCAACGCATCGCGCTGAACATCAGCGGCGATGTCGATAAAGACCGTGTCGCGCGCGGCGACTGGCTGCTGGCGCAGCGTCCGCCTGAGGCGGCGGAACGCATTCTGGTGGCGCTGGAAGCGGATCGGCCGATCCGTCATTGGCAGCCGCTGCACCTGCACCATGCCGCCAGCCACATCACCGGGCGCATTTCGCTGCTGAACGACGGGCTGGCGGAACTGATCCTCGATCGCCCGCTGTGGCTGGCGGAGAACGATCGGCTGGTGCTGCGCGATATCGGCGCACGGCAAACGCTGGGCGCGGCCCGGGTGCTTAGACTGAGCGCGCCCAAGCGCGGCAAGCGCCAGCCGGACTACCTGGCATGGCTGCAGGCCCTGGCGAACGCGCAGGACGATGCGCAGGCGCTGACGCTTGAGCTGCCGCACGGCGCGCTGTCTCTGACGGCGTTCGCCTGGGCGCGTCAGTTGACCGACGACGGCCTGGCGGCACTGCTGGCGAACCACGATCTGCTGATCGTCGGTGATCGGGCGCTGGCGCAGGAGCAGGTGCAACAGGCGGAAAGTCGGCTGCTGCAGGTGCTGGCGGAGTACCACCAACAGCACGCCGATCAGTTGGGGTTAGGGCGCGCCCGTCTGCGGCGCATGGCCCTGCCCCAGCAGCCGGAAACGCTGGTGTTTATGATGATCGATCGGCTGCAGAAGGCCGGCGCACTGCGCAATACGCGCGGCTGGCTGCACCTGCCGGAACACGGTCTGGCGTTCAGCGCCGAAGAGGCGCCGCTGTGGGCGCGCATCGAACCGCTGTTCGGCGACGAGCCGTGGTGGGTGCGCGATCTGGCGAGCGAGTTGGGCGAAGAGGAGAGCCAGGTGCGGGCGCTGCTGCGCAAGGCGGCCCAGCTGGGCCATGTGACGGCGGTGGTGGTGGATCGCTATTACCTCAGCCGACGCATCGATCAGTTCGCGGCGCTGATCCGCGAGCTGGATGCGGAGCGGGGCGGCGCCAACGCCGCTGATTTCCGCGATCGGCTCGGCGTCGGGCGCAAGCTGGCGATCCAGGTGCTGGAGTTCTTCGATCGCAGCGGCTTTACCCGCCGCAAGGGTAACGAGCATCTGCTGCGCGACGGCGGGTTGTTCGGCAACTGATTGCGTGTTTTTTGTTCTCTGATGGCGGTATAATCAGCTTTAATCACTTTGATTGATGTCGATTGTATTGAGGATCAAGACGATGAATACGAAAGTCATCACCGCTCATGTGCCGCTGCCTTTGGCTGAAAAGGTGGATGAAATGGCCGCCAAACTTGAACGCTCACGGGGATGGATAGTGAAGCAAGCCCTCACCGCCTGGCTCGAGCAAGAGGAAGAGCGCCGTCGGTTAACGCTGGCGGCGCTGGCCGATGTCGAACAGCAAAACGTTATCGATCATGAATCGGTAGAAGCCTGGGCTGCCAGCCTGGACAGTGACGATCCGCTGCCGGTACCGCGCTGATGGAGTTAAAATGGACGAGTAAGGCGCTATCGGATTTGGCGCGTTTGTTTGAGTTTCTTGCCTTGGCTAACCGTACTGCGGCAGCGAATTCGGTGAAGGCCTTGGTCGCCGCGCCTAAAGCGTTGCTTGATAATTCTCGCCTGGGTGAAAGACTGGACGAGTTTTTACCGCAGGAAGTGAGGCGTATTCTGGTCGGCCGTTATGAGATACGTTACCAGGTGCAGCCGGCAACGATTTATGTTCTGCGTATTTGGCATACCCGCGAAGAGCGATAGGCCGAATTCCCCTACCCGATAAATCTGACGGCGGCCTGGCTGACGTCGGGCGTCTGGGCGGTCAGAAACGCCTGTAAGCGTTCGATCAGCGGCCGCTTCGCCGATTCTTCCGGCCAAACCAGATAGTAACCGTCGCCGGTACGCACGGCGGCGTCACAGGGCAGCGCCAATAACCCCTCTTCAATCGTCCGCAGGCTCAGCGCCAGATCGCCGATCGAGACGCCGTGCCCGGCGATGGCCGCCGTGTTGCCCTGTTCCAGCGAATCAAATACCTGGCCGCGCGTGAGATCGATCGGGGCCGCGATGCCGCTTTTTTGCAGCCAGCGCCGCCAGTCGCGCCGATCGGGCGAAGGGTGGATCAGCGGGCAGGCGGCGAGATCGCGCTGCCCGTCGGCGAGCAGTGCAGGGGCGCAAATCGGGATCAGCCATTCGTCGAACAGCTTGGCGGCGGCGGTGTTGGCGCCGAAGTGGCCGTTGCCGAGCAGGATGGCGCAGTCGTAGGGTTCGCTGAAAAAATCCACGCTGTCGATGTCCATCCAGACGCTGGCTGCCTGCACCTCGAACGCCTGCGCCGTTTGCCGGAACCGGCTCAGGCAGTCCAGCAGCCAGCGCAGGGTCAGCGTGGAGGGCGCCTTCAGCCGCAGCAGATCGCGGTGGCTTCTGAACAACTCGCACGCTTGCTCGATGCGGCCAAACCCTTGCTGCAGCTCGGCGGCGAAGATTTTCCCCTGCGGCGTGACCTCGATGCGCGGGCCGTTGCGCTGGAACAGTCGACAGCCGAAGTGCTGCTCCAGCGTTTTGATGTGCTTACTGACGGCGCTCGGGGTGAGATGCAGCTCCTCGGCGGCCAGCGTGAACGAGCCGGTGCGGGCGGCGCTTTCGAAGGCGCGCAGGGCGTAAAGCGGCGGAAGGGAACTGGCCATCGCGGCGTCTCTAATAATGAGTCTGATTCACAGTAAACGACAGGATTACTCCTTTTTCAAGGCGGGGGCGGCGGCAGGATAATGGCGCGACGCCAACTGACTGAATGTGAGTGAAATAAAGATGAACCTGTCGTTGCTGGCGGCGTATTTCGCCGCCATTTTCTTGCTGATCGCCACGCCGGGGCCGGTGGTGGCGATGGTGGCCAACACCGCGGCGCGCTTTGGTGCCCGGCGCGCGCTGTTGACTGCGCTGGGCAGCAACGGGGCCTCCTTGTTGCTGATCGGCGTCGCCGCGCTGATTATCACCGGGCTGTTCGCGGTTGATATGCGCTTGCTGCAGTGGATAGGCCTGCTGGGTTGCCTGTTTCTCGGCCGTATGGCGATCGTCTCGCTGTATGAGGATTTATCCGCGCGAACCCCGGATGCGCAGCCCGTTGCGCCGCCGCAAAAACGCTCGGCGATCCTGACCGGTTTTTTGGTGGGCATCGCCAACCCCAAAGACATTATCTTCTTCGTCGCTTTTTTCCCGCAGTTTATCGCCGTCACCCCCTCGATCGGCGCCAGCCTGACGCTGTTGACTGCACTGTGGGTGCTGGCGGACTTCGCCATCTTGCTGGCCTATATCACCCTGCTGTCGGGAACGGCGCTGCAGCGCGCGCGGCGGGCGATCTCTGTCCTGTCGGCGTTGCTGCTGTTGGGGGTGGCGGTGGTGGGAGCGGGGTATGCGCTGTGGGGTCTGCTCGGCTGAAGCCGCATAAAAAAACGCCGGTCGGGAAACCGGACCGGCGTTTATCGTGGCGTTTAAGCCGCGCCGGTCGGCTGCGGCGTGGGGTCGCCGTTGCGGCGTTTGCCGATAAACAGCGCCACCAGCGTCAACCAGCACAGGCCGCTGATGAGGTTGAACAGGTTGAACAGCCCGCTACCGCCCCAGACGTAGGCGACCTTGGCCAGCTCGATGCCGACGGTGAACACCATCATGCTCAGCATGCCCATGGTGGCCGACACGGTGCCTTTGCTGACAGTGCTGGAGAACAGCGTCAGGCGGTACAGCCCGGCGTTGGCCAGGCCAATGCCGAAGGCGTACAGGCTCAGGCCGGCGGTCATCCACAGGTAGGCATGGCTGGAGAACTGGGTCGCCAGCGCGGCGATCAGCAGCCCCAGCAGCATCGGGCCCGCGCCCAGCTTGATCAGGCGCTCCACGCTGTTTTTGCCGGTCAGGCGTGCCAGCGTCAGGTTGCCGAGGATCAGCGCGCCGAACACCGGGATTTGCAGCAGGCCGTAATCCAGCGTCGACAGCGACTCACCGCTGATCAGGATCACCGGCGACTGGGCGATCCAGGCCAGCAGCGGCAGGCTGGCGAAACCGATCGCCAAAGCGCCGCACAGGAAGCGGCGGTTGCCAAGCACCTGACGGTAGTCGCGCCACAGGTTGGCGGCGGAAAACGCCTCGCCCTGCAGCGTGGCGGTTTCCGGCATGGCTTTCCACAGGCCGTAGAAGGCGATGGCCGCCAGCGCGGCGAACAGCACGAACATGCTCTGCCATGGCGCGACGTGGATCAGCGCCGCGCCGGCCAGCGGCCCGAGCAGCGGGGCGATCAGCGCCACGTTGGCCATCAGCGCGGTGATCTTGATGCACACCGATTCTTCAAACGACTCCTGGATGGTGGCGTAGCCGACCGCGCCGATAAAGCACAGGCCGATGCCCTGCAGGAAACGCATGGCGATGAACTGCTCGATGGTGGTGACCAACAGGATCGCCAGGCAGGAGACGATAAAGAACGCCACTCCGGCCAGCATCACCGGGCGGCGGCCGCGGCGATCCGACAGCGGCCCGAGCAGCCACTGCAGGAAGATGCCGCCGGCCAGATAGGCGGTCATCGAGGTGGGCACCCACTCTTCGCCGGCGTTGAAATCCGCCACGACGGCCAGCATGCCCGGCTGAATCATATCGTTGCCGATATAAGTGGCGAACTCGAACAGCACCAGACAAAGAGGGAATAAAAGCGCCTGTCGGCCCAAACGTGCCGCAGGTGGTAATGTCGTTTTCATATTATTGTACTGATAGTAAAAGAGAAAAAGGAACTGCCAGGGCGGGAAGCGCAAACTGAGCGAGTTGTGGCGGCTATTTTGCCGCCAATTGTTCACCTTCGCAATCATAAGGTGTTGTTTAAGTGCATTCTGATATTTCGCTTTTGGGTTGTCGCCGAACGCCGTGCCCGATAACCTCTTCTTAACATATCAATATGACACAAGATCGGGCGAGCGTTTGAGCGAGAAAATCGGCTGGATAGACAATTTGCGGGCGATAGCGTGCATGATGGTGGTGATGATCCACGCCACCACCTATTACGTCACCAACGGCGCGGCGATAGGGCTGCACAACTGGGATATTGCCAACGCACTGAACTCGCTGTCGCGCGTGTCGGTGCCGCTGTTCTTCATGATTTCCGGCTACCTGTTCTTCGGCGAAAAGAGCGCTGGCCGGCGGCATTTCACCCGTATCGCCTGCTGCATTCTGTTCTACAGCGCCATCGCGCTGATCTATATCGCGGCCTTCACCAAGATCGGCTTCTGGCCGTCGCTGCGCGCCATCCTGCAAAAGCCGGTGTTCTACCACCTGTGGTTTTTCTACGCCATTACGGTGATTTACCTGCTGTCGCCGCTGATCAGCGTCAAGCCGGTGTCGCGCCGTTACCTGGCCGCCGCGCTGGTGGTGTTGGCGGCGATCGCCAACCCGAATACCGACAAGCTGACCTTCGGCAATGCGCACCTGCTGCCGGTTAACCTGTATATCTACGGCGATACCTTCTACTACCTGCTGTATGCACTGGCTGGGCGGGCGATTGGCATGATGGAGGCGCGCGGGCGCGCCGTGGGCTGGCTGGCGGCGCTGGGATTTGCGCTGTGCGTGGCGCTGATCGCGCGCGGCACCAAGCACCAGCTGTTCATCAACGGCAACTTCGCCGATACCTACTACATCTACAGCGGCCCGCTGGTGTTTATGGCGGCGGTGGCGCTGCTGGTGTGGGTGAAACACTGTTTGCCGCAGCCGATCGGCTGGCTGAGCGCGTTCTCCCGCCATTCGCTGGCGATCTACGGTTTTCACGCCCTTATCGTCAACGTGATGCGCAGCCGGCATCTGGATTTCACCGGCCACCCGCTGCTGGATATCTTCTGGGTGTTCGGCGTGGCGCTGGGGCTCAGCCTGCTGCTGTCTGTCGGCCTGCAGCGGCTGGATACCCGCCGGCTGGTGTCATAGCGGCGAGCGCTGGCGCTGCTGGGCGCGGCGCAGCTGCCGCCCGGAAGAAAAGCCGGCCGCCAGCGCGGCCTTCTCCAACCCATATCCTTGCTGCAGGCGCTGTTGCGCCACCGCCAACCGCAGCTGCTCATGATATTCCCGCACGCTGATGCCGACGTGGCTGCGAAACAGCCGCGCCAGGTGGCGGCTGCTGACGTGCGCTTTTTCCGCCACCTGCGGAACCGACCAGTCGGCCTCCGGCTCGGCGGCCATCACGTCCTGCGCGCGGTGTACCGCCGGGTGCAGGTGGTTGCGGTAGCGCAGCCAGGGCGACAGCTGCGGATCGTCCCCGGCGCGGCGGAAATAGACCACCATGTCGCGTGCGACGTCGCGCGCCCGGCCGGAGCCGCAGTGGCGGTGGACCAGGTGCAGCGCCAAATCGATGCCGGTGGTGATGCCCGCGCTGGTGTAGACGCCGCGATCTTCGACGAAGATACGGTTCTCTTTCACCTGCGCAGCCGGCGCCTGCCGGCGGATACGTTCGATGACGTCGTGGTGGGTGGTGCACTGATAGCCGTCGAGCAGCCCGGCCTGCGCCGCCAGCAGCGCGCCGGAACAGATGCACACAAGGGTGATGCGCTGCCGCTGCAGATCGGGCCGCAGCGTCGCCAGCCAGCGTCGCGCCTGCTCGGCCTCTTCCCCGGCGAAATAGCGCTGCGAATCGCCGACGCCCGGCAGCACCAGAATGGCGCCGTCTTCCAAGCGTTCGGGCAACGGCTGCAGGCCGCTCAGCGTCATGCCGATGGAGCAGACGATCTGCGGCGCCGGGCTGAGATAACGCAGGCTGAACTGCCCGGCGAGGCGCAGGGTTTCCGCCGGGCCGCTGACGTCCAGCGACAGCACGTTGGGCAACAGCAGAAAATAGACGGCCTGCGACATGGTTACTCCTGTGCGAGTTGCGCCAGCGCCTCATCCACGCTGGCGATGCGGGCGAAACGATCGACCAGTACGGTTTCAGTATGCCGCTTCAGCTGTGCAGGGGTAAAGGTTTCACCGTCGGGATGACGCATCGGGAAGGTCAGCGTCGCCTCGGTGACGAAGGTCACCCGATAACCGAGATCGGACGCTACCCGGGTGGTGGTTTCGCAGCACTGCTCGGTGCGGATGCCGGAGACGATCAGGTGGTTGATATCCCGCTCGCGCAACCAGGCGTCGAGGCCGGATTCGGTCAGCGCATTGTGTACGTGCTTATGCACGGTGATATCCGCCTGGTGGGTGAGGAACGGCAGGCGCTGCACATGGCCCGAAGCCAGCGAGAACGGCCCCTGCGGCGAAACGTGCAGCACATCGACCAGCGCTGCGCCGCGTTGTTGGCAGCCCACGATCAGGCGCGTCAGCGCCTGCTGAAACGCCGGCAGATCGTCCTCCTGCCAGAATGGACGGTGCTGGAATGATTGCTGGACATCGATGATCAATAACGCGCTCTGTGACATTTTCGGCCCTCCGCCAGTATGTGTAGCGACCATCTTGCGCCGCGCCTTACTCTGGCAGAAGGCCAAAAACGGCCATCATGATGACAACAGCGGACCGACCTTAGGCTTTGCTCACCTGGCCGGCCACCAGACGCCCCTGATGGAAGGTGGCGCTGCGCGCCGGCAGGCGGGCGACCGCCTCGGCGGAACAGCTGGCGTTGACCAGCACGAACTCGGCGGCGTCGCCGGCTTTTGGCCAGGCGCGCTGGCCCTTACCGTCCAGCGGCAACACGCCGCCGGTGGAGATGGCCATGGCGCGCGACAGGTGATACTCGTCGGAGCCACGGTACAGCTGGGCGTACAGGTTGGCCTTCTCCAGGATGTCGCCGGTGCCGAACGGCGACCAGTGGTCGATCACGCTGTCGGTGCCGGTCATCACGAACACCCCTTTCTCGCTGAGCTGCGGCAGCGGCATCATCAGGCCGCCGATCGGCACCGTGGAGGCGATGGTGATCTGCTGCGCCGCCAGCCGGGTGGCGGTTTCCGCCAGTTCGCCCGGCGTCAGCGTGGTCAGGGCGAAAGCGTGGCTGATGGTGACCTTGCCGCGCAGCGCCGGGTTTTGCTCCACGGTGGCGATCATGTAGTTGATGGCGGCGACCCCGGCCGGGCTGGTCTCATGCAGGTGGATATCCACGCCTTTGCCGGTATCGAGGGCGATCTGGAACATGGCGTCCAGCGATTTCTCCTTCGCGCCGTCGACGTTGGTCGGATCCAGCCCGCCGACGTACTGCACGCCCATCTGCATCGCTTCGCGCATCAGCGCATCGACTTTGGAGTGCAACAGCCCGTGCTGCGGGAAGGCGACGATTTCACAGCTGAAGTCCGCCCGGTGGTTTTCCAGCGCGCGCTGCAGGTGTTCCAGGCTTTTCAGGCCGCTGACCGGATCGATATTGCAGTGGCTGCGCGCCACGGTGCTGCCCTTGGACTGCAGCAGGGCGATCAGGTTTTCCGCCCGCTGCTGCGAGGTGGGCAGCAGTTTCGGGATCAGCGTCTGCTCCAGTGCGATCATGTCCATGATGGTCTTGCCCTGGCGCGGGCGCGGCGCCTGCCACGGGCCGCTGTAGAAGGTTTTGTCCAGGTGGATGTGCATGTCGCGAAACGCCGGCAGCAGCAGCTGGCCCTGCGCCTTATAGCGGGGCACGTCGGCGGGCAACGCGGCGTTGGCGGCGTGAATGGCGGCGATCTTGCCGTCTTTGATCTCCAGCGTGTACAGCGCAGTGCGGGTGCCGATCACCGTTTCGCCGTCGTATTCAAAGCCGTCTTCCAGCCGCACCTCGCTCAGGCAGTAGTGGCGATCGGTCAGGGTCATCGGTGCCGGTGCGCACTGCCCGTCGCCCGGTGACGCGGCCTGCGCCATGCCGCCCGTCAGGCCGATCACCGCGCAGGCGGTGGTAAGTTTGCCGGTTTGGCTGAGGAAGGCTCTGCGGCCCGGTTGTTGAGGGTTTTCCACGTTCGGTTCCTTAATCCAGAGGTGAGGGGTGAAAACATCCCCCAATTTAGGAGAGGAACCGGCCGGTTGGCAGTGACATTTGCCACTGGTGACTATTCGATTTGGTAATGATCGGCGTCTGCTGGTGGGATGGTTCTCCTGGCTTGCTCTTTCGCAGCTTTAATGGCTACATTTGTAGTCATTAAAGCTACATTGAGGCCAGCGTGATGCACGATCCGATGCTCGAATTACTGTTCAGCGAATACCGTAGAAAAGTGCTAAGCCTGCTGTTTATTGAAGCCGGGCAGGCGTTTCATGTGCGAGAAATTGCGCGGCGCACCGCAACTCAGGCCGGGACTTTACATAAAGAGTTGAGCAGGCTGGCTGAAGGCGGCATCTTGCTCAGGCAGCGGCAGGGCAGCCAAATTTGCTATCAGGCTAACGCCGATTGCCTGATTTTTCCCGAGTTGGCGGCGATTTTCCGCAAGGCTTGCGGGCCGGCTGCGCGCTTACGGCAGGCACTGACTGGATTTGGGGAAGACATCGAACGGGCTTTCATCTTTGGTTCCGTCGCCAGTGGCAAAGCGACGGCGGCCAGTGATATTGATGTTCTGATCGTCGGTAAACTGTCTTTTGCGGAGGTGATTCAGGCGGTTTATCCGCTGCAGGAAACGCTGGGTCGGGAAATTAACCCCAAACTGTACTCGCCGGAAGAGTGGCGAGCGGCTTTGGCCGAGAACTCCGCGTTTATTCAGGACATTATGGATAAACCCCAGCTCTGGATTGCGGGAGACAAGGATGACGCTGGACAATCTGGTCGGGCTGGGACTGGAGGGGATAACGCCTGACGCGGGGGCGATTAAAAAATTGCTGGCCGCCGCCGCTCGCAACCGACGCGATGCGGGTATCACTCAGCTCAGCAACGAGAGCCGTTTCGACACGGCATATAAGGCGGTCATGCAAATGGCTAATGCCGCTTTACAAGCCAAAGGATACCGCACGCTGACCAGCAAGCCCGGCCATCACCAGATCATGATCCAATCGTTGTCGCTCACCGTAGGGCTGCCGCGTGGGGAAATGATCTGCCTGGACGCATTGCGAAAGCAGCGCAACGTGGCGGATTACTCCGGCGACTTGGTGACGGACGCGGCGGTACAGGCTTGCCTTGAGCAGACAGAGGCGCTGTGGGGGCGGCTTATCGACTGGCTGCAACGTGAATATCCGCAGATAGTGGCGTAAGCGGCCTCACTTCAACCCGCAAAACACCGCCAGCCGCTGGGCCAGCGACAGCGTGGCGGCGGGGGCGCCGTCGCGGTAGTAGAGCGCCAGTTCGAAGTTGTCTATCGGCGGCAATCCTTCGGCTTCGCCCAGCACCCGATGCGTCGGCAGACGGCAGCCGGCCGGCAACAGGGTGACGCCCAGCCCGGCGGCGGAAGCGGCGGTCAGCGCCGCCAGGCTGGCGCTGCTGTAGCCGATGCGCCAGCGTTTGCCGAGGTTGTCCAGCGCCTGGCACAGCTCGTCGCGGTACAGGCCGCTGAGCGGAAATACCGCCAGCGGCACCGGCGATTGCTCGATGGCCGGGAAGGCCAGGCTGTCCAACCACAGCAGCGGTTCCGGCCGTGCGGCGCGCGGCGGTTGCCGGCGGCGCTGCTTCACCAGGATCAGATCCAGCTCTTCACGCGCGTAGGCGCTGTGCAGATCGGCGCTCAGGCCGCTGGCGACGTCCAATCGCAGGTGTGGGTGCTCGCGGCTGAAGTCGGCCAGCAGCTCGGTGGTGGGCACGGCGAAATCCTCCGGCATGCCGATCCGCAGCACGCCGTCGCGCCAGATGCCGGTCAGCGCGTCGTGGGCCTCTTCATTCAGCGCGATGATGCGGCGCGCGTAGCTCAACAGCTTGACGCCTTCTTCGGTCAGCAGCACCTGATGCGAGGAGCGCTCAAACAGCGGTTTGCCCAGCATCTCTTCCAGCCGGCGCACCTGCTGGCTAACGGTGGACTGCGACAAAAACACCCGCTCTGCGGCGCGGGTGAAGCTGTTGCTGTCGCATACGGCGACGAAGCTGAGCAGCAGCTGCGGATTGAACATCGGGTAGCGATTCATTTTCCCACTGTTGGCTATTTTATTATTTAATTTCCCAATACTAGCGGCGTTGCCTACAGTAACGCAACGCTGCGGCGATCGCGCTGTGACGCCGCACTCTTCATTTTGCAGTACCAGGAATATACCGTGTTAAATCATTCTGTTAATTCACCTTCTTCGCGCCGCTGGTTCAACCCTCTGCTGCTGGCGCTGGTGTTGATCGGCCTGAACATGCGGCCGCTGTTGACCTCGATTGGCCCGTTGCTGCCGACGCTGCGCCAGGCTACCGGGCTGAGCTTTGGCGGCGCGGCGCTGCTGACCACGCTGCCGGTGCTGATGATGGGCCTGATGGCGTTGGCGGGTGGCGCCATCAACCGGCTGTTCAGCGAACGCAGCGCCGTGGCGTTGAGCCTATTGGCGATCGGACTGGGCGCGCTCTGGCGCGAGCTGGCCCCCGGCAGCGTGCAGCTGCTGATGAGCGCGGTGCTGGGCGGGCTCGGCATCGGGGTGATCCAGGCGGTGATGCCCGGCATCATCAAGCATCATTTCCTCAACAGCATGGCGCTGGTGGCCGGGCTGTGGTCGGCGGCGCTGATGGGCGGCGGCGGGCTGGGCGCGGCGATCACCCCGTGGTTGATGAGCATAGGGCACGACTGGCACAGCGCGCTGGCCTGGTGGGCGTTACCGGCGCTGGTGGCGCTGCTGGCCTGGTGGCCGGTCAGTCGCGGGCTGTCGCGCCTGGGCGCGGCGGGAGAAAACCGTGGGCCAAGCCTGCTGCGCAACCGGCGCGCCTGGCTTCTCGGCGCCTATTTCGGCCTGATCAACGGCGGCTATACCAGCCTGATCGCCTGGCTGCCACCGTATTACATGCAGCTCGGCTGGCAGCCGCAGGCCAGCGGTTCGCTGCTGGCGCTGATGACCTTCGGCCAGGTGGTGGGCGCGCTGCTGTTGCCGGCGCTGGCGCGCAATCATGACCGGCGGCCGTTGCTGCTGCTGGCGCTGATGATGCAACTGATCGGCTTTATCGGCCTGATTTACCTGCCGCAGACGCTGCCGTGGCTGTGGGTGTTGGTTTCTGGGCTGGGGCTGGGCGGCGCGTTCCCGCTGTGCCTGGTGCTGGCGCTCGATCACCTGCACCAGCCGGCGGCGGCCGGGCGGCTGGTGGCCTTTATGCAGGGCGTCGGCTTCCTGCTGGCGGGCGTGACACCCTATCTCTCCGGCCTGCTGCGCGACTACAGCGGTGGCTTCGTGCTGGACTGGCAGATCCACGCGCTGCTGGTGGTGGTGCTGATCGCCATCACCTGGCGCTTCCACCCGCACAGCTACCGGCGGGCGTTCGCCGAATAATATTTCTGTCATTGCCGCTCCCTATAGTGACGTTGCTTTTACTTCTGGGCGATAACAACGAAAAGGGACAATGACATGCACAACACCAAAACCCGGCTGGCGCTGCTGGTCGGCTGCATGGCGCTGAGCGCCAACCTGTGGGCCGAGGCGCAGCCGGTACCGGCGACGCTGGCGGGGCATGCGCTGCTGCCGGTGAAATCCACCGTTTCCACACCGAAGGACGCGCCGAGCGATCTGCAGCTGAGCGGTAAGTACACCAGTGGCAAACGCGTCACCGAGCTGGGCAGCGTGGCGGGCAAATCCGCCGATCGCCTGACCGGCCTCGGCCTGCCGATCGAAGGCCAGCCGCTGCAGGGCCACTCAGGCATCAAACACATGCCCGACGGCACCTACTGGGTGCTGACCGACAACGGCTTCGGCAGCAAGGCCAACTCGCCGGACGCCATGCTGTATCTCAACCACTACAAGATCGATTTCAAAGACGGCACGGTCGCGCCGCTGAAGACGGTTTTCCTGCACGATCCGGATAAAAAGGTGCCGTTCCACATCATCAACGAGAGCACCGAGCAGCGTTATCTGACCGGCAGCGATTTCGATCCGGAAAGCTTCCAGTTTGCCGACGATGCCTTGTGGATCGGTGAAGAATTCGGGCCTTACCTGATCAAGGCCGACCTGAACGGCAAAGTGCTGGCGGTGTTCGACACCCTGGTGGACGGCAAGGTGGTGAAATCGCCGGACAACCCGACGCTGACCCTGCCGGGCGCGCCGGACGGCAAGCAGAACTTCCAGGTGGCGCGCTCCAAAGGCTTTGAAGGCATGGCCGCCTCGCCGGACGGCAGCAAGCTGTACCCGCTGCTGGAAGGGGCGCTGTGGGACGGCGAGCAGTTCGAGAACGTCGGCGGCAAACGCTACCTGCGGGTGCTGGAGTTTGATGTGAAACAGCAGGCCTGGACCGGCCGCAGCTGGCAGTACGTGCTGGAAGACAACCAGAATGCCATCGGCGACTTCAATATGATCGACGCCACCCACGGGCTGGTGATCGAGCGCGACAACGGCGAAGGCACGCCGGATAAAGCCTGCGCCGCAGGCGCGCCGACCGACAACTGCTTCAGCCAGGTGGCCAAGTTCAAGCGGGTGTATAAAATCGCCTTCTCGGACGCCAACGTCGGCAAACCGGTCGACAAACTGGCCTATATCGACCTGATGAACATCCAGGATCCGAACAAGCTGGCGCGCAAGCCGCTGAACGACGGCGTGCTGACCTTCCCGTTCTTCACCATCGAGAACGTGGACGTGGTGGACGCCAACCACATCATCGTCGGTAACGACAACAACTTCCCGTTCTCCTCCAGCCGCCAACCCAATATGGCGGATGACAACGAGTTCATCCTGCTGGACGTGAAGGATTTCCTGAAGTAGTTCTCCTTGGCCGCCGAATCGCCGGCGGCCGCACGATTTCCCGCTTAGCGCAGCGAACAAACTGCGCTATAATCAGCGCCTTGCTTCCTCTCTTCTCCAAGGAAGATCCTCGTCCCCGGTGGGGCGGCCGGACTTCAAATCCGGTTGGGGCCGCCAGCGGTCCTGGGCAGGTTCGACTCCTGTGATCTTCCGCCAATCCCTGACCATTTTCCTATGCTGAACGATACGGCTATCTTTAATGCAATGAGCAAGCTCGGCTGTACGCGTCATCCGGAGGTCAACATGCGAAGTCTGGAAGATCAACTTGCCGCTTATGCCGCCTATCACCGCGATGCGCGCAATATCGCCACGCATTTCATCGGCATTCCGCTGATCGTCGTCAGCCTGCTGGCGCTGCTTTCCCGGCCGGCGTGGGGCGCAGGATGGCTGCCGTTTTCGCCGGCCTGCGCGGTGGTTATCGTCGCGGCCCTCTATTACCTGCGGCTGAGCCTGCGCCTTGGCGTCATGATGCTGGCGTTGCTGCTGCTGTGCCTCGGGATCGGCGCCTGGGTGGCGTCGCTGTCGACGGCGGCGTGGCTGAGCATCGGCATCGGCGGTTTCGTCATCGGCTGGCTGTTTCAGTTTGTCGGGCATTTCTGGGAGGGGCGAAAACCGGCGTTTATGGACGACGTGACGGGCCTTATCATCGGCCCGCTGTTCGTGCTGGCGGAAGCCTGCTTCCTGGCCGGCGGGCTGCGCGAACTGCAGCGGAACATCGAGCTGCGCTCGGGCAAAGTGCGCAATGCAAAGCGCTAAACGAGGCGATTCCGATAGTCAGATGAAGAGCCTCTTTCAAAGAAAGAGGCTGAATGGGTTCAGATTAGGCGTGTTGGATCAATTTCCAGGTGACGCCTTTACCGCCATAGGGAGGCATGATATTGCCTTTGGCGATTGGCGCTGTGGTTGAGGGTTTGCCAACCACTTCCCAGACACCGCTTTCCGGGCATTTCTGTCCTGTTGAGGCGGTAGTACCAATAGGTGACTTAGACATACGATCTTTCCTTAATCAAAGCGGCGCCACCATAGCGCCGGGCATAAAGATATTTACATGTTCGCTTATATATTCAACCCATAGGGGAGAATATGGAAGATAGGCATATTTTCTCTTTCTTATTTGGGTTCTTTGACTTTTTTATTTACGTTTTTAATTTTTAAATATCAACTTATTTATCATTTTAATCTATGAATTGTAATTATTTTTGAATTTAATTGTTTTGGAAATTATCTGTAAAATGCTTTAAATTTCATTATGTTAATTTGTTTTTGTGTATTCTGCTATCAATGGTGTTTATTTGGCTTATATAATTCATTTCAGAATTATATAAGAATTGATTTTGTTGGTTACATTCATTGCGTGTATATAAGTGAGTTGGTAGGGCAAGGGTTTTCCATGCTATCGCCGATAACGCATAATCAGTAAGGAATATCGTTGGTTTTTCATTGGATTTATCCGGGCATGGTATGCGGAGGTTAAATACCCCAAGTGCAGAGTGATTCCCCTCGGCGCTTATCCTTCAGACGCATTAACGCCATTCTCCGCACGCATCGCCGCGATCGCGGTAAAGCAACCTTGATGCCCAATGCCGATCTCACCTCCTCACTTTTAACAAATTTGCAAAAGTCTTTTAGCCTCCCGCCTGCTTATCTTTGGTGTGATCAATGTCATACTTTCGGCATCTTAACTGTTCCCGCGCTTCGGCAGCGGTAAACCGGAGTTGTTGCATGAAAGTGAATTATCCCTTGTTAGCGCTGGCGGTGGGGGCGTTTGGCATCGGCACTACCGAATTCTCCCCCATGGGCTTGCTGCCGACCATCGCCAAAGGGGTGGACGTCTCCATTCCGATGGCCGGCATGTTGATCAGCGCCTACGCCGTCGGCGTGATGGTCGGCGCGCCGCTGATGACGCTGCTGCTGTCGCACCGGGCGCGCAGAAGCGCGCTGATTTTCCTGATGGCGATCTTTACCCTGGGCAACGTGCTGTCGGCTATCGCGCCGGATTACACCACCCTGATGCTGTCGCGCATCATCACCAGCCTGAACCACGGCGCTTTCTTTGGTCTCGGTTCAGTGGTGGCCGCCAGCGTGGTGCCGAAAGAGAAACAGGCCAGCGCCGTGGCGACCATGTTTATGGGCCTGACCATCGCCAATATCGGCGGGGTGCCCGCCGCGACCTGGCTGGGTGAAACCATCGGCTGGCGCATGTCGTTCCTGGCGACGGCCGGGCTGGGCGTGATCGCCATGCTGGGGCTGTGGTTCTCGTTGCCGAAAGGCAGCGTCGGGGCGCGCCCTGACGTCAAGCGCGAGCTGTCGGTGCTGGTGCGGCCGCAGGTGCTGACCGCGCTGCTGACCACCGTGCTGGGGGCGGGCGCGATGTTCACGCTCTATACCTACATCTCGCCGGTATTGCAGCACATCACCGAGGCGACGCCGCTGTTCGTGACGGTGATGCTGGTGTTGATCGGCGTCGGTTTCTCCATCGGCAACTACCTCGGCGGCAAGTTCGCCGACCGTTCCGAGAGCGCGACGCTGAAGGGCTTCCTGCTGCTGTTGGTGGCCATCATGCTGCTGATCCCGCTGCTGGCGCGCAGTGACATCGGCGCGGCGGTGAGCATGGTGATTTGGGGCGCGGCGACCTTTGCCGTGGTGCCGCCGCTGCAGATGCGCGTGATGCGCGTGGCCAGCGAAGCGCCGGGGCTGTCGTCTTCGGTCAACATCGGCGCTTTCAACCTGGGCAACGCGCTGGGCGCCGCCGCCGGTGGCGCGGTGGTCTCCGCCGGTTTGGGCTACAGCTTCGTGCCGGTGATGGGGGCGATTATCGCCGGATTGGCACTGCTGCTGGTGTTGTTCACCAGCCGCGCCGCCGCAAAAGTCGTTTACGCCAACGGCTAAATACGCAGATGCGGCGGGCCTGCTCGCCGCACCTACTCAAAGCCGAGCAGGCTGAACGCATCGTCTTGCGGGGCGTAACCCAGCAGGCGACGGGTCTCTTCCAGCGATAAACGCGTGTAGCGGTTATTGGAAACCCCATGCACCACCGCATATTGCACCCCTTCGACGCGAATGCAGCGCTCCAGCAGATCGGCGGCGTCGCGATGGCTGAGGAACGCGCTCATGTCGCGAGCGCTGAGCCGATCGCCCGGGCTGAGGGTGGTGAAGTTGGCGATGCGCACCGACAGGGCGGAAAGCCCTTCCTGATGGGCGAAGTAGGCGGCGATGCCTTCGCCGAAGGCTTTGCTGGCGCCGTACAGGTTCTTCGGCTTCGGCGCGTCGTCCGGGCGGATTTGGTAATCGAGCGGATAGCCTTCCACCGCCTGCGCGCTGCTGGCGAACACCACCCGGCGGCAGCCGGCGTCTTTCGCCGCGCGGAAGATATTGAAGGTGCCGAGAATGTTGTTGTCCATCAACGAACCGCAGAAGTCGGCATCGGGGGAGGGATCGGCCGCCAGATGCAACACGGTGTCGATATTGGCGCAGGCCGCGCGGCAGGCATCGAGATCGGCGATGTTGAAGCTGATGACTTCGTCGCCCGGCTGCCGATCGCTCAGCAGGCTGATGTCTCGTTCCGCCAACCGTAGCGCGTAGCGATCGCCCATCGCCAGACGAAACGCCGTGGCTACCCGGCCGCCGGCGCCGGTGATCAGAATCCGTCCCAACTCAGTCCGCAACGTCATGGTCGCTGTCATCCCTACAATCGATTACGCGTTGACCAGTAATAATCGCCCACGTGACTTTTGTCCAGTCGTTTTAATTAGTCTCTCTGATGTTTCTGTCACCATCATCAATTGCGCACGGTGATTTTTACGCGGGTGAATATCGTGGGATGTTAACGATGCGCAATCAGGTTTGGCGATCTATTTACCTTATGGATTGCGGGTTGTGACGAAAAAACGACGACTGGCAGTGGATGAGCGAGCGCTTTGCTTTCGCTTGATAGTGAATTATTAGGTTAGTTAATCTTATGTTTTTGGGCGAAGAGGAGCGGTACTCCGCCACCCCTTTCCATTCTATCGCCTGCGCGATATATCACCGTGGCGCTGAAGCCGATAGAGGGCGGCAGGCCTTATTTGCTACCTCGGGACGGTTTTGCCCACCCGATCACAGTTCGGCAATTTGCCGGCGCAAAGGCTTGCGCCGGCAAAATCCGCGGTGTTAACGTCATAACTCAACCGATTTAGGGTTGTTACTGCTACGGCAGGCAAAACCTAAACCTCGCGTTTCTGTTCCCCGATGGGGCAGAGGCCGCGAGGTTTAGGTTTTTTTTTGCGCCGAATTCCGCCTCAGCGCCAGGCCAGTGCGGGGGGGAGCGGCAGAACGCGAAGTCTAAGGATAACCGTATGAAATATGACACATTAGCCAGTGAGATTTTGGCCGGCGTCGGTGGCCGCGACAATGTGAAAAGCCTGGTGCACTGCGCCACCCGCCTGCGTTTCAAGCTGCGCGATGACACTCGCGCCAACGCGGCAGCGCTGAAGAAAAATCCTGGCGTCATCATGGTGGTAGAGAGCGGCGGCCAGTTCCAGGTGGTGGTGGGCAACCACGTGGCGGAGGTGTTCGACGCGGTCAACCGGGTTGGCGGATTGGCCGACGGCGCGCCGAGCGACGACGCGGGCGGCAAAAAAGACAACCTGCTCAGCCGCTTTATCGATCTGGTGTCCGGCATTTTCACCCCGTTGCTCGGGGTGATGGCCGCTTCGGGGATCCTGAAAGGCTTCCTGGCGCTGTGCCTGGCCTGCGGCTGGCTGCTGGAGAGCGGCGGCACCTTCAAAATGCTGTTCGCCGCCAGCGATTCGCTGTTCTACTTCTTCCCGATCATGCTCGGCTACACCGCCGGGAAAAAATTCGGCGGCAACCCGTTTGTCACCATGGCGATCGGCGGCGCGTTGACGCATCCGCTGATGATGGCGGCGTTCGAAGCGGCGCAGCAGCCGGGGGCGGTGCGCGAGTATTTCTTCGGCATTCCGCTCACCTTCATCAATTACAGCTCGTCGGTGATCCCGATCATCTTCGCGGCCTGGGTATCTTGCCGCCTGGAGCCGCTGTTTAACCGGGTGATCCACAGCGCGCTGCGCAATTTCATCACGCCGCTGCTGTGCCTGGCGATCACCGTGCCGTTGACCTTCCTGCTGATCGGCCCGGCGGCGACCTGGCTCAGCCACCTGCTGGCCAACGGCTATCAGAGCATTTACGCCTTTAACCCGATCGTTGCCGGCGCCTTTATGGGGGCGATGTGGCAGGTGTGCGTGATCTTCGGCCTGCATTGGGGACTGGTGCCGTTGATGATCAATAACCTGAGCGTGCTGGGGCGCGACACCATGGTGCCGCTGCTGTTGCCGGCGGTGATGGGGCAGGTCGGCGCCACGCTGGGCGTGATGCTGCGCACCCGCGACGCCAAACTGCGGGCGCTGTCCGCTTCTGCCATCGGCGCCGGGATTTTCGGCATCACCGAGCCGGCGGTGTACGGCGTCACGCTGCCGAACAAACGCCCGTTCATCTTCGGCTGCATCGGCGGCGCGCTGGGCGGTGCGGTGATCGGCTACTTCCAGACCTCGGTCTACTCGTTCGGCCTGGTGAGCGTATTCACCTTCGCGCAGATCATCCCCGGCGGCGGCATCGACGCCACGGTATGGGGCGCGATCGGCGGCACCCTGTTGTCGTTCGTGTTCGCTGCGCTGGCCAGCTATCTGTTCGGCGTCGCGCCGGCGGAAGACGCGGCGCAGCCTGAAGCCGCCGCCCCGCTTAACCGCAAACAGGCCATCCTCAGCCCGATCGCCGGCGACATCGTGCCGCTGGATCAGGTGAACGACGCGACCTTCGCCAGCGGCCTGCTGGGGAAAGGGGTGGCGATCGCGCCGCAGCAGGGGCGCGTGGTGGCGCCAGTGAGCGGCAGCGTGGCGTCGCTGTTCAAGACCAAACACGCCATCGGTATCGAATCGGACGACGGCGCGGAGATCCTTATCCACGTCGGCATTGATACCGTGAAGCTGGACGGGGCGCATTTCACCGCCCACGTGCGGGAAGGCGAGCGGGTCGCCCCTGGCGATCTGCTGATCGAGTTCG
This sequence comes from Serratia sp. CY82433, assembly GCF_052166535.1. Lineage (NCBI taxonomy): Bacteria > Pseudomonadati > Pseudomonadota > Gammaproteobacteria > Enterobacterales > Yersiniaceae > Serratia > Serratia sp. CY82433. The sequence continues at coordinate 122,750 of NZ_JBJNOR010000004.1, forward strand.
ACCAGGCGGCGATCCATGCCGCCGGCTATGACACCACCACGCCGATCATCATCAGCAACAGCGATGACTACGTGGACGTGTTGACCAGCGGCCTGTCTCCGGTGCAGGAACAGGCGCCGCTGCTGACTTTATTACGTTAATTGAGGAGCAAGCGATGAACGGCAAGTTTCCGCAACATTTTCTGTGGGGCGGCGCGGTAGCGGCGAACCAGGTAGAAGGCGCGTATCAGGCCGACGGCAAGGGGCTGTCGACCTCCGATCTGCAGCCGCAGGGCATCTTCGGCGCCATCACGCCGCGCACGGCGGGCGACAGCGGCATCAAGGACGTGGCGATCGATTTCTATCATCGTTATCCGGAGGATATCGCGCTGTTCGCCGAAATGGGTTTCAAGTGCCTGCGCACCTCGATCGCCTGGACGCGCATTTTCCCGCAGGGCGACGAAGAGACGCCGAACGAAGCCGGGCTGGCGTTCTACGATCGGCTGTTCGACGAGATGGCGAAGTACGGCATTCAGCCGCTGATCACGCTGTCGCACTATGAGATGCCTTACGGCCTGGTGAAGCACTACGGCGGCTGGGGCGATCGGCGCACCATCGATTTCTTCGAACGCTATGCGCGCACCGTGTTCGAACGCTACAAGCACAAGGTCAAACACTGGCTGACCTTTAACGAGATCAACATGTCGCTGCACGCGCCTTTCACCGGCGTCGGCCTGCCGCAGGAGAGCGACAAGAGCGCCATCTATCAGGCGATCCATCATCAGCTGGTGGCCAGCGCCAAAGCGGTGAAGGCCTGCCACGAGATCGTGCCGGAGGGCAAAATCGGCAACATGCTGCTGGGCGGCATTCTGTATCCGCTGAGCTGCAAGCCGGAAGATCTGCTGGAAACCCAGCGGCAAAACCGCGACTGGCTGTTCTTCGGCGACGTGCAGGCGCGCGGCTATTACCCGGCCTATATGCAGCGCTTCTTCCGTGAAAACGGCATTCAGGTGGCGATCACCGAGGAAGATCGGCAAACGCTGCGCGAAACCATCGACTTCATCTCGTTCAGCTACTACATGAGCGGCTGCGTCACCGCCGATCCGGAGCAGTACGAGACGGCGCGCGGCAACATTCTCGATATGGTGCCGAACCCGCATCTGGCCAGCTCGGAGTGGGGGTGGCAAATCGACCCGATCGGGCTGCGCTACCTGCTCAACGTGCTGTACGACCGCTATCAGAAGCCGCTGTTCATCGTCGAGAACGGGCTGGGCGCCAAAGACCGCGTCGAAGCCGACGGCAGCATCCACGACGACTACCGCATCAACTACCTCAATGACCATCTGGTGCAGGTGGCGGAAGCGATCGACGACGGCGTCGAGGTGATGGGCTACACCAGCTGGGGGCCGATCGATCTGGTCAGCGCCTCGAAGGCCGAAATGTCGAAGCGCTACGGCTTCATTCACGTCGACAGGGACGATGCCGGCAACGGCAGCCTCGCGCGCAGCCGCAAGAAGAGTTTCTTCTGGTATCGCGATGTGATCCACAGCAACGGCGCCAGCCTGAAAGACCGACGCTAACCTCTAAGCCCGGCGGCAAGCGCCGGGCATTAACCTAACGTTATTCGCTGCTGTTCATGATGGGAAATTCTCTCCCAGGGAATGCTGTTGCCCGCAGTCAGCCGTTATGCGGAGAAATATAATAATGATGAAAAGCTTATTACCTCGTTCCATAACCCTGGCGGCGCTGGCGCTGCTCTGTAGCCAGGCGCAGGCGGAAACGCTGCAAACCGGCAAGGACGTCGAAGCCCCCACCGCCAAGTGGGAAGGGGTGGCGCTCGGCTTTGAACCGCCGCAGCCCGGGCTGTTGGGGGATATGCTGGGGATCAGGCCGATCCTGGAGGATCACGGTTTCCACTATAACCTCGGCTACCTCAGCCAGCTGTCGTATAACGCTGGCGGCGGTTACAACCACGATAAACAGGCGTCGTACATCGACCAATTCTCGCTGACCTTCAGCCAGGATTTGCAGGCGCTGACCGGCATTCCGGACGCGGCGATCGAAGGCAATATCGTCAACCGCAACCATGACAACAACCTGACCCGCGATCGCTTGCAGGATCCGCGCGTCGGCCTGACCGATCTGTCGCAGGAGAGCTTTGGCGGGCAGTCGATTACCCGCCTGGGCTGGCTGACCTTCAGCCGGTCCTTCCTCGATCGCCGGCTGCAGTGGCGCATCGGCATGATGAACAAGGTGCAGGATTTCGATCAGATCATCCCCTGCGATTTTCAGACGCTGACGCTGTGCGGCGGCAAGTCTGCCAACTCGTTGACCTGGTACAACTGGAACGTGCATTACTGGGGCACCACGCTGCAATACAATCTGACCGACGGCCTGACGCTCAAGGGCGGCGTGATGGAGCAGAACCCGAGCGCCCCCAGCCGCAGCCACGCCTGGAGTTGGTCCACTAAGGGCAGCAAAGGCTTCCTGTTGCCGATGGAGCTGGAGCTGAAAACCCACGCCGTCAACCAGCTGCCGGGGGTGTATAACCTGGGCGTGCTGTTCACCAACGCGCGCCAGAGCGATCTTTATGAAGGGGTGTCCGGCGGGCCGGGCGCCAGCGATCCGCAGGGCTATCGCAGCCACGATCGCACCTGGTTCCTGTATACCGGTTTCAATCAGCAGGTGACGCGCCATGCGGACGACATAAACCGCGGTCTGAGCGTGTTTTACAGCCTGGGGCTGGGGGATCAGCGCAGCAACTACCTGCACTGGTCTACCTCGACCGGCATTCGCTATCGCGGGCTGTTCGATGCGCGGCCGGACGACTGGCTGGGGCTGGGCGTCTCGGTGGTGAAGCTGAGCGACCGCTATAAAGATAATCAGCGTTATCTCAACCAAATCAACGGCGTCAGCGATTATCACGATCCGAGCTACCGGCCGGTGCCGGGCCACTCGGTGACGGCGGAGCTCTATTATCGCGTGAACGTCACGCCGTGGTTGCAGCTGCAGCCGGGCCTGCAGTACTGGCATCACCCGGCGGGCGTCAGCGAGACGCAGGACGCCTGGGTGACGGCGTTGAAAACGGTGGTGACCTTCTGATCAGGCCGCGTCGCTCTCGCGGTAGCGCCGGCGGGCGTGTTCGAACCAGCTGGCGGGCACGTTGTGCGGCGGCTGCTGCAAGCGGAGCAGCCCTTGCTCAACGATATGGCTGGCCTGGCGCCACAGCGTCGGGTCGCCTTCGGTCAGCACCTCCAGCAGACGCTGTTTCTCGATCAGGTAGGTCTGAGCGAAGTGGCTGTCATAGTCCAGCAGCGAGCGGGTGTTGTCGATCAGATCCGCCAGCTTGATGGTTTTGGCCTGCGGCGATGCGCCGGCGCTGTGGCGCCGATCGCGGTTTTTGCGCTCGAAGCGGTTGCCGTCCTCGGCGCGGCTGACGTTGGTTAGCATCCGCACCAGCTCCGCCACCTTCGGCCCGAAGTGGCTTTCGATATCGCCGAGGGTAGTGGGCGTGTCTTCCACCGTGTCATGCAGCCAGGCGGCCGCCAGCATCTCTTCGGTGTGCGGCACGCTGCGCACCAGTTCCATCACCGCCTGTGGGTGGACGATGTACGGATCGTCGGTGTATTTGCGGCGCTGATCGATGGCCGCATGCGCCTTGGTGGCGTAGCGGCGCGCGCGTTCTACAAGCGTGTTCGTCATTTCCTTTCCCTCCAGCATCCTCTGCATAAAAAAAAGGTAGCATACCTCACAAGAAATAGCTTGCGATTACATCGTGCGCTATCTATATTCAGACACATGAAAAGCACCGATACCGAACAACCCCACGCGAAGAATCTGCTGCAGCTCGATCAGCAGCTCTGTTTCGCGCTGTACTCCGCCAACCTGGCGCTGCACAAAGTTTATCGCAAGCTGTTGAATCAGCTCGAACTCACCTACCCGCAATACCTGGTGATGATGGTGCTGTGGGAGCGCGATCGGGTGACGGTATCGGATATCGGCGAGCGGCTGTTCCTCGATTCCGCCACGCTGACGCCGCTGCTGAAGCGGTTGGAAACCGCCGGTTTGCTGGTGCGTTATCGCGCCACCGCCGACGAGCGGCAGGTGATCATTGCACTTACCGAAGCCGGGCGCGCGCTGCGCGAGCGGGCGCAATCGGTGCCCGAGGCGGTGATGTGCGCCACCGACTGCAGCCTGGACGAGATCGTCTCGCTCAAACAGCAGCTGGAAAAGCTGCGCGGCAGCCTGATCGATCAGATTTGACCCGCCGCCGCCGGACGCAAGAACGGCAGGGGTGGTCTACACTGGTTAATAAGTGTCAAAAATAAGTAGTGCGCGATTTAATCGCAAAAGATAAATATGTGACCGGCTTTACCTCGTGGAAGCCGTAGTCATCTCGCCAACCAGCAAGAAGGAATGAACGATGTCTATTGAGAAAGTGGTTTACCGCGCTCACGCCACCGCAACCGGCGGCCGCGACGGCCGTGCGACCTCCTCCGACGGCGTGTTGGACGTGAAACTGGGCGTGCCGAAAGAGATGGGCGGCGCCGGCGGCGAAGTCACCAACCCCGAGCAGCTGTTCGCCGCCGGCTACTCGGCCTGCTTCCTCGGCGCGCTGAAGTTTGTCGCGGCGAAAGAAAAGGTTAAAATCCCGGCCGAAGCGAAAATCGACGGTACCGTCGGCATCGGTGAAATCCCGAACGGTTTCGGCATCGAAGTGCAGCTGGATATCTCGCTGCCGGGCATCGAGCGCAGCGTGGCGGAGGATTTGGTGAAAAAGGCGCACGTGGTGTGCCCATACTCCAACGCCACCCGCGGAAATATCGATGTGACTCTGAACGTTAAGTAAGATTTTTATCCTTATCGCGAAAAAAATGGAGGGTTTGACCCTCCATTTTCTTATCTGCCCCGCTTGAAAGCCGTTTGCAAAAAGCGTAAAAATTGCCCGTTTTGTGAGAATTCTCTTGATTATTACCCGCAAAATAACGCTTATTGCCGGTTGGCTGAACCAGAAGCCCTAATAAGTGTCTGACTGATCCAGAACCGCTACACCGTCCCCGGAGCCACCGCGTTACATGAACAAAGTTAAATCGCTATCACAGCAGAATTTATCGTTATTGTTAGCGATCTATATCGGCATATTTCTCAACCTGTCCGTTTTTTATCGTCGTTTTGATTCGCTGGCGCACGGCATTCAGGGGATTAAGGTGATTTCGGCGGTGACGGAAGTCATCGCTATCGTCCTGTTCACGTTCTTCATCATGCGGCTGGTATCGCTCGGCGGCCGGCTGTTTTATCGCATCGTCGCTTCGCTGCTGGTGTTGATTTCGGTTGCCGCCAGCTACTACATGACGTTTTTCAACGTGGTGATCGGCTACGGCATCGTGGTGTCGGTGATGACCACCGACATCGATCTGTCGAAAGAGGTGGTCGGCCTGCACTTCGTGCTGTGGATGGTGGCGCTCAGCGCCTTGCCGCTGCTGCTGATCTGGAAAAACAGCCTGCGTTACACCCTGATAGAACAGCTGAAAACCCCCGGTCATCGCATCAAGCCGCTGCTGGTCTTGCTGGCGGTGGTGGCGCTGGTCTGGCTGCCGCTGCGCATGCTGGACGACGAGCAGAGCGTGCAAGAGAAGCTCTCCAACGTCGATCTGCCGAGCTACGGCGGCGTGGTGGCGCACTCGTATCTGCCGTCCAACTGGCTGTCGGCGCTGGGGCTGTTTGCCTATACCCGCTATGACGAAAGCCAGGATCAGAGCACGATGTTCGATCCGGGCAAACACTTCACCTACGTACCGCCGGCGGATATCGACGACACCTACGTGGTGTTCATCATCGGCGAGACCACGCGCTGGGACCACATGGGCATGTTGGGCTATGAGCGCGATACCACGCCGCGGCTGTCTAAAGAGAAGAATCTGGTGGCGTTTCGCGGCGAGTCGTGCGACACCTCCACCAAGCTGTCGCTGCGCTGTATGTTCGTGCGCGAAGGCGGCACCGAAGACAATCCGCAGCGCACGCTGAAAGAGCAGAACGTGTTCGCGGTACTGAAGGATCTGGGCTTCTCTTCCGAGCTGTTCGCCATGCAGAGTGAGGTGTGGTTCTACAACAACACCGAGGTGAACAACTATTCGTTCCGCGAGATGATCGCGTCCGAGAAGCGCAACGACGGCAAGGCGGTCGACGATATGCTGTTGGTGGACGAAATGAAGGAGTCGCTGGCGCGCTATCCGAAGGGCAAACACCTGGTGATCCTGCATACCAAAGGCTCGCACTACCTGTACTCGCAGCGTTATCCGCGCAGCTATGCGCGCTATCAGCCGGAGTGCATGGGGGTGGACGATTCCTGCACCAAGGCGCAGCTGATCAACGCCTTCGACAATACGGTGCTGTATACCGACAGCTTTATCGCCAATGTGATAGACCAGGTGCGCGACAAGAAGGCCATCGTGTTCTATGCCGCCGATCACGGCGAATCGATCGGTGAAAACACACACCTGCACGGTACGCCGCGCGAAATGGCGCCGCCGGAGCAGTTCCGCGTGCCGATGATCGTATGGGCGTCGGACAAATTCCTTGAGAACCCGCAGCACCTCAGCGCCTTTGAGCAGCTGCAGGCGCAGCAGCGCATCGGCAAAACGCATCGCCACGTCGAGCTGTTTGACACCATCCTCGGCTGCCTCGGCTACACGTCTCCCGATGGCGGCATTGTGGATAAAAACAACTGGTGCCATCTGCCGCAGGATAAAACGGCGCCCGCTAGCCTGTAATCCCGCCCGCCGGGTGCCTGCCTTGCGCACCCGGCAATTTCACCCAATACATTCTCTTCATCAATTATTCCGGTGTGTGCATACGGTATACTTGCGCACTTCCCCCTGTTAACCGGAGATTTCCATGACCCTGCGCGTGGCGTTTATCGACGATCATGACATTGTGCGTTCGGGCTTCGTGCAGCTGCTGTCGCTGGAGGCCGATATTCAGGTGGTGGGCGAGTTCAGCAGCGCAGCGCAGGCGCGCGCCGGCCTGCCGGGGCTGGAGGTGGACGTTTGCATCTGCGACATTTCGATGCCGGACGGCAGCGGGCTGGATCTGTTGGCGGACATTCCCTCCGGCATCCGCGTGGTGATGCTGTCGATGCACGATAACCCGGCGCTGGTGGAAATGGCGCTGGATCGCGGCGCCGGCGGCTTTCTCTCCAAGCGCTGCAAGCCGGAAGATTTGATCACCGCGGTGCGCACCGTCGCCGGCGGCGGCGTTTACCTGATGCCGGAAATCGCGCAGCAGCTGGCGCGGGTGAGGGTCGATCCGTTGACCCGCCGCGAGCGCGAGATCGCGCTGTTGCTGGCGCAGGGCCAGGAGGTGCGCGAGATCGCCGCCGCCTTGGGGCTGTCGCCGAAGACGGTGCATGTGCATCGCGCCAATTTGTTCGCCAAGCTGGGCATCAACAACAACGTCGAGCTGGCCAGACGGATGCTGAACCTGTGACGCAGCGCCTGATCACCCAGCTGGCGCTGTTTTTCATCTACGCCGCCAGCGCGTTTTGCCTGTGGGGCATCGGCACCGCGCTGATCGACCCGCCCTGGCAGGCGCTGCTGCTGTTCCCGTTCGGCCTGCGCATGGGTATTTTGCTGCAGAGCCCGTACCGTTTCTGGCCGGGGATCCTGCTGGCCGACCTGCTGCTGATGGCGCTGCTGGCGGACCAGTTCGGTTACGGCCCGGCGCTGTGGGCGTCGGTGGCGGTGCTGGTGTTGACGGTGCTGCTCAGCCTGCTGGCCTCGCCGTGGCTGTTGCGCCATCAGCAGAGCGACAGCGAATGGCGCTGGCCACTGTTGCAGGGCGCGGTGGTGGGCGCCGCCGCCTTGCTGCAGGCGCTGGTGTGGCAGCTGGTGAGCGGTGAAGGCGCCCGCGCGCTGCTGCTCGGCCTGACTGGCGGTTTCACCATCGCACCGACCTGCCTGCTGTTGTGGCACTATCTGGCGCGCCAAATCTGGGTGCCGCTGGAGCCGGGGCTGATCCACAAGCCGGTGGAGCTGCGTCTGGGCCATCTGGCCAGCTACCTGCTGCTGTTTGCGTTCAGCATCTGGCTGCAGCAGCAGGTGAACGCCGCCGAGCTGCGGCGCTTTGCGCCTTTCTGCCTGGCCATTCCTATCGTGTTCATGTCTTACCGCTACGGCTGGCAGGGCGCGCTGTTGGCGACGTTGCTCAACGGCGTGGCGCTGATGGTCAACGAGCCGCCGCAGCCGGAGTCGCACCGCGATCTGCTGTTGTCGCTGCTGGCCCAAAGCCTGACCGGGCTGCTGCTGGGCGTCGGCATTCAGCGCCAGCGCGAGTTGAATCAGCAGCTGAGGCTGCGGCTGGCGGAGAACCGCCAGTTGGCGCGGGCGCTGGTGACGGCGGAGGAGCAAACCCGGCGCGAAGTGGCGCGCGAGCTGCACGATGAGGTGGGGCAGACCATCACCGTGATCCGCACCCAGGCCAGCATCGTCAAACGCCTGGCGCCGGAGCCGGCGGTGGTCGGCTGCGCCGACACCATCGATGCGTTAGCGCTGCGGGTCTACGATGGGGTGCATGATGTGTTGACCCAGCTGTGGCCGGCGGCGCTGAACAACCTGCCGCTGTCGGCGGCGGTGGCGGCGATGCTGCGGGAGTCGCTGCCGCAGGACGCGTCGCTGGTGAGCAGCCTGCAGTGGCAGGTGCCGGACGAGCTGCTGGATGAAACGCTGAAAATCACGCTGTACCGGGTGTGCCAGGAAGGGGTGACCAATGTGTGCCGCCACGCCGGCGCCAGCCGCCTGGAGCTGGATGCGCGCCTGCAGCCGCGCAAAGGCGCCGCGCCGCAGATCGCCCTGACCATCCGCGACAACGGGGTGGGCTTCGATGCGGAAAACCATCAGCCGGGCTATGGCCTGCGCGGCATGCAGGAGCGCATCAGCGCCCTCGGCGGCAGCCTGCGGTTCACCGCTGAGGGGGGCGCCTGTTTGAGTGTGATCTTGCCCACAGTTTCGCCGGCGCAAACGCAAAACTAGGAAAAACTCCTAACCGCGTCGGGAATCCGGCGTAAGCCTCCCGCGCGCGCGAGGAGCATCATAGCGGCACTTTATTCAATCCTCTGAGGTTCCACATGTGGTCTTTCCTTAAAAGCCGCCCGGACGCGCCGCAGGTCACCGATCAACGGCAGATCGACGCCAGCTACAAATACTGGCGCATCCAGCTGATGTGCACCATGTACATCGGCTACGCCGCGTTTTACTTCACGCGCAAAAGTTTCAACTTCATCATGCCGGCGATGCTGAGCGATCTGGGCCTGACGATGTCCGACGTCGGCATCCTCGGCACGCTGTTCTACATCACCTACGGCTGCTCGAAATTCATCTCCGGCATGATCAGCGATCGCTCCAACCCGCGTTACTTTATGGGGCTGGGCCTGATCATGACCGGGGTGCTGAATATCTTCTTCGGCCTCAGTTCGTCGCTGCTGATGCTGGGCACGCTGTGGATCCTCAACGCCTTCTTCCAGGGCTGGGGCTGGCCGCCGTGCTCCAAAATCCTCACCAGCTGGTATTCGCGCTCCGAGCGCGGTGGCTGGTGGGCGATCTGGAACACCTCGCACAACGTCGGTGGGGCGCTGATCCCGCTGCTGGTGGGCTTTATCTCGCTGCACTTCAGCTGGCGTTACGGCATGATCATTCCCGGCATCATCGGCGTGGTGCTTGGCTTGCTGATGTGCTGGCGCCTGCGCGACAAGCCATCCACCCTGGGGCTGCCGAGCGTCGGCAAATGGCGCAACGACGCCATGGAGCTGGTGCAGGAATCGGAAGGCCAGGGGCTGAGCAACCGCGAGATCATCAAACGCTACGTGCTGACCAACAAGTACATCTGGCTGCTGGCGGTCTCTTACGTGCTGGTGTACATCGTGCGTACCGCGATCAACGACTGGGGCAACCTCTACCTGACGCAGGAAAAGGGCTATTCGCTGATGACCGCCAACTCGGCCATCTCGCTGTTTGAAGTGGGCGGCTTTATCGGTTCGCTGGTGGCCGGTTGGGGCTCCGACAAACTGTTCCGCGGCAACCGTGGCCCGATGAACCTGATCTTCGCCATCGGTATCTTCCTGTCGGTGGCGGCGCTGTGGCTGATGCCCGGCGTGACCTACCTGCTGCAGGCCTGCTGCTTCTTCGCCATCGGTTTCTTCATCTTCGGCCCGCAGATGCTGATCGGCATGGCGGCGGCGGAGTGCTCGCACAAGGATGCGGCGGGCGCGGCGACCGGTTTTGTCGGCCTGTTCGCCTACCTGGGCGCGGCGCTGTCCGGCTACCCGATTGCGCGGGTGATGGAGATCTGGCACTGGAACGGTTTCTTCGTGGTGATTTCCATCGCCGCCTGCCTGTCGGCGCTGTTCCTGCTGCCGTTCCTGCGTGCGCAGACGCCGGCGCTGAAACCGGCCAACGCCTGAGTAAAATACGCTGCGCAGCCTCCGGCGCAGCGCATTGTGGCGCTTTTATCACCACTTGAAATGCAGGGGCAAAAAAGTGATTGACGCCTATAACCGCCAGCAGTAAGATGCGCCCCGCATCGGCGAGTAGCGCAGCTTGGTAGCGCAACTGGTTTGGGACCAGTGGGTCGGAGGTTCGAATCCTCTCTCGCCGACCACCATTCGAAAAACCTGCTTTTTAAAGCAGGTTTTTTTTCGTCTGTCGTTTATGAGGATGAGCACCTCCGCCGATATGGCCGGCTTCGCTTTATGGCGTGCCTCAATCTGCCGTCCTCGTGAAATATATTTATTCTTTACGCTTAATTAATTCACATTCCTTATTCCCTTTAGGTTCTTATTTCCATATTTAAATAAATTCATGCTTGCCGAATAAAACCCGGTTGATAGCGCTCTTGTTTTCACGTTTTTTTTACCTATAGTCTGAATGGACAACGCGGGATATGTTATTCCCGCCGCGTGGAAAATACCGTGATTATTTATTAACGTTAATCTTCGTGGATTATTGCGGAATCATTTAGCTCCGGCAATGCGTGGCGTCGATTAACTCTTTTATGTTTATCCTCTCGGAATAAAGGAATCAGTTATGCGCAAATTTAATAAACCGCTGTTGGCGCTGGTGATCGGCAGCACGCTGTGTTCCGCGGCGCAGGCCGCCGCGCCCGGCAAGCCGACCATCGCCTGGGGCAACACCAAGTTCGCCATCGTCGAAGTCGATCAGGCGGCCACCGCTTATAATAATCTGGTGAAGGTAAAAAATGCTGCCGACGTTTCGGTCTCCTGGAATTTATGGAATGGCGACACCGGTACGACGGCAAAAATTTTATTAAATGGCAAAGAGGCGTGGAGCGGCCCTTCAACCGGCGCTTCCGGCACGGCGAATTTTAAAGTGAATAAAGGCGGCCGTTATCAAATGCAGGTGGCATTGTGCAATGCCGACGGCTGCACCGCCAGCGACGCCACCGAAATTGTGGTGGCCGACACCGACGGCAGCCATTTGGCGCCGTTGAAAGAGCCGCTGCTGGAAAAGAATAAACCCTATAAACAGAATTCCGGCAAAGTGGTCGGCTCTTATTTCGTCGAGTGGGGCGTTTACGGGCGTAATTTCACCGTCGACAAGATCCCGGCGCAGAACCTGACCCATCTGCTGTACGGCTTTATCCCGATCTGCGGCGGCAACGGCATCAACGACAGCCTGAAAGAGATCGAAGGCAGCTTCCAGGCGTTGCAGCGCTCCTGCCAGGGCCGCGAGGACTTCAAAGTCTCGATCCACGATCCGTTCGCCGCGCTGCAAAAAGCGCAGAAGGGCGTGACCGCCTGGGATGACCCCTACAAGGGCAACTTCGGCCAGCTGATGGCGCTGAAGCAGGCGCATCCTGACCTGAAAATCCTGCCGTCGATCGGCGGCTGGACGCTGTCCGACCCGTTCTTCTTTATGGGCGACAAGGTGAAGCGCGATCGCTTCGTCGGTTCGGTGAAAGAGTTCCTGCAGACCTGGAAGTTCTTCGATGGCGTGGATATCGACTGGGAGTTCCCGGGCGGCAATGGCGCCAACCCGAACCTGGGCAGCCCGCAAGACGGGGAGACCTATGTGCTGTTGATGAAGGAGTTGCGGGCGATGCTGGATCAGCTGTCGGCGGAAACCGGCCGCAAGTATGAGCTGACCTCCGCCATCAGCGCCGGCAAGGACAAGATCGACAAGGTGGCTTACAACGTCGCGCAGAACTCGATGGATCACATCTTCCTGATGAGCTACGACTTCTACGGCGCCTTCGATCTGAAAAACCTGGGGCATCAGACCGCGCTGAATGCGCCGGCCTGGAAACCGGACACCGCCTACACCACGGTGAACGGCGTCAATGCGCTGCTGACGCAGGGCGTCAAGCCAGGCAAGATCGTGGTCGGCACCGCCATGTATGGCCGCGGCTGGACCGGGGTGAACGGCTACCAGAACAACATTCCGTTCACCGGCACCGCCACCGGGCCGGTTAAAGGCACCTGGGAGAACGGCATCGTGGACTACCGCCAAATCGCCAGCCAGTTCATGAGCGGCGATTGGCAGTACACCTACGACGCCACGGCGGAAGCGCCTTACGTGTTCAAACCTTCCACCGGCGATCTGATCACCTTCGACGATGCCCGCTCGGTGCAGGCCAAGGGCAAGTACGTGTTGGATAAGCAGTTGGGCGGCCTGTTCTCCTGGGAGATCGACGCGGACAACGGCGATATTCTCAACAGCATGAACGCCAGCCTGGGCAACAGCGCCGGCGTTCAATAATCGGTTGCAGTGCGTTGCCGGGGGATATCCTTTCGCCCCCGGCTTTTTCGCCGCCGAAAGTTTTTTTACGCCGCACAGATTGTGGGCCTGCCCGGCGCAAAACGCGCTCATCGGACTCACCCTTTTGGGTAATCCTTCAGCATTTCCTCCTGTCTTTAACGGCGATCACAAAAATAACCGTTCAGATATTCATCATTCAGCAACAAAGTTTTGGCGTTTTTTAACGGAGTTAAAAACCAGTAAGTTTGTGAGGGTCAGACCAATGCGCTGAAAATGTCCGCTTAGCATAAATTTTCATGCTGGAAGTGTTAACAAAAGGTTTTTTTTATGTTTGTTTGCTGTTTCTCACAGTCTGCGTAAATCCCCACTGGTTATATTGACGACACCCCAAACAGTTGGCAACTTGATAGCCTCAGGGGTAAGAGCGAGAGTTGTTTGAGTGAATTCCACGCGCTCAGACGTCCCCGCCGCGATGCGTTCCATCCGGCATTCTCTCCTCGTACACCTTCTGCCTTCGGGCGCCGATCGCACAGGCCACGCAATAAAAAATACAGGTCTGGCGGCAATGACACACATCACATCACACAATGGAGCACTAACGATGACACGTTCCTTGGGTAAATCGGGGGTTCTGAAATTCGGCATTGGGCTGATCGCGCTGACCGTGGCGGCCAGCGTACAGGCCAAGACGTTGGTTTACTGTTCTGAAGGTTCCCCGGAAGGGTTCAACCCGCAGCTGTTTACCTCCGGCACCACCTACGACGCCAGCTCGGTACCGATCTACAACCGCCTGGTCGAATTCAAAATCGGCACCACCGAACTGCAGCCGGGCCTGGCTGAGAAGTGGGACGTCAGCGAAGACGGCAAAACCTACACCTTCCACCTGCGCAAAGGCGTGAAGTGGCAGAGCAGCAAAGACTTCAAACCGACGCGCGATTTCAACGCCGACGACGTGGTGTTCTCCTTTGAACGCCAGTTGGATGCGAACAACGCCTATCACAAAGTGTCCGGCGGCAGCTACGAATACTTTGAAGGCATGGACATGCCTAAGCTGATCGCCAAGATTGAAAAAGTGGACGACAACACCGTGCGCTTCGTGCTGAACCGCCCGGAGGCGCCGTTCCTGGCTGACCTGGGCATGGACTTCGCGTCCATCCTGTCCGCCGAATACGCCGACGTGATGATGAAAGCCGGCACGCCGGAGAAGGTCGACCTGAACCCGATCGGCACCGGCCCGTTCCAGCTGCTGCAATACCAGAAAGACTCCAAGATCCTGTACAAGGCATTCGACGGTTTCTGGGGCACCAAGCCGAAGATCGATCGCCTGGTGTTCTCCATCACGCCTGACGCCTCCGTGCGCTACGCCAAACTGCAGAAAAACGAATGTCAGGTGATGCCGTACCCGAACCCGGCCGATATCGCCCGCATGAAGCAAGACAAGTCCATCAACCTGATGGAGCAGCCGGGCCTGAACGTGGGCTACCTGTCGTTCAACGTCGAGAAAAAACCGCTGGATAACCTGAAGGTGCGTCAGGCGTTGACCATGGCGGTCAACAAGCAGGCGATCATCGACGCGGTTTATCAGGGCGCGGGCCAGGCGGCCAAGAACCTGATCCCGCCGACCATGTGGGGCTATAACGACGCGGTGCAGGATTACGCTTACGATCCGGCCAAGGCGAAAGAGCTGCTGAAAGAAGCGGGTATGGCCGACGGTTTCAGCATCGACCTGTGGGCGATGCCGGTACAGCGTCCTTACAACCCGAACGCGCGCCGCATGGCGGAAATGATCCAGGCCGACTGGGCCAAGATCGGCGTGAAAGCCAAAATCGTGACCTATGAGTGGGGTGAATACCTCAAGCGCGCCAAAGCGGGCGAGCACCAGACGGTGATGATGGGCTGGACCGGCGACAACGGGGATCCGGACAACTTCTTCGCCACGCTGTTCAGCTGCGCGGCGGCGAAAGACGGCTCCAACTACTCCCGCTGGTGCTACAAGCCGTTTGAAGATCTGATTCAACCGGCGCGCGCCGAATCCAACCACGACAAGCGCATCGAACTGTACAAGCAGGCGCAGGTGGTGATGCACGATCAGGCTCCGGCGCTGATTGTCGCACACTCCACCGTGTACGAGCCTGTGCGTAAGGAAGTGAAAGGCTACGTCGTGGATCCGCTCGGTAAGCATCACTTCGAGAATGTCTCTGTAGACTGATTTCGACCGCTTTACCGGAGACGCACGAATGGACTTGCAGGGGCGCAACAGGTTTGCGCCCCTGCTGACCAGTCTCCGGCGTATGGCCGTCGAATCGTTCAAAGGCATGTGAGCGTTAATAAGCCTGGCGGACGATGAGCTGCCGGGCATTGATACAGAGAGTTCGGGATATGTTGCAGTTCATACTCCGACGTTTGGGGTTAGTTATCCCAACGTTTATCGGCATTACATTGCTGACTTTTGCATTCGTCCATATGATCCCCGGCGACCCGGTGACCATCATGGCCGGGGAACGCGGTATCTCCGCCGAGCGCCACGCGCAGCTGATGGCGGAAATGGGGCTGGACAAGCCGCTCTATCAACAATATTTCTCCTACGTGTCCAACGTGCTGCAAGGCGATCTGGGCACCTCCCTCAAAAGCCGCATCTCCGTCTGGAGCGAGTTCGTTCCGCGCTTTCAGGCCACGCTGGAACTGGGCATTTGCGCGATGATCTTCGCGGTGCTGGTAGGCATCCCGGTCGGGGTGCTGGCGGCGGTCAAACGCGGCTCGGTCTTCGACCATACCGCGGTGGGCATCTCGCTGACCGGCTATTCGATGCCGATTTTCTGGTGGGGCATGATGCTGATCATGCTGGTGTCGGTGCAGCTTAACCTGACGCCGGTGTCGGGGCGCATCAGCGACACGGTCTTCCTCGACGACAGCCAGCCGCTGACCGGCTTCATGCTGATAGACACCCTGATCTGGGGCGAGCCGGGCGACTTCGTCGACGCGGTGATGCACATGATCCTGCCGGCCATCGTGCTGGGCACCATTCCGCTGGCGGTGATCGTGCGCATGACCCGTTCCTCGATGCTGGAGGTGTTGGGCGAAGACTACATCCGCACCGCGCGCGCCAAGGGCGTGAGCCGCATGCGGGTGATCGTCGTTCACGCGCTGCGCAACGCGCTGCTGCCGGTGGTGACGGTGATCGGGCTGCAGGTCGGCACCATGCTGGCCGGCGCCATTCTGACCGAAACCATCTTCTCCTGGCCGGGGCTGGGCCGCTGGCTGATCGACGCGCTGCAGCGCCGCGACTACCCGGTGGTGCAGGGCGGGGTGTTGCTGGTCGCCTGTATGATCATTCTGGTTAACCTGCTGGTAGACGTGCTCTACGGCGTGGTCAACCCGCGTATTCGCCACAAGAAATAAGGGGCGCTCTCATGTCTCAAATCACTGAGTCTGCAGTTAAAGGTGCGCCGAAGCCGATGACCCCGTTTCAGGAGTTCTGGCACTATTTCAAGCGCAATAAAGGGGCCGTGGTCGGCCTGGTGTATATCGTTCTGATGCTGGTGATCGCGCTCGGCGCCGGCGTGCTGGCGCCGCATGCGCCGGCGGACCAGTTCCGCGACGCGCTGCTCAAGCCGCCGGTGTGGCAAGAGGGCGGCAGCTGGCAATATATCCTCGGCACCGACGACGTGGGCCGCGACGTGCTGTCGCGCCTGATGTACGGTGCGCGCCTGTCGCTGCTGGTCGGCTGCCTGGTGGTGGTGCTGTCGCTGATCATGGGTGTGATATTCGGCCTGCTGGCCGGTTACTTCGGCGGCGTGGTGGATGCGATTATCATGCGCGTCGTCGACATCATGCTGGCCCTGCCGAGCCTGCTGCTGGCGCTGGTGCTGGTGGCGGTATTCGGGCCGTCGATCGTCAATGCCTCGCTGGCGCTGACTTTCGTCGCCCTGCCGCACTATGTGCGTCTGACGCGCGCAGCGGTGCTGGTGGAGGTGAACCGCGACTACGTCACCGCTTCGCGGGTGGCGGGCGCCGGCGCGCTGCGCCAGATGTTCGTCAATATTCTGCCTAACTGCCTGGCGCCTTTGATCGTGCAGGCTTCTCTCGGTTTCTCGAACGCCATTCTGGACATGGCCGCTCTCGGCTTTCTGGGCATGGGCGCGCAGCCGCCGACGCCGGAGTGGGGCACCATGCTCTCCGACGTGCTGCAGTTCGCGCAAAGCGCCTGGTGGGTGGTGACCTTCCCCGGCGTGGCGATCCTGCTGACGGTGCTGGCATTCAACCTGATGGGGGACGGTTTGCGTGACGCTCTCGACCCCAAACTCAAGCAGTAACAGAGGACGAGAGAGATGGCGTTATTGAATGTAGACAAGCTTTCGGTGCACTTCGGTGACGAAGGCACCCCGTTCCGCGCGGTAGACCGCATCAGTTACAGCGTGGAGCAAGGTCAGGTGGTCGGCATCGTCGGTGAATCCGGCTCCGGCAAATCCGTCAGCTCGCTGGCGATCATGGGCCTGATCGATTTCCCCGGCAAGGTGATGGCCGACAAGCTGGAGTTCAACGGCCAGGATCTGCGCAAGATCTCCGAAAAAGAGCGCCGCCAGCTGGTGGGCTCCGAAGTGGCGATGATCTTCCAGGATCCGATGACCAGCCTGAACCCGTGCTATACCGTCGGTTATCAGATCATGGAGGCGCTGAAGGTGCACCAGGGCGGCAACCGCCGCACTCGCCGCCAGCGCGCTATCGACCTGCTGACCCAGGTGGGCATTCCCGATCCGGCCTCGCGGCTGGACGTATACCCGCACCAGCTTTCCGGCGGCATGAGCCAGCGCGTGATGATCGCCATGGCCATCGCCTGTCGGCCGAAGCTGCTGATCGCCGATGAGCCGACGACCGCGCTCGACGTGACCATCCAGGCGCAGATCATCGAACTGCTGCTGGATCTGCAGCAGCGCGAAAACATGGCGCTGCTGCTGATCACTCACGATCTGGCGCTGGTGGCGGAAGCCGCGCACCACATCATCGTGATGTACGCCGGCCAGGTGGTGGAATCCGGCAAGGCGGCGGAGATTTTCCGCGCCCCGCGCCACCCGTACACCCAGGCGCTGCTGCGCGCGCTGCCGGAGTTCGCCGCCGACAAGGCGCGGCTGGCTTCGCTGCCGGGCGTGGTGCCGGGCAAGTACGATCGCCCGACCGGCTGCCTGCTCAACCCGCGTTGTCCCTACGCCAACGAGCGCTGCCGCAACGAGGAGCCGGAACTGCGCAGCATTCCCGGCCGTCAGGTTAAATGTCACACACCGCTGGATGATGCGGGGAGGCCGACCGTATGAGCCAGAATCAACCTTTACTGCAGGCAATTGACCTGAAGAAGCATTACCCGGTGAAAAAGGGCCTGTTCGCGCCGGAGCGGCTGGTCAAGGCGCTGGACGGCGTCTCCTTCACCCTGGAGCGCGGCAAAACGCTGGCGGTGGTCGGTGAGTCGGGCTGCGGCAAATCGACGCTCGGCCGCCTGCTGACGATGATCGAAGTGCCGACCGGCGGCGAGCTGTACTATCAGGGGCAGGATCTGCTGAAGCCGGACGCCTCTGCCGAGAAGCTGCGCCGCCAGAAGATCCAAATCGTGTTCCAGAATCCTTACGGATCGCTCAACCCGCGCAAGAAGGTCGGGCAGATCCTCGAGGAGCCGCTGTTGATCAATACCTCGCTCAGCGCCGCCGAACGGCGGGAAAAAGCGCTGGAGATGATGGCGAAGGTCGGCCTGAAGACCGAGCATTACGATCGCTACCCGCACATGTTTTCCGGCGGCCAGCGTCAGCGTATCGCCATCGCCCGCGGGCTGATGCTGAACCCGGACGTGGTGATCGCCGATGAGCCGGTGTCGGCGCTGGACGTGTCGGTGCGCGCTCAGGTGCTGAACCTGATGATGGATCTGCAGCAGGAGCTGGGGCTGTCCTATGTGTTCATCTCGCACGATCTGTCGGTGGTGGAGCACATCGCCGACGAGGTGATGGTGATGTACCTCGGCCGCTGCGTGGAAAAGGGCAGCAAAGAGGCGATCTTCAACAATCCGCGCCATCCGTACACTCAGGCGCTGCTGTCGGCGACGCCGCGATTGAACCCGGATATGCGCCGCGAGCGCATCAAGCTGACCGGCGAGCTGCCCAGCCCGATGAATCCGCCGCCGGGCTGTGCGTTCAATGCCCGCTGCCGCCGCGCCTTCGGCACCTGCGTTCAGCTGCAGCCGCAGCTCAAACAGTACGGTGAGCAGATGGTGGCCTGCTTTGCGGTCGATCAGGACGAACATCCGGGGGCGTGAAGCGCCGGATTTTCCTGCTTAAACCAAACGCCGGCACAGCGCCGGCGTTTTTTATTATTCAATCAAAGGGTTGGTCAGTAGACGATCGTGACAACCCGTCTTTTAAATTATGTTCTTAACGTCATTCTGACAAAACGTTATATTTTTAAGAATATTCGCATGATAATAATAATCGAATAATAGAATTCAGCAGGTTGCTGTTAATAAGTTTATTTCGGCCGATAGCGTTCGCCATTTTTATTATAAAAACCCAATAAAAAAGCACGCCGACGGCGTGCTTTGGGTGAATGAGGCCGCGCTTATTGCGGATAAGGCACCCAGTCGCCGCCGTTCAGGCGAATGTAGGGCTTGCCCTGATATAGCATCACGACGGCGTTGTCGTTTTCGGAGATGACCGGGGTCTGCGGCAGCCCCTGGGTCAGCGCCTGCCAGTCGACGCTGGGTTCGCTGAAGACCTTGCCGTCCACCAGACGCGACACCAGTTCAGACAGCGCCAGATAGCTGCTCGGCGTTTTGATCTGCAGCGGGCTGCCCTGATGCGGCGCCTTCATACCCACCAGTTTGATGCCGACCGGCGTATGGGTGATATTCGGGCTGGGAATGTCGCGCAGGCCGGACATCTGCATCTTGTCGCCTACCAACGCCGCGCCGTGTTCCGGCACGATCACCACCACCACTTTGCGGCCGGATTTCTCCAACTGATCGAGGAAGGTGTTCAGCTGATCGAACAGCTTCTGCGCGCGCGGCGGGTAGTCGGCGCTCTTGTTGGAGCCGACGAAACGGTTGCCGTCGTGCAGCGGGATGACGTTGAAGAAGGTGGCGGTGCGGCCGTCACCGCCTTTTTGCTGCTGATCCAGCCAACGGGTCAGCAATTCGAGATCGTTATAAATCGGCTCGCCGTCGAACGACGTCAGCTCGTTGCCGATGCCGGCCTGCGACATCAGCGGCGCCTGCATGTCGCCCTGTTCACGCAGCTCTTTCAGGAAGTTGCCGAACACCCCGGAGTGATCGAGCATCAGCTGTTCCTTGAAGCCGAGCTTCGCCAGGTTGTCGAACAGGTAACACTGCTGGTTCACCGGCTGATACAGATCGCGATGCGAAAGCTGGCCGCAGCTGGCGCGCAGCAAACGGATGGCCGCCGGGCCGCTGTAGGCGGTGGCCGAGTTGAAGTTGTCGAACATGATGTCCATCTTCGACCACAGCGGGTGATTTTGCAGGTTGACCGCGTCCATATCGGCCCAGGCCAGCGAACAGATGTTGATCACCAGCAGATCGAACGGCTGGGCATCGGCGGGCAAGCTGGCCGGGAACGCGGTGGTGCGGCCTTTTTCTCGCTCGTAGAACTGGTTCAGGTAGGCCGTCAGGTTGGCGCTGGTCGGCGGCAGGCTGTCTGCCGGCGCAGCATCCCCCGCCGCCGGCGCAGACGTGGCCGGCGTATTGGCGCCGCCGGCCGCGGCCGTGGAGGTCGCGGGCAGCAGCGAGACTGCCGGCCCGGCGATGTTGACAATATTGAGCCACACCAGCGCCGCCACGGTGAACACCGTGACGCGGACCCACTGCGCGACGAACAGGTAGGCGATAAACAGCACGAAGGCCGCGCCGATCATTTGCCAGTTGATAAAGCGGCCGATCAGCTCCAGCAGGTACTGGGCGCTGAAGCCGGCCAGCTGCGAACCCTGGCTGAGAATGCTGTTGATGCCCGGCAGCCAGGTGTCGTGGTAGAACAACGCGATGCCGATCGGGATGGCGAGGTAATGGCGCCAGCGATGCAGGCGCTGCGACGGGATCGGCATCAGCAGAAACGCCATGAACACCAGGTTCGGCAGCGCGTGGAAGTTCAGGTAGCCGAACCACAGCAGGGCGAATTTGGCCAGAAAGTAGAGGTTCCAGCCGCCCAGTCCGCGCCAGTAGCGCCATAGAGCGTTATCGGATTGCGTCTTCGAGTTTGGATTCATGGCTGCTTCTTACGTTTAATCTGAGATGAGGAGCCTGTGCGCACCCACAAACCGGCGGATTTCAAATAGCGCGGCGATAACAACAGGTTTTGCCAGTATTGACGCAAATGCGGAAAACGCCGGTGAAAGGCGTAGCCCAGCGGGATGAAGATCAGCGCGCACAGCAGGATCAGTTGCACGATGTCGTTAAGGTTCAGCATGCGGTTCCTCCTGCGGGCCAAGCGTCAGCGTGAAGGCGACCGGCTGCCGCCGTTCTGCGGGCGCCTCGGCCGCCGTCTCGCGGGGGCGCGGCGCGGCGCCGGCGGTGCCGGTGGCCGAAATCTGCCAGCGCCCCTGGGCCATACGTTTGATTTCCGAAATGATATCGACGTCCTGGTGCCACACCACCCGGTTGCTGAAGGCTTCATCCACCGGCAGGCGGAAGATGAACCTCAGCGCGGTATCCAGATCGTTGATGCGGCAGGTGGAGAGAAACAGCACCAGCCGCCCCTGCACCACGGTCATCACGTCGCCGAAGCGCCGCAGGTGGCACAGGGTCATCGCCTGTTCGGCGCGCAGGCCGGTGGCCGGCCGCAGCGCCACCATCACGCCTTTGCCGTCCTCGGGCAGCAGCGTGTTGCCCATCAGCGAAAGCACCGCCTGGCTGAACGGTTCCGGCCGCATATAGCCTTTGAGCTGCAGCGGGCGCAAGCCGGCCAGCAGCGCATCGATGTCGGCGGGCACATGGCGCGAGAAGCGCTGCCCCTGAATACCCTCGAGCATGGTCAGAAAACGCGACAGCGGCGCGACGTGCGGCACGATCAGGTTGGCGCCGCAGGCCAGCAGCAGCCGCTCGTCGCTGTAGCGCAGGCTGGCACTCATCTCGCGCACCGCGATTTTCAGGCCGTTGCCGCGGCTGCGGCGCAGGGTGTGGATCTGGTGCGCCAGGTGATCGATTTGGTCGCTTTGGTACAGCGCGAAAATCAACGTCGCCGAGAGTCTCAGCATGCCGTGCTGCGCCAGTTCGTCGTTGCTCTCCAGCAGTTGCCAGTTGGCGGACAGCGGCGGCGCGCCTTCCAGGATGCTGCGCTCGGCCAGATACAGGCCTTCATCGCTGCGCAAGGCGGTGGGGGAGGGTTGGCTATTTTCATCCTCACCCTGCCAGCCGCCTTCCGCGGCGTACAGCGTCAGCAGCTGATTGGCGTTGATGCCGTTTTCGGTGCTCCACCAGTTCACCAGATATTGCGCGCTGTCCTGTTGCCATTGCAGGCTGGACAGGCCGTTCAGGATGCGATGTTGCGCGCTGAGCTGCCCTTTGAGCTTATTGATGCCGCCGCCGTGGCTGAGGATCAACAGCGTGCAGCCCTGCCGCCGCAGCCAGGCGGCGAGGGCGCGCGTCCACTCGCGCAGCTCTTCGGTGGTGAAGGTTTGCCACAGGCTGGCGTGGGCCAGCAGGATAAGTAAGCGATTTTGCGGCCGCAGGGCGCGCATCAGATCGTCGCTCAACTGCGTCAGCGCGGCTTTTTTCTCCGGTAATTGATACAGCGGCAGCTTCTGCAACGCGGGCGAAGCCAGCTCGGCCAACAGGCGATCGGGTTTGTCGCCGCTGCAGATCAGGGCGACTTTGCGGGTGGCCGGCTGGGCGGCAATGACCTGGCGACACAGCAGCGCGGCGTCGCTTTGCCTGTCGATATTGATCCAATAAAGCCCGGGGGCCTGCATCACCGACAGCTCTTCCCAAATCTGCCGAATGCCTAGAGAAAAAGAGTGCGCCATAGGATGTGTTCTACTTTCGTTGAAAGCCGACTAAAGGCGTTTATATATAAAGATAGCCATTTTTACTCTGGCAATAACAAATCTCCTACGCTCTGCAACAATATTTGTTGAGAATCATCTTATTGCCTCTCTATTTTTGTATCGTTGCTATAGTTAATTAACATAGCCTATTTTCGCCAAGGCGGAAGAATGAATAACGCACCCACCCATTTTCGTGCAGCGGCGCCTGGGGAGAGCCAGGATGACCTGCAGGCGCTCAGCCAGGCTTTTTCATTGCCGAAATTAAGCTATGTCGATATTTCCCGGCAGGAGCGGTTAACGCAAATGATGACGCGCTGGCCACTGTTGGCCGAATTGGCGCAGACCACGGGGAGCCATTGATCTATGCCGGTGATCGCGCTGCAAGGGTTGCGGGGTGGAATGGGGACGACGTCGGTCACGGCAGCGCTCGCCTGGGCGTTACAGCAGCTGGGCGAGTCGGTGTTGGCGATCGATTTCACGCCGGACAATCTGCTGCGCCTGCATTTCAACACGCCGTTCGAGCTGGCGCGCGGCTGGGCTCGCGCGGAGCGGGACGGCGGGCGCTGGCAGGAGGGCGCGCTGCGTTATTGTGAAAACCTCGACTTTCTGCCCTTTGGCCGCCTGAATGCGGCGGAACGGCTGGAAGTGCAGCGCCAGTGTCGGGAGCAGCCGGAACGCTGGCGCGACAACCTGCGCCAACTGATCGCCGGCGATCCGCTGCGCTGGATCCTGCTGGATGTTCCGGTCGGGGACGGCGTGCTGGCGCAGCAGCCGCTGCAGCTTGCCGACAGCGTGTTCGTGCTGTTGAACCCCGACGCCAACTGCCAGGTGCGGCTCCATCAGCAGACGCTGCCGAACGACTGCCGTTTCCTGGTCAATCACTACTCCTCCGCCAGCCAGCTGCAGCAGGATCTGCATCAGCTGTGGCTGCAAACCCTGAGCGGTCTGCTGCCGGTGGTGATCCACCGCGACGAAGCGTTGGCGGAAGCGCTGGCGGTCAAACAGCCGTTGGGCGAGTACCGCCCCGAGAGCCTGGCGGCGGATGAAGTGCTGACGCTGGCCAACTGGTGCCTGATCAATCTCAAACGGGGCGTTGCGCCATGAGCCGGGTGCTGAGCCTGCTGCTGGTGCCGCCGGTGCGTCAGGCGGTGCAGACGCGCTACCGCGGCTATCGCCGCAATGGCGCATCGGCGCTGACCGCCTTTTTCGCCACGCTGCTGGTGGCGTTGGGCTGGCTGCTGCTGCGCTTCGAGTCGCCGGCCTGGCAGCGCGTGCGTACCGGCCGCGCTTACTGGTTCCCGCATCTGTCCGCCGAACGCCCGCGCCCGGCGGATGCGCTGCGTTATCTGCTGCAGGGGCTGTGGCTGCTGCTGTTTCGCAGCGGCCGCGCGCCGGTGCAGCGCGACTATTTCGCCGGTTGGCGCCGCCTGCAGCAGCGCTATGCCGACTGGCTGCAGGGCCTGCCGCAGCGGCTGAAGAACGCCGGCGTGGAACAGCGCTCGGTGGAGCGCCTCGGCCGCATGAACCGCGGCATGCGGCGCGCGCTGTTTATTCTGGTCAGCGTGCTGGCGGCGATCCTCGCCATGCTGTGCATCTCGCAACCGTTCGATCTGCCGGCGCAGTTCGTGTTCGTCCTGCTGCTGTGGGGGATCGCGATGGTGGTGCGCCGGGTGCCGGGGCGTTTGCCCGCGCTGATGCTGATCGTGCTGTCGCTGACCGTCTCCTGTCGCTACCTGTGGTGGCGCTATACCGCCACGCTGAACTGGGACGACCCGCTAAGCCTGGTGTGCGGCCTGTTGCTGCTGGTGGCGGAAACCTACGCCTGGGTGGTGCTGGTGCTGGGCTATTTCCAGACCATCTGGCCGCTTAACCGCCAGCCGGTGCCGCTGCCCGCCGATAGCGCCAGCTGGCCGACCATCGATCTGATGGTGCCGACCTACAACGAAGATCTCGGGGTGGTGAAGCCCACCATCTACGCGGCGCTGGGCATCGACTGGCCGAAAGAGAAGGTGAATATCTATATCCTCGACGACGGCAATCGCCCCGAATTCCGGGCGTTCGCCGCCGAAGTGGGGGTGAAATACATCGCCAGGCCGACCCACGAACACGCCAAGGCCGGCAACATCAACAACGCGCTGAAGCAGGCCACCGGCGAGTTCGTGGCGATTTTCGACTGCGACCACGTGCCGACGCGCTCCTTCCTGCAGCTGACCATGGGCTGGTTCTTCAAAGACAAAAAGCTGGCGATGCTGCAAACCCCGCACCACTTCTTCTCGCCGGATCCGTTCGAGCGCAACCTCGGCCGCTTCCGTCAGACGCCCAACGAAGGCACCTTGTTCTACGGGCTGGTGCAGGACGGCAACGACATGTGGGATGCGACCTTCTTCTGCGGCTCTTGCGCCATCCTGCGCCGCAGCGCGCTGGACGAAATCGGCGGCATCGCGGTGGAAACCGTCACCGAAGACGCCCACACCTCGCTGCGCTTGCACCGGCGCGGGCACACCTCGGCCTATATCCGCATTCCGCAGGCCGCCGGGCTGGCGACCGAGAGCCTGTCGGCGCACATCGGCCAGCGCATTCGCTGGGCGCGCGGCATGGTGCAGATCTTCCGGCTGGACAACCCGCTGCTGGGCAAGGGGCTGAAACTGGCGCAGCGCCTGTGCTACGCCAACGCCATGCTGCACTTCCTGTCGGGCATTCCGCGGCTGATCTTCCTCACCGCGCCGCTGGCGTTTTTGCTGCTGCATGCTTACATCATCTTCGCGCCGGCGCTGGCGATCGCGCTTTACGTGCTGCCGCACATGATCCACGCCAGCCTGACCAACTCGCGTATCCAGGGGAAATACCGCCATTCGTTCTGGAGCGAAATCTATGAAACGGTGCTGGCCTGGTATATCGCGCGGCCGACGACGGTGGCGCTGTTCAATCCGCACAAGGGCAAATTCAACGTCACCGCCAAGGGCGGGCTGGTGGAGGAGGAGCACGTCGACTGGGTGATCACCCGGCCATACATGTTCCTGGTGATCCTGAACCTGGCCGGGCTGGCGTTCGGCGTCTGGCGGTTGGCCTATGGCCCGACGGACGAGGTGATGACGGTGATCATCAGCCTGGTGTGGGTGCTGTACAACATGACGATTCTCGGCGGCGCAGTGGCGGTGGCGGTGGAGGCCAAGCAGGTGCGTCAGGCGCACCGCGTGGAAATCGCCATGCCGGCGGCGATCGCGCGCGCCGACGGCCATCTGTATCCCTGCACGCTGCGCGATTACTCCGACGGCGGCGTGGGCATTGAGATGCGGGTGGAAAACGCGTTGAAAGACGGCGACAGGCTCTCGCTGCTGCTCAAGCGCGGCCAGCAGGAGTACAGCTTCCCCTGCGTGGTGACGCGCGCCTTCGGCAACAAGGTGGGGGTGCGCCTGGTCGACCTCTCCACCCGCGAACACATCGATTTCATTCAGTGCACCTTCGCCCGCGCCGATACCTGGGCGCTGTGGCAGGACGGGTTCCCCGAAGACCGGCCGATCGAAAGCCTGCGCGACGTGCTGGCGCTGGGCTTCCGGGGGTATGTGCGCATGGCGGACTACGCGCCGCCGCTGGTGCGCGGTCTGCTGGTCGGGGTCACCTCGCTGACCGCCTGGGTCGTGTCGTTTATTCCGCGCGGCGTCGGCAGGGATCCGACCTTGGGTCAACAAGAAACAGTGGGTTAGCTGCGAGTTCAACCGCCCGCTCACTCGCCCGGTGAACAGGCTCCAACATTGATGATGATACGATGACGAGAAAAATAACCTGGTTAACTGCTCTGGCCTTAGGCATCAGCACCCTGTCGCAGGCCGAAACCGCCACCGCGCCGACCGTGGCGGCCCAGCCGCCGATTGCCGCGGCGGCCGATACGGCGATCGCGCCACCGCCAACCGCCGCGCCGCAGGATCCGAATGCGCCGGTGCGCGACGTGTCGCTGCCGTTTGCGCAGATAGCGCCGCCACCGGGCACCTTTGTTCTGCGCGGCACCCGGCCGGACGGGCAGATCGAATTCGGCGTGCGCAGCGACGAGGTGGTCTCGCAGGCGATGCTCGATATGGAGTTTACGCCATCGCCGGCGCTGATCCCGGTGGAGTCGCACGTTAAGGTCTACCTGAACGACGAGCTGATGGGCGTGACCACGATCGCCAAGGAGCAACTGGGCAAGCCCAATCGCATCCAGATGGCGATCGATCCGCGCTATATCACCGATTTTAACCGCATTCGGTTGGTGTTCGTCGGTCATTATCAAAATATCTGCGAAAACCCGGCCAGCACCTCGCTGTGGCTCGACGTCAGCAAGTCCAGCGCGCTGAAGCTGCGTTTCCAGACGCTGCCGGTGAAAAACGAGCTGTCGCACTTCCCTGAGCCGTTCTTCGACAGCCGCGATAATCGGCCGCTGACGCTGCCGATGGTGTTCGCCGGCCAGCCGGATCTCGCCCAGCAGCGTGCGGCGGGCATTCTGGCGTCCTGGTTCGGCAGCAAGGCGCAGTGGCGCGGGCAATCCTTCCCGACGCTGTACAATGCGCTGCCGACGCAGCGCGCGGTGGTGTTCGCCACCAACTCGCAGCGCCCGGATTTCCTACGCGATTATCCGGCGGTCAACGGCCCGACGGTGGAGATGATCAGCCACCCGGACAATCCGTACGTCAAACTGCTGTTGATTCAGGGGCGTGACGACAACGATTTGATCACCGCGGTGAAGGGCATCGCGCAGGGCAACATCCTGTTCCGCGGCCAGAACGTAACGGTGGACAAGGTGGAACAGCTGGCGCCGCGCCAGCCGTACGACGCGCCGAACTGGGTGCGCACCGATCGGCCGATGACCTTCGCCGAGCTGCAGCAGTACGCCGAACAGCTGCAAACCAGCGGTATCGAGCCCGGGCCTATTTCGCTGACCATGAACCTGCCGCCGGACCTGTTCCTGATCCGCAGCACCGGCATCGACATGCACCTGAAATACCGTTACACCGCGCCGCGCATTCAGGACGGTTCGCGGCTGAGCGTCAGCCTGAACAACCAGTTCGTGCAGGCTTATTCGCTGGTGCCGGAGCACGAGCAGGGCGCGCAGCTGCTGCGCCTGCCGTTGACGCAGGGGCTGCTCGATTCCGACAAGAACGTCAATATCCCGGCGCTGCGGCTGGGGGCCACCAACCAGCTGCGCTTTGACTTCGACTACACCACGCTGCTGGCCAGCGGCGCGGAAGGGCGCTGTGAAACCTACTCCTTCACGCAAAACCACGCGGTGATCGACGGCGCGTCCACCATCGATTTCTCCGGCTACCGCCACTTTATGGCGATGCCGGATCTGCGCGCCTTCGCCAACGCCGGCTTCCCGTTCAGCCGCCTGGCGGATCTGTCGCAAACGCTGGTGTTGGTGAATCAGAAACCGCAGCCGGCGCAGGTCAGCGCGCTGCTGAACGCGCTGGGCGTGATCGGCGCGCAAACCGGCTACCCGGCGCTGGCCTTCACGCTGAGCGATGACTGGTCGCAGGCCAAGGATCGCGACGACGATATCCTAATGGTCGGCACCATTCCGCCGGAGCTGCGCGACGACAAGAAAATCAGCCTGCTGGTGGACGCGACCCAAAGCTGGGTGAAACAGCCGACGCGGCAGCCGCCGCTGCCCAGCGCGGAAGCGCTGGCGGAGGACACCCGGCCGGACAGCAAGACCGCCGTCAGCTCCGAGGGCGCGATGTCGGCGATCATTGGCGTGCAGTCGCCGTTCAACGACCAGCGCAGCATCGTGGCGCTGTTGGCGGACAGCCCGCGCGGCTATGAGCTGTTGAACAATGCCCTGCTGGACAGCGGCAAGCGCGCCGCGGTATTCGGCTCGGTGGCGGTGATCCGCGAATCGGGGGTCAACAGCCTGCGCGTCGGCGATATTTACTATGTCGGCCACCTGCCGTGGTGGGAGCGGCTGTGGTATGCCCTCTCCACCCATCCGGTGCTGCTGGCGGTGATCGCGGTGGTGCTGGTGGTGATCCTGGGGCTGATGCTGTGGCGTGGCCTGAAGGCCTTCAGCCGGCGTCGTCTGGCGCCTGAAGATCGGGATTGACGGCGGTGAACGCCATGCTGCAACGCCTATCGCTCGGCATGCTGCTGCTGTGCGCCTTCAGCGCCGCGGCGGCCTGCGAGTGGCCGGGCTGGCAACAGTACAAGCAGTTCTACATCAGCCCGCAGGGGCGGGTGATCGATCCGAGCAGCCCGAACAAAATCACCACCTCCGAGGGGCAGAGCTACGGCCTGTTCTTCGCCCTGGTGGCCAACGACCGGCCGACCTTCGATCTGCTGCTGGCCTGGACGGAGAACAATCTGGCGGCGGGCGATCTCAGCGCCCGTTTGCCCGCCTGGCTGTGGGGCGAGAGCGATGACAAACAGTGGAAGGTGCTGGACGCCAACTCGGCGTCGGACGCCGATCTGTGGATCGCCTACAACCTGCTCGAAGCCGGCCGCCTGTGGAAAAGCCGGCGCTATCAAACCCTGGGGACGCTGCTGCTGCAACGCATCGGCCGCGAGGAGGTGGCCGACATTCCCGGCCTGGGCCTGATGCTGCTGCCGGGCAAAGTCGGGTTCGTGACGGACGATCGCTGGCGGCTGAATCCCAGCTACCTGCCGCCGCAGCTGTTGGCACGTTTTGCGGCGCTGAACGGCCCGTGGCGCGCGATGCGTCAGGTCAATCAACGGCTGTGGTTGGACACCGCGCCGCACGGCTTCTCGCCGGACTGGGTGGTGTGGCGGGTCGGCGCCGGCTGGCAGCCGGATCCCGTCAAGCCGAACGTCGGCAGCTACGACGCCATTCGGGTTTATCTGTGGGCCGGCATGCTGGCGGACGACGATGAATACAAGGCGGCGCTGCTCGAACGTTTTCAGCCGATGGCGCAGCTCACCGCCAAACAGGGCGTGCCGCCGGAGAAAACCGATACCGCCAGCGGCAAAACCACCGGCGGCGGCCCGGTCGGCTTTTCCGCCTCGATGTTGCCGATGTTGGCGACGCAGGCTGAGGCGCTGGCGACACAGCGGCAACGCATCAGCGAACATCCGCCGGGGGACGACGCCTATTTCAGCGCCTCGCTGACGCTGTTCGGCCAGGGGTGGGATCAACAACGTTATCGCTTTAATCGTCAGGGTGAATTGCAACCCTCGTGGGACGGCCAATGCACAACTTCAAAATAAACTGGCTGAATTTGATTCCGCTGAGCCTGGCGATGCTGCCGCAGGCGCGCGCTGCGGAAGCCGTGGCCCCGGAGCAGTGGCTGCTGGAACAGGTGCGCATTGGCGAGGCCGGCAACAAGGACGATCTGGTGCGCCAGTCGCTGTACCGGCTAGAGTTGATGGATCCGAACAACCCGGACGTGATCGCCGCGCGCATGCGTTTGGCGCTGCGACAGGGCAATATGGCGCTGGCGCAGCAGCAGTTGGATAAGCTGAAAACCCTCGCGCCGCAGTCCAGCGCCTATCGCCAGGCGCAAATGAACATGCTGCTGACGCAACCGGAAACCCGGCAGAAGCTGCAGCAGGCGCGCCTGATGGCGACCGCCGGCCGGTTGCCGGAGGCCAAGGCGCAGTACGATGCGCTGTTCCACGGCGAGCCGCCGACGCTCGATCTGGCGGTGGAGTACTGGCGGCTGGTGGCGCGTTTGCCGGGGCAGGAGGCGAAAGCGTTGAAGCAGCTGCAGGCGCTGGACCAGCAATATTCCGGCAACGTGGCGCTGCGCATGTCGCTGGCGCGCATGCTGTTCAGTCAGAACCAGGACGCGCAGGCCTATGAGCTGCTGCAGAAGATCGCCGCCGATCCGGCCGGGCGCGGCGATGCCGCCGATCTGTGGCTGGACAAGGTCAAAGCGATGCCGGTTAGCGCGCAAAGCGTGGCGGCACTCAACCGTTTCCTCGGCGTGTTCGATACCGGCGATCAGGCGACCAGCGCCCGCGAAGAGCTGGCCAGACAGCAGAAACTGTTGGCCGATCCGGCGTATCAGGCGCGGGTGCGCGGCCTGGCGCAGGTGGATAAAGGCGGCAGCCGGGCGGCCATTCCGGCGTTGCAAAAGGCGCTGGCGGCGACGCCGAACGACGCCGAGGTGCTGGGCGCGCTCGGCCAGGCCTATTCGCGCGCCGGCAACCGCCCGCAGGCGTTGAAGCTGTTCCGCCAGGCGCTGGCCGCCGACACGAACGGCTACGACAGCGGCAAGTGGCAAAGCCTGATCAAGAGCACCAGTTACTGGCTGGCGATAGACGAAGGCGACAAGGCGCTGAAGGCCGGCAATCTTGCGCTGGCCAGGCAGAAATACCAGCAGGCGCGCCAGCTCGACGACCGCGACGGCGATGCGTTTATCGGCCTGGGCGATGTGGCGGTGGCGAGCAAGGATGACGCTGCGGCGGAAGGGTTTTATCAGCAGGCGCTGCGGCGCGATCCCGGTAACGGCAGCGCGCTGCGCGGCCTGGTGAATCTCTATCAACGCCAGTCGCCGGAAAAAGCGCTGGCCTACCTCAACGGCCTGCCGCGCAGCCAACAGGCCAAGCTGCGCAGCACCCTCGACGGGCTGCGGCTCGATATGTTGAAGCAACAGGCGCAGACGCTGGCGGCGCAGCAGCAGTGGCAGCAGGCGGCGGAAATCTATCGCCGCGCCCAGCCGATGGATCCCGACGACGTTTGGCTAACCTATCGCTATGCGCAGGCGCTGCGTCAGGCCGGGCAGCCGCAACAGGCGGACGCCTTATTCCGGCAGCTGGCGCAGCGTCAGCGCGCCAATCCGCAGTTGGCCTATGCCTATGCGCTCTACCTTTCCGGCAGCGATCGCGACGACCAGGCGCTGGCGCAGCTCAATACGCTGCCTGCGGCGCAGTGGAACGACAACATGCGCGAACTGGCGCAGCGGCTAAAAATGCAGGCGGTGATTGCACATGCCGAAGGGCTGCGGGCTGCCGGCGACGAACCGGCGGCGGAAGCCTATCTGCGCCGGCAGCCGGCGGACACCCGCATCGATTTGCTGCTGGCCGACTGGGCGCTGGCGCGCGGGGAGTATGCGGCGGCGCTGGGCGACTATCAGCGGGTGAAACGGCGCGAACCGAACAACCCGGATGCGCAGCTGGGCGAGATCGAAGCCTATGTGGCGCAGGGGGATCTGGACGCGGCGCGCCAGCGGCTGAAAACCGAACCGCAGCCGCAAGACGCTTCGCTCAACAGCCAACGGCGGGTCGCCAACGCCTGGGGCGCGGTCGGCGATCCGCAGCATGCCGAAGCTATCTTCGGCCGGCTGAAAACGGCGGCGGCCGCGGAGCCCGTGGGGCAGACCAAGGCGCTGATCTACCGCGACGCCGCCCGTCTGGAACGGGCGCAGCGGCAGCCGGAGCGGGCGCAGCAGGATTACCGCCAGGCGATGGTGGCCGGCGGCATCACGCCGACGTTGCCGCAGGACAATGACACCTACACCTCTCTGACGCGCAATAACCCGGGCGACGACTGGTTGAAACGCGGCATCCGTTCCGAGGCCGCGGATCTGTACCGGCAGCAAGACGTGAACGTCACGCTCGATCACGATTACTGGCGCTCGAGCGGCACCGGCGGTATTTCCGACTTCAATGCGCACGACACCATGCTGCAGGTGGACATGCCGCTGTATGACGGGCGCGCCTTTTTGCGCACCGACACCGTGCAGCTGGACGCCGGCCGCTTCTCGACCGACGGCAGCGGCAAATACTACGAGACCTTCGGCACCTGCAATACGCAAGGGTGCCGCGGCGATGAACATCAGAAATCCACCGGCACCAGCGTGGCGGCCGGCTGGAAAAACGACCGCTGGGCCGCCGATATCGGCACGACGCCGATGGGCTTCGAGGTGGTCGACTGGACCGGCGGCCTGGCCTACAGCGGCGACTGGAACCACATCGGCTGGACGCTGGCAGCCTCGCGGCGGCCGATCTCCAGCTCGCTGCTGGCGTTCGGCGGCGCCAAGGATCCGAACACCGGCATCACCTGGGGCGGCGTGCGCGCTACCGGCGTCAGCCTGAGCGCCAGCTACGATCGCGGCGAGGCGAACGGCGTGTGGGCCGATCTCAGCGCGCATCAGATTACCGGCAAGAACGTGGCGGATAACCAGCGGCAGCGGTTGATGGCCGGCTACTACTACAAGCTGATCAACGAAGACAATCGCCGCCTGAGCGTCGGGCTCAATACCATGCTGTGGCACTACCAGAAGGATTTGAGCGGCTATTCGCTGGGGCAGGGCGGCTATTACAGCCCGCAGCAATATCTGTCGCTGTCGCTGCCGGTCAACTATCGCCAGCGCACCGAGAACTGGTCGTGGGAGCTGGGCGGTTCGGTTTCGCTGTCCCATTCGAAAACCGACAGCCAGCGCCGCTATCCGCTGCAGGGGCTGATCCCGGATTCGCTGCCCGATAAGTTCGCCGTTGAGGACGGCAGCTCCTCGAGCGGCGTCGGTTATACGCTGCGGGCGATCGTCGAACGCCGTCTCAGTTCGCACTGGACGCTCGGCGCCGGTATCGACATTCAACAGGCGAAGGACTATACGCCGAGCCACGCGTTGATTTATCTGCGCTATTCCCTGGCCGGCTGGCAGGGGGATCTCGATTTGCCGCCGCAGCCGCTGACGCCTTACGCCGACTTCAAGTAGCCGGGAGGGGAAAGATTCGGAGTGTCGGACACCGGGGAGTTTTGTTACCCTGTGTCCGGGTCGCGTTTGTTCGCTTTAGGAAAAGACTGAAACCCGCGATTTTCTTGGTTTTGCCTGCGGCATAGCCAGATAAAAACAGCCGATGATCGAGTATAATCAGCCCGGTTCGAGGGGGCGGGTGAGAGTCAGCCCCCTTTTTTGTTTCAGCCCGATTTCACGGAGAGCAGGTTTGCGGGTCAGGCGTTCGTTAACGATTAAGCAGATGGCGACGGTGTCCGGCGTGGCGCTGGTCACGATCTGCATCTTTATCGTGATCCAGTTATTCCACTTTGTGCAGCAGCGCAGGGATGACTACGCCCAGCAACTGGAGAATATCGCTCAATCCGTGCGCCAGCCGCTGGCGGAAGCGGTGCTGCGCATGGACGTGCCGGAAGCCAAAAAGGTGCTGAACACGCTGTTGCCGGTCGGCATTCTCAGCCGGGCGGATATCGTCTTGCCGAACGAGTTTCAGGCACTGCACGCCAATTTCCCGCCGGAGCGGCCGGTGCCGACGCTGATCGCCCGGCTGTTTGAGCTGCCGATCCAAATTTCCGTGCCGCTCTATTCGCTGGAGCGGGTGCCGGCCAACCAGCAGCCGCTGGCCTATCTGGTGCTGCAGGCCGATTCGTTCCGCATGTACCAGTTTATCCGCAGCATTTTGTCGACCATGCTGTCGACCTACCTGCTGTTGGCGCTGATCCTGTCGGTGGCCATCACCTGGTGCATGAACCGGTTGATGGTGCATCCGTTGCGCGCGATGGCCAAAGAGCTGGAAAACATCTCGCAGGACGAAGCGCCCTACCACCAACTGATGCTGCCGACGCTGCACCAGGACGACGAGCTCGGCCTGCTGGTGCGCAACTACAACCGCAATCAACAGACGCTGGCCAAGGCGCATGCCGACATGAGCCGCCTGAGCACCCGCCATCCGGTGACCGAACTGCCGAATCCGGCATTGCTGAACGCGTTGCTGGAACAGCATATCGCCTCCAGCCTGCGCCCCGAGCGTTTTAACCTGCTGGTGATCGGCATCGAGACGCTGCATGAAGCCTCGGGCGTGATGAGCCCGGCGATGCGTGAAGCGCTGCTGTTGGCGCTGGCGAAGAAGCTGCGCGGCTGCATCGACGAAAACGGCGTGCTGGCGCAGCTGAGCAATACCGAATTCGCCATCCTGGCCAAGGGGACCGAGCGGCCGTTCCACGCCATGCAGCTGGCGCGACGCATCATGGCGGAGATCAACGCGCCCTTGACCCTGGAAGGTCTGGCGCTGCGGCCCAACGCCAGCATCGGCATCGCGCACTACCTCAATCAGGGGGAAAGTGCGGAACAGCTGCTGCGCAGCGCCACCTCGGCGATGATGTCCGCCCACCGTGAAGGAAAAAATCAGATCCTGTTCTTCGAGCCCAGCCTGACGGAACGCACGCAGAAGCGGCTGACGCAGGAGAGCGAGATTTTGCACGGCATCGAGCAGCGGCATTTTACGCTGTTCCTGCAGCCGCAGATCGACATGCAGTCCAACGAGGTGATCGGCGCCGAAGCGCTGCTGCGTTGGCAGCAGTATGACGGCAGCTATACCCTGCCGGCCGACGTTATCCCGCTCGCGGAAGAGCTGGGCGTGATCGTGCCTCTCGGCAACTGGGTGCTAGAAGAGTCCTGCCGCATCCTGGCGGACTGGCAGCAACGCGGCATTGCGCTGCCGCTGGCGGTCAACGTTTCCGGTATACAGATGCAGCATGAGGCGTTCGTCCCGCATCTGAAAAACCTGCTGGCGCAGTATCGGATCGACCCGCGCAAGCTGCTGCTGGAGATCACCGAGACGGTGCGCATCGACGATCTCGACCGCGCGCTGGCGCTGCTGCGCGAGCTGCACGATCTGGGATTGTCGATCGCGCTGGACGACTTCGGCATGGGCTACTCCAGTCTGGAATACCTGAACCGCTTGAAATCCCTGCCGATCGATTTGATTAAAATCGACCGCAGCTTCATTCAGGGGCTGCCGGCCGACGATGCGATGGTGCGCATCGTTAGTGCGATCTCCGAAGTGCTGGCGTTGCCGGTGATGGCCGAAGGCGTGGAAAACGCCGAGCAGCGCAACTGCCTGCTGCAGCACGGCATTCGCAGCGGGCAAGGATTCCTGTTCGCCCGGCCGCTGCCGCGCGCAGCGTTCGAAGCCGAGTTTTGCCGCGCGGCGCCGTAAGCGCCGCGTTGCCTTTCCGGTACTTTTCCCCGTCCGAAAATCGCTATTTCTCTTCTACCTCTTTTGCGTTAGTGCAAACAAAGCATTACGCAATTTTCAGCTTTGCACCCCGACTGACGCGTTTCAGCTCTTAAATTCACATCAACTCCCAGGGGCGGGTGCAACAAATTATTTCCATGTTGTTAAGTGGGTGTTATTTTCCGCGCAAGCGATGAACAGGCTGGATTTTTAGACTGCTGCCTGGTGCGTGTCTTCCCCCCATAGGATGTTCATATGAAAACAACGATCTTTAAGAGCCTCTATTTTCAGGTGCTGACGGCGATCACGCTGGGTATCCTGCTTGGCCATTTCTACCCTGACCTCGGCGCCGAGATGAAACCTCTTGGCGATGGCTTCGTCAAACTGATCAAGATGATTATCGCCCCGGTGATCTTCTGCACCGTGGTGACCGGCATCGCCGGCATGGAAAGCATGAAGGCGGTGGGCCGCACCGGCGCCATCGCGCTGCTGTATTTTGAAATCGTCAGCACCATCGCGCTGATTATCGGCCTGGTGATCGTCAACCTGGTGCAACCGGGCGTCGGCATGAACGTCGATCCAGGCACGCTGGACGCCAAGGCGGTGGCAGTCTACGCCGAACAGGCGCAGCAGCAGGGCATCATCCCGTTCCTGCTGGACATCATCCCCGGCAGCGTGATCGGCGCGTTCGCCAGCGGCAACATTCTGCAGGTGCTGCTGTTCGCGGTGCTGTTCGGCTTCGCCCTGCATCGCTTGGGTGAGAAGGGGCAGCTGATCTTCAACGTGATCGACAGCTTCTCGCGGGTGATTTTCGGCATCATCAACATGATCATGCGCCTGGCGCCGCTGGGGGCCTTCGGCGCCATGGCGTTTACCATCGGTAAATACGGCGTTGGCACCCTGGTGCAACTCGGCCAGCTGATCGTGTGCTTCTATATCACCTGTATCCTGTTCGTGGTGGTGGTGCTGGGCAGCATCGCCCGCGCCAACGGCTTCAGCATTTTCAAATTCGTCAACTACATCAAAGAAGAGCTGCTGATCGTGCTGGGAACCTCGTCGTCCGAGTCCGCGCTGCCGCGCATGCTGGATAAAATGGAGAGGCTGGGCTGCAAGAAATCGGTGGTGGGCCTGGTGATCCCGACCGGGTACTCCTTCAATCTGGACGGCACCTCTATTTACCTGACCATGGCCGCGGTGTTTATCGCGCAGGCGACCAACACCCACATGGACATCATGCATCAGATTACCCTGCTGGTGGTGTTGCTGCTCTCCTCCAAAGGGGCGGCGGGCGTGACCGGCAGCGGCTTTATCGTGTTGGCCGCCACCATCTCCGCCGTCGGCCACCTGCCGTTGGCCGGCCTGGCGCTGATCCTCGGCATCGACCGCTTCATGTCGGAAGCCCGCGCGCTGACCAACCTGGTGGGCAACGGGGTGGCGACCGTGGTCGTGGCGAGGTGGTGCGGCCAACTGGATGAGAAACAGCTGAAAGCCACGCTGAACAACAAAAACGCCGGCGAGGACAAAACGCTGCCTTCCGCCTGATATTGACGGCGAATCACCGGCCGCAGCCGCGGCCGGTGAGGTTTTCCCCCTGCCTCGTAACGATTTCTTGCATTAAAAACCCCGCTATCTATTATTTTTCACTCTAATGAGTGACATCCGCAAAGGCGCGCGGTCTAACACGATGGTACACTTTCTGCTTTCCGCCCCACTGTGAAACTCAGGGCGTATTTTTATGATTCCATTGAATGGAATACACGCATTTGCATAAGAAATTGGATAGTCATTAAGTAGGGGTTCACATGCAGGGCACCAGAATTCATCTTATAGTTGGTGGGCTGCTATTGGCTGCAGCCAGTAGCAGCGTGCAGGCTGAAGCACTACAACCCGATCCTGCCTGGCAGCAGGGGGCGCTGGCCAACGGGTTTTCATGGCAAATTCTCGATACGCCGCAGCGGCCAAGCGACCGCGTGGAACTGCGGCTGATCGTCAATACCGGCTCTCTGGTGGAGTCTTCGCAACAGACCGGCTTCGCCCAGCTGTTGCCGCGGCTGGCGTTGACGCGCAGTGAAAGCTTTACCGCGCCGCAGCTGCGCGCCCTGTGGCAGCAGAGCGTGGATAACGAGCGGCCGCTGCCGCCGGCTATCATCTCGTATGATTTCACCATGTATAATCTCAGCCTGCCGAATAACCGGCCTGACCTGCTGAAAGAAGCGCTGGCCTGGCTGGCGGACACCACCGGCAAACTGGCGATCGACGAGCATACGGTGCACGCGGTGATGAACTCCACCATCAATCCGGTCGGTACTTTCCCGCCCAATACCCAAGACGTCTGGTGGCGTTACCGCCTGAAAGGCTCGACGCTGCTGGCGCACGATCCGGCGCAGCCGGCGAAACGGCCGGTCAACCTCGAACAGCTGAAGAAATTCTATCAACAGTGGTATACCCCGGATGCCATGACGCTGTTCGTTGTCGGCAAGGTCGACAGCCGCAGCCTGGGCGAGCAGATCAACAAGGCGTTCTCGCCGCTGCAGGGCAAACGTGAAACCCCGGCCCCGATGCCGACTCTGACGCCGCTGCCGCAACAGCCGGTGAGCCTGATCAGCGAGCAGGTGAAACAGGATACGCTGTCGATCATGTGGGATTCGCCGTGGCATCCGATTCGCGATTCGCAGAGCCTGCTCCGTTACTGGCGTGGCGATCTCGCCCGCGAGGCGCTGTTCTGGCATCTCCAGCAGACGCTGGAAAAAAGCGACCAGAAGAGCCTGCATCTGGGCTTTGACTGCCGCGTGCAGTACCAGCGCGGGCAGTGCGCCATCCATCTGGATACGCCGAACAACAACCTGAACGGCAGCCTGGGCTTTATCGCCCGCGAGCTGGCCAACGTGCGTGACAACGGCCTGTCGAAAGAAGAATTCGATGCGCTGCTGGCGCAGAAAAACGATCAGCTGAGCAAGCTGTTCGCGACCTACGCCCGCACCGACACCGATGTGCTGATGAGCCAGCGCCTGCGTTCGCAGCAGAGCGGGGTGGTGGATATCGCGCCGGAACTGTATCAGAAGCTGCGCCAGGAGTTCCTGTCCAGCCTGACGCTGGAGACGCTGAATCAGGCGCTGAAGCTGCAGCTTTCTCAGGAGGCGACGCTGGTGCTGATGCAGCCGAAGGGCGAGCCGGAAATGAGCATGAAGCAGCTGCAGGAAACCTATGACGGCATCATGATGCCGGCGCCGGCGGTGGTGACGGAGGAAGCCAAACCGGCCGACGCCGCGGTGGCTGCACCGGCGACGGACGCCGGCGCGCAGTAATGCCCAACAGGGGGCTCAGGCCCCCTCAGTTGCGGTACAGCACCTTGATGATGTGGTAACCGAACTGGGTTTTGACCGGGCCGTAAGGTTTGAGCAGCGGAATGCTGAACACCGCTTTATCGAACGCCGGCACCATCGCGCCCTTGTTGAATTCGCCCAGCGAGCCGCCGTTGCGTTTTGACGGGCAGCTCGAGTATTTGCGCGCCAGCGTGTCGAAGCTGACACCGCGCTTCAGCTTGGCCAGCAGCTCGTTGGCCAGCTTTTCATTGTCTACCAGAATGTGCAGGGCGCACGCCGTTTTTGCCATGGTATTGCCTTTGTCGATGCGAAAATTGCGCTGATTATACCCGCTAAATCTCATCGGCGCTTTCTGCTACAATTCCCTTCCACGTTTTACAGCCGAGCAAGCCAGCACCATGCGATTAAACCCCAGCCAACAACAAGCCGTCGAATTCGTTACCGGGCCCTGCCTGGTGTTGGCCGGTGCCGGTTCCGGCAAGACGCGCGTTATCACCAACAAGATAGCCCACCTGATCCACCATTGCGGCTACCAGGCGCGGCACATCGCCGCCGTGACCTTTACCAACAAGGCCGCGCGCGAGATGAAAGAGCGCGTATCGCAAACCCTGGGGCGCAAAGAAGCGCGCGGGCTGATGATTTCCACTTTCCATACCCTGGGGCTGGAGATCATCAAGCGGGAATACGTGGCGTTGGGGATGAAGTCCAACTTTTCGCTGTTTGACGATCAGGATCAGCTGGCGCTGTTGAAAGAGCTGACCGAAAAGTGGCTGGAAAGCGATAAAACGCTGGTGGCGCAGCTGATTTCGACCATCTCCAACTGGAAAAACGACCTGATCGATCCCCAGCGGGCGGCGGCGCTGGCGCGCTCGGAGCGCGACAAGCTGTTCGCCCACTGCTACGGTCTGTACCACGCCCATATGCGGGCGTGCAACGTGCTGGACTTCGATGACCTGATCCTGTTGCCGACGCTGTTGCTGCAACGCAACGAAGAGGTGCGCGAACGCTGGCAGCAGCGTATTCGCTATCTGCTGGTGGATGAGTACCAGGATACCAACACCAGCCAGTACGAGCTGGTTAAGCTGCTGGTGGGCAACCGCGCGCGCTTTACCGTGGTGGGTGACGACGACCAGTCGATCTACTCCTGGCGCGGCGCGCGGCCGCAGAACCTGGTGCTGCTGAAGGAAGATTTCCCGGCGCTGCAGGTGATCAAGCTGGAGCAAAACTACCGTTCCAGCGAGCGCATTCTGAAGGCGGCCAACATTCTGATCGCCAATAACCCGCACGTGTTTGAAAAGCGGCTGTTTTCCGAGCTGGGGTACGGCGAAGAGCTGAAGGTGGTGACCGCCAACAACGAGGATCACGAAGCCGAGCGGGTGGTGGGAGAGTTGATAGCCCACCACTTCGTGAAAAAGACCAACTACGGCGACTATGCGATCCTGTACCGCGGCAACCACCAGTCGCGGGTGTTTGAAAAGATGCTGATGCAGAACCGCATCCCGTACAAGATTTCCGGCGGCACCTCATTCTTCTCGCGCCCAGAGATCAAGGATCTGCTGGCCTACCTGCGCGTGCTGACCAACCCGGAAGACGACAGCGCCTTCCTGCGCATCGTCAATACCCCCAAGCGCGAGATCGGCCCGGCGACGCTGCAGAAGCTCGGCGAATGGGCCAACCAGCGCAACAAGAGTTTATTCCACGCCAGTTTCGATCTGGGGCTGAGCCAGCACTTGACCGGACGCGGGCTGGAATCGTTGCAGCGTTTCACCCACTGGCTGGGCGGCATCGCCCAGCAGGCGGAACGTGAGCCGGTGGCGGCGGTGCGCGATCTGATCCGCGGCGTGGATTATGAGAGCTGGCTGTTTGAAACCTCGACCAGCCCGAAGGCCGCCGAAATGCGAATGAAGAACGTCAATACGCTGTTCGGCTGGATGACGGAGATGCTGGAAGGCAGCGATCTGGACGAGCCGATGACGCTGACCCAGGTGGTGACGCGCTTCACCCTGCGCGACATGATGGAACGCGGTGAAAGCGAAGAAGAGCTGGATCAGGTACAGCTGATGACGCTGCACGCCTCCAAGGGGCTGGAGTTCCCTTATGTGTTCCTGGTGGGCATGGAAGAGGGCCTGCTGCCGCACCAGAGCAGCATCGATGAAGACAATGTCGATGAAGAGCGGCGTCTGGCCTATGTGGGGATCACCCGCGCGCAAAAAGAGCTGATCTTCACCCTGTGCCGCGAGCGCCGTCAGTACGGCGAGCTGGTGCGGCCGGAGCCGAGCCGCTTCCTGCTGGAGCTGCCGCAGGACGATTTGGCATGGGAAACCGAGCGCAAAGTGGTGAGCCCGCAGGAGCGGATGCAGAAAGGGCAGAGCCATCTGGCCAATATCCGCGCCCAGCTGGCCAAGGCCAAAGGCGGGAATTAAAAAGACAGGGCTAGATGACTGACAAAGGAGGAAAAAGCGTGGTTTTTCCTCCTTTGTGGTTATCAGTCGAAAATCAATGAATTGATTTTCCTTATTTTTTATATGCTGTCTTCTGTAAACCTGGCAATGTCATCAGGTTTGCCATTAACCTCGGGCGTGAATCGCGCCCTGGTCATTTCAACGCTGTTCCTCCAACCGCAGCGTCCAGTGGACGTAGCTCTGCCAGTGGCTTTCCTGCTCCAGCGCCTCGGCGCGCAGCGGATGCTGTTCCAGCCAACCCGGCGGCAAGATCACCGTCAGTTCATCGTCCTGATTGGCGCGCAACCGCACCGCCGGCAGCGTGTCATCGCGGCGGCGGCTGGCGAAGATGATCGCCAGGCGCAAAATGCGGCACAGACGCTGCGCAGTGCGCGGCGGCAGGGCGTTTTGCTGGTTCAACAGCGACAGGTCGAGGGGGTTGCTCTGGTTTTGCAGCAGGGTGGCCAGCAGTTTTTTCTGCGCCGGGGTAAAGCCGGGTAAGTCCAGATGGCGGATCAGGTAGGCGGCGTGTTGCGGCGCCTGCTTGAAATCGACGCTGAGGCCGAGTTCGTGGATCAGACTGGCGCTGTGCAACAGCTCGCGACATCGCGCATCCAGCTGCCACTCGTTGGCGACCTGCTGCGAGAAGTTGGCGGCGAGTTGGCTGACGCGTTCGGCCTGCTCGGTGTCGATCAGGTAGCGGCGCTGCAGGTTGCGGATGGTGCGGATGCGAATATCCTGCTCCACCGGCAGATGCAGCATGCCGTAAACCAGGCCTTCACGCAGCGCCCCGCCGGCCAGCATCATGCTTTCGATGCCCAGTTCCTGGAAGATGGCCAACAGAATGGACAGGCCGCTCGGGAACACCAGCGCGCGCTCCAGCGTCAACCCTTCGATCTCCAGCTCTTCCAGCTTGCCGCACTGAATGGCGCGCTGTTTCAGCTGGCGCAGCTTGGGCAGGGTGATGCGCTCATCCATGCCTTGCGCCACCATGATCTCCTGCAGCGCCTGTACGGTGCCGGAAGCGCCGACGCAGATCTGCCAACCTTGCTGGCGCAGCTGCGGTGCGATCGGCCGCACCATTTCGCGCGCGGCCTGTTCGGCGCGCTCGAAGTTTTCTTGCCCGAGGTTGCGATCGCTGAAGTAGCGCTCCAGCCAGGTGACGCAGCCCATCGACAGGCTATACAGCTGCGATGCCTGTGCGCCGGTGCCGGTGACCAGTTCGGTGCTGCCGCCGCCGATGTCGACGACCAGCCGCCGATCCGGCCCGCCGGTGGTGTGCGCGACACCGTGATAAATCAGCCGTGCTTCTTCTTCGCCGCTGATCACCTGTACCGGGCAGCCGAGGATTTGCTCGGCTGCCTGCAGGAACTCATCGGCGTTGGACGCCAGGCGCAGCGTGGCGGTGGCGACGACGCGGATCTGCTCGCGCGGAATGTCCTGCAGGCGTTCGGAGAACAGCCGCAGGCACTGCCAGCCGCGTTGCATGGCCTCATGCGACAGGTGATTGTTCTGATCCAGCCCGGCCGCCAGGCGCACCTTGCGCTTGATCCGCGCCAGGGTCTGAATGCTGCCGGCCACCTCGCGCACCACCAACATATGGAAGCTGTTGGAGCCGAGATCGATGGCAGCATAAAGCGTGCTGGAGCTGAGCATGGCGATCAGCTCGAGCGTTTACGGTTGTTGCGCGGCGCGCCGCCGCGACGAGGCGCGGAGTTGCGACGTGGGCCGTTGCCGCCGCGCGGGCGCGACAGGCGTTTCGGCGCCGGCAGATCGGTCAGCAGCGCATCGCTATTGTACTTGCTTACCGGAATGCTGTGGTCGATATAGGTCTCGATCGCCGGCAGGTTGAGCGCGTACTCTTCACACGCCAGGCTGATGGAGTGGCCGCTGGCGCCTGCGCGGCCGGTACGGCCGATGCGGTGCACGTAGTCTTCGCAATCGTCAGGCAGATCGTAGTTGAAGACGTGGGTGACGGCAGGAATGTGCAGACCGCGCGCGGCGACGTCGGTGGCGACCAGGATGTCGAGGTTGCCCTTGGTGAAGTCGTCAAGGATGCGCAGGCGTTTTTTCTGCGCCACGTCACCGGTCAGCAGGCCCACGCGGTGACCGTCGGCGGCCAGATGGCCCCAGATGTCTTCGCAGCGGTGCTTGGTGTTGGCGAAGATGATGGCGCGATCCGGCCACTCTTCTTCGATCAGCGTCTGCAGCAGGCGCATTTTTTCTTCGTTGGACGGGTAGAACAGCTCTTCTTTAATGCGGTGGCCGGTTTTCTGTTCCGGTTCCACTTCAACATATTCGGCGTTGTTCATCTGCTCGAAGGCCAGCTCGCGTACGCGATAGGACAGGGTGGCGGAGAACAGCATGTTCAGGCGTTGATCGGCCGCAGGCATGCGGCGGAACAGCCAACGGATGTCTTTGATAAAGCCGAGATCGTACATGCGATCGGCTTCATCCAGCACGACAACCTGCATCGCGCCGAGATCGACATAGTTCTGCTTGGTGTAATCGATTAAACGGCCGGTGGTGCCAATCAGAATGTCCACGCCGCTTTCCAGCACTTTCAGCTGTTTGTCGTAGCCGTCGCCGCCGTAGGCCAGGCCCAGTTTCAGGCCGGTGCTCTGGGAGAGCGCTTCTGCGTCGGAGTGGATTTGCACCGCCAGTTCACGCGTAGGCGCCATGATCAAGGCGCGCGGCTGATTGGTCTGGCGATCCTGTTTCGCCGGGTGAGTCAGCAAATAGTGAAAAGTAGACGCCAAAAACGCCAGCGTCTTTCCGGTACCGGTTTGCGCCTGACCTGCAACGTCACGCCCGGAGAGCGTGAGCGGCAATGCTAACGCCTGGATGGGCGTGCAATTGTGAAACCCTTTTTTCTCAAGGGCTTCAAGGACTAACGGGTGCAGGGCGAAGTCGGAAAACTTCTGTTCAGTCAAGTGTGTTTTGCTCATAGTGTGGTAGAATATCAGCTAACTATTGCTTTACGAAAGCACATCCGTTGAAATAAACGCGGTGCAATAAAATCACCTTGAGTTGGTTAATGCTACACCAACAAGGTAGACATAATCCTGTGGAGTAGAACATGAGCGATAAAATTATTCACCTGACTGACAGCAGCTTCGACGCTGACGTGCTGAAAGCGGAAGGGCCGATCCTGGTCGATTTCTGGGCTGAATGGTGTGGGCCGTGCAAGATGATTGCTCCGATTCTGGATGAGATTGCCGAAGAGTTCGAAGGCAAACTGACCATCACCAAGCTGAATATCGATCAGAACCCGGCTACCGCGCCCAAGTACGGTATCCGTGGCATCCCTACGCTGTTGCTGTTCAAGAA
Organism: Serratia sp. CY82433; assembly: GCF_052166535.1. Taxonomy (NCBI): domain Bacteria; kingdom Pseudomonadati; phylum Pseudomonadota; class Gammaproteobacteria; order Enterobacterales; family Yersiniaceae; genus Serratia; species Serratia sp. CY82433. Next base: position 167,515 of record NZ_JBJNOR010000004.1, read on the forward strand.
CGGTGAAGTGGCCGCGACCAAGGTTGGCGCGTTGTCCAAAGGTCAGCTCAAAGATTTCCTGAACGCGAATCTGTAATCGGGCGGGAAGCCCAGTATCAGGCGCCTGGCGGTGATGTTCAATTCACCGCTAGACGCCTGCCAAGAAGCGTGTTAAGTTTAACCACACTGCATATAGAACTTGCCCGAAGTTTTAAATCTAAAGAGTTTGAATCTAAAGCTATACTCTGTGTCGAATCACTGGCGTTGAAAGTAAACTGAACTCAGCCCGTGTTTTGGCAATCAAACGGTTTTGCAAAAATCATTTTTAAGGTACCTTCGATCTTCAACCGTCAATGCGTGCGCCCGATGTAAGCCATTTCTTACCGCGACGGCTCTGCGCCCGGTGATCGAACGTCCAGTAAACAGGCACGCATCTCGCTGCCATACCATTCACGATACAAGTTCGAGACATACCCCGAGTTTAAGAACCCACCACTATGAATCTTACCGAATTAAAGAATACGCCGGTTTCTGAGCTGATTACTCTCGGCGAAAATATGGGGCTGGAAAACCTTGCCCGCATGCGCAAGCAGGACATTATCTTCTCCATTCTGAAGCAACATGCGAAAAGCGGAGAAGATATCTTCGGCGACGGCGTGCTCGAGATATTGCAGGATGGATTCGGTTTCCTCCGCTCTGGAGACAGTTCCTACCTCGCCGGTCCCGACGACATCTACGTATCCCCTAGCCAAATCCGCCGCTTCAACCTCCGCACAGGTGACACCATTTCCGGTAAGATTCGCCCGCCAAAAGAAGGCGAGCGCTATTTTGCCCTGTTGAAAGTCAACGAAGTCAACTACGACAAGCCGGAAAACGCCCGCAGCAAGATCCTGTTCGAGAACCTGACGCCGCTGCACGCCAATTCCCGTCTGCGGATGGAGCGCGGCAATGGTTCGACCGAAGACCTGACGGCGCGCGTACTGGATCTGGCGGCACCGATTGGCCGTGGCCAGCGCGGCCTGATCGTGGCGCCGCCGAAAGCCGGTAAAACCATGCTGCTGCAGAATATTGCGCAGAGCATCGCCTACAACCACCCAGACTGCGTGCTGATGGTGCTGCTGATCGACGAACGTCCGGAAGAAGTGACCGAGATGCAGCGTCTGGTGAAAGGCGAAGTGATCGCATCGACCTTCGACGAGCCGGCTTCGCGCCACGTGCAAGTGGCCGAAATGGTGATCGAGAAGGCCAAGCGCCTGGTTGAGCACAAGAAAGACGTGATCATTCTGCTCGACTCCATCACCCGTCTGGCGCGTGCCTACAACACCGTGGTACCGGCTTCCGGCAAGGTGCTGACCGGTGGTGTGGACGCCAACGCCCTGCATCGTCCGAAGCGTTTCTTCGGTGCGGCGCGTAACGTGGAAGAGGGCGGCAGCCTGACCATCATCGCGACCGCGTTGGTCGATACCGGTTCGAAGATGGACGAAGTGATCTACGAAGAATTCAAAGGTACCGGCAACATGGAATTGCACCTGGCGCGTAAAATCGCCGAGAAGCGCGTATTCCCTGCGATCGATTACAACCGCTCCGGTACCCGTAAAGAAGAGCTGCTCACCACTTCCGAAGAGCTGCAAAAAATGTGGATCCTGCGCAAAATCATTCACCCGATGGGTGAGATTGACGCGATGGAGTTCCTCATTAATAAGTTGGCGATGACTAAAACCAACGATGAATTCTTCGATATGATGAAACGCTCATAATTCGTTAAAAAATTCGCTGAACGCCACGCCTAGTCGTGGCGTTTTTCGCTTTTGGCGGATACGATAAGTAGCAGTAATGGAAAAGTAAGTTGTTTCCTCGACTTATTGAGAATTCATCTTGTTTGTCGGTCGGCTCGGTGCCGGTCGGCTTTGCTGCTGTCGTTTTGTCAGCCGATGCGAAGAAAATAGGCATGAATCACCGTTGTCATAGGAAATGACCGAAAGGTGGCGGGGGTCGATGGCACAAGCTATTGCCCGTGGTAAGCTGCCTTATCTTCTACAGAGATCTGTTAACTGTGAACTTACTCACTATGAGTACTGAAATTCTATTTGTTTTCCTGTTTTCTTTGGCTTTTCTCTTTGTTGCCCGCAAGGCGGCAAAACGTATTGGTCTGGTAGATAAACCCAATTATCGCAAACGCCATCAGGGGCTGATTCCACTGGTCGGCGGTATTTCCGTTTATGCCGGATTGTGCTTCGCGTTTTGGATTTCCGAACAACCTATCGCGCACGCCAAGCTTTATCTTACCTGCGCCGGCATTCTGGTGTTTGTGGGCGCGCTCGACGATCGTTTCGACATCAGCGTTAAAATCCGCGCCCTGGTGCAGGCGTTGGTCGGCATCGCCATGATGGTGTTCGCCGGTCTGTATCTGCGCAGCTTCGGCCATGTACTGGGTGATTGGGAGATGTTGCTGGGGCCGTTCGGCTATCTGGTGACGCTGTTCGCAGTATGGGCGGCGATCAACGCCTTCAACATGGTCGACGGCATTGATGGCCTGCTGGGTGGGCTGTCGTGCGTCTCCTTCGGCGCGCTGGGTCTGTTGCTGTACCTGAGCGGCCACCATGAGATGGCGTTCTGGTGCTTTGCGATGATCGCTACCATCGTTCCCTATATTTTGCTCAACCTCGGCATTCTCGGCCGCCGTTATAAGGTGTTCATGGGGGACGCTGGCAGTACCCTGATCGGCTTTACCGCCATTTGGCTGCTGCTGCAAAGCTCGCAGGGCAAGGCACACTCGATTAATCCGGTGACCGCACTGTGGATCATCGCTATTCCGCTGATGGACATGATAGCAATCATGTATCGTCGTTTACGCAAGGGGATGAGCCCCTTCTCTCCCGATCGTCAACATATTCACCACCTGATCATGCGAGCCGGCTTTACGCCGCGGCAGGCTTTTGTGTTGATTACCCTGGCGGCCGCATTGCTGGCGGCGGTTGGCGTGATCGGCGAACGCCTGACTTTTATCCCAGAGTGGGTTATGTTGGCATTATTCTTGCTTGCTTTCTTCCTGTACGGTTACTGCATCAAGCGCGCCTGGCGGGTTGCGCGGTACATTAAGCGTATCAAGCGTCGTCTGCGGCGTTCGAGCGATAACAAGCAAGTATCTTAACCAGAGGCTTTTTGGCTGTGATGAATCCAGAAACAACGTCTGACAAGCATACCCCGGCGGTGGATAACGAACTCGATATCCGCGGCCTGTGCTGCACCCTGTGGCGCGGCAAACCGTGGATTATCGGCATTGCGGTGCTGTTCGCGGCGGTCGCGCTGATCGTCTCTTATCTGGTAAAGCAAGAATGGAGCGCGACCGCAATCACCGACAAACCCACGGTGAATGCGCTGGGCGGTTACTACTCCCAGCAGCAGTTCCTGCGCAATCTGGATGTGCGCACGCTGCCGGCGACGGCCGGCGATCAGCCGAGCATCGCGGACGAAGCCTACAATGAGTTCATCATGCAGCTGGCGGCTTACGATACGCGTCGCGATTTCTGGCTGCAGAGCGATTACTACAAGCAACGTCAGGAAGGGGATGCCCGCGCGGATGCGGCGCTGCTCGACGAGCTGATCAACAACATCCTGTTCACGCCGCGCGACGACAAGAAAGTGCCGAACGACGGCGTGAAGCTGACGGCGGAAACTGCCGCGGACGCCAACCGCCTGCTGCGTCAATACGTGGCCTTCGCCAGCCACCGCGCTGCCCTGCACCTGAACGAAGAGATCCAGGGGGCGTGGGCCGCTCGCACTACCTCAATGAAGGCGCAGGTCAAGCGGCAGGAAGCGGTGGCGGAGTCGGTTTACAAGCGCGAGCTGAACACCACGCAGCAGGCGCTGAAAATCGCCGAAAGCCAGGGGATCAGCCGCGCGCAGACCGACACTCCGGCCGAGCAACTGCCGGATTCGGATCTGTTCCTGCTGGGCCGGCCAATGCTGCAGGCGCGTCTGGAAGGCCTGCAGGCCTCCGGCCCGACCTATGACCTGGATTACGATCAGAACCGCGCGATGCTGGCGACGCTGAACGTTGGCCCGACGTTGGATGAGAAGTTCCAGACCTATCGTTATTTGCGCACGCCGGAAGAGCCGGTAAAACGCGACAGCCCGCGCCGGGTATTCTGGCTGATTCTGTGGGGCGCGATGGGCGCTTTGGTTGGCGCGGGCGTTGCCTTGGCGCGTCGGCCGCGTAGTTAAAAAATAATATAATAATCTGATGCAGGGCGCGTGAACGCCCGATTCGCAGGCGGGGCCTGCGATTAACCGACCAAAAGAGAGTCGCTGTGAAAGTGTTGACTGTTTTCGGCACCAGACCTGAAGCCATCAAAATGGCACCGCTGGTACATGCACTGGCCCAGGATGAGGCTTTTGACGCAAGAGTCTGCGTAACGGCGCAGCATCGTGAGATGTTGGATCAGGTATTGCGGTTGTTTGAGATCACGCCGAATTACGACCTGAACATCATGAAACCCGGCCAGGGGCTAACGGAAATCACTTGCCGCATCCTGGAAGGGCTGAAAGGGGTGCTGGAAGACTTCAAACCGGACGTGGTGCTGGTGCATGGCGATACCACCACCACGCTGGCGACCAGCCTGGCGGCGTTCTATCAACGCATCCCCGTCGGGCATGTCGAGGCCGGGCTGCGTACCGGCAATCTGTATTCTCCCTGGCCGGAAGAGGCCAACCGCAAACTGACCGGCCACCTGGCGATGTACCATTTCGCGCCAACCGAGAACTCGCGCCAAAATCTGTTGCGCGAACTGCTGCCGGACAACCGTATTTTCGTGACCGGCAATACGGTGATCGACGCGCTGTTCTGGGTGCGTGACCGCGTGATGAGCGATGCCGCGCTGCGGGCTGGCCTGGCACAGCGTTATCCGTTCCTCGACGCCGACAAGAAACTGATCCTGGTCACCGGTCATCGCCGCGAAAGCTTTGGCGGCGGCTTTGAGCGAATTTGCAGCGCGCTGGCGGAGATCGCCCGCAATCACCCGGAAGTACAGGTGGTGTATCCGGTGCATCTCAATCCGAACGTCAGCGAGCCGGTGAATCGCATTTTGAAAGGCATCGACAACGTCATGCTGATCGAGCCGCAGGATTATCTGCCATTTGTCTATTTGATGACCCAGGCTTACATGATCCTGACCGACTCCGGCGGCATTCAGGAAGAGGCGCCATCGTTAGGTAAACCGGTGCTGGTGATGCGCGACACCACCGAACGCCCGGAAGCGATAGATGCGGGCACGGTGCGTCTGGTTGGCACCGATGTGGCCAAAATTGTTGAAGCGGTGACCCGGCTGTTGACGGACGAAAGCGAATATCACGCGATGAGTCGGGCGCATAACCCATACGGTGACGGACATGCCTGTCAGCGTATCCTCGAAGCTTTAAAGAATCATCAGGTGACACTATGAGTTTTGACACTATTTCGGTTATCGGCCTGGGTTATATCGGCTTGCCAACGGCGGCGGCGTTTGCTTCCCGCAAGAAAAAAGTGGTGGGTGTAGATGTTAACCAACATGCGGTAGATACCATTAACCGCGGCGCGATCCACATCGTCGAACCGGATCTGGACAAAGTGGTCAAGGACGCCGTCGACGGCGGTTTCCTGCGGGCGGTGACCAAACCGCTGGCGGCCGATGCGTTCCTGATCGCGGTGCCTACGCCGTTCAAGGGCGATCACGAGCCGGATCTGGCCTATGTCGAAGCGGCGGCGAAATCGCTGGCGCCGGTGCTGAAAAAAGGCGATCTGGTGATCCTGGAGTCCACCTCGCCGGTGGGGGCCACCGAACAAATGGCGGACTGGCTGGCGCAGGCGCGCAGCGATCTCAGCTTCCCGCAGCAAGCGGGCGAAGCGGCGGACGTGAATATCGCCTACTGCCCGGAGCGCGTGTTGCCGGGGCAGGTGATGGTGGAGCTGATTCAAAACGACCGCGTGATCGGCGGCATGACGCCGAAGTGCTCGGAACGTGCCAGCGCGCTGTACAAGATTTTCCTCGAGGGCGAATGTGTGATCACCAACTCGCGCACCGCCGAGATGTGCAAGCTGACGGAAAACAGCTTCCGCGACGTAAATATCGCCTTTGCCAACGAACTGTCGTTGATCTGCGCTGAGCAGGGGATCAACGTCTGGGAACTGATCCGCCTGGCGAACCGCCATCCGCGGGTGAATATTCTGCAGCCGGGGCCGGGTGTCGGCGGTCACTGCATTGCCGTCGATCCGTGGTTTATCGTGGCGCAGAATCCGCAGCAGGCGCGCCTGATCCACACCGCACGCCTGGTGAACGACGGCAAACCGCTGTGGGTGGTCGATCGGGTGAAAGCGGCGGTGGCCGATTGTCTGGCCGCCACCGACAAGCGCGCGTCCGAGGTGAAAATTGCCTGCTTCGGCCTGGCCTTCAAACCGAATATCGATGATTTGCGTGAAAGCCCGGCGGTAGAAGTGGCGCACCTGATCGCCGAATGGCACGTCGGCGAAACGCTGGCGGTGGAACCGAACGTCGAACAGTTGCCGAAGTCGTTGGCCGGCCATGTGACGTTGACGCCAATCGCGGAAGCGTTGCAGCAGGCCGATGTGATCGTGATGTTGGTCGATCACCAGCAGTTCAAGGCCATCCGGCCGGAAGATGTAAAACAAACATGGGTTGTTGATACCAAAGGAGTATGGCGTTGAAACGTATTTTAGTGACCGGTGGTGCCGGTTTCATTGGCTCCGCGGTTGTGCGGCACATCATCGAGGCCACCGGCGATAGCGTGGTGGTGGTGGATAAGCTGACCTATGCCGGTAACCTCGAGTCGCTGGCGGTGGTGGCCGAGAGCGAGCGCTATGCTTTCGAGCAGGTCGACATCTGCGATCGTGCCGAGCTGGATCGGGTATTTGCCCAGTATCAGCCGGACGTGGTGATGCACCTGGCGGCGGAAAGCCACGTCGATCGCTCTATCGACGGCCCGGCGGCCTTTATCGAGACCAACGTGGTGGGCACTTACACTATGCTGGAAGCGGCGCGCCATTACTGGCAGCCGTTGGCAGCGGAGAAGAAACAGGCTTTCCGTTTCCATCATATCTCCACCGACGAAGTGTACGGCGACCTGCACGGCACCGACGATCTGTTCACCGAAACCACGCCGTATGCGCCGAGCAGTCCGTATTCCGCCTCCAAGGCGTCGAGCGATCATCTGGTGCGCGCCTGGTTGCGCACCTACGGTTTGCCGACCCTCGTGACCAACTGCTCGAACAACTACGGCCCTTATCACTTCCCGGAGAAGCTGATCCCGTTGGTGATCCTGAATGCGGTGGCCGGCAAACCGCTGCCGGTATACGGCAACGGCGCGCAGGTGCGCGACTGGCTGTATGTCGAGGATCACGCGCGCGCGCTCTATCAGGTCGTGACCGAAGGCGTGGTAGGCGAAACTTACAATATCGGCGGCCATAACGAGCGCAAGAATATCGAAGTGGTGCAGACCATTTGCGATCTGCTGGAAGAACTGGCGCCGAACAAGCCGCAGGGCGTGGCGAACTACCGCGATCTGATCACTTACGTGAAGGATCGCCCGGGCCACGATATGCGTTACGCCATCGACGCCGGCAAAATCGATCGTGAGCTGGGCTGGCGGCCGCAGGAAACGTTCGAAAGCGGCATTCGCAAGACGGTAGCCTGGTATTTGGCTAACGAAACCTGGTGGCGCCGGGTGCAAGACGGCTCTTATGCCGGCGAGCGTTTGGGGTTGTCAGATTAATTTAACGCCGCGCGCGCTTTGCGGCGGCGCGGCGGGTTTTGGAGTACGTATGAAAGGTATTATTCTGGCCGGCGGTTCCGGTACGCGTCTGCATCCGATTACTCGCGGCGTGTCAAAGCAACTGCTGCCGATTTATGACAAGCCGATGATCTATTACCCGATGTCGGTGCTGATGCTGGCGGGGATCCGCGACATTTTGATCATCTCAACCCCGGAAGATCTGCCGTCCTTCGAGCGTTTACTGGGTAACGGCGAACAGTTCGGCGTCAATCTCAGCTACGCTGCGCAGCCTAAGCCGGAAGGTTTGGCGCAGGCGTTTCTGATCGGCGAGGAGTTTATCAACGGCGATTCTTGCTGCCTGGTGTTGGGAGATAATATCTTCTTCGGCCAATCTTTCAGCCCGAAATTAAAAACCGTCGCGGCCCGCACCGAAGGTGCCACCGTGTTCGGTTATCAGGTCATGGATCCTGAGCGCTTTGGCGTCGTGGAGTTTGACGACAACTTCCGTGCGCTGTCGATCGAAGAAAAACCGAAGAAACCGAAATCCGATTGGGCGGTGACCGGCCTGTACTTCTACGATAGCCAGGTGGTGGAGTTTGCCAAGCAGGTGAAACCTTCCGAGCGCGGCGAGTTGGAAATTACCAGCATCAACCAGATGTATCTGGAGCGCGGTGAACTGACCGTCGAGCTGTTGGGGCGTGGTTTCGCCTGGTTGGACACCGGGACTCACGACAGTCTGCTGGAAGCCAGCAGCTTCGTGCAGACGGTAGAAAAACGCCAGGGCTTTAAAATCGCCTGTCTGGAAGAGATTGCCTGGCGTAACGGTTGGCTGGATGATAAGGAACTGAAACGCGCCGCCACTTCATTGTCCAAAACGGGCTACGGCAAGTATTTGCTGGATCTGCTGCATGCGCGTCCACGCCACTATTGAGCCTTTGTCATGGGAAAGCGAGTTTTTCGCGCTCGACAGCGCGAAACTCGGCTTTTCCTCCTCGGCTCCGGCGCTTGCCGAGGCCGATCTGGCGGCTTATAACCTGGTGCAGGCCAAAATTCCCGCGCAGCACCTCGCGTTGGCGGACGGCCTGGCTGATTTTGGATTTCGCCTGGTTGAGGGCGAAGTCGATCTGGTTCTGGCTCTTGAGAGTGATCTAGCGGTTGAACCGGGTTCCGCCGCCCAGATCTCCCGTCTGGCAACCGAGGCCGATATCCCGGCATTGCGCACCGCGGCGGCTCAGGCGTTCACCGTCAGCCGCTTTCGCGCACCCTGGTATCAACCTGATGACAGCGGCCGGTTTTATGCTTTGTGGATCGAAAAGGCCGTTCTGGGCACCTTTGATCATCAATGCTTGCTGGTGCTGGATAGCCAGGGGCAACCCGAAGGCTTTGTCAGCCTGCGTGACATTGGCGGCCAGGAAATGCGCATTGGCCTGTTGGCGGCGTTCCCCGGCGCATCCGGCCGGGGCGTGGGCGCCAGGCTGATGACGGCGGCGATCGCCGAATGTCGGCAGCAGGGGATGCAGCGCCTGCGGGTTGCGACCCAGGTGGGCAATATCGCCGCATTACGACTCTATCAACGACAGGGTGCCGTGATTGAAAGCACCGCGTACTGGCTATACAGAGGTAGACATGATTCCATTTAACGCTCCACCGGTTGTTGGCACTGAACTGGAATATATGCAGGCTGCCATGGGCAGCGGCAAATTGTGCGGCGACGGCGGTTTCACCCGCCGCTGCCAGCAGTGGATGGAACAGCGTTTCGACAGCGCGAAAGTGTTGTTGACGCCTTCCTGCACCGCGTCGTTGGAAATGGCCGCCATTCTGCTGGATATCCAGCCGGGTGACGAAGTGATCATGCCAAGCTTTACCTTCGTTTCCACCGCCAACGCCTTTGTGCTGCGCGGCGCCAAAGTGGTGTTCGTCGACCTGCGTCCAGACACCATGAACATCGACGAAACCAAAATCGAAGCGGCGATCACCGATAAAACCCGCGCGATTGTGCCGGTGCACTATGCCGGCGTGGCCTGCGAGATGGATACCATCATGGCGCTGGCGAAGAAATATAACCTGTTCGTGGTGGAAGATGCCGCGCAGGGCGTGATGTCGACCTACAAAGGCAAGGCATTGGGCACCATTGGCCATATCGGCTGCTTCAGCTTCCATGAAACCAAAAACTACACCGCCGGCGGCGAAGGCGGCGCGACGCTGGTGAACGATCCGGCCCTGATCGATCGGGCGGAAGTCATCCGCGAAAAAGGCACCAACCGCAGCCAGTTCTTCCGTGGCCAGGTAGACAAATATACCTGGCGCGACATCGGTTCCAGCTATCTGATGTCCGACCTGCAGGCCGCCTACCTGTGGGGCCAGCTGGAAGTGGCGGAGCGCATCAACCAGCGCCGTTTGGCTCTGTGGCAGAAGTACTACGACAGCTTCCTGCCGTTGGCCCGCTCAGGCCGCATCGAACTGCCGGTAATCCCGGCCGACTGCGTGCATAACGCGCACATGTTCTATATCAAGTTGCGCGATATCGAAGAGCGCACGGCCTTTATCGACTACCTGAAGGAAGCCGAAATCATGGCGGTGTTCCACTATATCCCGCTGCATGATTGCCCGGCCGGCGAACGCTTTGGCCGCTTTGCCGGCGAAGATCGTTACACCACGCAGGAAAGCGCGCGTCTGGTGCGCTTGCCGCTGTTCTACAATATGTCTGATGTCAATCAGCGTACGGTAATCAATACCATCCTGAGTTTCTTTGCCTGATATGTCGTTGGCAAAAGCATCGATATGGACCGCCGGCTCCACGCTGATCAAAATCGGCGTGGGGCTGTTGGTGGTGAAACTGCTGGCGGTGGCGTTTGGCCCCAGCGGGGTGGGGCAGGCGGGTAACTTCCGCCAGTTGATTACCGTGCTGGGCGTGCTGTCCGGCGCGGGCATTTTTAACGGTATCACCAAATACGTGGCGGAGTACCACCAGGATCCGCAGCGTCTGCGTCTGGCGGTGGGCACCGCGTCGAGCATCGTGCTGGGCTTTTCAACCTTGCTGGCGCTGGTGTTTCTGTTCGCCGCCGAACCGATTAGCATCGGGCTGTTCGGGCATGCCGATTACGTCGATGTGGTGCGCGCCGTCGCTTTCATTCAGATGGGCATCGCCTACGCCAACCTGTTTATGGCGGTGCTGAAAGGCTATCGCGACGCGATGGGCAATGCGCTGGCGGTGATCGGCGGCAGCCTGATCGGCGTGGTGGCTTATTACCTGTGCTTCAAGCTGGGCGGTTATGAAGGCGCGCTGGCGGGGCTGGCGCTGGTGCCGGCGTTGGTGGTGCTGCCGGCCGGGCTGATGCTGTGGCGGCGCAAAACGCTGCCGCTGCGCTATTTGGCGCCGCGCTGGGACAAACTCGTGGCCGGCAACCTCGGCAAGTTCACCGTCATGGCGCTGATCACTTCGGTGACGCTGCCGGTGGCCTATGTGATGATGCGTAACCTGTTGGCCGCGCATTACGGTTGGGATGAAGTGGGGATCTGGCAGGGCGTCAGCAGCATTTCCGATGCCTATCTGCAGTTCATCACCGCCTCGTTTACCGTCTATCTGCTGCCGACGCTGTCGCGGCTGACGGACAAGGGCGCCATCTCGCGGGAGATCGTGCGCTCGTTGAAATTCGTGCTGCCGGCGGTAGCGGCGGCGAGCTTTACGGTGTGGCTGCTGCGTGATTTCGCCATCTGGCTGCTGTTCTCGGACAAATTCGTCGCCATGCGCGATCTGTTTGCCTGGCAGCTGGTGGGCGACGTGCTGAAAGTCGGGGCTTATGTGTTCGGCTATCTGGTGATCGCCAAAGCGTCGCTGCGCTTCTATATCCTGACGGAAGTCAGCCAGTTTCTGCTGCTGACGCTGTTCTCGCACTGGCTGATCCCGCTGCACGGCGCGTTGGGGGCGGCTCAGGCCTATATGGCAACCTACATCGTGTATTTCGCGCTCTGTAGCTGCGTATTTCTTATCTATCGTAGACGAGTATGACCACACTGATTCACGTTCTGGGATCCGATATCCCGCATCATAACCAGACGGTGCTGCGCTTCTTCAACGACGTGCTGGCGCCGCGTTTGCCGGCTGAGCAGACGCGGCATTTTATGGTGGCGGCCAAGGATGTGGCGGCACTGGGTGATTTCCCCGCCCTGAACATTGAGCCCTACGCAGACAAGAAAAGCCTGGCGGCGGCGGTCATCGCGCGCGCTCAGGCCGATCGCGATGCGCGCTTCTTCCTGCACGGCCAGTTCAATCCGGGGCTGTGGCTGGCGCTGCTGAGCGGCAAGATCAAGGCGCGTCAGGTCAGTTGGCATATTTGGGGCGCCGATCTGTATGAAGACGCCACCAGCTGGAAATTCCGGCTGTTCTATTTGCTGCGCCGCATTGCGCAGGGGCGAGTAGGGAACGTGTTTGCTACCCGCGGCGACGTGATTCACTACCAGCAGCGCCATGCGCGGGTGCCGGCCTCGCTGCTGTACTTCCCGACCCGCATGGATCCGGCGCTGACCGACGTTCACGTCGAGAAAAACCTGGCCGGGCCGATGACGATTCTGGTCGGTAACTCCGGCGATCGCAGCAATCGGCATATCGAAGCGCTGCAGGCGATTCATCAGCAGTTCGGCGCCGACGTGCGCGTGATCCTGCCGATGGGCTATCCGGCCAATAACGACGCCTACATCGAGCAGGTGCGCGCCGCCGGGTTGCCGCTGTTCGGCGAGAAAAACCTGCAGCTGCTCACGCAGCAGGTGGCGTTTGAGGACTACCTCAATATTCTGCGCGCCTGCGATCTCGGCTATTTCATTTTCAATCGCCAGCAGGGGATTGGCACCTTGTGCCTGCTGATTCAGTTCGGCGTGCCTTTCGTGCTCAGCCGGCAAAACCCGTTCTGGCAGGATTTGGCGGAACAGCATCTGCCGGTGCTGTTCTACGGCGATTCGCTGGACGAGGCGGTGGTGCGTGAAGCGCAGCGTCAGCTGGCGGCGGTGGATAAACAGGCGATCGCCTTCTTCAATCCGAACTATGTCGACGGTTGGCAGCAAGCCCTGGCGTTGGCGGCGGGAGAGCACTCATGACGTTGGCGCAATTCGGCGGCCTGTTCGTCGTCTATCTGGTCAGCCTGACGTTTATCCTGACGCTGACCTATCAGGAGTTTCGGCGCGTGCGCTTTAACTTCAACGTCTTCTTCTCGCTGCTGTATTTGCTGACGTTTTATTTCGGTTTTCCTTTGACCTGCCTGCTGGTGTTCCAGTTTGACGTCGAGGTGGTGCCGGTGGAGTTTCTGCTGTACGCCCTGCTGTCGGCGACGGCGTTTTACGCCATCTATTACGTTACCTACAAGACCCGGCTGCGCAAGCGCCGCATGCAGCCGCGCGCTGCGCTGTTTACCATGAACCGGGTGGAAACCCATATGACCTGGGTGCTGCTGGCGTTGGTGGCGATCGGTACCGTTGGGATCTTCTTCATGCAGAACGGCTTCCTGCTGTTCAAGCTCAATTCCTACAGCCAGATTTTCTCCAGCGACGTGTCCGGCGTGGCGCTCAAGCGGTTCTTTTACTTCTTCATTCCGGCGATGCTGGTGGTCTATTTCCTGCGGCAGGATCTGCGCGCCTGGTTCTTGTTCCTGGTGGCGACGGTGGCGTTCGGCATTCTGACCTACGTGATCGTCGGCGGCACCCGCGCCAACATCATCATCGCCTTCGCGCTGTTCCTGTTTATCGGCATCGTGCGCGGCTGGATCACACTGTGGATGCTGGCGGCGGCGGGCATATTCGGCGTGGTCGGCATGTTCTGGCTGGCGTTGAAGCGCTACAGCCTGGACGTCAGCGGCGCGGAGGCGTTTTATACCTTCCTCTACCTGACCCGCGATACCTTCTCGCCGTGGGAAAACCTGGCGCTGCTGTTGCAAAATTACGACAAGATCGATTTCCAGGGCCTGGCGCCGATCTTGCGTGATTTCTACGTCTTTATCCCTACCTGGCTCTGGCCCGGCCGGCCGGACGTGGTGCTGAACTCGGCCAACTACTTCACCTGGGAAGTGCTGAACAACCACTCCGGGCTGGCGATTTCGCCGACGCTGATCGGTTCGCTGGTGGTGATGGGCGGCGCGCTGTTTATCCCGCTCGGCGCGATTCTGGTGGGCATGATCATCAAGTGGTTCGACTGGCTGTATGAGCTGGGCAAAACCGAGCCGAACCGCTATAAGGCGGCCATTCTGCAGGGGTTCTGCTTCGGCGCGGTGTTCAACATGATCGTGTTGGCGCGGGAAGGGGTGGATTCATTCGTGTCGCGCGTGGTGTTCTTCTGCATTATTTTCGGCGCCTGTCTGGTGCTGGCGAAGTTGCTGTATTGGCTGTTCGATACCGCCGGGCTGATCAAGGCCAGAGTGACGCGCACCCGCGCGCTGGCGTCGCCGCCTCGGGCCAACGGTCTTTTGTAAGGGTAATGAGAACGATGGAAGCAAAGATTTCGGTGCCGCAGTATGAGCTGCGCGGTTTCAGCCTGTGGGGCTTTCGCGATATGGCGCACTGCATGGACTTTTTGTTCGACGGCGGCCGGGTAAAACAGGGCACGCTGGTGGCCATGAACGCGGAAAAGATCCTGAAGGCGGAAGAGGACCAGGCGCTGCATGCGTTGCTGGATGAGGCGGAGTACAAGTACGCAGACGGCATCAGCATGGTGCGCTCGATTCGCCGCAAATACCCGGCGGCGGACGTTTCGCGCGTTGCGGGCGCCGATCTGTGGGAAGCCTTGATGCAACGCGCCGGCCGTGAAGGCACGCCGGTCTTCCTGGTCGGCGGCAAGCCGGAGGTTTTGGCGGAAACCGAGCAAAAGCTGCGCAGCCAGTGGAATGTCAACCTGGTGGGCAGCCAGGACGGCTACTTCAAACCGGATCAGCGCGAGGCGCTGTTCGAGCGTATTCGTGCCAGCGGCGCCGCGATCGTGACGGTGGCGATGGGATCGCCGAAGCAGGAGATTCTGATGCGCGACTGCCGCAAGGTGCATCCGCAGGCGCTGTATATGGGCGTGGGCGGCACCTACGACGTCTTTACCGGCCATGTGAAGCGTGCGCCCAAGGTGTGGCAGAACCTCGGTCTGGAATGGCTCTACCGCCTGCTCAGCCAGCCCAGCCGCATCGGCCGGCAGTTGAAGCTGTTGAAGTTTGTCGGCTACTACTACAGCGGCAAGATGTAACCCCTCATCCGGGGCGGAAAGTGCTGTTCCGCCCCGGTCTGCTGTACCAATAATCTGCTTTTGCACGTTTCTCCCGCATATCTATAACCCTCGGCCCTAAACGTCGTCGCATTTATTCCATAAAGTTTTAAATTGCGGTTTGCTTATAGCGGCGAAATGCGAAACGATACCGCCCGGAAATTATCCCTGGCCGCTGAAGCTTGATGCGACAGCGCTGAACGATGTCCTTCTCACGGTCACTTCGCTCCGACAACCCGTTGATGCCAATCCGATCGGCAGGGGATGATTTATTCTTTTAATAATGACAATAACGACCGGCAGCGGCCGGCAGGCAAACACGACCCGAGAAAAATTATTGAGGATTTATGGCACACAAAGAGAAACCGCAAGGGCTACACCGGGGCCTTGAGGCCCGGCATATCGAGCTTATCGCTCTGGGGGGCACCATCGGTGTCGGCCTGTTTATGGGCTCGGCCAGTACGCTGAAATGGGCGGGGCCGTCGGTGCTGCTGGCTTACATTATCGCCGGGCTGTTCGTGTTCTTCATTATGCGTTCGATGGGGGAAATGCTGTTCCTCGAGCCGGTCGCCGGGTCGTTTGCCGTTTACGCGCATAAGTACATGAATCCCTACTTCGGTTACCTGACCGCCTGGGGCTACTGGTTTATGTGGATTGCCGTCGGCATTTCTGAAATCACCGCCATCGGGGTGTATGTGCAGTTCTGGTTCCCGGAAATACCGCAGTGGGTGCCGGCGCTGATCGCCGTAGCGATGGTCGCGTTGGCCAACCTGGCGGCGGTGCGCCTGTACGGTGAGCTGGAGTTCTGGTTTGCCATGATCAAGGTGACCACCATCATCGTGATGATTCTGGTGGGGCTGGGGGTGATCTTCTTCGGCTTCGGCAACGGCGGTGAACCTATCGGTTTCGCCAATTTGACGGCGCACGGCGGTTTCTTTGCCGGCGGCTGGAAAGGCTTCCTGTTTGCGCTGTGCATCGTGGTGGCGTCCTATCAGGGGGTTGAACTGGTGGGCATCACCGCCGGGGAAGCCAAGAACCCGCAGGTGACGCTGAAACGCGCGATCAACAATATCCTGTGGCGCATCCTGATCTTCTATGTCGGTGCGATCTTCGTCATTGTCACCATCTTCCCGTGGAACGGCATCGGCACCACCGGCAGCCCGTTCGTGCTGACCTTCGCCAAGATCGGCATCGTTGCCGCCGCCGGCATCATCAACTTCGTGGTGTTGACCGCCGCGCTCTCCGGTTGCAACAGCGGCATGTACAGCGGCGGCCGCATGCTGTACGCCCTGGCCAAGAACCGCCAACTGCCGGCGGCGTTGACCAAGCTTTCCGCCAGCGGCGTGCCGGTGAACTGCATCGCCGTCACCATCGGCTGCCTGTTAGTGGGCTCCGCGCTGAACTACATCATCCCGAATCCGGAGCAGGTGTTCGTTTATGTCTACAGCGCGAGCGTGCTGCCGGGCATGGTGCCGTGGTTCGTGGTGCTGATAAGCCAACTCTATTTCCGCCGCGCCCATAAGGAAGCGATCAAAAACCACAGCTTTAAGTCGATCATGTTCCCGTATGTGAACTATCTGACCATTGCTTTTCTGGTTTGCGTGCTGGTCGGCATGGGAATCAACCCGGATACGCGCATTTCCCTGCTGGTCGGGGCGATTTTCTTAGCCGGCGTCAGCCTGTGCTACTTCGCTTTCGGCATGCACAAGAAACATCATCCGGTTGAAAATCGGGTAGAAACGCGCCAATAAACGGCGAAAAGGGGCTACGGAGTGCGCTTTTGTGCGCGGGAGTGAGCAAAGCGTAATCAAACGCAACATTTCTGCGAAAAAGCACTAGACAGGATTGGCGTAAATCCGTAGTATCCCCTCCCGCAACGGCGCTACGCGCCCGTAGCTCAGCTGGATAGAGCGCTGCCCTCCGGAGGCAGAGGTCTCAGGTTCGAATCCTGTCGGGCGCGCCATTAAGTTTGTGCGCAGGAGCTGCGGTGGTATATTACCGCGTGAGTAAGAAGTAGTAATGGTGGCTATAGCTCAGTTGGTAGAGCCCTGGATTGTGATTCCAGTTGTCGTGGGTTCGAGTCCCATTAGCCACCCCACTTCCTGACGAAGTGACGATTTAGCAGTATTTTGTGACAGTGCGAAGGTGGCGGAATTGGTAGACGCGCTAGCTTCAGGTGTTAGTGTTCTTACGGACGTGAGGGTTCAAGTCCCTCTCTTCGCACCACGCAAAATATCTGATAAATATAAGATTTATATAGACAATGGTCTGATAAATCGGGTAGTATGAGCAATACAAATCGGCGAGTAGCGCAGCTTGGTAGCGCAACTGGTTTGGGACCAGTGGGTCGGAGGTTCGAATCCTCTCTCGCCGACCACTTTCAAAAAAACCGACGCAAGTCGGTTTTTTTACGCCTGCAGTTTATGAGGATGAGCACCTCCGCAGGAGGTTCGAGCCTCGCGAAGCGAGACAACGTTGCTTTAGCAACGGCCCGCAGGGCGCGCATCAAAGATGCGCGTAATCCTCTCTCGCCGACCACATTCGAAAACCTGCTTTTTAAAGCAGGTTTTTTTTCGTCTGCAGTTTATGAGGATGAGTACCTCCGCAGGAGGTTCGAACCTCGCGAAGCGAGACGAAGGTAGGCCCGTGCAGCAATGCGCGGGCTTTTTGCGTATCTAAGGATGGGCACTTTGTCTCTGTCGGCAAGCGTGTTGGTTTTCAGCGACAGAGCCATCCAGCGCTGTCGTCAGGTTGAGACAAATAATTGATTGATTTAAAAAGATAAAATGGGCTTTGGCTTAAGTCGTCGTTTTGAGGCGACATTCTTATTACGGCTGCTGGCATGGAATGCCAGAGAGTGGCATATAACAGGAAAGACAGGGTTAAATTAAAAATTAATATATTTCAATGCATTGAGACCCGTTTTTTATTGGGAATGGCCTTAGCCTTAAAGTTGGCACGCCAAGTGCAATATCAATAGCGTAGATGCTCATTCCACCTCTTATGTTCGCCTTAGGCCTCATAAACCCTGGGAATGACGCAGAGCCGATTTAGGGTGCCTATCGCCCACGAGAACGATGACTAACCCGTCATCACGCTCAGGGCAAAACGTTGAGTGAGGCACCGCCCCTGTTGTCCTAGACCTGATTGCTTCTTTATACACTTGCCCTGCGGCAAGTGTTTTTTTTTGCGCCTCAGGATGTTAACTGGCAAAAAAAAGCGCGGCATCAAGAGCCGCGCTGTTCTTCAATCGTGCAGGGCGCTATTCGCCGCCGTTCTGTTTCAGCGTCAACATCAGTCCTTCGCGCCGCATCTGCGCCGCTTCATCCGAACGATGCAGTTTTTCCAGCGTATCGGCCAACCAGGCGTAGTCGTAGGCATCCGGGCGCTGTTTCAGCGCTTCGCGGAAGACGTCGGCCGCCTGCTGCCACTCGCCGTGTTTCATCAGCAGCTGCCCCAGCGTGCTGTTCAGCAGCGGCGTCGCGCCGTGCTGCTTCATCTGCTGGCGCAGCGCTTTCTCCAACTGCTCGGGATTGCCGGACTTCAGCCGCGGCAGCAGCAGCACCAGGCGCTCGTCGTATTGGCGCTTCAGGCTGTCGAGCACGATCTCCTGCGCCAGTTCGTGGTCGTTGCATTCGATCAGGTGTTCCACCATCGCGATTTGCAGCGGCACTTCGTGACGCGTCTTGCGGCTCTGATCTTTCCACCAGCGCTTCAGGCCTTCGCTGCCTTCGTCCGCCATCGCCTGATTCATCAGCCCGATATAAGCCTGCTGCTGCAATGCCTGCAGTTGCTCTTCGCTGTGGAGTTCGATTTTACGCATCGACGGCAGCACTTCCAGCAGCGACGCATAGGCGCCGGTGCGCAGATAGGCTTGTTCCGCCAGGCGCAATACTTCCGGATGACGCGGCGCCTGGTTCAGCAGGCGATCGACGCCGTGGCGCGCGGCGTGGTTCTCGCCCTGTGCCAGCTGGATGCGAACCCGGGTGATATCCACCGGCAGCTGATCGGTGTCGGCCGCTTCGGCAGCGCGCTCCAGATATTGGTTGGTGCGGAAGTCATCGCCGCGTTGCTGTGCGGCCTCGGCGGCCAGCAGGTAGTTCACCACCGGCTGTTCGGCGTGATCGGCGTTGCGCGTCATCAGCTTCTCGACCTGCTTGTAGTCGCCTTCCGCCAGCTTGATCAGCGCGGCTTTGGTTTGCTGGCGCGCGCGAGTGCGCTTGCGGCCGATAAACCAACCGCGCGTGCGGGCGCCGGTGCGGAAGAGACGGCGCAGGATCCACTCGATCGCCAGCAGCACCACGAACAGCAGCACCAGCATGATCGCCAGGCCGGTGACGCTGGTTTCGATATTGTAGTTGTCGGTCTGGATCAGCACATAGCCTTGATGCCCGGCCAACATCGGCCCGAGCACCACGCTGGCGATCACCACCAGGAACAGAAATAGCACGCGTAACATGGCTTAACCCTCCTGGTGAGCGGCAGGGGACTGGGTCATCAGGTTGCGCACCCGGGTCTGCATCACTTTTTCCAGCAGCGGCTGGCTTTTCAGCTGATCCGGCACGTCCATCGAGATCGACTGTTGGCTCAGGCTGTCCAGCTCTTCCAGGAAGGCCTTGGTCGCCGGATCGGTGGTGTCGAAATAGGCGCGCACCCAGGTGGAGACGGTTTCCAGCGATTGCTTGTAGGTCTCGTTCTGGTGGCGCGGAATGGCCTGTGCGGCCACCAGCAGGCGCGAACGGATGTTTTCGCGCAGGTAGATGTCCTGGTTCGGCGCCAGCAGCGGTTCGGCGCTGGCGTCGCGGCGGCGGATGGTAATGAAGTCGGCCATGAAATTGCGCCAGCTCTTGGCCAGGTTCTGCCGCCACTCGGCGATCGAACCGGAGAGCTCGCTGCTGTTTTGATCCATCGGCGCTTCGTCGGTGTCGTTGTCCGCCAAGCGCAGGTTATCCACCTGATTGGACAGCTGATTGACCTTGAGGATGATGCCGTCGTAATCGACCTGGGTCAGCGTAGCAAGCGTGCCGATGTCTTCGGTAATGGCGCGGCGCACGTCGAGCAGGCTAGGATCGTTCATGTCCGCCAGGCTGGCGTCGGCGCTTTTCAGCAGCGCGGCGGCGCTGGTCACGTCCTGATCGCTCCACAGCTTGCGGCCGGCCATTTTCACCAGGAAATCGGCCTGCGCCAGCAGCCAGGTTTTGGCGTCGCTGCCGGAGATGGTCGCCACTTTTTCCTGCAGCTCGCTCAGTTGGCGCGCGAGGTTAGCCTGCTCGCGATCGGCGGCGTCCAGGGTTTTACCCTGCTGCTGCAACAGGCCTTCCAGCGCATTTCTTTCCTGCTGCTGGCTCTGCTTCACGCCTTCAAGCTGCTGCTGCAGCGCCTGATTGGCGGCGATCAGCTGTTGCGCCTGCTGGTGCGTGTGGTAATAGCCGCCCGCGCCGAGGGCGATGACCAGCACGATAGCGATCGCGCCGAGCACCGGGCCGGTGTTCTTGCCTTTGCGGCTGGCAGCGGCTGGCTGCTGGGAGCTCTCAACCGCGGTGGTTGGCTCTTCAACCGGGGCGGATGGGGTATTTTGTTCCGTCATAGTGGCACATCCCATAGTCAGATTATTGTAGCGCGCGGATCAGCGCGTCATTATCGGCGTTGTCAGCTACCCGAATCGTACGCCAGCCCAAATCCCGGGCGAGGGTAGCCAGGCGTTCGCTCACTACTACCAGGCGGCAACGCAGCAGCCATGAAGAACGATAGTAATCAGGAACTAAAGTATAGAGCTGTTGTAACATTTCACCGCTGGTCACCACCAGCGTATCCACACCGGCGCGCTGCCAGTGGGCGCTCTGCTCGCTGCCGTCGTAGTGCACCGGGCTGCGTTGATAGCATTCATAATAGCTGACGTCGGCGCCGCGCTCGCTCAGCGTCGTGCCCAGCAACTCGCGGCCGCCGTTGCCGCGCAAAATCAGCGCGCGTTTGCCCGCCAGCTTTTGCAGCGCCGGCAGCAGCAGCAGCGTTTCGCTGATCTCGCGTTCGCGCGGGTATTCCACCGGCAAACTGCTGATGCGGTGCAGCGCCAGCCCGGTGGTGCGGCCGATGGCGTAATAAGTCAGGTGCGCGGGCCAGCTCAGCCCGGCGCGGCCGATGACCGAATCGGCATAGTTCACCGAATGCTGCGACAGCACGAACACCAGATCGCCGGCGTTCAACTGCTGCAACGCCTGCGGCAGCTGCGGCAGATCGCCACCGGGGGCGAAGTCGATCAGCGGTGCATGATAGGCAACCCGGCCGAGTGCGCGCAGCCGGCTCACTAACTGCTCTCCCGAAGGCGATGGGCGGGTTACCAGGATCGTCATGCCGGCGGATTTCCCTGATAAACTTCGCGCAGGATCTCGCGCGCGCCGCGCGCCAGCAGCTCTTCCGCCAGCTCAACGCCCATCCGTTCGGCCTCGGCGGCCGGGC
Source organism: Serratia sp. CY82433 (assembly GCF_052166535.1). NCBI lineage: Bacteria > Pseudomonadati > Pseudomonadota > Gammaproteobacteria > Enterobacterales > Yersiniaceae > Serratia > Serratia sp. CY82433. Next base: position 188,942 of record NZ_JBJNOR010000004.1, read on the forward strand.
CGCGGCGCTCGCCGCGCACCATCTGGCTACCGTCCGGCGCGCCGACCAGGGCACGCAGCCACAGGCTGTCGCCATCCAGTTCGGCATAGCTGCCGATCGGCACCTGGCAGCCGCCTTCCAGACGGGTGTTCATCGCCCGTTCGGCGCGCACGCGTGTTTCGGTGGCCGCATGGTTCAGCGGCGCCAGCAGCGCGCGGGTGACGCTGTCGTCGAGACGGCATTCAATGCCGACCGCACCCTGGCCGACCGCCGGCAGGCACTCTTCGGCGCTCAGCGGGCTGCGGATGCGTTGCTCCAGCCCCAGGCGTTTCAAGCCGGCCACCGCCAGAATAATTGCGTCATAGTCGCCGTTGTCCAACTTGGCCAGGCGAGTGCCGACGTTGCCGCGCAGGTCGCGCACGATCAGATCCGGGCGGCGTTCACGCAGCTGGCACTGGCGGCGCAGGCTGGAAGTGCCGACCACGCTGCCCTGCGGCAGTTGATCGAGCGAGGCGAAACGGTTGGAAACAAAAGCGTCGCGCGGATCTTCGCGTTCGCAAATGGTGGTCAAACCCAGGCCGGCGGGGAAATCGACCGGCACGTCTTTCATCGAGTGCACGGCGATGTCGGCGCGGCCTTCCAGCAGCGCCAGCTCGAGTTCTTTAACAAACAGGCCTTTACCGCCGACTTTCGCCAGCGGCGTATCCAGAATAACGTCGCCGCGCGTCACCATCGGCACCAACTCGACCTGCAGGCCGGGATGGCTGGCCATCAGACGTTGCTGCACATAATGTGCTTGCCAGAGTGCAAGCGGGCTTTGTCGGGTGGCAATTCGAATAATTTTGTCTAACATGCTTGTTACCGTTTTTATATTTCGCCATCCATCCTACCACTGAGAGCCAATACTGTCAGTGCAAGAAGCCGGAGGCGGAAAAAGGACAACGGAATCAAAGGGACGTGTGATGTGCTTTGGGGCAGTTAACACTGCGGGTAAATCGTTTAGGGAAGCGCTACAATAATTGTGAAGCGTTACCTCCTTTACGGTCAATCAGCAAGGTGTTAAATTGATCACGTTTCCAGCAATAAGTCGCCAAATATTCTTCTTACACTAACGGCGCTTATGGAATACGGGTTTTTTTCTAAACACCGGGATAATCAGGCGAGACGTCTTGTACCTCTACATCGAGACATTGAAGCAGAGACTGGATGCGATCAATCAGCTACGCGTCGATCGCGCCCTGGCGGCTATGAAGCCCGCGTTTCAACGGGTATACAGTCTGCTGCCCACCTTACTGCACCACCATCACCCGCTGATGCCGGGTTACCTGAACGGTAACGTTCCCCACGGCATTTGCCTCTACACGCCTGATGAAACTCAACAAGATTACCTGAACGATTTAGAAGACAAATGGGGCAGCCCGTTTGACAAACCGGCCAGCGGCGAGCTGCCGATCACCGGCGTCTATTCGATGGGCAGCACCTCGTCTATCGGCCAAAGCTGCAGCTCGGATCTCGACATCTGGGTCTGCCACCAGTCCTGGCTGGACAACGAAGAACGCACCCGCCTGCAGCAAAAATGCAGCCTGCTTGAGAAGTGGGCCGCCTCGATGGGGGTGGAAGTCAGCTTCTTCCTGATCGACGAAAACCGCTTCCGCCATAATGAAAGCGGCAGCCTGGGCGGCGAAGACTGCGGCTCGACGCAGCATATCCTGTTGCTCGACGAATTCTACCGCACCGCGGTGCGCCTGGCCGGCAAGCGCATCCTGTGGAACATGGTGCCGGGTGAAGAAGAAGCGCACTACGATGAATACGTGCTGTCGCTGTACGCGCAGGGCGCGCTGACGCCGAACGAGTGGCTGGATCTTGGCGGCCTGAGTTCGCTGTCGGCGGAAGAGTACTTCGGCGCCAGCCTGTGGCAGCTGTACAAGAGCATCGATTCGCCTTACAAGGCGGTGCTGAAGACCCTGCTGCTGGAAGCCTATTCCTGGGAATATCCCAATACCCAATTGCTGGCGACGGACATCAAACATCGCCTGCATCAGGGCGAGATCGTCAGCTTCGGGCTCGACGCCTACTGCATGATGCTTGAGCGCGTCACCCGCTACCTGACCGACATCAACGACACCACCCGCCTCGATCTGGCCCGCCGCTGTTTCTACCTGAAAGTGTGTGAAAAGCTGTCGCTGGCCAAGGCCTGCGTCGGCTGGCGGCGCGAGATCCTCAGCCAGCTGGTCAGCGAATGGGGCTGGAGCGAAGAGCGTCTGGCGATGCTGGACAACCGCGCCAACTGGAAAATCGAACGGGTGCGCGAAGCGCATAACGAGCTGCTCGACGCGATGATGCAGAGCTACCGCAACCTGATCCGTTTCGCCCGCCGCAACAACCTCAGCGTCAGCGCCAGCCCGCAGGATATCGGCGTGCTGACCCGCAAACTGTACGCGGCGTTCGAAGCGCTGCCCGGCAAGGTGACGCTGGTGAACCCGCAGATTTCGCCGGACCTGTCGGAAAACGACTTAACCTTTATTCACGTGCCGGTTGGCCGCGCCAACCGCACCGGCTGGTACCTGTATAATCAGGCGCCGGCCATGGATTCTATTGTCAGCCATCAGCCGCTGGAATATAACCGCTACCTGAACAAGCTGGTGGCCTGGGCCTATTTCAACGGCCTGCTGACGCCGCAGACCCGCCTGCACATCAAGAGCGGCAACCTGTGCGACACCGCCAAGCTGCAGGAGCTGGTGGCCGACGTTTCTCATCACTTCCCGCTGCGCCTGCCGGCGCCGACGCCGAAAGCGCTGTACAGCCCGTGCGAAATTCGCCATCTGGCGATCATCGTCAATCTGGAAAACGATCCGACCGCCGCCTTCCGCAATCAGGTGGTGCATTTCGATTTCCGCAAGCTGGACGTGTTCAGCTTCGGCCAGCAGCAGCAGTGCCTGGTAGGCAGCATCGATCTGCTGTACCGCAACTCCTGGAACGAAGTGCGCACCCTGCATTTCAGCGGCGAGCAGTCGGTGCTGGAAGCGCTGAAAACCATTCTCGGCAAAATGCACCAGGACGCCGCGCCGCCGGAGTCGGTGGAAGTGTTCTGCTACAGCCAGCACCTGCGCGGCCTGATCCGCACCCGTATCCAGCAGCTGGTGTCGGAGTGCATCGAGCTGCGCCTGTCCAGCACCCGCCTGGAGCCCGGCCGCTTCAAGGCGGTGCGCGTCGCCGGGCAGACCTGGGGGCTGTTCTTCGAGCGCCTGAGCGTATCGGTGCAAAAGCTGGAGAACGCGGTGGAGTTTTACGGCGCCATCTCCAACAACAAGCTGCACGGCCTGTCTATCAAGGTGGAAACCGATCAGGTGCATTTGCCGCCGGTGGTGGACGGCTTCGCCAGCGAGGGGATCATCCAGTTCTTCTTCGAAGACACCTCAGATGACAAGGGCTTCAATATCTATATTCTGGACGAGTCGAATCGGGTGGAGGTGTACCACCACTGCGAGGGCAGTAAAGAGGAGCTGGTGCGCGACGTCAGCCGCTTCTATTCATCCTCGCACGATCGCTTCACCTACGGCTCCAGCTTCATCAACTTCAACCTGCCGCAGTTCTATCAGATCGTGCAGCTCGACGGGCGCACGCAGGTGATCCCGTTCCGCAGCAACGTGCTGTCCAGCCTGTGCGTGACGGTGGCCGATGGCGCCGCGCAGCCGCTGAAACAGCAGTTCCAGCTGCATTGACGCCGCAAGGGCTCGGTTGCCGAGCCCTGCTTAGCCTCAGGAAAAACGCAATTCCTCGCCGGCCTGCGCGCTGGCCGCTTCGCTGAGCAGCTGGTAAAACGGCTGCCCGCTGCGATCGCATAGCCAAACGCCGTCGCGGTAGTTGAAGTGGTAACCGCCGGCCTTGGTGGCGAGCCACACCTGGTGCAGCGGCTCCTGGCGGTTGATGACGATTTTGGTGCCGTTTTCGAAGCTCAGCGTCATTACGCCACCATTGGTTTCGTAATCGATATCCGCATCGCCGTCAAAATCGTCCAGTGTCTCTTCAATATTCAGCATCAGCTGGTCGGCCAACTGGTGAAACTCGCTGTCGTTCATATTCAATTCCTATTGCTTTTCATGATCCACCTGCGATTATAGAGACCTTGGACGCATGAATTACAGGCATTAATGCAAATGAAAAAACAACTACGCTATGCGCTGATGGCCGTTCTGGTTACCGGCCTCGCCGGCTGTGGTCTGAAAGGCCCGCTTTACTTCCCGCCTGCCGACCCCGCCAGCCAAAAACCGGCCAAGCCGCCGGTGCAAACGGGCGATCAGGTGCAAAAGAACCAGCAGGAGCAGTCTGGCTCTCAGCAAAAACCGTCGATGGTCGACCAGTAACACCCTGTTTACGGTGGCGAGCGCCGCCGTAAAATCAAGACGGATAGCGCGTCCAGATAGCGGAGTATGATATGCAGTTCTCCAAAATGCACGGTCTGGGCAACGACTTTATGGTGGTCGATGCCGTTACACAGAATGTCTATTTTTCACCTGAGCTGATCCGCCGGCTGGCCGATCGGCACCTGGGCGTCGGCTTTGACCAGATGCTGGTGGTAGAACCGCCTTACGATCCCGAGCTGGATTTTCACTACCGAATTTTCAACGCCGACGGCAGCGAAGTGGCGCAGTGCGGCAACGGCGCGCGCTGCTTCGCGCGCTTTGTGCGGCTGAAAGGGCTGACCAACAAACGCGACATCCGCGTCAGCACCCAAACCGGGCGCATGGTGCTCAGCGTCACCGACGACGATCTGGTGTGTGTCAACATGGGCGAGCCTAATTTCGATCCGCAGGCGGTGCCGTTCCGCGCCGCCAAGGCTGAAAAGACCTACATCATGCGCGCGGCGGAACACACCGTGCTGTGCGGCGTGGTGTCGATGGGCAACCCGCATTGTGTTTTGCAGGTGGACGATGTAAAAACCGCCAAGGTGGAGCTGCTCGGGCCGGTGCTGGAAGGGCATGAGCGCTTCCCGGAACGGGCCAACATCGGCTTTATGCAGGTGGTCAGCCGCGATCATATCAAGCTGCGCGTTTACGAGCGCGGCGCCGGCGAAACGCAGGCCTGCGGCAGCGGCGCCTGTGCGGCGGTGGCGGTGGGGATCCAACAGGAATTGCTGTCAGAAGAGGTGCATGTAGAACTGCCGGGCGGCAGCCTGCATATTCGCTGGAAAGGGCCGGGCAACCCGCTGTTTATGACCGGCCCGGCAACCCATGTCTATGACGGATTTATTCATCTATGAAAAGCGTAGAAGAACAGAGCGTCGCCGGCCTGGCGCTGGATGACGACACCGTGATGCAGTACCTGCTGCAGAACCCGGATTTCTTTATTCGCAACGCGCGCCAGGTTGAGCAGATGCGCGTGCCTCACCCGGTGCGCGGCACCGTTTCGCTGGTGGAATGGCATCTGGCCCGCCAGCGCAATCACATCGAGCGGCTGGAAGAAGAGATCACGCTGCTGATGGAGCAGGCCAGCGCCAACGAAGGGCTGTTCGCCCGGTTGTTGCACCTGCAGGCCGATCTGGCCACCGCCGACAGCCTGCAGGACATGCTCAACCGGCTGCAGCGCTGGGCGCGCGGTTTTGGTTTGGCCGGCGCCACGGTGCGCCTGTTCGCCGAGCGCTGGAAGATCGGCGCGCCTTCCGATTTCACCCATCTGGCGCTGACGCGTTCGGCGTTCGAGCCGTTTCGCATTCAGCGGCTGGGCAGCGAACAACATTACCTCGGCGGCCTGAACGGCCCCGAACTGCTGCTGCTGTTGCCGCAGGCCAAACAGATTGGCCAGATTGGCTCGGTGGCGCTGTCGATGCTGGGCGACGATGGCGAACTGGGCATGGTGATCTTCAGCAGCCGCGATACGCAACATTATCAGCAGGGCATGGGCACGGTGATGCTCAATCAACTGGCGCGCATGCTGCCGGCGCTGCTGGAACGCTGGGTCGAACGCGCATGACGCCGATTGCGCCCAGCCTGCAGCAGCCGGTGGACGCTTTTCTGCGTTATCTCAAGGTAGAACGGCAACTCAGCCCGCTGACGCAGCTTAGCTATTCGCGCCAGCTGGCGGCGCTGATGCGCCTGGCGCAGGAGATCGGCGTCACCGACTGGACGGAGCTGGACGCCGCCCGGGTGCGCATGCTGGCGGCGCGCAGCAAACGCGCCGGCCTGCAGTCCGCCAGCCTGGCGCTGCGGCTCTCTTCATTGCGCAGTTTCCTCGACTGGCTGGTCAGCCAGGGCGTATTGCACGCCAACCCCGCCAAAGGCATCCGCACGCCGCGCAGCGGCCGCCATCTGCCGAAAAACATCGACGTCGATGAAATGAACCAGCTGCTGGAGATCGATCTCAACGATCCGCTGGCGGTGCGCGATCGCGCCATGCTGGAGGTGATGTACGGCGCCGGTCTGCGCCTCTCCGAACTGGTGGGGCTGGATTGCCGCCATGTCGATATGGCGGCCGGCGAGGTGTGGGTGATGGGGAAAGGCAGTAAAGAGCGCAAATTGCCGATCGGGCGCACCGCCGTCACCTGGCTGGAACACTGGCTGGCGATGCGCGATCTGTTCGGGCCGGAAGATGACGCGATGTTCCTGTCCAATCAGGGGCGGCGCATCTCGACGCGCAACGTGCAAAAGCGCTTCGCCGAATGGGGCGTGAAACAGGGCGTCAACAGCCATATTCACCCGCACAAGCTGCGTCACTCCTTCGCCACTCACATGCTGGAGTCGAGCGGCGATCTGCGCGCGGTGCAGGAGCTGCTCGGCCACGCCAACCTGACCACCACGCAAATTTATACCCACCTCGACTTTCAACATCTGGCGAACGTGTACGATGCCGCGCATCCGCGCGCCAAACGGGGGAAATCCTGATGCATTTTTATCGCCCGCTGCGCCCGCTGGCGGCGCTGACTTTCGATCTGGACGACACGCTGTATGACAATCGCCCGGTGATCCGGCAAACCGAACAACAGTCGGTGGCCTTCCTGCAGAGCTACCATCCCGGTCTGAACAGCTTCCAGTCGGCGGATTTCCACCGCCTGCGCCAGGAGCTGCGCGAACAGGATCCGGAGATCTACCACGACGTCACCCAGTGGCGCTGGCGCGCCATTCATCTGGCGCTGAGCCGGCAGGGGCTGCGCGATGCCGACGCGGCGATCGGGGCCGATGCGGCCATGCAAAACTTCGCGCTGTGGCGCAGCCGCATCGAGGTGCCGCAAGCGACCCACGCCACGCTGAAGGCGCTGGCCGCGCGCTACCCGCTGGTGGCGATCACCAACGGCAACGCCGATCCGGCGCAGTGCGGCCTGGACGGTTATTTCCAGTTCGTGTTGCGCTCCGGGCCGGACGGGCGCGCCAAGCCGTATCAGGACATGTATCACCTGGCCGTCGAGCGGCTGGGCGTGGCGCCCGAGCAGATCCTGCACGTGGGCGACGATCTGACCACCGACGTCGCCGGCGCGCTGCGCGCGGGGCTGCAGGCCTGTTGGATCAACGATCGGCAACGCTGCCTGATGCAGGCCGCCGACAGCCGCCTGCTGCCGCATATTGAGATTTCGCAGTTGGCATCGCTGACAGCATTGTTATAATCCCTGCCAGAACTCTGTATAAATTTCCAGTGAAAAACCCGTCAGCGGCGGGTTTTCCCTTAACCATTAGTGGTGCCTATGGACGTCTCCGATCTGCTCGACAGCCTGAATGAAAAACAACGTGAAGCCGTGGCGGCGCCGCGCAGCAACCTGTTGGTTCTGGCCGGAGCGGGCAGCGGCAAGACGCGGGTGCTGGTGCATCGCATCGCCTGGCTGCTGTCGGTGGAGAACTGCTCGCCGTATTCGATCATGGCGGTGACCTTCACCAACAAGGCGGCGGCGGAAATGCGCCACCGTATCGAACATCTGATCGGCACCAGCCAGGGCGGCATGTGGATCGGCACCTTCCACGGCCTGGCGCATCGTCTGTTGCGCGCCCACCACCTGGAAGCCAACCTGCCGCAGGATTTCCAGATCCTCGACAGCGACGACCAGCTGCGGCTGCTCAAGCGCATCATCAAGGCGCTGAACGTTGACGAGAAGCAGTGGCCGCCGCGTCAGGCGATGTGGTACATCAACGGTAAGAAAGACGAGGGTCTGCGCCCGCAGCACGTCGAGACCTACAACAACCCGGTAGAGGCCACCTGGCTGCGCATCTACCAGGCCTATCAGGAAGCCTGCGATCGCGCGGGGCTGGTGGATTTCGCCGAGCTGCTGCTGCGCGCGCACGAGCTGTGGCTGAACAAGCCGCATATCCTCAACCACTACCGCGAACGTTTCACCAACGTGCTGGTGGACGAATTCCAGGATACCAACAGTATCCAGTACGCCTGGATCCGCCTGCTGGCGGGCGGCAATAGCAACGTGATGATCGTCGGCGACGATGACCAGTCGATCTATGGCTGGCGCGGCGCGCAGGTGGAAAACATCCAGCGCTTCCTGAAAGATTTCCCCGGCGCGGAAACCATCCGCCTGGAGCAGAACTACCGTTCCACCAGCAACATCCTGAAAGCGGCCAACACCCTGATCGCCAACAACGACGGGCGCATGGGCAAAAACCTGTGGACCGAAGGCGGCGAAGGCGAACCGATCTCCATCTACTGCGCCTTCAACGAACTCGACGAAGCGCGCTTCGTGGTCAACCGCATCAAGACCTGGCAGGACAACGGCGGGGCGCTGAACGACTGCGCCATCCTGTACCGCAGCAACGCCCAGTCGCGCGTGCTGGAAGAGGCGCTGCTGCAGACGGCGATGCCGTACCGCATCTACGGCGGCCAGCGCTTCTTCGAACGCCAGGAAATCAAGGATGCGCTGGCTTACCTGCGCCTCATTTCCAACCGCAACGACGACGCAGCCTTCGAGCGCGTGGTCAACACCCCGACGCGCGGCATCGGCGATCGCACCCTCGACGTGGTGCGCCAGGCGGCGCGCGATCGCCAGCTGACGCTGTGGCAGGCGACGCGTGAGCTGATGCAGGACAAGGTGTTGGCCGGCCGCGCTGCATCGGCGCTGCAGCGCTTTATCGAACTGGTGGAGTCGCTGGCGCACGAAACCGCCGACATGCCGCTGCACGTGCAGACCGACCGGGTGATCCGCGATTCCGGGCTGTTCATCATGTATGAGCAGGAGAAAGGCGAAAAGGGGCAGGCGCGCATCGAAAACCTTGAGGAATTGGTGACGGCGACGCGCCAGTTCAGCTATCAGGACGAAGATCAGGATCTGATGCCGCTGCAGGCGTTCCTGTCGCATGCGGCGCTGGAAGCGGGCGAAGGCCAGGCCGACGCCTATCAGGACGCGGTGCAGCTGATGACCCTGCACTCGGCCAAAGGGCTGGAGTTCCCGCTGGTGTTTATCGTCGGCATGGAAGAGGGCATGTTCCCGAGCCAGATGTCGCTGGATGAAGGCGGCCGTCTGGAGGAGGAGCGCCGCCTGGCCTATGTGGGCGTAACGCGCGCCATGCAGAAGCTGACGCTGACCTATGCCGAAACGCGCCGTCTGTATGGCAAAGAGGTTTACCACCGGCCGTCGCGCTTTATCGGCGAACTGCCGGAAGAGTGCGTGGAAGAAGTGCGCCTGCGCGCCAGCGTATCGCGCCCGGTCAATCACCGCCGCATGGGCACGCCGATCAGCGAGAACGATACCGGCTACAAGCTGGGCCAGCGCGTGCGCCATCCCAAGTTTGGCGAAGGCACCATCGTCAATCTGGAGGGCAGCGGCGAGCACAGCCGGCTGCAGATCGCCTTCCCGGGCGAGGGCATCAAGTGGCTGGTGGCGGCCTACGCTCGCCTGGAAACGGTATAAAAGAGAGGGGCGCGTTGCAGGGGGCAGCCCCTGCAATCGTTCAGGATCAGTGAGGGTAGCGATCGCCGACCTGCGCGGTGGCATACCAGCGCATCACCGCTTCGGTGCCTTCACCGCCTTCCTGCGGTGCCCACGGCATGCAGTCCTCTTCGGTCAACGCCTGATACGGGCCCTGCTTTACTTCGAACACCACGCCGCCGGCATCGACCGACAACACCGCATGCCAGGTAAATGCCGGCATCTCCAGCACTTTGGTTTCTTCGCCGAGCAGGGTGCGCTGCGTCACGACGCCGTCATCGTTGAACTGCAGCACGACAAAACGGCCGCGCAGCGGCGTCAGCAGTTCCCAGGTTTGCGGGTGACGGTGCGGGCGGATATAGGTGCCGGGTTCCATGGCGATCGCCAGGCGTTGCACCGGGTCGCTCAACTCTTCGTGTAAGGTGCGGTGCGCGCGCAGGCGGGGCACGCTGGCGGCCTGTTCGCTCATCGCGGTCAGTTCATGGGCGGTAATCTGTTTCATCGTTTAAATCCGCATGCTTGTCGTACCATTAGGGTGATGTCATCTTAGCAACATTCTTGGTGGCGGTAAGCGATCGCCGCGACTTTTTCAGTACGGTTTAGGCGCCATTTTTGCCATTGAACATCGTGATGATTTGTTGCGCAATTATCCCGCCTAACGTGTTGACAGGCTTTTTCTTCTCGGCGTAACATGCGCGCACTATTATCATTGAGGACAGACGCCTTGGACACACCCAGTAGATACTGGCTCACTGACCTGCGCCGCAGGTATAACTTCTAAGGCTCTCCGTTTTTGCTGATAGCCTTCGTGGTTGTCGGCGACCCCGCAAAGCGTCGCTATGAGTCAGATCTCTTCATGGTCTGAAACAAATTGGTGATACGCATCCCCTCTGTTTCTGTGCTTCAACGCGTTGTCCGCACCCGTTACCTTCACGGAGTTTTGGCACATGCTGAGCGCTTTTAAATTAGATAACCGCCGCTTGTCCCGTCTGGAGCTGGACGACTCGGATGATCTCACGTCATCGCTGTGGGTTGATCTGGTCGAGCCGGAAGAGGGCGAGCGTGAGCGCGTGCAGAATGAGCTGGGACAAAGCCTGGCGACGCGTCCCGAACTGGACGACATCGAAGCCTCCGCCCGTTTCTTCGAAGATGAAGACGGTCTGCATATCCACTCCTTCTTCTACTTTGAAGATGCGGAAGATCACGCCGGCAACTCCACGGTGGCGTTCACCATCCGCGACGGCCGCCTGTATACCCTGCGCGAGCGTGAACTGCCGGCGTTTCGCCTGTACCGCATGCGCGCCCGCAACCAGACCATGCTCGAAGGCAACGCCTACGAACTGCTGCTGGATCTGTTCGAAACCAAGATTGAACAGCTGGCGGACGAGATAGAGAACATCTACAGCGATCTGGAACAGCTCAGCCGGGTGATCATGGAAGGGCATCAGGGCGATGAATACGACGCCGCGCTATCGACGCTGGCGGAGCTGGAAGATATCGGCTGGAAGGTGCGTTTGTGTCTGATGGATACCCAGCGCGCGCTCAACTTCCTGGTGCGCAAGGCGCGTCTGCCGACCGGCCAGCTGGAGCAGGCGCGTGAAGTGCTGCGCGACATCGAATCCCTGCTGCCGCACAACGAATCGCTGTTCCAGAAGGTGAACTTCCTGATGCAGGCGGCGATGGGCTTCATCAACATCGAGCAGAACCGCATCATCAAGATCTTCTCGGTGGTGTCGGTAGTGTTCCTGCCGCCGACGCTGGTGGCCTCCAGCTACGGCATGAACTTCGAATTCATGCCGGAGCTGAAATGGTCGTTCGGCTACCCGGGCGCCATCACCTTGATGATCCTGGCCGGTCTGGCCCCTTACCTGTACTTCAAGCGCAAGAACTGGCTGTAACCCGGCGGCGCCGGGCTCAGCGCAGCTTGCGCTGGGTGTAGAGCGCGTCGAGGGTGAACAGGATCAGCGCCGCCCAGATAAAGCCGAAGGTCACCAGTTTGTCCTGGCCGACGGTTTCGCCGTAGAAGGTGATCGCCAGCAAGAACATCAGCGTCGGGCCGAGATACTGGAAGAAACCGAGCGTCGACAGGCGCAGCCGGGTGGCCGCCGCGGTGAAGCACAGCAGCGGCACGGTGGTGACGATGCCGGCGGCGACCAGCAGCAGGTTCAGCGACCACGGGTTGGCGCTCAGGTGGCTGGTGGGGCTGTCGGCGAACAGGAACAGATAGGCCGCCGCCACCGGCAGCAGCCACAGCGTTTCGATCAGCATGCCGGTCTGGGCGTCGATGGCGATTTTCTTGCGCAGCAGGCCGTAGAAGGCGAAGCTGAACGCCAGCCCCAGACCGATGATCGGCAACGAACCGAACTGCCAGAGCTGCACCAGCACCCCGGTGAACGCCAGCGCCACCGCCACCCACTGCATGCGGCGAAAGCGCTCGCCGAGAAACAGCATCCCCAACAGCACGTTAACCAGCGGGTTGATGAAGTAGCCCAGGCTGGCTTCCAGCATATGGTGGTTGTTCACCGCCCAGATGAACAGCAGCCAGTTGCCGCCGATCAACAGCGCGGTGACCGCCAGCAGCAGCAGCCGTTTGCGATTTTGGCAGGCGGCGCGCACTTTCGGCCAGTTGCGGCCCAGCGTGATCAGCGCCAGCATGAAGAAAAACGACCAGATGATCCGGTGGGTGAGGATCTCGTCCGCGGATACTTGCTGAATCAGTTTGAAATAGGCCGGGGCGATGCCCCACATAAAATAGGCGGCCAGGGCGAAGAAAATGCCCTGACGCGTTTGCTTTGCGTCCATGACGTCACTCGGTGGGGAACGTAAGATGCGGTGAGTGTACTGAAGACGCCCACCGCACACAATCATCAGCCGACCAGATAGGTGGCGGTCGCGGTCGCGATATGCAGGCCGTCGTGGTTATGCAGTTCTACGCGCGCGACGGCGACCTTATTGCCGCTGCGCAGCACGCTGGCGGAGGCGACGAAGTGTTCGCCGCGGCCGGGGCGCAGGTAGTCGACGCGCAGATCGATGGTGCCCATGCGCGACAGTTTGGCGGCGATCTCTTCTTCGATCAGCGGCTCCATGCGCGTCAGCACCCCGCCGGCGCAGGCCAGCCCGGCGGCGACGTCGAGCACCGCGGCGATCACGCCGCCGTGCAGAATTTCCTGTGCGGCGTTGCCCACCAGCTTGCGCTGGTTGGTGAAGCTCAGCTCGACGTAATCATCGTCGAAGCGGCGCAGCTCCAGGCCAAGCTCGCGGTTGAACGGCATGTGGTAGACAAAGATTTCGCCGATCTTGCGGCGGGCGGCTTCCAGGGTCAGTGGTGTGGTCGACATAGCGGGTTTCCGTTTTTCTTTTGCGTTTTAAGGGAGCTAACTGGTCAGTCCAGGTTAATGGAATGTTGATTTTATGCTTAACCTTTGTTGCTTTCCAGACTATTCCAATAAAACCGGCCTGCGCTGCGGTAAAGCCTCCTTTGTGTGTAAAATGGCCTGATTTTTTCCGGGATTGCCCTTTTTCGTTGGAGTGAGGAGAGGTTATGCGCATTTTGTCAGGGATCGTTTCCGCCACGCTGCTGATGCCGGCGCTGGCATTGGCTGCGGAAGCCAAAGAGCAGCAGATTCACGATAAGCCGGCGGTGCGCGGCAGCATTATCGCCAACCTGCTGCAGGAGCACGATAATCCGTTCACGCTGTACCCTTACGATCCCAATTACCTGCTGTATACCGACACCAGCGATATCAACCAAGAGGCCATCAAGACATACAACTGGGCCGACAAGGCGCGCAAGGACGAGGTGAAATACCAGCTTAGCCTGGCGTTTCCGCTGTGGCGGGGCATTGCCGGCGACAACTCGGTGCTCGGCGCGTCTTATACTCAGCGCTCCTGGTGGCAATTGTCCAACCGCGGCGAGTCTTCGCCGTTCCGCGAGACCAACTACGAGCCGCAGCTGTTCGTGGGGTGGGCGACCGATTACCGCTTTGCCGGTTGGACGCTGCGCGATGTTGAAATCGGCGTTAACCATCAATCCAACGGCCGCTCGGACCCGACGTCGCGCAGCTGGAATCGCGGCTATGCGCGGCTGATGGCGCAAAACGGCAACTGGCAGGTGGATCTCAAGCCCTGGTTCCGTTTCTCGGAGAGCTCGAGCAACGACGACAACCCGGACATCACCAAATACATGGGATACTACCGGCTGAAGGTCGGTTACGCCTGGGGCGACAGCGTGTTCAGCGTCGACAGCCATTACAACTGGAACAGCGGCTACGGCGGCGCGGAACTGGGCTGGAGCTATCCGATTACCCGCAACGTGCGTTTCTATACCCAGGTGTTCAGCGGCTACGGCGAATCGCTGATCGACTATAACTTCCGGCAGACACGGGTGGGCGTTGGTGTCATGCTGAACGATATTATGTAATCATACCCGGTGGGTGTGTACCGATGAAAAAATGGGGAAGTGTGTGTCAACCGCAGCAGTGATTAACAGAGAGTTGCTGGCCGAGCAGGTATTGCGCGATACCTTCGGCTACCAGCAATTCCGTCCGGGCCAACAAACGATTATCAACGCCGCGATCGGCGGGCAGGATTGCCTGGTGGTGATGCCGACCGGCGGCGGCAAGTCGCTGTGTTACCAAATCCCGGCGCTGGTGATGGACGGCCTGACCCTGGTGGTTTCCCCGCTGATCTCGCTGATGAAGGACCAGGTCGACCAACTGTTGGCCTACGGCGTTTCCGCCGCCTGCTACAACTCGACGCAAACCCGCGAGGAGCAGTTGGACGTCATGGCCGGCTGCCGCAACGGCACCATTAAGATGCTGTACATCGCGCCGGAACGGCTGATGATGGAAAGCTTCCTCAACCTGCTCGACCACTGCCCGCCGGCGATGCTGGCGGTGGATGAGGCGCACTGTATTTCGCAGTGGGGCCATGACTTCCGGCCGGAATATCGCGCGCTGGGTCAGCTGAAACAGCGCTTCCCGTCGATGCCGGTGATCGCGCTGACCGCCACCGCCGACGAGTCCACCCGCGGCGATATCGTGCGCCTGCTGTCGTTGCAGGATCCGCTGGTGCAGGTCAGCAGCTTTGACCGGCCGAACATCCGCTACACGCTGGTGGAAAAATTCAAGCCGCTCGATCAGCTGTGGCGCTTCGTGCAGGATCAGCGCGGCAAGAGCGGCATTATCTATTGCAACAGCCGCGCCAAGGTGGAAGACACCGCCGCGCGTCTGCAGAGCCGCGGGCTGAGCGTCGGCGCCTACCACGCCGGGCTGGACAACGATCGCCGTGCGCAGGTGCAGGAAGCGTTCCAGCGCGACGATCTGCAGGTGGTGGTGGCCACCGTCGCCTTCGGCATGGGCATCAACAAACCCAACGTGCGCTTCGTGGTGCATTTCGACATTCCGCGCAATATCGAATCCTATTATCAGGAGACCGGCCGCGCCGGGCGCGACGGTCTGCCGGCCGAAGCCATCCTGCTGTACGATCCGGCCGACATGGCCTGGCTGCGCCGCTGTCTGGAGGAAAAACCCGCCGGGCAGCAGTTGGACATCGAGCGCCACAAGCTGAACGCCATGGGCGCGTTCGCCGAGGCGCAAACCTGCCGCCGCCTGGTGCTGCTCAACTACTTCGGCGAAGGCAAGCACGAGAACTGCGGCAACTGCGATATCTGCCTCGATCCGCCCAAGCGCTATGACGGGCTGGAGGATGCGCGCAAGGCGCTGTCCTGCGTGTACCGCGTCGGCCAGCGCTTCGGCCTGGGGTACATCGTGGAAGTGCTGCGCGGCTCCAACAACCAGCGCATTCGCGAATACGGCCACGATAAGCTGCCGGTGTACGGCATCGGCCGCGATCAGACCACCGAACACTGGACCAGCGTGCTGCGCCAGCTGATCCACCTGGGCTTTATCACCCAGAACATCGCCATGCACTCGGCGCTGCAATTGACCGAGGCGGCGCGCCCGGTGTTGCGCGGCGAAGTGGCGCTGCAGCTGGCGGTGCCGCGTATCCAGAGCCTGAAGTCGCGCGGCAGCGCCAACCAAAAATCCTACGGCGGCAATTACGATCGCAAGCTGTTCGCCAAGCTGCGCAAACTGCGCAAATCGATCGCCGATGAAGAAAACATTCCGCCCTACGTGGTGTTCAACGACGCCACGCTGCTGGAAATGGCCGAACAGATGCCGATCAAGGCCGGCGATCTGCTGAGCGTCAACGGCGTCGGCCAGCGCAAACTGGAGCGTTTCGGCGCGCCCTTTATGGCGATGATCCGCGACCATCTCGACAATGATGAAGACTGAGGGCAATAAATCATGCTGATGCTGTTTCTCACCGTGGCGCTGGTGCATCTGATTGCGCTGATGAGCCCGGGGCCGGACTTCTTTTTCGTGTCGCAAACCGCCGCCAGCCGCTCGCGCCGCGAGGCGATGATGGGCGTGGTCGGCATTTCTCTCGGCATCGTGGTATGGGCCGGCGTGGCGTTGATGGGGCTGCATCTGATCCTGCAGAAGATGGCCTGGCTGCATCAGATAATCATGGTCGGCGGCGGCATTTACCTGTGCTGGATGGGGTGGCAATTGCTGCGTTCCGCGCGGGCGCAGCAAGCGCAGCCGGCGGCGGAGGCCCAAGTAGCGTTGCCGAAGGCCGGGCGCAGCTTTATTCGCGGCTTCCTGACCAATCTGTCCAACCCGAAGGCGGTGATCTATTTCGGCAGCGTGTTCTCGCTGTTCGTCGGCGACAGCGTCGGCGCCGGGGCACGCTGGGGACTGTTCCTGCTGATCGTCGCCGAGACCTTCGTCTGGTTCAGCCTGGTGGCGGTGGTGTTCGCGCTGCCGGCGATGCGCCGCGGCTACCAGCGGTTGGCCAAGTGGATCGACGGGGTGGCGGGCGTGCTGTTCACCGGCTTCGGGTTACACCTGATCTTTACCCGCTGACCGGCAGTGACATGCCCAAGGCCGAGCAGCGATGCCCGGCCTTTTTTTCAGGCCTTGCGGGCGGTCGCCAGCAGCCCCGCCACCAGAATGAACAGCGAGCCGAACAGCCGGTTGAGCAGCTGCATTTGGCGCGGCGTTCTCAGCCAGCCGGCGATGCGCGTCGCCAGGGTGGCGTAACCGATCATCACCAGAATATCCACCACCACGGTGGTGACGCCGAGCACCAGATACTGCTCGGCCTGCGGCTGATTGGGCAAAATGAACTGCGGGAACAGCGCGGCGAGGAACACGATGCTTTTCGGGTTGGTCAGGTTGACCAGCACCGCGCGGCGGAACAGACGGCGGCGCGGCATGCTGCCCGCCAGCGCATGCAGATCCAGCGCCCCGGCGGCGCGCCATTGCTGGATGCCGAGCCACACCAGGTAGGCGGCGCCAAGCCATTTCAGCAGCTCGAACGCCAGCAGCGATTGCGATATCAGCGCACCGAGGCCGATGCCTACCAGCACGATGTGCGCGCTCAGCCCGACCTGCAGCCCGGCGATCGACGCGGCGGCGCCGCGATAGCCGTGGCTGATGCCGGTGCTCATGGTGTTGATGGCGCCTGAGCCGGGGGACAGGCTGAGGATAAGCGTGGTCAGCAGATAGGTTAACCACCAGTCCAAGGTCATGGTTCTCGGCTCCCTGAAAGTGTCGTTTTGTGCCACAATGCGCCGAGGCGGCGCCGTTTTTTGTAAGAATTGAATCACAATACGCTAGTATGATTTCTTGTGCCAGCGGTCACATTTTCCGCCGGCCCCACAGGGAAAACGCTCTCGATGACCTCGTTCACTCTCAGCTCCGATGACTGGTTAACGCGTGAAACGCAGTTCGCTGCCTTCGCCACCGGGCCGCTGTTGGACTTCTGGCGGCTGCGGGAAGAGGGCGAGTTCAGCGGCGTGGACGGCGTGCCGATCCGCTTTGTGCGTTTCAGTTCCGCGCGGCATCAGCGGGTGGTGGTGGTCAGCCCCGGCCGCATCGAAAGCTACGTGAAATACCCCGAGGTGGCCTACGATCTGTTCCACTGCGGTTACGACGTGGTGATCGTCGATCATCGCGGCCAGGGGCGCTCCGGCCGTTTACTGGCGGATACGCACCGCGGTCATGTGGTAAACTTCGCCGACTACGTGGACGATTTCGAGCAGCTTTGGCAGCGCGAGGTCGAATCGCGCGGTTATCGGCAGCGCTTCGCGCTGGCGCATTCGATGGGCGGCGCGATACTGGCGCAGTTCCTGCAGCGCCGGCCGCAGGCGTTCGACGCGGCGGCGTTTTGCGCGCCGATGTTCGGCATCCAGTTGCCGATGCCGGATTGGCTGGCCGACCGCATTCTCGACTGGGCGGAGAGCCGCCCGGCGATCCGCGACTATTACGCGGTGGGCACCGGCCAGTGGCGGCCGCTGCCGTATGTGGTCAACGTGTTGACCCACAGCCGCGAACGCTACCGGCGCAGCCTGCGCTATTACGCCGATTACCCCGAGCTGCAGGTGGGCGGGCCGACCTACCATTGGGTGAGGGAGAGCATCCGCGCCGGCCGGCAGATTATCGCTCGGGCCGGGGCGATCACAACGCCGCTGTTGCTTTTGCAAGCCGGTGAAGAACGAGTCGTCGACAACCGTTCGCACCAGGCTTTTTGTCAGGCTCTGTCAGACGCGGGGCGCCCTTGCGAAGGGGGGCTTCCGTGGGTTATCAACGGCGCACGCCATGAGATCCTGTTCGAGCGGGACGCGATGCGCGCCGAAGCACTGAACGCAATCCTGCGCTTCTTTGCTCAACACTTAGGCGGCGCGCTGCCGCCGACAACTCCATCAGAGGTTAGAACATAACGCTATGTATCACGTCGTCGCTTCCGATTTAGATGGCACGCTGCTGTCTCCCGACCATACCCTGTCGCCGTACGCCAAAGAAACGCTGAAGTTGCTGACCCAGCGCGGCGTGCATTTCGTGTTCGCCACCGGCCGCCACCATATCGACGTGGCGCAGATCCGCGACAGCCTGGAGATCAGCGCCTTTATGATCACCTCCAACGGCGCGCGGGTGCACAACACCGCCGGCGAGCTGATTTTCAGCCACAACCTGGACGAGGATATCGCCCGCGATCTG
Source organism: Serratia sp. CY82433 (assembly GCF_052166535.1). Classification (NCBI taxonomy): domain Bacteria; kingdom Pseudomonadati; phylum Pseudomonadota; class Gammaproteobacteria; order Enterobacterales; family Yersiniaceae; genus Serratia; species Serratia sp. CY82433. Next base: position 207,839 of record NZ_JBJNOR010000004.1, read on the forward strand.
TACGGCATGCTGCACGACGATCCGGAGATCACCACCAACGTCTACCGCAACGATGATTGGTTTACCAACCGCGAAAGCCCGGAGCAGGAAGAATTCTTCCAGGAGTCGGTGTTCAAATATCAGCTGTTCGAACCGGGCCTGCTGGAAACCGACGGCGTCTGCAAGGTCTACTTCACCTGCGAAGATCACGAGCGGCTGCTGCAGGTGGAAGACGCCATCAACGCGCGCTGGGGCGATCGGGTCAACGTCAGCTTCTCGTTCCCGACCTGCCTGGAAGTGATGGCGGGCGGCGTGTCGAAAGGGCATGCGCTGGAAGAAGTGGCCAAGATCATCGGCTATACGCTGCAAGAGTGCATCGCCTTCGGCGACGGCATGAACGATCTGGAGATGCTGTCGATGGCCGGCAAGGGCTGCATCATGCGCGACGCGCATCAGCGCTTGAAGGATATGTTGCCGGAGCTGGAAGTGATCGGCTCCAACGTCGATAACGCGGTGCCGCACTACCTGCGCAAGATGTTCCTCTGACATAACCCGGACGTTTCTCGGAAATAACAAGGGCGCCTTGCGGCGCCCTTGGCATTACTTGTGCTGGCCCTGCTTCTGCAGGAACTGCACGCCCTTGTCCGGGAAGTCGGTGAACACGCCGTCGACGCCGGCCTGGTTGTAAATCACGTCATACAGCTGGTTCACGTTGGTCACGTACTTCGGCAGCGCATCGGCGCGGATGGTAAACGGATGCACCGCCAGCTTGCTGGCGTGCGCTTCTTTCACCATGTCGGTCAGCACGATGTGGCCCGGCTTGGATTTATCCGCCACCACCAGCATGTGGTAGTCCGGCCCGATGCCGTCGGCATACTGAGCGATTTTCTGCATCGCGCCCGGCTTGAACATCCAGTCGTAGTCGTACTCTACCCACTTGCCGTCGGCTTTCTGCTCGTAGGTTTCCTGCCAGTCGTTATAGGCGATCAGCTGCACCAGCTTCAGATCCATGCCCAGCTTCGGCTCCAGCTCGTTCTTGATGCGTTTGAGCTCGTTGGCGTCGAAGCACTGCAGGTATACGTTGTCGTTTTTGCCGGTGTAGCCGTATTGCTTGAGCACCGCCAGCACTTTGCTGGAGATGTCCTTGCCTTCCTGTTTGTGGAACCACGGCGCCTTGATTTCAGGGTAGATGCCGATGTTCTTGCCGGTCGAATGGTTCAGACCCTGCACGAACTCGATCTCTTCCTGGAAGGTGTGTACGCGGAAGTCGGATTTGCCCATCGGGAAGCGGCCAGGGTAGCCCTGCACCTTCTTGCCGTTTTCGATTTCAAAGCCTTCGGTGAACTTCAGCGATTTGATCTCCGCCAGCGTAAAGTCGATGGCGTAATAACGGCCGTCCTTGCGCGCGCGGTCCGGGAAGCGTTCGGCAACGTCGGTGACGCGATCGAGGTAATGGTCGTGCAGCACCACCAGCTCGTTGTCTTTGGTCATCACCAGATCTTGTTCGAGGTAATCGGCGCCCTGCGCGTAGGCCATCGCCTTCGCCGGCAGGGTGTGTTCCGGCAGGTAGCCGCTGGCGCCGCGGTGGGCGATCACTACTTTGTCCGCCGCCTGCGCGGCGCTGACCATTGAGGTAGCGAGAATGATCCCTGTCAGCAGGGCTTTGACTTGAGTCCGCATTCCGTTTTCTCCGTGTTGTTGGGGGCAGGGTAGTAAAAAGGCCGCAGGGCGGCCTTTAAATCATGCAAAAGTCGTGTGACGGTTAGCCGCGCTTGCCGGCAGCGATTTCCGCGTGGTGTTTCTTTTCGTTCAGCATGGTCAGCAGCAGCAGGATAACCGCCAGCACGCCGCCGCCGATCATCACCATGAAGCCGCCGTCCCAACCGAAGAAGTCTACGGTGTAGCCGACGATGGCGCTGGCCGCAACCGAGCCGCCCAGGTAGCCGAACAGGCCGGTGAAGCCTGCGGCTTTCTTCGGCGCCAGCTCCAGCGCGTGCAGGCCGATCAGCATTACCGGGCCGTAGATCAGGAAGCCGATGACCAGCATACAGATCATGTCCACGGTCGGGTTGCCCGGCGGGTTCATCCAGAACACCACGGTGGCGATGGTCACCAGCGTCATGAAGAACACGCCGGTGGCGCCGCGGTTGCCTTTGAACACTTTGTCCGACATCCAGCCGCACAGCAGGGTGCCCGGGATACCGGCGTATTCATACAGGAAGTAAGCCCAGGAAGACTTGTCCAGCGCGAAGTGCTTCACTTCTTTCAGGTAGGTCGGCGACCAGTCCAGAATGCCGTAACGCAGCAGATAGACGAACACGTTGGCGACCGCGATGTACCACAGCAGCTTGTTCGGCAGGATGTACTGCATGAAGATCTGCTTGGCGGTCAGCTCTTCTTCGTCTTTTTCGCTGTAGTCGTCCGGGTAGTCGTTTTTGTACTCTTCAATCGGCGGCAGGCCGCAGGATTGCGGGGTGTCGCGCATCAGGCCGAAGGCGATCAGGGCCACCAGGATGGCGCCGAAGGCCGGCATGTACAGCGCCGCGTGCCAGTCGTTGAACCAGGCCATACCCAGCAGGAACAGCAGCGGTGGCAGGCCGCCACCCACGTTGTGGGCGCAGTTCCAGATGGAGACGATGCCGCCGCGTTCTTTCTGCGACCACCAGTGCACCATGGTGCGGCCGCACGGCGGCCAACCCATGCCCTGGAACCAGCCGCACAGGAACAGCAGGACGAACATGATGGCGATGCTGGAGGTGGCCCACGGCACGAAGCCCATGAACAACATCACCGCCGCCGCCAGGATCAGGCCGGCAGGCAGGAACACTCGCGGGTTGGAACGGTCGGAGACCGAACCCATGATGAATTTGGAGAAGCCGTAGGCGATGGAAATGCCCGACAGCGCGAAGCCGAGGTCACCGCGGCTGAAGCCTTGTTCGATCAGGTAAGGCATGGCCAGGGTGAAGTTCTTACGCACCAGATAGTAAGCGGCGTAACCGAAGAAGATCCCCAGGAAAATTTGCCAGCGCAGCTTACGGTAGAGCGGGTCTACCTTATCGCTCGGCACACGGGCGATGTGTGCGGCCGGCTTAAAAATACTCAACATGAGCGCCTCCGATGGCTTTATCTGTTATCACATCAATATGACCTTTTACGTTCATTTGATGATTGAGCGGATATCGAATGTGGTGTTTTTGTGTTCCATAACGAGCGCCATTGTCGTCAAATACGCCTGGTGTCGCTGTGACGAATGGCGCAATTGTTACACTTTTATGAAACCACGGCGGATTTTGAGCGATTCGTTAACGTTATGAAATAGAAAAACGTCCAAAAATCGTGATTATGATCACATTGATGGTTTTTTGTGGACATTTTTATTTCGTTTGATGTTCGTTCTTGTTCCTTATCAAACAAAGACCCTTATAACCGTGGCTCAATAGGCTCATAACTACCGATCCTGAGGGAGCGACATGAGCAGCTATTTTGACGGCGGCGAAACGGATGTGATCATCATCGGCGGCGGCGCCACCGGCGCAGGCATCGCCCGCGACTGCGCGCGGCGCGGCTTGCGCTGCATTTTGCTGGAGCGCCACGACATCGCTACCGGCGCCACCGGCCGCAACCACGGTTTGCTGCACAGCGGCGCGCGCTATGCGGTGACCGACGGCGAGTCGGCGCGCGAGTGCATCGAAGAAAACCGCATCCTGAAACGCATCGCCCACCACTGCATCGAGCGCACCGATGGGCTGTTCATCACCCTGCCGCAGGACTCGCTGGACTATCAGCAACAGTTTATCGCCGCCTGTCGCCAGGCCGACATCAACGCCGAAGCGATCGACCCGCAGCTGGCGCTGCGGCTGGAACCGGCGGCTAACCCGGCGCTGATCGGCGCGGTGCGCGTGCCGGACGGCACCGTCGATCCCTTCCGGCTGACCGCCGCCAACATGTTGGACGCGCGCGAGCACGGCGCGCAGATCCTGACCTACCACCAGGTGGTGGGATTGTTGCGCAGCGGCGATCGGGTGACGGGCGTGCGCGTTTACGACCATCAGAATCAGCGGCGCTATGCGCTGCATGCGCCGGTGGTGGTCAACGCCGCCGGCATCTGGGGCCAGCAGATCGCCGAATACGCCGATTTGCGCATCCGCATGTTCCCGGCCAAGGGGGCGCTGTTGATCCTCGGCCACCGCATCAACAACATGGTGATCAACCGCTGCCGCAAACCGGCAGACGCCGACATCCTGGTGCCGGGCGACACCATCTCGCTGATCGGTACTACCTCGACCCATATCGACTACGACCAAATTGACAACATGCTGGTGACCCCGCAGGAAGTGGATATTCTGATCCGCGAGGGGGCGCTGTTGGCGCCCACCCTGGCGCAGACCCGCATTCTGCGCGCCTACGCCGGGGTACGGCCGTTGGTGGCCAGCGACGACGACCCCAGCGGGCGCAACGTCAGCCGTGGCATCGTGCTGCTCGATCACGCCGCCCGCGATGGGCTGGAAGGGTTTATCACCATCACTGGCGGCAAGCTGATGACCTACCGCCTGATGGCGGAGTGGGCCACCGACAAGGTGTGCGAAAAGCTTGGCGTAAACCGGCCGTGCACCACCGCGCAGGATGCGTTGCCCGGCTCCCGCCAGTCGGCGGAGGAGACGGTGCGCAGCGTGGTTTCTCTGCCCGCCAGCATTCGCGGCTCGGCAATTTACCGCCACGGCGACCGCGCCAGCCAGGTGCCGGCGGCCGATCGGCTCGACACCAGCCTGGTGTGCGAATGCGAGGCGGTGACCGCCGGGGAAGTGCGTTATGCGGTCAACTCGCTGACCGTCAATAACCTGGTGGATCTGCGCCGCCGCACCCGCGTCGGCATGGGTACCTGCCAGGGCGAACTCTGCGCCTGCCGCGCCGCCGGGCTGCTGACGCGCTTTAATGTCAGCACGCCGCAGCAGTCCATCGCGCAGCTGTCGCAGTTCCTCAACGAACGGTGGAAAGGCGTACGGCCGATCGCCTGGGGCGATGCGCTGCGCGAGAGTGAATTTACCAGCTGGGTTTACCAGGGGCTATGCGGGCTTGAGGCCCAGGCCGACAAGGAGCAGGAGGCGGATGATGCGATTTGACGTAGTGGTGATTGGCGGCGGCCTGGCGGGCCTGAGCTGCGCCATTGCCGTGGCCGAACAGGGCAAGCGCTGTGCGGTGGTCAGTTCCGGCCAGAGCGCGCTCTACTTCTCCTCCGGCTCGCTCGACCTGCTGGCGAGATTGCCGGACGGCACGCCGGTCGAGATGCCGCTGGCGGCGCTACCGCAGCTGGCGCAGCAGGCGCCGCAGCATCCGTATGCCCTGATCGGGCCCGGCCGGGTGGCGGCGCTGTCCGCCGCCGCGCAGCGGCTGTTGGAGCGCTGCGGGCTGAACCTGCAGGGCGAGGGCACCAACAACCATCTGCGCATTACGCCGCTCGGCACGCGCCGCGCCACCTGGCTCAGCCCGCAGGCGATCCCGACGCTGCCGCTGGCCGGCCAACTGCCGTGGCGGCGCATTGCGGTGATCGGCATCGAAGGTTTCCTCGACTTCCAGCCGCAGATGGCCGCCGACTCTCTGAGCCGGGAGCTCGGCGTAGAGACGGAGGTGGCCTATCTGCACATGCCGGCGCTGGACAGATTGCGCAATAACCCCAGCGAGTTCCGCGCGGTAAACATCGCCCGGGTGCTGGATTTGATGGAAAGCCTGCCGCCGATGGCCGAGGAACTGCGGCGGTTGGCGGGGGCAGCCGACGCGCTCTTTCTGCCGGCCTGTTTGGGATTGGAGGACGACGCGTCGCTGGCGGTGCTGCAGGATGCGGTCGGCAAGCCGATCCGGCTGCTGCCGACGCTGCCGCCTTCGGTGCCCGGCATGCGCTTGCATCAGGCGCTGCGGCGGCGTTTTCAACAGCTGGGCGGCGTTTTCATGCCCGGCGACAGCGTGCTGCGCGCCGAGTGCGAAGCCGGCCGCGTCACGGGCCTGTATACCCGCAACCACGGTGATATTCCGCTGCGGGCGCAGCAGGTGGTGTTGGCCAGCGGCAGCTTCTTCAGCAACGGGCTGGTGGCGGATTTCGACGGGGTGCGCGAGCCGATCTTCGGGCTGGACGTACACAGCCGCGCGGCTCGCGCCGACTGGAGCCGGCGCGAGCTGTTCGCGCCGCAGCCTTATCTGCAATTTGGCGTGCGCACCGACGGCAGGCTGCGGGCGATGAAGCAGGGCATGCCGTTCGACAATCTGTACGCCATCGGCGCGGTCGCCGGCGGCTACGATCCGCTGCAGCAAGGCTGCGGCGCCGGCGTGTCATTGATCGGTGCGCTGCACGTCGCGCAGCAGATCGCCGCGGAGGAAAACGCATGAGCCTGCATCAGGACCACAGCTTTGAAAGCTGCATCAAATGCACCGTCTGCACCACCTACTGCCCGGTCGCCAAAGTGAACCCGCTCTATCCGGGGCCGAAACAGGCGGGGCCGGACGGCGAGCGGCTGCGGCTGAAAGATCCGGCGCTGTACGACGAAGCCTTGAAATACTGCACCAACTGCAAACGTTGTGAAGTGGCCTGCCCGTCCGACGTCAAAATCGGCGATATCATTCAGCGCGCCCGCGCCGACTTCGCCCAGAGCAAGCCGACGCTGCGCGACGCCATCCTCAGCCACACCGACATCATGGGCTCGCTGTCGACGCCGTTCGCGCCGATCGTCAACGCCGCCACCGGGCTGAAACCGGTGCGCAAGCTGCTGGACAAGGCGCTGAAGATCGATCACCGGCGAGAACTGCCGAAATACTCGTTCGGCACCTTCCGCCGCTGGTACCGGCAACAGGCGCAGGCTCAGCGGCGCTATGCCGAGCAGGTGGCGTTTTTCCACGGCTGCTTCGTCAACTATAACCATCCGCAGCTGGGCAAGGATTTGATCCGGGTATTCAACGCGCTGGATATCGGCGTGCAGCTGCTGAAACGCGAGAAATGCTGCGGCGTGCCGCTGATCGCCAACGGGTTTATCGAGCAGGCCAAAAAGCAGGCCAGGGTTAACGCCGAGTCGCTGCATGAAGCGGTGCTTGAGCGCGGCATTCCGGTGGTGGCGACCTCATCGAGCTGCACCTTCACCCTGCGCGACGAATATCCTCATCTGCTGGACGTGGACACCACCCCGGTGCGCGATCGGGTGGAGCTGGCGACGCGCTATCTCTATCGCCTGATCAATCAGGGGCGCAGCCTGCCGCTGAAGCGCACGCCGCTGCGGGTGGCTTATCACACGCCTTGCCATATGGAGAAGATGGGCTGGACCGCCTACACCCTGGAGCTGCTGCGGCAGATACCGGGGCTGGAGCTGGTGGTGCTGGATTCGCAGTGCTGCGGCATCGCCGGCACCTACGGGTTCAAATCGGAGAACTACGCCACCTCGCAAGGCATCGGCGCGCCGCTGTTCCGGCAAATCGAAGAGAGCGGAGTGGATCTGGTAGTGACCGACTGCGAGACCTGCAAATGGCAGATAGAAATGTCCACCAGCAAGCGCTGCGAGCATCCGATCACCCTGCTGGCGCAGGCGCTGGTATAAAAACGAGAGGGCCGGCAAGCCGGCCCTCTGTGGGATTACTGCTTCAGCTTCAGGGTGGAGATGATGCCTTCGGCTTCGGCCTGCGCCTGCTGCTGATTGTCCGCCGGCAGCGTCACCTGAATGGTCAGCATGTTGTTGTTCAGCGAGCCGATCAGGACGGAGGAATAGGCTTTTTCGCCGCCGCTGGTGATGATGCTGTCCAGCTGACGCAGCGGCACGCCGTTGACGTCGAGCGCCTTGTTGGTGATCACCTGCAGGTTGGCGTCACGCGCGCGCTGGGTATTCTCCAGGCGCTTGGCCAGGGTCTCCAGGCTGTCGGCGGTCTTGTCGCCCAGGATCACGATCACCGCGCGCTGGCCGGTGCTGTCTGCGTAAACATGCATGTTGTTGGCCTGGTTGCCCAGCTTGCCGCTCTGATCCGCCATGCCGACCGGCAGGGTGAACGCCAGTTTACCGTCCAGCAGGCTGACCTGCTGCCCGGCCGGCGCGCTGGCCGCCGCGCCGTCAGACGCTGCCTTGGTGTCTTTGGTGTCGCCGTCGCAGGCCGCGAGGCCAAGCGCCAGCAGGCTGATACCCATCAATTTCGCTACTTTACGCATCGGGCTTCCTTCTTCCTTTCCGGTAGGGATTCACTGTCGTATCGCAACCTATTCCAGGCTGAAATGCAAGGCAGATGTTGTCACAAGTTTTTCTCCAGTAATAGCCGATAATCAGCCACTTCGCCTTTCTTTTCCAGCTGAACAATCTGATAGTGGTGGGCGAGCAGCATCGTCAGCATGGCGCGGAACCGGTTACGGGTTTTGACTGTCAGCCGGCGATAGCCCTGCGCCCGCGCCCAGCGCTCTTGTTCGGCCAACAAGGCCTGCGCCACGCCGTGGCGACGAAATGCCGGCAGCACGCCGCCCAGCCAGCTGTAAAACACCGTTTCCCGCTGTTGATAACCGAGTTTGAAACCGGCCGGCTGGCCGTCGATGTCGGCGATCAACAGGCTGGCGGGGGCACCGCCGATGCGCCGCTGCAGATCGGCCAGGCTATGCAGGCCGCCGAATTCGGGGATGCGTTGGTAAAGGCGGTGGATTTCTTCGAGCGTGGCGATGCGGACGATTGGGATCATGGGCGGCCTCCATAGGGCCGCCCAGAATAACACGGCTCAGCCCGGCTGCAGGCTGCCGCTGCGCGCCGCGATGCGTTTGAGCAGCATGTTCAGCAACACGCCGTACATCGGCAGGAAGAACAGCAGGCAGATCATCACCTTGAAGCTGTAATCCACCAGCGCGATCTCCACCCAGTTGTTGGCCATGAAGGGATCGCTGCTCTTGTAGAAGGCGATGAAGAAGAACGCCAGCGTATCGCTGATATTGCCGAAGAACATCGCCGCCGCCGGCGCCACCCACCAGGCGCTGCGTTGGCGCAGGCGATTGAAGACGTGAACGTCGAGGATCTGGCCGAGCACGTAGGCCATAAAGCTGGCGACGGCGATACGCGCCACGAACAGGTTAAAACTGCCCAGCGCCGCGAAGCCCTGCCATTCTCCCTGATAGGTGACGGTGGAGATCACGTAGGAGATGAACAGCGCCGGCACCATCACCGCCAGGATAATCCGCCGCGCCAGCGGCGCGCCGAAGATGCGCACGGTCAGATCGGTCGCGAGGAAGATAAACGGGAAGGTAAAGGCGCCCCAAGTGGTATGGAAGCCGAAAACGGTGATCGGCAGCTGCACCAGGTAGTTGCTGGAGGTAATGATGGCGATATGAAACAGCGAAAGCCAGACCAACGCCGTGAAGCGCTGCTGTGCGGTAAACGAATACATATTGTAGCCTTTTTAGCAGTGGGGTGAGGGAACCCAGTGTGTCTTGTCAAAACAGCAAAAAACGCTGCGCGGCGGCATGATACGCGTTTGCGCAACCAATGCAATGGTTAAATTTAACGCAAACGTTAACGCATCTTGCGCAGAAAAACTACCGGCGTAAACTAGGCGCTAATGAGATGCGGCGAGCGTTCGCCGATCGTTTTGAACGAGAAAAATTGCATGACTGACTTATTTGCCCAGGCAGACCAGACGCTCGACGCGCTGGGCCTGCGTTGCCCGGAACCGGTGATGATGGTGCGCAAAACCGTGCGCCATATGGACAACGGCGAAACGCTGCTGATTATCGCCGACGATCCGGCCACCACCCGCGATATTCCGGGGTTCTGCCGCTTTATGGAGCATACGCTGGTGGCGCAGGAAACCGAGCAGGCGCCATACCGTTATCTGTTACGTAAAGGTGTATAGTTTTTAATCGCCTCGTGAGATAAGCTCCCTGCGATCGGGGAGCGTTCGAAGGGGACAAACGATGAGTATTTTACTACTGCCTACGGTTGCCAAGATGGAAAATGAGGAACGTACACAGGGCTATGAGCGCTGGTTTCTTGAAAGAGTTCAGGAAGCCATAGATGAGCCGCGGCCTGGCATTCCTCATGATGACGTGATGGCTGAAATGGATGCTGTTATCGCTGCTGCAGAAGCCAGGATCAAAGCGAAGCAGGCATAATGCTCAACATCGAATGGACTCGAGCCGCACGTCAGGATCTGGTGGAGATTGTGGGATTCATCGCCAATGATAACCCTCTGGCGGCCAGAAAAATGAAGGTTCTCATCATGGAGGCCGTCATTCCCGCCGCCAGACATCCTCGAGTTTTCCGGCGCGGCAGAGTGGACGGCACGCATGAAATCCCCCTACATCCCCATTATCTCCTGGTTTACCAGGTGCTGGAAACTCACATCCGGGTGTTGCGGGTTTTACATACGCGCCGACAATATCCTTAATACTGCCGCTGCAATCGATAATGCCGGGTTCCCATTGAGGAACCCGGCCTGGCGCCGCGTTATTGGCGCTTTCTCAACAGCCGCAGCGCGTTGGCGGTGACCAGCGCGGTGGCGCCGGAGTCCGCCAGCACCGCCAGCCACAAACCGGTCAGCCCCAGCAGGCTGGTGATCAGGAAGACCCCTTTCAACCCCAGCGCGATGGTGATGTTTTGCCGGATATTGGCGTGGGTGGCGCGTGAGATGCGGATCATCTCCGCGACGCCCAGCAGCCGGTTGTGGGTCAGGGCGGCGTCGGCGGTTTCCAATGCCACGTCGGTGCCGCTGCCCATGGCGATGCCGATGCTGGAGGCTTTCATCGCCGGGGCGTCGTTGATGCCGTCGCCGATCATCGCCGTCGGGCGCAGTTCGCTCAGCTCGGTGACCGCGTTGACCTTATCTTCCGGCAACAGACTAGCTCGATAGTCGAGGCCCAGCTCGCCGGCGATCGCCGCGGCGGCGCGCGGGTTGTCGCCGGTCAGCATCACGCCGCGAATACCCAGCGCGTTCAGTTCGGCTATCGCCTGTTTGGCGTCGCTGCGCAGCGTGTCGCGCAGCGCCAGCAAGCCGATGGGCGCGCCGTCTTCCAGCACCACCACCGCCGTTTTACCGGCGTTTTCCAGCTTGTCTACCTTGCTCTGCCATTGAACGTCGAGCAGGCCCGGCGCCAGCTTGCCCGGCGCGCTGATCAGCACGGTCTTGCCGTCCACGATCCCTTCCACGCCGACGCCGGCCAGCGCGCGGCGCGCCTGCGCCAGCGGCAGCTCGGCCCCGCTTGCGGCGGCGCGGTTGATGATCGCCTGCGCCAGCGGGTGATGTGAACCGGCCTCCACCGCGGCGGCAAGCTGCAGCAGCCGCTGTTCGGTGAGCGCGCCGATCGGCAGCACGTCGGTCACCGTCGGCTTGCCTTCGGTCAGGGTGCCGGTTTTATCGAAGGCGATGGTTTGTATCTGGCCCAGTTGCTCCAGCGCCGCGCCGCCTTTAATCAGCGCGCCGCGCCGCGTGGCGGCCGCCAGCCCGGATGTAATGGCCGCCGGGGTCGAGATCACCAGCGCGCACGGACAGCCGATCAGCAGCAGCGTCAGGCCGCGATAGATCCAGGTATCCCACGGCTGCGAGAACAGCAGCGGCGGCACCAGGATCACCGCGACGGCCAGCAGCATAATGGCCGGGGTGTAATAACGGCTGAACCGATCGAGGAAGCGTTCGATCGGCGCGCGGCGCTCTTCGGCTTCTTCAATCAGCTGCAAAATGCGGTCGATGGCGTTTTTGCCGGGCTCGGAGATCACCTTCATCTGCGCCGCCTGATCGACGGACAGGCTGCCGGCGGCCACTTTCTCGCCCTGCTGGCGCTCGACCGGCACCGATTCGCCGGTCAGGGCGCTTTCGTCGAAGCTGGCGAACGGATTGAGCAGCTCGGCGTCGGCCGGCAGGCGCCCGCCGGGCGCGATTTCAATCACGTCGCCAGGGCGCAGGCTGGCGACCGGCACGCGTTTGCGTTCCGTGCCTTGCAGCAGCAGCGCGTCTTCCGGCACCAGCTCCATCAGCGCCGTCACGCCGCGTCGCGCGCGGTTGGCGGCGTAGGATTCCAGCAGTTCGCCGACCATAAACAGCAGCAGCACCATCGCCGCTTCGGCGGTGGCGCCGATGAACAGCGCGCCGATGGCCGCCACGCTCATCAGCGTTTCGATGGCGAATGGCGTGCCGGAGCGGATCAAACGCAGCGCCTTGGCGGCGACCGGCGCCAATCCGACCAGCGTGGTGGCGATAAAGGCGATGCGCCCCAGCTCCGGGTTAACCCGATCCAGCACCCAACTGACGACCATCAGGGTAGTTAACAGCAGCAGCGGTGCGAATTCGCCGAAGCGTGAGGTTTTCGGCGCGGCGGCTTTGGCGTTCTGAGTGCCGAGCAGGGTAAAGCCGGCCTGGGCGACCGCGTCCTGGATCCGCAGGCTGATGTCGGACTGTGCGTCGACTACCAGTTTCTCGGTCGCAAACAGCACCCGCGCGCTGTCGACGCCGGGAAGTGCGGTGACGGCATTTTCGATTTTCTTGGCGCAGCTGGGGCAGTCCATGCCGGTGACTTTCCAGCTGAAACGTTGGCTACCGGAAGGGGGAGCGGCGGCCAGCCTGTCGCTTTCCTCGTCCGGATCGTCGGGCGTGGCGGCGCAGCAGCCGCTATCGCCATGATCGTGATGATGGTGGGCCTGTTCGGCCTGCGCGGCGGCGTTTTTCGGTTCGCTGCTGCAGCCATGCTGCGTTTTGCTGTGGCTGTGGTTGCAGCCGCATCCGCCTTCGGCGTGGTGATGTTCCTGATGATTATGGTTTTGCTGATTGTGCATAACGTCCCCCTTCGGGCTGTTAAACGGGTTTGCTCAACTGACTCTACACCCTGGAGTCCACTCCAGAGTCAAGCGCCGGATGAGAATTATTGCTAACGGCGTTTAAGCGTAGAAAGGGGGGATTCATTCAATAATGAATAATGCGAATTTTAATCTATCGGCTTTTCTTATCCCCTATTTGGGGAAACAGGCTCGCCGCCGATAGTTTAAATAAGAAAATAATATTCCTATAGAAACTAAAAAATCGCCCGACCTAATAATAAAGAGTTATTAATCTATAACGCTTTAGCAAAATTTACCTTTTACCCTAGGGAAAGCCAGCATGATTCGCTTGAGTCTGCAGGCCGCATTGCTATTGAAGTTTGGTGCCAACTTCTCCTCATCAAGTTTCATTTGTTTTGTAAAGAAGCCAAAAAAGCAGCATAACAAACTTTCGTTGCGATAATAAATGGTTGATTATTTTATGTGCAGTTTTGCGACCCTGCCTATAATTGGAATCGATTACCATTTTTAATGGTGATCTTATTTGCTGATATATATGCATTAATTCTACCTAACACACTGCCGGCAACGGCGCATAAGCCCCTTCCAGCAGGCCTGAGGTTCATTAGCCCTGGCTTACGGGGAGGTTATGTCTATCTGTCTGATTGATATCAATCAGGTAATGAGTGGAATCGAACCAATGCAATCTACTAAAAAGGCAATTGAAATTACTGAATCCAGCCTTGCGGCCGCGACAACCGGCTACGATGCTGTAGACGACCTGCTGCATTATCATGAGCGGGGCAACGGGATTCAGATTAATGGCAAGGATTCATTTTCTAACGAGCAAGCTGGGCTGTTTATTACCCGTGAGAACCAAACCTGGAACGGTTACAAGGTATTTGGCCAGCCGGTCAAATTAACCTTCTCCTTCCCGGACTATAAGTTCTCTTCCACCAACGTCGCCGGCGACACCGGGCTGAGCAAGTTCAGCGCAGAACAGCAGCAGCAGGCTAAGCTGTCGCTGCAGTCCTGGGCGGACGTCGCCAATATCACCTTCACCGAAGTGGCGGCCGGACAAAAGGCCAACATCACCTTCGGCAACTACAGCCAGGATCGTCCCGGCCACTATGATTACGGCACCCAGGCCTACGCCTTCCTGCCGAACACCATTTGGCAGGGCCAGGATCTGGGCGGCCAGACCTGGTACAACGTCAACCAATCCAACGTGAAGCATCCGGCGACCGAAGACTACGGCCGTCAGACGTTCACCCATGAGATTGGCCATGCGCTGGGCCTGAGCCACCCGGGCGATTACAACGCCGGTGAGGGTAACCCGACCTATCGCGACGTCACCTATGCGGAGGATACCCGCCAGTTCAGCCTGATGAGCTACTGGAGTGAAACCAACACCGGTGGCGACAACGGCGGCCACTATGCCGCGGCTCCGCTGCTGGATGACATTGCCGCCATTCAGCATCTGTATGGCGCCAACCTGTCGACCCGCACCGGCGACACCGTGTACGGTTTTAACTCCAACACCGGTCGCGACTTCCTCAGCACCACCAGCAACTCGCAGAAAGTGATCTTTGCGGCCTGGGATGCGGGCGGTAACGATACCTTCGATTTCTCCGGTTACACCGCTAACCAGCGCATCAACCTGAACGAGAAATCGTTCTCCGACGTGGGCGGCCTGAAGGGCAACGTCTCGATCGCCGCCGGTGTGACCATTGAGAACGCCATTGGCGGTTCCGGCAACGACGTGATTGTCGGCAACGCGGCCAACAACGTGCTGAAAGGCGGCGCGGGTAACGACGTGCTGTTCGGCGGCGGCGGGGCGGATGAGCTGTGGGGCGGTGCCGGCAAAGACATCTTCGTGTTCTCTGCCGCCGGCGATTCCGCACCGGGCGCTTCAGACTGGATCCGCGACTTCCAGAAAGGGATCGACAAAATTGACCTGTCGTTCTTCAACAAAGAGGCGCAGAGCAGCGATTTCATTCACTTCGTCGATCACTTCAGCGGCACGGCCGGCGAAGCGCTGCTCAGCTACAACGCTTCCAACAACGTGACCGATTTGTCGGTGAATATCGGTGGCCATCAGGCGCCGGACTTCCTGGTGAAAATCGTCGGCCAGGTTGACGTCGCCACTGACTTTATCGTGTAACACAGCAACGGAACGCCCGGCGCAGTCTCGGCCGGGCGTGATGCAGGAGCCCGGTATGAAAGGTACTTTAACGCGCCCCGCTTTGGCGGCGGGCGGCATGATGGTGACAAGTGCGGTCATGGCCGGCAGCCTGGCGCTGCCGACCGCGCAGTCGCTGGCGGGGCAATGGCAGGTGGCCGACAGCGAGCGGCAATGCCAAATCGAGTTTTTGGCGAATGAGCAAAGTGAAACCAACGGCTATCAGCTGGTGGATCGGCAACGGTGTTTGCAAAGCGTGTTTGCGGCGGAAGTCGTGGGCTGGCGCCCGGCGCCGGACGGCATCGCTCTGCTGCGGGCGGATGGCAGCACGCTGGCGTTCTTCTCGCGCGACGGCGATCTGTATCGCAATCAGCTGGGCGCCGATGATGCCCTGACGTTGAAAGCGCTGGCTTGATAATGAAAAACGGGTTCGGCGCACCGAACCCGCGGCAGAGAGTTACAGGTAGAGCGAACGCACGATCAGGAAGTGGCCGGAGAAGTAACAGAAAGCCACGATGGCGTCCGCCGCGCGGAAGGTGAAACGGTAGCGGTTGAGCAGCCAAACCACGTTGGCCAGCAGCAGCAGCGAGGTGCCGGTCAGCAGCGAGAAGCCGAAATCGGTGCTGCGCAGGAAATATTGCTCGCCCGCCAGCCAGACCATCAGCAGCGTCATCGCCACGTAGGTGACGATCGGCCAGCGCATCTCTTCCAGCCGGGTCCAAAGGGTGGCCAGCAGCAACGCGCCGATCGCCAGCAGCGCCAGCGGCAGCGGCCAGAACAGGCTGAACGTCATCTGGCTGGCGAAGCTCAGGGTATACAGCAGATGGGACAGGAAAAAGGCGCCGATGGCGTACAGCACCCGCTCGCGCGGCAACAGGAGCAGCGCGTCGCCGATCAGCGTCGCCAGCAGGCCGAGCACGATCAGATAACCCGCGGCGCCGAGCACCGGCGCCTGCCAGGCCAACAGCAACAGCAGCAGCAGCGTGACGGGTTTGAACACCCAGCGCTGCCAGCGCGGGCCACGGTATGAGGCGTCGACGAACAGCCAACCGGAAAAGAATACGGCAAGGAACGGCCAACTCATTTATGTCTTCCTTATGCATGAGGGAGCCGCAACAACCGGCTCCAAACTGTCACCAATGTCACTTCTTATTTCAGTGTAGGTAGCCTGCCGACGATCGACAATGCTTTCTTGAGAATGCTATGTTTACGCCGATTTGGCCGTGAAGGAAATGGGAAACCGATGAGCAAGCCACCGTTATTTTTTGTCGCCGTGATTGCGCTGATCGCCGTGCTGGCCACGCAACGCTACTTCAAACAGCGCCAGCGGGAGGCGGAAAACGATCGCGCGCCGATGCGCAGCCTGCAGGTGACGGTGAGCGACAAGCGCAGCTTCCCGGTCGCCAGGACCCGCGCGCCGCAGCGCGAACCGCTGGTCAATGAGCCGATGTATTACGAGGTGGTGTTCAGCCCGAACCAGGGCGGTGAAGACATCACGCTTCGGCTGAAACAGTGGCAATACAACCCGATAGAAAAAGGCGCGCAGGGCACGTTGAACATGCAGGGCACGCGCTTCGTCTCTTTCAGCGTTCAGCCGTAGCGGTCATTTCTTCTTGATGGGCGGCTGTTTCTTTTGCCAGGCCAGCAGCTCGAACACGCCAAAGATAAAGATCTTGGCTTCTTGCCAGTAGCTGATTGGCTGATCCTTCGGCTGGGTGGATTTCAACAGCACCAGCTGCAGGCCGTGCATCACCACCATAAAGAACAGCGCCACGTCGATGAAATACTTCAGCGGCTTGGGAAAAGGATGGAACAGGTTAGAGAGCAGGAAGCCCCACACGCACAGCATCAGCAGGCGGCCCAGATTAATCAGCATGGTCGGTTTTCTCTTGCGAACGAATATAAAGGCGATAGGCCACCTGGCCGGCGACCTTCTCCCGGTGCAGCTGCCAGCTGGCAGGCACGTCCGCCGCGGCGCTTTCCGCCTCGGCTTCTACATAGATCCAGGCCTCGTCGGCCAGCCAGCCACGCTGCTCCAGCAGCAAGGCGGTCTCCGCCAGCAGGCCTTTGCGAAACGGCGGATCGAGGAACACCACGTCGAACGGTTGGCCCTCGCCCGCCAGCCAGCTCAGCGCGTTGGTGTTGATAACCACCCCCTTGCCCTGCAGCAGCGCCAGATTTTTTTCCAGCTGCTGCGCCACCGGCCGTTCGAATTCCAACAGCGTGGCGCTGCCGGCGTAGCGCGACAGCGCTTCCAGCCCTAATGCGCCGCTGCCGGCGAAACAGTCCAGGCAGCGCGCGCCCTGAATCACCGGCGCCAGCCAGTTGAACAGGGTTTCGCGCACCCGATCGGTGGTGGGGCGCAGCCCCGGGCTGTTCGGCACCGGAAGCTTGCGACCGCGCCATTGGCCGCCGATGATGCGGATCTGTCCGGCTGCGGCCTGGGGCGGTTTTTTGGCCGCCGCCCGTGGCGAGAGTCTTGTCATAAGCGTTGTTTGATTTCTTTTGCGGCGCGGAGCCGTAGAGGTTAACGAAAAGTTGCCCCTATTCTACCGGTGACGGGCTTCGGGGGGAACGGTAAAACTTTGTTGTCTGATTTCACACCGGAAAGCGTGCCGGATGCGTGTTGCTGCGCGAGGGAAAGTGATAGACTCGGCGGATTATTGTCAGCATATATCCTTCAGGTATGTAGGGTAAGCGAGCCTTCGGTACGGAGTAGAGTCATAACATGGCAAAAGATAAGAAACGTGGGTTTTTCTCCTGGCTGGGGTTTGGCCAGAAGGAAAAGGAAGAAGAGCAACAGCAACCTGAGCAGCCGGTAGAGCAGGCGGAGCCTCAGGCCGCGGAGACGCCGGCTGAACCGGCCACCGCCAAGCTGGATGACAAGCTCCCCGCCCAGGAATCTGAACCTGCCGCCTCCGTCGACACCCCGGGAGAGTGGGATAGCGGCCAGGCCGGCGAACCCATCGCGGAAAACCTGCCGGCGGCGGCCGAACACCCGACGGCGCAAGCGTTGGCCGAAGAGATTGTCAGCGTGACCGAGCAGGTAGTGGCGCAGCAGCAGCCGGTCGTCGAGCCCGAGCCGGTGGTTGAGCCCGAGCCGGTCGTTGAACCCGAGCCAGTTGTTGAGCCTGAGCCGGTCGTTGAACCCGAGCCGGTTGTCGAGCCCGAGCCAGTTGTTGAGCCTGAGCCGGTCGTTGAACCCGAGCCGGTCATTGAGCCCGAGCCGGTTGTCGAGCCCGAGCCGGTTGTCGAGCCCGAGCCAGTTGTTGAGCCTGAGCCGGTTGTCGAGCCTGAGCCTGTCGTCGAACCTGAGCCGGTCGTTGAGCCCGAGCCGGTCGTTGAACCTGAGCCGGTCATTGAGCCCGAGCCAGTCGTCGAACCAGAACCGGAGCCGGAAGAAGAAGCGCCGCTTGAACCCGTGGTGCCGGCCGCTGCGCAAGAGCAGGAGCGGCCGACCAAAGAGGGCTTCTTCGCTCGCCTGAAGCGCAGCCTGCTGAAGACCAAGCAAAACCTCGGCTCCGGCTTTATGGGGCTGTTCCGCGGTAAAAAAATCGACGACGACCTGTTCGACGAGTTGGAAGAACAGCTGCTGATCGCCGATGTCGGCGTGGAAACCACGCGCAAGATCATCACCTCTCTGACCCAGCACGCCAGCCGCAAGCAGCTGAAAGACGCCGAAGCGCTGTACGGCAAGCTGAAGGAGGAAATGTCCGAAATTCTGGCCAAGGTCGATCAGCCGCTGGATGTCAGCGGGAAAACCCCGTATGTCATTCTGATGGTCGGTGTGAACGGCGTGGGTAAAACCACCACCATCGGCAAGCTGGCGCGCCAATTCCAGGCGGAAGGCAAGTCGGTGATGCTGGCGGCGGGGGATACTTTCCGCGCCGCGGCGGTGGAGCAGCTGCAGGTGTGGGGCGAACGTAACCGCATCCCGGTGGTGGCGCAGCATACCGGGGCGGATTCCGCTTCGGTGATCTTCGATGCGGTGCAGGCCGCCAAGGCGCGCGGCATCGATGTCTTGATCGCCGATACCGCCGGCCGTCTGCAGAACAAATCGCACCTGATGGAAGAGCTGAAGAAGATCGTCCGCGTCATGAAAAAACTGGACGACCAGGCCCCCCATGAGGTTATGCTGACGCTCGATGCCAGCACCGGCCAGAATGCGGTCAGCCAGGCGAAATTATTTAATGAGGCCGTGGGCTTAACCGGCATCACGCTGACTAAACTGGACGGTACCGCCAAGGGCGGGGTGATCTTCGCCATCGCCGATCAGTTCGGTATCCCGATTCGCTATATCGGCGTCGGGGAAGGCATCGAAGATTTGCGGCCGTTTAAGGCTGACGATTTTATTGAGGCACTTTTTGCCCGAGAGGATTAATACGGATGATTCGCTTTGAACAGGTCAGTAAAGCTTATCTGGGCGGACGGCAAGCGCTGCAGGGGGTCGATTTCCATCTGCGCCCGGCGGAAATGGCGTTTCTGACCGGCCATTCCGGCGCGGGGAAAAGTACCCTGCTGAAACTGATTTGCGGTATCGAGCGGCCCAGCGCCGGCCACATCTGGTTTGGCGGCCACGACATCAGTCGTTTGAAAAACCGCGAGGTGCCGTTCCTGCGTCGGCAGATCGGCATGATCTTCCAGGATCACCACCTGCTGCTGGATCGCACGGTGTATGACAATGTGGCGATGCCGCTGATCATCGCCGGCGCCAGTACCGAAGACATCCGCCGCCGCGTCTCCGCCGCGCTGGACAAGGTCGGTTTGCTGGATAAAGCGAAGAACTTCCCGATTCAACTGTCCGGCGGTGAGCAGCAGCGCGTGGGCATCGCCCGTGCGGTGGTGAACAAGCCGGCGGTGTTGCTGGCGGATGAACCGACCGGCAACCTGGACGACGCGCTGTCGGAAGGCATTCTGCGCCTGTTTGAAGAATTCAACCGCGTCGGCGTCACCGTATTAATGGCGACGCACGACACCGGGCTTATCGCCCGCCGCAATTACCGCATCCTGACGCTGAGCCAGGGCCGCATGCAAGGGGGCGCTCACCATGGCCAATAACGCAAAAACCGCCAAGAGCAAGGCGCTGCGCGGCGGCTGGCGCGAGCAGTGGCGTTACGCCTGGATGAACGCCATTAAAGACATGCTGCGCCAGCCGTTGGCGACGCTGTTGACGGTGATGGTGATCGCCATCTCCCTGACGCTGCCGAGCGTGTGCTACATCGTGTGGAAAAACGTCAGCACCGCGGCCAGCCAGTGGTACCCGACGCCGCAGCTGACGGTCTACCTGGATAAATCGCTCGACGACGACGCGGCGCTGAAAGTGCTCGACGCCATCAAGGCGGAAGCCGGCGTGGAGAAGGTGAATTACCTATCGCGTGAAGAAGCGCGCGGCGAGTTCCGCAACTGGTCGGGCTTTGGCGGCGCGTTGGACATGCTGGAAGAGAACCCGTTGCCGGCGGTGGCGATCGTTACGCCGAAGATGAGCTTCCAGAGTTCGGATACCCTCAACACCCTGCGCGATCGCGTGGCGGCGGTGCAGGGCGTGGAAGAAGTGCGTATGGATGACAGCTGGTTTGCCCGCTTGGCGGCGCTGACCGGGTTGGCGGGCCAGATCGCGGCGATCATCGGCGTGCTGATGATCGTGGCGGTGTTCCTGGTGATCGGCAACAGCGTGCGTCTGAGCATCTTCAGCCGCCGCGACACCATCAACGTGATGAAACTGATCGGCGCCACCGACGGTTTTATCCTGCGGCCGTTCCTTAACGGCGGGGCGATGCTCGGCTTTGCCGGCGCGCTGCTGTCGCTGGTGCTGTCCGGCGCGCTGGTGTGGCAGCTGGAGTCGGTGGTCGCCGGGGTGGCCAAGGTGTTCGGCACCACCTTCACTCTGCACGGGCTGGGCTGGGACGAGGCGCTGTTGCTGCTGATCATCTCCGCGATGATCGGTTGGATCGCCGCCTGGCTGGCGACGGTGCAACATTTACGCCGATTTACACCACAGTAAGATTTTTTTGGTATACTCTTCTCCTGCTGCTTTTGATCGCGTTGCGGGAGAAGAGTGACCTCAAGCGAAGTCAGCACAACACCTCTCTTCTTAGCGCACAAATTCCCTATCGGCCTGCACTCTCGTCACGTATTGTCAGCAACAATGCTTGCAAAAAAGGGTGAACTTTTAGGGCGGAGTACGGTCAAAAATTGCAGCAAATGTTAAGGTGCCCGGCGTGTGGAACCGCTTTTGCTTCAGCAACTGCCGTAGAATCAATCATTTCCCCGCTGTAATAATCACCTGCATGATTTTGTATTCTCATAGAGAGGGTTTGAATGACCAAAGAAATGCAAACTTTAGCCTTAGTACCCCAAGGTAGCTTGGAAGCCTATATCCGGGCAGCCAACGCCTATCCGATGCTGACGGCAGAGGAAGAGCGGGAGCTGGCTGAACGGCTGCATTATCAGGGCGATCTGGATGCCGCTAAGCAGCTCATCCTGTCTCACCTGCGCTTTGTCGCTCATATTGCCCGCAACTATTCAGGCTATGGTCTGCCACAGGCGGATCTGATTCAGGAAGGCAATATCGGCCTGATGAAAGCCGTTCGCCGCTTCAACCCTGAAGTCGGCGTGCGTCTGGTTTCCTTTGCGGTGCATTGGATTAAGGCGGAAATCCACGAGTACGTATTGCGCAACTGGCGCATCGTGAAAGTGGCGACCACCAAAGCGCAGCGCAAGCTGTTCTTTAACCTGCGCAAAACCAAACAGCGTTTGGGCTGGTTCAACCAGGACGAAGTGGAACTGGTGGCCCGCGAGCTGGGCGTAACCAGCAAAGACGTGCGCGAGATGGAATCTCGCATGGCGGCGCAGGACATGACGTTCGATCCGACTCCGGACGACGAGGCCCGCGATGGCCAGTCGATGGCGCCGGTGCTGTACCTGCAGGACAAGAGCTCCGACTTCGCCGAAGGCATCGAGGAAGATAACTGGGAAAGCAACGCCGCAGACAAACTGGCCTATGCGCTGGAAGGTCTGGACGAGCGCAGCCAGCATATCATCCGCGCCCGCTGGCTCGACGACGACAACAAGTCGACGCTGCAGGAGCTGGCCGATCAGTACGGCGTTTCCGCCGAACGCGTGCGCCAGCTGGAAAAGAACGCCATGAAGAAATTGAAAATGGCGATCGAAGCCTGAGTCGATGCGATATTCGAAAAAAAAGCCCGGCAAGCCGGGCTTTTTCATGCGTGAAATTCGGCGTTATGGCGCCACGGCGGTAAAGTCCGGCGCCGGGCAGTCGTAGCCGAATTTCGCCGCCCACGGGTAGCGAGTGCCGGTGTTGATGTAGCGTTGATAAAGCGCCCGGCCGGTCTTGGCGTCGCGCTTGATAACCCAGCTGGCGGCGTTACACAGCACGGCGGCATAGGCCTGGCTCTTCGGCGGCAGCAGATCGGCCGCCTGTTGCGCCAGCCCCACCGCCTGCCAGCGATAGTGCAGGAAACGGTTGTCCTGCGCCGGCAGCGCCGCCTTGGCGCGCGCCGCTTCTGCGCTGTCGATCCAGCTTTTATGCTTCAGCTCGCGAGTATCGAACGCATCCCCCAGATAGGAATAGCCGGCGCCATAGATGGCGTAATCCGGCGTCATCTCATAGCCGGTAAACTCCAGCCCCTGGGCGCGCAGCAGGTTGGCCGCACGATAGTAAGCTTGCGCGCGCGCCAGCGGCGCGGCGGATTTGTCCTTGGCGGCCTTCAGCTCATCGGCGTACTGCTGCGCCGCTTGCCGGTAGTTAGGGATATCGAAATAGGCCTGCGCTTCCGCGGCCCGCCCGGCGCGCATCAAGCGCCGCGCCAGCAGTTCGCGCAGCTGCACTTCCGGCGTGATTTGCTGGCCGCCACCGTAGTCGTCCGGGTTAACCGGCTTGAGCGGCGTCGTCGGCGCCGGGGCGTGCTTATCGACAAAGTCTTTCAACTCATCGACGGTCAGCACGCGCTCTGCCACATCGGCCACGTCGGCCCAGTAGATCGCCTTGCCGCGATACAGCAGGTCCATCGCCTGCAGATAGTCGCCGCGGTTCAGCGCCAGAATAGCCTGTTCGCCGGCCACCCGGCACTCGGGGACGATGGTTTCCGCGACAAAGTCGGCGTTACGCTGTTCGCCCCAGCTTTCGTCGGCGGGGAACGCGCTTGCCGCCTTGGCGTAGGCGGCGGTGGCGGCTTTCACTTCACCGTCGCGCAGCGCCATTTTGGCGCGCAGCCACCACGCCAGGCCGCTGTCGCCGGCGTTTTTCAGCAGGCTCGCCGCCATCGGGTACTGCCCGGAACGGTAGGCCAATGCCGCCAGCCGATCGCTGCCGGCGAAGCCGCTTTTTACCGTGCCGTCCAGCAGCGTCAGGATCTGGCTGATGATCTGGGCAGAGCGGCCGTTGCCGTCGGTATCCGCCATTTGCAGATTGCCGCTGCGGGCGAACAGCTCAATGGTCACCAGCTGCTGGATCAACGGATCGCCGATCACCTGCTTCAGCGTTTCCAGATGGTCGGGATTGACCAGGTAGCTGGAGACGTACTGCAGCGACTGCCCGCCGCTCGGATCGCCCTGCGCCGCCTGCTGTGCGTACAGGTGGGCAGCGGGGGCGACGTCACCCAGCCACAGGTGGATGCGCGCCTGCTGCCCGAGGCTGCTTAGCGCCAGCTGGTCGGGATCGGCGGCGCCGCTTTTCACCCGATCGATCACCTGCTGGAACGCCGCCAGCGCCTGTTCAAGTTCGGCTTTAGGCGGATGCTCGGCGGCGGGGGCCGCTTCACCCGATTCATTCACCGGCGTACCGTGGTCAGCCATCAACACCCGCCCAAGTGAATACTGCGCCCGCAGCCCCCAGTCGCCCTGTTCGGCGGCCGGGAACTTCAGCACCTGCTGGAAATAGTCTGTGGCGCGCGGATCGTGGCTGGCGAAAGCGACGGCGCCCAGTTGATAAAGGCGTGCGGCGTTGGACAATCCCTGAGTATTGACGGTGTCAGCCTCTTCCACCGTTTTGGCGGCGCGCATTTTGCCGATCGCCACCGTTTCCGGCGACTGCGGCATCGGTTTCGGCGGCATCGGCGGCGGGGGGGCTTGCCAGTGCGGCAGCTGTTTATCCGCCGGCACCAGCCGGCCGGCTTCGAAGGCGAAATTGCCCTCCGGCATATACAGCAGGGTGCCGTTGCGGTCGATCAGCAGCCGGTTAGGGAAATCCGGGCCGCAGGCATAGCCGCTCAGCGGCAGCGCGGCGCCGATCAGCATGGCCAGCGGAAGAAGGCGGCGGGTGTTCCGTGCCGCGCGCGTATCAAGGTGTGACAAGGGTGCCTCCTGGCGTCAGTTGTTGGCAGCGCAGCCAGCCCAGCGGCCGGGATTGCCCGGCGCGCAGCTGATCGCCGCTGATGCGAATAAAGCGTTGCCGCTGCGGTGCGGATTCCAGCCGGTAGTTGCCGACCGCGTCCGCCGCCAGGCAGTCGTCGGCGCGGATGGCCACCTCTTGCGGCAGCGGGGCGTCCACCGGCCCGTTGTTATGAATTATCAGATCATACAGCCCGTTTTGCTGTGGCTGAGGCCTAAATTTTACCTGCCAGTCGACGTTCAGCGGCTGCCGTTCGATCACCGCTCGCAGCGTGGCGAGCGACCAGGCGCGCCGATCGTCCGCCAGCGGCAAGCGGAACCAGATAATGCCGCGCAGCCGGGGCGGCGTTTGCTGCGCCAGCGTCTGCAGAAAATCGGCGATCTGCTGCGGCGCGACCGTCAGCTCGCGGCCGTTGCCCGCCACGCGCAGCGAGGACTCGCTCTCCACCTGCGCGCCCTGCGCATCAAACCCCAGCAGCGCCATGCCGTAGGCCGGCAGCGCGACGCGAAACGGCTTCGGTGTGACGGAGGCGTACTGCCGCACCCAGCGCAGCGCCAAGGAGCCGTCAAACAGCCCCTGCTGCGGCGAGAGCACCGCATGTACCTGCAGGACGGAGCTGTCGGCCTGTTGCAATACGCCGGGCAGGTCGGGCGAGCCGATCCAGGCCGGCAGGGCGGTGATGCCGAGCTGCAAAGCGGCGGGCAGCCGTTGGCGCAGTTGCTGCAGAAAGCGTTGGTAGTCCGGCAGGCGGGCGGTGGCGGCGTCATGATCGATCTCGACGCCGGTGACGGGCAGCCCGGCCGCCTGCCAGCGTTGGGTGAGCGCCAGCAGGCGCTGGATAATGGCCTCTTGGTCCAGCTGCGGCAGCTGGCCGTCGAGGCGCGCCACCAGCCAGAGCGGGCGGCCGTCCTGCTTCAGCAGGCTGAGATCGGCCGGGATCTCCCGCCAGCCTTCGCGCGGATGCACCTGCAGCGCCAGCACGCGCAGCCCACCGAACAGATCGCGGCTGCGCGCCAGCGCATCGGCGTGCTGCGGCGTCCAGACCCGCTGCCAGACATAAACCTGCTGATCCCAGCCTGAGGCCAGGCGCAGCGCCTGCTGGCGCCCGAGGAGCGCGGCCGCCAGCCCCAGCGCAATCAAGACCAGCGCCGCCAGCCGGCGTTTCATTTTTGCCAGAGATCGCCCTGCGGTGCGAAGCCGCAGGCGCGCATGAAGTTATCGACTTCCCCGCGTTCGCGCGGCGCCAGGCCGGCGGTCGACAGCTGCCAGTGGGCGATCTGCGGCAGCTGACGCTGCGCATCCTGCACCAGGTAAAGACCGACGCCGCGGCGGCGCGTCACTTCGCGTACCAGCAGGTCCTGCAGCTCGGCGCGGTCGTTCTGCAGCGCGATTTTCACCGCCCCCAGCAGCCGCTCGTTGAAGCGGGCGGCGAACAGCGCCTTGCCGTCGCTCAGCCAGCTCTGCCACTGTTCCGGCTGCTGGTGCGGCCAAATTTTGCCGAGGTCGATAAGGTCTTGCGGGGACAGCGCGGTCAGGCGCTCGATGGTCAGTTTCATGCAGAATTTCCGCGCAGCTAAATGATGCCGACAGTGTAATAGATCTTGTGCAGAGCGTTGTGTAAGTTTTTCTGTACGATTACTGTGCAATATGTTTTTTGCACGGGGCATTTTCCGAGTAAATAGTTAGTAAACGGATTGTTAACCAGCACAACGCACTACGCCTCAAGGTAAAGAGCGCAGATTTAATTCGAATTTTATCCTGTTTACACCGCTTGTTTCTGCCTGATGAAGTTGATTTGCAGAAGAAAATTCCTGTTTAATGGCATGAAAAATAAAGTCTTATTAGAAAATAATGCCGACAAAGCGCCTAAATCATTATTACTTATAACAAAAGCGGTCAATAACGATCCGGTGCAGGCAAACACAACAGGTACGTTCACAACGACAGATGGGGATTTGCGGATGAAATTAACAACAGGTAAGGCACTGCTGGCGGGTTGTATTGCGATGGCCATGAGCCAGGCGGCCATGGCGAAAGACATCAAGGTGGCGATCGTCGGGGCGATGTCCGGCCCGGTCGCGCAGTATGGCGACATGGAGTTTACCGGCGCGCGCCAGGCGATTGCCGACATCAACGCCAAGGGCGGCATCAAGGGCGACAAGCTGGTCGGCGTGGAATACGACGACGCCTGCGACCCGAAACAGGCGGTTGCGGTCGCCAACAAGGTGATCAACGACGGCATTCGCTACGTGATCGGCCACCTGTGCTCCTCTTCCACCCAGCCGGCGTCCGATATTTATGAAGACGAAGGCGTGATCATGATTACCCCGGCGGCCACCAACGCCGATCTGACCACCCGCGGCTACAAGATGATCATGCGCACCACCGGCCTGGACTCGGATCAGGGCCCGACCGCCGCCAAATACATCCTCAGCGACATCAAGCCGAAGCGCATCGCCGTGGTGCACGACAAGCAGCAATATGGCGAAGGCCTGGCGCGCTCGGTGCGCGACAGCCTGAAAAAACAGGGCACCGAAGTGGCGATGTTCGAAGGCATCACCGCCGGCGACAAAGACTTCTCCACCCTGGTGGCGCGCCTGAAGAAAGAGAATATCGACTTCGTGTATTTCGGCGGTTACTACCCGGAAATGGGCCAGATCCTGCGCCAGGCCAAGCAGGCCGGGTTGACCACCCGCTTCATGGGGCCGGAAGGCGTGGGCAACTCCTCGCTGTCCAACATCGCCGGGGCCGCTTCGGAAGGCATGCTGGTGACGCTGCCGAAGCGCTACGATCAGGTGCCTGCCAACCAGCCGATCGTCGATGCATTGAAAGCCAAGAAGCTGGATCCGACCGGCCCGTTCGTCTGGACCACCTATGCCGCGCTGCAGTCGCTGACCACCGGCATGGAGCGCAGCGGCAGCCAGGAGCCGGCGGACATCGTCAAGGATCTGAAAACCGGCAAGCCGGTGGAGACCGTGATGGGGCCGCTGAGCTGGGATGACAAGGGCGATCTGAAAGGCTTCGAGTTCGGCGTGTTCGAGTGGCATGCCAACGGCACGTCCACACCGATCAAATAAGCCATAATGATTAGGGTGGGGCGCGGCTCGCTGCGCCCGGCGGGTCGGCTTGCCGGCCCCGTCTCCCTTTACCCGCCGGTTCTCCGCCGGCGGGTTTCGCAGCCAAGGGTTCAGAGTATGTCAGAGCAGCTCCTCTATTTTCTGCAGCAGATGTTCAACGGCTTAACGTTGGGCAGCACCTATGCATTGATCGCCATCGGTTACACCATGGTTTACGGCATCATCGGCATGATCAACTTCGCCCACGGCGAGGTGTACATGATCGGCAGCTATGTCTCCTTTATCGTTATCGCCGCCCTGATGATGCTCGGCATCGACGTCGGCTGGTTGCTGATCGGCGCCGCGTTTCTGGTCTCGATCGTCATCGCCAGCGCCTACGGCTGGAGCATCGAGCGGGTGGCCTACAAGCCGGTGCGCAACTCCAAGCGCCTGATTGCGCTGATCTCGGCCATCGGCATGTCGATATTCCTGCAAAACTACGTCAGCCTGACGCAGGGCTCACGCGATCTGGCGCTGCCCAGCCTGGTGACCGGCCAGTGGGTGCTGGGGGAAAGCAATGGCTTCGCCGCCACCATCAGCACCATGCAGCTGACCATCTGGCTCGTGACCTTCCTGGCGATGCTGGCGCTGACGCTGTTTATCCGCTATTCGCGCATGGGCCGCGCCTGCCGCGCCTGTGCGGAAGACCTGAAGATGGCCAGCCTGCTGGGCATCAACACTGACCGGGTGATCTCGCTGACCTTCATCATCGGGGCGGTGATGGCGGCGGTGGCCGGGGTGTTGCTCGGCCAGTTCTACGGCGTCATCAACCCCTACATCGGCTTTATGGCCGGCATGAAAGCCTTCACCGCCGCGGTTCTGGGCGGCATCGGCAGCATTCCCGGCGCGATGATCGGCGGCCTGGTGCTGGGCGTGGCGGAAGCGCTGACCTCCGCCTACCTGAGCACCGAATACAAAGACGTGGTGTCGTTCGCGTTGCTGATCGTGGTGCTGCTGATCATGCCGACCGGCATCCTCGGGCGTCCGGAGGTTGAGAAAGTATGAAACTCAATCTGCTCAATGCGCTGATCGCCACGGCGGTGCTGTTCGTGATGGCGTCGTTCCTGATGGGCATGCAGCTTAGCCTGGACGGCACCAAGCTGGTGGTGCACGGCGCGGCGGAAGTGCGCTGGATGTGGATCGGCATCGGCTGCGTCATCGTCTTTTTCTTCCAGCTGTTGCGCCCGCTGCTGCAGCAGGGATTGAAAAAAGTCTCCGGCCCGGCGTTCGTGCTGCCGAGCTTCGACGGCACCACGCCGCGGCAAAAGCTGCTGGCGGCTCTGCTCATCGTCGCGGCGGTCGCCTGGCCGTTCCTGGTATCGCGCGGCACGGTGGATATCGCCACCCTGACGCTGATCTACGTGATGCTGGGCCTCGGCCTCAATGTGGTGGTGGGCTTGTCCGGCTTGCTGGTGCTCGGCTACGGCGGTTTCTACGCCATCGGTGCCTACACCTACGCGCTGCTGAATCACTATTACGGCCTCGGCTTCTGGGAGAGCCTGCCGCTGGCGGGCATCGTCACCGCCGCCTTCGGCTTCCTGCTCGGTTTCCCGGTGCTGCGGCTGCGCGGCGACTATCTGGCGATCGTGACGCTCGGCTTCGGTGAGATCGTGCGCATCCTGCTGCTGAACAATACCGAGATCACCGGCGGGCCGAACGGCATCAGCCAGATCCCGAAACCGACCTTTTTCGGCCTGGAGTTCAACCGCAGCGTGCGCGACGGCGGTTGGGATACCTTCCATAACTTCTTCGGCCTGAAATACGATCCGAGCGATCGCATCATATTCCTGTATCTGGTGGCGCTGCTGCTGGTGGTGCTGACGCTGTTCGTCATCAACCGCCTGCTGCGCATGCCGCTGGGGCGCGCCTGGGAAGCGCTGCGCGAAGACGAGATCGCCTGCCGCTCGCTGGGCCTCAGCCCGACGCGCATCAAGCTGACCGCCTTTACCATCAGCGCCGCTTTCGCCGGGTTTGCCGGCACGCTGTTCGCCGCGCGCCAGGGCTTCGTCAGCCCGGAATCTTTCACCTTCGTCGAATCGGCCTTCGTGTTGGCGATCGTCGTACTGGGGGGCATGGGCTCGCAGTTCGCGGTCATTCTGGCGGCGATCCTGCTGGTGGTGTCGCGCGAACTGATGCGCGATCTGAATGAATACAGCATGTTGCTGCTGGGTGCGCTGATGGTGTTGATGATGATTTGGCGGCCGCAGGGGCTGCTGCCGATGAAACGGCCGCAGCTGAAGCTGCAGGCGGCGGACATTCAGGCGGGCAAGGGGGAGCAGGCATGAGCGTTCAACCTTTACTGCAGGTGGAAGGCCTGTCGATGCGTTTCGGCGGGCTGCTGGCGGTCAACAACGTGGCGTTGACGCTGAACGAAGGCGAAATCGTGTCGCTGATCGGCCCCAACGGCGCCGGTAAGACCACGGTGTTCAACTGCCTGACCGGTTTTTACCGCCCGACCGGCGGCACCATCAAATTGCGCGATCGCCACCTGGAAGGGCTGGCGGGGCAGGCCATCGCCCGCATGGGCGTGGTGCGCACCTTCCAGCACGTGCGGCTGTTCCGTGAAATGACGGTGATCGAGAACCTGCTGGTGGCGCAGCATCAGCACCTGAAAAGCGGCGTGTTTGCCGGGCTGTTGAAAACCCCGGCCTTCCGCCGCGCCGAAGCCGAGGCGCTGACGCACGCGGCGGAGTGGCTGGAGCGCGTCGGCCTGCTGGAGATGGCCAACCGTTCGGCGGGCAACCTGGCCTATGGGCAGCAGCGGCGGCTGGAGATCGCCCGCTGCATGGTGACCCGGCCGGAGCTGCTGATGCTGGACGAACCGGCCGCCGGCCTCAACCCGAAAGAGACCGACGAACTGGATCACCTGATCGTCGAGCTGCGCGATCGGCATAAGGTATCGGTGCTGCTGATCGAGCACGACATGAAGCTGGTGATGGGCATCTCCGACCGCATTTACGTGGTGAATCAGGGCACGCCGCTGGCGCAGGGCACACCGGCGGAGATCCGCAGCAACCCGGACGTGATCCGGGCTTATTTGGGCGAAGAATAATATGTTGTCATTCAATCAGGTATCCGCCCATTACGGCAAAATTCAGGCGCTGCATCAGGTCAGCCTCACGATAAGCCAGGGTGAAATCGTGACGTTAATCGGCGCCAACGGCGCCGGTAAAACCACGCTGCTCGGCACCCTGTGCGGTGAGCCGCGCGCCAGCGAAGGCAGCATCGTCTTTCAGGATCAGGACATCACCCAGTGGCAAACCTCGCGCATCATGCGCGAAGCGGTGGCGATCGTGCCGGAAGGGCGGCGCGTCTTCTCGCGCATGACGGTGGAAGAAAACCTGGCGATGGGCGGTTTCTTCGCCGATCGCCGGCAGTATCAACAGCGCATCGAACGGGTGTTCACTCTGTTCCCGCGCCTGCTGGAGCGCCGAAACCAGCGCGCCGGCACCATGTCCGGCGGCGAACAGCAGATGTTGGCCATCGGCCGCGCGCTGATGAGCCAGCCGAAGCTGCTGCTGCTCGACGAGCCCTCGCTCGGGCTGGCGCCGATCATCATCCAGCAGATCTTCGACATCATTCAGCAGCTGCGGGAAGAGGGCATGACCATCTTCCTGGTGGAGCAAAACGCCAATCAGGCGCTGAAATTGGCGGACCGCGGTTATGTGCTGGAAAACGGCCGCGTGGTGTTGGAAGATACGGGGGCTGCATTGTTAGCCAACGAAGCAGTGAGGTCGGCGTATCTGGGCGGTTAATCCGCCCCCCTACGAATTAAAATAATCAGGTACGAGAAGAAGAAATGAAGACAGAAGGGTTACTCGCGCAGCGCATCGTTAACGTAAAAAGTTCGGCCATCCGTGAATTGCTTAAACACAGCAAGATGGAACACGTCATTTCGCTGGCGGGCGGCATCCCCTCTGATGCGCTGTTCGATTTCGAAGGATTGAGCATCGCCACCCAGCAGGCGATCACCGAACAGCCGAAAAGCGCGTTCCAGTATGGCCTGACCGAGGGCAGCCCGCTGCTGCGTGAGCGCATTTGCGCGCTGTGCGCCGAGCGCGGCGTCACCGCGCGCGCGGAAGAGGTGATGGTTACCGCCGGCTCGCAGCAGGCATTGGATTTGGTGATGCGCGCCATCGTCAACCCCGGCGACGTGTTCGTGGTGGAGCGCCCGACCTACCTGGCGGCGCTGCAAACGCTGGAGCTGGCGGAAGCTAACATCATGTCGGTCTCGTCAGACAGCGACGGCATGGTGGTGGAAGAGCTGGCCGAGCTGCTGAAAACCCAGCGCATCAAGGGCGTGTACGTGGTGCCGAACTTCGGCAACCCCAGCGGCATCACCCTGAGCGCCGCGCGCCGCGAACTGCTGGTGAAGCTGGCCGCCGAACATAACTTCCTGATCATCGAAGACGATCCGTACGGCGAGCTGCGTTTCACCGAAGAGCGCCACCCGACGCTGCATCAGGTGTCGCAGCGGGTGCTGGGCAACACCGACCACATCATTTATACCTCGACCTTCTCCAAGATCCTGGCGCCGGGCCTGCGGTTGGGCTGGGCGATCCTGCCGCCGTTCCTGCTGCATAAAGTGGCGATCATCAAGCAGGCGGCGGATCTGCACGCCAGCGCGCTGTCGCAGAGCATCGTCGAATGCTACCTCGGCCTGGATCGCCTGCCGGCGCAGATCGACAAGATCCGCGCCGCCTACAAGCAAAAGGGCGAGATCCTGGCCGGTTTGGTGGAGCAGGAGCTGGGCGACTACATCACCTTCGATAAGCCGAAGGGCGGCATGTTCCTGTGGGCGCGTTTCCGCCAGCCGTTCAACGCCACCGAATGGCTGAATACCACGCTGCAGCAGGGCGTGGTGTTCGTGCCGGGGGAATACTTCTTCTCCGACAACCCGGATCGTTCGACCTTCCGCCTGTCGTTCGCCACCGCCACCGAGCAACAAATGCAGGAAGCGGTGGCGCGCCTGCGCCGTTCGCTGTAATCCTCGCGGCGGCGGAGCGCATGCCCGCCGCCGACATCAAACTGCCATCTTCACTTCACTCTCCTGTCACATGGCTGTCACTTTTTAGTTATTTTTCTGTCATCCGCGCATGGCATGTTAGCTTCCGAACAAAAAACTGATTCTTTTCGCTCACGCGCTTTTACACCAGCTTTTTTCAGGAGTTAGGCATGCTCACCTACGCTATTCGCAAAACCACGCTGTGCGTCGCATTGACCCTGGCGGTCAGCACTCAGGCGCTGGCGGCGACCGAGATCCCGTTCTGGCATTCGATGGAAGGCGAACTGGGTAAGGAAGTGGACTCCCTGGCGGATCGCTTCAACCAGTCGCACAGCGACGTCAAGATTGTGCCGGTTTACAAAGGCAACTACGAACAGAGCCTGGCGGCGGGCATCGCCGCTTACCGCTCCGGCAAGGCGCCGGCGATCCTGCAGGTTTACGAGGTGGGCACCGCCACCATGATGGCCAGCAAGGCCATCAAACCGGTCTACGAAGTGTTTAAAGAGGCCGGCATCAACTTCGACGAGTCGGTGTTCGTGCCGACGGTAGCCGGCTATTACACCGACAACAAGAGCGGCCATCTGCTGTCGCAGCCGTTCAACAGCTCCACGCCGGTGCTGTACTACAATAAAGACGCCTTCAAGAAGGCCGGCCTGAACCCGGATCAGCCGCCGAAAACCTGGCAGGAGCTGGCGGCGGATACCGCCAAACTGCGTGAGGCCGGCATGAAGTGCGGCTACGCCAGCGGCTGGCAGGGCTGGATCCAGTTGGAGAACTTCAGCGCCTGGCACGGCGTGCCGTTCGCCAGCGAAAACAACGGTTTCGGCGGCACCAACGCCAAGCTGGAGTTCAACAAGCCGCTGCAGGTCAAGCATATCGCGCTGCTCGAAGCGATGAACAAGAAGGGTGATTTCACCTACTTCGGCCGCAAAGACGAATCCACCGAGAAGTTTTATAACGGCGACTGCGCCATCACCACCGCGTCATCCGGTTCGCTGGCGGACATCAAGCACTACGCCAAATTCAACTACGGCGTCGGCATGATGCCGTACGACGCCGACGCGAAAAACGCGCCGCAGAACGCCATCATCGGCGGGGCCAGCCTGTGGGTGATGAACGGTAAAGACGCCGCTACCTACAAGGGCGTGGCCGAGTTCCTGCAGTACCTGGCGCAGCCGGAAATCGCCGCCGAATGGCACCAGAAGACCGGCTATCTGCCGATCACCACCGCGGCTTACGATCTGACCAAGCAGCAGGGCTTCTACGACAAGAACCCGGGGGCCGACGTCGCCACTCGCCAGATGCTGAACAAGCCGCCGTTGCCGTTCACCAAGGGCCTGCGCCTCGGCAACATGCCGCAGATCCGCAGCGTGGTGGATGAGGAGCTGGAAGGCGTATGGACCGGCAAGAAAACGCCTCAGCAGGCGTTGGACGCCGCCGTGCAGCGCGGTGATGTATTGCTGCGCCGTTTCGAAGCATCAACCAAGTAACCCTGCGTCGCGGGCCCGGCAGACCGGGCTCGCGTCTTCACGCCGATCCTTCCGTACCCGATTAATGGTTTAACTGCTATGTCATCTTCCCGTCCCGGTTTCGGCTGCAGCTGGTTGCCCTATGCGTTGGTGCTGCCGCAGTTGCTGATTACCGCCGTCTTCTTTTTATGGCCCGCCGGCGAGGCGCTGTGGTATTCGGTGCAGAGCCTCGATCCGTTCGGCCTGTCCAGCCAGTTTGTCGGGCTGGATAACTTTAAGCAGCTGTTTCAGGATCCTTACTACCTCGACTCGTTCTACACCACGCTGATCTTCAGCTTCCTGGTGGCGGGCATCGGGCTGGCGGTTTCGCTGTTCTTCGCCGCGCTGGTGGACTACGTGCTGCGCGGCAGCCGCCTCTATCGCACGCTGATGATCCTGCCCTATGCGGTGGCGCCGGCGGTGGCGGCGGTATTGTGGATCTTTCTGTTCAACCCCGGCCTGGGGTTGATCACCCATTTCCTCAACGGGCTGGGCTATAACTGGAACCATGCGCAAAACAGCGGCCAGGCGATGTTCCTGGTGGTGCTGGCCTCGGTATGGCAGCAGATAAGCTATAACTTCCTGTTTTTCCTCGCGGCGCTGCAGTCGATCCCGCGCTCGCTGGTGGAGGCGGCGGCCATCGACGGCGCCGGCCCGGTGCGGCGTTTCTTCCATCTGGTGCTGCCGCTGATCGCGCCGGTGAGCTTCTTCCTGCTGGTGGTCAATCTGGTGTACGCCTTCTTCGATACCTTCCCGGTGATCGACGCCGCCACCGGCGGCGGGCCGGTGCAGTCCACCACCACGTTGATCTACAAGATCTACCGCGAAGGCTTCGCCGGATTGGATCTCTCCAGCTCCGCCGCGCAGTCGGTGATCCTGATGCTGCTGGTGATCGGCCTGACGGTGATCCAGTTCCGCTTCGTTGAACGTAAGGTGCGCTATCAATGATTGAGAATCGACGCGGGCTGGATATCTTCAGCCATGTGATGCTGATTATCGGCGTGCTGGTGGTGCTGTTCCCGCTGTACGTGGCCTTTGTCGCCGCCACGCTGGACGACAAGCAGGTGTTTCAGGTGCCGATGACGCTGGTGCCCGGCGGCCACCTGTGGGAGAACATCCGCAATATCTGGCAGGGCGGCGTGGGCAACCTCAAGGTGCCGTTCTCGCTGCTGCTGCTGAACAGCGTGATCATGGCGCTGGCGATCACCTTCGGCAAGATCGCGGTGTCGGTGCTGTCGGCTTACGCCATCGTGTACTTCCGCTTTCCGCTGCGCAGCCTGTTCTTCTGGCTGATTTTCCTCACCCTGATGCTGCCGGTGGAGGTGCGTATCTTCCCGACGGTGGAGGTGATCTCCAACCTCAACCTGCTGGACAGCTACACCGGCCTGACGCTGCCGCTGATGGCCTCGGCCACCGCGACCTTCCTGCTGCGCCAGTTCTTCATGACGCTGCCGGATGAGCTGCTGGAGGCGGCGCGCATCGACGGCGCCGGGCCGATGCGTTTCTTCTGGGACATCGTGCTGCCGCTGTCGAAAACCAATCTGGCGGCGCTGTTCGTCATCACCTTTATCTACGGCTGGAACCAATACCTGTGGCCGATCCTGATCACCAGCGACGCCTCGATGGGCACCGCGGTGGCGGGCATCAAGAGCATGATCTCCACCTCCGGCGCGCCGACCCAGTGGAACCAGGTGATGGCGGCGATGATTCTGACTTTATTGCCACCGCTGGCGGTGGTGCTTCTGATGCAGCGCTGGTTTGTGCGCGGTCTGGTTGATAGCGAGAAATAACAACGATGGCAGGATTAAAACTACAGGCGGTCACCAAGTCTTACGACGGTAAAACGCCGGTGATCAAACAGATCGACCTCGACGTGGCGGACGGCGAATTCATCGTGATGGTCGGCCCGTCCGGCTGCGGCAAATCCACGCTGCTGCGGATGGTGGCCGGGCTGGAACGCACCACCAGCGGCGATATCTATATCGATACCCGACGCGTGACCGATCTGGAGCCCAAGGATCGTGGCATCGCGATGGTGTTCCAGAACTACGCGCTCTATCCGCACATGAGCGTGTACGACAACATGGCCTACGGCCTCAAGATCCGCGGTTTCGGCAAGGATCATATCCGCCAGCGGGTGGAAGAAGCGGCACGCATCCTGGAGCTGGAGCCGCTGCTCAAACGCAAACCGCGCGAGCTTTCCGGCGGCCAGCGCCAGCGCGTGGCGATGGGGCGCGCCATCGTGCGCGAACCGGCGGTATTCCTGTTCGATGAGCCGCTGTCCAACCTGGATGCCAAGCTGCGGGTGCAGATGCGCCTGGAGCTGCAACAGCTGCACCGCCGTCTGAAAACCACCAGCCTGTACGTGACCCACGATCAGGTGGAGGCGATGACGCTGGCGCAGCGGGTCATCGTGATGAACAAGGGCGTGGCGGAGCAGATCGGCACCCCGAGCGAAGTGTACCAACGGCCGGCTTCGCTGTTCGTCGCCGGCTTTATCGGATCGCCGGCGATGAACCTGCTGCCAGGCACCCTGAGCGCCGACGGCGGCCAGCTGCTGCTGGCGGACGGCATGGCGCTGCCGTTGCCGGTGGCCAAACCGCAGTGGGCGGGGCGGCCGTTGACGTTGGGCATTCGGCCGGAGCATATTCAGTTGGTGGCGCAAGGCCAGGGTGTGCCGCTGCAGCTGCAGACGCTGGAGCTGCTGGGGGCCGATAATCTGGCTCACGGCCAGTGGGGCGGCCACGGGGTGATCGTGCGGCTATCGCATGAAACCTTGCCGGCGGCGGGCAGTACGCTATATTTGCAGCTGCCTGCTCAGGCGCTGCACTTCTTTGACACCGACAGCGGATTACGGATGGATTGATGACCAGACACTGGCCTTACCCTCATATCGTCGCCCACCGCGGCGGCGGTTCTCTGGCGCCGGAAAACACCCTGGCGGCGATCGACGTCGGCGCGCGCCACGGCCACAAGATGATCGAGTTCGACGCCAAGCTGGCGCAGGACGGGCAAATTTTCCTGCTGCACGACGACACACTGGATCGCACCAGCAACGGCTGGGGCGTGGCGGGCGAGCTGCCGTGGGACAAACTGGTGCAGCTGGACGCCGGCAACTGGTACAGCTCGGCCTTCAAGGGCGAGCGGCTGCCGCTGCTGTCGGAGGTGGCGGAACGCTGCCAGGAACACGGCCTGATGGCCAATATCGAGAT
The DNA here is from genome assembly GCF_052166535.1 of Serratia sp. CY82433. NCBI lineage: Bacteria > Pseudomonadati > Pseudomonadota > Gammaproteobacteria > Enterobacterales > Yersiniaceae > Serratia > Serratia sp. CY82433. The sequence goes on from NZ_JBJNOR010000004.1 coordinate 244,933, forward strand.
CAAACCGACCACCGGCAGCGACGATGAAACCGGCCGGGTGGTGGCGCTGGCGGCGCGGCTGCTGTGGCAAGGGCAGACCGATCCGCTGCTTTCTTCCTTCTCGGTGGACGCGCTGGCGGCGGCGCAGCGCACCGTGCCGGATTTGCCGCGCGGCCTGCTGCTGGAGGACTGGGACGACAACTGGCGCGAGCTGACCGAACGTCTGGATTGCGTCTCGCTGCATATCGATCATAAAGCGCTGACCGCCGAGCGGGTAAAAGCGTTGAAAGACGCCGGGCTGCGCATTCTGGTGTATACCGTCAACCAACCGGATCGCGCGCGCCTGCTGCTCGACTGGGGCGTTGACTGCATTTGCACCGACCGGATAGATTTGATCGGCCCGGATTTTTAATCCGGCGCCGATGAATCCCGCGACGACAAGCCTTGCCGCCGCACCACCGGAAGGAATGCGATGCCTGGCTTTATGATGTCACTGTGGCACCAGATCGTGCTGTCTTTACCGCTGTTTGTGCTGATCGCGTTGGGTTATGGGCTGATTCGCTGGGGGAAATGGCCTGCCGGCATCACCGATGGCCTGACGCGCTTCGTGTTTTCCCTCACCTTGCCCGCCATGCTGTTTCGCATGATGTGCGACTTCTCGCAGCGCCCGGCGGTCGACGCCCGGCTGCTGATCGCGTTTTTCGGCAGTTGCCTGATCGTGTTCGTGCTCGGCCGTCTCGTCGCCCGGCACCTCTTTCGGCTGGATGGCGTCGCCGGATCGGTGTTTGCGCTGGGCGGCATTTTCTCCAATAACGTGATGCTCGGCTTGCCGATCGCCAGCGTGATGCTGGGGGAGGCGGCGATCCCGTCGGTGGCGCTGGTGCTGGTGTTCAACGGCCTGATCCTGTGGACGCTGGTGACGGTGTCGATCGAATGGGCGCGCAACGGTTCGCCGACGCTGAGCGGTTTCGTTAAAACTGCGCGCAGCGTGCTGACCAATCCGCTGATCGTCGGCATTCTGTCCGGCACCCTGTTCAGCCTGACCGGCCTGCCGCTGCCGGCCTTCGTCGATCGGCCGATCAGCATGCTCGGCCAGGTGGCGGCGCCGCTGTCGCTGGTGGTGCTGGGCATGGGGCTGGCGGAGTACCGCATCGGCGAAGGCTGGCGGCTGAGCAGCGCCATCTGCGTGCTGAAATTGCTGGTGCAGCCATTAGTGATTTGGCTGCTGGCCTGGATGATGGATCTGCCGCCGATGGAGACCCGGGTTGTGGTGCTGCTGGGCTCGATGGCGGTGGGGGTGAACGTCTACCTGATGTCGCGCCAGTTCAATACGCTCACCGGCCCGGCCGCCACCAGCCTGGTGATGTCCACCGTGCTGGCGGCGATCACTACGCCGCTGATCCTCACCGTTATGGGCGTGCGGGCGTAGCCGGCATCGGCGCCTGCGGCACCGCCGGCGCGGTGCGATTGAACGGATCGCGCGGCTGGTTGCCGTTGGGCAGCAGCTGCCCGCCGTTCGGCGTGGTTTGCAACAGCTGCTGCCGTTGATTGTCGAACTGCCGTTGCTGCTGCAGGCGGCGTTGATCCATCTGCCGATTGTTCAACAGGCGCTGTTGCTGAGCCTGTTGGCTGTTTTGGTTGAGCAACTGCTGCTGTGAGCGCAGGTCGGTTACGCCGTTGGCCGCCGCAGCCAGGCCGGGCAGCCACAGCAGAACAAACAGGATGTGAGAAGTTTTCATGATGGTTACCTCGCCTTTTTATTAAGCCTAACCCAACGGTGAAATTTTGCCGGTAGTTTGTATTTTGTTCAGATGTAAACCGCCTTTTCGCCAACGCGGCGCGCATCTTCCGTTACAATCGCCCTTTCGGTCTTTTTAGGGTGAACCCATCGTGCTGCTTTTGGTTATAACCACCATCCTGTGGGCGTTTTCTTTCAGCCTGATTGGCGAGTACCTGGCGGGCCAGGTCGACAGCGGGTTCTCGGCGCTGGTGCGCATCGGGCTGGCGGCGTTGGTGTTCCTGCCGTTTCTGCGCTGGCGCAATATCAAGCCCAGGGTGATCCTGCTGTATATGCTGGTGGGCGCCTTCCAACTGGGCATCATGTACCTGTTCAGCTTCCGCGCCTATCTCTACCTGACGGTGCCCGAATTCCTGCTGTTCACCGTGCTGACGCCGCTGTACATCACCTTGATCTACGATTTGCTGAGCGGCCGGCGTCTGCGGTGGGGCTACGTATTCAGCGCGCTGCTGGCGGTGCTGGGCGCGGCGATCATCCGCTATCACCAGCTGAGCGAACACTTTTGGTGGGGGCTGCTGTTGGTGCAGGCGGCGAATATCAGCTTCGCCATCGGCATGGTCGGCTATAAGCGCCTGATGGAAGTGCACCCCTTGCCGCAGCACACCGCATTTTCCTGGTTCTACCTGGGGGCGGCGGTGGTGGCGGTGGTGGCCTGGTTCCTGTGGGGCAATCCGCAGCAGCTGCCGACCACCAATCTGCAGTGGGGCGTGTTGATCTGGCTGGGCGTGGTGGCGTCGGGGCTGGGCTACTTTATGTGGAACTATGGTGCGACGCAGGTGGATGCCGGCACGCTCGGCATCATGAACAACATGCATGTGCCGGCCGGTTTGTTGGTCAACCTGGCCATCTGGCAACAGCAGCCGCATTGGCCGAGCTTTATCATTGGCGGGGCGGTGATCGTCGCTTCGCTGTGGGTGCATCGCCGCTGGGTGGCGCCGAAACGGCTCGGCTAAGCGGGCGGGCCACCCGGCACGTTTATACGTCGGCCGTCAACGCTTTGGCGCCGGCAGCGCCAGGGCGTGCCGCGTCGCGCACAAACGGCAGATGATCGCAGGCGTGCTGGCGGGCCGAGCGGATAAAGGCTTCGGTCACCGCCTGGCGCTGTTCGCCGTCGCGCACGGCGGCGTACAAGCGGCTCCACAGGCCGTCACCCAGGGTTTTGGTCACTATCAGCCCCTGTTGTTCGAAACTTTCCACCACCCAGTGCGGCAGCGCCGCAATCCCCATCCGCGCCGATACCATCTGGATCAGCAGCAGCGTGTTATCGACGTTCTTCAACGCCGGGCTAACGCCCGCTGGCTGCAGAAAATGCCGCCAGATATCCAGCCGCTGGCGCTGCACCGGGTAAATCAACAGCGTTTCGTCACTCAAGTCTGCCGGCTCGATGTGCGGCCTGCCGGCCAGCGGATGATCCGGCGCCAGCACCAGGCGTACCTCGAAATCGAACATCGGTGAATAGTGCAGGCCGCTGCGCGGCAGAATATCCGACGTCATGACCAGATCCAGCTCGCCCTGTTGCAAGGCCGGCTGCGGATCGAAAGTCACGCCGGAAGTAAAGTCCATCACCACCTGCGGGAAACGCCGGCGGAAGTTGTCCAGCGCCGGCGTCAGCCACTGAATGCAGCTGTGGCATTCGATGGCGATGCGCAGCGTGGTCTGGTGCGGTTCGTGGCAGGCCTGCAGCGCCTGTTGGATCTGCGGCAGCACCTGTTCTGCCAGCTGCAGCAGGATCTCGCCCTGGGCGGTGAAGCGCAGCGGCTGGCTCTTGCGCACGAACAGCTTGAAGCCCAGACGTTGCTCAAGATCGCTGAACTGGTGCGACAGGGCAGACTGCGTCTGATGAAGTTGGGCCGCCGCCCCCGCCAACGAACCGCTGTTGCGCAGGGCCTGCAGCGTCCGTAAATGTTTCAGTTCGATCATGAGAGTCCTTCACATTGACAGTGAATAAATTGCGCTTGTGGTTAATACAGTACCTGCTGATTATGGATGTGTAAACATCTGGACGGCTAAATGGGGAATATGACGATGGCAATTTTGAATCACACACTGGGTTTTCCTCGCGTTGGGCTACGACGTGAGCTGAAAAAAGCTCAGGAAAGCTACTGGGCCGGCAACTCAACGCAGGAAGAGCTGTTGGCGGTTGGCCGCGAGCTGCGCGCTCGTCATTGGCAACAGCAACAGCAGGCCGGGGTGGATTTGGTGCCGGTCGGCGATTTCGCCTGGTACGATCATGTGTTGACCACCAGCCTGCTGCTGGGCAACGTGCCGGCGCGCCATCAGAATGCGGATGGCACGATCGATCTGGACACGCTGTTTCGCATCGGCCGTGGCCGCGCACCGACCGGCGAGCCGGCGGCCGCGGCGGAAATGACCAAATGGTTCAACACCAACTATCACTACATGGTGCCCGAATTCCAGCAAGGCCAGCAGTTCAAGCTGGGCTGGACTCAGCTGCTGGACGAAGTGGACGAAGCGCTGGCGCTCGGCCATCGCATCAAGCCGGTGCTGCTGGGCCCGGTGACCTATCTGTGGCTGGGTAAGGTGAAGGGCGAGCCGTTCGACCGCCTGTCGCTGCTGAAAGACATCCTGCCGGTTTACCAACAGGTGCTGGCCGAGCTGGCGAAACGCGGCGTCGAGTGGGTGCAAATTGATGAGCCTGCGCTGGTGCTGGAACTGCCGCAAGCCTGGCTGGATGCGTTCAAACCGGCTTACGACGCGCTGCAGGGGCAGGTGAAGCTGCTGCTGACCACGTATTTTGACAGCGTCGGCCACAACCTCGATACCGTCCGCACGCTGCCGGTGCAGGGGCTGCACGTCGATCTGGTTGCCGGCCATGACGATATCGCCGCGCTGAGCGCCGCATTGCCGCAAGACTGGCTGCTGTCGCTGGGGGTAATCAACGGGCGCAACGTCTGGCGCGCCGATCTGAGCCGCTGGTTCGAACGTCTGCAGCCGCTGGTGGGCAGCCGTCCGCTGTGGATCGGCAGCTCCTGTTCACTGCTGCACAGCCCGATCGATCTGAGCGTGGAAAGCCGTCTGGACGAAGAAGTGAAAAGCTGGTTCGCCTTCGCCCTGCAAAAATGCGCCGAGCTGGCGCTGTTGAGCTCGGCGCTGAACGCGCCTGACGCGACGAAACGGGCCGAACTGGACGCCTACAGCGCGCCGATCCGCGCCCGCCGTCAGTCGAGCCGCGTGCACAACCCACAGGTCGAGCGCCGCCTGGCGGCGATCACCGCGCAGGACAGCGAACGCCACAGCGCTTACGCCGAACGCGCCAGGGCGCAGCGCGAACGTTTCAACCTGCCGGCCTGGCCGACCACCACCATCGGTTCGTTCCCGCAGACCACCGAGATCCGCGGCCTGCGTCTGGACTTCAAACAGGGCCGTTTGGACGGCAACAACTACCGCACCAGCATCGGTGAGCACATCAAACAGGCGATCGTCGAGCAGGAGCGCCTCGGGCTGGACGTGCTGGTGCACGGTGAAGCCGAGCGCAACGACATGGTGGAATATTTCGGCGAGAACCTCGACGGCTTCGTGTTTACCCAGAATGGCTGGGTGCAGAGTTACGGCTCCCGCTGCGTGAAGCCGCCGGTGATCATCGGTGACGTCAGCCGCCCGGAAGCCATCACCGTCGAATGGGCCAAATTCGCCCAGTCGCTGACCGACAAGCCGGTGAAAGGCATGTTGACCGGGCCGGTGACCATCCTGTGCTGGTCATTCCCGCGTGAAGACGTGACCCGCGAAGTGATTGCCAAGCAGATTGCGCTGGCGCTGCGCGATGAGGTGGAAGATCTGGAAAAAGCCGGCATCGGCATCATCCAGATCGACGAACCCGCGCTGCGCGAAGGGCTGCCGCTGCGCCAATCCGACTGGGCGGCGTACCTGAACTGGGCGGTGGACGCCTTCAAGCTGAACGCCGCCGTGGCGCGGGACGACACCCAGATCCACACCCACATGTGTTACTGCGAGTTCAACGACATCATGGACTCCATCGCCGCGCTGGACGCCGACGTGATCACCATCGAGACCTCGCGTTCCGATATGGATCTGCTGGAAGCCTTCAAAGAGTTCGAATACCCGAACGAAATCGGGCCGGGCGTCTACGATATCCACTCGCCGAACGTGCCGAGCGTGGAATGGATTGAAGCGCTGCTGCGTAAAGCGGCGCAGAACATCCCGGCGGAACGCCTGTGGGTTAACCCGGATTGCGGCCTGAAAACCCGCGGCTGGCCGGAAACCCGACAGTCGCTGGCCAACATGGTATTGGCGGCACAGCGCCTGCGCGAGCACGCGTGATGCCGTGCGGCGGATAAACCGCCGCTTATAGATTTACTGGTGTGATGATTGGGCGCTTCGGCGCCCTTTTTTATGCGCGGGAAATTATTTGACGCCGTGCTGGGCGAACCATGCCAGCATGCGTTGCCAGCCGTCTTGCGCCGCTTCGGCGTTGTAGCTGGGGCGATAGTCGGCGTTGAACGCATGCCCGACTTCGGGATACACCACAATTTCGGCCTCGGCGTTGGCGGCGCGGATCGCCTGACGCATGGTTTCCACCGTCTCCAGCGGGATGCCGCTGTCCTGCCCGCCATACAGCCCCAGCACCGGCGCCGACAGGTGGGTGGCGACGTCGACCGGCTGCTTCGGTGAATTCAGCGTTTTCTCGCCGACCAGTTTGCCGTACCAGGCGACCGCCGCCTTCAACTGCGGGTTATGCGCCGCGTACAGCCAGGTGATGCGGCCACCCCAGCAAAAACCGGTGATCGCCAGCTTGCCGGCGTCGCCGCCGTGGCGGATAGCCCAGTGTGCGGCGTGATCCAGATCCGACAGCACCTGACGATCCGGCACCTTGGTGACCAACTGCTGGAACAGCTCGCCGATATCGGTGTAGTCGTTGGCGTCGCCCTGGCGGAAATAGAGCTCGGGCGCGATCGCCAGATAGCCCTGCTTGGCCAGGCGGCGGCACAGATCCTGAATATGTTCATGGACGCCGAAGATTTCCTGCACCACCAGCACGATGGGGAAAGGGCCGCTCTGGTCGGCGGGTTTGGCGACGTAGGCCGGCAGCGCGTCGCCCTGAGAAGGAATGGTCGTTTGCCCGGCGTGAATGCCCTGTTCGTCGGTGATAATCGCGGAGGCGGCCAACGGCGCGGCGGCCGGGGCGAATCCCCCCTGAGCCTGTTCTAATGTCATCACATGTTCGGTTTTCATTGCGGTCTCCGTGCAATAGAAAAAAGCGCTGAGATTAACTATAGGAAAGATTACCCATTATTGGCGCTGCGTGGCGCACTTTCGGACAAGTTGATAAAAAACGGCTAATTATCTGGCTTTGCGGCATTTTTAAGCGCTTTTTATCATGTTATTACGCGTTTTGCCCCGCGTAAGTGCCATAAGGTGCGTTAGAGGGCTTTTTTGTCCCTAAGCAACCGATAAGATGGGGTTATTTGGGATTGATCAGCTAAATAGTTTCAGCCGGCAACCAACGGGCAGAGGGCGGCAAGATTTGTCGGCTAGACTGAGGTATAGCGGTGCGCTCTGGGGGCGTTACAGTGCTTTTTTGTGATAAAAATCACAAAAAATATGTAGCATGTAATTTGTTTCTCTTTTCATAGTGACTATCGTCACGAAATTAAGCGGCGATTTTCAGTAGAGTGCTTTTTTGTTCCTCCCAATAAACATGATCCATGAGGAGTCTCGTATGTCTCAGTCTGACGTTTTTCATCTCGGCCTCACCAAGAACGATTTACAAGGGGCCCAGCTTGCCATCGTGCCGGGCGATCCGCAGCGCGTAGAGAAGATTGCCAAGCTGATGGAAAATCCGGTGCATCTGGCCTCCCATCGTGAATTCACTACCTGGCGCGCGGAGCTGGACGGCAAGGCGGTGATCGTCTGCTCTACCGGTATCGGCGGCCCGTCTACCTCTATTGCGGTGGAAGAGCTGGCGCAGCTGGGCATTCGCACTTTCCTGCGCATCGGCACCACCGGCGCCATTCAGGCGAACATCAACGTCGGTGACGTGCTGGTCACCACGGCGGCGGTACGCCTCGACGGCGCCAGCCTGCACTTTGCGCCGATGGAGTTCCCGGCAGTCGCTGACTTCGCCTGCACCACCGCGCTGGTGGAAGCGGCCAAGGCCAGCGGCGCTACCACGCACATCGGCGTGACCGCCTCCTCCGATACCTTCTATCCGGGCCAGGAGCGTTACGACACTTACTCCGGCCGCGTGGTCAGCCGCTTCAAAGGCTCGATGGAAGAGTGGCAGGCGATGGGCGTGATGAACTATGAAATGGAATCCGCCACGCTGTTGACTATGTGCGCCAGCCAAGGCCTGCGTGCCGGCATGGTGGCTGGGGTGATCGTCAACCGCACCCAGCAAGAGATCCCGAACGCCGAGACCATGAAAAACACCGAAAGCAAAGCGGTGCAGATCGTGGTGGACGCCGCCCGCCGCCTGCTGTAATCGCCTTTCCCCCAGCGGGCCGCTGACGCGGCCCGTTTTTCCATTCGCGGCGAATCTGTTACGGTGATACTCCTCAGCGCTGCGCCGATGGCTGCCGCGCGTTGTCATAACAAAAACAACGAGGACGTTTATGACCGCCCAGATCCTGCTTCATCCTTCGCTCGCGCCGCTCGACGGCGGCATCAATTTCCGCGACTTCGGCGGCAACGGCGTGGCTGACGGGCGCCGCATCAAGCGCGGCCTGCTGTTCCGCTCCGGCTCCCTCGAGCGGCTGACGGAAAACGACTGCACCTTTCTCGCCGGTGTGCCGGTGCGCTCGGTGCTGGACTACCGCGATGCCGACGAGGTGCAGGCCAAGCCGGATGTTCTGTGGAATGGCGCCGATTATCACCACGTGCCGGCGAACCCGCTGAGCAGCGAAGTCAACGCCAACCTGGAAAAGCTCACCAACGAGACGCTGGCCGCCTTCGACGCCCGCGCGTTCATGCTGGAGCTGTATCGCCGCCTGCCGTTCGGCAATGCGGCCTATCAGCGGCTGGCGCAGCTGTTGAGCAATCCTGGCGGCGGCGCCATCGTGCAGCACTGCGCGGTCGGCAAGGATCGCACCGGGGTCGGTTCGGCACTGGTGCTGTTTGCGCTGGGGGCCGACGAAGCGACGGTGCTGGAAGACTATCTGCTGACCGAAACCACGCTGGCCACTTTCCGCGAGCAGATGCTGGATCAGCTGTCTATCAAGCTGAATGCGGCGGCGCTGGAGCAATTCGCCTACGTGCTCAGCGCGCGCGAGGAGTTCCTGATGACGGCGTTGGGCTGCATCCGTCAGCAATACGGTTCCACCGACCGCTGGCTGGAAGCGGAATACGGCCTGGGCGCAGCCCGGCGCGAAGCGCTGCAGGCGTTCTACCTCGAGTAAATCGCCGCGCGTTTAGCCGGGGTTTAACTCGCCCCGGCCTATCCTAGGCGGCGAATTATCGCGTATCAGGAGCCCCGCATTGAGCCTCAATGACGTTATCAACTGGGTCAGCGACGTCGTGCGTCAGCACGAAGGCTGGGCCATTCCCATCATCTTTTTCCTGGCGTTCGGCGAGTCGCTGGCGTTTTTGTCGCTGCTGCTGCCGGCCACGGTGATCCTGCTGGCGCTGGGCGCGCTGATCGGCGAAAGCGGCATCGCCTTTTGGCCGATTTGGGCCGCTGCCGCCGTCGGGGCGTTTTTCGGCGACTGGCTCTCTTACTGGATCGGCTATCACTATCAGGACCGGGTGGCGCATATGTGGCCGCTGTCGCGCAATCCGCAGCTGCTGGCGCGCGGCCACGCGTTCTTTGAACGCTGGGGCGTGCTGGGCATCTTCATCGGCCGCTTTTTCGGCCCGCTGCGCGCCGTGGTGCCGCTGGTGGGCGGCATTTGCGGCATGCCGCAGCGTTATTTCCAGTTAGCCAACGTCACGTCGGCGATGATCTGGGCGTTCGGCATTCTGGCGCCGGGGGCATTCGGCATCAAGTGGCTCAGCCAGTGGCTGGGCTGATTTCTCGCTAAATTGCGCAGCGCCGCGCAATATTGTGCGCGGCGGGCAAAATCAGGCTGGACATCCATACAGGCTCCCCTTAACGTGACGGGCAATGGGCGTGCGAAACGCCGGAACGGCAAGGTGCAACAGGAGGCAGGGTGGATACCAGTCTGATTTATGGGATTGGCGGCGTAGCGATCGGCATGCTGTTGGGGTGGCTGATCGCCAGTCTGCGGGTGCAGCAGGCGAATGCGCAACATGAAACCGAACTGCGGTTGCTGGAGCAAGCGTTGCAGCAGGCGCAGCAGGAAACGGCGGCGCGGCAGGAGGCTCTGCAGCGCCACGAGCAGCAGCTGCGGCAGAGCGAGCTGGAGCTACGCAACCTGCACAGCCAGTTGGCGGCCGGGCATGAAAAGCTGCAACAGCTCAACCATTGGCGCAACGAATGTGAACTGCTTAATCAGGAGCTGCGCGCCCAGCGCGAGGTCAACAGCGCGCAGGAGGCCGAGCTGCGCGAAGTCACCATCCGTCTGGAAGAGACGCGCATGGCGGCGGAAGAGAAGCAGCGCCTGCTTATCAACAGCGAACAGCGCCTCACCACCCAGTTTGAAAACCTCGCCAACCGCATTTTTGAACACAGCGGCCGCAAGGTGGACGAGCAAAATAAGCAAAGCTTGGATCGGTTGCTGCTGCCGCTGCGTGAACAGCTGGACGGTTTCCGCCGGCAGGTGCAGGACAGTTTTGGCCAGGAGGCGCGGGAGCGCCACACGCTGACGCACGAGATACGCAATCTGCAGCAGTTGAACGCGCAGATGGCGCGCGAAGCCATCAACCTCACCAAGGCGCTCAAAGGCGACAACAAGACGCAGGGCAACTGGGGCGAGGTGGTGCTGAGCCGGGTGCTGGAGGCTTCCGGCCTGCGCGAAGGGCACGAGTATGAAACGCAGGTCAACGTGCGGGTGGATCACCAGAGCCGCATGCAGCCCGATGTGATCGTGCGCCTGCCGCAGGGCAAGGACGTGGTGATCGACGCCAAGATGTCGCTGATCGCCTACGAGCGCTATTTCAACGGTGAAGACGAGGTGGAGCGCGAAGCGGCGCTGAGCGAACATATCGCCTCGCTGCGCGGCCACATTCGCATGCTGGGCCGCAAGGACTATCAGCAGCTGCCGGGGCTGCGCTCGTTGGACTATGTGCTGATGTTCATTCCGGTCGAGCCCGCCTTCCTGCTGGCTATCGATCGCGAACCGGAGCTGATCAGCGAAGCGCTCAAGCACAACATCATGCTGGTCAGCCCGACCACGTTGCTGGTGGCGCTGCGCACCATCACCAACCTGTGGCGCTATGAGCATCAAAGCCAGAACGCGCAGCGCATCGCCGATCGCGCGGCGAAACTGTATGACAAGATGCGGCTGTTCGTGGACGATATGTCCGCGCTGGGGCAGAGCCTGGATAAGGCGCAGGGCAGTTATCGTCAGGCGATGAACAAACTGAGCGAAGGCCGTGGTAATCTTATCGGCCAAATTGAAGGTTTCCGCGCGCTGGGGGTTGAGGTCAAACGGCCGATAAACCCGCTGCTGGCGCAGCAAGCCGGCGCGCAACACGATGAAGCGGAAGAGGCGAACGACGACGATGTCGCCGCGCTGCCGCAGACGAAAGACGATGACGATACCGCCGGAGAACCGGGCTTCGTTTCGCACGGCTGAGGCCGTGGCGAGGTGGGGTATTCTCCGAGCTTCTGGTACACTCATCCACACAAAATTGACTGAATAGCAGGCAGGACAATGGCAGATCAACCGCAGGAAACCACCGATTTCGGTTTTCGCACCGTCGCTAGAGACGAAAAACAGGCCATGGTGGCAGACGTTTTTCATTCGGTAGCGGCAAAGTATGACGTGATGAACGACCTGATGTCGTTCGGCATCCACCGTATCTGGAAGCGTTTCACCATTGACTGCAGCGGCGTGCGCCGCGGGCAGCGCGTGCTGGATCTGGCCGGCGGTACCGGCGACCTGGCCGCCAAGTTCTCCCGCATGGTCGGCGAGCAGGGGCAGGTGGTGCTGGCGGACATCAACGATTCGATGCTGAAGATGGGGCGCGAGAAGCTGCGCGATCGCGGCATCGTCGGCAACATCAATTACGTGCAGGCCAACGCCGAAGCGCTGCCGTTCCCGGACAATTACTTCGATTGCATCACCATCTCCTTCGGCCTGCGCAATGTCACCGACAAAGACAAAGCGCTGCGCTCGATGTTCCGCGTGCTCAAGCCGGGCGGCCGCCTGCTGGTGCTGGAGTTCTCCAAGCCGCTGCTGGCGCCGCTGAGCAAGGCTTACGATGCCTACTCCTTCCACGTGCTGCCGAAGATCGGCGAGCTGGTGGTGAAAGATCCGGACAGCTACCGCTACCTGGCGGAATCGATCCGCATGCACCCCGATCAGGAAACCCTGAAGGGCATGATGGGCAACGCCGGTTTTGAAAACGTCACCTATTTCAACCTGACCGGTGGGATTGTCGCCCTGCATCGCGGCTTCAAGTTCTGAGAGGGAGATGCCGATGCTGTTTACCCCTCTGCTGACCGCTGCGCTGGAAACCTCGCTGAATAACCTGCTGTTTCGCGATCGCAGCATGAAAGCCGCTCGCCAACGCCTGGCGGGCAAGGTGCTGCGCATCGAACTGGAAGAGCTGGCTTCACCGCTGGTGCTGGTGTTCAGCGAACTGCGCGTGGACGTGCTGGGGCAGTCCGAAGACAGCGCCGATTGCACGGTGCGCAGCCGCATTCCCGTCTTACTGAAGCTGCGCGATCGCCAGCAGTTGCCGGTGCTGATGCGCAGCGGCGAATTGACGGTGGAAGGCGATATTCAGGTGGTGCAACAGCTGGTTGGCCTGCTCGATCTGGCGGAGTGGGATCCGGCGGAGTGGCTGGCGCCTTACATCGGCGATATCGCCGCCCAGGGTATTACGCAGGCGCTGGGAAAAGGCGCCTCGCTGCTGAAAGCCGGCTTTATGCGCCGGCAGCAGGACATGGCGGAGACGTTGACGGAAGAGTGGCGCCTGGCGCCGGGGCCACTGGAAGTGGTGTGGTTCAACGAAGAAGTTGATGCTCTCGCCCGCAGCGCGGAAGCGCTGTTTGCCCGCATGGACAAGTTGGAGGGCAAGCGATGACCCCAGGCGAACTGCGCCGTTTGTATTTTATCGTCCGCGTTTTTCTCAGCTATGGGCTGGACGAACTGATCCCTAAAATGCGTTTGACGCTGCCGCTGCGCTTTGGCCGCCGGCTGCTGTTCTGGATGCCGAATCGGCACAAGGACAAGCCGCTGGGCGAACGGCTGCGGCTGGCGCTGCAGGAGCTGGGGCCGGTATGGATCAAGTTCGGCCAGATGATGTCGACCCGCCGCGATCTGTTTCCGCCGCACATTGCCGATCAGCTGACGTTGTTGCAGGATCGGGTGGCGCCTTTCGACGGCGCGCTGGCGCGTAAACATATCGAGCTGGCGATGGGTGGCCCACTGGAAACCTGGTTCGACGATTTCGACCAGCAGCCGCTGGCCTCTGCCTCGATCGCGCAGGTGCATACCGCGCGGTTGAAAACCACCGGCCAGGAAGTGGTGCTGAAGGTGATCCGGCCGGATATCGGGCCGATCATCAAGGCCGACGTGCGGCTGATGTACCGGTTGGCCGGCTGGGTGCCGAAGCTGTTGCCGGACGGCCGCCGTCTGCGCCCGCGTGAAGTGGTGCGCGAGTACGAGAAAACCCTGCTGGACGAATTGAACCTGCTACGCGAAGCGGCCAACGCCATTCAGCTGCGCCGCAATTTCGACGGCAGCCCAATGCTGTACGTACCGGAAGTTTATTCCGACTACTGCCGTGAAAGCGTATTGGTGATGGAACGCATCTACGGCATTCCGGTCTCGGACATCGCCACGCTTGAACGGCAGGGCACCAACATGAAACTGTTGGCGGAACGCGGCGTCCAGGTGTTCTTTACCCAGGTATTCCGCGACAGCTTCTTCCATGCGGACATGCATCCCGGTAATATTTTCGTCAGCTACGAACATCCTGAAGATCCTTGCTATATCGGCATCGACTGCGGCATCGTCGGCTCGCTGAACAAGGATGACAAGCGCTATCTGGCGGAAAACTTCATCGCCTTCTTCAACCGCGATTACCGCAAGGTGGCGGAACTGCACGTCGACTCCGGTTGGGTGCCGCGCGACACCAACGTGGAAGACTTCGAATTCGCCATTCGCACCGTGTGCGAGCCGATTTTCGAGAAGCCGCTGGCGGAAATTTCCTTCGGCAACGTGCTGCTGAACCTGTTCAACACTGCGCGCCGCTTCAATATGGAAGTGCAGCCGCAGCTGGTGTTATTGCAGAAGACCTTGCTGTATGTTGAAGGGCTGGGGCGCCAGCTCTACCCGCAGCTGGATCTGTGGACTACCGCCAAGCCGTTCCTCGAGAGCTGGCTGCGCGATCAGGTCGGCATTCCTGCCGTGGTGCGCGCGCTGAAAGAGAAAGCGCCGTTCTGGGCGGAGAAGCTGCCCGAACTGCCCGAGCTGTTTTACGACAGCCTGCAGCAGCATAAACTGTTGCAACAAAGCGTTGATAAGCTGACCAACCAAATGCAGGCTCAGCGGGTTCGTCAGGGGCAGTCACGTTATTTGTTCGGCGTTGGCGCTACACTGTTAGTAAGCGGTACGCTGTTGCTGCTGGGGCAAATCGAGGTGTTTCCCGCCTGGATGATGGCCGCCGGCATCGTATGCTGGGTGATTGGCTGGAAGCGAACCACCTGATTTAATTCGTTACTCTGGTAAGGCCGAGCCTATAATGCGGGCTGGCTTTAAAAGACCCTTTAAAATTAGAGGTAATTGAAATGGGCGGTATTAGTATTACGCAATTGTTGATCATCGCAGTGATCGTGGTGCTGCTGTTCGGCACCAAAAAACTGCGCACGCTGGGCTCCGATCTCGGCGCCTCGATCAAGGGCTTCAAAAAGGCGATCGGCGACGATACGCCGTCGAACCCCAACACGGCTGAAAAAAGCAGCCTGGATGACGCTGACTTCGCGGCCAAGCCTATTACCGATAAGCAGCCGGAAGTGAAACCGGAAGAGTCGAAGAACAAAGAGCAGGTATAAACCGTGTTTGACATTGGGTTTAGTGAGCTGCTGCTGGTGCTGGTGATCGGCCTGATTGTTCTGGGGCCGGAACGGTTGCCGGTCGCGGTCAGAACGGTGTCGGGCTGGATCCGCGCGCTGCGCTCGCTGGCGGCCTCGGTGCAGCACGAACTGTCTCAGGAACTGAAGCTGCAGGAGCTGCAGGACAGCCTGAAAAAAGCCGAACAGGCCGGCCTGCAGAACCTGACGCCGGAACTGAAGGCATCGATGGATGAGCTGAAAGACGCGGCGGAATCATTGAAACGCACCTACCGGGGCGAGACAGAAGAGCTGGCGAACACCATTCATAACCCGCAGGCCATCGATCCGGAAGCCTTGCACGACGGCGTGACGCCGGCGGAAGCGGCAACCCGCGCCAGCGCGCCCGCTGCCGTGCCAAAACCGGCAGCGGAGCCTGAGGCCGTTGCGGCTGCATCCCCGGCTGCGCCCGTGGCGGCGCAACCGGCCAAAGCACCGGTGGAAACCGCGCCGGCACCTGTCGAACCTGTTGCGGATAAAACCCCAGCGTCTCACCAACCTAGTGGCGATCGTTAATACATGGCTGTTGAAGATACCCAACCCCTTATCAGTCATCTGATAGAGCTGCGCAAGCGGCTGTTGAACTCGATTATTTGCGTGCTGGCGGTGTTCGTGGTGCTGGTGTTTTTCGCCAACGACATCTACCAGCTGGTTTCTGCACCGCTGCTCAAGCAGCTGCCGGCCGGGGCGAGCATGATCGCCACCGACGTGGCGTCACCGTTCTTTACGCCGATCAAGCTGACCATGATCGTCTCGGTGTTCGTCTCCGCGCCGATGATTTTGTATCAGGTGTGGGCATTCATCGCACCGGCGTTGTACAAGCATGAACGCCGCCTGATGATGCCGCTGCTGGTGTCCAGCAGCCTGCTGTTCTACCTCGGCATGGCTTTCGCCTACTTCATCGTGTTCCCGCTGGCCTTCGGCTTCTTTGCCAAGACCGCGCCGATGGGGGTGACCATTGCGACCGACATTAAAAACTACCTCGATTTCGTCATGGCGCTGTTTATGGCGTTCGGCGTCGCCTTCGAAGTGCCGGTCGCCATCATTCTGCTGTGCTGGAGCGGCGTCACCTCGCCGGAAGATCTGAAGAAGAAACGGCCATATGTGTTGGTCGGCGCGTTTGTGGTCGGCATGCTGTTGACGCCGCCGGACGTGTTCTCGCAAACCCTGTTGGCAATACCGATGTATCTGCTGTTTGAAGTGGGGGTATTCTTCGCTCGCTTCTATACCGGCAAGCGTCGTCCGCAAGCGGAAGAAGAAGACGAGGGTGACGAACCCCCAGCCTCATGATCCACATTGATTGCTAAGCCGCCCACTGGGCGGCTTTTGCTTTGGAAAAAACCATGTTTGATATCGGCGTTAATCTCACCAGCAGCCAATTCGCCAAAGATCGCCAGGCGGTGGTGGAACGCGCCCGCGCCGCGGGCGTGACGGGGATGTTGATTACCGGCACCGATCTGGCGGAGAGCCGCGAGGCCGCCGAATTGGCGCGGCAACATGCGGGCTACTGTTGGTCTACCGCCGGCGTGCATCCGCACTACGCCAGCGGCTGGGATGAACACACCGCCGAGCAGATTTATGCGTTGGCCGCGCGCCCTGAAGTGGCGGCGATCGGCGAATGCGGCCTGGATTTCAACCGCAATTTCTCGACGCCCGCGCAGCAGGAAGCGGCGTTCACCGCGCAGCTGGCGCTGGCGGCGGAGTTGGCGCTGCCGGTGCTTCTTCATTGCCGCGACGCACACGCACGTTTTGCCGAGCTACTGACGCCGTGGTTGGATAAACTGCCCGCGGCCGTGGTGCACTGCTTCACCGGCACCGCCGAAGAATTAACTAGCTGCCTGTCGCTGGGCCTGTCGATCGGGATTACCGGTTGGGTCTGCGACGAGCGGCGCGGCCTGGAATTGCGCGCCCTGTTGCCGCAGATCCCGGCCGAGCGTCTGCTGCTGGAAACTGACGCCCCTTATCTGTTGCCCCGGGATTTACAGCCTAAACCCGCATCTCGCCGCAACGAACCCTGTTTCCTGCCCCATATCGTGCATCAGGTCGCCGTCTGGCGACAGGAAGAGCCGCAATGGCTGGGGCAAAAAACCGATGAGAACGCCCGCCGGCTATTCCGGCTGGTTTGAGCTAGGAGAAAACTATGAGCTATGCATTTCCGGGCACCTTCCCTGGTCGCCGTATGCGCCGCGTGCGCCGTCATGACTTCAGCCGCCGCCTGGTGGCCGAGAACCAACTGACGGTCAACGACCTGATTTATCCGGTGTTTGTCATGGAAGGCAGCAACCGTCAGGAAGAAGTGGCCTCGATGCCGGGCGTATCGCGCATGACGATCGATCTGCTGGTCAAGGAAGCGGAAACCATCGCCAAACTCGGCGTGCCGGTGATCTCCCTGTTCCCGGTGATTGAGCCAGGTCTGAAATCGCTGCATGCGGAAGAAGCCTATAACCCGGAAGGACTGGTGCAGCGCACGGTGCGCGCGCTGAAAGACGCGGTGCCTGAGCTGGGCATTCTGACTGACGTAGCGCTCGATCCCTACACCACGCACGGGCAGGATGGGGTAATCGATGAGCAGGGTTATGTGATTAACGATGTGACCAAAGACATCCTGGTGCGTCAGGCGCTTTCCCATGCCGAAGCGGGCGCGGAAATCGTGGCGCCGAGCGACATGATGGACGGCCGCATCGGGGCGATCCGCGATCGTCTGGAATTGCAGGGTCTGGTGAATACCCAGATTATGGCCTACTCCGCCAAGTATGCTTCCTGTTACTACGGCCCGTTCCGCGATGCGCTGGGTTCCAGCGGCAATCTGAAGGGTGGCAACAAGAAGACCTATCAGATGGATCCGGCCAACAGCGATGAAGCGCTGCAGGAGATTGCACAGGATCTGCAGGAAGGCGCGGATATGGTGATGGTGAAACCGGGCATGCCGTACCTCGACGTTGTGCGCCGCGTGAAGGATACCTTCGGCGTGCCAACCTTCGCTTATCAGGTGTCCGGTGAGTACGCCATGCATATGGCGGCGATTCAGAACGGCTGGCTGCAGGAGCAGCCAGCGGTGATGGAGTCGTTGATGTGCTTCAAACGCGCCGGCGCCGACGGCGTGCTGACCTACTTCGCCAAGCGTGTCGCCCAGTGGCTGCACGACGACGCGATGCGTCGCTAAGCGTGAAATGAGCCAACAAAAAGGCGCCTGAGGGCGCCTTTTGCATTACATCTTCTGGAACTGTCGGTTGTCGATGCTTTGGCTGACCTGTTTGTTGATCAGGTTGAGCAACAGCATTGAGCGGGCCTCGCCGTCCGGCTCGGTGTAGATCGCCTGCAGCCCTTCGAACACGCCGTCGACGATCAGGACGGTATCCCCCGGCTGCGGGGTTTCCGGATCGACATAGGTTTCGCTGGCGTGCGTGCGCAGCTCATCGATCACCTTACTCGGGATGACGCTCGGCAGCGCGCCGAAGCGCACGAAGTGGCTGACGCCGCGGGTGGCGCTGATGGTGGTGGTGTGAATGCGCTCCGGGTCGAACTCCACAAACAGATAGTTGGGAAACAGGGGTTCGCTGACCGCGATACGCTTGCCGCGCACGATCTTTTCCAGCGTGATGATCGGGCTGAGGCAGTTTACCTGCTGCCGTTCCAGATGTTCCTGCGCCCGCAACAGCTGACCGCGTTTGCAATAAAGTAGATACCAGGATTCCATAATTTCACATGCCTTTCTGCCAGCCGGTAAGCATATCAAAAGCGCTTCCGGATACATAGTGATGCAAGTTTCAGCGTGTAACATCACCTATCTCTATGAATATGCGGCTATTAGCGAGGAGTCACACACTTATCGATACGGCGCTGGTATAACAGAGGGCTAAAAATTTGTTACCGTCACAGTATGGCAAGGCGTTGCGCTACCGGCTGTGACGCTATTCATCGTTTTTGACCGAGGGAAGATAAATGGAGCTGTTTCTGTTGAGCAACGGCAAGCTGTCTGGCGAAGCCGAGCTGCTGGGGTATGCCAAAAGCCAACTGCTGGCGATGATTGCGCGTCTCGGCATCAAATCCGCCGTCTTTATCCCTTATGCGCTGATCCGTTACGACTACGACCAGCGTGCGCAGGAGCTGGCGCAAACGCTGGGCATCGAAGTCACCAGCATCCATCACGCCGCTTCGCCGGCGGCGGCGATCGCGCAGGCAGAGTGCATTTTGGTCAGCGGCGGCAATACCTGGTTGCTGAACCAAATGCTGCACGAACAAGGCTTGATCGTGCCCATCCAGCGCGCGGTGCGCGAGCGTGAAGTGCCTTACGTCGGCTGGAGCGCCGGTTGCAACGTGGCCACGCCGAGCATTCGCACCACCAATGATATGCCGGTGCGCTGCAGCGTAGTGCTGCCGGCGCTGGGGCTGTTCCCGGTGCAAATCAACCCGCATTACATCGACGCGCATATCAGCGGCCACATGGGCGAAACCCGTGACGAGCGCCTGGCGGAGTTCTGCGCGATCAACCCAAGTGAATCGGTGGTGGCGCTGCGTGAAGGCAGCCTGCTGCACGTTGAAGGCAACGAGCTGCGTTACTTCAGCGCCAACGGGCAGGGCTTCAAGGTGTTCCGCCACGGCGAGGAGACGCGCGAATATCAGGATACGCGTGCGCTGGCTGCGCTGGTGCCGTTCAACTGCGGCTGAGGGCCACCCGATGGCGGGCGGCGTTAACAAAATTGCAGCAACAACCGTGAAGAGGGCTTATAATGCCCTCCCCACTGGCCGTTATAATGATCAGCATGAAATACCGTGACTTACGCGATTTCCTCTCGTTGCTGGAGAAGAGAGGGGAACTAAAACGCATCAGCCAGCCGATCGATCCTTACCTGGAAATGACGGAGATTGCCGATCGCACCCTGCGGGCGGGCGGCCCGGCATTGCTGTTTGAAAACCCGAAAGGCTACGACATGCCGGTGCTGTGCAACCTGTTCGGCACCGCCAATCGCGTAGCGATGGGCATGGGGCAGGAAGACATCAGCGCGCTGCGCGAAGTCGGCAAACTGCTGGCGTTCCTCAAAGAGCCGGAGCCGCCGAAAGGCTTCCGCGATCTGTTCGACAAAATGCCGAAGTTCAAGCAGGTGCTGAACATGCCGACCAAGGTGCTGGGATCCGCGCCTTGTCAGGAGCAGGTATGGCAGGGCGAGGACGTCGATCTGGGCCGTATTCCGGTGATGCACTGCTGGCCGGAAGACGCCGCGCCGCTGATCACCTGGGGGCTGACGGTGACCCGCGGCCCGCATAAGGAACGGCAAAATCTCGGCATCTATCGCCAGCAGGTGCTGGGCAAGAATAAAGTGATCATGCGCTGGCTGTCGCATCGCGGCGGCGCGCTGGATTATCAGGAGTGGTGCCAGGCGCACCCCGGCGAGCGTTTCCCGGTTGCGGTGGCGCTGGGCGCCGATCCCGCCACCATCCTCGGCGCGGTGACGCCGGTGCCGGATACCCTGTCTGAATACGCTTTTGCCGGGCTGCTGCGCGGCAATAAAACCGAAGTGGTCAAGTGCCTTTCCAACGATCTGGAAGTGCCCGCCAGCGCTGAAATCGTGCTGGAAGGCTATATCGAGCCGGGTGAAATGGCGCCGGAAGGCCCCTACGGCGACCACACCGGTTACTACAATGAAATCGACCAGTTCCCGGTGTTCACCGTCACCCACATCACCCAGCGCCGCAACGCGATCTACCACTCGACCTACACCGGCCGGCCGCCGGATGAGCCGGCGATCCTGGGCGTGGCGCTGAATGAAGTGTTCGTGCCGATTCTGCAAAAGCAGTTCCCGGAAATCGTCGATTTCTATCTGCCGCCGGAAGGGTGCTCGTACCGCCTGGCGGTAGTGACCATGAAGAAACAGTACGCCGGCCACGCTAAACGCGTGATGATGGGTGTCTGGTCGTTCCTGCGGCAGTTTATGTACACCAAATTTGTTATCGTCTGCGATGACGACGTCAATGCGCGCGACTGGAACGACGTGATTTGGGCGATCACCACACGAATGGATCCGGCAAGGGATACCGTTCTGGTGGAGAATACGCCGATCGACTATCTGGACTTCGCCTCACCGGTTTCCGGCCTGGGTTCGAAGATGGGGCTGGACGCCACCAATAAATGGCCGGGTGAAACCGATCGCGAATGGGGCCGTCCGATTCAGATGGATGAAAAGGTACGTGCGCGCGTCGACGAAATCTGGGATGAGCTCGCAATCTTCAGTGACAGGGAACCGACGCTGTAGCGTCAGGCCCTGTTCTCAGCTTTGCATTGATGACCCGACAGAGGGAACGCATGACAATATTGAGCTGTAAAGTGACCTCGGTAGAGGCCATTACCGATACGGTTTATCGGGTACGTCTGGTGCCTGAGCAGCCGTTTTCTTTCAAGGCAGGGCAATATCTGATGGTGGTGATGGACGAGCGCGACAAGCGCCCGTTCTCGCTGGCATCAACCCCGACGCAGCAAGATTACATCGAGCTGCACATCGGCGCTTCGGAGCTGAATCTGTACGCCATGGCGGTGATGGATCGCATTCTGAAAGAGCAGGCGATCACCGTCGACGTGCCGCACGGCGACGCCTGGCTGCGGGAAGAGGGCAGCCGTCCGCTGGTGCTGATCGCCGGCGGCACCGGTTTCTCTTATGCGCGTTCAATCCTGTTGACCGCGTTGGAGCAACAGCCCGATCGCGATATTTCTATCTACTGGGGCGGGCGTGAGCTGAAGCACCTGTACGATCTGAGCGAGCTGGAAGCGCTGTCGTTGCAGCATCCGAATCTGAAGGTGATCCCGGTGGTCGAGCAGCCGGAAGCCGAATGGCGCGGCCGCAGCGGCACCGTGCTCAGCGCGGTGCTGCAGGATTTCGGCACGCTGGCGGAGCACGACATCTATATCGCCGGGCGTTTCGAGATGGCGAAAATCGCCCGTGAGCGTTTCTGCGCCGAGCGCGGCGCGCTGGAAGCGCATATGTTCGGCGACGCGTTTTCGTTTATCTGACCGATGCGATGCGCAGTGAACGGGGTGGCCGAGGGTCGCCCCGTTTTTATTTGGGCGCCGGCAAACGTCAGGCATAAAAAACCCGCCCCTGACAGGCGGGAAGAACGGCAACTAAACTTGGCGGGATGCCGCGATTTGAAGTGGTGACGCGGTCATCCCAAGATAGACACAGCTAAACGCGTTCAAAGACGGTGGCGATGCCCTGGCCCAGGCCGATGCACATGGTCGCCAGGCCGAACTGCGCGTCGCGACGTTCCATGTTGTTCAACAGGGTGGTCGAGATGCGGGAGCCTGAACACCCCAGCGGGTGGCCGAGCGCGATGGCGCCGCCGTTCAGGTTGATCTTGTCGTCGATGCTGTCCATCAGCCCCAGATCCTTGATGCACGGCAGCGACTGGGCGGCGAACGCTTCGTTCAGCTCGAACAGATCGATGTCCTGCACGCTCAGACCGGCGCGTTTCAGCGCCAGCTTGCTGGCCGGCACCGGGCCGTAACCCATGATGGAAGGATCGCAGCCGACGACCGCCATCGAGCGGATGCGGGCGCGGGCCTTCAAACCGAGCGCTTTGGCGCGCGATTCGCTCATCAGCAGCATGGCGGAAGCGCCGTCCGACAGGGCGGAAGAACTGCCGGCGGTGACGGTGCCGTTGACCGGATCGAACGCCGGACGCAGGGCCGACAGGCTTTCGACGGTGGTTTCCGGGCGAATGACTTCATCGAAATCGTAACGGGTCAGCACGCCGTCGGCATCATGGCCGTTGGTCGGTATGATCTCGTTTTTAAAGTAACCGGCCAGCGTCGCCGCATGCGCGCGCTGGTGGGAGCGGGCGGCAAACTCATCCTGCATCTGGCGGCTGATGTTGTGCATCTTGGCCAGCATTTCGGCGGTCAGCCCCATCATCCCAGCGGCTTTGGCCACGCTGCGGCTCAGCCCCGGATGGAAATCCACGCCGTGGTTCATCGGCACATGGCCCATGTGTTCCACGCCGCCGATCAGGCTGACGTGCGCGTCGCCGACCATGATGGCGCGCGCCGCGTCGTGCAGCGCCTGCATCGAAGAGCCGCACAGGCGGTTGACGGTCACCGCCGGCACGCGGTGCGGGATCTCGGCCAGCAACGCGGCGTTGCGGGCGATGTTGAAGCCTTGTTCCAGCGTCTGCTGCACGCAGCCCCAGTAAATATCATCGATCTCGGCGGCGTCCAGCGCCGGGTTGCGGCTCAGCACTTCACGCATCAGGTGAGCGGAGAGATCTTCGGCGCGCACCTGGCGGAAGGCGCCGCCCTTGGAGCGGCCCATCGGCGTGCGTACGGCATCAACAATAACTACGTTTTCCATCTTTATGACCTCATGCCGGTTGGCGGGTAGCGACGTCGGACAGCGGTGTCGCCACCGGGTAGTAGCTTTCATTGCGTTCGGCCTTGGCGCGCAGACCGGCCGGCACCTGATACAGGGCGCCGAGGTGTGCGTAACGCTGGGCCAGCTCAACGTAGTTGGCGGTGCCGAGCGTATCCAGGTAGCGGAACGCGCCGCCGTGGAACGGAGGGAAGCCAATGCCGTAGACCAACGCCATATCGGCTTCCGCCGGGCTGGCGACGATCTTCTCTTCCAGGCAGCGAACCACTTCGTTGATCATCGGGATCATCATGCGCGCGATGATTTCTTCGTCGCTGATGGTCTGGCGCGGTTGGCTCACTTCGGCCAGCAGCGCATCGGTCTGCTCGTCGTTGTCCTTGCGCGGCTTGCCTTTGCTGTCCTGGCTATAGCGGTAGAAGCCCTGCTGATTTTTCTGACCGAAGCGCTGGTTGTCGAACATCACGTCAATAGCGTCGCGGTAGTCTTTGCTCATGCGATCCGGGAAGCCGGCGGCCATTACCGCCTGCGCGTGGTGCGCGGTGTCGATGCCCACGACGTCGAGCAGGTAGGCCGGGCCCATCGGCCAGCCGAACTGTTTTTCCATCACTTTATCGATCTGACGGAAGTCGGCGCCATCGCGCAGCAGCAGGCTGAAGCCGGCGAAATACGGGAACAGCACGCGGTTGACGAAGAAGCCCGGGCAGTCGTTCACCACGATCGGCGTTTTGCCCATGCGGCTGGCGTAGGCCACCACCTTGGCGATGGTGTCGTCGCTGGTCTGTTCGCCGCGGATGATTTCAACCAGCGGCATGCGGTGTACCGGGTTAAAGAAGTGCATGCCGCAGAAGTTTTGCGGGCGCTTCAGCGATTTTGCCAGGTGATTAATCGGAATGGTCGAGGTGTTCGACGCCAGCACGGTGTCCTCACCGATCAGGGTTTCCACTTCCGACAGCACGGCGGCTTTGACCTTCGGATTCTCGACGACCGCTTCAACGATCACCTGCGCGCGCTCGATGCCGGCGTAGTCCAGCGTCGGCTGAATGGTCGAGAGCACCTGCGCCATTTTCAAGCCATCCAGCTTGCCGCGCTCCAGTTGCTTATTGAGCAGCTTGGCCGCTTCGTTCATGCCCAGCGTCAGCGACTTGTCGCTGATGTCTTTCATGATCACCGGCACGCCTTTCAGCGCCGATTGGTAAGCGATGCCGCCGCCCATGATGCCGGCGCCCAGCACCGCCGCCTGTTTCGGCGCATCCACATTCTTGGCCAGCTTTTTCGCCTGGCTCTTCACGAACTGATCGTTGAGGAAGATGCCGACCAGCGCGCGCGCTTCGTTGGAACGCGCCAACGGCACGAAGCTGGCGGTTTCCAGTTTCAGCGCTTCATCACGGCCCAGCTTGGCGGCGGCTTCAATGGTTTTCACCGCGGTCATCGGCGCCGGGTAATGTTTACCGGCGGTCTGCAGCACCATGCCTTTAGCGGTGGTGAAGCTCATCGCCGCTTCAATCGGGCTGAGCTTCAGCGGCTCCAGCTTAGGTTGACGCGCGGCGCGCCAGTCCAGCTTGCCGTCGATCGCCTGTTGCAGCATTTTCAGCGCCGCTTCGGCCAGTTTTTCCGGTGCCACCACCGCATCCACCAGGCCGACTTTCAACGCGTCTTTGGCGCTGACGTCTTTGCCGGCGGCGATGATTTCCAGCGCGCTGTCGTTACCCAGCAGGCGCGGCAGGCGGACGGAACCGCCGAAGCCCGGCATGATACCCAATTTGGTTTCCGGCAGGCCGATGCGCGCGTCCGGTGAGGCGACGCGGAAATCGGTCGCCAGAATGCATTCACAACCGCCGCCGAGCGCATAGCCGTTAATGGCCGAAATGGTCGGCACCGGTAAATCTTCCAGCCGGTTAAAGACGTTGTTGGCGAACACCAGCCACTCTTGCAGCTTTTCAGCCGGTGCGGCGAACAGAGAAAGGAATTCGGTGATATCGGCGCCGACGATAAACGCGGCTTTGGAGGAACGCAGCAGCAGCCCTTTCAGCTCAGGCTGGTTTTCCAGCACGGTGAGCGCTTCGCCCAGGCTGGCTACGGTGCGGGTGTCCAGCTTGTTGACCGAGCCCGGTGCGTTGAACACCAGCTCGGCGATGCCGTTATCGAGCCAGTGCAGTTGTAATGTTTCGCCTTGGTAGAGCATGTCTATCTCCTGAATCAGCGTATGATCTGGTATGACCAGATGATGAGGAGTGTGGTTTTTATGTTAAAAATATGCAAATGAGAGATTGCATATTTGCTGGTCGGATCACATCTCACCAAGTTAGCGTTTTGATTTAAAACGAAGTTATATTTTATGTGCTATCGGCATTTGCTGGCGGTTGTCGGCCTTCATACACTTGCCAGCGGCGATTTATCATTCAGGCGAGGTTAGGCATGAATAAGGCGGCTGGCGTCATGGCGACGAAGATGCGGGGCTGAAGATGGCACTCGGCTGGCTAAGGTTAAACTGCGGATGTAACGGCATTTGCCGGGAATTGCGAGCTGCTCCGCATGCCCAACGCGATGAGGTTGGTGCGCCGGAGCGCTGTGTTAAGATGACTTCTTTCGTGCTAAGGCATAAGGGTAATGTGATGGAAACGCTGGCTTCTTTGTATAACGACCACCTGGCAGAGCTGCAAAAACGCGCGCGCGAAGTGCTGGAGCGCAACAAGTTGGATGCGCTGCTGATTCACTCCGGTGAACTGCAAAAGGTATTTTTGGACGACCATAGCTATCCGTTCAAAGTGAACGCGCATTTCAAAGCCTGGGTGCCGGTGACGTCGGTGCCGAACTGCTGGTTGTGGATTGATGGCGTCAACAAGCCGAAGCTGTGGTTCTACTCCCCAGTTGACTACTGGCACAGTGTAGAGCCGCTGCCGGACAGTTTCTGGACCAAATCCCTTGAATTGATGCCGCTGGCCAACGCCGACGCTATCGCCCAGCAGCTTCCGCCGCAGCGCGAGCGCGTGGGCTATATCGGTTATGCGCAACAGCGTGCCCGCGATCTCGGCATCCCTTCGGAGAACATCAACCCGAAAGCGGTGTTGAACTACCTGGATTTCCACCGTTCGATCAAAACCGGCTATGAGCTGGCCTGCATGCGCGAAGCGCAGAAGACGGCGGTAACCGGCCATCGTGCGGCGCATGAAGCCTTCCTCTCCGGCATGAGCGAGTTCGACATCAATCTGGCCTACCTCACGGCGACAGGCCACCGCGATACCGACGTGCCTTACGACAACATCGTGGCGCTGAACGAACACGCTTCGGTACTGCACTACACCAAGCTCGATCATCAGCCGCCGGCCGAATCCCTGAGTTTCCTGATCGACGCCGGCGCGGAATACAACGGCTACGCTGCCGATCTGACCCGCACCTACGCGGCGCAAAGCGGCAGCGAATTCGCCCATCTGGTGAAAGATCTCAACGGTGAACAGCTGGCGCTGATCGACACCATCAAAACCGGCGTGCGCTATACCGACTACCATGTGCAGATGCACCAGCGCATCGCCAAGCTGCTCAAGAATCACAAGCTGGTGAACGGCCTCAGCGAAGAGACGATGGTTGAAACGGGCATCACTACGCCGTTCCTGCCGCACGGGCTGGGCCACCCGCTGGGCCTGCAGGTGCACGACGCCGCCGGCTTTATGCAGGACGAGCAAGGCACCCATCTGGCGGCGCCGGCCAAGTATCCGTTCCTGCGTTGCACCCGCGTGTTGCAACCGGGCATGGTGTTGACCATCGAGCCGGGTCTGTACTTCATCGAGTCTCTGTTGGCGCCGTGGCGCAGCGGTGAGTTCAAGCAGCACTTCGCCTGGGATCGCATCGATGCGCTGAAGCCGTATGGCGGCATCCGCATCGAAGACAACATCGTGATCCACGAAAAGCGCATCGAGAACATGACGCGCGATCTGAACCTGGCCTGATGCGGCCGTATCCGATACCGGCGGAAGCAACCTGCTTTACCGAAGAAATAAAGAAGAGCCGTTTTATCACCCTGCTGGCGCCGACCAGCGGGGTAGAAGCGGCAAAGACGTTTATTCAGCAGGTGCGGGATGAGCACCCGGCGGCGAGGCACCATTGTTGGGCCTTCGTCGCCGGCAGCCCCGATGACTCGCAGCAGTTGGGATTCTCCGACGACGGAGAGCCGTCGGGTACCGCCGGCAAACCGATCCTCGCGCAGCTCATGGGCAGCGGCATCGGGGAAGTGACCGCCGTGGTCGTTCGTTACTACGGCGGTGTCAAGCTGGGCACCGGCGGATTGGTGAAAGCCTATGGCAACGGTGTTCAACAGGCGTTGAAGCAGCTGGCGTTGGCTCAAAAGGTGCCGGAAGCCGAATATATCTTGCAGTGCGACTATGCGCAGTTGGCGTTGGTGGAGAACTTGCTGCAGCAAACCGCAGGTCGGATCCTGCAGGGCGAATACGGCGCCGCCGTCGTGCTGCATCTGGCGTTGCCGGCCACCGAGGTCGAGCTGTTTGGGAATAAATTGCGTGATCTTAGTCGCGGTAATTTGCAATTAACCCCCATTTCGCAATAATTCCTCCCAATTGAATTGCTAAGGATCGTGCTGAAATGCATTTTCGCGCCATAACCCGTATCGTTGGTCTGCTGGTCATCCTGTTCTCCGGGACGATGTTTATTCCCGGCCTGGTGGCATTGATTTACCGCGATGGGGCGGGGCGCGCGTTCAGCCAAACCTTCTTCGTGGCGCTGACCATCGGTCTGATGCTGTGGTGGCCGAACCGCAAACAGAAACACGAACTGAAACCCCGCGAAGGCTTCCTGATCGTCGTGCTGTTCTGGACCGTGCTGGGCAGCGTGGGGGCATTGCCGTTCCTGTTTTCTGAACGGCCCAACTTGTCGCTGACCGACGCCTTCTTTGAATCCTTCTCGGGGCTGACGACCACCGGTGCGACGACGCTGGTGGGACTGGATTCGCTGCCGAAGGCCATTCTGTTCTATCGCCAAATGCTGCAATGGATGGGCGGCATGGGGATCATCGTGTTGGCGGTGGCGATACTGCCGATACTCGGCGTCGGCGGCATGCAGCTGTATCGGGCGGAAATGCCCGGGCCGCTGAAAGATAACAAGATGCGCCCGCGCATCGCCGAAACAGCCAAAACCCTGTGGCTAATCTATGTGTTGCTGACCGTAGCCTGTGCGCTGGCGCTCTGGGGAGCAGGAATGTCGGTGTTCGATGCCATCGGCCACAGTTTCTCGACCATCGCCATCGGCGGCTTTTCTACCCACGACGCCAGTATCGGTTATTACGCCAGTCCGACCATCAACACCATCATCGCCGTGTTCCTGCTGATTTCCGGCTGTAACTACGGCCTGCACTTCGCTTTGCTCAGCGGCCGCAGTCTGAAGGTATATGGGCGCGATCCTGAATTCCGCATGTTCATCTTCGTCCAGCTGACGCTGGTGGTGGTGTGCACGTTGGTGCTCTGGGGACATGGCGTCTATAAGAGCGGTATGGAAACGCTCAATCAGGCGTTCTTCCAGGTGGTATCGATGGCGACCACGGCCGGTTTTACGACCGACAGCATCGCCAAGTGGCCGCTGTTCCTGCCGATGCTGTTGTTGTGTTCGGCATTCATCGGCGGCTGCGCCGGCTCGACCGGCGGCGGCCTGAAGGTGATTCGTATTCTGCTGTTGTACCTGCAGGGCTCGCGCGAGTTGAAAAGGCTGGTGCACCCTAACGCGGTCTATACCATCAAATTGGGCAACCGCGCGCTGCCGGAACGCATTCTGGAGGCGGTGTGGGGATTTTTCTCCGCCTATGCGCTGGTGTTTATCGTCAGCATGCTGGCGATCATTGCTACCGGCGTTGATGATTTCTCCGCGTTTGCCGCAGTGACGGCAACGCTGAATAACCTCGGCCCCGGCCTGGGCGTAGTGGCGGATAACTTCACCACGATGCCGGCGGCGGCCAAGTGGATCCTAGTGGTGACGATGCTGTTCGGGCGCCTGGAAGTGTTTACATTGCTGGTGCTGTTCACGCCAACCTTCTGGCGTGAGTGAGCCTGATATAAGGAGTACGCCATGAAGGCATTGATACTTTATTCGAGCCGTGACGGGCAAACACGTGCTATCGCTTCTTATATAGCAAGCAAATTGCAGGATACGCTGCGCTGTGAGGTGATCGATCTGCTGCAGGCGGAACAGGTCGACCTTAATCAGTATCAGCTGGTGATGATCGGTGCTTCTATCCGTTACGGGCACTTTAACCCGGTGTTGGATAAATTCGTCAAACGTCATGCCGAGCAGCTGAATCGAATGCCGAGCGCGTTCTTTGCCGTGAACCTGACGGCGCGCAAACCGGAAAAGCGCTCGCCGCAAACCAACGCTTATACCCGCAAGTTTCTGCTGGCCTCGCCGTGGCAGCCAAAACAGTGCGCGGTGTTTGCCGGCGCATTGCGTTATCCGCGCTATCGCTGGTTCGACCGCATCATGATTCAATTTATTATGCGTATGACGGGTGGTGAAACGGATACCAGTAAGGAAGTGGAGTACACCGATTGGCAGCAGGTCGATCGTTTCGCCCAGGAATTTAGCCAGATCCCGTACGAAAAGTGACAAAAACGCGGGTTTGGCCAGCG
>NZ_JBJNOR010000005.1:0-262405 GCF_052166535.1 Serratia sp. CY82433
GAACGTTGCGAAGCAACGGCCCGAAGGGGGGCGGGCAGGACGCCCGCCATAAACTGCCAGGCATCAAACCAAGCCGAAAGCCCTGAACTGACGTTCAGGGCTTTTTGCTATGCGTAAAACGGAAAATCCCCGTTGCAATCCGCTTCAGCTTTCAGCGTGCGGTTTAATATTCATCACAAATTCCGCGCATTGTCCCTCCAAACGCCAGATATTCTTCGTCCGCTATTAAGTTTGGCTGTTAACTTATAAATAACAATAAAGTAACAACCAGAGCGGCAGGACGCCGAATTTCATCATTGCTATGGCTCGGAGAAAATACCATGACAGAAACAACCTCGGTTCTTGAGGATGAACGCGGCGTCGAACAGGGGGCGCTGGATAACAAAAAACGCATTTTTGCCATCGTCGGGGCTTCATCAGGCAATCTGGTGGAGTGGTTTGATTTTTACGTTTACTCCTTCTGCTCAATCTACTTTGCCGCCTCATTTTTTCCGGCGGGCAACAGCACGACACAACTGCTGCAAACTGCCGGTGTGTTCGCCGCCGGCTTCTTTATGCGGCCGATCGGCGGCTGGCTGTTCGGCTACATTGCCGATAAACACGGCCGAAAAAACTCAATGCTGCTTTCGGTCTGCATGATGTGCGCCGGATCGCTGGTGATCGCCTGTCTGCCGACGTATGAGTCGATCGGCAGCTGGGCGCCGGCGCTGCTGCTGATCGCGCGATTGTTCCAGGGGCTGTCTGTGGGCGGCGAGTACGGCACCAGCGCCACCTACATGAGCGAGGTGGCAATCAAGGGGCGGCGCGGCTTCTACGCATCGTTCCAGTATGTCACGCTGATCGGCGGGCAACTGCTGGCGCTGCTGGTATTGGTGATCCTGCAGCAGATATTGTCCGGCGAAGAGCTGAAGGCCTGGGGATGGCGCATCCCGTTTGCCTTGGGGGCCGTGTTGGCGGTGGTGGCGTTGTACCTGCGCCGTTCGCTGAATGAAACCTCCGATGCGAAAACACGTAACCACCAAGATGCCGGTTCGCTGACGGGGCTATGGAAAAACCGCAAGGCGTTTGTGATGGTGTTGGGCTTTACCGCCGCCGGTTCACTGACCTTTTACACTTTTACCACCTATATGCAGAAATATCTGGTGAACACCGCCGGTATGGACGCCAAGCTGGCCAGCGCCATCATGACCGCCGCGCTGTTCGTCTTCATGTTGCTGCAGCCGGCGGCAGGCGCGTTCTCGGACAAAATCGGCCGTCGCAGCTCGATGCTGATCTTCTCGGCATTGGCCACCCTGTTGACGGTGCCGATCCTGTTCGCCCTGAAAGGGGTGAGCAACCCCTTTATGGCGTTCGGCCTGATCGTACTGGCGCTGTTCGTTGTCAGCTTTTACACCTCGATCAGCGGGCTGCTTAAAGCCGAGATGTTCCCGCCGGAGGTGCGTGCGTTAGGGGTAGGCTTGTCTTATGCGGTAGCGAATGCCCTGTTCGGCGGTTCGGCGGAATATGTCGCGCTGTCGCTTAAATCGTTCGGCGTGGAAAATGCCTTCTTCTGGTATGTTTCCGGCATGTGCCTGCTGGCGTTGCTGGTCTCACTCCGGCTGCATCGCAAAGGCAAGGAAATACAGCTGTAATAAAAACCCCGGCCTTGGCCGGGGTCAGAGTAGATCTTACAGGATACGGCTAATCAACCGATCGATGCGGATACGCCGTAGACGGCGAATCAGCTTGCGCACCTTGATCGGGTACTGCTGAATGCTTTGCAGCTCCTGATAATGGCCGACCACGGTGGTGTGAGTGCGGATGCACTCCAGTTCTGTTTGCCGTTGCTCGCGCATTTCCTGCTTGGGATCGTGGATCAGAATGGCGTTTTCCAGATCCAACCGCCAGGCGCGCGGGTTGAGGTTATTGCCGGTAATCAGCTGCCACTCTTCGTCAACCCACATGCCTTTCAGATGATAGCTGTTATCGCCATCCTTCCACAGACGCACGATCAGCTGCCCGGTGTCGATATAGCGCTGCAAGCGGCTCAGAAAACGGCGCAGGTTGATCTCGTACAGGTAGGGCAGCGCGCCGATGATTTTGAACGGCTGGTCTTCCGGAATATAGAAGTCGTTGGCGGTCTTGTCGCCGACGATGATCTCCACCTGTTTGCCCTGGCGCAGCAGATAAATGATATTGCGCACCAGCAGCGCCGGCAGGTTGAAATAAGGGGTGCATAGCGTCAGTTTCTGGTCGGCGCACGACATCAGGTGATGAATGGTTTTATTCAGCACGCTTTGCTTGCCAAGCCCAACCAGCGGCGTCACCGCCAACTCATCGTTGCCGGCCTTGCCGCGGAAGTGATAGCCGGCGCGGCGCAGGGCGAAACGGAACAGGCGGGTCTCGTTTTTGATCTCCGGGCTTTTCGGCCGATCGCTGCGATCGAGGCGCTGTACGGCGCCGGCGGTGAGCAGATGCTGCTTGATGTAATCGATCAGGGTATCGGCCAACACCTCGTTGGTGATCAGCTGGTAGCGATCGTAACGGTATTTCTCATGCTGATGCAGATAAACGTCGTTGATGCTGGCGCCGCTGTAGATCACGGTATCGTCGACCACAAAGCCCTTCAGGTGCAGTACGCCCAACGCTTCGCGGGTATTGACCGGCACGCCGTAGATAGGCACCGACTGCTCGGGATGTTGGCCGGCCATGGCGCAGTACCAGTCGGCGTTGGTATTGGCGGCGGCGGCGCCGATACGGCCGCGCTGTGCGCGGTGCCAGTCGACCAGCACGCAGATTTCCAGCTCGGGCCGCCGCTGCTTGGCTTGATACAGCGCGTTGAGGATCTCGCGCCCGGCGTCGTCATGCTCCAGATACAGGGCCACCAGATAGATGCGTTGGGTAGCGTTGGCGATGGCGTCCAGCAGCGTGGTGCGAAAATCGGACGGCGCGTACAACGTACGAACATCAGCAACCGTCTGGGGGAGTTTGGGCAGTTGTGCAAGGTGTTGTTGATGTTTGCTACGTTTAAATTTTGACAACATCACAGTGCGTTTCTTCTCTCATGATTGATGGCCGGAACGCCACAGGCATAAAAACATTAAACCGAATAATCGGGCGATAATACCATTAGTTGCCTCGATTGTGCGTATGTTTTGGCGTTAAGTGGTGGATTCGTAGCGCATTGCGACGCAGGTCACTGCGCGTCGGCGGCCTGCAGCGGCAGCGTCAGATTGACGATGCCGTCCTCAAGCTGCACCTCGATGCCAAAGCCCAGCCGCTGCGCCAACGCGATCATGCCGCGGTTATTCGGCATGGTGATGCCGCTCAGACGGGTCAGGCCATGGGCGCGCGCATAGGCGATCATTTTCTCCAGCAGCTGGCGGCCCAGACCCAGGCCTTTCAGGTCGGAACGCACCAGCACGGCGAATTCGGCGTCGGTGTTGTCCGGATCGGACAGCGCGCGGGTCACGCCGATGATCTCGTCTGCGCGCACCGCCACAAAGGCCATTTCTCGATCGTAGTCGATCTGCGTCATGTTGGCCAAATCGTCATGGGTAAACTCGTTGATCTCGCTGAAGTAGCGATAATAGAGGTCTTCCTTGGTCACCCGGTCAATGAAATGCTTCAGCGCCGGCTCGTCTTCCGGCAGGATCGGGCGGAACAGGCATTGGCTGCCGTCTTTCAACGCGATGGTTTCTTCCAGCTCATGCGGATAAGGGCGAATCGCCAGCCGCGCCTGCGGATCGCCGCTGAACGGCGCGAGCTGCATCGAAACGTCCAGCAGGGTGAATTCGCTGCCGGAGGCCAGCACCGGGTGAATATCCAGCCGGGCGATCTCCGGGCAGTCGAGGATCAGGTTGGAGACCTGCACCAGCAGGCGGCTCAGCCCGGGGATATCCAAAGGCCGCAGCGCGCTGCGGCCGCGGATCTTGCCGCCTTTCACCGCCTGCAGCACCAGATAACGCGCCAGCGCCATGTTCAGCGGCGGCAGCGCGACCGCCACCTGATTTTCCTGTCGCCATTCCACGCCGCCTTCGCCCAGCATGATCAGCGGGCCGAAAATCGCATCCTGCTCCACCGCGATGCGCAGCTCCTGGGCACCGGCGCGGTTGGCCATGCTCTGCACCAGCAGGCCGTGAATGCGTGCCTGGGGGTAGGTGCGCTTCACGCGGTCGAGGATCGCCTCCGCCGCGCGCTGCACTTCGGTCGCGGTGCGCAGGTAGAGCATGACGCCCTGAACTTCCGATTTATGCGGGATATCCGGCGAACGCAGCTTCAGCGCCACCGGGTAGCCGATCTGTTCGGCGATGTGTACCGCTTCGGCGCTGTCTTCGGCGATCCAGGTCGGCAGGGTGCTCAGGTCATAGGCCTGCAGAATGGATTGCACCTCGTGGGTATCCAGCTGGGTGGCGCCTTCGGCCAGCGCCTGATGGATAAGGCGGTGGGCGTCGGCGGTGTTGGCGGTCAGGCCGATCGGCAGCGCCGGCGTCTCTTTCAGCTGCTTCTGATTGCGGCGGTATTCCACCATATGCATAAAGGCGGTCACCGCGCCTTCCGGGGTGCGGTAGGTGGGAATGGCGGCCTCGGTAAACAGCCGGCGCGCCTCTTGAGAAGAGTATTCGCCGCACCAGTTGGTCAGCAACGTGATGCGCTTGCCGCGCGCATGGCGATGCAGCGCGTCGATCAGCCGTTCCGCCGTGGCGGTGCCCGGCGCCGCCGCGCTCGGCGCGTGGATCAACAGCAGCGCGTCATAGTCGTGGCTGTCGAGCAGCGCTTCGATTGCCGCCAGGAAGCGCTGCGGCGTGGCGTCATCTCGCAGGTCGAGCGGATTGCCGGCGCGGATGAAATCCGGCAGCGCGTCGCTCAATTTTGCCAGGCTCTCATCGCTCAGCGTGGCCAGCTTGCCGTTGCGTCCGAGCAGTTCGTCCAGCGCCATCGCCGCCGGCGCCGCCCCGTTGCTGACGATCATCAGCCGCTCGCCGCGCAGCGGATGCATATGGCTGAGGGTTTCCACCGCCGAGAACAGCTCGTGGGTATCCTGCACGCGCAGCAGGCCGGCGCGCTGGATGGCGGCGTCGTAGGCGGCGTCCAGCCCCAGCTGGCTGTTGAGCAGCAGCTGCGCCTGTTGGCTGCGGCCGCTTTTGATCACCAGAATGGGCTTGTTGCGTGAGGCGCTGCGCGAGGCGGAGAGAAAGCGCCGCGCGTCGCTGATGTTTTCCAGATACAGCAGGATGGCGCTGGTCTTGCTGTCGCGCGCCAAAAAGTCGAGCAGGTCGTCGACGTCGATATCCAGGCTGTCGCCCAGCGCGATGAAGTAGGAGAAACCGACTTCGCGCTGCTGCGCCCAGTCGAGAATGGTGTTGGCCACGGCGGCGGACTGCGAGATAAACGCCAGCTTGCCCTTTTGGATCGGCACCGGCGAGAAGCTGGCGTTGATGCCCTGCCACGGCGCCAGCAGCCCCAGGCTGTTGGGCCCTAACAGCCGCATGGCGTAGCGCTGTGCGCAGGCCTTCAGCTCGGCGAACTGTTCCGGCGGCGAAGAGAGCACGATGGCGGTTTTGCAGCCGCGTTGGCCCAGCGCTTCAATCAGCGCCAAATTGCGTTTGGCGTGGGTGCAGATGATCGCCAGATCCGGCGTCAGCGGCAGGCTGGCGACGTCGGGATAGGCCATCACGCCGCATACCGCCTTGTAGCGCGGCGTGACCGGCAAGATGGGCCCGCCGAAACCGCCGGCCAGCAGGTTGCTCATCATCAGGTTGCCGGCGCGGCCGGGCTGCTGCGACGCGCCCAGCACGGCGATCGATTTGGGACGTAGTAGCGCTTCTAACCCTCGCTGGCTCATGCACGGCTCCTTTTGGCAACGTTACGCCTGATTTTAGGCGCTTTCTGGCTACATTGCTGTGACCGGTGCCTCCGGCCGGGTCGGTTTTCCCGCCAGATACTGTTGACGGAAATAGCGGAAATGCTGATTCAAACCGTCGGCGGCCGGCAGATCGCCCGCCTGTTGCAGCAGGGCGGCGGCCACTTCCGCCGTGCAGTGTTGCTCGGCGCGGCTGGCTTCTCGCAGCTGGTAGTCCGATGCCGCGTCGACGTTGAGGGAAAACACCGGGAATTGATTGAGGTACGGGCTTTTACGGAACATTTTGCGCGCTTCCGCCCAGGTGCCGTCCAGCATGATGAACAGCGGCGGTTTGCCGCCGGCGGGCAGCTCGCTGAACACCGGCCGTTCGGCGTCGGCGTAGGAAGCGGGGAACACCACGTAAGGCTGTCGCGTAGGATCGTTAATAGCCGCCAGCAGGGCGGGATCGATCTCGGTGCGTGACCAGAGAAACGCCTGGGTGTCCGGCAGGATATCGGCGATCAGGCGGCCGGTGTTGCTGGGCTTGAGCGGCTCGGCGCCGAACATGATCAGGCAGAAACGGCTGCCGGCTTGCTGCGGGCGAATGGTGTCGCACAGGCAGTTTTTATGCGGTAGCAGGCAACCCTGACAACGCGCCACCCGGCAACCGCGCGCCAGAAAAGGGCGGGTGGCGCGGTCTAAACGGAATTGGCGCAGGCGAAGTACGGCGTTGTCGGTCATAACGATCCTGGGGAAAAACCGCCATTGTAACGCAGAAAAAAGCCCGCCGGGAGGGGCGGGCTCGATCGCGGCACGTTCGCGCGCGATGGCGGGATACGGCCTATACTTGCCGAATCACACTAACTCGTTGAGCCAGTTGTCAAACGGCGCTTTCGGCATCGCGCCGTTGAGCATATCGACCATTTTGCCCTGACGGAACACCATGATGGTCGGGATGCTGCGGATGCGGAAACGGGCGCTCAGCTCCGGCTCGGCTTCGGTGTTCACTTTCACGAAGCGCACTTTGCCGGCGCGCTCTTCGGCCACGTCTTCAAAGATCGGCGCAAAGCTGCGGCACGGGCCGCACCACGGCGCCCAGAAATCGACCACGACCGGCAGATCGTCCTGCAGCAACTGGTCCAGCGTGGCGGCGGTGGCGTTGATCACTTCACCGTCGAAGAGCTCATGGCCGCAGCGGCCGCATTTCGCGTTGTCCGCCAGACGCTCTTCCGGCACGCGGTTGGTGGCATTGCAAGCTGCACAAACTGTATTCATGTTGACCTCGGGTACAGAGAAAGCATGGTCCCCGCAACGCGGTTGCGGAGATGTTTCTTTAATGCTGACAATTATCGGCAAAACCCGGCGCATGAACAATGAGGTTTGTTCAATGGATGTGATAGTTGGGAGCTTTTAGCGCAAGTTGGTGGCTTCGTGCACCAACATCAGGTAATCTTCGCGCCCTGCGCGTTGGTGGAGAAGACAATGAACGATTCATTTAGTGGCAAGAACGGTAAAGTCAAAGTGATGTACGTCCGCAGTGACGACGACAACGGCGACGACCGCAACAAGAATAAACGTCCGGCCGGCAAAGGCCGTCCGGCTGACGGTGCGCGCTCAGGCCGCACCGGTCAAGACAAGGCGCGCGGCGGCAACGATCGCCGCGGCGCCGACTCCCGCCGCAGTGAAAGCGATCGTCCTCGCCGTCCGGCGCGCTCTGAAGATCGCGGCGGCAACGAGTCGCCGTGGAGAACCGTCTCGCGCGCGCCGAATGAAGAGCCGGCGTTCGATCACGGCGGCATCAGCGGCAAAAGCTTTATCGATCCTGAGCAACTGCGCCGCCAGCGCGCGGAAGAAACCCGCGTTTACGGTGAAAACGCCTGTCAGGCGCTGTTCGCCAGCCGCCCGGAAGCGATCGTGCGCGCCTGGTTCGTGCAGTCGGTCACCCCGCGCTTCCGCGAAGCGCTGCGCTGGATGGCGGCCAACCGCAAGGCTTACCACGTGGTGGATGAGGAAGAGCTGGCCAAGGCTTCCGGCACCGAGCACCACGGCGGCGTGTGCTTCCTGATCAAAAAACGTCAGGGTCTGGACGCGCAAACCTACCTGAAAACCGCCCCGGCGACCGACTGCGTGCTGGCGCTGGAAGAAGTGGGCAACCCGCATAACCTGGGCGCCATCGTCCGTTCGTGCGCCCACTTCGGCGTCAACGGCGTGCTGCTGCAGGATCCGGCGCTGCTGGAGTCCGGCGCGGCGGTGCGTACCGCAGAAGGCGGCGCTGAGCATATCAAGGCGATCAACGCCGACGATTTCCTGTCGGTGCTGGATACCTTCCGCAAGGCGGGTTACACCATCGTTACCACCTCCAGCCATAAAGGCACCGCGCTGGCGCAGGCCAAGCTGCCGGCCAAGATGGTGCTGGTGCTGGGCCAGGAACGCGACGGTCTGAGCGACAGCGCCTGGCAGCAGGGCGACATGAACGTCTCGATCGGCGGCACAGGCAAGGTGGAAAGCCTGAACGTTTCCGTGGCGACCGGCATTCTGCTGGCGGACTGGTGGCGTCAGAATCAGGCGTAATCTTTTCTACGTCGGATAAAAAACGGGCGCCCCAGGGCGCCCGTTTCGTTATTGAAGCTTAGTGAGCGCCGCCGCCCCCACCGCCGCCGGAGCTGAACGGCGGTTTCGCCACCCACACCAGCGCCAGCAGCACCAGGAATACCCCGGCCGACAGCCAGAAGATCTCGTTGGCGGAGATGATCAGGCCTTGCGCGGTGATCTCGTTGGCGATGTAGGCCGACGCCTGCTGCTTGCTCATGCCGAGCTGCTCCAACTGCCGGTACATCTCCTGCGACTGCGGGTTGTACGGGTTGACGAACTCCGTCAGCTGCGAATGGTGCTGCGATTCGCGCTGCGTCCACAGGGTGGTGGTGATCGAGGTGCCGATCGAACCCGCCAGCGTCCGCGTGAAGTTCGACAGGCTCGACGCCGCCGCCATGCGTTCCGGCGGCAGGCCGGACAGCGTGATGGTGGTCAACGGCATGAAGAAGCAGGCGATGGCGAAGCCCTGAACGAACTGCGGCCAGGCGGACGCGCCGAAGTCCATGCCCGGTTCAAACGTATAGGCACGCCAGTAGAAGCACACGGCATACATGATGAAGCTGAAAGTCACCAGCTTGCGCATGTCGAGCCGGTTGCCGAACTTGCCGATGATCGGCGACAGCAGCACCGGGATCAGCCCGACCGGCGCCGACGCCAGCCCAGCCCAGGTGGCGGTATAGCCGTACACCTCTTGCAGCAGCTGCGGCAACAGCACGATGGCGCCGAAGTACAGCATGTAGGCCAGGCTGATGCACAGGCAGCCGATGGTGAAGTTGCGCGACTTGAACAGCGACAGATCCACCACCGGATGGTCGTCCGTCAGCTCCCACACCACCAGGAACAGCAGCGCTACTACCGCCACGACGGTGAGCGTGATGATCTCGGTCGAGTTGAACCAGTCCAGCTCCTTGCCCTGATCGAGCATCACCTGCAGCGAACCGATGCCGACGATCAGCAGCACCAGGCCGACGGTGTCGATCGGTTTGATCTCGGTTTTGGTTTCTCGCCCCTTCAGCGTCGCCATCGCCGCCACGATCACGAAGGCGCCGATCGGGATGTTGATGAAGAAGATCCAGCCCCAATGGTAGTTGTCGCTGATGTAACCGCCGAGGATCGGCCCGAAGATCGGCGCGACGATAACGGTCATCGACCAAAGCGCCAGGGCCATCGCCCGCTTGGCGGGCGGGTAGTTGTTCAGCAACAGGCTCTGCGACAGCGGGATCAGCGGCCCGGCCACCACGCCCTGGATCACGCGGAAGAAGATCAGCATGCCGAGGCTGTTGGAGATGCCGCACAGCCAGGAGGCGAGGACGAACAGCGCGGTGGACCAGAGGAACAGCCGCACTTCGCCGATGCGCTTCGCCAGCCAGCCGGTGATCGGGATCGAGATGGCGTTCGCCACGCCGAACGAGGTGATCACCCAGGTGCCCTGCGAGTTGGAAGACCCGAGGTTACCGGCAATGGTGGGGATCGCCACGTTGGCGATGGTGGAGTCCAGCACCTGCATGAAGGTCGCCATGGCGAGCGCGACCGTCATCCAGGCGAGCTGGGCGCCTTCAAGCGGTTTCTGTGGCAAGATGGCCTCCCGCGCGCTTAGCCGGCGTTCGCATGGATCACGTCGGCGATCAGCTGATTAACCGGCGCCAGGTTCAAGGCCAGCGCGTCGCTCTGGTACAGCGGTTTGTCGCGCACCACGTCGGCCAGCACGCGGCCGTCCAGGTTGGCGGTGTCGACGGTCACCAGCGTAGAAAGACCGATGCGCAGCGGATGGTCGGCCACCTGCTTGGCGTCGAGCTCAATACGCACCGGCAGACGTTGCACCACTTTGATCCAGTTGCCGGTGGCGTTCTGGGCCGGCAGCAGCGAGAAGGCGCTGCCGGTGCCCATGTCGATACCGGCCACTTTGCCCTGATACACCACGTCGTCGCCGTAGACGTCGCTGACCACCGTCGCCGGCTGGCCGATGCGCATGTTGGCGATCTGGGTTTCCTTGAAGTTGGCGTCAACCCAGATGTGATCGGCCGGCACCACCGCCATCAGCGGCGAACCGGCGGCGATCTGCGCGCCGACCTGCACGCTGCGGCGCGAGACATAGCCGGTAATGGGGCTAATCACTTTGGTACGCTGCAGCGCCAGCCAGGCGTCGCGCATTTGCGCAGCGGCCTGTTGGATCGCCGGCTGCTGTTCCAGCGGGGTATTCAGCACCATCGCCTGGTTGGCGTTGTATTGCTGCACCGCCACTTCCAGCGCGGCCTTGGCGCTGTCGACCGCATTGCGAGCGTGTTGCAGCTCTTCGCGGCCGATGGCGTCAACGCTGCCCAGCACCACGCGGCGCTTCAGATCGTTCTCGGCCTTGCTCAGATCGGTCTTGCGCAGGGCGATGTTGGCCTGATACTGCTTGCTGTTGATGATCAGCTGGTGGGTCTGACGCACGCTGTTGGCCAGGCCGGTCTTGGCGCGTTCAAACGCCTGCTCGGCATCGGTCGGATCGAGCGTCAGCAGCACGTCGCCCTGCTTGACGTAGTCGGTGTTGTCGAAATTGACGCTGTTCACGCTGCCGGACACCTGGGCCATGATCTGCACCTGGTTGCCGGAGACGTAGGCGTCGTCGGTTTCCTGGTGATGACGCAGCACCAGGAACCAATACACTAAGTAAGCCACCCCTATAACAATGAAAATAACCGTCAGCAACAGCAGCCAAAATTTACGCTGCTTCTTTTTGCCGCTCGGCTGCTGCGGGTTTTGGATTTCCGCGCTTGCGCTCATGGTGTTCTCCAAGCCTTATATTATTATGCTTTCGAATCCGCTGCGGCCGGGGCCTGATAGCCACCGCCCAGCGCACGGATCAGTCCTATCTTCGCCTGCAGTAAGTTGCTGCTGGCATTCAACTCCGCCTGTTGCTGCTGCAATAGCTGCGTCTGGCTGGTCAACAGATCGTCGCGCCCGATAATCCCTGCCTGGTAACGGGCGTTGGCGACCTGATACACCTGTTGCATCGACTGGGCCGCGGACGCCGCCTGCAGCTGCTGTTGCGCAGAACTCTGCTGGATGGTGATGGCGTCGGCGGTTTCCTGTACCGCATTCAGGATGGTTTGGTTGTAGGATTCCACCGCTTCGTCATACAGCGCGGATTCCTCGCCCAGCTTGCTGCGCAGCGCCCCGGCGTGGAAGATCGGCAGCGAAATCGCCGGCATCACGTTCCAGGCCTGGCTGGCCGCTTCAAACAGATTCGGGCTGGTGCCACTGGTATTGGTGGTCATCAGGCCGGCGAAGGCTGAAATGGTCAGGCTGGGGTAAAACTCTTTACGCGCGGCGCTGACGCGCTGGCTGTAAGACTCCACCAGCTGGCGTTGCGCGGCGATGTCCGGGCGTTTGCCCAGCAGATCCGCCGTCAGCTCGCCCTGCGGCGCCATCAGGTTGTCTGCGGGCAAAGGCACCTGACGCAGGTGCTGCATGGCGTTCGGCCCCTGGCCCGCCAGCGCGGCGAGTTGGTGCCGGAGCTGCTCGATCTGCGACTGCAGCTGCAGGATCTGCTGCTTGGCGACGTCGGACTGCGCCTGGGTTTGTTGCGGCACGTCGACGCCGGTCAGGCCGGCCTGATAGCGCTGTTGGCGCAGCGCGGTCAGGCGCTCATTGTTGTTCACTTCCTGCTGCAGCAGCTTCTCGAGCGCCAGATTGCTCTGCAGCTGATAGTAGGCGGACGCCACCGAGCTGGTCAGCGTCAGCGCCGCCTGTTCCTGCTCGGCGCGCGCGGCGTTGACCTGCGCTTTGGCGGCGTTCACCTGGTTGCGGTATTTGCCCCACCAGTCGAACTCGTACGCCAGGTTCAACCCCAGCGAGTTGGAGCTTGAATAGATCGGTTTATGCGGATACCCCAACCCCATATTGACGTTTTGCGGCACGCGCTGGCGCTGGGTGCTGGCGTTCAGATCCAGGTTCGGCCCGTTGGCGGCGCTGGCTTCGCCCACCACGCTTTGCGCTTCGCGCACGCGGGCGGCGGCCTGCCGCAGGGTCGGCGAGCTTTGCAGCGTTTGCGTCATCAGGGTATCCAACTGCGGATCCTTGAGGGCACGCCACCACTGCGGGCTGACGGCCAGCGAACTGACTTTCGGCTGAGCCAACTGCAGGCTCTGCGGATCCATCAGCGTGGATTGCGGGGCAATATTATCGGTCGAAGCACACCCGGCCAGCAGCAACACGGCGAACAGCGGGGTGAATCTCCAGTTAAATGGGGATCGCATAATAGGTACCTGAACAGAAATTGTGAATTAGGGTAACTGTTCTGTGATTTCCATTTGATCCAGACGTGCCAGCAATTTGCGCGTCAGCTGTTCCAGCTGTTTTTGCTCATCGTCGGTCAACGTGGACCACAGGAAATGCAGACATTGGTGCTGCGGCGGCAGCAGTTGACTGAGAAACTCTTCCCCCTGCGGTGTCAGATGCAGATGCAGGCAGCGGCGATCGTTGTCGCTTTCCCGGCGCTCGATCCAGCCGCGTTTCTCCAGCTCATCGGCGATGCGGGTCGCATTGGTGCGCGAGGAGCCCAAGGCAGAGCTTAGCTCAGAAGGTTGGATGCTGTGGCTCTCCTGCGCATCCAGGGTAATCAGCGCCATAAACAGTGTTTCGTTAATCCCCTGCGCCTTGAGCATCTTATTGCGGTTTTCCAGCAGCTTGCCTTGCATGTGCATGCACAGGCGGGTCAGCAGGATTTCCTGATAAGGGAAATCTTTCTGCCGCGTGGCGCGGAAATTCAGCATTTGTTCTATGGGGGCAAACGAGCTTTCCATAATTTAGGGCCTCATTAATTTCGTTCGAGATAGTAACGACGGTGACTAATAATGTAAATGTTCAGCCGTGCGGATAATTTAGCAATTCGTGTCATTTGTCAGTGTTTGTAAAGATGTGGCGCCTGAAAACGCCAAAGTGAAGCCAAACGATCGGAGCGGCGTCAGCCCGGACCGAAAAGCATTAACAGCTTTAATGTGACGCCAAAGGCCGTCGCGCCGAGCAGCGTCGACAGAATGATGCTTTTGCTGCGGTAGAAGCACAGCGCCAGCGCGGCGAACCCCACCAACGTCGGCAGCAGCTTGTCCGGTTCGCGCATCACCACCGGCGTGCTGGAGACCACCAGCAGGGCGCAGATCGAGGCGATGCCGATGCTGTCGAGCAGCAGGGCGGCTTTACCGCGTTTGAGGCCGGGCTGGGCGCGCGCCGGCGCCAGCCGCAGCGGCAGATAACGGAACAGGTAATTGGCGCAGCCCA
This sequence comes from Serratia sp. CY82433, assembly GCF_052166535.1. Taxonomy (NCBI): domain Bacteria; kingdom Pseudomonadati; phylum Pseudomonadota; class Gammaproteobacteria; order Enterobacterales; family Yersiniaceae; genus Serratia; species Serratia sp. CY82433. The sequence continues at coordinate 13,676 of NZ_JBJNOR010000005.1, forward strand.
CCACCAGACCGATCGCCAGCACATCAGTGTTCATGGGGGGCCTCCGCAGGGGCTGGCTGGAACAGGGCGGCGACGCAACCGGCGCCGATGCCGGCCAAAATGGCGACCGGAATGGAGAACAGCACTACGCCGAGCAGCGCGCCGGCCAGCGCGGCGGCGATAGTCAGGCTCTGCGGGCGGCGGAAGGCGGCCAGCAGGAAGCTGAGAAACAGCGCCGGCAGCATGAAGGCCAGCGAGGCTTCTATCACCGGGAACTGCTCCAGCGGGCCGTTGCCGAACAGCGCGCCGAGCGCGGTGCCGGCTACCCAGGAGAGCCAGGAACAGAGCGCGATGCCCAGCATCCAGTTTTCGCTCCAGCTGCGGTTATTGCGCATCAGCCTGGCGGTCGCGGCGGCGAAAACTTCATCGGTCAGGCCAAAGGCCCACATCGCCGTTTTTCCGGGGGACATGCGCGAGACGATGCGGTGACGCAGCGCCGGGCCGTACAGCAGGTGGCGCACGTCCATCGCCATCACCGTCAACGCGGAGACCCACAGCGACATTCCGGCGCTCAGCAGGGCGGTGATCACGAACTGGCTGGCGCCGGCGTAGATGATGCAGGAGAAGAAAATGCTTTCCAGCGGGGAAAAGCCCAGTTTGACGGCGCTGAGGCCGAAGGCGAACGCCACCGGGACATACCCGATGACGATCGGCAAACTGTCGACGACGCCGTTGGCGAAGGTGGCGCTGACGGCGGGCGGATTGAGGCTGTCTGCAGCTTGGCTTTGCATGGTTGTGGGTCGCAGGGTAGATAGGACTTCAATAGTTTATGGCCAGAACATTACCAGAGAGTAAGTAATGTTTATACCCTGCACCGCTAATAAATTTCTTAAGTTACTATTTGCACGATAATCAGATTGTCGCCGGCCCCTGCGGATCGTGGTGCTTGCCGAGCCACCAGGTCAGCAGGTTGAGCAGGCATAACACCCCGCCGGCGGCGGCCACGCCGTACCAGCCGGCATGCTGATAGGCCGAGGCGGAGAGCAGTGAACCGAGGGCGCCGCCGATAAAGTAGCTGGTCATGTAGCCGGCGGTCAGGCGGTTGCGCGCGTCCGGCATGATGCGGTACATCACGCTCTGGTTGGTGACGTGTACTGCCTGCACCGCCAGATCGAGGATCAGGATGCCGGCGATCAGCGCCCACAGCGATTGTTTAGCCAACGCGATGGGTATCCAGGACAGCAGCAGCAGCACCAGGCCGACGGTGGTGGTCAGCCCGGCCTTGCCCTTGTCCGCCAGATGCCCGGCGTGTGAAGCGGCCAGCGCCCCGGCGGCGCCCACCAGGCCGAACAGCCCGATCACCCCCTCGGAGTAGTTGAACGGCGGCGCGGCGAGCAGAAAGGCCATGGAGGTCCAGAGCACGCTGAAGTTGGCGAACGACAGGGCGCCGAGGATGGCGCGGGTGCGCAGCAGCGGCGTGCGGCAGAACAGGCTGAAGATCGAGGCCAGCAGCTGCGGGTAGTTCAGCCCGGAGTGCTGCTTATAGCGCGGCAGCGCGCGCCACAGGATCAGCGCCATCAGGATCATCAGCACGCTGGCGACCCAGTAGATGGTGCGCCAGCCGCCGAACGACGCCAGTGCGCCCGCGACGGTGCGCGCCAGCAGAATGCCGAGCAGCAGGCCGCTCATGATGATGCCGACGGTCTTGCCGCGCTTTTCCGGGTGAGCCAGCGTGGCGGCCAGCGGCACCAGGATCTGCGCCACCACAGAGAACAGCCCGGTGAGCGCGGTGCCGAGGATCATCATCGGCAGCGTGGCGGAGGTGGCGGTGATCAGCATACCCCCGGCGGCCAGCAGCGTCATGAAAACGATCAGCCCGCGGCGCTCGAACATATCGCCGAGCGGCACCAGCAGCAGTAGGCCGGTGGCGTAACCGAGCTGCGCGGCGGTGACGATAAAGCCGGCCTGGTTGACCGACAGATTGAAGCCGGTGGCGATGGTTTCCAGCAGCGGCTGCGCGTAATAGTTGCTGGCGACCGCCAGGCCGGTAGCGATGGCGATCAGCACGGTCAGCGCCGGGCTGAGGCCCGGGTGGACGTTTTGTTGGTTCATGATTTTTTCATCACGGGAAGAAGATAGCGCGCAGTATCCGGCAATGCGTCTGCGGAAACCAATGTATAATTTTCATTTGATTTATCTCATTTCAAGATAGATGCCATGAACCTGAAACAGATCCGCTATGCGCTGGCGGTGGCGGAGGAACAGAGCTTCACCCGGGCGGCGCAGCGCTGCCATACGGTGCAGTCGGCGCTCAGCCACCAGATCGCCAAACTGGAAGAAGAGCTGGGCTGTACGCTGTTTGAGCGCACCTCGCGCCGGGTGCGATTGACCCCCGCCGGCCAGGCTTTCATTCCCTCGGCGCAGCGGCTGCTGGCGGCACAGCAGGCGCTGGTGGAAGAGGTGACCGCCGCCGGGGATGCGGTGTCCGGCACCTTGACCATCGGCACCATTTCAACCATAAACGCGATTGATCTGACCGAAAAGCTCGACAAGTTTCATCGCCACTATCCGGCGGTGAACATCCGCCTGTACGTCGGCATGAGCGAAGCCCTGCTGGAGGACGTGCGTCAGCAGAAGTGCGATATGGCGTTCGTCGGCATCTGGCCCGGCGATGTCGATTTGCTGCCGATGTCGCACCGGCAGTTGACCGATGAGCCGCTGGTGGCGTTGGTGGCGCCGCAGCATCCGCTGGCCAACCGCGAGCGGGTGAACCTGCAGGCGCTCGCGGAAGTGCCGCTGGTGGATTTCTACAGCGGCACCGGTGCGCGGCGCCAAACCGATCGCGCCTTCCAGGCGGCGGGCATCCGCCGGCACGTCAGTTTTGAAATCGATCATATCGAATGGTTGGAGAATCTGGTGCGGCGCGGATTGGCGGCGGGCATCGTACCGATCTCGACCGCGCAACGCCTAAGCACGCTGGTGTCGATTCCGATTGAAGACGGGCCGCGACGCCAGGTGTATTGCATCTGGCCGCAGCCCTTGTCAAACGCCGCCGCACGTTTTTTACAGTTCAGCGGCATCGATATGGCGGGGTAGGGGGCGGCGGATGCGGCGCCCCCGAGCGGTTACGGCTTCGCCGCCTCGGCGGCGGTTTTCACCCAGCCGTCGAAGGTCGCCTGGTGCGCCTTGATCCAGCCGTTGACGTGGTTCTGGATGTCGGCTTCCGAAGCCTGGCCTTCATGCATGCGCAGGTTTTGCGCGTTGATGTCGGCGATCGGCAGCTTCATGATGGCGAACAGCTTGGCGGCCGCCGGATTGGCTTCGGCCCACTGCTTGTTGGCGGCGATGCGCATGGTGTTGACCGGGAAGCCGTAGTTGGCGCCGTTAGGCAGCTTGGTGTCGACGTTCTTCTGCTCGCCCGGCAGGGAGGAGAACGGCACCTGCAGCCAGACCACGTCGCGCCCCGGCACCATCACATCGCTGACCCAGTACGGCGTCCAGGTGTAATACAGCACCGGTTTGCCCTCTTTGTAACGGGTGATGGTGTCGGCGATCATCGCCGCGTAGTTGCCCTGGTTGTGCTCGACGGTGTTGCTCAGGCCGTAGGCCTTGATGTGGTGGTTGATCACCGCTTCGCAGCCCCAGCCCGGGGTGCAGCCGGTCAGATCGGCCTTGCCGTCGCCGTTGGTGTCGAACAGCTTGGCGATCTTGGGATCCTTGAGCTGCTCGACGTTGGTGATGTGGTATTGCTCGGCGGTCTTCTTGTCGATCAGGTAGCCCTGCGCGGCGCCGTTGACGTAGACGCCTTCGCGGTAGAACTTGGCGTCGCCGCCGGCGGCCTTGTACTGATCGGCGTGCAGCGGATCCCAGTTGACCGCGATAAAGGTCGCGTCGCCGGAGGCGATCGAGGTGTAGGCGACGTTGTAATCCACTTCACGCGGTTCTTTCACGTCGTAACCCAGTTTTTCCAGCGCCTTGCTGACCAGCAGCGTCTGGAAGGTCTCTTCGGAAATGGTGCTTTGCACCGGCTGTACCGCGATCCCCTTGCCGGGTAAATCTGCCGCGCTCACGCTCTGTGAGCCAATCAGCGTCGTCAGGGCGAGAGCCCAGATGCCCGTAGTGCGCATAGTGTTTCCCCTTTTTTCGATGTGGTGGTGTCATAGCCCGCCGGGGCCGCAGCCGCCGGCGGGAAAAGCGTCAGGCTTGCTTGATGAACGGGCGAGTCAGCAGCCCGATGGGGCCGCGGCGGTACCAGCGGCCGATGCCTTTGCTGCGGCGATCGCGCCCCAGCGATTGGGTGAGGCGATCGAGAATGATCGCCAGGATCACGATGCCGACCCCGCCGACGGCGGCCAGGCCCATGTCCAGCCGGCCGATGCCGCGCAGCACCATCTGGCCCAGCCCGCCGACGGCGATCATCGAGGCGATGACCACCATCGACAGCGCCAACATCAGCGTCTGGTTCACGCCGGCCATGATGGTCGGCATTGCCAGCGGCAGCTGCACCTTGAACAGCAGCTGGCGCGGGCTGGCGCCGAAGGACTCGGCGGCCTCGATCAGATCTTCCGGCACCTGCTTGATGCCGAGAATGGTCAGGCGCACGATCGGCGGCAGCGCGAAGATAATGGTCACTACCACGCCCGGCACGTTGCCGATGCCGAACAGCATGACGATCGGCACCAGATAGACGAAGGCCGGGGTGGTCTGCATCGCGTCGAGCAGTGGCCTGATGACTTTGGCGGCGTGCTTGCTGCGCGCCAGCCAGATGCCGAGCGGCAGGCCGATAAGGATGCAGAAGAACAGTGCGGTCAGCACCAGCGCCAGCGTGACCATCGCCTGCGACCAGGCGCCGATGGCGCCGATGGCGACCAGGGAGAGCAGCGTCGCGGCGCCCATGCCGAGGCCCGAGACCTGCCAGGCGAGCAGCGAGAACACCAGAATGGCGATCGGCGCCGGCATGCCCAGCAGCAGTTGCTGGAAGCCGCTCAGGATCATGTCGACCGGCACGCGGATGCCCTGGAACAGCGGGCGGAAGTGCAGCACCAGCCAGTCGATGCCCTGCGTGACCCAGGTATCGAACGGCACCCAGGCCTTGTGGAACGGATCGAGCAGGCTGAAGTGTTCCGGCTGCGCCGGGGCGCTGCTGAGCCAATCGGCGCCTTGTCCGGCGGCGTCATGGGTGGCCGACGGCGGCGCGCTGGACCAGGCGTCGCCGGCGTTGGCGGCGGCATCGTTTGCGGGTGCGGCGCCGGTATCGGCCGGTGCGGTAGCCCAGGGATCTTGGGTTTGCGTAGTATCACTCATTGGCGGAGCCCTCCTTGTCCAACGCCTGCAGCAGCATGGCCTTGGAGATGATGCCGAGATAGTTATGTTCTTCGCACACTACCGGCACCGCGCACGGCGCCTGGGCGACCAGGGAAATCAGATCGCTGAGCGGCGTGTCGGCCGGCACGGCGGCAGGGGCCTCGAGCAGGGCATCGTCCAGCGTTTGATTGGCGGACAGCGCCTTTTTCAGCGACTCTATCGACACTACGCCGATAAATTTCTTTCCGCGTTCAACAACATAACCATAATCACGGTCCTCATCGCGCAGCAGCTGCAGCGCCGATCGGGGGCCAAAACCGGGGGTTTTGCGGATCAGCGTCACCGGGCGCCGTTGGGCGATATCCTTGGCGCTGAATACGTGACTGATGTCCACGCCGCGGAAGAAGGTGCGCACATAGTCGTTGGCCGGGTTGTTCAGGATCTCGTCCGGCGTGCCGACCTGGATCACCTCACCGCCCTGCATGATGGCGATGCGATCGCCGATGCGCATCGCTTCGTCCAGATCGTGGGAAATAAACACGATGGTGCGCTGATGCTGGGCCTGTAATTTCACCAGCTCATCCTGCATTTCGGTACGAATTAACGGATCGAGCGCCGAGAAGGCTTCGTCCATCAATAATATATCCGGGTTATTGGCCAGGGCGCGGGCTAATCCCACGCGCTGGCGCATGCCGCCGGATAATTCATCTGGATAAGACAGCGCATAATTCTCCAGCCCGACCTGGCGCAGGGCGTCCAGCGCTTTTTCCTGGCGTTCCTGCAGCGGTATGCCGGCTAATTCCATACCGAATGCGGTGTTATTAATGACATTCATGTGCGGCATCAGCGCGAATGACTGAAATACCATGCTGATCTTATTTCGCCGCACTGTGCGCAGCGCGGCGTCGGATATTTTGGCGATGTCCTCACCGTCGATCAGCACCTGGCCGCGGGTGGGTTCTATCAGACGATTGAGAAGGCGTACCAAGGTGGACTTGCCGGAACCGGAGAGCCCCATGATGACAAATATCTCGCCTTCTTCAATGGCCAGAGTGGCGTCTTTTACGCCGAGCGATAAGCCGGTTTTTTCAAATAGCCGATCTTTTGTCAGACCTTTATCCAGCAGTTTGAATGCGCGTTCCGGGTGTTCGCCAAATATCTTATACAGGTTCTTTACTTCGAGTTTAATTGCCATGCAATTTGCTGTTTCCTCTGGTTTAATTAACGCGTTATGGGCTGTCCTTAGCAAAATAAAAGAGCTTTTTACCCTAACACAGTGAATATCTGAGACAACCCTCAATGTCATTTAAATGGGATATTAGTGGTTTACATCAAGGTTTTAATTAGTTATGGTAATTTTGCCCATGACTCGAAATTGACGGCCGCTATTCGCCATAATGGTTTGGTTTTTAGGGAAATAACGCGGCGTGAAGCAATGGGATATTTCGCTTTTGCGCCTGCCGTTTCGGATAATAAAAAACCCGACCAGAGGCCGGGTAAAAGTCATCAGTATTTCAACAGGTGCCGATATCGAGGGGGATATCGTCGGGCGCTATGTTATCGCCGTAATATGACAGCCAGATGGCAGCCTCAGGCCTTGCGATACAGCCGCCGCGGGTGGCCGATATTGCCGTACAGCATCTCTACCCGCACGAACTGGGTGGCGACGCAATATTCCAGATAACGGCGGGCGGTGGTCTTGCTGATGCCGACCTGCTCCACCACGTCTTCCACCGCATGTGCCACCGCCGGCTGGGCGATAAACAGCGCCTGCACCAGCTCGAGGGTATTGGTTTCGATGCCTTTGGCGCTTGGCTCGCTGGAGAACTGCTTCGACTGCAGGTTGTACAGCGCATCGACGTTGTCCTGATCGATGATCTTGAAGGTGCGCTGGGTTTGCACGAACTGCATGAAGCGTTCGAGTGAATTGCGCAGCCGCTTGTAGGATACCGGCTTGATGATGTAGTCGAAGGCGCCGTTGCGGATCGCCTGGCTGCAGGTGTGCATGTCGCTGGCGGCGGTGATGAAGATCACCGAACAGGCGGGGTTCTTCACCGCCGGCTCTTCCATCAGCTCGATGCCCTGGCCGTCCGGCAGAAAGTTATCCAGCAGGATCAGCCGCGGCTGATGCGCATTGGCTTTGGCCCGCGCTTCGGCCAGCGTGGCGGCGTAAGCCACCACCCGCAGGTTGAAATTTTTCTCGATGAACTCCGCGTGCAGCGTCGCCAGTTGCGGCTCGTCTTCCACGATCAGAACGTCCAGTGCTTGGTGTGACATAATCGGGTGCTCAAAAAATCGGGTTATGGGTTTTATTTAGGGATAAATATAGAGAATATCGCGCCGTGCGGCTCGTTGTCCGACACTTCTATGCTGCCGTGCGCCTGCGCCACGTGGCTGGCGACCAGATGCAGGCCGATGCCGTGGTCGCTTTTATCCGCTTTGGTGGTGACGCCCTGTTCAAACAGCGTATCACGAATCTCCTCGGCGATGCCGGTGCCGCGATCCGCCACCTCGATCACCAGCTCGTCGCTGCCGTCGCTGATATAAAGCTCGATTGCGTCGTGCGGGGCCGGGCAGTGCAGCGTCGCCTCCACCGCATTATCCAGCAGGTTGCCGACGATCGACATCAGTTCGGTCTCATTCAGCGCCGCCGGGATCTGCCGCAGCTGGCAGGCCGGATCGAAGCGCAGCTCGATGCCTTTTTCTCTGGCGCTGGAGTATTTGCCCAGCAGCAGGCCGCACAGCGCCGCCGAACTGAAGCGCTGCGAGATGAAATCGAGGATTTCCTGCGCCCCCTCCGACTGGGCTTCCACATAGCGAATGGCCTCGTCGTAGCGCTGCATATGCAACAGCCCGGCCAGCGTGGCGGTCCAGTTCAGCTGTTCGTGGCGCATGATGCGCAGGTTGTCGGCATAGCGTTTCACCTGGCTGAGCTGGCTGCTCAGGGTATTGATGTCGTTCTTGTCGCGGAAGCTGATCACCCAGCCTTGCTGCTCCTGCTCCTGCATGATGCGCACCCGGCTGGCGATCACCCGCACATGGTTGAAGCGGCACACCTCGTCGTGCGTATCCTGGCCCAGCTGCGCGGCGGCGAAGAAGTTCGGCTGCGCCTGGATCACGTCGCCGATCGGCCGGCCCAGCAAGCCGGCGGCGGGTTGGTGCAGATCCAATAGCTCGCGCGCCGCATGGTTGATGGTGATGATCCGCATCTGCGGATCGATGGCGATCACCCCTTCATAGATGGCTTCCAGCAGCGCTTTTTGCTGGCGCACCAGCAGCGCGATCTCTTTCGGCTCCAGCCAGAACATCTGGCGCTTGAGGTTTTTCGACAGCAGCCAGGAAAAGACGAACAGGGCGATCAGCAGCAGGACGATGGAGCCGATAATTTGCGTCAGCGTCCTGGCATTTAAATTATCGATGTGCGATTTCAAATAGCCGACGGAAACGATGCCGATCACGCGATTATTTTCATCCAGGATCGGCGCCTTGCTGCGCAATGAAACGCCGATGCCGCCCTTGCGAATGGAAATAATGCTTTTCCCTTCCAGCACCTCTTTATTATCGCCGCCGATCATCGGCGTGCCCAGACGGCCTTCATATTCGGAATGATAAAGATGGCGGGCGTGATTATCGCCGATGACGATATAACTGGCGTCGCTGCTGGCGCGGATTTTTTTCATCAGCGCAGTGATTCGGGCGGCGTCGTTGTTTTCCACCGCGTTGACCAGCGAAGGAATGAGGGCGATTTCCCGTGCCTGCACCTGCGCGCGGGCGCCGAGATCGCGGTGCAGCTGCGCATCCAGCTGGTAATAGGTGTAGGCGCCGATGCAGGTCAGCAGCAGGCAGGAGAAGGCCACCAGGCACAGAAACAGCTTGATTTGAAATGAGAGTTTGAGCCGCATGGCGGAGCTTCACCGTAAAGAGATCCTGAAGCCTTACCCTATCACGAGAAGCGGGGTCTGTAATATTGCGCCCGATCAACTTGTGATCCCTCACACGGCATTAGAGTGAACCGGACGAGAATTGTTCGTCTGCGATAAAGTTGATAAGCTTTAAAATAAAAACGGCATTAACACCATTAAAACCACGCCGGTTTTTACATAATCTTAATTAACCCCATAGAAACCATAACCACCATTAAAAACCCTTTTTAACTTTGAACATAATCACAGCAGATAATCCGTGCGCTTCTCTATGATGGCTGAACAAACTAATAAGAGGCCAGATTATGAGCACAACAGATGATTCTTACCTCGTAGCCAAAGACAAGGCCGCCGATATTCCTCTGCGCGAGAAATGGTGGCGGATACTGGACAATTATAAAGTAGGGATTATTCCGTTACCGTTCTTTATTCTGGCCGGCGTATTGATTCTGCTCGACTGCCTGGAAGGCAAATTGCCGAGCGATATCGTGGTGATGGTGGCTACCCTGGCGTTCTTCGGTTTCGCCTGCGGCGAATTCGGCAAGCGCCTGCCGCTGATCGGCAAAATGGGCGCGGCGGCGATCTGCGCCACCTTTATTCCTTCCGCGCTGGTGCACTACGGCCTGCTGCCGGACGTGGTGGTGGAGTCGACCACCAAGTTCTACAAATCGACCAACATTCTTTATCTCTACATCTGCTGCATCATCGTCGGCAGCATCATGAGCATGAACCGGCAGGTGCTGATCCAGGGCTTCCTGCGCATCTTCATTCCGATGCTGTGCGGCGAGATCGTCGGCATGCTGGTGGGGATGGGCGTCGGCATGGCGCTGGGCCTGGAGCCGTTCCAGATCTTCTTCTTCCTGATCCTGCCGATCATGGCCGGCGGCGTGGGTGAAGGGGCGATCCCGCTGTCGATGGGCTACGCGGCGATCCTGCACATGGAACAGGGCGTGGCGTTGGGGCGCATTCTGCCGATCGTGATGCTCGGCAGCCTGACCGCCATCGTCATCGCCGGCCTGCTCAACCAGTTGGGCAAGCGTTATCCGCACCTGACCGGCGAAGGCAGCCTGATGCCGAGCAAGCAGGGCGACAGCGACATGAACGCGGTGGAAAAAATCAGCGGCAAGGTGGACGTCAGCACCATCGCCTGCGGCGCGCTGCTGGCCATCCTGCTGTATATGGTGGGCATGTTGCTGCACCGTCTGATCGGCCTGCCGGCGCCGGTGGGCATGCTGTTCGCCGCCGTGGCGGTGAAGCTGGCGCACGGGGTGTCGCCGCGCATTCAGGAAGGCTCGCAGGTGGTGTACAAATTCTTCCGCACCGCCGTGACCTATCCGATCCTGTTCGCGGTCGGGGTGGCCATCACGCCGTGGCAGGAGCTGGTGGACGCGTTCACCGTACAGAATCTGATCGTGATCGTCACGACCGTCAGCGCGCTGGTGGCGACCGGTTTCTTCGTCGGCAAGAAAATCGGCATGCATCCTATCGATGTGGCGATTGTCTCCTGTTGCCAGAGCGGGCAGGGCGGCACCGGCGACGTCGCGATCCTCACCGCCGGCAACCGCATGTCGCTGATGCCGTTCGCGCAGATCGCCACCCGAATCGGGGGCGCTATCAACGTCTCGCTGTCGCTGCTGGTGTTGGCCAAGTTCTTCGTATAACTCCTATAAATCCTTAGCGTTACTTTGCCTTTCCCCGCCCCCGCGGGGATTTTTTTGCCCGCGCGCCGGCCGTACGCGCGGGCGGGGTGGATGGGGGTTATGCCGCCTGTTTCATGGCGGCGTCGTACCAGGCGAAGTAGCGCTCTACGCCGCGGCGGCCGGATTCGATCAGCGCGCGTTTCTTCTCCTCGCTGATGCCGAACTCCAGCGTGCCGACGTCAAGCGTGTCGACATACACGGTGCGTTTCCAGTCGTCGCTGTCCAGGTGCACCTTGGTTTGGATGTCCAGCATCACGTTGGCCACCGCCAGGGTGAAATCAAACAGGTTGTTGACCTGCGTGCGCGGACCTGCCTGCCCGGCTGCCTGGGCGATTTCGCCGGCGGAGTCCAGGCGAAGGCCCAGGGTGCGGGTGTTGATGCGCTGGCTTGAAGCGTCGATGTAAGGCGGCGTGGCGGAGAAGTCATAGTCGAACAGCCGCACCGGGTAGTTGTCGATCATGCCGCCGTCGATGCACAGGTCGCCCAGGGTGTTGTTCTTCGCCACGAAGGCGAATGGGAATGACATCGAAATGCGCAGGCCGTCCGCCACTTTCATGCGCGGCGTAGTGCGATGCGAATAGACCTCGCGCTGGCCGCTGTTGAGGTTGGCGCCGATAAAGTAAATCGATTTGAACCCTTTCGCCGCTTTCATCGCTTCGAACTGCTCGAAGGTAATATCCGGCTTGCCGGTGTATTGCTTGATAATATCGCGCGACCATTGATAGAAATAATCGCCGGGCGCGATGCCGTATTGATTGAACAGGCGATAGGCATCGTGGAGCGTACCGAAAAAGCCGCCGTTATAATCGAGGAATTTTTTAAAATCCATCGCCGACAGAATTTTGGTGACGTCCGCCGAGCTGCAGCCCAGACCGACCAGCAGCGCGGCGATAGCGCCCGCCGAGGCGCCGGAGGTTTGCTTGATCTGTGGCATGATGCCTTTGGCTTCCAGCAATTCCAGCGCACCGCCATAGGCGATGCCTTTTACGCCGCCGCCTTCAAAGACCAGATTTTCGAATTGATAGTTCATGATATTTCCTCACTCTTGGTTTAGGGAGTAAGAAAAATAACCAAGTCGCGAGCGAGAAAATATTGATTGGGGTTGTGTGAGTCGGCAAACAAAACTATTCATAATAAATATATTATTTATATATTTATTAAAGGCATTTATTAAACAGGCGCATCGGGATTTTTGCGTCAATACTTAGCGCTGTTCAATTCTCGCAAGGAGTCATCATGTTCTGGAAACGTTGTCTGCTGGGGGCGGCGCTGGCCGTTATGTCATTACAGGCCGGCGCCGCCGCGCCGCAGGCCAAAACCCCGACGCCGGGAGTTTACCGCATCATGCTGGGCAGTTTTGAAGTGACCGCGTTGTCTGACGGTATCATTCGCCTGCCGGCGGACAAACTGCTGCTCAACACCACGCCGCAGCAGATCGCCGCCGGGTTGGCCGAGCGGCATCAAAGCCTGCCGGTGGTCACCTCGGTCAATGCCTATCTGATCAATACCGGCGACAAGCTGGTGATGATCGACAGCGGCGCCGGCCAGCTGCTGGGCGACGGCCTGGGCAAGCTGGTGGATAATCTGCGCGCGGCGGGCTATCAGCCTGAGCAGGTGGATGAGATCTACCTGACTCATATGCACCCGGATCACCTCGGCGGCCTGACGCACGACGGCAAGGCGGTATTCCCCAATGCGTTGGTGCGCGCCGCCAGCCAGGATGCGGACTTCTGGCTGAGCGCCGAGCGGTTGAAACAGGCCAAGGCGCAGAACAAAGGCAATTTCGAAAAGGCCATGGCGGCGATCAAGCCTTACCAGGCGGCGGGGCACTTTAAGCCGTTCAACGGCGACGGCGAGCTTTCGCCGGGCATCGCCGCCTTTGCCGCTCACGGCCATACGCCAGGCCACAGTGTCTATCAGGTGACCAGCCAGGGCAAAAAGCTGCTGTTGCTGGGGGATCTGATCCACGTGGCGGCGGTGCAGATGTCGCATCCAAAGGTGGCTATCAGCTTTGACAGCGACGCCAAGGCGGCGGTCGCTCAACGGCTGCGGGTGTTCAGCGACAGCGTGCGGCAGAACGAGCTGGTGGGCGGCGCACACCTGTCGTTCCCGGGATTGGGCTACCTGAACCGCCAGGGTGAAGGGTACGGCTGGGTGCCGCTGAATTACGGCGCGCTGTAACGCGGATGGCCGCCCGTTGGGCGGCCATCGAACGAGTCCAGACGCATTGTTCGATAATTTGGGATGATGATGCCAGAGAATCGGGGCTTATTCGCCGCGATAAAGAGTGCATGATTAACGTTACCCTCGTCGTTTTCTTTAAGGATCTCCGATGAACCAGAAAACTCCCCCCGTCGCTATCGTCACCGGCGCATCGCGCGGCATCGGCGCCGCCATCGCCGAGCGTCTGGCCGCCGACGGCTTTACCGTCATCATTAACTATTCAGGCAACCCGGCGCCGGCCGATGAGCTGGTGCGCAAGATAGAACAGCGCGGCGGCCGCGCGCTCGGCGCCAAAGCCGACGTCAGCGATGCGGCCGCGGTCGCCCGGCTGTTCGACAGCGCCGAACAGGCATTTGGCGGCATCGACGTGCTGGTCAATAACGCGGGGGTAATTGCGTTGGCGCCGGTGGCGGACATGCGCGATGAAGACGCGGATCGCCTGATCGACATCAACCTGAAAGGCAGCTTCAACACGATGCGTGAAGCGGCGAAGCGCCTGCGTGACAACGGCCGTATCATCAACTTCTCCTCCAGCGTGGTGGGGCTGCTGCAGCCGGGGTACGGCATGTATGCCGCCAGCAAGGCGGCGATCGAGGCGTTGACCAGCGTGCTGGCGAAAGAGCTGCGCGGCCGCAATATCACGGTAAACGCCGTCGCGCCGGGGCCGACCGCCACCGGTTTGTTCCTCGATGGCAAAACGCCGGAGCTTATCGAGCGGCTGGCGAAGATGGCGCCGCTGGAGCGGCTGGGCACGCCGGACGATATCGCTGCGGCGGTGGCCTTCCTGGCCGGCGCCGACGGCGGCTGGATCAACGGCCAAACCCTGCGCGCCAACGGCGGCATCATCTGATTGACGACGCGCCGCCGCCGGATCGGGTATCCTGTGGCGGCACACATCACATCAAGGGCGGTTTATGGCGGGCGACAATCAGCAATCCCAGCACGGCGTAAGATCGCCCTGCGTCAGCCTGTGCCGCATCGACGACGAAACCCAGCAGTGCCGGGGATGCCGGCGCACGCGGGCGGAGATCGCCGCCTGGCCGACCGCCGGCGACGCGGAGAAACGCGCCATCTGGCGGCGGCTTGAGCTGCGTGCGGCCTTCAAGCAAAACACATAGTCGCGGGAGCACGACACGTCGCACTCCCGCGAAAGCCTTTTCCTGATACGGCCAGCCAGTTCTCAGAAATCCCAGTCCTCATCTTCGGTGTTGACCGCCTTGCCGATGACGTAAGACGAACCGGAACCGGAGAAGAAGTCGTGGTTTTCATCGGCATTTGGCGACAATGCCGACAGGATAGCCGGGTTGACCTCCGCCATCGCCGGCGGGAACAGCGCCTCATACCCGAGGTTCATCAGCGCCTTGTTGGCGTTGTAGTGCAGGAAGGTTTTCACGTCTTCCGTCCAGCCGACGCCGTCGTACAGCTCCTCGGTGTAGCGCACCTCGTTGTCGTACAGATCCTGCAGCAGATCGAAGGCAAAGTTTTTCACCTGCCGGCGCCGTGCGGCGTCCACTTTCTCCAGCCCTTTCTGGAATTTATAGCCGATATAGTAGCCATGCACCGCCTCGTCGCGGATGATCAGGCGGATCAGATCGGCGGTGTTGGTCAGCTTGGCGCGGCTTGACCAGTACATCGGCAGGTAAAAGCCCGAATAGAACAGGAACGACTCGAGGAACACGCTGGCAACCTTCTTCAGCAGCGGATCGTCGCTGCGATAGTGCGCCAGAATGATGCCGGCCTTCTTCTGCAGCGCGCGGTTTTCCTCGCTCCAGCGGTAGGCGTCGTCCACGTCCGGCGTTTGGCACAGGGTGGAGAAGATTGAGCTGTACGAGCGGGCGTGCACCGCCTCCATAAAGCTGATGTTGGAGTACACCGCCTCTTCGTGCGGCGTCAGCGCATCGGCGATCAGGGCCGGCGCGCCGACGGTGTTCTGGATGGTGTCCAGCAGCGTCAGCCCGGTGAACACCCGAATGGTCAGCTGCTGCTCCTTCGGCGTCAGCGTGGCCCAGGAGGGGATATCGTTGGACAGCGGCACCTTCTCCGGCAGCCAGAAGTTGGAGGTCAGGCGGTTCCACACCTCCAGATCCTTGTCGTCTTCGATGATGTTCCAGTTGATGGCGCGCACCAGCGGCGCCGATGTTACGGTCGTCATAAGTTGCCTCACAGCGCGCAGGACACGCAGCCCTGCACCTCGGTGCCTTCCAGCGCCATTTGGCGCAGGCGGATGTAGTAAATGGTCTTGATGCCTTTGCGCCAGGCGTAGATCTGCGCGCGGTTGATATCGCGGGTGGTGGCGGTATCGCGGAAGAACAGCGTCAGCGACAGCCCCTGATCGACGTGTTGCGTGGCGGCGGCGTAGGTATCGATGATCTTTTCCGGGCCAATCTCATAGGCATCCTGGTAATACGCCAGGTTGTCGTTGGTCATGTAGGGCGCCGGATAGTAAACGCGGCCGATCTTGCCTTCCTTGCGGATCTCGATGCGCGAAACGATCGGGTGGATGCTGGAGGTGGCGTTATTGATGTACGAGATGGAACCGGTCGGCGGCACCGCCTGCAGGTTCTGGTTGTACAGCCCGTGCAGCATCACCGACTGGCGCAGCGCGCGCCAGTCGTCGCGGTTCGGAATGGCGATGCCGGCGGCGGCGAACAGCTCGCGCACCCGCTCGGTCTGCGGCAGCCAGTCGCGCTCGGTGTACTTATCGAAGTACTCGCCGCTGGCATAGCGGGAATGCTCAAAGCCGTCGAAGGCGCCGCCGCGCTCGATCGCCAGCCGGTTAGAGGCGCGGATGGCGTGATAGGCCACGGTATAGAAATAGAGGTTGGTGAAGTCGATGCCTTCTTCCGAGCCGTAGAAAATGCGCTCGCGCGCCAGGTAGCCGTGCAGGTTCATCTGGCCCAAACCGATGGCGCGGGCGCTGCGGTTGCCTTCGGCGATCGACGGCACCGAGCGGATATCGCTCATGTCGGCCACCGCGGTCAGCGCGCGGATCGCGGTCTCGATCGCCTTGCCGAAGTCCGGCGCGTCCATGGTTTTGGCGATGTTCAGCGAGCCGAGGTTGCAGGAGATGTCCTTGCCGATGCGATCGTAGCTCAGATCCTCGTGATACGTGCTGGCGCGGTTGACCTGCAGGATCTCCGAACACAGGTTGCTCATGTTGATCCGCCCGGCGATCGGGTTCTCCCGGTTAACCGTGTCCTCGAACATCACATAGGGGTAGCCGGATTCGAACTGGATCTCCGCCAGCACCTGGAAGAACTCGCGCGCGTTGATGCGCGACTTGCGGATGCGCTTGTCGTCCACCATCTCGCGGTACTTCTCGCTGACGGCAATCTCCGAAAACGGCACGCCATACACCCGTTCGACGTCGTAGGGCGAAAACAGGTACATCTCTTCGTTGTTCTTCGCCAGCTCGAAGGTGATATCCGGGATCACCACCCCCAGCGACAGCGTTTTGATGCGGATCTTCTCGTCGGCGTTTTCGCGCTTGGTGTCGAGAAAACGCAGAATGTCCGGGTGGTGGGCGTTGAGGTAAACCGCGCCGGCTCCTTGGCGCGCGCCGAGCTGGTTAGCGTAGGAGAAGGCGTCTTCGAGCATTTTCATGATCGGAATGACGCCGGAGGACTGGTTCTCGATGCGCTTGATCGGCGCGCCCACCTCGCGAATATTGCTCAGCAGGAAGGCCACGCCGCCGCCGCGTTTCGACAGCTGCAGCGCGGAGTTCACCGCCCGCCCGATCGATTCCATATTGTCTTCGATGCGCAGCAGGAAGCAGGAGACCAGCTCGCCGCGCTGGCGTTTACCGCAGTTGAGGAAGGTCGGGGTGGCCGGCTGGAAGCGGCCGGAAATCATCTCCTCCACCAAATCCTGCGCCAGTCCGGTGTCGCCCGCCGCCAGCGTCAACGCCACCATGCACACCCGATCTTCGTAGCGCTCCAGATAGCGTTTGCCGTCGAAGGTTTTCAGCGTATAGCTGGTGTAGTACTTGAAGGCGCCGAGGAAGGTCTCGAAGCGGAATTTTTTGGCGTAGGCCTGCTGGAACAGCTGCTTGATAAACGGGAATTCGTACTGCGCCAGCACCTGCGGCTCGTAGTAGCCTTCCTCCACCAGATAGCGCAGCTTTTCCTCCAGGTTGTGGAAAAACACGGTGTTTTGGTTGACGTGCTGCAGGAAGTAGTGCCGCGCCGCCAGCCGATCTTTATCGAACTGGATCCGGCCTTCCGCATCGTAAAGATTGAGCATCGCGTTGAGCGAATGGTAATCCAGCGCGCCCGTTTCGGGCCTGGTCAGTTCTGTCGTTGCCAAAATGCGGTTACTCCCTGTCTAACGTTTTCAACGTCTTGCGTAGTGCCGAGCAGCTCAAAGCGGTATAAAAAAGGCACCTGGCATTTTTTGGCGATGATGTCGCCGGCGATGCCGTACGCCGCGCCGAAGTTGGTGTTCCCGGCGGCGATGACGCCGCGCAGGTATGAACGGTTTTGCGGAACGTTGAGAAAGCGGATCACCTGGATCGGCACCGCGCCGACGGCGCTACCGCCGCCATAGCTGGGTACGATCAAGATAAAGGGGTGTTCCATCAGCAGCTTGCTGCGGGCGCCGGCGATCGGAATGCGGATCGCCGGCAGGCCCAGTTTCTCAACGAACCGATGGGTGTTCTCCGAGCTGCTGGAGAAATAAACCAGCGGATTCATCGGCGGGCCTCAGCAGGTGAGCGCCAGCGCGCCGATCTTGTCCGGCCGGAATCCAGACCAGTGATCGTCTCCGGCGATAATCACCGGAACTTGCTGATAACCTAAGGATTTAACGTGGTTCAGCGCCTGCTGATCCTGGGTGAGATCGACCACCTGATAATCAATCCCCTGTTTATCAAATGCGCGATAGGTGGCGTTGCACTGGACACAGTCCGGCTTACTGTAAATAATAATGCTCATGATTCGCATTTACCTTTAGACTGAAGGAAAGGCGGACAAGTCAGATAACGGAGCATTGTTCCTGGCGTTTCTGACGGCGTTATCAACCGAACGACATTCCCTGCGGCTGACCTATAAAATACTATATGTTGATATTTATTTTATCAACCACGCCATATATGGTGTTTTGTAAGGGTGAAGGCGCAAGCCGCGCCGGGGCTGGAAAAGGCGAGGGAAAAAATTTTTGCGGGTGAGAAATTCCCCCTCTCAGTGCGGAGGGGGGAAGAGAACGCATTACTGGCGCATGCTGACGGCCAGCCGGTTGAAGGCGTTCATGATGCTGATGGCGAAGGTCAGATCGGCGATCTCGGCATCGCTGAAGTGCGCCTTCAGCGCCTCGAAAGCGCTGTCCGGCGCGCCGGTGGCGGCGATCAGCGTCACCGACTCGGCCCATTCCAGCGCGGCGCGCTCGCGCTCGTTGAACTCATGGCTGACGCGCCAGCCTGCCAGCGTATCCAGCTTGGCATGGCTGAAGCCGCTTTCGCGCAGCGCTTTGCCGTGCATATCCAGGCAGTAGGCGCAGCCGTTGATCTGCGAAACGCGCATAAACATCAACTCGATGGTCGCCTTGTCCAGGGCGCCTTTCTCCAGCGCCATCAGCGCGCTCACCATATTTTTGTACGGGGCGGGCGCCAATTCGGCATAGTTCAAACGTTGCTTAATCATGGTCAACCTCAATCGGTAGTAACGAAATCATGGCGCTACTTTAGCGGCCTTATGGTCTATGCTATAGGGCCATAAAATGATTATTTAACCGGGCCATAATGCCATCTTTCCTGACTTCGCTGCGGCTGGACAGTCGGCTCGCCGAACCGCTGTACCGGCAGATTTACCTGCGGATTAAAGACGCCATCGCCCAGGGCAGCCTGGCGGCGGGCAGCCGGTTGCCCTCGGTGCGCGGGTTGGCGAGCGATCTGGGCGTGGCGCGCGCCACGGTGGAAAGCGCCTACGCGCAACTTATTGCCGAAGGTTTCTTGCAGAGCCGCGGGCAGGCGGGCACCTATGTTTCACCGCAGCTGCCGCACGTGCCGCCGGGCGCGGTATCCGCCGCGCCGTCGCTGGCGACGATAGCGCCGGATCCGCTGCAGCCGCAGGGCATGCTGCAGCCTTTCCAGCTGGGCGTGCCGGCGCTGGATGCGTTTCCGCGGGCGCTGTGGCAGCGCATTGTCGCCCGCCGGCTGCGTGCTTCCACGGTGGCTTCCCTGGCGCTGCCGCCGGCCGGCGGCCTGCCTGAACTGCGTGAGGCGATCGCCCATTATCTGCATTTGTCGCGCGGCATCAGCTGTCGGCCGGAGCAAATTTTCCTCTGCGCCGGTTATCCGGCGCTGTTGGACTGGGTGGTGGAGACGCTGTTGCACGCCGGCGACGCGGTATGGATAGAAGATCCCGGCTATCCGGTCACGCGCCCGCTGCTGCGGGCCGCCGGCGTCAGGCCGCTCGCCGTGCCGGTGGATGAACAAGGCATGGACGTGGCCGCCGGTATGCTGACGGAGCCTGAGGCGCGGCTGGCGGTGGTGACGCCGACCCATCAAAGCCCGCTCGGCGTCTCGCTCAGCCTGGCGCGGCGCATGGCGCTGCTCGACTGGGCGCAGCAGCGCGGGGCCTGGATCCTGGAAGATGACTACGACAGCGAGTTTCGCTATCACGGGCGGCCACTGCCGCCGCTGAAAAGCCTCGATGTTCAGGGGCGGGTGCTGTACGCCGGCACCTTCAGCAAAACGCTGTTCCCGGCGCTGCGCATGGCTTATCTGGTGGTGCCCGTCGGTCTGACGGAGACATTCGCGCGCAGCAGTCGGCTGCGTGGCTGCGGTTGCCCGCCGCTGCTGCAGGCCGGCGTGGCGGATTTTATCCGGCAAGGGCATTTCTACCGCCACCTGAAACGCATGCGGCCGCTGTACCGCCAGCGGCGCGAGTGGCTGACGCAGGCGTTGGAGCGGCAGCTGGGGGCGTGGCTGAGGGTGGTGCCGCAGCAGGGCGGCATTCAGCTGTTGGCCCGGCTACGTGACGGGGTGGCGGATACGCCGTTGGCGGCGCAAGCCTGGCAACTGGGGTTGGCGGCGCAGGCATTGTCGGACTGGCGAATCGATCATCCGGCGGGGCAGGGGTTACTGCTGGGGTTTGCCAATTTCACTCGGCAAGAGGAGACGGAACGGGCGGTGCAGGGGCTGGCGCAGCTGTTCAAACGCCTAAATTAAACGGCCCGCGATTTCCGCGGGCCAGACGCACATCTGTTTTATCTTTATGACTGCAGGGGTGTTAACGCCGGGCCAGCAGCACGCCGAGCACGATGCCAACGGCGGCACCGATCCCTACGCCCTGCCAAGGTTTGTCACGCACATAGCTATCGGCTTGATCAACCGCATCGCGCGCATGCTGTGTCAGACTGGTGGAGCCATTGAACCGCGCTCGCGCGTCGCGCAGCACGCCTTTCGCCTTGCTGTGCAGCTCTTTCAGTTCCTCTTTGGTCTTGTCACCGGACTCGCGCAACACTTCATCCAGCGTATCGGCCAACAGAGTGACGTCCTGATCGATATCGCGTTCTGTTCTTTCCGCTTTCTTAAACATTCAGCTCTCCATTTCGACACATGTCTCTTAAGTGTAGACCATGGCGCGATTTGCGTGGCCGATCACGGAAAAAAAACCGCCGTCACGCAGGTGTTTGCCGGCGCTTGGGTTTTGTACATTTGGTTACTCGGCGAAACCAATCACTCACGGAAGCGGCAGTTTGATTCCACTAGTATCTGTTTCAACGGCTCCACCGGAGCTTACCGAAACAACACTCTGAGGATGTAAAGATGAAAAAAGTATTAGCGCTGATCGTTGCTGCCACTATGGGTCTGTCTTCTGTTGCTTTCGCTGCTGATACTGCAGCTACTGCTCCGGCTACCACCACCGCGCCAGCTGCGACCACCACTACCGCTGCGCCAGCGGCTGCCGCTGAAAAAGCGCCGGCTAAAGCAACGCACCACAAGAAAGCCAAGCATCACAAAAAAGCGCCAGCCCAGAAAGCGCAGGCCGCTAAAAAGCACCACAAAAAAGCGCCGGCTCAGAAAGCCCAGGCAGCTAAAAAACACCACAAAAAAGCGCCAGTGCAGAAAGCTCAGGCCGCTAAAAAACACCACAAAAAAGCCGGTAAAAAAGCTTAATTAAGTGATGTTTGCGGAACCGAAAGGTTCCGCACTTTCCAGCCTGTACTCCAGACACCCGGTTATCCCGGGTGTTTTCTTTTGAGGCGACGAACGATGATCAATCGCTATCTGTTTGAAGTCATTTTCAGCGCGGTAACCCTGTGCGGAGCGATCGTCGGTTGGGAACTGTTTTTGGCCGGCAGCTTTCTGTAATTATTGCGCCGCGGCGGTTTCGTGCAAATGCCGCCAGCCGAGCGCGTTGGGCTGACGTTCAAAGACCACCGTGGAATAGCGCAGCGTGGCGCTTTGCCCCGGCAGGCTCTGTTTTTCCCGGTAGCTGACTACCGCGCCCGTCGGCCATTCGGCCACCAGCTTCATCTCTTCTATCTCGATTTCCAATCCCGGTTTGGCGGCGCGATGCGCGCGGAAAAAGGCGCACAGCGCGGCAAAATCCAGCGGAGCGCCGCTCAGCGCGATCATGCTGAAATCCGGCGTAAAGCGCGCCAGCAGCGCCTGCTCTTCTCCAGCCCCTTTGCCCAGCCAGCGTTCAATGGCGATGTGGGCGTCGATCACTTCGGTAAAATACGGGTTCATAAAGCATCCTGTTGAGCGTTGAGTTGGCGCACGATGGCGCGGTTGGCGAGGCGCAGGCACAGCAACAGCGGGATAAATATACTGGCGCCCGCCAGAATGAAGCAGGTTCGGTAGGCCGCTGCGGGCGGCAACACGGTTAGCAGCAGATTCAGCAGCAGGCTGAGCAGCGCCACGCCGAGGCAAAAACTGAGCTGGCGGTTGATGTTCCACAGCGCGCTGGCGTCCGCCAACTGAGCGTCGGGGATCTGCAGGAACGCGCTGCTCTGCGCGGTGCTGCTGCACAGGCTGCCGCCAAATCCCATCAGGGCGAAGGCGGCGATCTGCCACGCGTGTTGCCCGGCCTGGTCGATCTGCGCCAGCGTCAGCATGCCGGCGCCTTGCAACAGGCAGCCGGCGATCAGCAGCGGCCGCGGGCCGAGGCGGTTAAAAGTTTTGCCGGTCAGCGTGATGGCCAGGAACGACGCCAGCGCCCAGGGCAGCATCAGGCCGCCGACCTGGGCGGCGGGCATCCCCAGCTGGTTTTGCAGATACAGCATCGCCACCAGGCTGACGCCGATGAACAGGCCGGGAATGCACAAATAAACCGCCATGGCGTTGCGCAGCAGCGGATCGCCGACCAGCCGCAGGTTCAGCAACGGTTGCGGGGTGCGCAGGCTATGGCGCAGATAGTACGCCAGCACTAGCAGGCCGGCGGCCAACAGCGCCGCACCGGAAGCCTGATGACCGGCCTCGCTCAGCCGGGTCAGGCCGAGCAGCAGCAGCGTCAGCGCCGCGCAGGCGCTCAGCAGTCCTTTGCCGTCGAGCGGTTTGCGCGCCGTCGCCGACGTTTCCGCGCGCAGCCACCGCGCCGCCAGCGCCAGGGCCAGGGCCGCCAGCGGCAGGTTGGCGAAAAACACCCAGCGCCAGTCCAGCCGATCGACGAGCCAGCCGCCCAGCGCCGGTGACAGTGCCGGCGCCAGCAGCCCCACCAACATGATGGCCGCCGACAGCCCGGCGCGTTCATGGCTGCGGTACAGCTGATAGGTCAGCGTTTGGCCGATGGGGATCAGCAAGCCGCCGCCCATGCCCTGCAGGGTGCGCCAGCCGATCAGCGCGCCAATGCTGTCGGCGTTGCCGGCGCCGAGGGTGGCCAGCATGAACAGCGCCAGCGACAGCAGGAACACCCGCCGCCCACCGATGCGTTGCGCCAGCCAGGCGCTGAGCGGGATCACCAGCGTCAGGCCGAGAATATAGCCGTTGCTGACCCACGCCAGTTGGCTGACCGACGCCCGCATCGCCTGGCCGATGGCGGGGTAGGCGACGTTGGCGATAAACATATTGATCAGATCGACAAAAAAGCCGAGCAGATAGACGATTGCCACTTTGCTGCGATAAGACATGGTGCCTCCGGTTGAAGGCGAGCAGTGTATCGGGGGGAAAAGTGCGGATAAATCGGCGGCGGGCGATTACACTGTCAAAATGATTTTGACAATAAGGGCGGCAAAATGCTGAATTTGCAGCGCCTGGCGATCTTCGCGGCGGTAGTGGAAGCGGGCAGCTTTACCGCGGCGGCGGCGGCGCTGGGGCAAACCAAGGCGGTGGTGAGCTTTAACGTCAAGCAGTTGGAGAACGAGCTGGGGGTGTCACTGCTGGCGCGCAGCACCCGGCGGCTGTCGCTGACCGACGCCGGCGAGCGCTTTTACCAGCGCAGCCTGCAGCTGCTGCAGGAGGCGGAAAACGTGCTGGACGACGTGCGCCGCGATCACCACGGGCTGAGCGGCGTGCTGCGCATCACCAGTACGCCGGAGTACGGCGCGCAGGTGGTGGTGCCGGCGCTGGCGGCGTTTTCGCGGCAGCATCCGCGGCTGCGCATCCAGCATGTCTCTTCTTCTTATCACGCCGATCTGATCTCGGAGCGCTTTGACGTGGCGATCCGCCTGGGCCAGCTGGCGGATTCCAGCCACCGCGCGGCGCTGATCGACAGTTTCGCCATTTTTCCGGTGGCGTCGCCGGGTTACCTGGCCGAGCGACCGATTCATTCGCTGACCGAGCTGGCGCAGGCGCAGTGGATCGCCCACAGCCGGCTCAGTTCGCCGCTCAGCTGGCAGGTGGCCACGCCGCAGCGCGAAGCGGTGCTGTTCAAGGTGGCGGACGCTGCGACGCTCACCGGCGACAGCGCCGCGGCATTGCTGGCATTCGCCCTGCATGGCGCCGGGGTGGCGCTGCTGCCGGCGTGGCTGGCGCAGCCCGAAATCGACGCCGGCCGGCTGCAGCGGTTGCTGCCGGATCACCGTTTCCCCGAGCAGAGCATCTACGCGCTCTACCCGAATACCCGCCACGTGCCGGAAAAGGTGCGGGCGTTTATCGATTTTCTACGCGCGCGGGTGGCGGCCAACCGTTAGCGAAATAATAATTCGTTATAACTCTCTCATTTATCATCAGATCCCATCGGGGTATGCTGGCAATCTCTGTCTACCCCGTCCGATGCGAGCCACCTTCGATGACCGCAGAAAATAACCTCCAGCTGAACCGACGCATTCTGTCCGTGGTGATGTTCACCTTCGTCTGCTACCTGACCATCGGCCTGCCGCTGGCGGTGCTGCCGGGATTTGTGCATGACCACCTGGGTTACAATTCGGTGCTGGCGGGCCTCATCATCAGCGCGCAGTACTTCGCCACGCTGTTCAGCCGCCCGCACGCCGGGCGCTATGCCGATCAGCTGGGGCCGAAAAAGGTGGTGCTGTTCGGCCTGGCGTGCTGCGGCGCCAGCGGCCTGTTTTATGCGCTGGCGTTCGGCGTTGACGGTTACCCGTGGCTCAGCCTGCTGTTGCTGTGCGTGGGGCGGGTGTTTCTCGGCGTCGGCGAAAGCTTCGCCAGCACCGGTTCCACGCTGTGGGGTATCGGCCGGGTCGGAGCGATGCACACCGCGCGGGTGATTTCCTGGAACGGCGTCGCCACCTACGGGGCGATGGCGGCCGGGGCGCCGCTCGGCGTGTACCTGAATCAGCAGTGGGGATTGGCCGGGGTGGCGGCGCTGATCGTGCTGGCGGTCGCGGTGGCGCTGCTGTTGGCGAGCGGCAAGCCGGACGTTTCGATCGCCGCCGGGCAGCGCATCGCTTTCCGCGCGGTGTTCGGCCGCATCTGGGCCTATGGCCTCGGGCTGGCGATGGGCACCGTCGGCTTTGGCGTGATCGCCACGTTCATCACCCTTTACTACGCCGACAAAGGTTGGAGCGGCGCGGCGTTTTCGCTGACGCTGTTCAGCTGCGCCTTCGTCGGCATCCGCCTGATCTTCAGCAACGTCATCAACCGCCACGGCGGTCTGAAGGTGACGCTGGCGTCGTTTCTGGTCGAGATCGTCGGGTTGCTGTTGATCTGGCAGGCTGGCGAACCCTGGATGGTGCAAACCGGCGCGTTGCTGGCCGGCGCCGGTTTCTCGCTGGTGTTCCCGGCGCTGGGCGTCGAGGCGGTGAAACAGGTGCCGCCGCAGAACCAGGGCACGGCGCTCGGCACCTATTCGGCATTCCTCGATCTGGCGCTGGGCATCACCGGGCCGCTGGCCGGGCTGCTGATTGGGCAAGCGGGCGTGCCGTCGATCTATCTGGCGGCGGCGCTGCTGGTGGCGCTCGGGGTGCTGCTCACCCTGCGTCTGCTGCAGCGCAGCCGAGCCATTCAGGAATAGTCTGAAACCCGGATTCCTCCCCAGAAAATCATTGTTTCGGTGAATGATTACGGTAAGGTCGCTCAGCGGTCCAGAATGAGAGGAGGAATCGATGTATTTACGGCCGGATGAAGTGGCTAAAGTGTTGGAGAATACCGGCTTTGAGCGTGATTATGTCACCGACCAGGCCTATGGCTACCGCAAGGGTACACACTACGTGTATGTGAATCGCGAAGCGCGGATGGGCAGAACCGCATTGGTGATCCACCCGGCGCTGAAAGAGAGAAGCGTGCATTTCGCCACGCCGACCTCTCCGGTGCGCACCAGCGAGCAGTATCTGGAGTTTCCCCTGGATTTAAGCAGCGACGCCCCGAACCAGCGTTACGGCATCGCACACGGCTTCAGCTCGCGCGAAGCGCTGTCGCGCTACCTCTACAGCATGTTCCTGTAATCGGTCCCCCGCCCGGGGGACGCGATCAGCCGTGGGCCAACGCTTCGCGGTTGAAACGCTCATTGTAGGCGCGGCGGAACTGCGCCAGTTCAAACGCATCGATATCCAGCTCGGCGAAGTAAAACAGCGCCGCTTCGGTGTGCTCGGCGTGCAGCTCCGGCGACAGCCCGGCGCGCAGCAGCACGTCGCGCCACAGGGCAATCTGCTCGTCGTCCGCCTGTTTGATGAACGTCAGGTAGATGAACAGCAGATAAGCCGCCTGGTGCATCTCTTCGGTGTAGCCGTTGTTCAGCATGCGGATAAAGGTCTGGCTTTGGCGGCCGCCCATCTCCTGGATCATCGATTCAATCAGCATCGGCTTGACCCTCAGCAGATGGGCCAGCGAATCGATGGCTTTGCGGGTGTCGGACGTCAGGATGCGGTAACCGATGATAAATACGACGATCAGGGCGGCGAGGATGATCCAGGTCATTTAGGCTTTATTACACTCTCAATACGCCAGAAGAGGGGCGGGAGGCGCTGTGCGACAGCGCCCGCTATCAATGCTGTTCGCCGCTGAAATTACCGACCGCGCCCTGTTGGCGCAGGTGGTGATTGAAGGTGGCCGCGTCTTTGGCCAGCGCATCCAGATGGGCGCCGAGCATTTTGATCTGCTTCACCAGCGCATGCTGCTCCGGCACCGAACTGGCGGTGCTCAGTTTGCGCGCCAGTTGTTCATTCTGCGCCCGCAGCGCGGCTTCGCGCTGTTTGGCTTCTTCCAGCAGTTGCTGCAGCGCCTGGTAGCTCTGCTGCCATTCGCGGTGTTGCCGTTCGAAGCTGCTCTGCAACTCATTCATCGCATTTTGAAACTGGATTTCCAGCTCGCGCATTGTCATGGGCTCGATCCTTTGCGGCACTCAATGATGGCTTAGCAGTATAGCGAAAACTGTTCGCAAGCTCACCCGTTGACGACAAATGAGACAAATGCCGCTGACAATTCCCGGCTTGCAACCGTGGCAAGGCGTCTTACAATCGACCCCATTCCCGGCCGTAAAGGCTGCCGTTCAAGAGAGGTGGAAGATGAGCGAGCAGGAAAAAGACTTTTTTGAACAGGCGATGGCGGACGTGGTGCCGCTGGCGAGCGGGCGGCAGACGCTGTACCTCAAGCCGCAGGAGACGGTGGACAAAAGCGCGCGGCGCGAAGCGCAGCGGCTGCGGCAGGAAAACTTCCTCAGCACCGATTTCCTCGAGGTGATCCCCTGTGAACAGCCGCTGGAGTTCAAAGGGGAAGGCATTCAGCAGGGCGTGCTGGACAAGCTGCGCAACGGGCGTTATCCGCCGCAGGCGTCGCTGAACCTGTTGCGTCAGTCGGTCGAAGCCAGCCGGCAGGCGCTGTTTCGCTTCATCGTGCAGGCGGAGGCGCAAAACCTGCGTTCGCTGCTGATCGTGCACGGCCGCGGGCGGCAGAACGAAAGCCATCCGAATATCGTGCGCAGTTACGTCGCCAAATGGCTGGCGCAGTTTGAACAGGTACAGGCGTTTTGCCGCGCCTTACCGCGCGACGGCGGCGAGGGCGCCTGCTACGTCACGCTGCGAAAATCGGCGCAGGCCAGGGCGGAAAACTTTGAGCGCCACGCCAAGCGCAGCCGTTGAAAGGATAGCGGAAATAAAATGGCCGGCGAGAGTCGCCGGCCATCGATGAATTATTTATTAAATATTTTATAGTCCAGCGAATAACGGCCGGCGCCGGTCACCGCCAGCAACAGCAAGCCGCCAATGATGCTGATGTTTTTAAAGAAGTTGATTTCGTTGCCCATCATTTCCATGCCGGTCATTTTCCAGAACGGATGGCCGATAAACGCGGTGCCCAAAACATACAGGGCGAAAATGACCGCGATAGGGCGAGTAAACAGACCGAGAATAAGCGCGATGCCGAAAATAAACTCCACCAGCACGGCAACGATCGCCGCCAAATAAGGCATCGGTGTGCCATAGCCTTCCATCGCCGTGACGGTCGCACCGAAGTTGACCAATTTCATCCAGCCGAAAATGATAAACAGAATCATCAGTAATATGCGGGACAGCAAAATGACGCCGTCTTTTGAGCTATCACCCATTTCGAACTCCTTAGCCACTGTCGGAATTATGTTGCCTTACTGAATAAAGATTAGAACAATTTACGTTTTTTTCTAGCGGCGACGGGCGGTTGCGCCACTTTTTTCGGTGTGCGAGACGCGTGGTGAAGCCGGCGGCATTGCCTATACTTGAACCCGGAGCAAAAACAATAAAACAGGCAATGTGAGGCCAAGATGGACGAGAAATTGACCGCCGCCGGTTACCGCCGTTATTCCGGTGATAAGATTGACGTTTATTTTAACCGTGCAGTTTGCCGCCATTCTGCCAACTGCGTGTGTGGCAATGCGGCTATTTTTACCTTGAATCGCCGCCCGTGGATTATGCCGGACAATGCCGAGCCGGCCGAAGTGAAACGCGTCATCGACACCTGCCCCAGCGGCGCACTGAAATATAGGGAGAAATAATATGGCTCATAAAATACTGGCAGACGAGAAGCGTTTTTATATCAATGATGAACAAGGCAAGCTGATCGCCGAGATCTCTTTCGTGCCGAGCGGCGACAAGCTGACCATTATCGATCACACCTGGGTGGATGAGTCATTGAAGGGGCAGGGCGTCGGTAAAAAGCTGGTGGCGCTGGTGGTGGAGAAAATGCGCGCGGAGCAGCGTAAAATCATTCCGCTGTGCCCGTTCGCCAAACACGAGTTCGATACCACGCCGGCCTATCAGGACATTCGCGCCTGACGCGATAACGGGGCGCGGCGCGCCCCGAGCGTTCAGCAGACGCCGAAATCGCCGTCTTCGTGGTACAGCGCCACGTCGCTGGCCTGCACCTCCGTGCGCTGCTCTTTGCCCAGTTCATTCCAGCTGCAAACCAGGGTTTCGCCGTCGATCGCCACCACGGTCATCTTTGGGCCGCCGGTGGTGCGTTGAACAAAATCACCGATATTGAATGCCATGCGTTCCTCCACAACAGATTAAACCTCATCTATTGATAACACAGAATGGCGCCGCCGTTGGCAGATGTTTCGCTATGTATTATTTTATATAGCGATTATCACCAAGGAGAGCAGACTAACATGCCGGGATTATTGATGTTTTATGTGGGCGGTACGGCGCCGGGCGCCAATATTGAGCTGCACGACGTGCAGTTCGCGGCGGCGGATCGGCCGGAAGAGGCGTATCCGCTGCTGCGTGAAAAGTGGTTCGGCGATAAGCGCAAGGTGCATGTCGACGGCTATGCGCGCATCGACTGGGCGGACGGTTACGACGTGAGCCTGGAGCCTGCGCCGTTCGCCGGTGAAGAGAAGCTGTTTTTCGTCAACGTGGGCGGCTACCGCAGCGATGAGCTGGCGGAATTGCACCAGTTCGGCCTGTTTGTGGCGCGTTCCGCCGACGAGGCGAAGGACAAAGCCAAACGGGTGCTGCTGACGGACAGCGCACAGCAGCACAAGGATGACCTGGCCGAGGTGGACGACTGCCTGCTGCTGCAGGCGCTGCAGGGCTACCACGTGCATCTGCGGGCCAACCCGCACGGCAAACCGGCCCGGCCGCTGTGGCAGGGGTATCTGCCGATCGGCGAACCCGCGTTATAGCGCCGCCAGCGCCTGCAGCTGTTGCCGCAACCAGCGGCAGGCCTCCGGCCGGCCGTTTTTGCGGTGCAGGTAGATTTTGATCTGATACGGCAGCACCGGAAACGGCAGGGGATGGATAGCCAGCGCCGCCGCCTGCCGCAATTTTTGCGCGGCGTAGCGCGGCATGCTCATCACCAGTTCGCTGTCGGCGACGATGAACGGCGCTCCCAGCAGCGAAGGCGTGCGGATGGCGATATCGCGCTGCAGCCCCAGCTTATCGAGCTGGTAGTCAATGACGCCGCGCTGTTCGTTCCACGGCGTCACCACCAGATGGCGCGCCTGCAGGTAGTTTTCCAGCCTCAGTTCGCCGTATTTTACGCTGAAGGCGGGTGAACAAATCGCCACATACTCATCCTCCAGCCAGCTCACCTCGTCGATCTCCGGGTAGCTTTCGCCGTCGGTTTCGGTAAAGCCCAGCGCGAAGTCGATGCGCCCCGCCAGCAGATCGTTCAATGCCACCTTGCGCTCGGAATAGCGCAGTTGGAACGACAGCCCCGGTGCCAGGCGCTGCATCTGTGCCATCAGCGCCGGGAACACCGCGAAGGCGGTGTAATCGGTAATGGCGAAGGTGAAGCTCTCCCGGCTTTCGGCGGGAACGAAGCGCGGGCGCGGATGCAGCCCTTTGGCCAGCAGCGCCAGACTTTCGCTGACGGTCGGGGCCAGGCTGTCGGCATATACCGTCGGGTGCATGTCGTTGCCGACCCGGTAAAACAGCTCGTCCGCCAGCGCCTTGCGCAGCCGGATCAGCGCGTGGCTCAGCGCCGACGCGCTGAGAGCCAGCTCCGCCGCGGCGCGCGTTACAGACCGCAGCCGATACACCGCTTCGAACACCAGCAGCAGATTGAGATCGAGGCGTTTCAAATCCAGATGCATGATATTCATTACCTGTTGATGAAAATGCAGTTCATACAGTATTTGAGGCGCGATATGCTGGCAAGCACAGCCATCAACACACTCAGGATTTGCCATGACCATTGAGATTTACCCGGCGCAAAAAAGCGACGCCAAACTGATTCTGGATATGATTATCGAGCTGGCGGTGTACGAAAAGGCGCGCGAGCAGGTGCTGGCCGGCGTGGAAGATATCGAACGCAGCCTGTTTGGGCCGGGCGCCTGTTCCGAAGCGCTGATTTGTACGGTGAACGGCGAGCCGGCGGGTTATGCGGTGTTCTTTATGAGTTACTCCACCTGGCTGGGTAAGAACGGCATCTATCTGGAAGACCTGTACGTGGCGCCGAAGCATCGCGGCGCGGGCGCCGGTAAAAAGCTGCTGCGGCACATCGCCCAGCTGGCGTGCGAACGGCAGTGCGGCCGCCTGGAGTGGAGCGTGCTGGACTGGAACCAACCGGCCATCGATTTCTACCTCAGCATCGGCGCGCAGCCGCAGGGCGAGTGGGTGCGCTATCGCATGGAAGGCGAGGCGCTGACGCACTTCGCGGCGCACGGGGCGGCGCTGCCGGCATAATAGCCGTTGGGGGGAGGCGGCCTCCCCAACTGTGGTGATGTGAACGGTTTACTGCGGATCAATCAGGCGGGTTTGCGGGCAGCGAGAATGAAGATCATCGGGCGCTCCTGCTCTTCGTCCAGCGCCGGATTAGCGGCAATTTGCTGCGCGCTGGGGCCCCATTCGTTCAAATGCTGAATGATAAAGCCTTTCTGCGCCAGCGGGTTGATATAGCTGCCGAGCGTGCGGTGCTGCTTGATGACGCCTTCCGCCAGCCAGTTGGAAACGCGCTGGCCTTCTCGCTGGTAGCCGTTCACCGGCCAGGATTTCTGTCCGTTGCCGTCGGTCAGCCAGCCCTGCTGCGCCGGGGCGGTGTAGATCGGGTGCTCGGCGGTGAAGATGAATTGCCCGCCGGGTTTCAGCGCGGCGTAAACCGTGGCGAACAGCGCGGCCAGATCCTCGAGGTAGTGCAGCGTCAGCGAGCTGTAGACCAGATCGTAACTTTCCGGCGGCAGCTGAAGCTGCGCCAAATCCTGCCGACGATACGCGATGCCCGCGTCGGCGGTCATCTCCCGCGCTTTGGCCAGCATTTTTTCCGAGACGTCCAGCCCCAGCACGCTGGCTGCGCCCTGTTCGCGCGCGCTGCGGCAGAACCAGCCGTAGCCGCAGCCGAGATCAACCACGCTTTTGCCCTGCAAATCCGGCAGGATGCGGCGGATGGCGGGCCATTCCGGCGCGCCGTCCAGGCCGTGCTGCGAGCGGCTGAGCTGCGCATAGCCGTCGAAAAAGGCCTGATTGTCATAGATGTTTTGCGTCATGATGACTCCTTAGTGAATGACGGCGGCGGAATGCCGCTGCCATACCGTGCATATTGCTGCATAATTCTACGCTGACAACATGGATAACAGGAATGACGATGGACATGATTTCGGTGCGGCAAGCGCCCGAGCTGGCGCCGCGCGCCATTGCGTATTTTCAGCGGCACTGGGCCACGGCAGAGACGCTGATGATGTATGAAGACGCCATCAACCGCAGCCTCGGCGCCGCCAACCCGCTGCCGCAGTGGTACCTGCTGATGGAAAATGACCAGATCCTCGGCTGCGCGGGGCTTATCACCAACGACTTTATCAGCCGCGGGGAACTGTATCCCTGGCTGTGTGCGCTCTACGTAGAGGAAGCGCAGCGCGGCCGGGGCCACGGCGCCAAACTGATTGAGCATGTGGCGGCGGAAACCCGCCGGTTGGGCTTCCCGCAGCTGCACCTGTGCACCGATCTGGAAGGCTACTACGAGCGCAGCGGCTTCGTTTATAACGGGCTCGGGTATCACCCCTGGGGCGAATCCTCGCGGGTCTATTCGCGGGTGCTGTGATCGCCGCCGCCGGGGGCGCGTAAGACAAACCTGACTTTTCTTTCACCTCATCGCGCATCGCGGGTTACACTGGCCGCTTGTTCGCCACCGACCGGGTTAATTCGCCGCCGCGATGAGAGTGCCACGTCAGCTACAGCAACGCTTTACCGCCTGCATCGCCATTATGGCGGTGCTGTTGCTGTTTGTGGCGCCGGTGGTGTCGAAATCGCTGATGCACCACCCGATGATGGGCGGCATGATGCAAACGGACGCCGCCATGCCGCACGACATGCACGCGATGGCGATGCCCGCTGCCGAGCATGCCGGCCACCACGGCATGGATCCTGCGGAGATGATTTTCTGCGGCTATTGCGAGCTGCTGATCCACGTGCCGCTGCTGCTGTGGACATTCGTCCCGCTGCTGTGGCTGATGGCGCGCATCGCGCGCCTGCCTTGCGCGCCGCGCATCGTTTCTCCGCCCATTCGGCGCCTGACTCTGCGGCCGAGCCCGCGCGGGCCGCCCGGCCAACCGTTTTTCCCTATTGCTTGATCATGGGTAACGCCGTTCGTATCGCTGCGGACGGTTTGCCTGCGCGCACAGTTTGAAAAACGAGAAAGGCCATGTCTTCAATAACCAAAACTCCACCTGCCGCATCGCCGCGTGGCGCGATGCTGAACCTGATCAGACGGCTGCATTTTTATATCGGCCTGCTGGTCGCTCCTTTTATTCTGGTCGCTGCATTGACCGGCACGCTGTATGTGTTGACGCCGCAGCTTGAAGAGGCGCTGTATCGCGATGCGCTTTTCACCGAACCGCACGGGCAGGCGAGATCGCTGGCTGACCAGATAGCCGCCGCCCGCCGCGCGGTGGGTGACGAGGCGCGCATTTACGCCGTGCGCCCGGCACCCGGCGCAATGGACACCACGCGCGTACAGTTCGCGGGCGCCGATCTGGGCGCTTCCGAGTCGCGCGCGCTGTTTGTCGATCCTTATACCCTGGCGATCAAGGGTGATATGACGGTGTACGGCACCTCCGGCGTGCTGCCGCTGCGCACCTGGCTGGATAAGTTGCACAGCAGCCTGCTGCTCGGCGATCTGGGGCGCAACTACAGCGAGCTGGCGGCCTCCTGGCTGTGGGTGGCCGCGCTGGGCGGCGTGGCGCTGTGGCTGGCGACGCGGCCGAAGCGCAAGCTGAAAAGGGCGAAAGGGGGCTTCGCCGCCAGCCGCCATTGGCATATCACGCTGGGTGTAGCGCTGCTGGCCGGGCTGCTGTTCTTCTCGGCTACCGGGCTGACCTGGTCGCAGTGGGCCGGCGGCAACATCGACGCGCTGCGGGCCAACCTGGGCTGGCTGACGCCGCAGGTCAACACCAGCCTGCAGGCCGATACGCCGCAGACGCCGGCCGATCCGCACGCCGAGCACCGCGGGATGATGGCGGGCATGAAGATGGCCCCAGCCGCGCAGAGCAATGCGCTGAACGGCGACTGGGATCGGGCGCTGTACGCCGCGCGCGCCGCCGGGATCGACGCCGCCAAGATCGAGCTGCGCCAGCCGAAAGGCGAGGGCAAAGCCTGGACGGTAACCGAAGTGGATCGCAGCTGGCCGACGCAGGTGGACGCGGTTGCCATCGCGCCGCAAAGCTTCGCCGTCGTCGACCAGGTGCGGTTCGACACCTTCCCGCTGATCGCCAAGCTGACCCGCTGGGGCATCGACGCCCACATGGGCATTCTGTTCGGCTTGCCGAATCAGCTGCTGCTGGCGGCGTTCGGCCTTGGGCTGTGCTTGATGATCGCGCTGGGTTACCGCATGTGGTGGATCCGCCGCCCGGCGGCGGGAGCGCAGCATCCGGTGCATACGCTGGTTGCCGCCTGGCTGGCGCTTTCCCTGCCGGCGCGCGCCGGCACGCTGCTGGTGGCAGCCGTACTGGGTTATTGCCTGCCGGTGATGGGCGTGAGCCTCGCGGCGTTGCTGCTGGTGGACGTGTGGCGCTGGCGCGGCCAACGGCAAGGCCACCGGGACGAAACGCCGGAAGCGGCCGCCCGCCGCGCCGAGGTGCGCAAGTTCCGCGCGGCGGTGGCGACGGTGGCGGTGGCGGTCGGCTGCGTGATGGGTCGAGCGATCCTCGGCGGCACCGTTGAGCAATTCCAGCTGCCGATCGGCGCCTGGAGCGCCCAGATGGTGATCATGCAGAGCCTGATGGTGCTGCTGTATACGCTGGTGTTCACCCTGCTGCTTTCCATTCCGCTGTGGTATTTCTTCCTGGGGGAGAAAGAGGGGCGGTGAGAAGGCGTCCGGCATGCCTTCGGGCATGCCGGATATTTGGGAATGTGGCTCAAGCGCGTATCATCTTGGTCAGGCAGGATAATCAGCGAGAACTCGACCACTGAATCCCTCTACTGTGACGATTCCAGCGTATCGATAGTGGCCAAGGTGATGTTGTCTTTCCCCGCCAGCAGGCTGGCCATCACGCTTTTGCTGCTGCCATCGGGGCCGGTGACTTCAAGGAACAGTTGCCAGTCATAACAGTTCGCCAGCATTATAAACAACGCCGCGAGAATACGCTCCTGCTTGTCGTGATTGCCCCGGCAGCCTGCGTCAGCCACTGCCAGAAATGCGGCCCATGGCCAGCCAGGTTTTCCCCGATGCGTGGCGGGGTGTATTTCGCGCTGTTGACGGTGCGCAGCCAGTGTTCTTGCTGGTGGGCGCCGAACTGCCCCGTTGAGGGTATCGAATACCCCGTTACGAACGCCTATCAACCGGCGGGGCGGATCGTCCATCTGTGGCATCATCAGCTTGAGGGTGTCCCAAATGCTGTTGATACCAGCAGTGGAGAACAGTTCGGGCACCTTCTGGAACTGCGCGGTAATCTCCCGGCTCAGTTGCCTGTGTGGTAGTACTTACCACAATGGTCGCGTATGTAGTGAAATAGATCTTCCCCTACCGGCGTTACTGCAGGGTGTTACGTAGTGTTCGGGCTAGCTCGCTGGCGCTCATGAAGTTGAATTTAGCGACCCGATGAGGCAATAAGGTGTGATTTCACAGGAATGCGTAATTCAAATCCAATGAATAAAACTTGAAAACCCTTTAGTGATATTGATTATCATTTGCATTGGAATGCTGCACCTGTAATGCTACCATCATAAAGCCATATAACTTTGAAAAGGACAAGTAGGATGCAAACAAGAGCTGTACTGTCAACTTAAAATACTACCGTTTCCAGTGAGAAAAGAACGGAAACTGCAACCAATGTGCTCAAAAGTTGGACTAAACATGGGTTGAGTGTTACCGATGATGATCTAAATAAATAGTATCATTAAAGCGTGGATTGAAAATATGCTTAAATTTATATTAATTACTGCTCTTTGCATCACATCAGTAGGGTGTGCGGATAGTAAAAAAAATAAACTTGTATATGTAAGCGAAGATCTTCAATTTATTTTGGATAAAAAATGTATTGTGGAAATATCACCGATTGAAAAAAGTGCGGAAAATAATTATGCCTTAGCCATAAGATTGAAAAATGACACGGCGTGTGCAAATAAACTCAATATGCTAATTTCTAAAAGTATTGGCAGGGATTTATTCATCTACTATAATTCGAATTTAGTTATGAAATCCCATGTGGCTAGTAGCCTAAATACTGAAAATGGATATAGGCAAATGATGCCAGATAAAAAAACACTTAATGATGTTTTGTCGTCATATAATGAGTTGTAAATATATCTCAAGTGCTTGAGCCACCAAGATATGGTGGCTTCGTTCAACTAACCTGCTATTTCTCTGGAAATTCAAAGGTGACAGTTACAGGGTTTGAATGTGACTTTACCCTGATGTAAGTATTTCCGATTCCTGTGGCTTTTATTGTGTATGATCCTGGTCCCATTGTGTTAATGGTTTTCATTCCACTATGTTCCGGGTATTTTATCTCCACATCAAAAGATGACTCCATATTCGATGAAGGATTAAAATTGACGGTATAGACGTTAGGGGAATTTTCGTTAGCAAAGGAGTTTAATAACTCAATCCACTCACTCCACACACCAGGCGCAGCAATGACGCGTTTGTGTTGAATTGGACCGATGTAAGGCACGGTACAAACGCCGTTATTTCTTGCGTCGCGGGCTTTTTGCAGTCCTTTCATCACTTCAGCTTTGTTTATTCTCCGAAGTGGTGCAAACTTTGTTCTATAGACTTTTTTAGCTTCTTCCACGTTCCCACTTTTCAGAGAGTTAATGAGATTTTGGTAGTCTCTGCTATTTTTGATATAGGGACAATTCTTTTCCCCACAAATGATGCAGATATTATTTTCCAGTGCTTCTTTCACTTCTTCAGGAAACCAGTCAGATATCGAGCCGGGGTTTAATTTGAGGTCGTCCCATTCCCATGCATTGGTTACATGACTCCAACTGGTATTGGCTTCGGGCGGCTTACCTCCGTTACAGTTGAAGCCATCATAGGTTACTTTGTTGTTATGTGGGGTTCCACTCATAGCGCTTTCCTTTTTGCGATTAAATAGCTTGTGCAGAAATCTGTATGTACAACCAGTACTTTACTCTGTCGATACCGTTACAGCGATTGACCCGTGTTGTGCCATTGCTCCCACAACATCGCCACTGTATGCATGTCAGCGCATGGAGGCGGCAGCTGAGCTGCAAGAGAACGTCAACAGATCAGAATCGTCAGTCGCGTGGTGTTAGCGGGCCGCCAACGAGCGTGTTAGGCCTCCAAATAACCGCCAACTTCACCATGAACACAAAAATCGATGTTACAGTTCAAGGGGCGTGTTCACTAAGTAATCAGAAATGATGACAAAACATAGGAGTACGATGGGATGAAGACAGTGCTGCTCGGCCTCGCGGAGAATACTGATGATTTGTTCGTCGGAAAAACGCTTCTTCATGGGGATGTCCTCATGTGGCTCATGAAGACATGACTAACATCATGGTGTATTAATCAATGGGGCAGGTCAATTTAGCTTGGTATTATTGATTTTTGCAAAAACAAAAAAGCCCGCAACCGAAGTTGTGGGCTTTTTCGCTATTATCGCCGGGTCTATCTGGTTCACTGGCGACGTATTTGGTGGAGCTGGCGGGAGTTGAACCCGCGTCCGAAATTACTACACCGTCGGCACTACATGCTTAGTCCAATCTTTACATTCGCCGGCCAGCTGCGGATGGACACGCTACTGACAGACTAGCCTGATTGAGTTTAACGCTTCAGCCCCAGGCAGGACATCCACGCGATCTCTTTTGGGTTTGACCTCTCTTGATCCCCGTCCTAAGAGCGGAGGCTAGGGAGAGAGGGCTCTAAGCAGGGTATTAAGCTGCTAAAGCGTAGTTTTCGTCGTTTGCGACTATTTTTTTGCGGCTTTTTACGAGGCCAACCGCCCCTCGGCATGCTCCTAGGGCTTCGCAAATCCCGTCGAATCCAGAATCAGCCCCAAGTAACTTTGTGCAGTATACCAGAAGTTTACCTCGATAAGCCAGCGGCTTAACGATTGGCGTGCTTCATGATACGGGCTTTCGCCGTCTGCCATTCGCGATCTTTGATGTCATCGCGTTTGTCGTGCTCTTTCTTGCCTTTGGCTACGCCGATCTTGATCTTGCTCCAGGCATTTTTCCAATACAGGGACAAGGCCACCACGGTGTAGCCATCGCGGTTGACGCGGCCGAGCAGGGTATCCAGCTCGCGTCGTTTCAGCAGCAGTTTACGGGTACGCGTCGGATCGCACACCACATGCGACGAAGCCACGTTGAGCGGGGTGATGGTGGCGCCAAACAGATAGGCTTCACCGTCACGGAACGTCACGTAGCTGTCGCTGAGGTTGGCTTTGCCTGCACGCAGCGATTTAACTTCCCACCCTTGCAGCGACAGGCCCGCCTCGAACTCTTCTTCAATGAAGTATTCGAAACGCGCGCGCTTGTTTTGAGCAATGGTGGCGGAACCGGGTTTGTGTGCTTTTTTCTTTGTCATAGTGCGTTCATTATACTGGATGCTTCAGCGAAAGAAATCCTTTCCCGTTCAGCACCTGCGCAATTTTTCGCATTTTTGGCGCCCTCATCCCTTAGCAGATTTTTTGTTTGCCGCCAGATAAATGGTATTATCTGTACGTTTTATGTCTCACAGGAAATGATATGCCCCAGATCAGTCGGTCTGCATTAGTGCCGTTCAGCGCCGAGCAGATGTATCAGTTGGTTAACGATGTTCACTCTTATCCCGATTTTCTGCCTGGCTGCACCGGCAGCCGGGTGCTTAACGCTACCTCCAACGAAATGACCGCCGCGGTGGACGTCGCCAAGGCCGGTATCAGCAAGACCTTCACCACGCGCAATACGCTGCTGGATAACCAGAGCATCAATATGCAGCTGGTCGATGGCCCGTTCCGCAAGCTGATGGGCGGTTGGCAGTTCACGCCGCTGAGCGAAGAGGCCTGCAAGGTGGAGCTGCACCTGGACTTCGAGTTCACCAACAAACTGATTGAGCTGGCGTTCGGCAAAGTGTTCAAGGAGCTGGCGGGCAACATGGTGCAGGCATTCACCCAGCGGGCGAAAGAGGTCTACAGTGTCTGACATCCAGGTCGAGGTGGTGTACGCCTTGCCGGAGCGCCAGTACCTGCGCAAGGTGAAGCTGGCCGAGGGCAGCAGCGTCGAGCAAGCGATCCAGGCTTCGGGCCTGCTGGAGCTGCGCCAGGATATCGATCTCAAGAGCAACAAAATCGGCATCTACAGCCGCCCGGCCAAGCTGGGCGATACGCTGAACGACGGCGACCGGGTGGAGATCTACCGGCCGCTGATAGCCGATCCGAAAGAGCTGCGCCGGCAACGGGCAGAAAAGGCAAAAAAATAAGGCGCTATAAGCGCCTTATTTTTTTATCTGAAACTGATTTTCTCTTCCGCGTTGCAGCCTGCGACTGTCATGAGGAACAGCATGCCCCCTCATGGGCCGGAAGAGCGGCGCCGATTACTTGGTCAGCGCCGGTTTGTTCTGAATATCGGTCAACACGCCTGCGCTGTCGAAGGTCAGCGTCAGCGTCTGCTGGGTGATGTCTTCATGGCCAGGCTGCTGGCGGAACACATAGAACCACGTCTGAGTCCCGAACGGGTCTTGCAGCATTGGGGTGCCCAATGTGTAAGCGACCTGTTGCTGGGTCATCCCTTTCTGAATTTTCGCCACGTCGGTCGACGTCAGGTAGTTCCCCTGGTTGATGTCAGGACGATAAACCACCTTTTCAAAAGTAGAACAGCCTGCAGTCAGCATCACAAGAACTACAGCGGCGGCAGTCAGCGTTTTACAGCGCATAGTAATCACATTCCTTTAGGGCATAGGATGCCGATGATAATAGACCTTGCGGCAGTTGGAAACCTTTATACCCTTCATCTTTCAAGTTGCGACGCGTTGGCTTTCTTTCAGCACCTCAAGCGCTTGGCCTGTTTCAGGCCGTTGAGGAGGCTTAGGATCGCCGCCGCGCCGCACTTTAGATATCTTTCGGGTTAACAGCGTCACTGTCAGACCGCAGGAAAGTGAAAAAGTTGAGCTTTTTTATGCCGCCAGCAGTTCTTTGGCGTTCGCCAACGTATTGCGGGTGACTTCACTGCCGCCGAGCAGGCGCGCCAGCTCCTGCAGCCGGGCGCGTTTATCCAGCGGCGCCATCTGGGTTTCGGTGACCGTGCCGTCGGTCTGCTTGCTGACGAACAGGTGTTGATGCCCGCATCCGGCCACCTGCGGCAGGTGGGTCACGCACATCACCTGGGTGGATTCGCCGAGCTGGCGCAGCAGGCGGCCGACGATGGCGGCGGTCGGGCCGCTGATACCCACGTCCACCTCATCGAAGATCAGCGCCGGGGTTTCCATCTTGCGGGCGGTGATCACCTGAATCGCCAGCGCGATGCGTGACAGCTCACCGCCGGAGGCGACCTTCGCCAGTGGCTGCAGCGGCTGCCCCGGGTTGGTGGAGACGCAGAACTCGGTGCGGCTGGCCCCTTCGGCGCTCAGATGCTGCGGCTCGAAACGCACGTCGATGTTGAACTTGCCGTGCGGCATGGAGAGCGCCTGCATACTGTCGGTGATGAGCGTGGTCAGCTCGGCGGCGTAATGCAGGCGTTTCTGATGCAGCTGTTCCGCCAGCGCCAGCGCCTGCTGGTGATGCAGGGTGACCGCCTCGTTCAGGTGCTCATGGTCGCTTTCCTGCTGCGACAGCAGCTGCTGTTCATCCAGCAACTGCTGATGCAGCTGCGGCAGCTCTTCCGGCGCAACCTGGTGTTTGCGCGCCAGGCTGATTTGGCGCGACAGGCGCTGTTCCAGCTCGTGCAGGCGGTTGGGATCGAGATCCATGCGATCGGCGTAGTGGCGCAGCTCGTCGCTGGCTTCGCTGATCTGGATAGAGGCCTCTTCCAGCATGTCCAGCAGGCCGCTGAGTTTGTCGTCCAGCCCGGCCAGCTCGAGCAGCAGGTGCTTGGCGCTGTAGAGCTGGCTGAGCATGTTGTTCTCGTCGCTGTCGGCGAGCAGCTGCAGCGTCTGCTGGCTGAGGGTCAGCAGCTGGCCGCTGTTGGCCAGGCGCTTGTACTCGGCGTCGGTCTGTTCGAACTCGCCGGCCTGCGGCGCGAATTCGTTCAGCTCTTTCAATTGGTATTGCAGCAGCTGCTTGCGCGCTTCGCGCTCGATGGACTGCTGCTGATGGTGCGCCAGCTCGCGGCAGCTCTGGTGCCAGCGTTGGTAGGCCTGGCTCATCGCCGCCAGCAGGGCGGGTTCGTCGGCGTAGGCGTCGAGCAGCGCTTTTTGGTGCTCCGGCTTGAGCAGCAGCTGATGGGCGTGTTGGCCGTGGATTTGGATCAGGCGTTGCCCCAGTTCGCGCAGCTGCGACAGCGGCACGGCGGTGCCGTTGATAAAGCCGCGCGAACGGCCGTCGGCATTGATCACCCGGCGCAGCAGGCATTCGTTGCTGTCGTCCAGCTGGTTCTGTTCCAGCCATTCGCGCGCGGACGGGGTGTCCGCCAGCGAGAAGCGGGCGCAGATGTCGGCGCGGGCGGCTCCCAGGCGCACCACGTTGCCGTCGGCGCGGTTGCCGAGGCACAGCCCCAGCGCATCGATGGCGATGGATTTGCCGGCGCCGGTTTCACCGGTGATCGCCGTCATACCCGGTTGAAAATCGATTTCCAACTCACGAACGATAGCAAAGTTGCTGATGGTTAATTGCGCCAGCATGGGAACCTTCCTGTGTATAAACACATAACTGTAGTTTCATACAGTATAAACTGGTTTTATATACAGTAAAGTGGCCGGCGCAGATTTTAGAACAATTTTTTCGACCAGCCCAGTTTGGTGCTTAACGTGTTGAAATAGCTGTAGTCCTTCGGGTGAATCAGGTTCAGGTGGAAATCGCTGCGGCGGATCAGCACTTCTTCGCCTTCCTGGATCGGCAGCGCGATCTGGCTGTCGCAGCTGATCTCCAGATCGCTGCCGATCTGCGAAAACTTCAGGCGGATGGTGCTGTCGCCGTTGATCACCAGCGGCCGGGCGGAGAGGGTATGCGGGAACATCGGCACCAGCGCGATCGCCTCCAGCGACGGGGTGAGGATCGGCCCGCCGGCGGAGAGCGAGTAGGCGGTGGAGCCGGTCGGCGTGGCGATGATCAGGCCGTCGGAACGCTGCGAGAAGGCGAAGCGATCGTCGATGTACACCTCGAATTCGATCATGTGCGCCACTTTGCCGGGGTGTAGCACCACTTCGTTGATGGCGGTGCTGATGCGGCACTGCTGGTGCTCTTTATGCACGATGGTTTCCAGCAGGAAACGCTGTTCGTCGATGTACTCGCCTTCCAGCACGTCCGCCAGCTGCTGCAGGGCGTTGTCGGGATCGAGATCGGTGAGGAAGCCGAGGTTGCCGCGGTTGACCCCGATCACCTTGATGTCGTAGCGCGCCAGCACGCGCGCGGCGCCGAGCATGTTGCCGTCGCCGCCGACCACCACCGCCAGGTCGGCGCGCTGGCCGATATCCGCCAGGCTGCCGGTCACGGCGTCTTTCAGCCCTAAATCATGGGCGATCTGGCGTTCGACCATCACCGAATAGCCGCGGGCGACCAGCCAGTGGAACAGCATCTCGTGGGTTGCCAGCGCTGAAGGGTGACGCGGGTGGCCAACAATGCCAATACAGGCGAATTTTTTATTCATTTGTTGTGATTTTCCTCACCGGGAGCCGTTTATGCCCCACATTGTGACCGGTTGACTTGAAACCCCGGTTTTGATCCCCATAATAAGCCAAGTTGCGAGATTAATGCTAAAACGCGGAGATATTCATGAGTAGTAAAGAACAGAAGACGCCAAACGAGCAAGTCTCGGAAGAAATGGAACAACACGCTCACCACGAGGATACGCTGCCGGAAGCGGCGGAAGGCGTCGATCTGCGCGATGCGCGTATCGCCGAACTGGAAGCCCAACTGGCGGAAGCTCAGCAGCACGAGCGCGACAGCCTGCTGCGCGCCAAAGCCGAAGCGGAGAACATCCGCCGCCGCGCCGAACTGGACGTCGAGAAAGCGCACAAGTTCGCCCTGGAGAAATTCTCCGGCGATCTGCTGCCGGTGATCGACAACCTGGAGCGCGCGCTGGATCTGGCGGATAAAAACAATCCGGAACTGGCCGCGATGATCGAAGGCATCGAGCTGACGCTGAAATCGCTGCTGGACGTGGTGCGCAAATACGGTATCGAAATCGTCGGCGACGTCAACGTGCCGTTCAACCCGGAAGTGCATCAGGCGATGAGCATGATGGAATCCGCCGATCATCTGCCGAACCACGTGATGATGGTGATGCAGAAAGGCTATACGCTGAACG
This sequence comes from Serratia sp. CY82433, assembly GCF_052166535.1. Taxonomy (NCBI): domain Bacteria; kingdom Pseudomonadati; phylum Pseudomonadota; class Gammaproteobacteria; order Enterobacterales; family Yersiniaceae; genus Serratia; species Serratia sp. CY82433. Next base: position 56,895 of record NZ_JBJNOR010000005.1, read on the forward strand.
GCCGCCTGCTGCGCCCTGCGATGGTTGCGGTCTCCAAAGCCAAGGCGTAATCGCCCCGGCAACGGCATAAAGAAAGGCACCCGAGGGTGCCTTTTTTGTCTCTGGACTACGCCTGCGGCAGGCGCGGCATCCAGTCGATCGGCGTGAGCCCTTGTTGCTCCAGCAGCTGATTGGCCTGCGAGAAGTGGCGGCAGCCGAGGAAGCCGCGGTGGGCGGAGAGCGGCGACGGGTGCGGCGCCTTCAGCACATGGTGGCGGTTGCGGTCGATAAAGTTGCCTTTCTTCTGCGCGTGCGAGCCCCACAGCAGGAACACCACGCCTTCGCGGTTCTCGTTCAGGGCGGCGATCACTTTATCGGTAAAGGTTTCCCAGCCCAGGTTGGCGTGCGAGTGCGCGCGGCCGCCTTCCACCGTCAGCACGGTGTTGAGCAGCAGCACCCCCTGTTCGGCCCAGCTTTGCAGATAGCCGTGATCCGGGCGTTCGAAACCGGGAATGTCGGTCGCCAGCTCTTTATACATGTTCACCAGCGACGGCGGCGCCGGCACGCCGGGGCGCACCGAGAAAGAGAGGCCGTGCGCCTGATTGGGGCCGTGGTAGGGATCCTGGCCGAGGATGACGACTTTGACGTCCGCCAGCTCGGTATAGCGGAAAGCGTTGAACACGTCCTTCTGCGGTGGATAAATGGTCTTACCGGCCTGGCGTTCAGCGGCAACAAAGGCGAGCGTTTCAACAAAATAGGGCTGCTCTTTCTCTTTGCCGATCACGTCATGCCAGGTGAGGGAGGTGGCCATAAACGCTCTCCTTTGTTTTCTTTAGCAATTCATGGGCTATAGCTTACCGTGTCGGCTCGCGCAGCGAAACCCGCTTTTCATTTCTCGCCGCTGCGTCTTATGCAATTAATTTTGAAAATTTACAAAAATAATTGGTTTTTGCCGCAGTAGGAAAATTGATATAAAACATAAATTTGCCCCTTCACGCCTTGTGCCTACCCGGTAAAAATTGACTTTAATCAAGGAACTGGCTTGGTCAGGCTGGTATACAGAACAACAAGACAACAATGGTTTTACCAAATGGCCGAAACCAGAATTGGGTTTTCTCACGACGTGAATTTTTACGCCCTTGTACGGAGGCAACATAATGATTACCGGTATTCAAATTACCAAAGCGAACGACCAGGCGCTGGTGAATTCTTTCTGGCTGCTGGACGATGAAAAAGCGGAAGCTCGCTGCGTGTGCGCCAAGGCCAACTACGCGGAAGATCAGGTTGTCGCGGTGAGCGACCTGGGCCAGATCGAATACCGTGAAGTGCCGCTGGAAATGCAGCCGACCGTGCGCGTGGAAGGCGGTCAGCACCTGAACGTCAACGTGCTGCGCCGCGAAACCCTGGAAGACGCGGTCAAGCACCCGGAAAAATACCCGCAGCTGACCATCCGCGTGTCCGGCTATGCGGTGCGCTTCAACTCCCTGACGCCGGAACAACAGCGCGACGTTATCGCCCGCACCTTTACCGAAAGCCTGTAATTTGCGGCGCAGTCAATAAGGGAGCTTCGGCTCCCTTTCTGGCGTTTGGCGGCCGAAATCGAACGCGGATCACATTCTGCACAAAGATAAGCATTTCTAATACAGAACTCATCCGACCTGCCGATAGCTAAATCAGTACCTATTCAGGTGCTAAATAAAAAAGTCTATCGACAAGGAGTCGGCATGAGTATGCCTTTAAGTTTTACCTCTGCAGTATCCCCGGTGGCCGCGATCCCTACACCTCGCGCCGCTGCCGAAACGGCGACGGCGGCGCAGCCCGCGGCAGCGCCAGCAAATCCGGCGCCAGTGGCCTCTCCCTCTCAGAACACGCTCAATGCGCAGAATCTGTTGAATACGCTGGTCGGCGATATCTCAGCGGCGGCACCGACGGCGGCGGCAGCGCCGGGCGTGACGCGGGGGCAGCAATCGCAGGAGGGGGATTATGCGTTGGCGCTGTTGGCCAAGGACGTTTATTCACTCAATGGCCAGGGTGCCGCCGGGTTCAACCGCCTGAGCGACAGCGCGCTGCTCGGTTTCGGCATCGATCCCGCCAGCCTGCACGACGCGGGCAGCGGTTTCCAGGCCGGGATTTACAGCAACGACAAGCAGTATGTGTTGGCGTTCGCCGGTACCAACGACTGGCGCGACTGGCTGAGCAACGTGCGGCAGGCGACGGGCTATGACGATGTGCAGTACAATCAGGCGGTTGCCGCTGCCAAAAGCGCCAAGGCGGCCTTCGGCGATGCGCTGGTGATCGCCGGCCATTCGCTCGGCGGTGGTCTGGCGGCCACGGCGGCGCTGGCGACTGGCACCGTCGCGGTCACCTTCAACGCGGCCGGAGTGTCGGATTACACCCTGAATCGCCTGGGTATCGATCCGGCGGCGGCGAAGAAAGATGCCGAAGCCGGCAGCATTCGCCGCTACAGCGAGCAATATGACATGCTGACCAGCACCCAAGAATCGACCTCGCTGATCCCGGATGCCATCGGCCACAACATCACCCTGGCCAACAACGATACCCTGACCGGCATCGATGACTGGCGGCCGAGCAAGCATCTGGATCGCAGCCTGAGGGCGCACGGCATCGACAAGGTGATAAGCTCGATGGCGGAACAAAAGCCGTGGGAGGCGAAGGCCAATGCCTGAAGGGCGTCGCTTGCGGTGGGCGCTGGCGATAGCCTTACTGGCGCTGGTCGCGGTGACCGGTTTACTGATGATGGCTAAGGAGCAACAGATGGGGCAGGAGATTTCGCCGTTTGACGGCCACAGCAATCTGGCGCTGGCTCAGGCGGTGGCGCGCGGCGATACGCAGGGCATCCGTGCGCAGGCCACGCAGGATCGTTTGCGCGAGCGGGGCGATCGGCAGGTCACGCTGTTGCAGTGGGCGGTGCTTTCGCAGCAGCCGGATAGCGTGCAGGTGTTGCTGGATCTCGGCGCCGACCCGGCGGCGGCGGGGCTGGACGGCAACAGCGCGCTGCACACCGCGGCGATGTTGCAAGACGCGCAGTACCTGCGGTTGCTGCTGACCGAAGGAGCACCGGTGAACGTGCGCAATGCCGTTACCGGCGCCACGCCGCTCGCGGCGGCGGTGCTGGCCGGGCGCGAAGAGCAGCTGCGGCTGTTGCTGGCGGCCGGGGCGGACACCACCTTGAGCGATCGGCTGGGGGATACCCCGCTGCATCTGGCGGCGAAGATTAACGCGCCGCACTTGGCGCTGCTGTTGTTGCAGGCCGGGGCCGATGCCCGGGCGCGCAACCAGCAGGGCTTTGCGTTCCAGTTTTATTTCTCGCAAACGCCGGCGCATTTGCAGAATGACGAGCTGAAGGCGCAGTTCCGCGAACTGGACAAATGGCTGCAGGGGCACCGCCTGGCCACGCACTACGCGCAGCCGTAAACGCCCATAAAAAAAACCGCCTGTACAGGCGGTTTTTTCTTAGGCAGCGATGGTTATTCCGCGTCGCCGGCCGGTTTGGCCTTCGCCTGACGGCGTTTGCCGACGTTTTTGGCGTCGCGATGGCGCACTTTTACCTTGGCCTTTTCTTTGTTCTTCGCTTTATCTTCCGCGCGTTTGGCCAGCACTTTCTTCGACGGCTTGCCGTTGCTCTTCTCATTCGGCACCTTGGTTTTTGGCCGCAGTTCGTCGATCACGCGCGCTTTCAGCGGCTCGTTCAGGTAACGGCCCACTTTGCCCAGCAGCAGATGGTCGTGCGCTTCCACCAGCGAAATGGCGGTGCCTTTGCGCCCGGCGCGGCCGGTACGGCCGATGCGGTGTAAGTAGGTGTCCGCCGTGCGCGGCATGTCGAAGTTGAACACGTGGGTGATATCGAGGATATCCAGACCGCGCGCGGCAACGTCGGTGGCCACCAGCACGTTAACCCGGCCATCCATCATGCGTTTAACCGCTTCGTTGCGTTTGGCCTGCACCATTTCGCCTTCGAGATAGCAGGTGTTGATGCCCGCTTCGCGCAGCCAGGTGGCCAGCTCGTGCACGCGCTCGCGTTTGCGCACGAAGATCACCGATTTCTGCACGTCCGGCTGCTGCAGCAGGTGGATCAGCAGCGCGGTTTTGTGCTGCACGTCATCGGCGCGGTAGTACCACTGCAGGATCTTTTTGCGTTCGCGGCGCGACGGATCGGCCTCCACTTCCACCGGCTCTTTCAGGATGCGCTCGGCGAATTCGCGGATCGCTTCGCCTTCCAGCGTGGCGGAGAACAGCAGCGTCTGGTTGCGCCAGCGGGTTTCGGCGGAGATGGTTTCGATGTCCTGCGCGAAGCCCATGTCGAGCATGCGGTCGGCTTCGTCGAGGATCAGGGTTTCCACCGCGCGGCAGTCGAAGTTCTCTTCTTTAATGTATTGCAGCAAACGGCCGGTGGTGGCGACCACCACGTCCTGGTTTTCGCTGAACACTTCCGCGTGGTTCATGTAAGCGACGCCGCCGGTGATGGTGGCGATATCCAGCGAGGTATGAGCAGCCAATTCACGCGCCTGATCGGCGACCTGCATCGCCAGTTCACGCGTTGGCGTCAGGATCAGCACGCGCGGCGGGCCGGATTTTTTGCGTGGAAAGTCCAGCAGGTGCTGCAGCACGGGCAGCAGGAAGGCGGCGGTTTTGCCGGTGCCGGTCGGAGCCGAACCTAAGACGTCGCGCCCGTCCATCGCCGGCGGGATCGCAGCGGCCTGAATGGCGGTGGGGCGATCGTAGCCTTTGTCGCGCAGCGCGTCGATCAGGCGATCATCGAGTTCGAGTTCGGAAAAAGTGGTTGCTGTCATGGTCTACCTCTACTTGGGGCGCCGATTATAGACGGGTTGGCCGCGATCTTCACCTATTTAAGCGGAAAGCCGCTCTTTTCCCGCCGATCAGATTGCCTTATGCTACGCCAGTTTTATAGCCAGGTGGTGAGAGTGAGCAAGCGTTCGAAAGCCGATTTTACCCCGCGCCGCGGGGGTTTTACCTTTAAACAATTCTTTGTCGCCCACGATCGTTGCGCCATGAAAGTGGGCACCGACGGGGTGCTGCTCGGCGCCTGGGCGCCGCTGGGGCAGGCGCGCCGGGTGCTGGACATTGGCAGCGGCAGCGGGCTGATCGCGCTGATGCTGGCGCAGCGCAGCGGCGACGAAGTGACCATTGACGCGGTGGAGCTGGACGAAGCCGCCGCCGGCCAGGCGCGCGAAAACGCGGCGGCATCGCCGTGGCCGCAGCGCATCCGCGTGCATGCGCAGGATATTCACCATTATGCGCAGCGGCATGCCGCTGAGTATGATCTGATAGTCAGCAATCCGCCGTATTTCGAGCCGGCGGTGGCCTGCCGCGACCAGGCGCGCCACAACGCGCGCTACACCGAAACCCTGACGCACGAGGCGCTGTTGGCCTGTGCGGCGCAGCTGCTGACGGAACAGGGGACGTTTTGCGTGGTGCTGCCGCACGACATCGGCGCTGAATTCGAACGTCTGGCGCAGCAAAGCGGCTGGCATACGGCGGTGAAAGTGAACGTCAGCGATCGGGCCGATACGCCGCTGCACCGGGTGCTGCTGGCGCTGACGCGGCGGGAAACGCCGCTGCAGGCGCAGGCGCTGGCGATCAAGCAGGCCGACGGCAGCTACACCGACGATTTCCGCCATTTGATCGCTGACTTCTACCTGTTCTACTGAAAAGAAAAGGGCGCCGATTAGGCGCCCTGTCGCAGCGTTTAAGGCTGCAAAATGGTCGGCAGCGCTTCCGGCAGCAGATCCGGGTAGTCCAGCGTGTAGTGCAGGCCGCGGCTCTCTTTGCGCGCCATGGCGCTGCGCACGATAAGCTCTGCCACCTGCACCAGATTGCGCAGCTCCAGCAGGTTGTTGGAGATGCGGAAGTGAGCGTAGTACTCGTCGATTTCCGCCTGCAGGGTGTTGATGCGGCGCAGGGCGCGCTCCAACCGCTTGGTGGTGCGCACGATGCCGACGTAATCCCACATGAACAGCCGCAGCTCGTGCCAGTTGTGCTGAATCACCACCCGTTCGTCCGCATCGTCCACCCGGCTTTCATCCCAGTGCGGCACCTGTTTGGCCTGCTGAATGAACGGCAGGCGCTGCAGAATGTCTTCCGCCGCCGACCAACCGTACACCAGGCACTCCAGCAGCGAATTCGACGCCATGCGGTTGGCGCCGTGCAGGCCGGTATAGCTGACCTCGCCGATGGCGTACAGCCCGTCGAGATCGGTGCGGCCGTGCTGATCGACCATCACGCCGCCGCAGGTGTAGTGCGCCGCCGGGACGATCGGGATCGGCTGCCGGGTCAGATCGAAGCCCAGCGTCAGCAGCTTCTCGTGGATCATCGGGAAGTGCTGGGTGATGAACTCCGCCGGCTTGTGGCTGATGTCCAGGTACATGCAGTCGGCGCCCAGGCGCTTCATTTCATGGTCGATGGCGCGGGCGACGATATCGCGCGGGGCCAGTTCGCCGCGCGGGTCGAAATCCGGCATAAAGCGGCTGCCGTCCGGGCGCTTCAGGTAAGCCCCTTCGCCGCGCAGCGCTTCGGTCAGCAGGAAGTTGCGCGCCTGCGGATGGAACAGGCAGGTCGGGTGAAACTGGTTGAACTCCAGGTTGGCGACCCGGCAGCCGGCTCGCCAGGCCATGGCGATGCCGTCGCCGGAGGAGATGTCCGGGTTGGTGGTGTATTGGTATACCTTGGCCGCGCCGCCGGTCGCCAGCACCACCGTTTTGGCGCGGTAGGTTTCCACCCGCTCCATCTCGCGGTTCCAGACGTACGCGCCCACCACTCGGCGGGTGCCCGGCAGGCCGATTTTGTTCGAGGTGATAAGGTCAACCGCGTTGCGGCGCTCCATCACGCAAATATTGGGGTGAGCGCTTGCTTTCCCCACCAGCGTGGTCTCTACTTCCTTACCGGTCGCGTCCGCGGCGTGCAGGATGCGGCGATGGCTGTGGCCGCCTTCGCGCGTGAGGTGATAATGCTCCTCGCCCTGCGCGTTGACCTCGGTATCGAACAGCACGCCCTGATCGATCAGCCACTGCACGCAGTGGCGCGCGTTGCCGGCGATGAATTCGACGGCCTCTTTGTCGCACAGGCCGGCGCCGGCAATCAAAGTGTCATCAACGTGTGAGGCAATGCTGTCCGTCTCATCGAACACCGCGGCGATCCCGCCCTGGGCGTAAAAGGTGGCCCCCTCGCTGAGCGGCCCCTTGCTGAGAACGGTAACCTTGCAATGCTGTGCCAGGCGCAGCGCCAGTGACAGGCCCGCAGCGCCGCTGCCGACGATCAGTACATCGCTTACATGTTCAGATGATGGTTGCATAACGTATGATGTGTGCAGAAGAAGAGTGAATTTCATGTTAGCCTAACTGTCCGGGCAAAAGCCACGGATAGGGTGACATCAACAGAAAAAACAATGGCTATATGGAACTTCGTGTTCTATATGAACTCCAAGCGAGTGCTTGCTCAGGAAAATAATGTATGGCTGGCAGTACAATTTTACGCGTGGAGACGGATTTGGGGAGAGTTTACCTCGGATGAGCGAGCAGTTAACGGATCAAGTTCTGGTCGAGCGGGTCCAAAAGGGCGATCAGAAATCGTTTAACCTACTGGTAGTGCGCTATCAGCATAAGGTGGCGAGTCTCGTTTCCCGCTATGTGCCGCAGGGCGATGTGCCCGATGTGGTGCAGGAGTCGTTTATCAAGGCCTATCGCGCACTGGAATCGTTCCGTGGCGACAGCGCTTTTTATACTTGGTTGTATCGAATCGCCGTGAACACGGCAAAGAATTATCTGGTTGCTCAGGGGCGCCGTCCGCCATCCAGTGATGTGGACGCCAACGATGCGGAAAATTACGAAAGTGCGGGCGCACTGAAAGAAATTTCGAACCCTGAGAACTTAATGTTGTCAGAAGAGCTGAGACAGATAGTTTTCCGTACCATTGAGTCGCTCCCCGAGGATCTTCGCATGGCGATTACCCTGCGGGAGTTGGATGGTCTAAGCTACGAAGAGATAGCCGCCATCATGGATTGCCCGGTCGGAACCGTACGTTCGCGTATTTTTCGCGCCCGGGAAGCTATCGATAATAAAGTTCAACCGCTGATCCAGCGTTAGCAATGGCGGGCACAGGAAGGGTACTTAGGCATGCAGAAAGAAAAGCTTTCCGCTCTGATGGATGGTGAATCGTTCGACAGCGAGCTGTTGAGTTCTCTGTCGCAAGATCGAACGCTTCAACAAAGCTGGCAGAGCTATCACCTGATACGTGACACACTGCGAGGTGATGTCGGGCAAGTGATGCATCTCGACATCGCCGATCGCGTAGCCGCTGCACTTGAGAAAGAACCCGCCCGGCTGGTGCCTTCCGCCGTTCAGGAATCTCAGCCGCAGCCTCACACCTGGCAGAAAATGCCGTTTTGGGACAAAGTGCGTCCCTGGGCGAGCCAGATTACGCAAATCGGTATGGCGGCCTGCGTGTCGCTGGCGGTGATCGTCGGCGTGCAGCAGTACAACCAGCCTTCTGCGCCATCGAACGCGTCCGAATCGCCGGCCTTCACCACGCTGCCGATCATGGGCCAGGCCTCGCCGGTCAGCCTGGGCGTCCCGGCCGACAGTTTCTCCACCGGCAGCGGCCAACAGCAGCAGGTGCAGGAACAGCGCAAGCGTATCAACGCCATGCTGCAGGACTATGAACTGCAACGTCGCCTGCATTCGGATCAGCTGCAGCTTGAGCAAGGCAACCCGCAACAGGCCGCCATTCAGGTTCCCGGAACTCAGTCTTTAGGAATGCAACAGCAGTAATGAAGCAAATCTGGTTCTCCGTTTGTTTATTGACGGGCAGCCTGCTCTATTCCAGCATCGCCCCGGCGCAGCCAACTGCGTCCGGGGCGTTATTGCAACAGATGAGCAGCGCCAGCCGTTCTCTCAATTACGAGCTCGCCTACATCAGCATCAGCAAGCAGGGAATCGAGTCGTTGCGCTATCGCCATGCGGTGATCGGCAACGTGCCGCTCGGCCAGCTGCTGCATATGGACGGCCCGCGCCGCGAAGTGTTGCAGCGCGGCGGCGGGATCAGCTACTTCGAACCCGGCCTGGAGCCGTTCACGCTCACCGGCGATCACATCGTCGATGCGTTGCCGGCGATCGTCTATGCCGATTTCACCCGCCTGGCCAAGTACTACGACTTTATCTCCGTGGGCAGCACCCGCATCGCCGATCGGCCGTGTGAAGTGCTGCGCGTGGTGGCGCGCGACGGTTCCCGCTACAGCTATATCGTCTGGATGGACGAGGACACCAAGCTGCCGCTGCGGGTGGATCTGCTCGATCGCGACGGCGAAACGCTGGAGCAATATCGGGTGATCTCCTTCGCGGTCGGCGCCGACGTGCAGGGCGCGATGCAGGGGCTGCTCAAAGCCAACCTGCCGCCGCTGCTGTCGCTGCCGGCGGTGGAAAACGTCAAGCTCAGCTGGAGCACCGGTTGGCTGCCGGCCGGGGTGGACGAGGTGGCGCGCAATCGCCGCAAATTGCCGAACGTCGCCGTGCCGGTTGAATCCCGGCTCTACAGCGACGGCCTGTTCAGCTTCTCGGTCAACGTCAGCCCGGCGGGCAGCGGAGCCGGGCAGCAATACTACCGTCAGGGGCGCCGCACCATTCAGACCGAAGTGCGCGCGGGCAACGAAATCACTATCGTGGGCGAATTGCCGCCGGCTACGGCCAAGCGCATCGCCGACAGCATTTCTTTCAAGGTATCGCCGCAATGATGAAAGAGTGGGCCACGGTGGTTTCGTGGCAACAGGGCGTAGCGCTGCTGCGCTGTGAACCCAAGGCCGGCTGCGGCAGCTGCACCGCGCGTTCCGGCTGCGGCGCGCGCGCGCTGAACGAGCTGGTGCCGGAAACCGAGCATCAGCTGCAGGTGCATATCGATCAGCCGCTCGAACCGGGGCAGCGCGTTGAAGTCGGCATTGCGGAAGGCAGCCTGCTGCGCTCCGCCATGCTGGTTTACCTGACGCCGCTGCTGGGCATGATGCTGGGCGGCACGTTGCTGCAATATTGTTTCGGCAGCGACGCCTCGGCGGCCGTCGGCGCCGTACTGGGCGGCGCGGCGGCCTTTATGCTGGCGCGCCGGTTGGCCCGGCGTCTGGGCGAGCAGGCCGATTATCAGCCGGTGGTGCTGCAGATTGGGTTGCCGCCTACCGCGATGCGCATGCAGGCGGAAAATTCCCCGCTGATTTAAACCGACGGCCGCGTCATCGCCGGGTTGTGATAGGCGGGGATGCGGTTGTGGATCATATGCTCCAGCAGCGCGATGAACAGATCGGCGCTGAGCAGCGAATCGTAGTTAATCGCGAACAGCACATTTCCCTGGCCGTCGAGCAAACGGATGCCGCGCTGTGGATGGTTTTCCACCGCGCGGATCTGCTCGAGCGGCACGTTGCCCCGCTCCGTGGTCAGCAAGGTGGCGCTCAGCCGCAACGTTTCGGTCGGCGTGCCTTGCCGCTTGCCGAGCAGCAGTTGCCACAGCCAGCGCGCGTCGCCCTCAACGGTGTGAAACGACACCGTCTCCCCTTGATAGAGCGCATTCAGCGCCAGCGGCCCGCGCTGCTGCAGCTGTTGGTCGACGATCACGTCCGCCAGCCGCCACGAATGGGCGACATTGCTGAAAACCGTACACCAGGGCTGATCCGCGCCGGCGCGGAACGCCGTGACGTCAAACAGCCCGCCAAAAGCCTGGCCGCCGCGAAAGCGATAGATATCGCCGATCTTCTCAAACGGGATGAAGCGCTCTTTGTGATGGTGGCCGTCAAAGACCCGCACGCCGTGCTCGTACAGGCGATAGGTCAGCGTCGGGCGCAGATAGTGCCGCAGTGCCAGCAGCGTACAGCCGAGTAAAATCGTGCCCGCCCCGGCCTGCAACAGCGTGATGACCTCGCTCTCATCAATGCTGCTCAGCAGCGGCAGCACCAACAGCGCCGCCCCCACGCTAAACAGCAGCGCCGCCGCCGCCAGAATGCCCCAGTTGACCTTTGAAAAATCGTGCCGGCTCAGCATTTGCCCTTTATCGATCATAATGCACCTTCCAATCAACGTACGGATATATGCTGGTGAACCCCGGTGGGCTGCCGATGTAGTGCCCTGAATAATGTTTTGTCGCGGAGTTCATGCCCTTTCTATCCGAGGGGCGGTGGTGGCGTATATGGGGTTTTTCCTAAAGGAAGAGGGGTGAGATGGAAATCTAAGAGGTTGATCCAAATATTCTTTTTTTAGAATTTCGGAGAGGGTTTATTGCGCTGCGGCCGGTTATGTATTAGCGCCGGAGTTTGGTGGCCACGAATCATCGGCAAGCCTTGGGTTCAGGCCGTATCGTCCGCGTTAACATCTGTTTTCACCCGCCGGGGCGCCCTGTAACATTTAGCGGCGCATAATAGAATGCCTTCACTGCACCGATCGCTAGGTTTTCAGTGGTGTGGCATGTAGAATGCAGCGATTCAGGTGCAAGACGGCCTAACCCATTCACTGTCGCTTTAGGTCCATGCGGGTTTCTATAGGCGAGTAATTCAGAAATACCAAGGCAGAAAAACTTTTATAATGAAGCATATACGAAATTTCTCCATTATTGCCCATATTGACCACGGTAAGTCGACGCTGTCTGACCGCATTATCCAAATCTGCGGTGGCTTGTCTGACCGTGAAATGGCCGCGCAGGTGCTCGATTCCATGGATCTGGAGCGCGAGCGCGGCATCACCATCAAAGCGCAGAGCGTGACGCTGGATTATAAGGCGCTGGATGGGCAGACCTATCAACTCAACTTTATCGACACCCCCGGCCACGTTGACTTCTCCTATGAAGTTTCCCGCTCGCTGGCGGCCTGCGAAGGCGCGCTGCTGGTGGTGGATGCCGGTCAGGGCGTCGAAGCCCAGACGCTGGCCAACTGCTACACCGCGATCGAAATGGATCTGGAAGTGGTGCCGGTGCTGAACAAAATCGACCTGCCGGCCGCCGATCCGGATCGCGCCGCGCAGGAAATTGAAGACATCGTCGGCATCGACGCCACCGATGCGGTGCGCTGCTCGGCCAAAACCGGCGTCGGCGTGCCCGACGTGCTGGAGCGCCTGGTGCGCGACATCCCGCCGCCGCAGGGCGATCCTGATGCGCCGCTGCAGGCGCTGATCATCGACTCCTGGTTCGATAACTACCTGGGCGTCGTGTCTCTGGTGCGCGTCAAGAACGGCACGCTGCGCAAGGGCGACAAGATCAAGGTCATGAGCACCGGCCAGGTGTACAACGCCGACCGCCTGGGCATCTTCACGCCGAAGCAGGTCGATCGCGACGTGCTGAACTGCGGCGAAGTGGGCTGGCTGGTCTGTGCGATCAAAGACATCCTCGGCGCGCCGGTGGGCGATACCCTGACGCAGGCGCGTCAGCCGGCGGATAAAGCGCTGCCGGGCTTCAAGAAAGTGAAGCCGCAGGTGTACGCCGGTCTGTTCCCGATCAGCTCCGACGATTATGAGTCCTTCCGCGATGCGCTGGGCAAGCTGAGCCTCAACGACGCCTCCCTGTTCTACGAACCGGAAAGTTCCACCGCGCTGGGCTTCGGCTTCCGCTGCGGCTTCCTCGGCCTGCTGCACATGGAGATCATTCAGGAGCGTCTGGAGCGTGAATACGATCTGGATCTGATCACCACCGCGCCGACGGTCGTCTACGAAGTGGAAACCACCGGCAAAGAAGTGATCTACGTCGACAGCCCGTCCAAGCTGCCGCCGTTGAACAACATCCAGGAACTGCGCGAGCCGATCGCCGAATGTCACATGCTGATGCCGCAGGAATACTTGGGTAACGTCATCACCCTGTGCGTCGAGAAGCGCGGTGTGCAGACCAACATGGTCTACCACGGCAACCAGGTGGCGTTGACCTATGAAATCCCGATGGCGGAAGTGGTGCTCGACTTCTTCGACCGCCTGAAGTCCACGTCGCGCGGCTATGCGTCGCTGGATTACAACTTCAAGCGCTTCCAGGCCTCCGACATGGTGCGCGTGGACGTGCTGATCAACAACGAGCGCGTGGATGCGCTGGCGCTGATCACTCACCGCGACAACTCGCAGTATCGCGGCCGTGAGTTGGTGGAGAAGATGAAAGATCTGATCCCGCGTCAGCAGTTCGACATCGCGATTCAGGCGGCGATCGGCACGCACATCATCGCGCGTTCCACCGTGAAGCAGCTGCGTAAAAACGTGCTGGCGAAATGCTACGGCGGTGACGTCAGCCGTAAGAAAAAGCTGCTGCAGAAACAGAAAGACGGTAAGAAACGCATGAAGCAGGTCGGCAACGTCGAACTGCCGCAGGAAGCGTTCCTGGCCATTCTGCACGTCGGTAAAGACGGCAAGTAACCGCGACGAGTTCGCGAAACGAGGGAGTTTGCATGGCGAATATGTTTGCCCTGATCCTGGCGTTGGCCACCCTGGTCACCGGGATCATCTGGTGCTTCGAGCGCTTCAAATGGGCGCCGGCCCGCCGCGCGAAGATCGCGGCGGTCAACGCACAGACCGCGGGCGCCGTAGACGATAAAACGCTGGCGAAAGTGGCGAAGCAGCCAGGCTGGGTGGAGACCGGCGCATCGGTGTTCCCGGTGCTGCTGCTGGTCTTTGTGGTGCGTTCGTTTATTTACGAACCGTTCCAGATCCCGTCCGGCTCAATGATGCCGACGCTGTTGATTGGCGATTTCATTCTGGTGGAGAAATATGCCTACGGCATTAAAGATCCGATTACCCAGACCACGCTCATTGAAACCGGCCATCCGAAGCGCGGCGATATTGCGGTATTTAAATATCCGCTGGATCCGAAACTGGATTATATCAAGCGCGTGATCGGCCTGCCGGGCGACCGTATTACTTACGATCCGGTGAATAAGCGCGTTACGGTGCAGCCGTCCTGCAACAGTGGGCAGTCCTGCGATACCGCGCTGGCGGTGACCTACGCCGACGCGCAGCCGAGCGACTTCGTGCAGTTGTTCAGCCGCAGCGGCATGGGCGAGGCCAGCAACGGCTTCTACCAGATCCCGCTGAGCGATAACGTGCCGCCGGGCGGCATTCGCATGCGCGAGCGCCAGGAAAGCCTCGGCAACGTCACGCATCGTATCCTGACCGTGCCGGACGCGCAGGATCGGGTGGGCGCTTACTACCAACAGCCGGGCAAACCGCTGGCGGAGTGGGTGGTGCCGGCCGGGCATTACTTCATGATGGGCGACAACCGCGACAACAGCGCGGACAGCCGTTACTGGGGCTTTGTGCCGGAGAAGAATCTGGTGGGTAAAGCCACGGCCATCTGGATGAGCTTTGAAAAGCAGGAAGGTGAGTGGCCTACCGGCGTGCGTTTCAGCCGGATCGGCGGCATTCATTAATCGCTGACTGATTCCCTGTTAATTTCACGCCGCAGCCTACTGCGGCGTGAAAGATTAAGGGGATATAAAACACAGCATTATGTTTCCACTCGTTGTAGAATACTTTCTCGAGCGATAAAAAGTTGGCCCCTGCTGGGAGCCACTGCAAACGAAACAGCTTTGGATCGGCTTTCGGCGAAGCAGGCCTGTTCCGTATGCTGCAAGTTTTTGACGCATTCTTGATCTATTGGTAACTCATGAACCCCATCGTAATAAACAGGCTGCAGCGGAAGCTGGGCTACACTTTTCAACAGCAGGAGCTTTTACTGCAGGCTTTGACTCACCGCAGCGCCAGCAGTAAACACAATGAACGTCTTGAGTTTCTGGGTGACTCGATTCTGAGCTTTGTCATCGCCAATGCGCTCTATCACCGCTTTCCTCGCGTCGACGAGGGCGATATGAGCCGCATGCGCGCCACGCTGGTGCGCGGCAACACGCTGGCGGAGATGGCGCGCGAGTTTGACCTGGGCGAATGTCTGCGGCTTGGGCCGGGCGAATTGAAAAGTGGTGGGTTCCGCCGCGAGTCAATCCTGGCGGATACGGTGGAGGCATTGATCGGCGGCGTGTTCCTGGACAGCGATATCCAGACCGTCGAGCGTCTGATTTTGGACTGGTATCGCAGCCGGTTGGACGAAATCAGCCCCGGTGATAAGCAGAAAGACCCGAAAACCCGTCTGCAGGAGTTTTTGCAGGGGCGTCATCTGCCGTTGCCTTCTTATTTGGTGGTGCAGGTTCGCGGTGAAGCGCACGACCAAGAGTTTACCATCCACTGCCAGGTGAGTGGTTTGAGCGAGCCCGTGGTGGGCACCGGCTCGAGCCGCCGTAAAGCCGAGCAGGCGGCAGCGGAACAAGCGCTGAAAAAGCTGGAGCTTGAATGAGCGAAGTAAAACAACACTGCGGGTTTATCGCCATCGTCGGCCGCCCGAACGTGGGCAAATCGACGTTGCTGAACCAACTGCTGGGGCAGAAGGTTTCCATTACGTCGCGTAAGCCGCAGACGACCCGTCACCGCATTATGGGCATCGACACCGATGGCGCCTATCAGGCGATCTACGTCGACACCCCAGGGCTGCACATCGAAGAAAAACGCGCCATCAACCGCTTGATGAACCGCGCGGCCAGCAGTTCGATCGGCGACGTCGAACTGGTGATCTTCGTGGTCGAAGGCACCAACTGGACCGCCGACGACGAAATGGTGGTCAACAAGCTGCGCAGCCTGCGCTGCCCGGTATTGCTGGCGATCAACAAGGTCGATAACGTCACCGACAAATCCAAGCTGTTGCCGCACATCGCGTTCCTCAGCCAGCAGATGAACTTCCTCGACGTGGTGCCTATCTCCGCCGAAAAAGGCATGAACGTCGACACCATCGCCGGCATCGTGCGCAAGCTGCTGCCGGAAGCGGAACACCACTTCCCGGAAGACTACATCACCGATCGCTCACAGCGCTTTATGGCCTCCGAGATCATCCGCGAGAAGCTGATGCGTTTCCTGGGCGAAGAGCTGCCGTACTCGGTGACGGTAGAAATCGAACAGTTCGTGGCCAACGATCGCGGCGGCTACGATGTGCACGGCCTGATCCTGGTCGAGCGCGAAGGCCAGAAGAAAATGGTCATCGGCAACAAAGGCGCCAAGATCAAAACCATCGGCATCGAAGCGCGCCAGGACATGGAACAGATGTTCGACGCCAAAGTGCATCTCGAGCTGTGGGTGAAAGTGAAATCCGGTTGGGCGGACGACGAACGTGCGCTGCGCAGCCTGGGCTATGTTGACGATCTGAAGTAACGATCCGTGGACGGCTGGGAGCGCGCTTTCGTCCTGCATGGGCGGCCGTACAGTGAAACCAGTCTGATGCTGGATCTGTTTACCGAAGGTCATGGGCGGGTGCGCTTGCTGGCGAAAGGCGCGCGCAGCCGCCGCTCCAATCTGAAGGGTTGCCTGCAGCCCTTTACTCCTCTGTTAGTGCGCTGGGGCGGCCGCGGCGAAGTGAAAACGCTGCGCAACGCTGAAGCGGTCTCCCTCGGTTTACCCCTCAGCGGCATGATGCTTTACAGCGGCCTGTACGTGAACGAACTGCTGGCGCGCGTGCTCGAGCAGGAAACCAACTATTCGGTGCTGTTCTTCGACTATCTGCAATGCCTGCAGGCGCTGGCGGCGGAAGACAGCTCGCCGGAGCAGGCGCTGCGCCAGTTCGAGCTGGCCTTGCTGCACCACCTGGGTTACGGCCTCGATTTCCTGCACTGCGCCGGCAGCGGCCTGCCGGTGGATGATGCCATGACCTATCGCTATCGCGAAGAGAAAGGCTTCATCGCCAGCCTGGTGGTGGATCACTACAGCTTCACCGGGCGCGAATTGCGCGCGCTGGCGGAGCGGCAGTTTCCCGATGCCGAGACGCTGCGCGCCGCCAAGCGTTTCACCCGTATGGCGCTGAAACCCTACCTCGGCGGCAAGCCGTTGAAGAGCCGCGAACTGTTCCGCCAGTTCGTGCGCAAACAGCCGAATACGCCGGTCGACGACGCCTGACCTTTTCCCCTTTTGCCGCCTTGCGCCCGCGTGTAAACTGCTGGCACTGAAAATCGTATTTAGAGGTTGTCATGGCTGATTTGCTGCTGGGCGTCAATATCGATCACATCGCCACGTTACGTAACGCGCGCGGAACCCAATACCCGGATCCGGTTCAGGCGGCATTCATTGCCGAACAGGCGGGGGCCGACGGCATTACCGTGCATCTGCGCGAAGACCGCCGCCACATCACCGACCGCGACGTGCGCCTGCTGCGCCAGACCATCCAGACGCGCATGAATCTGGAGATGGCGGTGACCGACGAGATGCTGGATATCGCCATTGAGCTGAAGCCGCATTTCTGCTGCCTGGTGCCGGAAAAGCGCGAAGAAGTGACCACCGAAGGCGGCCTGGACGTCGCCGGCCAGCTGGACAAAATGAGCGTGGCGGTTGAGCGCCTGGCGCAGGCGGGCATTCTGGTCTCGCTGTTCATCGATCCCGATCATCGTCAGATTGACGCGGCGGTGGCGGTGGGCGCACCCTATATCGAAATCCACACCGGCGCCTACGCCGAAGCGCAGGGCGAGCTGGCGGTACAGGCCGAGCTGCGCCGCATCGCGGTAGCCGCCGCCTACGCGGCCGAGAAGGGGCTGAAGGTCAACGCCGGCCACGGCCTGACCTACCACAACGTGCAGCCGATCGCCGCGCTGCCGGAGATGCACGAGCTGAACATCGGCCATGCGATTATCGGCCAGGCGGTGATGAGCGGGCTGCCGGCCGCGGTTGCCGACATGAAAGTGCTGATGCGGGAAGCGCGCCGGTAATGGCGGTGCTCGGGCTGGGAACCGACATCGTTGAGATGGCGCGTATCGAAGCGGTGGTGGAGCGCAGCGGCGATCGCCTGGCGCGCCGCGTGCTGAGCGACGCCGAGTGGGCGCTGTATCAGCAGCACCAGCAGCCGATTCGCTTTCTGGCCAAACGTTTCGCGGTGAAAGAGGCCGCCGCCAAGGCGTTCGGCACCGGCATTCGCAATGGCCTGGCGTTCAATCAGTTCGAAGTGTTCAACGATGCGCTGGGCAAGCCGAATATTCGTTTGCACGGCCGCGCCGCCGAGCTGGCCGGGGAGATGGGGGTCACCGCGATCCACGTTTCGCTGGCCGATGAACGGCGCTACGCCTGCGCGACGGTGATCGTCGAAAGCTGAAAATAGCAAGGGCGCCTGTGGCGCCCTTGTCAGTCCTGCGGCAAATTAAATGCGATCGGCGTGGTGCAGCACCACGAACTTGTCCCACAGCTGTTCGTTGGTCTCGCGATGCTGCGGATCGGTGATGATGGTGTTGTCGATCGGGCAAACCTGCTGGCAGGTCGGCGTATCGTAATGGCCGACGCACTCGGTGCAGCGATCGGTATCGATCTGATAAATCTCATCGCCCATCGAAATCGCCTGGTTCGGGCATTCCGGCTCGCACATGTCGCAGTTGATGCATTTCTTGGTAATCAGCAGTGCCATTGTCAGTTATCTTTCCATCGGTGTGCTCGGGCTGGCGCGCAATCTATCATAGAATCGCCGCGCGGCGGGCGTTTTTTCGTCATCTTATCGCTTAGGGTAACTCAGGTGGGTCGTCAGCCAGCTGATCGAAATCAACCCTTCTCTGCCCGTCAAACACCCAGCGCTTATCGGTATCCGCCATACGCATCGTAGGCATCACCTCCGGATGGGTAACCCGTATTCCCGCCTCTTGAGCAAACAACCCGATAAAATCGAACGCGCTCAAGGGATCATCAATGATCTGGTGCTGTTGGTCGCGATCGCTCAGCACCAGCAACGGCACCTGGTAATTCTGCCGGGTATCGCCGCTGTGACGCAGAGAACGTATGCCGCCGATATCCTTATGGGAAAGACCGTGATCGGAGAAATAGAACAGTTTAAACGGCGCGCCGGTCTGTTTCAGACTGTGATAAACCTGCTCGATAAAACGATCAGTCTTGCGATAGGTAGAGAGGTAGCAGGCCAGCTCCTTATTCGGCGACTCGACGCTCGGCGGTTCGCCGTTAAGCCGCTCGCAAAAGTCGGCGTGCGAGCCCATCAGATGCAGCACATAAAGGTTGCCTTGCCCCTGGCGGCTCAATAATTGGTCAAATATCGGCAGCAGTGCATCATCATCGGTGTTGCGCGATTGATAGTCGCCTTTCTTCAGGAAGTAATGGTTATCGCTGAACATAGCGATTTTTGATACCGGCGTATCGAATTGCCCGAACATGCCCTGATTGGACAGCCAGTGGGTATTGAGGCCGGCGGCTTTTGCCAGGGTGATGATATTATCTCCGAGGGCAATGCTGTGGCCGTTGCTTAAAGCCAGCGTGCGGGGGAGCGATTCGAATGTATTCGGCGCGGTGGAAATATAATTACTGTAAAACCGTCCCTTGGCATTATCCAGAAACGGTGTAGTGGACACCGGATAACCAAATAAGGACATATGATCCCTGCGCATACTTTCGCCGACGATAATGACATAGTTTTCATTCTTCGGTGCGCCAGAGGTGAACGACCAAGAGTACGGTTCTGAAACGCCGGTGTTTAATTCATCAATTTGCTGTTGATATTGATCGTAAGCGGAGTAGGTGGATAAAAAGAAGTCAGGTAATTTAAGCTTAACCAAGCCACCGCTGAATATTCTGGTGATGACGATAACCGCAAATAACGCCAGCAAAGGCAATATGATTTTTTTTGGTAGTGCTTGTCGCCAAATAAACCTTTTTAAAATAATAAGCATGGTAAATATTACGACAGGCAGCAGATAACACCTGGCTGGGAGGGTATGCAGGAACTCACTCGCTTCTGTACTGTTGGTTTGCAGCAGGGCAGACACCACGGCCGCTGACGGAGACCCGTAAATGGCACCGACCGGCGCATACAGCGCGCACAGCAGAATAAACGGAATAATCAGGCCGTAGCGGGTAAGCGAATGATTAGATAATAATAGCAAGATAAGTGCAATAAAAAGAATATCAATGCCTTTTCCACCGCTGTATCCCATCGCTTTGATCAATATCAAAGCAATAATGGCGTAAAATAAAAAAGTGCGCAGGGTCGGGTGAGCCACGGAGTGCCGCAACTTATCTAAAATAACAGTGTGTGTATTCATAATGGTATCGTTAAATAATGCTGTCCATGCATGCTCAATTATTGAACGATAATTGAGCGAGTCACCGCCCGCACATTATTTTTCGAATGCAGAGAAGGGAAATAATTGAGCTGGCGGCGTTTTATCGGCCGCCATTATACGCCTCAAACCAACTTTTTCATTAACTGTTCGCTGTGTTTGATGCGATCGCGGGCATGATCGAGATCGTGCTGGATCAGCGCCATAAACAGCAGGTCGGTGAGGGCGTACTGGGCCGTGCTGGAAGAGATGGCCGCGCTGCGGGTGTGGGGCTCTTCGGCGATGGTATAGAGGCAGTGGTCCGCGCGCTGCTGCAGGCCGTTGGGAGAGAAGCTGGTCAGCGCCAGCACCCTGGCGCCGGCCTGGCGCGCCTCTTCCGCCGCCAGATTGATTTCACGCCGTTCGCCGCTGAAAGAGATAGCCAGCAGCAGATCGCGTTTGTCCAGCGCCTGCACCGCCGCCAGCTGGACGTGCATGTCCGGTTCGGCCACTGCCATCACGCCGATTTTCAGCAGTTTGAAGGAGAAATCCTTGGCCACCAGCCCGGAGGCGCCGATGCCGATCAGCATCACCCGGCGCGCCTGGCGCAGCATGTCCAGCGCCTGATGCAGCCGCTCTTCGCTGTTGATGTCCAGCGTCGCGCGCAGCGCCGCCTGCTTTTCCGCCAGCAGTTTTTCACCGACGATTTTCAGCGTGTCGCTGCTGAGGATGTGGTTGTGAACGGTCACCACCGGCTCGGCCTGCGGCTGGGCCAGCGTTTCGCTCAGCGCCAGCTTCAGCGCCGGAAAGCCCTTATAGCCCAGCTTTTGGGCGAACTTCACCACGCTCGACTGGCTGATGCCGGCCAGCTCGGCCAGCTTTTGCGAGCTGAGATGGCGCGCCTGCTCGGCGTTGTTCAGCAAAAAGTCCGCCAGCTTGCGGTCGTTTTGCGCCAGTGTCGGATACATCTGGCGTATGCGCAGAAGGGTACTCATTGATCTTTCCCTGGAAACCAGCGGCCATTTTGCCACGCAGGCGGCGAAAACGCGCGGTGAAAATTTTTGTGAGCTCGTCGTTAAAATAGCAAATAGCGCTCGCTTTGTTGAATAAAATATTCAAATATTGATTTAAATTTGTGAATTAAAAATTCAAAGGTGAACAGATGAACTTAGGCGCACTGGTATCGGAAACCCGCAACCCGGCCACCATGGGGCTGGATGAGATGTCGACGCTGGAGATGGTCCGCTGCTTTAACCAGGAAGACCGCAAGGTGCCGGAGGCGATCGAAAAGGTGCTGCCGGCGATCGCGCAGGCGGTCGATTTGGCCGCGGCGGCGTTGAAGGCCGGCGGCCGGCTGATTTATTTGGGCGCCGGCACCAGCGGCCGATTGGGGGTGTTGGATGCCTCCGAGTGCCCGCCGACCTTCGGCGTGCCGCACGGCGTGGTGGTGGGCTTGATCGCCGGCGGGCCGGGCGCACTGCTCAAGGCGGTGGAGGGGGCGGAAGACGACGAAGCCCTGGGCGAAGCCGATCTCCGGGCGCTGAACCTCACCGCCGTCGATATGGTGGTGGGGTTGGCGGCCTCAGGGCGCACGCCTTATGTGATTGGCGCACTGCGCTATGCGCGCGGGCTGGGCTGCCCGACGGCGGCCATCTCCTGCAACCCGGATTCGCCGATCGCGCACGAAGCGCAGGTGGCGATTTCACCGGTGGTGGGGCCGGAGGCGCTGACCGGTTCGACGCGCCTGAAATCCGGCACCGCGCAGAAGCTGGTGCTCAACATGCTGTCGACCGGCGCGATGGTTAAGCTGGGCAAGGTCTATCAGAACCTGATGGTGGACGTGAAGGCCACCAACGTCAAACTGGTGGATCGCGCCTGCCGCATCGTGGTGGAGGCCACCGGCGCCGAACGCGCTCAGGCCGAGGCGGCGCTGGCGCAGACCGGCTTCGAGGTCAAGCCGGCGATACTGATGATTCTGGCCGGCGTCAGCGCCGAAGAGGCGCAGCAGCGGCTGCAGCGGCACGACGGCTACCTGCGCGCGGCGCTGGCGCGTTAACTCACGGTGGGGGCGGCGATGGACAAGACAACGGCATTGGCGACACAGATCCTGGCGGGCGTGGGGGGCGAGGGCAATATCCTCAAACTGGAGAACTGCATGACGCGGGTGCGCGTCGAGGTCAGCGACGAACAGCGTCTGGATCTGGCCGCTCTCAAGCAGCTGTCCGGCGTGAAGGGCTATATCAAACAGGGTGAGCAGCATCAGTTTATCGTTGGCCCGGGCGCCGCCGCCAAGGTGGTGGACGCCATGCGCGCATTGCTGAGCGGTAGCGCGCAGCCCGTCGTCGCCGTCGGTGACGCGGCCCGCATCAAGGCGCAGGCCAAGCAAAAATACGCTGCGCCGATGAGCGGTGCGCTGAAAAAGCTGGCCGATGTTTTTATTCCGCTGATCCCGGCGTTTATCGCCTCGGGCCTGATCACCGGCATCATCAACCTGCTGAAACGGCCCGACATCGCCGGCCAACTGGCGGTGGACTACCCGAACGTGCTGGGGTTGCTGGCGATCTTCGGCAGCGCGGTGTTCGCCATCATGAACATTCTGGTCGGGGTCAACGCCGCGCGGGTGTTCGGCGGCTCCCAGGCGATGGGCGGCGTGATGGCGGGCATTCTCTCCAGCCCGGCGCTGGCGCAGATCACCTTGTTCGGCGAGGCGCTGCAGCCGGGGCGCGGCGGGGTGATCGCCGTGCTGCTGGTGGTGGCGTTGATGTGCTGGGTGGAGAAACGCCTGCGCGCGCTGCTGCCGGAATCGGTTGAGCTGATCCTTAATCCATTGCTGACCACGCTGGTCACCGCCTCGCTGGCGATCCTGATTCTGCAGCCGATCGGCGGCATTATCTCCGACGCCATCGCCCACGGCGCCAATCTGGCGATCGACAAGGGCGGGCTGCTGGTGGGGGCGCTGCTCTCGGGGCTGTTCCTGCCGCTGGTGCTCTCCGGCCTGCACCAGGGGCTGGTGCCGATCCACGTCGAGCTGGTGCAGGCGCACGGTTCCAACCCGCTGCTGCCGATCCTGGCGATGGCCGGCGTCGGGCAGGTAGGGGCGGCGCTGGCGGTGCTGTTGAAGACCCGCAACGCGCGGCTGAAGAAGGTGATCAAAGGGGCGTTGCCGGTCGGCATTCTCGGCATCGGCGAGCCGCTGATCTTCGGGGTGACCTTGCCGCTGGGGCGGCCGTTTATCGGCGCCTGCCTCGGCGGGGCGGTCGGCGGCGCGCTGATCAGCTACTGGAAGGTGGCGACGGTAATCACCTTCGGCATTTCGGGGCTGCCTTTGGCGTTGACCATCGTCTCAGGTAAGGTGATGTTGTATCTGGCGGGGATGCTGATTACGATTGTCGCCGGTTTTCTCTTCACCTGGATGATGGGGTTCAACGATCCCGAGGAGTAGCGTTTGAGCGACAAGCAGCAACAACCGGCCGCAGAGGGGCGCCGCGTGGTCTTTTTCGATCTGGACGGCACCCTGCATCAGGAGGATATGTTCGGCAGTTTCTTGCGCTTTCTGCTGCGCCGTTTGCCGCTGAACCTGCTGCTGGTGATACCGGTGCTGCCGCCGATCGGCCTGGCGCTGCTGCTGCTGGGGCGCGCCGCGCGTTGGCCGATGAGCCTGCTGCTGTGGGCGATTACTTTCGGGCGCTCCGAAGCGAAGCTCAAGGCGCTGGAGCGGCAGTTTATCGAGGCCTTCCGCCAGAAGGTGACCGCGTTTCCGGTGGTGCAAATGCGGCTGCGGCAGTACCTGGACGAGCACGATGCTGAAGTGTGGCTGATCACCGGCTCGCCGGAGCGGCTGGTGGAGCAGGTGTATCGCGACTCGGCGTTTCTGCCGCGCGTGCGGTTGATCGGCAGCCGCATCACGCGCCGCTGCGGCGGCTGGGTCTTGACCCTGCGCTGCCTGGGAGCGCAGAAAGTGGTGCAGCTGGAGCAGCGGCTCGGTGCGCCGCTGAAGTTGTACAGCGGTTACAGCGACAGCAAGCAGGATAATCCGCTGCTGTTCTTTTGTGAGCACCGCTGGCGGGTAAGCAAGCAGGGCGAGCTGCAGCAGCTGGAATAAACCAAGGGCGGAGGATTCCGCCCTTGCTGTTTTTATCAGTACCGCGATCGGTCGTCGGTCACGTCGTGCGGCTTGCGCCCCAGCTGCCAAATCTTCTCCGCATAATGCCCCAGTGCCCACAAGCTCAGGCCGAGCAGCGCGAAGAAAACCGCCTTCGGCATGCTGTCCCAGAAAAACTCGAACAGGCGGGTATACAGGTTAATGCCGAGGAAGGTCAGCCCGAAGCCGCGCAGCATGGCGTCGTCATGCTTCAATCCCAGCCAAATGGCGGCGAGGGCGGCCAGCCCGAACAGCAGGCTCCAGTGGAACAGCTCGATCTGGCGCGCGCGGTACCAGCTGTCGAGGTCGCCGTAGTTGCCGAAGATAGACAGCAGCCACAGGGCGATAAACAGATACAGCAGGCCCATCGCCAGCGACACCCGCTGCAGGCCGCGTTGCGCCAACAGCGGCCGCAGCAGCAGCGCGGCGGCGATCAGCACCGCGCCAAAGGCGATAAAACGAATCGGGTAGCTCATGCCGAGCCAGTAGGCGCCCCAGCCGGACAGGTAGCCGGTCTCGGCGCCGAAGGCGTTGCCGAGCGACAGCAGGGCGAACCACCATACCAACCCGGAGCGGCTGAACCAGCCGATCGCGCCGTACAGCAGCGCGGCGAACAGCAGCAGCACGGAAACCCGGCCGCTGCCGTTATCCAGCCAGACCCCCAGTTGCCATAAGGCGCAGGCGGTAAGCAACACGGCGACAAACAGCGCCGCCTCATTGCCGTAGCGTTTTTCCGGGTGGCGCCGGCGGCGACGCAGCGCCCAGACGTAGGCCAGTGCCGCCAGTACGCCGGCGATCGCCATGCGCACCGGCGCGTCGAAGCGGAACAGTCCGCTGAGCCATGCAAGCAGTTCGCTGTCGGCGAACAGGCTGGTGACGGCGATCAGCAGCGAGGCCAGCGCGGCGAGAAACGCATAGCGCGCCAGCCGCCGCCAGTCGAAAGGCTGCACGGCCACATGCTGCAGCAGCTGCTGCCGTTGTTCGGCCGTCAAGGCGCCTTCTCCCACCCAGCCGTCCAGCGCCTTGCGCACCACGACCGCGTTCTTTTTACTGAGTTTCATGCTTCTTGTCCCTGAATCACATGCTGATTCGGCCAGTATAGCCATTGGCGGGCGGCTACGACAAAGGAGGGCTAGTGTGTATAATGCCCGCCGCAAAAGCGCACGAGGAATTATGCGATGACTGAATATAACGATGAGTACTGGATGCGTCAGGCATTGCAGCTGGCCCTGCGCGCGCAGGAAGAGGGCGAGGTGCCGGTGGGTGCGCTGCTGGTGCTGGACAATCAGGTCATCGGCGAGGGCTGGAACCGCCCGATCGGCCGACACGATCCTACCGCACACGCCGAGATCATGGCGCTGCGCCAGGGCGGCGCGGTGCTGCAAAACTACCGTCTGCTGAACGCCACGCTGTACGTCACGCTGGAGCCCTGCGTGATGTGCGCCGGGGCGATGGTGCACAGCCGCATCCGCCGGTTGGTGTATGGCGCCGCCGACGAGAAAACCGGCGCGGCCGGTTCGCTGGTGGACATTTTGCGCCATCCGGGCATGAACCATCAGGTGGAGATCGTCTCGGGCGTGCTGGCGGAGGAGTGCGCCGCCACCCTGAGCAATTTCTTCCGCCTGCGCCGCGAACAGAAAAAAGCGCTCAGGCTGGCGCAGCGGGCGGCGGATAAGCCGGAATAATCAGTAGTTGAGCGCCAGTTCCGGCATCACCGTCGGGTAGCCTTTCCCCAACGCCTCCTGCTCGGCGGCCGCTTGCGCTGCCTTTCTCTCTTTTTCCTGCAGATAGCCCACCAGGCTGACCTGGTAGCGGCGAATGTTTTCTACATAGTTGTAGGCTTCACGCCCGCGCGCATAGCCGTAGGTCAACTGCGGGTAGTAGCGCTTCTGGCTGAGCATCGGCAGGCGCTGCTTGACGTCGACCCAGCTGTCCGGGTTGCCTTTTTGCGTCTTGGTCAGCTTGCGCGCGTCCAGCATGTGGCCCCAGCCCATGTTGTAAGCCGCCAGCGAGAACCAGATGCGCTCGTCTTCCGGCACGCTGTCCGGCACCTTGGCCATCAGCCGCTGCAGGTAAAGGGCGCCGCCCTGAATGCTCTCTTCCGGATCGAGGCGGTCGTTGACCCCGAGGCCGTCGGCAGTGGCGCGGGTCAGCATCATCAGGCCGCGCACGCCGGTGGGTGAGGTGGCCTGCGGATTCCAGTGCGATTCCTGATAGGCGATGGCCGCCAGCAGCTTCCAGTCGATCTCGTTGGCGTGCTTCTCGAACAGCGGGCGGAAGTTGGGCAGCACCGAGTCGATGGCCGACAGGAAGGTTTTGGTGTCCACATAGTCGAAGCTGCCGACGTGGCCGAGGTATTTCTCTTCGAGCCGCGCCAGGGTGCCGTCGTCCACCATCTGGCTGTAGAAGTCCAGCATCGCCGCGTACAGGCTGTCGTCGCCGTCGCGTTTCAGATACCAGGTGACCGGCTCTTCGTCGGTGACGTCGAACGCCACCGCCAGCTGTGGATGGATGCGCTGCAGCAGCGCGATGGTCACCGAATCGCCGAGGGTGTAGTCCAGCTTGCCGTCGGCCACCCGCTCCAGCAGCTCTTTGGAGGTGAGATCGCTGGAGGACTCCCAGGCGAGATCAGGGTATTTATCCTGTTTGAGCTGCTTTAGCGTGCTGACGTGCGCGGAACCGGAAGCGACCGCCAGCTTGCCTTTAATGTCGGCGAAACTTTTCGGCCGCGGGGTGCCCAGCCGATACACCAGCTGTTGGGAAACGGAGTAGTAGGCCGGGCCGGTGCGCGCGCGGCTGAGGCGTTCCTGGTTGTAGATCAGGCCGGCCGCCAGCAGGTCGGCATCGTCGTCGTCCAGATCGTCGAACAGGTCATTGATGTTCTGATGGGGGATCACCACCAGCTTCACCCCGAGGTAGTTGGCGAAGCGCTTGGCCAGTTCGTAGTCGAGCCCACCCGGCCCTTGCTTGGTGTTGAAATAGGTCAGCGGTGAATTCAGCGTGCTGATACGCAACTCGCCGCGGGAAATGATCTCCTGGAGTTGCCCGCCCGGGCCGCTGCGCCAGGTGATATTGGGCCACAGCGCGAGAGCCAGAAGCAGGGTGACAACGCCGATGAGGATGTAGTTTATTTTAAGACGTTTCAAATAGTTATCCAGTGGTGGCACAGGTACGCCGGCGACGATAACCGCGACTTTTCTCATGGTTAAATCACCAGTGCGGGGGCATTTTGCGCAACAAAACGCCAGTGTGCAACTTTATTGACACGTTATGACAATTCGACGGTGCGGCACGCTTTTATCAATTATCCCTACGCAAACGGTTTCGTCGGCGGCGAGGATTCTCTATAATGACGCGCGTTTTCCCCTGTTGCGCCCAATGAAGCGTCTTATCCGTCGCTTCGAAGACGAGAGAACTTTGATTATGGAAATTCTGCGTGGTTCGCCCGCTTTATCGGCTTTTCGCATTACCAAACTGCTGTCCCGCTGCCAGGACGCTCACCTGCCCGTCAGTGATATCTACGCCGAGTACGTCCACTTTGCCGATGTTAGCGCACCGCTCAGTGCCGAAGAACACGCCAAGCTTCAGCGGCTGCTCAAGTACGGTCCTTCTCTCGCCGAACACGCCCCCGAAGGCCGGTTGCTGCTGGTTACGCCGCGTCCGGGCACCATTTCTCCCTGGTCTTCCAAAGCCACCGACATCGCCCACAACTGCGGTCTGCAGCAGATCGTGCGCCTGGAGCGCGGCCTGGCGTTCTACGTCAAGGCGCCCGAGCTGACGGAAACCCAGTGGCGGCAGCTCGCCGCGCTGCTGCACGATCGCATGATGGAAACCGTCTTCAGCGAACTGCAACAGGCCGAACAGCTGTTCGCGCACCATCAGCCGGCGCCGTATCAGTCGGTCGACGTGCTGGGCGCAGGGCGCGCCGCGCTGGAGCAGGCCAACGTCCGGCTCGGCCTGGCGCTGGCGCAGGACGAGATCGACTACCTGCTGAATGCCTTTACCGGTTTGGGGCGCAACCCGACGGATATCGAACTTTATATGTTCGCGCAGGCCAACTCCGAGCACTGCCGCCACAAGATTTTCAACGCCGACTGGATCATCGACGGCGAACAGCAGCCTAAATCGCTGTTCAAAATGATCAAGAACACCTATGAGCAGACGCCGGACTATGTGCTGTCGGCGTATAAAGACAACGCCGCCGTGATGGAAGGCTCGCAGGTCGGCCGCTTCTTCGCCGCGCCGGAGACCGGCACCTACGATTACCATCAGGAAGACGCGCACATCCTGATGAAGGTGGAAACCCACAACCACCCGACGGCGATCTCGCCGTGGCCGGGCGCCGCGACCGGCTCCGGCGGCGAGATCCGCGACGAGGGGGCTACCGGCCGCGGCGCCAAGCCGAAGGCCGGCCTGGTGGGCTTCTCGGTGTCCAACCTGCGTATTCCCGGCTTTGAACAGCCGTGGGAGCAGGATTTCGGCAAGCCGGAACGCATCGTCACCGCGCTGGATATCATGACCGAAGGCCCGCTGGGCGGCGCGGCGTTCAACAACGAATTCGGTCGTCCGGCGCTGCTGGGCTACTTCCGTACCTATGAAGAGCGCGTCAACAGCCACAACGGCGTTGAGCTGCGCGGTTACCACAAACCGATCATGCTGGCGGGCGGCATCGGCAACATCCGTGCCGATCACGTGCAGAAAGGGGAAATCACCGTTGGCGCCAAGCTGGTGGTGCTGGGCGGCCCGGCGATGAATATCGGCCTGGGCGGCGGCGCGGCGTCGTCGATGGCGTCCGGCCAGTCCGACGCCGATCTGGACTTCGCTTCGGTGCAGCGCGACAACCCGGAAATGGAGCGCCGCTGTCAGGAAGTGATCGACCGCTGCTGGCAGCTGGGCGATCAGAACCCGATCCTGTTCATCCATGACGTCGGCGCAGGCGGCCTGTCCAACGCCATGCCGGAGCTGGTGAGCGACGGCGGCCGCGGCGGCCGCTTCGAGCTGCGCGATATCCTCAACGACGAGCCGGGCATGAGCCCGCTGGAAGTGTGGTGCAACGAATCGCAGGAACGTTACGTGATGGCGATCGCCCCGGCGCAGATGGCGCAGTTCGACGAGATCTGCCGCCGCGAGCGCGCGCCTTATGCGGTGATCGGCGAAGCGACCGAAGAACAGCACCTGACGCTCAACGACCGCCACTTCGACAACCAGCCGATCGACATGCCGCTGGATGTGCTGCTCGGCAAGACGCCGAAAATGTCCCGCGACGTCACCCGCCTGCAGGCGAGCGGCGAGGCGGTGCAGCGCGAGAACATCACGCTGGCCGACGCGGTGAAACGCGTGCTGCATCTGCCGGCCGTGGCGGAGAAAACCTTCCTGATCACCATCGGCGACCGCACCGTTACCGGCATGGTGGCGCGCGACCAGATGGTCGGCCCGTGGCAGATCCCGGTGGCCGACTGCGCGGTCACCACCGCCAGCCTGGACAGCTATTACGGCGAAGCGATGTCGCTCGGTGAACGCGCGCCGGTGGCGCTGCTGGACTTCGCCGCCTCCGGCCGCCTGGCGGTCGGGGAAGCGCTGACCAACCTGGCCGCCACCGAGATCGGCAGCCTGAAGCGCGTGAAGCTGTCCGCCAACTGGATGGCCGCCGCCGGCCACCCGGGCGAAGACGCCGGCCTGTACGAAGCGGTAAAAGCGGTGGGCGAAGAACTGTGCCCGGCGCTGGGCATCACTATCCCGGTGGGTAAAGACTCCATGTCGATGAAGACCCGCTGGCAGGAAGGCAACGAACAGCGTGAAATGACCTCGCCGTTGTCGCTGGTCATCACCGCCTTCGCCCGCGTGGAGGACGTGCGCCACACCGTGACGCCGCAGCTGCGCACCGATAAGGGCGACAGCGCGCTGCTGTTGATCGACCTGGGCAACGGCCATAACGCGCTGGGCGCCACCGCGCTGGCGCAGGTTTATCGCCAACTGGGCGACAAGCCGGCCGACGTGCGCAACGTCGCGCAGCTGGCGGGCTTCTTCAACGCCATGCAGCAGCTGGTGGCCGATCGCGCGCTGCTGGCATACCACGATCGCGCCGACGGCGGCCTGCTGGTGACGCTGGCGGAGATGGCCTTCGCCGGTCACTGCGGCGTGGACGTCAACCTCGACGGCCTCGGCGACGATGCGCTGGCGGTGCTGTTCAACGAAGAGCTGGGCGCGGTGATCCAGGTGAGCGCCGAACGTCTCGACGACGTGAAGCAGGCGTTCGCTCAGCACGGTCTGACCGACAATGTGCATCACATCGGCAGCGTGCAGGCCGGCGATCGTTTCGTCATCACCCAACACGGCCAGGCGCTGTACAGCGAAAGCCGCAATACACTGCGCACCTGGTGGGCGGAAACCACCTGGCAGATGCAGCGCCTGCGCGACAACCCGGCGTGCGCCGATCAGGAACATCAGGCCAAGCAGGATGAACAAGATCCCGGCCTGAATGTGAAGCTGACCTTCGCACCGCAGGAAGACATCGCCGCGCCGTACATCGCCAAGGGCACTCGCCCGAAAGTGGCGGTGCTGCGTGAGCAGGGGGTGAACTCCCACGTTGAAATGGCGGCGGCGTTCCACCGCGCCGGCTTTGATGCGGTGGACGTGCACATGAGCGATCTGCTGGCGGGGCGCCGCGATCTGCAGGACTTCCACACGCTGGTGGCCTGCGGCGGCTTCTCTTACGGCGACGTACTGGGCGCCGGCGAAGGCTGGGCGAAGTCTATCCTGTTCAACGAGCGGGTGCGCGACGAGTTCGAAGCGTTCTTCCACCGTCCGCAGACGCTGGCGCTGGGCGTGTGCAACGGCTGCCAGATGATGTCCAACCTGCGCGAGCTGATCCCGGGCGCCGAACACTGGCCGCGCTTTGTGCGCAACCTGTCGGATCGCTTCGAGGCGCGTTTCAGCCTGGTGGAAGTGGCGGCCAGCCCGTCGCTGTTCCTGCAGGGCATGACCGGTTCGCGCATGCCGATCGCCGTTTCCCACGGCGAGGGGCATGTTGAAGTGCGCGATGCGGCGCATCTGGCCGCGCTGGAAAGCCACGGCCTGGTGGCGCTGCGTTTCGTCAACAACGCCGGTCAGGTGACGGAAACTTACCCGGCCAACCCGAACGGTTCGCCGAACGGCATTACTGCCGTGACCAGCGCCAACGGGCGCGCCACGGTGATGATGCCGCACCCGGAACGCGTGTTCCGCACCGTCAGCAACTCTTGGCACCCGGAAGAGTGGGGCGAGGACAGCCCGTGGATGCGCATGTTCCGCAACGCCCGTAAGCAGCTGGGCTAAAAACGGCCACCGCCGTACAGAGGGTGCAAGCAATTGCGCCCTTTTTTATGGCCGGCGTTCGCCGTCTGGCGGCAGTGTCTGCATTTTGCGACAGGCGCTATTTTCCCTGTCGCTAAATGGAGACATTTAACTATTTGATTTTATTAATGGTAAATGGGTTTGGCTTTAGTTGTCTGCATTTGGCGACAGCGCGGCGTTTTTTTCATCGCTCATCGGGGCGTGATGCACAAAGAAATTTGCTGATATAATCTTATTTTTTAATAAAATCATCTGGTTATTATTTTTATTGCAAAGTTGGCACGTAACGTGCATTATTCTCGGCGGCTGCTCATTCACCTTTTTATGACGGCGCCGTAATTAGACGGCAAATCGCCTCATAAGCCTCCGAATGATGCCAAAGAAATGGTGCCTATCGTCCAACCAAACCGATAACAGACCGTGCAAGCGGCTTTATCAAGCATCGGGCGACACGTGGAGTGAGGCACCGCCTGTATCCAACTGTGATGAAGGGTTCATCAATCCTGGATACTTACGGATGCTATTCGTCCTGTTCGATGCCAGCCGCTGCGCTACATCACCCTGGGGACGAGGTTTAAGGGCATCCACACTTTCCTTGCGTTGGGGCAAGTTTCTTGCCCCGATGTCAATTCTCAACGCTGCGCTTATCCCTGTTGCGTTGCCTATGCCCTCGAACGCAGACTCTATCCCCACACTCTCGTTTTCGCACCGGTTGATGTTGCCGGGGCCGCATGCCGTCGGCAGGCCAGGCCTATGGGCGCGGTTCACCGATCCCGCGGCTTTTTCCTTGCGCGTTCAGGATTCTCCCTTGCCGGGCTTTTCTCTTTCCGGCGAGTCAGTTAGCATCGTGACAGAGCTGAGAGAATGAGATGATTTCGTTGAAAAGATGGCGTTTATTCCCCCGTTCGCTGCGGCAATTGGTGCTGCTGGCCTTCCTGTTGGTGCTGCTGCCGCTGCTGGTGCTGGCCTATCAGGCCTACCAGAGCCTGGATCACCTCAGCGCGCAGGCGGCGGACATCAACCGCACCACGCTGGTGGACGCGCGGCGCAGCGAGGCGATGACCAGCGTGGCGCTGGAGATGGAGCGCAGCTATCGTCAGTACTGCGTGCTGGTCGATCCCACGCTGCAAAAGCT
Source organism: Serratia sp. CY82433 (assembly GCF_052166535.1). Taxonomy (NCBI): domain Bacteria; kingdom Pseudomonadati; phylum Pseudomonadota; class Gammaproteobacteria; order Enterobacterales; family Yersiniaceae; genus Serratia; species Serratia sp. CY82433. Next base: position 89,562 of record NZ_JBJNOR010000005.1, read on the forward strand.
GTATCAGAACCAGCGCAAGCAGTATTCGCAGATGCTGGACGCCCATGCGCCGATTCTGCCGGACGAGCGCTATTATCAAACGTTGCGCCAGCTGCTGACCCAGCTGGCGGCGATCAAATGCCATAACAGCGGGCCGGATCAAGAGGCTTCCGCCTTGCTCGAGTCGTTCTCGCGCTCCAACGCCGAAATGGTGCAGGCCACGCGCGCGGTGGTGTTCTCGCGCGGCCAGCAGCTGCAGCAGGCCATCGCCGAGCGCGGCCAGTTCTTCGGCTGGCAGGCGCTGCTGCTGTTCCTGGTCAGCGTGCTGCTGGTGGTGCTGTTCACCCGCATGATCATCGGGCCGGTCAAGGCCGTGGAGCGGATGATCAACCGTCTGGGGGAAGGGCGCGCGCTGGGCAGCACCGCGTCGTTCAAAGGGCCGCGTGAGCTGCGTTCCCTGGCGCAGCGCATTATCTGGCTGAGCGAGCGGCTGGCGTGGCTGGAATCGCAGCGCCACGAGTTCTTGCGCCATATCTCGCACGAGCTGAAAACGCCGCTGGCCAGCATGCGCGAAGGCACCGAGCTGCTGGCCGACGAGGTGGCGGGGCCGCTGACTTCCGATCAGAAAGAGGTGGTGACGATCCTCGACAACAGCAGCCGCCATCTGCAGCAGCTGATCGAACAGCTGTTGGATTACAACCGCAAACTGGCCGATGGCCCGGCGGCACATGAGAACGTCGAGCTGCGCGAAATGGTCGATTTGGTGGTCGCCGCGCACAGTTTGCCGGCGCGGGCGAAGATGATTTCCACCGAAATTGCGCTGGAGGCGGAAATCTGCTGGGCAGAGCCTACGCTATTAATGCGCGTGCTGGATAATCTCTATTCCAATGCGGTGCACTACGGCAAGGAATCCGGTAACATTTGGATCCGCAGCCGTCAGGTTGGACAACGGGTGCAAATCGACGTCGCCAATACCGGCACGCCGATCCCCGAGGCTGAAAGAGCCATGATTTTCGAGCCTTTTTTCCAGGGTAGTCACCAGCGAAAAGGGGCGGTAAAAGGAAGCGGACTGGGGTTGAGCATCGCTCAGGACTGTATCCGTCGCATGCGCGGTGAGCTGCAACTGGCGACGGTCGCCGGTGCAGACGTCTGCTTCCGCATTGAATTGCCGTTAACCGCCGAGAATGAATAAATAATGTACACATGGTCTAAGCGCCTTCGTCTTTCACAGACCGAAGGTTCACCGCGTGCCACGCACAGGACGCCGCTCGGCAAACGCCCGATCGGCTGGTTGGGCGCCGTCTTCTTCATGCCGCTGTTGCTGGCGGGCTGCGTCGATCGCGCCGTCAGCGGCGGCCTGAACGCTCAGCAGCAAGAGGCGATCCCGGATACCAAGGTGATCGATTACCGCACCGCGGCTTGCGATACCCTGTGGCAGTTGGACGACAAGGACGCGCTGGATAACGCGCTCTACTGGCTGCGCGCGATGGACTGCGCCGATCGCATCGGGTCGACCCAGGCGCGCGCGCTGGCGAAAACGGTGCCTGGCGACAGCTGGTCCGTCGTTTTCAAACAGAGTATCCTGCTGGGCAGCGCGCAGCCGACTTCCGGCGAGCGCCGCCAGATGATCGACAGGATCAACAGCTACCGAATGGAGTTCCCCGGCTCGTTGCGGCCGCTGACGCAGCTGTGGCGCCAGCAGCAGATGCTGCAGATCACGCTGTTCGATGAAAAAGCGCGCTATCAGCATCTGCAGGAGAGCAGCGACAGCCAGATCGATTCGCTGCGCCAGAGCCAGGCGCGCTTGCAATCGCAGCTGCAGGACACCTCGCGCAAGCTGGAAAACCTGACCGACATCGAGCGTCAGCTCTCATCGCGCAAGCAGCTGCAAGGGGAAATACCGGACAACGGCACAGGCTCGCAAAAGGGCGAAGCCGCCGGTAAAAACGGCGCGGCCGCGAAAGGGGCTGAGCCGCAGGACGAACCGGAAAAGGGCACTGCGCTGCCGGTTGAACCGGAAGACACCTATACGCCGCCCCCTGCCAATAAGGAGTCCCACGCGCAATGACCGCACGCAAACCGGCCAACCTGTTATTGGTTGACGACGATCCCAGCCTGCTGAAGCTGCTGGGCATGCGCCTGACCAGCGAAGGTTTTCACGTCACCACCGCCGAAAGCGGCCAGGAAGCGCTGCGCCTGCTGGCGCGCGAACAGATCGATCTGGTGATCAGCGATCTGCGCATGGATGAGATGGACGGCATGGCGCTGTTCGCCGAGATCCAAAAACATCAGCCGGGCATGCCGGTGATCATTCTCACCGCGCACGGTTCGATTCCCGATGCGGTGGCCGCCACCCAGCAGGGGGTGTTCAGCTTTCTCACCAAACCGGTGGATCGCGATGCGCTGTACAAGGCCATCGACGAGGCGCTCGCGCTGTCGGCCAGCCCGGCCGGCGACGATGCCTGGCGAGAAGACATCGTCACCCGCAGCCCGTTGATGCTGCGCCTGCTGGAGCAGGTGAAAATGGTGGCGCAATCGGACGTCAGCGTATTGATCAACGGCCAGAGCGGCACCGGTAAAGAGGTGGTGGCGCAGGCGATCCACGCGGCCAGCCCGCGCGCCAGCAAGGCGTTCATCGCCATCAACTGCGGCGCGCTGCCGGAGCAGCTGCTGGAGTCCGAACTGTTCGGCCACGCCAAGGGCGCCTTTACCGGCGCGGTCAGCAGCCGCGAAGGGCTGTTCCAGGCGGCGGCGGGCGGCACGCTGTTCCTCGACGAGATCGGCGATATGCCGCTGTCGCTGCAGGTGAAGTTGCTGCGCGTGCTGCAGGAGCGCAAGGTGCGGCCGCTGGGCAGCAACCGCGATCTGGACATTGACGTGCGCATCATCTCCGCCACCCACCGCGATCTGCAAAAGGCGATGGCGAAGAACGAGTTCCGCGAAGATCTCTACTATCGCCTCAACGTGGTGAACCTGAAGATCCCGGCGCTGAACGAACGCGCCGAAGATATCCCGCTGCTGGCCAACCACCTGTTGCGCGAAGCGGCCCAGCGGCACAAGCCGTTCGTGCGCAGCTTCTCGACCGACGCCATGAAGCGGCTGATGACCGCCAGCTGGCCGGGCAACGTGCGCCAGCTGGTCAACGTCATCGAGCAGTGCGTGGCGCTGACCTCGGCGCCGGTGATCGGCGAAGCGCTGGTGGAGCAGGCGCTGGAAGGGGAAAACACCGCGCTGCCGACCTTCGCCGAAGCGCGCAACCAGTTCGAATTGCACTACCTGCGCAAGCTGTTGCAGATCACCAAGGGCAACGTGACCCAGGCCGCGCGCATGGCGGGCCGCAACCGCACCGAGTTTTACAAATTGCTGTCGCGCCACGAGCTGGACGCCAACGATTTTAAAGAATGACAGTTTGCCGCCGGTGCCTGCCACGCAGGTTCTCAACAAATCCGGCGGAATGATTTACACTCCGTTCTCTTTGCCGCGGCGCGCCCGGCGTAGAGCACCATGGAACGTATTAAGCGGGATCGTACACAAATGAGCAGATCACTTTCCATCGCCCTGGCCCAGCTGAACCTGCTGGTCGGCGACATTGAAGGCAACACCGAACGCATGTTGCAAATCGTGCAGGAGCAGCAGAAGGCGGGAGCCGATCTGGTCATGTTCAGCGAACTGGCGCTGTCCGGCTACCCGCCGGAAGATCTGCTGTATCGCAATGACTTCTATCAGCGCTGCGACGCGCAGCTGCTGCGCCTGCAGCAGGCCTCCGCCGAGACCGCGATCCTGGTCGGCCACCCGTGGCGCGAAGGCGACAAGCTGTATAACGCGCTGTCGCTGTTCGCCGAAGGCCGCCTGCTGACCCGCTACTTTAAACAGCAGCTGCCGAACTACGGCGTGTTCGATGAGAAGCGCTATTTCCACGCTGGCAACGACACCTGCGTGGTGGAACTGAAAGGCTACCGTCTGGGGCTGCTGATTTGCGAAGATCTGTGGTTCCCTGAGCCGATTGACGCCGCCAAGGCGGCCGGCGCGGAAATTATCCTGTCGATCAACGCCTCGCCGTATAACCGCGAAAAGCCGTATATCCGCAAAACCCTGATGGCCGGCCACTGCCAGCGCACCCAGCTGCCGCTGGTGTACCTCAATCAGGTCGGCGGCCAGGATGAGCTGATCTTCGACGGCTGTTCCAAGGTCTTCGACGCCGCCGGCACCATGACCCACCGTCTGGCGGCCTTCGACGAGCAAGTGACCCGCCTGGAATTCAACGAGCTGGCCGTGGTGCCGATGGCCGATCCGGCCGCCGAGCTGCCGCAGCTGGCGCAGGTGTACCAGGCGCTGGTGTTGGCGGTGCGCGACTACGTGACCAAAAACGGCTTTAAAGGCGCGGTGCTGGGGCTGTCCGGCGGCATCGACTCGGCGCTGACGCTGGCGATCGCCGTAGATGCGCTGGGCAAAGACAAGGTGCAGGCGCTGATGATGCCGTTCCGCTATACCGCGGACATCAGCATCGCCGACGCCAAGGAAGAGGCGGAAATCCTCGGCGTGGAGTTCGATATCGTCTCCATCGAACCGATGTTCGACGCCTTTATGGGCCAGCTGTCGCCGATGTTCGCCGGCACCGAGCGCGACACCACCGAAGAAAACCTGCAGGCGCGTTGCCGCGGGGTGGTGCTGATGGCGCTGTCCAACAAACGCCGCAGCATCGTGCTGACCACCGGCAACAAGAGCGAAATGGCGGTGGGATACGCCACGCTGTACGGCGATATGGCCGGCGGTTTCGACGTGCTGAAGGACGTGCCGAAAACGCTGGTGTTCAAGCTGTCCGAATACCGTAACACCGTCTCCTACGTGATCCCGCAGCGGGTGATCGATCGTCCGCCGTCCGCCGAGCTGGCGCCGGATCAGGTCGATCAGGACAGCCTGCCGCCATACGATATCCTGGACGCGATCCTGGAAGGCTACGTTGAGCGCGACAAGTCGGTTGCCGATCTGGTGGCCGAAGGGTTCGACGAAGCGATCGTGCGCAAGGTGATCCGCCTGGTGGACATCAACGAATACAAGCGGCGTCAGGCCGCCGTCGGGCCGCGTATCACCGCCCGTAACTTCGGCAAAGACCGCCGCTACCCCATCACATCCGGTTTTGGCCGCAAAAATTGGTAAAAGGAAAGAAGATGAAAAAGATCGACGCGATTATCAAGCCGTTCAAACTGGATGACGTCCGCGAAGCGCTGGCCGAAGTGGGCATCACCGGCATGACGGTCACCGAAGTGAAAGGCTTCGGCCGCCAGAAGGGCCACACCGAGCTGTACCGCGGCGCCGAGTACATGGTCGATTTTCTGCCCAAGGTGAAGATCGAGATCGTGGTTGCCGACGACATCGTCGACACCTGCGTGGAAACCATCATGCAGACCGCGCAGACCGGCAAGATCGGCGACGGCAAAATCTTCGTCTTCGACGTGGCGCGCGTGGTGCGCATCCGTACCGGCGAGCAGGACGAAGAAGCGATTTAATGTGATCGTCTACCGAGCACCGCCAGCTTGAGCCTGGGCAGTGCTCGGTCTCCTCACGTACTGCGTGTACGCTCCGGGCCCTGCGCGCTGGCCGTGCCCAATCTGGCCGGCGCTCGCTACGCCCCACACCTCAGTGAACATCTCCCGACCTCTCCACAATTCTGGTTATTTTCACCATTAGCATTCTAAAAAAGCGAACGCTATCGCGTTTTTGATACTTTGCCCGATCGCTTCACGGCCGGCGTCTACACTCAACGCAATGTTTTTGCTTGAGGAATCATCCCCATGATGACGTTACGCCAAATCCGCCACTTTATCGCGGTGGCGGAAACCGGGTCGATCTCCGCCGGCGCCCAGGCGGTGTTTGTCTCCCAGTCTTCGCTGACGCTGGCGATCCAGCAGTTGGAAACCGAGATCGGCGTGCGGCTGTTCGATCGCCACGCCAAGGGCATGACGCTGACCCATCAGGGGCATCAGTTCCTGCGCCAGTCGTATCTGATCCTGGCGACGGTGGACAACGCCAAGCGCAGCCTGCAGATCGGCACCGAAAGCCTGACCGGCAAGCTGACCGTCGGCGTCACCAGCCTGGTGGCCGGCTACTTCCTGGTGGAGCTGCTCACGCGCTTTAAATCGGCCTATCCCAACGTCACCGTGCAGGTGGTTGAAGACGAGCGCCCGTATATCGAGCACCTGCTGGTCAGCGGCGAGATCGACATCGGCGTGCTGATCTTGTCGAACATCGAAGACCGCGACGCGCTGCAGACCGAGGTGCTGATGCACTCGCCGTATCGCCTTTGGCTGCCGCCGCTGCACCCGCTGCTGGAGCACGAGAGCATCAGCCTGGCGGACGTGGCCAAACAGCCGCTGATCCAGCTCAACGCCGATGAAATGGACGTGCACGCGCGGCGCATCTGGTCGCGCGCTGGGCTGAAGCCGGAGATCGCCATGAAGACCGCCTCGACCGAGGCGGTGCGCAGCCTGGTGGCGGCGGGGATGGGGGTCTCCATCCAGCCGGACATGGCGTACCGCGCCTGGTCGCTCGAGGGCAACATGATCGAAGCGCGCAAGCTGGACGATCTGCTGGAGCCGCTGGATATTGGGCTGGCGTGGCGGCGCGGCAGCGCGCGGCCGGAGCTGGTGACGCCGTTCCTTACCATCGCGCGCGAGAACGGCAGCAAACACGCCGCCGGGCTTAAGCATTCGATTTAATCGAACGCGGCGTTCAGTATTTAGAATTTGTTGCCCGCCAGAGGCTCGCTTAGGCTGATTAAAACTAACTTATTCACATTTGGTTAACGTTTTTGTCACTTAGGGGCGTCAGGCGATGGCAGATGTGCAGGTTCTCTCAGGTTTGTCCTGTCAGCAGTTCATTAACGGTCAGCTTATCGACGGCGAAGGCCAGCAGGAGTGCATCGTCAATCCGGCCAACGGCGAGACGCTGATCGCCCTGACCGAAGCCTCTTCGGCGCAGGTCGGCGGCGCGGTGAAGGCCGCACAGCAGGCGTTCGGCCACTGGTCGCGCACCACGCCGGCCCAGCGCGCCGCTCTGTTGCTGCGCATCGCCGACGCCATCGAGCGGCAGGCGCCGCAGCTGGCGCAGCTGGAAGCCCTCAACTGCGGTAAACCGCTGCATCAGGCGCTCAATGACGATCTGCCGGCGGCGGTCGATGTGTTCCGCTTCTTCGCCGGCGCGGTGCGCACGCAGCAAGGGCAGCTGGCCGGCGAGTATGTGCCGGGCCACACTTCGATGATCCGCCGCGATCCGATCGGCGTGGTGGCCTCGATCGCCCCCTGGAACTACCCGCTGATGATGGCGGCGTGGAAGATTGCGCCGGCGTTGGCGGCGGGCAATACCGTGGTGTTTAAACCGTCCGAGCATACGCCGCTGACCATCTTGGCGCTGGTGCCGGCGCTGCAGGAGATCCTGCCGCCGGGCGTGCTGAATATCGTCTACGGCGGCGGGGAAGGGGTCGGCAGCCAGCTGGTGGGGCACCCGCAGGTGCGGCTGGTGTCGATCACCGGTGATATCGTCACCGGGCAAAAAATTCTTCAGGCGGCGGCCAAAAGCGTCAAGCGCACCCACCTGGAACTGGGGGGCAAGGCGCCTGTTATCGTCTGCGACGACGCCGATCTCGACGAGGTGGTCAACGGCATCCGCACCTACGGCTATTACAACGCCGGCCAGGACTGCACCGCCGCCTGCCGCATCTATGCGCAGGCGGGCATCTATCCCAAGCTGGTGGACGCGCTGGGCGAGGCGGTTGCCAGCCTGCGCTTCGCCCGCAAGCGCGATCAGGACAACGAGATCGGCCCGTTGATAAGTAGCCGCCAGCGCGATCGCGTCGCCAGCTTCGTCGAGCGAGCGCTCAGCCAACCGCATATCGAATTGATCACCGGCGCCGCGGCCCACTCCGGGCCGGGGTTCTACTACCAGCCGACCCTGTTGGCGGGCTGCCTGCAAAGTGACGAAATCGTGCAGCGCGAGGTGTTTGGCCCGGTGGTCAGCATCACGCGCTTCGAACACCTGGAGCAGGCGGTCGAGTGGGCCAACGACTCGGAATACGGGCTGGCTTCGTCGGTGTGGACGCAAAATATCGATCGGGCGCTGCACATTGCCGCCCATCTGCAGTACGGCAGCACCTGGATCAACACCCATTTCACCTTGGCGAGCGAGATGCCGCACGGCGGCCTGAAACGCTCCGGCTACGGCAAGGATCTGTCCAGCGATTCACTGCAGGATTACAGCGTTGTCAGGCACGTAATGGCGAAGTTCAAAGCCGGCTTCTAGCGGTTCTATAAAGCAAAATCAGGCGGCAGCCGTTCCCTGCCGCACACAGATACGCAACACAGGGGTAATTACGATGAGAAAAACTACCGCAGTCACCACCACCGTCTCCGCGCTCTGTCTCACCGTGCTGTGCGGTCTGGCCCAGGCGGCCGATCTGCCGCAGTCGCTGGGCAAAGGCGAAGGCCGGTTGGATATCATCGCCTGGCCCGGCTACATCGAACGCGGCCAGTCCGACAAAAACTACGACTGGGTCACCCAGTTTGAGAAGCAAACCGGCTGTGCGGTGAACGTGAAGACCGCCGCCACCTCTGATGAAATGGTCAGCCTGATGGCCAAGGGCGGCTACGATCTGGTGACCGCCTCCGGCGACGCCTCGCTGCGCCTGATCTTCGGCAAGCGGGTGCAGCCGATCAACACCGCGCTGATCCCTAACTGGAAGAACATCGATCCGCGCCTGCTGAACGGCGCCTGGTACACCGTGGACGGCAAAACCTACGGCACGCCGTACCAGTGGGGGCCGAACCTGCTGATGTACAACACCAAAACCTTCCCGACGCCGCCGGACAGCTGGGCGGTGATCTTCCAGCAGCAGAACCTGCCGGACGGCAAGAGCAACCAGGGCCGGGTGCAGGCTTACGACGGCCCGATCTACATCGCCGACGCGGCGCTGTTCCTGAAGGCCACCCAGCCGCAGCTCGGCATCAGCGATCCATACCAGCTCAACGAAGAGCAGTATCAGGCGGCGCTGAAGCTGCTGCGCAGCCAGCACGCGCTGATCCACCGCTACTGGCACGACACCTCGGTGCAGATGAGCGACTTTAAAAACGAAGGCGTGGTGGCCTTCAGCGCCTGGCCGTATCAGGCCAACGCCCTGAAGGGTGAGGGGCAGCCGATCGCCACCGTGTTCCCGAAAGAGGGCGTGACCGGCTGGGCGGACACCACCATGCTGCATGCCGACGCCAAGCACCCGAGCTGCGCCTACCAGTGGATGAACTGGTCGCTGGAGCCGAAGGTGCAGGGCGACGTGGCGGCCTGGTTCGGGTCGGTGCCGGCTTCGCCGGCGGGCTGCAAGGCCAGCGCACTGCTGGGTGAGAAGGGCTGCGAAACCAACGGTTTCAACCAGTTCGACAAAATCGCCTTCTGGAAAACGCCGCAGGCGCAGGGCGGCAAGTTCGTGCCGTACAGCCGCTGGACCCAGGATTACATCGCCATCATGGGCGGCCGCTAAGCCGCGGGGCGCAGCCCGCTGCGCCCGAATTACATCAGTATGGAGCACAGAAAATGACCATTGCCGTGCAATTCATCGATGTTTCGCGGACTTTCGGCGATGTTCGCGCCGTGGATCGGGTATCCATCGACATTCAGGACGGGGAATTCTTCTCCATGCTCGGGCCGTCCGGCTCGGGTAAAACCACCTGCCTGCGCCTGATCGCCGGCTTTGAACAGCTCTCTTCCGGCTCGATTCGCATCCACGGCCAGGAAGCCGCCAACCTGCCGCCGTACCAGCGCGACGTGAATACGGTGTTTCAGGATTACGCGCTGTTCCCGCACATGTCGGTGCTGGAAAACGTCGCCTACGGCCTGATGGTGAAGGGCGTCGCCAAACGCGAGCGGCTGGCGCGGGCGCAAGAGGCGCTGGAGAGCGTGGCGCTCGGTTTCGTTGCCGAACGCAAACCGGCGCACCTGTCGGGCGGCCAGCGGCAGCGCGTGGCGTTGGCGCGCGCGCTGGTCAATCGGCCGCGGGTGCTGCTGCTGGACGAACCGCTCGGCGCGCTGGATCTCAAGCTGCGCGAGCAGATGCAGGGCGAGCTGAAGAAGCTGCAGCGCCAGCTGGGCATCACCTTTATCTTTGTCACCCACGATCAAAGCGAAGCGCTGTCGATGTCCGATCGGGTGGCGGTGTTCAATAACGGCCGCATCGAACAGGTGGATACGCCGCGCGAGCTTTACATGCGGCCTAAGACGCCGTTCGTCGCCGAATTTGTCGGCACCTCCAACGTGGTGCGCAGCGAGCTGGCGCAGCGCCTGCTCGGCGAAAGCCGAACCTTCTCGATCCGGCCGGAACACATCCGCCTGCTGGAGCTGGGCGGCGCGGCGCAGGACGAGATCCAGGTGCAGGGCACGCTGCAGGAAATCCATTACCAGGGCGCGGCCACGCGGTATGAAATCGCGCTGCATGGCGGCGAAAAGCTGCTGGTCAGCCAGGCCAATCCGCAGTGGCTCGCCGAAGGGCAACAGCGGCAGATCGGCCAGCCGATCGTCGCCTGCTGGCCGCGCGCGGCGATGGTGCCGCTGCTGGAGGAGAGGTGAGATGGACATGAGCATCGATTCCCCCTCGGCGCGCGGCGGCACCGTGCGCGCGCTGTCGACCTGGCTCTATCGCCGGCCGACGCTGTATCTGCTTTTGCTGCTGGTGCCGCCGCTGCTGTGGTTCGGCGCGGTGTACCTCGGTTCGCTGCTGACGCTGCTGTGGCAAGGGTTTTACACCTTTGACGATTTCACCATGGCGGTGACGCCGGATCTGACCTTCGCCAACCTGGCGGCGCTGTTCAACCCGGCCAACTACGACATCATCCTGCGCACGCTGACCATGGCGGTGCTGGTGTCGCTGGCCAGCGCGGTGCTGGCGTTCCCGATCGCCTATTACATGGCGCGCTACACCAGCGGCCGGGTCAAGGCGTTCTTTTACATCGCGGTGATGATGCCGATGTGGGCCAGCTATATCGTTAAAGCCTACGCCTGGACCCTGCTGCTGGCGAAAGACGGCGTGGCGCAGTGGTTCCTGCAGCACCTGGGGCTGGAGCCGCTGTTGGCTTCGCTGCTGACGGTGCCCGGCGTCGGCGGCAACACGCTGTCGACCTCAGGGCTGGGGCGTTTTCTGGTGTTCGTCTATATCTGGCTGCCGTTCATGATCCTGCCGATCCAGGCGGCGTTGGAGCGCCTGCCGCCTTCGCTGCTGCACGCCTCGGCGGATCTGGGCGCCCGACCGGCGCAGACCTTCCGCCACGTCATTTTGCCGCTGGCGGTGCCGGGCATCGCCGCCGGGTCGATCTTCACCTTCTCGCTGACGCTGGGCGACTTTATCGTGCCGCAGCTGGTGGGGCCGCCGGGCTATTTCATCGGCAGCATGGTCTACGCCCAGCAGGGCGCGATCGGCAATATGCCGATGGCCGCGGCCTTTACGCTGGTGCCGATCGTCCTGATCGCCATCTACCTTTCCATCGTCAAACGTCTGGGGGCTTTCGATGCACTCTGAACGCGCGCCCTTAGGGCTGAAGCTGGCCGCCTGGGGCGGACTAATCTTCCTGCATTTCCCGTTGGCGATCATCGCCATCTACGCCTTCAACACCGAGGATGCCGCTTTCAGCTTCCCGCCGAAGGGGTTTACGCTGCACTGGTTCAACGTTGCCGCCGGGCGGCAGGATATCCTCGATGCGGTGCTGCTGTCGGCGCAGATCGCCTGCCTGGCGACCGCCATCGCGCTGGTGCTCGGCACCCTGGCGGCGGCGGCGCTGTATCGGCGCGATTTCTTCGGCAAGGACAGCATTTCGCTGCTGTTGCTGCTGCCGATCGCGCTGCCGGGGATCGTCACCGGTCTGGCGCTGCTGGCGGCGTTCAAGGCGCTGAACATCGAGCCGGGCATCCTGACTATCGTCGTCGGCCATGCGACGTTCTGCGTGGTGATCGTGTTCAACAACGTCATCGCCCGATTCCGCCGCACCTCGTACAGCCTGATCGAAGCGTCGATGGATCTCGGCGCCGACGGCTGGCAAACCTTCCGCTACGTGATCTTGCCGAACCTCGGCTCGGCGTTGCTGGCCGGGGGCATGCTGGCGTTCGCGCTGTCGTTCGATGAAATCATCGTGACCACTTTTACCGCCGGCCATGAGCGCACGCTGCCGCTGTGGCTGCTGAACCAGCTCGGTCGCCCGCGCGATGTGCCGATTACCAACGTGGTGGCGCTGTCGGTAATGCTGTTGACCATGCTGCCGATCCTCGGCGCTTACTACCTGACCAAAGGTGGGGAAAGCGTCGCCGGCAGCGGCAAATAATTTCCTTACCCGACCTCTGATAAAAGGATAACCCTATGCAAAGCCAACTGTTGATTGACGGCCAACTGGTGAATGGCCAGGGCGCGACCCAGCCGGTGTATAACCCGGCGACCGGCGAAGTGATTGCGCAGGTGGCGGAGGCCAGCCCGGAGCAGGTCGATCGCGCGGTGCTGGCGGCGGACGCCGCGTTCGCCGCCTGGGGGCAAACCACGCCGAAAGAGCGCGCCGAGCATCTGCTCAAGCTGGCGGATCTGATCGATGCGCATGCCGAGACTTTCGCCAGGCTGGAGTCGCTCAACTGCGGCAAGCCTTATCACTGCGTGTTGAACGATGAACTGCCGGCGGTGGCCGATGTGTTTCGCTTCTTCGCCGGGGCCAGCCGCTGCCTGACCGGCATGGCGGCCGGCGAGTATCTGGCCGGGCATACCTCGATGATCCGCCGCGATCCGCTGGGCGTGGTGGCCTCGATCGCGCCGTGGAACTACCCGCTGATGATGGCGGCCTGGAAACTGGCGCCGGCGCTGGCGGCGGGCAACTGCGTGGTGATCAAGCCTTCCGAGCAGACGCCGCTGACCACCTTCAAACTGGCCGAACTGGCCGCCGGGCTGTTCCCGCCGGGCGTGCTCAACGTGCTGTTCGGCCGCGGCGCAAGCGTCGGCGATCGGCTGACCGGGCATGACAAGGTGCGCATGGTGTCGCTGACCGGCTCGATCGCCACCGGCGAGCACATCATCGCCCACACCGCCGCCGGCATTAAGCGCACCCATATGGAGCTGGGCGGCAAGGCGCCGGTGCTGGTGTTTGACGACGCCGATCTGCAGCAGGTGGTGGACGGCATTCGCGGCTTCGGTTTCTACAACGCCGGGCAGGATTGCACCGCCGCCTGCCGCATCTACGCGCAGAAAAGCATTTATCCCGAGCTGGTGAAGCGGCTGGGCGAGGCGGTGGCCAGCCTGAAGATCGGCGCGCCGGACGACGAGAGCACCGAGCTGGGGCCATTGATTACCGCCCAGCATCTGGAGCGGGTCGCCGGTTTTGTCGAGCGAGCCAAAGCCTTGCCGCACGTGCAGGTGGTGACCGGCGGCGAGAAGGTGAAGGGGCCGGGTTACTACTTCCAGCCGACGCTGCTGGCCGGCGCGCGCCAGGAGGATGAAATCGTGCAGCGCGAGGTGTTCGGCCCGGTAGTGACGGTGACGCCGTTCGACGACGAAGAGCAGGTGCTGGCCTGGGCGAACGAATCCAACTACGGGCTGGCGTCGTCCGTGTGGACCCGCGACGTGGGCCGTGCGCATCGCTTAAGCGCCCGCCTGCAATACGGCTGCACCTGGGTGAACACCCACTTCATGCTGGTGAGCGAAATGCCGCACGGCGGCCAGAAACTGTCCGGCTACGGCAAGGATATGTCGATGTACGGGCTGGAGGATTACACCGCCATTCGTCATGTGATGTTCAAACATTGATTTTACAATAATTATCCGCACAATAGCGCGGCCTTCGGGCCGGCCCCGGCCGGCCGATGATAATAAAAATTGAAAGGAAGCCTATATGGGTATCACCCGACGCGATTTTCTCAACGGGGTGGCGATCACCATCGCCGCCGGGTTGACGCCGCTGCAAATCTTGCGCGCGTCGCCGCAAACCGCCAATCAAACCCTGTACTACCCGCCGGCGCTGACCGGGCTGCGGGGTAACCATCCGGGCTCGTTCGAGCATGCGCACCAGTTGGGGCGCGACGGCAAAACCTTTGATTTCGGCAGCGTGCCCGCCGTTGAAGAGTTCGATCTGGTGGTGGTCGGCGCCGGCATCAGCGGGTTGGCGGCCGCCTGTTTCTGGCAGCAGCTGAAAGGTGAGCAGCAGCGCATTTTGCTGATCGACAACCATGACGACTTCGGCGGCCACGCCAAGCGCAACGAATTCAACACCGACGACGGCATGCTGCTCGGCTACGGCGGCAGCGAATCGCTGCAGTCGCCGCGCTCCAACTTCAGCCCGGTGGCGATGGGGCTGCTGCGCAATCTCGGCGTCGATATCGATCGGCTGGAGCAGGCGTTTGACACCACCTTCTACCCGGATCTGAACCTGAGCCGCGGGGTTTACTTCGATCGCAAGAACTTCGGCGTCGACAAGGTGGTGAGCGGCGATCCGGGCCGCACGGTGGCGGACGACATTCCGCGCGATCGTCTCAACGGCCGCTCTTATGAAGCGTTCATCGGCGATTTCCCGCTGCCGGAAAGCGATCGCCAGGCGTTGATCGCGCTGCATACGGTGAAGAAAGATTATCTGCCGGAGATGACGCTGGAGCAGAAGATCGAGTGGCTCGATACCCACAGCTACACCCAGTTCCTGCGCGAGAAGGTGGGCCTGAGTGAGCTGGCGATCCGTTATTTCCAGCAGACCACCAACGATTTCCAGGCGGTGGGCATCGACGGCACGTCGTGCAGCGATGCGCGCATCTGCGATCTGCCGGGCCTTGACGGCATGAATCTGCCACCGCTGGACGAGGAGTCGCAGGCGGATCTCGACGATCCTTACGTGTTCCACTTCCCGGACGGCAACGCCACGCTGGCGCGCCTGATGGTGCGCAAATTGATCCCGGCGGTGGCGCCGGCTGGCAACGACATGAACGACGTGGTGCTGGCCAAATTCGACTACGGCCAGCTCGATCGGCCGGAATCGCCGGTGAAGCTGCGTTTGAACAGCACCGGGCTGCATGCGGCCAACGTTGGCGACAAGGTGGAAGTCACCTACATGACCGGCGAGAAGATGACCAAGGTGCGCGCCGGGCAGGTGGTGATGGCCGGCTACAACATGATGATCCCATACCTGGTGCCGGAGATGTCGCACGAGCAGCAGGAGGCGTTGAAACAGAACGTCAAGTCGCCGCTGGTGTACAGCAAGGTGGTGATCCGCAACTGGCAGCCGTTCATCAAGCTGGGCGTGCACGAGATCTATTCGCCGGCCGCGCCGTACAGCCGCGTGAAGCTGGATTACCCGGTGAGCATGGGCGGGTATCAGCACCCGCGCGATCCGGATCGGCCGATCGGCCTGCATATGGTGTACGTGCCGACGCTGCCGGGCAGCGGCCTCAGCCCGCGCGAGCAGTCGCGCAAAGGGCGCGCGCTGCTGCTGGGCACGCCGTTCGAGGTGCACGAGCAGATGATCCGCGAACAGCTGCAGGGCATGCTGGGCGAGGCCGGTTTCGACCATCAGCGCGACATTCAGGCGATCACCGTCAACCGCTGGTCGCACGGTTACTCCTACTTCCTCAACGGGCTGTTTGACGACGAAGACGAGGCCACGAAAATCATCGAAACGGCGCGGCAGCCGATCGGCAAGATCGTTATCGCCAACTCCGATGCCGACTGGAGCCCGTACGCCAACTCGGCTATCGATCAGGCGTGGCGCGCGGTGAATGAACTGGCCTACGGCAAGGTTGCCGCCAAGGAGGGAGCATGAGTCTGCGTTCGCTGTACCTGTTGAGCCTGCTGGCGGCAGGCGGCTCGGCCCAGGCGATGTCGGCCGGGGAATACGTCGCCAAAGCCGGTGACTGTACCGCCTGCCACACCGCGCCGGGCGGCGCCGAATTGGCGGGTGGCATGAAGTTCCCGACGCCGCTCGGGGCTATCTACGCCACCAACATCACGCCGGACAAGCTGCACGGCATCGGCGCCTATTCGTTCGAAGAGTTCGATCGCGCCATGCGCCAGGGGGTAGCCAAAGACGGCCACCGGCTCTACCCGGCGATGCCGTACACCTCGTACGCCAAAATGAGCGCGGAAGACATGCGCGCGCTGTATGACTATCTGATGAAAGAGGTGCCGGCGCAGAACGTGGCCAACCGCGCCAGCGACATCAGCTGGCCGCTGTCGATGCGCTGGCCGTTGGCGGTGTGGAACCAGCTGTTCCACGACGACCAGCCGTATCAGGCGGATCCGCAACAAAGCGCCGAGTGGAACCGCGGCGCCTACCTGGTGCAGGGCGCGGGCCATTGCGGCAGCTGCCACACGCCGCGCGGCTGGGCGATGCAGGAGAAGGGGCTGGACGGCAAGGAGCCGGTGTTCCTGAGCGGCGCCGAGCTGGACGGCTGGTACGCCTCCAATCTGCGCGGCCTGCCGCCGGAAGAGGTGACGGCGCTGCTGAAAACCGGCCGCAGCCGCCATGCGGCGGTCGCCGGGCCGATGAGCGAGGTGGTGACCCACAGCACGCAGTATCTCAGCGACGGCGATCTGAACGCCATCGCGGTGTACCTGCGCAGCCTGGTGCCGGAAACCGCCGCCAAAGCCGCTGCGCCTGCCGCGCAGGCAGATAACCCGGGCGGCAAGGCGACCTACGCGATGTACTGCTCGACCTGCCACGGCAACAAGGGGGAGGGCACCGACTTCGCCATTCCGGCGCTGGCGGGCAATGCCACGGTAACGGCGGACAATCCGCTGACCGCGCTGCGGGTGGTGCTGGAGGGGGCGCATACGCCGATCACGCAGCAGGCGATGGCGTTCGACATGCCGGCTTACGGCTGGGCGTTGAACGATCGGCAGGCGGCGGATCTGATGAGTTATCTGCGGGGAAGCTGGGGCAACCAGGCGGCGCCGGTGACGGTGCAGCAGGTGCAGGACGCGCGCCAACTGCAGGCGAAATGAAGAGGGAGCGCGGTCTGACGGCCGCGCTCCGCAAGCATTACAGCACCTTATGCGGGCCGAAGCATTCGTAGTGGATGCGTTCGGCTTCTACGCCCATTTCCAGCAGCTGTTTGCCCACGAACTGCATGAAGGCCACCGGGCCGCAGAAGTAATAGTGCATCTGCGGATCGGCCAGGCTGCCTTGCAGCGCGCTCAAATCCATCAATCCGCGGCTGTGGTAGTCGCGGCCTTCCACGTCATCGGCGCCCGGCTCGCGGTACCACACATGGCGGCTCAGATTCGGCATGCGCCCGGCAATATCCGCCACTTCATCGGCAAAGGCGTGCACGCCGCCGTTTTCCGCCGCGTGCAGCCAGTGGACCTGCGCCTGATGCTGGTTGTCGTGCAGGGTGTTGAGCATGCCGAGCATCGGGGTTTGGCCGACGCCGGCGGAGATCAGCGCCACCGGCGTGGTCGGCGCCACGTCGAGGAAGAAGTCGCCGTGCGGCGGGGCGATGTAGATCACGTCGCCTTCCTGCGCCTGCTGGTGCAGGTAGTTGGACACTTTCCCCTGATCTTCGCGCTTCACCGCGATGCGGTAGAACTCGCCGTTCGGCGAGGTGGTCAGCGAGTACTGGCGAATTTCCTGATGTTCCAGGCTGTCGTGCTTGATGTAGACCGCCAGATACTGCCCCGGTTTGAAGTCCGCCACCCGGCCGCCGTCCACCGGCGCCAGCACGAAGCTGCAGATCACGTCGCTCTGCGGCTGTTTCTTCAGGATGCGGAACGCGCGCAGATCGCGCCAGCCGCCGTTGTCGGTTTCACTCTGCTGATAAATCTGTTCTTCACGCTGGATAAACACGTTGGCCAGCACGCCGTAGGCCTTGCCCCAGGCGTCCAGGACTTCCTGACCCGGGCTGAACATTTCGTCCAGGGTCGCCAGCAGGTGACCGCCGACGATGTTGTACTGCTCCGGCTGGATATTGAAGCTGGTGTGCTTCTGCGCGATGCGCTCCACCGCCGGCAGCAGCGCCGCCAGGTTCTCGATGTTGGCGGCATAGGCGCAGATGGCGTCGAACAGCGCCTGACGCTGATCGCCGTTGCGCTGGTTGCTCATGTTGAAAATGTCTTTCAATTCCGGGTTGTGCGCGAACATGCGATCGTAAAAGTGGGCGGTCAGCTTCGGCCCGGTCGCAGCCAGCAGGGGAAGGGTGGATTTCACGGTGGCGATGGTTTGGCTATCCAGCATGGAAGCGCTCCTTGGGTTGGGATCTTGACGATAATTGTAATGATGCATTTTAAATGCATCTTATTGGGTTCCGCGTCGCTTGTAAATACCCTTGTTTTCGTTGCGGTGTTCTTCGGGCGTCGATCGCGCTCACAGAACATGAAAAAAGCGCATCGTTCGCATGAGGAAATGTCCGTTGATAAACGGCGGCGTTTAGCGGATCAAAGCCTTGCGCCACCTTATGCCAATCGTTTGCGTAAAAACCTCTGTCAAGACCTATCTTCGGTGGGGCGAAACGGTTTACACTGTGGCCCAGAGCCCAAACGGGTAGTTATTTGGTGATTTTTTAGTTAGCTGATTTAAGTCAGGAGATGCCGGATGTTAAAGCGTGAAATGAACATTGCCGATTACGATGCGGAACTGTGGCGTGCCATGGAGCAGGAAGTGGTGCGTCAGGAAGAGCACATCGAGCTGATCGCGTCTGAGAACTACACCAGCCCGCGCGTGATGCAGGCTCAGGGTTCCCAGCTGACCAACAAATACGCTGAAGGCTATCCGGGCAAGCGTTACTACGGCGGCTGCGAATACGTGGATATCGTTGAGCAGCTGGCTATCGATCGCGCCAAAGAATTGTTCGGCGCCGATTACGCCAACGTGCAGCCGCACTCCGGCTCCCAGGCTAACTTCGCCGTGTACACCGCGCTGCTGCAGCCGGGCGACACCATTCTGGGCATGAACCTGGCGCATGGCGGCCACCTGACCCACGGTTCCCCGGTCAACCTGTCCGGCAAACTGTATAACGTGGTGCCTTACGGCATCGACGACAAAGGCCAAATCGACTATGACGATCTGGCCAAGCAGGCGCAAACCCACAAGCCGAAAATGATCATCGGCGGCTTCTCCGCTTACTCCGGCGTGGTTGACTGGGCCAAAATGCGCGAAATCGCCGACAGCATCGGCGCTTACCTGTTCGTCGACATGGCGCACGTGGCGGGCCTGATCGCCGCCGGCGTCTACCCGAACCCGGTACCGCACGCGCACATCGTCACCACCACCACCCACAAAACCCTGGCGGGCCCGCGCGGCGGCCTGATCCTGGCGAAGGGCGGCGACGAAGAGCTGTACAAAAAGCTGAACTCCGCCGTGTTCCCTGGCGGCCAGGGCGGCCCGCTGATGCACGTGATCGCCGGCAAGGCGGTGGCGCTGAAAGAAGCGATGGAGCCTGAGTTCAAGGTTTACCAGCAGCAAGTGGCGGTCAACGCCAAGGCGATGGTGGAAGTGTTCCTGCAGCGCGGCTACAAAGTGGTCTCCGGCGGCACCCATAACCACCTGTTCCTGCTGGATCTGGTCGACAAAAACCTGACCGGTAAAGAAGCGGACGCCGCCCTGGGCCGCGCCAACATCACCGTCAACAAAAACAGCGTGCCGAACGATCCGAAAAGCCCGTTCGTCACCTCCGGCGTGCGTATCGGCACCCCGGCCGTCACCCGTCGCGGCTTCAAAGAAGCCGACGTGCGCGAACTGGCCGGTTGGATCTGTGATGTGCTGGACAACATCAACGATGAAGCCACCATCGAACGCACCAAGAAGAAAGTGCTGGATATCTGCGCCCGCTTGCCGGTTTACGCGTAATCCCGCTTTCGCCCTATAAAACCCGCTGCGGCGGGTTTTTTTGTGGCCGCTCGCGGCAAACTGTGAGCTGTCTGGCACTCTAACGCATTGAAGTGGAATGAAGATTGCGGGTCGGTGTGAGCTCTGTCAAAGTATTGCCCTCACTCCGGAGGGATCATGGTTCTGCAATCCACGCGTTGGCTCGCGCTCAGTTATTTCACCTACTTCTTTTCCTATGGCATCTTCTTACCGTTCTGGGGCGTGTGGCTGAAAGGCGAGGGCATCGCGCCCGAAACCATCGGCATGCTGCTCGGCGCCGGCTTGGTGGCCCGCTTCCTCGGCAGCTTACTGATTGCACCCCGCGTTAAAGATCCCTCTCATTTAGTCTCCGCCTTGCGCCTGCTGGCGCTGCTGACCCTGGCCTTTGCGGTCGGGTTCTGCTTCGGCAACGGCTGGGGTTGGCTGATGCTGGTGATAGCGGGTTTCAACCTGTTCTTCTCGCCGCTGGTGCCGCTGACCGACGCGTTGGCCGCCACCTGGCAAAAGCAGATCCGTATGGACTACGGCCGGGTGCGGCTGTGGGGCTCGCTGGCGTTCGTCATCGGCTCGGCGCTGACCGGGCAGCTGGTAGCGGTATGGGGCCATAACGCCATTCTCTACAGCCTGATCTTCAGCGTGCTGGCGATGCTGCTGGGCATGCTGTTGAAGCCGAGCGTCATGCCGCAGGGCGAAGCGCGCGCGCGCAGCGGAACCGAACGTTCGCTGTGGGCGCTGCTGAAAGAAGGGCCGGTCTGGCGCTTCCTGCTGTGCGTCACGCTGCTGCAAGGGGCGCACGCCGGCTACTACAGCTTCGGCTCCATTTACTGGCAGGAGGCGGGCTATTCGGCCTCGACCATCGGCTATCTGTGGTCGCTGGGCGTGGTGGCGGAGGTGATTATTTTCGCCAGCAGCAACGTGCTGTTCCGCCGCTGGAATGCGCGCAACCTGCTGTTGCTCTCCGCCTGCTGCGGCGTGTTGCGCTGGAGCCTGATGGCCTACAGCACCGAGCTGGGCTGGCTGCTGCTGATCCAGATCCTGCACTGCGGCACTTTCACCGTCTGCCATTTGGCGGCGATGCGCTTTATCGCCGCGCGTCAGGGGCAAGAGGTGATCCAACTGCAGGCGGTGTATTCGGCGCTGGCGATGGGCGGCGGCATCGCCGTCATGACGGTCATTGCCGGGTTCCTGTTCGAACATTGGCAGGGCGGGGTATTCTGGGTGATGGCGGCGGTCGCGGTGCCGGCCTTGTTCATCCGGCCGCCGGCGGTCAGCGTCAGCCGCTGATTAAGGGGCTTCCAGCAGCGCGCGGATCGCCTGGCGCTGCCGGGTTTCCAGCGGTAGTTCGGTATAGACCAGCGGCGGGTGCGGATCGCTGTGCACCGCCGCATAAGGGGTGATCACCAGCGTGATGCCCTGCGGCGCTCCGCCGCGCAGATAGTCGCTCAGCGGCAGGTACTTGATGTTCAGCGGCAATAGCGTGAGCTCTCGGATCTGATATTCCACTTCCTCTTCCAGCTGCGGGTTGTCCAGCGTCAGTAGCAGCACCTGCTTTTCCTGCAGCGCGTTGTCCTGCATCAGCCAGGCGCCGAAGCTGATGGCCACCAGACCCGCCTCCTCGTTGGAAAAATGCACGCCGTACTCCTGCTCCAGCGGTTTCAGCGCTTCCTGCGTGGTGCGCATCAGCCGCGGGTATTTGCGCACCACTTCTTCCAGCAGCATATTGTCGATGCCGATGGCGAAACGGCAGCGCTCCAGCGCCGGCGCCAGATGGGCGAACAGCTGGCTGACCAGCTCCGCCTTGCTGCTGAAGGCCATGCCGGAAAGTTGCTGGAAGCGCTCGACCATGCTGTCGATCGCCACCATCAATCTCCGCTCTTGCGCTGAGTCGTTGCTGTGGTAGCTGTGATTTTTCAACATGGTAAACGTCAGCGCCAAAAAATCGCGCTCGTCTGCCTGCGGCGGCTGGTTAAACAGCCGGTTGCAGGCCTGATGCAGCCAGGCGGCGGCCTGCTGTTCCGGCTTTTTCCGCAGCCAGTCGCGCTGAACGGCGTCGAAACGCGGATGCTGCTGCAGGCGATTTTGCCAGGCGCAGTAGAGCAGGTAATGCTGCAGGAATTGGCGGTCGCGCGCATCGAAGTGGCGGCTGAGCAGCGGCTCGCAGGCGTCGATCGCCTCTGTTAGCGCAGACGCCGGGGAGGCATCGGTCGCCAGCGCTTGCCGCAGGCGCGGGGCGAAATCGCCTTCGACAAACCGCGGGCTGCAGCGCAGGGCCCGCCGCAGCCAGTGGATGAGGCACAGGCGTTGGTCGAGCACGCTGCCCCGCAGTTGGTAGCCATGGTTGGGATCGACGGCGATCTCCAGGTGATGGAAACGCTGGATTTCACTGGCCACCTCGGCTATATCTTGCCGGGTTATCGGGGGGGCGACGCCGTTGATTCGGCTTAGGGTCTCCAGCTGTAACTCGGGCTCCGGCGTGTACAGCATCAGCAGCAGATGGCAGCGCCGTTGTTGTCCGGAGAGCTCGGGCACGGGAGAGGTGTCCAGGCTCATTATCACCTTCCGGCATAAAAGGTTGCGATTATGCCTAAGCATAGCAAAAGGCTTTGTGACGGCAGGATTACCGCGCGGCTTTTACTTCGGCTTACAACTTTCGTCACAAATATCGCCGGGAGAGGCGGGCCGTTAGGCATCTATTTGTGTTACGTTATAACAAATGCAGGTAAGACAGGATAATGATGAAGTTACGTCGTCTTTTGGCTGCCTTCGGCGCCGTGTTCAGCGCCGGTGCGATCGCTCATCCGCACAGCTTTATCGACATGAATACCACCTTCGTCGCCAAAGACCAGCGGCTGGTCGGCCTGAAAATGGTGTGGGTGATGGATGAAATCACCTCGGCGGATCTGCTCTACGATGCGAAAAACGCCAAGAGCGATTCGGAAGTGTGGAAAAAGCTGGCGGCGGAAGTGATGGCCAACGTGCTGGGGCAGCACTATTTCACCGATCTTTACCGCGACGGCAAACCGGTGAAATACCTGAACTTGCCCAGCGAATATCACCTGTCGCGCCAGGGCAACCAGGCGGTGCTGGAGTTCGTGCTGCCGTTGGCCGAGCCGCAGCCGCTGGCGGGCAAGCCGTTCGAACTTTCGACTTACGATCCGACTTATTTTGTGGATATGACCTATAAAGACCAAAATGCGCTGCATCTGCCGCCGGAGATGGCGCAGCTGTGCAGCTACAAGCTGATGACGCCGAAGCCGAATGCGTCGCTGCAGGCCTATGCGCTGTCGCTCGACAAGAACGACTCGCCCGGTGAAGACCTGGCGCTGGGGCAGCAGTTCGCCCAGCGGGTGACGCTGCAATGTCGTTAAATCTCTCGCAACCGACGACGAGCCGGCGCCACTGGGCCTTCGGCCTGTGGCCGCTGCTGCCGTTCACGCTGGCGCTGGCGGCCGCCGCGCTGCTGGCGTGGCACTATTGGCCGCAGCTGCTGATGCAGAGCGTGGTGTGGCAAAAAGCGCTGCACCAGCAGATGGCGGGGCTGTTGCAGCAGGTGAAGGCCGCGCCGCAGCAGGCCGGGCTGGCGCTGATGCTGTTCAGCCTCGGCTATGGCGTCTTGCATGCGCTCGGCCCCGGCCACGGCAAAGTGGTGATCGCCACCTACCTGGCTACCCATCCGGCGCGGCTGAAAAGCAGCCTGAAGCTGACCTTCGCCGCCTCGCTGGTGCAGGGTGGGGTAGCGATCGCGCTGGTCACGCTGATGCTGGTGGTATTGCAGCTCTCTTCGCGCCAGCTGCACCAAAGCAGTTTCTGGCTGGAGAAGGGCAGCTTTATTCTGGTGATGCTGCTTGGCGTGCTGCTGAGTTGGCGCGCGCTGAAACGCCTGTTTGCGGCGATCAAGGCGATGCGCCCGGCGCCGGCGCTGCGCATCAACAGCCTGACGCCGCTGGCGGCGGATCATGTGCACAGCGCCAATTGCGGCTGCGGCCACCGGCATCTGCCGAGCGACAGCGAGCTGCAGGCGGGAAGCGACTGGCGCACTCAGGCCGCCATCGTGCTGGCGATGGGCATGCGCCCCTGTTCGGGGGCGATTTTGGTGCTGCTGTTCTCCAAAGTGATCGGCGTGTTCGGCTGGGGAGTGATCTCCGCGCTGGCGATGGCGTTCGGCACCTCGTTGACCATCTCGATGCTGGCGCTGCTGGTACATTACAGCCGCCGGCTGGCGGTGCGCCTCAGCCGTTCGCGCCCGCCCGCCGCCTGGAGCGCGGTGGCCTGGGGGGCGTTGGCGCTGGCCGGCGGCCTGATCCTGCTGGCCGCCGGGCTGTTGCTGTACGTCAGCGCGCAGCCGGAATTCGG
This sequence comes from Serratia sp. CY82433, assembly GCF_052166535.1. Taxonomy (NCBI): domain Bacteria; kingdom Pseudomonadati; phylum Pseudomonadota; class Gammaproteobacteria; order Enterobacterales; family Yersiniaceae; genus Serratia; species Serratia sp. CY82433. The sequence goes on from NZ_JBJNOR010000005.1 coordinate 113,735, forward strand.
CGGCGGCATCCGTCCCTTCTCCCGCTAACGGGCATAAAAAAAGCGCTGCATCGGCAGCGCTTTTTTCGATTCGCTTCTGGCGATTAACGCTTCAGCGCTTCGCTCAGTTCTTCACGCATGGTGGCCAGCATGGCTTTCACTACGCGCGGGTTGCCTGCCACCACGTTGCCGGAGCTGAAGTGGTTGTGGCCGCCGACGAAGTCGGTCACCAGGCCGCCGGCTTCACGCACCAGCAGTTCGCCCGCGGCGAAATCCCACGGCTTCAGGCCGATTTCGAAGAAACCGTCTACGCGGCCGGCGGCCACATAGGCCAGATCCAGCGCCGCGGAACCGGTGCGGCGGAAGTCCGCGCACTGGGTGAACAGCTTGCCGACGATGTTGATGTAAGGCGTTGCGTGCTGTTTGACCTTGAACGGGAAGCCGGTCGCCAGGATGGTGCCATCCAGATCTTTGGCGTTGGTGCCGCGCAGGCGGTAGCCGTTGAGCTGTGCGCCCTGGCCGCGAGTGGCGGTGAACAGTTCGTTGCGCATCGGATCGTAAACCACGGCCACTTCAGTACGGCCTTTGATGCGTACGGCGATGGAAACGGAGAAATGAGGGAAACGTTTGATGAAGTTTGCAGTGCCATCCAGTGGATCGATCACCCATTGCACATCGCGATCTTCGCCGATCAGCTCACCGCGTTCTTCGCTCACGATACTGTGTTGCGGATAAGACTTGCGGATGACGTCGATGATCAGATGCTCTGCATCGCGATCGACGTTGGTGACGAAGTCATTGGTCCCTTTCTGGCTCGCTTCTACAGCGTCCGGGGTTTCGTAGTTTTTGGCAATCAGGTTACCGGCCTTGCGCGCAGCGCGCACGGCGATAGTCAGCATCGGATGCATGGGTATCTTCCAACTAGGATGTTAAAGAACAGGAAACGGCGCGAAGTATAGCAGCTGTTCGGCAAATTGCCTACGGCTGTGTTAAGATGCTGCGATTTTCCGCCACGCTCAGAGTTTGTATGCTGCACAATATCCGCATTGTTCTGGTAGAGACTTCACATACCGGCAACATGGGCTCGACCGCCAGAGCCATGAAAACCATGGGTTTAACCAACCTTTATCTGGTTAATCCGCTGATCAAACCCGATTCTCAGGCCATCGCCCTGGCCGCCGGCGCCAGCGACGTGATCGGCAACGCCACTATCGTCGACACCCTCGATGACGCCATCGCCGGCTGTAGCCTGGTGGTGGGCACCAGCGCCCGTTCTCGCACCTTGCCGTGGCCGATGCTGGAGCCGCGTGAATGCGGCGTGCGCGCGGTGCACGAGGGCGAACACGCGCCGGTGGCGCTGGTGTTCGGCCGCGAACGCGTCGGGCTGACCAACGATGAATTGCAGAAGTGCCACTACCACGTCGCCATTCCGGCCAACCCGGACTACAGCTCGCTGAACCTCGCGATGGCGGTGCAGATCCTGGCGTATGAAGTGCGCGTGGCTTACCTCGATCGCCAACAGGCGGGCGCGCCGCAGCTGGAAGAGACGCCGTATCCGCTGGTGGATGACCTCGAGCGTTTCTATCAGCACCTGGAGCAGACGCTGCAGCGCACCGGCTTTATTCGCCCGTCCCATCCGGGCCAGGTGATGAGCCGCCTGCGTCGGCTGTTCACCCGCGCGCGCCCGGAAGGGCAGGAGCTGAATATCCTGCGCGGCATGCTGACGTCGATCGAGAAACAGGATAAACATCAAGGTAATTAATTGATGTGGCATAGCGGCGGGTGACAATAGTATTAGTTATCCAAAGGTTATAACATGTATTTTATATACCTTTGTTCTTGCTAAGTTCAAAACGTGCTAATACTTGAGTCAATTACTAGGTTAAATAGTTGACTGTTTTACTCAGGAATGTCAGACTTTCGGCCATATTTGACCAACAGGTAACCATTGAGCTATGAGACTGACATCCAAAGGCCGTTATGCCGTAACCGCTATGCTCGACGTAGCGCTGCATTCCCAGGAAGGGCCGGTGCCACTGGCGGACATTTCCGAACGCCAGGGTATTTCGCTCTCTTATCTGGAACAATTATTCTCCCGTCTGCGCAAGAATGGCCTGGTGGCCAGCGTGCGCGGCCCGGGCGGTGGTTATCTGCTGGGTAAAGACGCGGGTGAGATCGCCGTTGGCGCTGTCATCACTGCCGTCGATGAATCGGTAGATGCAACCCGGTGCCAGGGCAAAGAAGGCTGTCAGGGCGGCGATCGCTGCTTGACCCACGCCCTGTGGCGCGATCTGAGCGAGCGCATCAGCGGGTTCCTGAACAACATTACGCTGGCAGAACTGGTCAACAACCAGGAAGTGCTGGTGGTGGCGGATCGTCAAAACAACGATACGCGCCGCACGGCCAACGGTCGTCCGCAAGAAACTATCAACGTTAATCTGCGCGCATAAGCAGCTGGCGAAATTATTTTAGTTTTTGGAAGTGATGTACGGAGCACAAGAGCAATGAAATTACCGATTTATCTGGATTACTCAGCAACGACGCCGGTTGACCCGCGCGTTGCTGAGAAGATGATGCAGTTTTTGACCCTGGACGGCACTTTCGGCAACCCGGCTTCCCGTTCCCACCGTTTCGGTTGGCAGGCGGAAGAGGCGGTAGACATCGCCCGTAACCAAATTGCCGAACTGGTGGGCGCCGACCCACGCGAAATCGTCTTCACCTCCGGGGCGACCGAATCCGACAACCTGGCGATCAAAGGTGCTGCCAATTTCTACCAGAAAAAAGGCAAGCACATCATCACCAGCAAAACCGAACACAAAGCCGTGCTGGACACCTGCCGTCAGCTGGAGCGCGAAGGGTTCGAAGTGACCTATCTGGCGCCGCAGAGCAACGGCATCATCAGCCTGCAGGATCTCGAAGCGGCGCTGCGCGATGACACCATTCTGGTCTCCATCATGCACGTCAATAACGAAATCGGCGTGGTGCAGGACATCGAAGCGATCGGCGAAATGTGCCGCGCGCGCGGTATCATCTACCACGTTGACGCCACCCAGAGCGTGGGCAAACTGCCTATCGATCTGAGCAAGCTGAAAGTCGATCTGATGTCGTTCTCCGGCCACAAAATCTATGGCCCGAAAGGCATCGGCGCGCTGTACGTGCGCCGCAAGCCGCGCATCCGCATCGAAGCGCAGGTACACGGCGGCGGTCACGAGCGCGGCATGCGTTCCGGCACCCTGCCTGTCCACCAGATCGTCGGCATGGGCGAAGCTTATCGCATCGCCAAAGAAGAGATGACCGAAGAGATGGCGCGTCTGCGCACCCTGCGCGATCGTCTGTGGAACGGCGTGAAAGATATGGAAGAAGTGTATCTGAACGGCGATCTGGAGCACGGCGCACCGAACATCCTGAACGTCAGCTTCAACTACGTTGAAGGCGAGTCGCTGATCATGGCGCTGAAAGACCTGGCCGTTTCCTCCGGTTCAGCCTGTACCTCCGCCAGCCTCGAGCCGTCCTACGTGCTGCGCGCGCTGGGCATGAGCGATGAATTGGCGCACAGCTCGATCCGTTTCTCCCTGGGGCGTTTCACCACGGAAGAAGAGATCGACTACACCATTCAACTGGTGCGTAAATCCATCGGCCGTCTGCGCGATCTGTCTCCGCTGTGGGAGATGTTCAAGCAGGGCGTGGACATCAACAGCATCGAATGGGCGCATCATTAATTCTCAGGTTTCAGGAGCAAGGTCATGGCTTACAGCGAAAAAGTAATCGATCATTATGAAAACCCGCGCAACGTGGGTTCCTTTGACAACGAAGATCCTACCGTCGGTAGCGGCATGGTAGGTGCGCCGGCTTGCGGCGACGTCATGAAGCTGCAAATCAAGGTTAACGATGAAGGCATCATCGAAGACGCGCGCTTTAAAACTTACGGCTGCGGTTCCGCCATCGCCTCCAGCTCGCTGGTGACCGAATGGATGAAGGGCAAGTCGCTCGATCAGGCTGAAGCGATCAAAAACACCCAGATCGCCGAAGAGCTGGAATTGCCGCCGGTCAAAATTCACTGCTCGATCCTGGCTGAAGACGCCATCAAAGCAGCGATTGCCGACTATAAGAGCAAGCATAGCGCCGAGTAATTTGTCTGAGTCGGCCCGGCCACGCCGGGCTTTGATTTGAAGTGTGAGGTTGTGATGTCTATTACCATGAGCGACAGCGCTGCGCAGCGTGTTCAGGCGTTTTTGACGAACCGCGGCAAGGGTCTCGGCCTGCGTCTGGGAGTGCGAACTTCCGGCTGCTCCGGAATGGCCTACGTGCTGGAATTTGTTGACGAAGCCAACGATGACGACATCGTGTTTGAAGACAAAGGCATCAAGGTGATCATCGACGGCAAGAGCCTGGTTTACCTTGACGGCACCGAGCTTGATTTCGTTAAGGAAGGCCTGAACGAAGGCTTCAAGTTCAACAACCCGAACGTCTCAAGCGAATGCGGCTGCGGCGAGAGTTTCAACGTCTGACAGTCCATCGTGCTCCCCCGTTTCGGCGGGGGAACTTCATCCGCTAACGCCCAGAGCACGCTATGGATTACTTTACTTTATTCGGGCTGCCAGTTCGCTACACCGTGGACGGCAGCCTGCTTGCGTCCCGCTTCCAGGATCTGCAGCGCCAATTTCACCCCGATCGTTTCGCCAACCAGCCGGAGCGCGAACGCCTGATGGCGTTGCAGCAGGCGGCGACCATCAACGAAGCCTACCAGACGCTGAAGCACCCGTTAAAACGCGCGGAGTATATGCTATCTTTGCACGGCTTCGATCTGGGTAACGAACAGCATACGATGCGCGACACCGCGTTCCTGATGGAACAGCTGGAACTGCGCGAAGAGCTCGACGCCATTGAGCGCAAGCCGGAGGCGGAAAGCCTGCTGGCCGATTTCGGCGCGCGGCTGGCCGCCTCCATCAAACAGCGCAGCGCGCTGATGCTGCAGCAGCTGGACGGCGAGCAGTGGGCGGACGCCGCCGACACCGTGCGCAAGCTGCGCTTTTTGGACAAACTCCAGCAACAGGTTGAACAACTCGAAGAAAAACTGCTGGGTTTTGAGTAACACCTTCTGATTCTGATTGTGGAAGCTTCAACATGGCCTTATTACAAATTAGTGAGCCTGGCCTCAGCGCCGCGCCGCACCAGCGACGCTTGGCCGCCGGCATCGACTTGGGCACCACCAACTCGCTGGTCGCCACGGTGCGCAGCGGGCAAGCGGAAACGCTGGCCGACGAACAGGGCCGCCATTTGCTGCCTTCGGTGGTGCATTATCAGGCGGACGCGCAGCGCGTCGGCTGGGAGGCGCGCCAACAGGCTGCGCAGGATCCGGCCAATACCGTCAGCTCCATCAAGCGCATGATGGGCCGCTCGTTGGCGGACGTGCAGCAACGTTACCCGAACCTGCCGTATCAATTCCAGGCCAGCGACAACGGCCTGCCGTTGATCGTTACCGCCGCCGGCCCGGTTAACCCGGTCGGCGTCTCCGCCGATATCCTGCGGGCCCTGTCCGCGCGCGCGCAAGCGGCGCTGGAAGGGGAGCTGGATGGCGTGGTGATCACCGTTCCCGCCTACTTCGACGACGCGCAGCGCCAGGGCACCAAAGACGCGGCGCGTCTGGCCGGCCTGCATGTCCTGCGCCTGCTGAACGAACCGACCGCGGCAGCGATCGCCTACGGGCTGGACTCCGGCCAGGAAGGGGTGATCGCGGTTTACGATCTGGGTGGCGGCACCTTTGATATCTCCATTCTGCGCCTCAGCCGCGGCGTGTTCGAAGTGCTGGCCACGGGCGGCGATTCCGCGCTGGGCGGCGACGACTTCGATCACCTGCTGGCCGACTGGCTGCGCGAGCAGGCCGGCGTGGCCGATCGCAGCGATCACGGTGTGCAGCGCCAGCTGCTGGACGCCGCCATCGCCGCCAAAATCGCGTTGAGCGATGCCGACAGCGTGCGCGTTGAGGTAGCCGGCTGGCAGGGTGAGGTGACCCGCGCCCAGTTCGAAGCGCTGATCGCTCCGCTGGTGAAACGTACGCTAATGGCCTGCCGCCGCGCGCTGAAAGACGCCGGCGTCGCCGCCGACGAGGTGCTGGAAGCGGTGATGGTCGGCGGTTCCACCCGCGTGCCGCTGGTGCGTGAGCAGGTGGGGGCCTTCTTCGGCCGCACGCCGCTGACGTCGATCGATCCCGATAAAGTGGTCGCCATCGGCGCCGCGATCCAGGCCGACATCCTGGTGGGCAACAAGCCGGACAGCGACATGTTGCTGCTGGATGTGATCCCGCTGTCGCTGGGCCTCGAAACCATGGGCGGCCTGGTAGAGAAAGTGATCCCGCGCAACACCACCATCCCGGTGGCGCGCGCGCAGGAGTTCACCACCTTTAAAGACGGCCAGAGCGCGATGATGATCCACGTGCTGCAGGGCGAGCGCGAGCTGGTGCAGGATTGCCGTTCGCTGGCGCGCTTCACGCTGCGCGGCCTGCCGCCGCTGCCTGCCGGGGGGGCGCACATTCGCGTCACCTTCCAGGTGGATGCCGACGGTCTGCTGAGCGTCACCGCGATGGAGAAATCCACCGGCGTTGAAGCCTCGATCCAGGTCAAGCCGTCGTACGGCCTGTCGGACAGCGAAATCGCCGGCATGATCAAGGATTCGATGGCCAACGCGCAAAGCGACGTGGGCGCGCGCAAGCTGGCGGAGCAACGCGTGGAAGCAGCGAGGGTGCTGGAAAGCCTGCAGGGCGCGCTGGCCACCGACGCCGCGCTGCTGAGCGAGGCGGAAAGCCAGGCGATCGCCGCCGCGACCCAGGCGTTGCAGCAGGCGGTGCAGGGTGAAGATCCCGCCGCTATCGAAGACGCCATCAAAACATTAGATGCACAAACGCAAGATTTTGCCGCGCGCCGCATGGACGCTTCCATTCGCCGCGCGCTGGCTGGCCATTCTGTGGATGAGGTTTAACCATGCCTAAAATTGTTTTCCTGCCCCATCAAGATCTTTGCCCGGAAGGGGCGGTTCTGGAAGCTGAAAAAGGGGAGTCGATCCTCAACGTTGCGCTGCGCAACGGCATTGAAATCGAGCACGCCTGCGAGAAATCCTGCGCCTGCACCACCTGCCACTGCATCGTGCGTGAAGGCTTCGATTCGCTGGAAGAGAGCAGCGAGCTGGAAGACGACATGCTGGACAAGGCCTGGGGGCTGGAGCCGGAAAGCCGCCTGAGCTGCCAGGCGCTGGTCGCCGACGAAGATCTGGTGGTCGAAATGCCGCGCTACACCGTCAACCACGCGCGTGAGCATTAATTGTTAGCCGCAGCGCCAACCCGGAGATCATAATGGGACTGAAGTGGACCGACAGCCGAGAAATCGGCGAAGCCCTGTACGACCAATACCCGGACACCGATCCGAAAACCGTGCGTTTTACCGATATGCATCAGTGGATCTGCGATCTGGAAGAGTTCGACGACGATCCGCAGGCTTCCAACGAAAAAATACTGGAAGCGATCCTGCTGGTCTGGTTAGATGAAGCGGAGTAAATAGCGTAACGGGCTGCCATGGGCGGCCCGTTTATTTTGTATCCGACATACCCGTCGTCTTTCAAACCGCAGCGTTGTTACCTGCACGTAGTTACGTGGCCCATCCGTGGGCCACGCCCCAAGGGGCCGCTGCGAGCAGCGTTCAAATCTGCTCCCGGCAGATTTGTCTTACCCCAGTCACTTACCTGAGTAAGCTCATGGGGATGAGATCGCTGGGCGCCTAGCTGCAATTTGAAATCCATAGGGTATGCAATAAAGCCCTAATGAAATAATAAAGGGAACATCCGGAGTAAGAAGGCTATGACAACAGAATTCATGCAGGTCACGCTGTCGCAACAACCTGCCGACGCCCGTTGGGGCGAAAAAGCGCTGCTCAGCACCAACGGCGAAGGGATGACCATCCACCTGACCGGCGCCGACAAGCTGGGCGCGATCCAGCGCGCGGGCCGCAAAATTGACGGTCAGGGCATCAAAAACGTCAAGCTGGCCGGCGACGGTTGGGACTTGGAAAACAGCTGGGCGTTTTGGCAGGGCTACCGCGGGCCGAAAGGGCAACGCAACGTCGAATGGGCCGAGCTGCCGGAAGCCGCGCGTCAGGAGCTGGATAAGCGCCTGAAGATCGTTGACTGGGTGCGTGACACCATCAACATGCCGGCGGAAGAGCTGGGGCCAGAGCAACTGGCGACCCGCGCCGTCGATCTGATGTGCGACGTCGGCTGCGATGCCGTCAGCTACCGCATCACCAAGGGCGAAGATCTGCGCGAGCAGAACTATGCCGGCATCCACACCGTCGGCCGTGGCTCCGAGCGCCCACCGGTGCTGCTGGCGCTCGACTTCAACCCGACCGGTAACCCGGACGCGCCGGTGTTCGCCTGCCTGGTCGGCAAGGGCATCACCTTCGATACCGGCGGTTATAGCCTGAAACAGAGCGCCTTTATGGATTCGATGAAGGCTGACATGGGCGGTGCGGCCACCATCACCGGCGCCCTGGCGCTGGCGGCGGCGCGCGGCCTGAAGCAGCGCGTGAAGCTATACCTGTGCTGCGCCGACAACATGGTCAGCGGCAACGCTTTCAAACTGGGCGACATCATTCGCTACCGCAACGGCAAAACCGTCGAGGTAATGAACACCGATGCGGAAGGGCGCCTGGTGCTGGCCGACGGCCTGATTGACGCTTCTGAGCAGAATCCGCAGCTGATTATCGACTGCGCCACCCTGACCGGCGCGGCCAAAACCGCGGTCGGCAACGACTACCACGCGCTGTTCAGCTTCGACGACGCGCTGGCGCAAGAGTTGCTGAACAGCGCCGCCGCCGAGCAAGAGCCGTTCTGGCGTCTGCCGCTGGCCGAGTTCCACCGCAGCCAGCTGCCGTCCAACTTCGCCGAGCTGAACAACGTGGCCGGCCCGGCCTACACCGCCGGCGCCAGCACCGCGGCGGCCTTCCTGTCGCACTTCGTCAAGAACTACCAGCAAGGCTGGCTGCACATCGACTGTTCCGCCACCTACCGCAAAGGCGCGGTGGATCAGTGGTCGGCCGGCGCGACCGGTTTGGGCGTGCGCACCCTAGCCAATCTGCTGCTGAGCAAAGCCAAATAATTGAATGCCCGCCGCGTCGGGCGCTAGAATGCGCATTATCTTCGAGGCCCAGCATGCTGGGCCTCGCTCTTTGATCCCTGGAGTTTGCCATGAGTGCCCATCATCACGATGCCGCCCCGAACGAGAACGAACTTGAACGCCTGCTGAAGCTGGCGGTGACGGAGCCGGCCCATCGCCCGGCGTTCTTCCGTGAACTGCTCGACGCCACGGTGCTGATCCTCGGCGACAGCGAGCAGGTGCAGCAGGATGGCGACATCACGCTGAACGCGGATACGCCGGTCAATATCCAGCATTGGGAGAAGCAGGACGGCGGCAGCATCATTCCGTTCTTCACTTCGCTGGATGCGTTGCAGAAGGCGGTTGAGGACGAACAGCCGTTTATCGCCATGCCGGCGCGGGTGCTGTTCGAGATTACCCAGGGCGCGGATCTGTTCCTCAACCCGAAGGCGGAATATGGCAAAGAGTTTTATCCGGAAGAGGTGGCGATGCTGCTGGCGACCGGCGGCGTCGTCAAACCGGTGGAGCACTACGTCGATAAAGAGACCCAAATCCTGCTGGGGCAGCCCGAAGAGTATCCGTCGGCGATGGTGGATGCGTTGACCACGCTGTTCAGCCAGCGCAAGCCGGTGCGCCGCGCGTTTCTGGCGCTGATGCACGATCAGGCGGTGGACGAGAAGCCGAATCTGCTGATCGGGCTGGAAGTGGACGCCGAGCCGGCGGAGATCGAAGCGTTGATCAACGAGGCCGGCAGCGTCGCCAGCGAAACGGCGCCGAACGACGAACCGGTGGATTTCTGCCTGGTGTCGGAGAACGAGCGCGGCATCAGCCACTATCTGATCTCCCATACGCAGCCTTTTTATCAGCGCCGCTGGGGCAGTTGGCTGCGCAATTTGATCCCGTCTACCGACAAGACCCAGTAGCGCCGCCGCGTGGTCGAAAATGAATCATGAAGATCATATTTTTTTAATGAAATGTTGATTTTCCCGTAGGCAAGCGTTAACGGCGCACATATAATCTGCGCCACTTGAGAAGGCCGGCAACATTGCAGACCGGCCTGTTTTGGAAGTCATACAGAGGCCATCATGACCGTAGAACGTACCTTTTCCATCGTTAAACCAAACGCTGTAGCCAACAACGACATCGGCGCTATCTACGCTCGTTTCGAGCGCGCCGGTTTCAAAATCATCGCCGCTAAAATGCTGCGTCTGACTCGCGAGCAAGCTGAAGGCTTCTACGCTGAGCACAAAGGCCGCCCATTCTTCGACGGTCTGGTTGAGTTCATGACCTCCGGCCCAATCATGGTGCAGGTTCTGGAATCTGAAAACGCCGTGCAGCGCAACCGCGACATCATGGGCGCAACCAACCCGGACAACGCGCTGGCCGGTACCCTGCGTGCCGACTACGCGGACAGCTTCACCGCTAACGCCGTTCACGGTTCCGACTCCGTTGAATCCGCACAGCGCGAAATCGCTTACTTCTTCAACGAAAGCGAAATCTGCGCACGTTAATCGTGCCGTTGCTGATAGCCAGGCATTCACCGGCTGAAACAATAAAAATGCCCTGAATGCCTTTCAGCCGTAGCCACCCGCTACTAAAATTTGTACAATGCCGCGCCCCTGATAAGACGACTTGTCAGGGGCGTGTTTTTAGTGCCGCCACCCGAATCATGCGGGCTGAAATGCACAACTTACTGTCCATTCTTTAGCGCCATAACGTGTAATAACGAGGCCAGAGATCATTATGTTAGAACCCATCACGTCCGAGCACACCGTGTCTGAAAATAATTCGCTGACTACCCCCTCCGTTAACGTGGAGCAACCGGCTGCGGCCAAAATCAACCTGCTGGACCTGAACCGCCAGCAAATGCGCGAGTTCTTCGCCGAAATGGGCGAGAAACCGTTCCGCGCCGATCAGGTGATGAAGTGGATTTACCACTACTGCTGCGACGATTTCGAGCAGATGACCGACATCAACAAAGTCCTGCGCGGCAAGCTGCAACGCGTGGCGGAAATCCGCGCGCCGGAAGTGGCGGAGGAACAGCGCTCGGCCGACGGCACCATCAAGTGGGCGATTAAAGTCGGCGATCAGCAGGTCGAAACCGTGTATATCCCGGAAGCCGACCGCGCGACGCTGTGCGTCTCCTCGCAGGTAGGCTGCGCGCTGGAGTGCAAATTCTGTTCGACGGCGCAGCAGGGCTTCAACCGCAACCTGCGCGTGTCGGAAATCATCGGCCAGGTGTGGCGCGCGGCGAAAATCATCGGCGCGCTGAAGGTGACCGGCCAACGCCCGATCACCAACGTGGTAATGATGGGGATGGGCGAGCCGCTGCTCAACCTGAACAACGTGGTGCCGGCGATGGAAATCATGCTGGACGACTTCGGCTTTGGCCTGTCCAAACGCCGCGTGACCCTGTCTACCTCCGGCGTGGTGCCGGCGCTGGACAAGCTGGGCGACATGATCGACGTGGCGCTGGCGATCTCGCTGCACGCGCCGAACGACACCATCCGCGATGAGATCGTGCCGATCAACCGCAAGTACAACATCGAGACCTTCCTGTCCGCGGTGCGTCGCTATTTGGAGAAATCCAACGCCAACCAGGGCCGCGTGACCGTCGAGTACGTGATGCTGGATCATATCAACGACAGCACCGACGATGCGCATCAGCTGGCGGAAGTGCTGAAAGACACGCCGTGCAAGATCAACCTGATCCCATGGAACCCGTTCCCGGGTGCCCCTTACGGCCGCAGCTCCAACAGCCGGGTGGATCGTTTCTCCAAGGTGTTGATGGAATACGGCTTTACGACTATTGTTCGTAAAACCCGTGGTGACGATATCGACGCCGCCTGCGGGCAACTGGCGGGTGAAGTGATCGACCGTACCAAGCGTACCCTGAAGAAGAAAATGGCCGGGGAACCTATCAACGTACGGGCGGTCTGAATCCTATAGCACCATTTTTTGTTATCTAACAGCCTGTTATGCGAAAGCGTATCGCTGGCGGGCGTTAGCTGACGGCCGATAAGGAAATAAATGCGGGCATGAAGCTGAAACTGTGGGGTGTGTGGCTGGCGGCCGGGTTGTTGGCCGGGTGTTCCGGTTCAGCGCCGGAAAAGGAAGCACAAGTCTCTGAGGCGGGCCAGACGCGGTTGCAGCTGGGCCTGGAGTACCTGCAGCAAGGCGACATGGACGCCGCGCGCCAGAACCTGGAAAAGGCGCTGGACGCGGCCCCGCAGGATTACCGCACGCAGTTGGGCATGGCGCTCTATGAGCAGCGGATCGGTGAAAATGCCGCGGCCGAACAGCGTTATCGGCAAGCGCTCAAACTTGCGCCGGGCAATGGCACCGTATTGAATAATTACGGTGCGTTTCTTTGCAGTTTAGGGCAGTATGTACCGGCGCAACAGCAGTTTAGCGCTGCGGCGCTGGCGCCCGATTATGGCCAGGTCGCCGACAGCTTGGAAAACGCAGGTTACTGTTTTCTCAAGGCCGGACAAAACGATGAGGCGCGCACGCTGTTGAGCCGCGCGCTGAAAGTCGATCCGGACAAAGGCACTCCGCTGTTGGCGGAGGCCGAAAAGCAATTTGGAGAAGGGAAGCGCGCCCAGTCGCAACTTTTATTGGATGTTTATCAGCATGTTCTGCCGGCCAGCGCCAGCAGCTTATGGTTACAGATTCGTTTCGCCGCGTTAGCCGGCCGTCAGGATAGCGTTCAACGCTATGGCAAGCAGCTAGCGCGAAGTTTTCCACAATCCAAACAGTACCAGCAGTTCTTAGCTAATGAATACTGAAGCCTCCCAAGATAAAACCGTATCCATGACGACGGGCCAGCGCCTGCGTCAGGCCCGTGAGCAACTCGGGCTGAGCCAACAGACCGTTGCAGAACGCCTGTGTCTCAAAATGTCCACCGTGCGCGATATCGAGGAAGACAGCGTGTCCGCTGACCTCGCGTCCACCTTCGTGCGCGGCTACATCCGTTCCTACGCCAAGCTGGTGCATTTGCCGGAAGACGAACTGCTGCCGATGCTGGCCAAGCAGGCGCCGTTGAAGATGGCGAAAGTGGCGCCGATGCAAAGCTTCTCGCTGGGCAAGCGCCGCAAGAAACGCGACGGCTGGCTGATGAGCTTCACCTGGCTTATCGTGTTCGTGGTGATCGGCCTGACCGGCGCCTGGTGGTGGCAAAACCACAAGGCCCAGCAGGAAGAGATCGCCACCATGGCCGATCAGTCCTCCGCGCAGCTTTCGCAGAATAACGAAGGGCAGTCCGTGCCGCTGACCGACGGCAATGCCGATGCCGGCACCAACGTGCCGTTGACCGACAACAGCGCCGCGCCGGCCGATACTGGCGCAGCGGCTCAGGCGCCGGCGGCGACCGCCCAGGCGCCGAGCGCGGCTCAGCAGCAGCCTGCCGTGGTGTCGCCAAGCCAGACCACCCTGCCGGAAACCGCGCCGGCGGCACAGGCGCCGTTGCCGACCGCCGATGCGGGCGTGGCTGCGCCAGCGGCCGATCCGAATGCGCTGGTGATGGATTTCTCCGCCGACTGCTGGCTGCAGGTGACCGACGCGAGCGGTAAGACGCTGTTCAGCGGCACCCAGAAGCAGGGCGGCAAGCTGAACCTGACCGGCACTGCGCCGTATAAACTGACCATCGGCGCGCCGGCGGCAGTTCAGATCCAGTATCAGGGTAAACCGGTTGATTTAAGCCGGTTCGTTAAGTCAAACCGTGTTGCTCGCCTGACCGTCGCCGCGCAGTAATCGCGCGGCACCGGTCGTGATGTCAGAGCAGCAATGGAGAGTAAGTAATGCATAACCAAGCGCCCATCAACCGTCGAAAATCTACACGCATTTACGTCGGCAAGGTGCCTATTGGTGATGGCGCGCCGATTGCCGTGCAGTCGATGACCAACACCCGTACCACCGATGTTGAAGCAACGGTTAATCAGATTAAAGCGCTGGAGCGCGTGGGCGTCGACATCGTCCGCGTTTCGGTTCCTACCATGGACGCCGCCGAGGCGTTCAAGCTGATCAAGCAGCAGGTCAACGTGCCGCTGGTCGCCGATATCCACTTCGATTATCGCATCGCGCTGCAGGTTGCCGAATACGGCGTAGACTGCCTGCGCATCAACCCGGGCAACATCGGCAACGAATCGCGCATTCGCTCGGTGGTGGACTGCGCCCGCGACAAGAACATCCCGATTCGCATTGGCGTCAACGGCGGCTCGCTGGAGAAAGACCTGCAGGAAAAGTACGGCGAACCTACGCCGGAAGCGCTGCTGGAATCCGCCATGCGCCACGTGGACATCCTCGATCGCCTCAACTTCGACCAGTTCAAGGTCAGCGTCAAGGCGTCGGACGTGTTCCTGGCGGTGCAGTCTTACCGCCTGCTGGCCTCGCGCATCGATCAGCCGCTGCATCTGGGCATCACCGAAGCCGGCGGCGCACGCAGCGGGTCGGTCAAATCGGCCATCGGCCTGGGCATGCTGCTGTCTGAAGGCATCGGCGACACCCTGCGCATCTCGCTGGCGGCGGATCCGGTCGAAGAGGTGAAGGTCGGTTTCGATATCCTGAAGTCGCTGCGCATCCGCGCGCGCGGTATCAACTTTATCGCCTGCCCGACCTGTTCGCGTCAGGAGTTCGACGTGATCGGCACGGTGAACGCGCTGGAGCAGCGCCTGGAAGATATCATCACGCCGATGGACGTTTCGATCATCGGCTGCGTTGTGAACGGCCCGGGCGAAGCGCTGGTGTCCACCATGGGCGTGACCGGCGGCCACAAGAAGAGCGGCTTCTATGAAGACGGCGTGCGCCAGAAAGAGCGTTTCGACAACGAACAGATGATCGACCAGCTGGAAGCGAAAATTCGCGCCAAGGCCGCGATGATGGACGAAAGCAACCGCATCACGGTCAATCTGCTGGAAAAATAAGCGTTATCGCTACACGGCGGGCCTGTTGGCCCGCTTGTTTATGAACCTGAAGGGCAGAAAACCGCATCCGCGTTGAATACCGGGCGGCAAAGTCCCTATAATCAGGTTCATTTTTACAGACAACGGACAGAGAACTCACGTGGCAAAGAACATTCAAGCCATTCGCGGCATGAACGACTACCTGCCGGAAGAAACGGCATTATGGCAGCGTATTGAAGGCACCCTCAAGCAGGTGCTGGGCAGCTACGGTTACAGCGAAATCCGGTTGCCGATTGTAGAGCAGACCCCGTTATTCAAACGCGCGATCGGTGAAGTGACCGACGTCGTGGAAAAAGAGATGTATACCTTCGAAGACCGCAACGGCGAAAGCCTGACGCTGCGTCCGGAAGGGACGGCCGGCTGCGTGCGCGCCGGCATCGAACATGGTCTGCTGTACAATCAGGAACAGCGTCTGTGGTACATCGGCCCGATGTTCCGCTACGAGCGCCCGCAGAAGGGCCGTTACCGTCAGTTCCATCAGCTGGGCGCGGAAGTGTTCGGCCTGCAAGGCCCGGACGTCGACGCCGAGCTGATCCTGCTGACGGCCCGCTGGTGGAAAGCGCTGGGCATCGCCGAGCACGTCAAGCTGGAGCTGAACTCCATCGGTTCGCTGGAGGCGCGCGCCAACTACCGCGACGCGCTGGTGGCGTTCCTGGAGCAGCACGTTGAGGTGCTGGACGAAGACTGCAAACGCCGCATGTACAGCAACCCGCTGCGCGTGCTGGACTCCAAGAATCCTGAGGTGCAGGCGCTGCTGAACGACGCGCCGCGCCTGTCCGAGTACCTGGATGAAGAATCCCGTGCTCACTTCGCCGGTCTGTGTGAACTTTTGGCGCAGGCAGGTATCCCATATACCGTTAACGAGCGCCTGGTGCGCGGTCTGGATTACTACAATCGCACCGTGTTTGAGTGGGTGACCACCAGCCTGGGCGCGCAGGGCACCGTCTGCGCGGGCGGCCGTTACGACGGCCTGGTCGAGCAATTGGGCGGCCGCGCCACCCCGGCGGTCGGTTTCGCCATGGGCCTCGAACGCCTGGTGTTGCTGGTGCAGGCGGTTAACCCGGAATTCAAGGCGCCGTCGGCTATCGACGTGTACGTCATCTCTTCCGGCGCGGGCACCCAGAGCGCGGCGATGCAGCTGGCTGAACAGGTGCGCGACGCGGCGCCGCAGCTGAAGCTGATGACCAATTACGGCGGCGGCAACTTCAAGAAGCAGATCACCCGTGCGGACAAATGGGGCGCGCGTATCGCGCTGATCCTGGGTGAGAGCGAAGTGGCGGCGCAGCAGGTGGTGGTGAAAGACCTGCGCAGTGGTGAACAAGAAACGCTGGCGCAAAGCGAAGTCGCTGCGCGTCTGGCTTTGATGTTAGGTTAAGGAGAAGGACACCGTGGAAGTCTATACCACTGAAAACGAACAAGTCGACGCACTGCGTCGGTTCTTTGCCGAGAACGGCAAAGCGCTGGCGGTGGGCGTGGTGCTCGGAATTGGTGCCCTGGTTGGCTGGCGTTACTGGCAGAGCCATGAAAACTCCAACATGATGGCTGCGTCGCAATCCTATCAGGAAGCCAGCGATCGTCTGGCGGCCGGCAAGCCGGATGACGTGGCTGCCGCGGAGAAATTTGTCCAGGCTAACGGCAACAGCTACGGCGTATTGGCCGCGCTGCAGTTGGCCAAGCACTTTGTCGAACAGAATGATTTCGCCAAGGCGGAACAGCAATTGGCGCTGGCGCAGGGCCAGACCAAAGACGACAACCTGTTGGCGATGATCGACCTGCGTCTGGCGCGCGTCCAGCTGCAGGAGAAAAAGCTGGATGAAGCGCTGAAAACGCTGGATGGCGTGAAAGGCGAAGGCTGGGCGGCGATGATGCAGGATGTGCGCGGCGATGTGCTGCTGGCCAAGGGCGACGTCAAGGGCGCGCGCGAAGCTTACAGCAAGGGCATTGAGTCCAACGCTTCTCAGGCGCTGCAGGTTCTGCTGCGCATGAAATTGAATAACTTGTCCAGCTAAGGGGAATTCCCATGCAATTGCGTAAAACACTCTTGGTCGGACTGGTTTCCGCTGCCTTGCTGAGTGGTTGCTCGCTGTTTAACAGCGAAGAAGACGTGGTTACCATGTCGCCGTTGCCGAAAGTTGAAAATCAGTTTACGCCGAGCAAGGCGTGGAGCACCTCGGTGGGCGACGGCATCGGTGAGTATTACTCCCACCTGCGTCCGGCCTATCAGGACAGCACCATTTACGCCGCCGATCGCTTCGGCATCGTGAAAGCGATGGATGCCGACAGCGGCAATGAGAAGTGGAAGGTCAATCTCTCCGAGAAGACCGGTTTCTTCTCCAGCAACCTGTCTGCGCTGCTGTCCGGCGGCCTGACGGTCGCGGGTGACAAGGTTTACGTCGGCAGCGAAAAAGCGGTGGTTTACGCATTGAACACCGCCGACGGCGCCATCGCCTGGCAGACCAAAGTGGCCGGCGAAGCGATCTCCCGTCCGGTTGTCAGCGACGGCATGGTGTTGGTGCACACCTCCAACGGCATGCTGCAGGCGTTGAACGAAGCCGACGGCGCGGTGAAATGGACGGTTAACCTGGACATGCCTTCGCTGTCGCTGCGCGGTGAATCCGCGCCGGCCGTCGCCTTTGGCGCCGCCATCGTCGGCGGTGACAACGGCCGCGTCAGCGCCGTGCTGATGCAGCAGGGCCAACTGATCTGGCAACAGCGTATTTCTCAGCCGAGCGGCGCGACCGAAATCGATCGCCTGAACGACGTGGACACCACGCCGGTGATCGTTGACGGCGTGGTCTACGCGCTGGGCTACAACGGCAACCTGACGGCGCTGGATCTGCGTTCCGGCCAGATTATCTGGAAACGCGAGCTGGGTTCGGTGAACGATTTCATCGTCGACGCGGGCCGCATCTACCTGATCGACCAGAACGATCGCGTCGTCGCGCTCAGCACCGAAGGCGGCGTGACCGTGTGGACGCAGAGCGATCTGCTGCACCGCAACCTGACGCCGCCGGTGATGTATAATGGTTATCTGGTGACCGGTGACGCCGAAGGCTATCTGCACTGGATTAACACCACCGATGGCCGTTTTGTCGCCCAGCAGGAAGTGGACAGCTCCGGCTTCCTGTCTGCGCCGATGGTGGCCAGCGACAAGCTGATCATCCAGGCTCGCGGCGGGAAAGTTTACGCTTTCACCCGCTAACGCCGCTCGTCGCAAGGCTTGAAAACGGCTCCTGAATGTTCAGGGGCCGTTTCGTATTTTTATAAGCTGCACCGCTGGTGTCTATCCACAGTGCAGTAACGCATTGATTATTAAGTAATGAGGCTTCAACAATGATACCTGTCGTCGCGCTGGTCGGGCGCCCGAATGTGGGTAAATCCACCTTGTTCAACCGTTTAACCCATACGCGTGATGCGCTGGTGGCGGATTTCCCGGGGCTGACGCGTGACCGCAAGTATGGTCGTGCTGAAATCGAAGGCAATGAATTTATCATCGTCGATACCGGTGGTATCGACGGCACCGAAGACGGCGTTGAAACGCGCATGGCCGGTCAGTCGCTGCTGGCGATCGAAGAGGCGGACATCGTGCTGTTCATGGTCGACGCCCGCGCCGGCCTGATGCCGGCGGATCAGGGCATCGCCCAGCACCTGCGCAGCCGCCAGAAGGCGACCTTCCTGGTGGCCAACAAGACCGACGGTCTGGATCCTGACACCGCCACCGCCGATTTCTACTCGCTCGGCCTGGGTGAAGTGTTCGCTATCGCCGCTTCCCACGGCCGTGGCGTGACCCAACTGATCGAACACGTGCTGGTGCCGTTCGTGCCGGAAAAACCGGAAGACGTCGAGCTGACCGAGGAAGAGGCCAACGCCGCTTACTGGGCCGAGCAAAACGGCGAAACGCTGGAAGGCGAAGAAGACGAAGAGCCGGAAGAAGCGTTCAACCCGCAGGATTTGCCGATCAAGCTGGCGATCGTCGGCCGTCCTAACGTTGGTAAGTCTACGCTCACTAACCGTATCCTCGGCGAGGAGCGCGTGGTGGTGTATGACATGCCGGGCACTACCCGCGACAGCATCTACATTCCGATGGTGCGTGACGAACGCGAATACGTGCTGATCGACACCGCCGGGGTGCGTAAACGCGGCAAGGTGACTGAAACCGTCGAGAAGTTCTCGGTGATCAAGACCCTGCAGGCGATTGAAGACGCCAACGTGGTGCTGCTGGTGATCGACGCGCGTGAAGGCATCTCCGATCAGGATCTCTCGCTGCTCGGCTTTATCCTCAATAGTGGGCGCTCACTGGTGATTGCGGTCAACAAGTGGGACGGCATGAGTGAAGAAGATCGCGAGCACGTGAAAGAGATGCTCGACCTGCGTCTGGGCTTCGTTGACTTCGCGCGCGTGCACTTCATTTCCGCGCTGCACGGCAGCGGCGTCGGCAACCTGTTCGAATCGGTGCAGGAAGCCTACGAGTGCGCAACCCGCCGCGTAAACACCTCGATGCTGACCAAAATCATGCAGATGGCGGTTGACGATCACCAGCCACCGCTGGTGCGCGGCCGCCGTGTGAAGCTGAAATATGCTCACGCCGGCGGTTACAACCCGCCGATCGTGGTGATCCACGGCAACCAGGTCAGCGATCTGGCCGATTCGTACAAACGCTACCTGATGAACTACTTCCGCCGCTCGCTGAACGTGATGGGGACGCCGATCCGCATCCAGTTCAAAGAGGGCGACAACCCGTTCGCCGGCAAACGCAACCTGCTGACGCCGACCCAGATGCGTAAGCGCAAGCGCCTGATGAGCCACCTGAAAAAGAGCAAGTAATCGCTCATGAGGGGCGCGGCAGTGATGCCGCGCCCCTTTTTTATTGGCCCGAAATCGTTTTATTATCTGAAGATTACCTCGCCTGCCTGAAGGAACACCATGTCCTGGGAAACCTGGAGTTTTGCGTTTAACGTCACCGTGCCGAATCTGCTGATGATGCTGTTGGGGATCCTGCTGCGCCATTGGCGCCTGATGGATGACCGCTTCGTCGACGGCGCGACCCGCCTGGTGTTCAATCTGGCGCTGCCGTGCCTGCTGTTTTTCAGCATCGCCACCAACCATCCGCAGCTGCTCGGCAACCTGCCGCTGGTGCTGTTCGGCGCGGTCGGCACGCTGGCGACCTTCCTGCTCCTGGAGCTGGCCGCCAAGTGGCTGGTGAAAGAACCGCGTGAGCGCGGGGTGTTCGTGCAGGGCGGTTTCCGTGCCAATACCGCCATCGTTGGCCTGGCCTACGCCATGACCGCCTACGGCAGCGAAGGCATTGCGCTCGCTTCGCTGTACCTGACGGTGACGGTGATCCTGTTCAACATACTGTCGGTCATCACCCTCACGCGCAGCCTGCAGGGCGGGCAGGGCAAGAAAATCAGCCACCTGTCTTTGCTGCGCAGCATCGTTACCAACCCGCTGATCATCGGCCTGGTGTGCGGGCTGCTGTACGCGCAAACCGGGCTGGGCATCCCGACCGTGATCCGCCAGACCGGCAGCTATATCTCTGCGCTGTCGCTGCCGCTGGCGCTGCTGTGCACCGGCGCCAGCCTGGATTTTCGCGCCATGTTCCGCTCGTCCAACGTGGCGGCGCTGTCGTCGGCGGCCAAGCTGTTTCTGGTGCCGTGCCTGATGACGCTGGCCGGCTGGCTGTGCGGGTTTCAGGGGGCGGCGCTGGGCATTATCTTCCTGTTTTCCGCCACGCCGACCGCGTCGGGCAGCTATGTGATGACGCGCGCCATGGGCGGCAACGCCACGCTGGCGGCCAACATTATCGCCATCACCACCGTCGGTTCGTTCTTCACCACCGCGTTGGGGATCTATTTCTTGCGCTCATGGGGCGCGATTTAACCTGGAGTCGTTATGGAAGCGCACTGTCCGCAATGCCGTCAGACCATGAAGTGGGTAGCGGGTCACTACCATTGTGAAGCCTGCCAGCGCGATTATCGGCAGCTGGCGAGCTGCCCGGCGTGCGGGCAGCCGCTGCAAGAATTGAAAGCCTGCGGGGCGGTGGATTACCTGTGCCAGAACGGGCACGGGCTGATCTCCAAAAAACGGGTGAATTTCAGCTATCAGCCGCTGTAAGTCCTCACTCATCCACCTGGCCGGTTTTCCACAGATCCACCAGCGCCTGCGGCGCGCTGCTTTCCGGGATTAACAGCACGATCTCAGTGCTCAGGGTGGGGCTGGTGTAGTTGATTTGCACGCGGTAGTAGCGCTGGTCGCCGCAGCCGGGGGAGGTGGGCTGGCCTTCTTCCTGCGCATAGGGCAGCGTCTGGTTCAGCAACTGATTCAGGCGCTGCCGCTGCTCCGGCGTGATATCGGCCAGCGCGATGCGGCGCTGGCCCGCCAGTTTGGGAATGTAGGCAAAGCCTCCCTCGCGCGCCAGCTCAATGACCGTATCCTGATTGAGCGTCGGCAGCGGTTTCATTATTCCACCCCCACCTGATGCCAGGCTTGCTGCACCTTGTCCGCCACGCTCTGATCGAAACGCGCTAGCGCATGTTTCACCGTGGTGCGGGCGAAGGTGGCGAAGTCGGCGTTTTGCGGCAGCGCTTTGTCGCACACCGTGTCATACCAGACGTAACCGGCTTTCTCCCAGGCGAAGCCACCCAGCGCCGTCGCCGCCAGGTAGAAGGCGCGGTTGGGGATGCCGGAATTGAGGTGCACGCCGCCGTTGTCTTCCTTGGTCTGGATATAATCCTTCATGCTGGCGGGCTGCGGGTCTTTACCCAGCAGCGGATCGTCGTAGGCGGTGCCGGGTGCCGACATCGAGCGCAGCCCTTTGCCTTTGATGCCCTTGGCGAGCAGCCCGGCGCCGATCAGCCAGTCGGCTTTATCGGCGGTTTGCTGCAGGTGGAACTGCTTGACCAACGAGCCGAATACGTCGGACAACGACTCGTTGAGCGCCCCGGACTGCTGGTAGTAGATCAACCCGGCTTCGCTCTCGGTCACGCCGTGCGCCAGCTCGTGGCCGACCACGTCGATGGCGATGGTGAAACGGTTGAAGATCTCGCCGTCGCCGTCGCCGAACACCATCTGCTGGCCGTTCCAGAAGGCGTTCTGGTACTCCTTGCCGTAGTGTACGCTGCCGACCAGCGGCAGCCCCTGGTTATCCAGTGAATTGCGGCGGTAGGCCTGCCAGAAGAAATCGTAGGTGACGCCGAGATAGTCGTAGGCTTCGTCCACCGCCACGTCGTGGTTGCTGGGCTGGCCCTCTTTGCGCACCTGTTTGCCGGGCAACTGGGTGCCGTTCTGGGCGTCGTAGATATCGCGGAGCGCTTCACCGGCTCGGGCGTTTTTCTCGGTCGGCGAACGCAGCGGCTTGTTGCCGAGCAGGCTTTGCACGTGGTTCAGCGTGTGCAGCGCGCAGTCGCGCTGCGGGGCGTTGCCGTGTTCAATGATGCGGCGCAGCATGTAGGGAGGAATGACGGAACGCATGCGCTGGGCTGGCATAGTGGCTCTCCTTAGGCAAAAATTTTACCTCATCGAATGAATGCACTGTGCCTAAGTGTAGCCTACTCGTCATAAAGCCTGTGGTCATGCGTGCTCACCGCCGGCGCGGTCTTGTGCGGGCTGATGCGTCGCACCGAGGCGCGCACCGCCAGCCGGCCGTGCAGCAGCAGATTGCACGGCGGCGCGTCGGCGCGCAGCATGCGCCGCTGCAGCAGCTGGATCGCCTCGTAACCCAGTTCGTCGCGCGGCACCTGCACCGAGGTCAGCGGCACATCGTGGATTTCCGCCAGATTGAAGCCGTCGGTGCTCATCACCGAGACGTCACCCGGCACGCTCAGCCCCCGCTTGTTGAGCGCTTTGACCGCCCCGACCGCCATGTAGTCACCGCCGGCCAGGATCGCCGTCGGCAGCGGGGAGTGGCCATGGAGGCCGTCGAGATAGGTGGTCAGCGCCTGCTCGGCCTCTTCGCCGCCGAAGCCGGAGGTGGTGATCAGATGGCGGCCGTCGTCGAACGGCAGATGATGCCGGGCGTAGGCCTGGCGGATGCCCGCCAGCCGCAGCTCCATGGTGTGGCGGCGCAGACACTGCAGATTGAGGATATGGCTGTGCCCCTGCTGGAACAGGTAGCTGGCGGAGTAATCGCCGATCAGCTGATGGTCCGGCGAGACGCTGTCCAGCCGCATCTGCCGATCGCTGCAGTTGATCAGCACGCAGGGCTTGTGCAGATCGGCGGCCAGGGTGTGGATATGCTCGTCGTCGATGCCGATGATCAGCGCCGCTTCGGTGTGCGGGTCGCTCATCTTTTCCAGAAACAGCGCGCCGTCGCTGTGTTGCTCTTCCAGCCCGCAGTAGCGGATGCGCACCTCGTGCTCCATCAGCGCGGCGGCGATACCCTGAATGACCTTGTAGTAGAAGATGTCGGTGCGCACGTCGAACGCGCGCTGCGGCGCGAACACCATCACGTTGTTCAGCATCAGTCGGCCGCTGGAAATGCCCTGCAGAATGCCGTTTTGCTGCGCACAGTCCAGCACCTTGCGGCGCGCCTCGGCGCTGGTGTTGGCCTTGCCCGCCAGCACGCGGGAAACGGTGCTGATCGACAGCCCGGTTTGGCGAGCGATCTCCTGAATTTTCAGCTTTCCGTTCATTCTGTGATCTCCTTCAAATTCGTCCGTGAGAATATTTTCATTGCAGATTTTCAGCGTCTTGACCGGATTTCTTGGTCATTATGACTATTTTTTCACCCGCCTGTGAAAATCTTTGCAAAAAACAGCGTTTCGCTGCGCGCTCTCGCTGAGTAGTCTGCATTGGTACACCAATTTTAGCGACATGTCAGTCCAATTTTAACGGTGTGCGAAAATGAAAACAAAAATAAATCATGGGGTTGTGATTGTCTGTCGGCCAATGATATGGCGCCGACCCGTTTTCACCGCCCCGTGTTTGATAGCACAACGTACCCTACCAAAACGCGCGTCGCCGTAGCCGGCGGCCGCGGGGAGAGAACCGATGAGTGTGGAGATCAATCAGGCGGTCGCGCAGAGCGGCCGGCGCAAGTTCAAATCGCTGCGCTGGTGGATGCTGGCGCTGTTCTTGCTGGGCGTCACGGTCAACTACATCACCCGCAACTCGCTGGGCATTCTGGCGCCGGAGCTGAAAACCAGCCTGAACATGAGCACCGAGCAATATGCCTGGGTGGTGGCGTCGTTCCAGCTGGCTTACACGGTGTTTCAGCCGATCTGCGGCTGGCTGATCGACGTTATCGGCCTGAAGATGGGCTTTCTGATCTGCGCCGGCATCTGGGCGGTGGTGTGCATGCTGCACGCCGGCGCCGGCAGCTGGCTGCAACTGGCCATTCTGCGTTTCTTCATGGGGGGCGCGGAGGCGGCGGCCACCCCGGCCAACGCCAAGGCGATCTCCGACTGGTTTCCGAAGAAGGAGCGCCCGATCGCCGCCGGCTGGGCGGGCGTCGGTTTCTCCATCGGCGCCATGCTGGCGCCGCCGATCATCGTCATCGCTCACGTCTCTTTCGGCTGGCAGGGCGCCTTCCTGTTCTCCGGCGGGCTGGCGCTGATCTGGGTGGTGCTGTGGTGGCTGTTCTACCACTCGCCGCAGCAGCACCCGAACCTCAGCCAGCAAGAGCTGGATCTGATCCGCGAAGACAACGAACCGGTGCTGCCTAAGCTGCCGTTCCTCACCTCGCTGGCCAGCCTGTGCAAGAACAAGAAGTTTTACGGCATCGCCATCCCGGCCTTTCTCGCCGAGCCGGCCTGGGCGGTATTCAGCTTCTGGGTGCCGCTGTACCTGGCCACCGAACGCGGCATGGATCTGAAACAGATCGCGATGTTCGCCTGGCTGCCGTTTCTGGCGGCGGATATCGGCAGCGTCGCCAGCGGCTATCTCACCACCCTGTACCGCAAATGGTTCGGCTGCAGCCGCGTCAACTCGGTGGTCGCCAGCTCGGTGACCGGCGCTTTCCTGATGGTGTCGCTGGCGTTCGTGGCGATCACCCAAGATCCCTATGTGGCGATCGCGCTGATCTCGATCGGCGGCTTCGGCCACCAGGTGATCTCCTGCATGCTCAGCGCGCTGGTGGTGGAGTCGTTCGATAAAAACCAGATGGCGACGGTCAACGGCATGCGCGGATCCAGCGCCTGGATCGCCAGCTTCCTGTTCACGCTGCTGATCGGCGCGGTATCCGACACCATCGGCTTCAACCCGCTGTTCATCGCCATGGGCTTCTTCGATCTGATCGGTGCCCTGTTCCTGATTGCCCTGATCGCCGAACGCGGCGGTAAGAAAACACCTTCACACAGCTAAGTGGAATGCTTATGAAAACCTTGAAAAACTGGACGCTGGCGGCGCAGCATGCCGACCACGTTGAGCTGCTGGTCGATGAACGCCACCGTTTCTGCCTGTACGTGCTGGAAGACGGTCTGTTCCGCGTGTTGATCAAACGTGAGGGCGAACTGGCGCTGGATCGTACCTGGAGCATCGCGCCGCAGGAAGATGTGCCCTGGGAGGGGCGCGATCGGCTCAGCGTCGCCGGCTTCAGCCTGCCGGGCTACCAGCTGCGCCAGGAGGGCGATCGGCTGGTGGTCAGCACGCCGCTGCTGCGCGTGACGGTGCATCAGCCGCTGTGGCTGGAATGGGAATATTGCAACGCCGCCGGCGAATGGCGGCCGCTGGCGGCGGATCGGCCGACCAGCGCCTACCTGCTCAATGCGCACGGCGACGGCGTGGCGCACTATCAGCGGCGTTTCGCCGATGAGCGTTATTACGGCCTGGGGGAGAAGGCCGGCGATCTGGAGCGCACCGGCCGCCGCTTCGAAATGCGCAACCTGGACGCCATGGGCTACAACGCCGCCAGCACCGATCCGCTGTACAAGCACATTCCGTTCACCATCACCCGCGGGCCGGAGGCGAGCTTCGGCCTGTTTTACGACAACCTGAGCAGCTGCTGGTTGGATCTGGGCAACGAGATCGACAACTACCACGCGGCCTATCGCCGCTATCAGGCCGAAGCGGGCGATCTGGATTACTACCTGTTCCTCGGGCCGAAGGTCTTGGACGTCACTAAGGCCTTCGTGCGCCTGACCGGCCGCACCCACTTCGGACCGAAGTGGAGCCTGGGCTACAGCGGCTCGACCATGCACTACACCGACGCGCCGGATGCCCAGCAGCAGCTGCAGCAGTTCATCGCGCTGTGCCGTCAACACGCCATTCCCTGCGACTCTTTCCAGCTGTCGTCGGGCTACACCTCGATCAACAACAAGCGCTACGTGTTCAACTGGAACTACGACAAGGTGCCGCAGCCCAAGCAACTGAGCCAGGCGTTTCACGACGCCGGCCTCAGGCTGGCGGCCAACATCAAGCCGTGCCTGCTGCAGGATCACCCGCAGTATCAGGAGGTGGCGGCGCAGGGGCTGTTTATCCGCGATTCGCAAAGCGACGCGCCCGAGCGCTCCAGCTTCTGGGACGACGAAGGATCGCACCTCGACTTCACCAACCCGGCGGCGGTGCGCTGGTGGCAGCGGGGCGTCACGCAGCAGCTGCTGGAGATGGGCATCGACTCGACCTGGAACGACAACAACGAGTACGAAGTGTGGGACGGCGAAGCGCGCTGCCACGGCTTCGGGCGGCCAATCGCCATCAAGCACATCCGCCCGGTGATGCCGCTGCTGATGATGCGTGCCTCGATGGAGGCCCAGCAGCGCTTCGCGCCGCAGAAGCGGCCGTATCTGATCTCGCGCTCCGGCTGCGCCGGCATGCAGCGCTACGTGCAGACCTGGAGCGGCGACAACCGCACCAGCTGGCAGACGCTGCGCTACAACATCCGCATGGGGCTGGGCATGAGCCTGTCCGGGCTGTATAACCTTGGCCACGACGTCGGCGGCTTCTCGGGCGACAAACCGGATGCGGAGTTGCTGGTGCGCTGGGTGCAAAACGGCGTGATGCATCCGCGTTTCACCATCCACTCCTGGAACGACGACGCCACGGTCAACGAGCCCTGGATGTACCCGGCCGCCACCCCGGCGGTGCGCGAGGCGATCAACCTGCGTTACCGACTGCTGCCGTATTTCTACACGCTGTTGTGGCAGGCCTGCGCCGACGATGAGCCGATGCTGCGCCCGACCTTTCTCGATCATGAACAGGATGCG
The DNA here is from genome assembly GCF_052166535.1 of Serratia sp. CY82433. Classification (NCBI taxonomy): domain Bacteria; kingdom Pseudomonadati; phylum Pseudomonadota; class Gammaproteobacteria; order Enterobacterales; family Yersiniaceae; genus Serratia; species Serratia sp. CY82433. The sequence continues at coordinate 140,953 of NZ_JBJNOR010000005.1, forward strand.
CGCACCTTCGGCGAGAACGACGATTTTCTGATCGGCCGCGATCTGCTGGTGGCCAGCGTGGTGGAGCCGGGGCAGCGCCGGCGTTCGGTGTATCTGCCGGACAACGGCGAAGGCTGGTACTGCTTCTACAGCGGCCAATGGTTCGGCGGCGGCCAGACGGTGACGCTGGCGGCGCCGCTGGAGCGTTTGCCGCTGCTGGTACGCGCCGGGGCGGCGCTGCCGCTGTCGCAGCGGCTGGCGCATGTGGACGTGGCCGCCGACGATCGGCGCGAGCTGCGGCTGTTTCCGCTCAAGGGCTGCGGCGCAAGCAGCGGGCTGTTGTTTGAGGACGACGGTGAAAGCGAGGGCTGGCGACAGGGCGATGCGCTGTGGCTGCGTTGGGAAATGCGCTGCGACCATCAGCGCATCATGCTGGATATCACGACGGAAGGGCGTTTCCGCCCGGCCTGGCACACGTTGGCGCTCAGCCTGCCGGAAGGCGAAATGCGCGCGCTGTGGGTGAACGGCGAACCGGGCGAGCGTTTTACGCTGGAGTAGGGGTTACTCGGCCGCGCGTTTCTTGCGCGGCTTCTTGGCGACGGTGATGGTTTTCACCTCGCTTTCCACCCAGCCATCCTGCAGGCGGGTTTTCAGCAGTTCGCCGACCTGCGCCTGCTTGGTGGTTTTCAGCAGCTCGCCGCGCGGAGTTTGCGTCACGCTGTAGCCGCGCGCCAGCGTCGCCAGCGGGCTGACGGTTTCCAGCTGGCTGCAGGCCACGCCGAAGCGCTGGCGGTAGGCGTTGAGCTGCCGCTCCATCGCCTGCTGCAGACGGTATTCTTGCTGCTGCACGCGCTGTTGGTAGCGGTGAATGCGGCCCTGCGGCTGCACCTGCGCCAGCCGCTGCTGGGCGCGTTCGCTGCGGCGGGCGGCCAGGCGCAGCTGTTGCTGCATGCCGTCTTCCATCCGGCGCTGCAGCTTGAACAGCAGCGTCTGCTGGCGCGCCAGGCGCAGATGCGGATGCTGCTGCTGTAAACGGTGGTGAATGCGGGTGAACTGCTGCTGGCGCTGCGCCAGATAGTAATCCATCGCCATCTCCAGCCGCTGCTGCTGCGACTGCAGCTGGCGCAACAGCTCAAGCTGATTGCGGCTGACCAGTTCGGCGGCGGCGGAAGGGGTCGGCGCGCGCAGATCGGCGACGAAGTCGGCGATGGTGACGTCGGTTTCATGGCCGACGGCGCTGACGATCGGAATGCGGCTGGCGAAGATCGCCCGCGCCACGCGTTCGTCGTTGAAGCTCCACAGATCCTCCAACGAACCGCCGCCGCGGCCGACGATCAATACGTCGCATTCGTCGCGGCGGTTGGCGGCCTCGATGGCGCGCACGATCTGCATCGGCGCTTCCGCGCCCTGCACCGAGGTGGGGTAGATGACGATCGGCAATGACGGATCGCGCCGCTGCAATACCTGCAGAATATCGTGCAGCGCCGCGCCGCTGGCGGAGGTGATCACCCCGACGCGTTTGGCCGGGGCGGGCAGCGGCTGCTTGAACTGCTGATCGAACAGCCCTTCGGCGCTCAGGCGCTGTTTCAGCTGCTCGAACTGTTGCTGCAGCAGGCCGTCGCCGGCGGGCTGCATGCTCTCGGCGATCAGCTGGTAGTCGCCGCGCGGTTCATACAGCGTGATGCTGGCGCGCACCAAAACCTGCTGGCCGTTTTGCGGCCGGAAGGTGACGCGGCGGTTGCTGTTGCGGAACATCGCGCAGCGCACCTGGGCGCGATCGTCTTTCAGCGTGAAATACCAGTGGCCGGAGGCGGGCTGGGAGAGGTTGGAGATCTCGGCGGAGAGCCAAATCTGCCCCATTTCCATTTCCAGCAGTTGGCGAACCGTCTGATTGAGGCGGCTTACGGTAAAAATGGAAGGCGAAACAGGTAGCGACATGTGACCCAGATCAAATTTCAAAACAATCACTTAATTGGTCGATACTACATGGCTGAAAAAGGTAATCAAGACTTTTTGTAAGAAAGTGCTGGAGGCAACCGATTCCGCTCTGTATAATGCCGCGGCAATATTTTATCTTTTTCACAGCCCACCCTGGTGAGATATTGCCCATGCTACGTATCGCTAAAGAAGCTCTGACGTTTGACGACGTCCTCCTGGTTCCAGCCCACTCCACGGTTCTGCCTAACACCGCAGAGCTCGGCACCCAACTGACCAAAACCATCCGCCTGAACATCCCTATGCTGTCCGCAGCCATGGATACCGTTACCGAATCCGGCCTGGCCATCGCGCTGGCGCAGGAAGGCGGCCTGGGCTTCATCCACAAAAACATGTCCATCGAGCGCCAGGCTGAAGAAGTCAGCCGCGTGAAGAAGCATGAAAGCGGCGTAGTTACCGACCCGCAGACCGTTACCCCATCCACCACGCTGCAGGAAGTGAAAGAGCTGACCGCGCGCAATGGCTTCGCCGGTTACCCGGTCGTCACCGAAGACAACGAGCTGGTCGGCATCATCACCGGCCGCGACGTGCGCTTCGTGACCGATCTGACCCAGCCGGTCACCGCGGTCATGACGCCAAAAGATCGCCTGGTCACCGTGAAAGAAGGTGAAGCGCGCGACGTGGTGCTGCAGAAGATGCACGAAAAGCGCGTAGAAAAAGCGCTGGTGGTGGACGACAGCTTCCACCTGCTGGGCATGATCACCGTTAAAGACTTCCAGAAAGCGGAACGCAAACCGAACGCCTGTAAAGACGAGCACGGCCGTCTGCGCGTGGGCGCGGCCGTCGGCGCCGGCGCCGGCAACGAAGAGCGCGTTGACGCGCTGGTGGCGGCAGGCGTTGACGTCCTGCTGATCGACTCCTCGCACGGCCACTCCGAAGGCGTGTTGCAGCGCATCCGCGAAACCCGCGCCAAATACCCGGATCTGCAGATCGTCGGCGGCAACGTCGCGACCGCAGCGGGCGCCAAAGCGCTGGCTGAAGCCGGCGTGAGCGCGGTGAAAGTCGGTATCGGCCCTGGCTCCATCTGTACTACCCGCATCGTGACCGGCGTGGGCGTACCGCAGATCACCGCCATCGCCGACGCGGTGGAAGCGCTGGAAGGCACCGGCATCCCGGTTATCGCCGACGGCGGCATCCGCTTCTCCGGCGACATCGCCAAAGCGATCGCCGCGGGCGCATCCTGCGTGATGGTCGGCTCCATGCTGGCGGGCACCGAAGAATCCCCGGGCGAAATCGAGCTGTATCAGGGCCGTTCGTTCAAATCTTACCGCGGCATGGGCTCTCTGGGCGCGATGTCCAAAGGCTCTTCCGACCGTTACTTCCAGACCGATAACGCCGCCGACAAACTGGTGCCGGAAGGTATCGAAGGCCGCGTCGCCTATAAAGGCATGCTGAAAGCCATCGTGCACCAGCAGATGGGCGGCCTGCGCTCCTGCATGGGCCTGACCGGCTGCGCCACCATCGACGATCTGCGCACCAAGGCGGAGTTCGTGCGCATCAGCGGCGCCGGCATTCAGGAAAGCCACGTGCACGACGTGACCATCACCAAAGAGTCGCCGAACTACCGCATGGGCTAATGCCTTAACCTCTCCTGAGTGAGAGGCCGGGGTGGGGCGTTAAGCCCCATCCCGAAACACACATTTTCGCTCTTTTTCTCTTGTTGCTGGAATTCGCCTCACATGACACAAAATATCCATAAGCATCGCATCCTGATACTGGACTTCGGTTCGCAATACACCCAACTGGTCGCCCGCCGCGTGCGCGAAATCGGCGTTTACTGCGAACTGTGGGCCTGGGACGTTAGCGAAGAGCAGATCCGCGAATTCAATCCAAGCGGCATCATCCTCTCCGGTGGCCCGGAAAGCACCACCGAAGCCGGCAGCCCGCGCGCCCCAGACTATGTGTTCAACGCCGGTGTGCCTGTGCTGGGCGTGTGCTACGGCATGCAGACCATGGCGATGCAGCTGGGTGGCCATGTGCAGGGTTCCACCGAACGCGAGTTTGGCTACGCGCAGGTGGAAATCGTCAAAGAGAGCGCGCTGCTGCGCGACATCGAAGACGCCATCAGCCCGGCCGGCAAACCGCTGCTGGACGTGTGGATGAGCCACGGCGACAAAGTGACCGCGATCCCGTCCGACTTCGTGACCGTCGCCAGCACCGACACCTGCCCGTTCGCCATTATGGCCAACGAAGAAAAACGCTTCTACGGCGTGCAGTTCCACCCGGAAGTGACCCACACCCGTCAGGGCCAGCGCATGCTGGAGCGCTTCGTACTGGACATCTGCCAGTGTGAAGCCCTGTGGACCCCGGCCACCATCATCGAAGATGCGGTCGAGCGCATCCGCGAGCAGGTGGGTGAAGACCACGTGATCCTCGGCCTGTCCGGCGGCGTCGACTCCTCCGTGACCGCGATGCTGCTGCACCGCGCCATCGGCAAACGCCTGACCTGCGTGTTCGTCGATAACGGCCTGCTGCGCCTGAACGAAGCCAAGCAGGTAATGGAAATGTTCGGCGACCACTTCGGTCTGAACATCGTGCACGTCGAGGCGGAAAACCGCTTCCTGACCGCACTGGCGGGCGTGGACGAGCCGGAAGCCAAGCGCAAGATCATCGGCCGCGTGTTCGTTGAAGTGTTCGACGAAGAAGCCTGCAAGCAAGAGCAGGTGAAATGGCTGGCACAGGGCACCATCTACCCGGACGTGATCGAATCCGCCGCTTCCGCCACCGGCAAAGCGCACGTGATCAAGTCGCACCACAACGTGGGCGGCCTGCCGAAAGAGATGAAGCTGGGCCTGGTCGAGCCGCTGAAAGAGCTGTTCAAAGACGAAGTGCGCAAGATCGGCCTGGAGCTGGGCCTGCCGTACGACATGCTGTTCCGTCACCCGTTCCCGGGCCCAGGTCTGGGCGTGCGCGTGCTGGGCGAAGTGAAGAAAGAGTACTGCGATCTGCTGCGCCGCGCCGACGCCATCTTCATCGAAGAACTGCACAAGGCCGACCTGTACAACAAAGTCAGCCAGGCGTTCACCGTGTTCCTGCCGGTGCGTTCGGTCGGCGTGATGGGCGACGGCCGCAAATACGACTGGGTGGTCTCCCTGCGTGCGGTAGAAACCATCGACTTCATGACCGCGCACTGGGCGCACCTGCCGTATGACTTCCTCGGCCGCGTCTCCAACCGCATCATCAACGAAGTGGACGGCATCTCCCGCGTAGTGTACGACATCAGCGGCAAGCCGCCGGCGACGATTGAGTGGGAGTGATTTGACACTTCCCTCAGCCTGTTTGTAACTAGGCCGAAGTGACTGAAACCCTCTGTTTTTACAGAGGGTTTTCTTTATATGGCCATATCTTTTCTGCCTGGTTCCAGCCATGAGTAAAGCCGAACATTGTTTGTGGCCTAAATCTGGCCTATGTTCGGACCTTGGCATGATTGATAGCGCCTGGGGGCATGAAGAAAGTAGAGACCATCGGCTACGTTAAAAAGAGCGCGGCCACGCTCGATCTCTCTGAACCTATCTATAGAGGATCGCATTACTCGTCCTGCTCATCATACTTGCGTTGGCACTCCTGAATCGCCTCAATATTCCCCAATGTCCAGTCGAACAGTATCGAGAACGGCCCCTGCAGGGATTTGCCAAGCGGCGTCAGCGAATACTCGACGCCAAGCACTCGCCCATCCAACACTTTGCGATGCACCATGCCGTTGCGTTCCAGTTTGCGCAGGGTCTGGGTCAGCACGCGTTGCGTGACGCCATCCAGACGGCGCTTGATGGCGTTGAAACGCTGCGGCTCGCGCAGCACTTCCAGCACCATCATGGACCATTTATCTGCAATCTGATCGAGCACGATGCGGCTCGGGCAGTCGGCGCGGTAAACAACATCGGTCTTATCCATCGGTATCCTCCCGCATCCCTGGGATGCTTAAGGTGCGTAATTGACGCCAGGTATGCAAAGTATACCATTCGAAACACGGCGCGAATAACCCGCACTTGTACCCCAGGTAAAAGGACATTGAGATGACAGATACAGATTTCAGCAAACTCAGGCTGTCTCATGCGCATGGCGTGATGACGATCGCTATCGATAACCCACCGGTAAACGTACTCGATGTGGCGCTGATGTCGGAAATCAGCCGTTTATTGCTCGCGGTGCGTGACGATCCGGATACGCGGGTGTTGGTGTTCCAGAGCGCGAACCCAGCGTTATTTATTGCTCACGTCGACATGACCTTGATCGATGAGCCGCACGCTTTCGACGAACTGGCGAGCAACGCGCCGGAGGGGCTTAATCCGTTCCAGGCGTTTGGCGAACTGCTGCGCAGCCAGCCGCAGGTCACTCTCGTTAAGCTGGCCGGGCTGGCGCGCGGCGGCGGCGCCGAGTTTGTGGCGGCGGCCGATATGGCTTTCGCTGCACGGGAAACGGCGGGACTGGCCCAGTGCGAGGCCTTGATGGGCATTACGCCCGGTGGCGGCGCGACGCAGTATCTGACGAGCCGAATGACGCGCGGCCGCGCTCTGGAAGTGATCCTGGGCGCCGAGCTTTTCGATGCCGCTACCGCAGAACGCTACGGCTGGATTAACCGCGCCTTGCCTGCCGCCGAGCTTGATGATTTCGTCGATCGGTTAGCGCGCAATATCGCGGCATTGCCTGCGGGAGTGATTGCGGCGGCCAAACAGGCGATGCCTGCGCCGGATCTGCAGGCCGGTTTTTATCGCGAGCACGACGCCTGGGCGGGATTGTTCGCACGCCCGGCAGCGGAGCGGTTGATTCGCGGCGGGCTGAAGGCCGGTGCGCAAACCCCGGAGGGGGAGCGCAACCTTGAAGGCCTGCTGCGGCATCTTGCCCGCTAAGGCACCGCCGCGCGCTAGCCCGCCCCCCACTGCGTCAGTAGCGCATGCAGCCTGGCCGGCTCCAGCGGTTTGCGCAGCACCAGATAGCCTTCCTGCTCGGCCTCTTGCAATATCTGCGAGTTGAACTCGCCGCTGACCATCGCGCCGCTCACGTCCGGCAGGCGTTCGAACAGCGCTTTCAGGATGTCGAAACCGCTCTCGCCGGAACGCAGGCGCTGGTCGCACAGCACGGCGAACGGCGTAAAACCGTCGTCGACGATGGCGAAGGCTTCCTCGGCGGAGGCCGCGCAGCGCACGGTGATGCCCCAGGTGCTCATCAGGCTCTCCCAGGCTGAAGTCACCAAGGGATCGTCGTCCACCACCAGGCAGGCGCCGCGCAGCGGCGCATAGCGGATGGGCGTGGCGATGTTGTCGTAGGCGGCCGCGGTTTCCGGCGCTTTGTCTTCGCCGATGTATTGCGTGAAGCGCATCCAGAAGCGCGAACCTTTGCCTTCGACGGAGTGCATGCCGTACTTCACCTTCATCAGCTTGGCGCAGCGCGCCACCACCGCCAGCCCCAGCCCGTGGCCGGCGCTGTCGATTTTCCACGCCAGTTCGGGGCGGTAGTAAGGGGAGAAGATTTTGCTTTTCTCTTCGTCGGCGATGCCCACGCCGGTGTCCCATACTTCCACCAGGCACTCGGCGCCGCGCGGGCGGATGGCGATCAGCACGCCGCCCCGTTGCGTGTAGCGCAGGGCGTTTTGGATCAGGTTGATCAACGATTGCCGCACCAGTAGCGGATCGCCCATCACGCTGATGCGCCGTTTAGGCCGCCAGGTGCGCAGCGCCAGGGCGCGGCTGTTGGCCTCTTCGCGGAACAGGGTGATCACCGAGTCGAGCAGGGCGCCGATATCCACATGGGTGGCGGCGGTGCGCACGTTGCCGGACTCGATCTTGCTGAGATCGAGCAATGAATTGAACATCAAATGCACCGAACGCACGCTCTGCTGCAGATCCAGCAGCTGTGGCGTCAGGCTGTCGTCGCGGTTCTTGTGGATGATGGCTTCGATCAGAAAGCCCATGGCGTGCACCGGCTGGCGCAGATCGTGGCTGGCGGTGGTCAGGAACTGGTTCTTGTCCAGCAGCGCCTGTTCCGCCTCCTCTTTAGCTTGCCGGAACTGTTCCGCCAGGCGCGAGCTTTGTTCTTCGAGCAACGCCTGCTGGATAAAGAACGCATGCGAGGTTAACGCGTGGCGGTAAATGGCGAAGCCGTACAGCAAGTTCAGCATCAGCACGATGAACATCACGTCTTCCAGCCGCCAGATGATGCCGAGGTTCAGCAGCCCCCAGGAAGCGAAGAAAAAGCGGGTAAAGGTGCTGATAACCGGCGTCAGATGCGTTGCGTTGGCGGCGACGATCGCGGCGATGCTGATATTGAGCAGCAGAAAAAAGTCAAAGTTATGGGTCTGCGGGGTAATTAAATAGAGTGAGGAGATCCCCACCCCGTGAATAAACGCCACCTTATTAATGCGCGGCAGCCAGCGGCGCAGCACGGCGTCTTCATCATTTTCTTTGGCCTCGCGTTGGTAGCGCCGATGCCATATTCTGATCGCCACGGCGCATAGCAGGTAAACCATGATCCAGGCAATGGTTGGGCCGAGTTCATCCCCCAGCAAATAAATCCAGATGGCGAACGGGATGCCGACGAAAGGCACGGCGGTGAAGCTGAACACCAACCGCATGAAGGTGTTGTCCAGCAGGCGGATCTGCGCGCGTGAGGAGATGCCATCATTTTGTAAATTCTGGAAAAACTTCATGGCGACGGATCCCGTTTGCCGTGCAACAGCGTGATGGCTTCCACCCGGCTGTTGACGCCGATCTTTTTCAAGATATTACTGATATGTTCTTTCACGGTGGGTTCGGAAATAGACAGCTGCGTCGCGATCCTTTTATTCGGCAGGCCGCGCAGCATCATAGTCAATACGTCGATTTGTCTCGGCGTTAAATTGAATTTATTTAAATGTTCATGACTGTTTTTAATGGCGGATTCATTTCCTTCCGGGAACCACTCCTGATTATTATTCAACGCAAAAACCGCTCTGGCGAATAATTCCGGGGGTTCATTTTTTAATACGAACCCATGCCCGCCGGCATTGTGCACTTTCTGCCAGATATCGTTATTTTCGTCGCCGCTGACCACCAAAATACGCACCTGAGAATAACGTTGTTTTACTTCTTTGAGTAATTTCAATGCGGTGCCGGAAGAGAGCCAAAAATCGATCACCAGTAAACGCGGCGGGCCATTTTCCCTAATATGACGGTAGCAATTTTCTTCATTGGTCACCACATGTGCCTGTTTGAATCGGCAATGCGTGCTGAGAAAGTTAGCGATACCGCTTGCTACCAATGGATGGTCATCAACGACCAACGCATAATCCTGCCCCAAAGGATTCTCCTTTCGCCTTCACAGTTCAGATAGGTCTGATGAATTATTATCAACCCTCCCTACTTTAGGAGGGTTTTTTCGTTTAGGAAAGGGAAATATATTATTCGAGGATTTGGATAAGAGAAAACATAAAGCCAATCGATAATTTTAACTGATTGGTTATAAAGGATAATTTATGAAAAAACCACTTATCGCTTTAACCGTTACGATGATGATAGCCGGTTGTTCCACCCTGAAAACCGATCAGGCCATTCCATTACTGCAGGCGGAAACCGCCAAAATGCTGGGCCTGGGCTCATCGGACGAAATTACCGTGACCAATGTCAATGGCGCACAGCCGGATGCGCTGGGCGGGCAAAAACTTTCTTATCGCGCCACCACGGAAAAAGGCCGCATTTTCGATTGCTCGTCGCTGATGATGCCGGGAATTTTAGGTTCGTCGCCGTCGCTGAGCGCGCCGACCTGTACGCCGGTGGTCACGCATAAATAATTCGCTTTGGGGGCGGTATTGCCGCTTCCTGGTTTTCCATCGTCGGAGCGTCAGCGCCGGGGGGCAATAAGCTTTTGCTTCGACGATCACTAAACCGGCGTGCGCGAAATAACGTCTTACACCTCCTCTAGTGCATTGAGTTTCCCTATAACAATAAATTTCGCGCCATCACGCCAACGAGTACGGAGATAGCCCGTGAATGACAAGACATCGCATCCTTTAGCGGTTAAAACACCGCTTTCCAAACTTTACCTCGCTCTATTTTCTGCGCCGCTGTTGATGCTGGCGCCCGCCGATATCGCTCGCGCAGACGATGCCATTTTTGATGGCGACGCAAAAATTACCGAATCATTGGCCTACACCGGGGACGTTTACGTCGGCCGTAATCAAAGCGGCAACCTGCTGATCGATAATGGCAAGATCAGCGCCTATAACATCAATATCGGCCGGATGTTCAACGGCCAAATTCATGAAAGCCTGGTCACGGTCCGCGGGCCGAACGCCGAGCTGAACGCGGTGAACGATCAGTTCGTGCTGCGCGGCGGCCTGAATCTGGGGCGGGGCACCCTGCGGGTTGAAGACGGCGCGCTGGCCAGCGCGAAAGAGATCGTGGTCGGCACTACGCGTGGCTACGACAGCCACCTGATCGCCACCGGCGCCGGCTCCCGCGTCACCAGCAATTTTCTCAGCGTCGGCACCGATTTAGGGGCACGATCCACGCTGGCGATTGAAGACGGCGCGGTGCTGAACACCGCCTTTGACGCGCGCATCGGCAATGGTAGCGGGCCGGGCGAGACCGATACGCTGAGCCCGAAAGCCACGGTCACCGGGGCCAATTCCCAATGGAACGTCGGCCGCGCGCTCACGCTTTACGGCGATCTGGACGTGCTGAACGGCGGTGCGGTCAGCGTTGGCAGCATCGAAGTGGCGGGCGTCTCCGGCGCGCGTAAAACTGCCGAGTTGACGATCGCCGGCAACGGCTCACGGTTTACCAGCGGCAGCAGCGTCAACGTCGGCGATTACGGCAACGGCGTGTTGGCGGTCATGGACGGCGGGACATTCTCCGCCGGCGGCAACGAAGTGGTGCTGGGCAAGACCGGCTCCGGCTCGAACCGCGGCGCGCTGATTATCGGCAGCCGCGGCAACATGGACACCGGCACCGGGTTGACCGAGCCGACGCTCGGCGCGGCGGGCGCCGCAGGCACCATCGATGCCCAGACGGCGATCGCCCTGCGGGGCGGATTGTTCCGCAGCTATGTGTACTTTAACCATACCGACGGCAATTACGTTTTCAGCAACAAGATGAGCGGCGAAGGCGAGGTGATCAACACCGCCGGGCACACGACGCTGAACGGCGATCTCTCTGAGCTGCAGGCGAACGTCACCGCGCGCGGCGGCAAGCTCATCATCGCCAGCGACATCAATACCCAGAAAGAAGACGACATCTTCGAGATCCAAACCCTCAGCGCAGAGAACGGCGGCACGCTGATCCTCAACGCGACGGCGGGTTCCGACGTCAATAACGGGCAGGGCTACAGCAGCGCCGCGTCGATCAAGGCCGGCGGCACATTGGGCGGCAACGGCACGCTGGGCCAGACCGAGATCCAGTCCGGCGGCCATATCTCGCCCGGCGACGGCAATATCGGCACGCTGACGCTGAAACGCTACCTGAACTTTATCGGCGAATCCTTCTACGACGTCGATATCGCCGGCGACGGCCGCAGCGACCAGTTGCTGGTGGCGGGCAAAACCACCATCAGCGATCGGGCCAAGGTGCAGGTTACGGCTCTGGATCCGCAAACCAGCTATAAAACCGGCCAAAGCTATCGCATTCTGACCTCGGACGGCGGCATTGACGGCCAGTTCGCGGCGGCGGTCTCCAAGTCTGCCTTCCTCGATGTAGCGCTGAATCACAGCGCCAACGCCGTGGATCTGACCATCGCGCAGAAAGACACGGGCGGTGAAAATCCAGGGGGCGAAAACCCGGGTGGAGAAAACCCAGGCGGTGAGAATCCAGGGGGCGAGAATCCGGGCGGAGAAAACCCAGGCGGTGAGAATCCAGGGGGCGAGAACCCGGGCGGGGAAAACCCAGGCGGTGAAAATCCGGGGGGCGAGAACCCAGGCAGCGGCAAGCCGGGCATTTTCCAAACGGTGGCCGAGAGCGGCAACCAGTGGAATACCGCCGGCGCGCTCTCGACGCTGACGCAGAGCGGCCCTTCGCTGGCGCTGTACAACTCGCTGCTGCTGCTGAGTGCGCCGGAAGCGCGCGAGGCGTTCAATCAGCTGTCCGGCGAAGTCTATCCGTCGATGCAGTCTAACCTGATCGCCGGCAGCACCCAGCTGTTCAACGTGCTAAACCAGCGCATGCTGCGCCTGTTCGACAACGACAGCCTGCCGATACCGCCGTTGGCGATGTCGCTGGTGCAACCGGCGCAGGCGCAAAACAGCGGCGTCTGGGGGCAGACCTTCAGTTCCTGGGGCAGAAACAGCGGCAACGGCAACGTGGGCAAGCTGGATGGCAACACCACCGGCTTCCTGTTGGGGGCGGATCGCAAGCTGGCGGACCATAACGTGCGCATCGGCGGCTACTTCGGTTACAGCCGCGGCGACTACGACGTCGACAGCCGCCGTTCCAAGGCCGATACCGACAACTACCACCTCGGCCTGTATGCGGCGGGGCAGCAGGATGCGTTCTCGCTGCGCGGCGCGCTGGGTTACACCTGGCACAAGATCGAAGGCAAGCGCAACGTCGATTTCAGCGGCTTCTCGGATCGGCTGAAGTCGGACTACGATGCCAACTCGCTGCTGGCGTTCACCGAAGCGGGTTACCGTTTCGGCCAGCCGGAGATGAACGTCGAACCGTTCATCAACCTGAGCTACATCCGTCTGCATACCGACAGCTTCCAGGAGTCGGGTGGCGCGGCGGCGCTGAGCGTGCGCAATGAAACGATGAACACCTTCTACTCCACGCTCGGGGTGCGCGGTGTGACCGAACTGCCGAAGAACGTCAGCCTCTACGGCTCGCTCGGCTGGCAGCACGCCTACGGCGATAAGAACACCTCATCGCGCATGGCGTTTGCCGGCAGCGACGCGTTCGTCACTCAGGGCCAGGCCGTGGATGACAACGTGATGGTGGGCGATATCGGCGTGAGCGTGAAACTGTCGCGCGCCGCGACGCTGGATGTCGGCTATCAGGGGCAATTCGGCGCCGATACCCGCGTTAATTCGGTCAACGCCAACCTGCGCTGGTCGTTCTGATTCTTCCTCTAGACTTCTCTGGTACTGACTGGCCCGCTTGATGCGGGCCTTTTTTATGGTGAGAACTCAGTGGCGGCCTGTGGCTGACTTTTATGATGAAAAAGCCCGCGCAACGGCGGGCTTGGCGAGAAGCGTGAGCGGGGGGTTAACGCCCTTTTTTCTTGCGCCCTGGCTGGGTAAAGCGCTTGCGGCCGGCCGGCGCAGCGGCTTTGTCGGCGCTTTTGGGGCCGCCGGCACTCGGTTTTTTCGCCGCGGCGGATTTGGCCGGGGCCTTCTTCGCCGGCTTGGCCTCGGACGAGGAGCCTTCAATCAGTTTGAACAGCTCGATCAGCTCGTCATCGGTCAGATCGCGCCATTCGCCCAGCGGCAAGCCTTTCAGGCTGACGTTCATGATGCGCGTGCGTTCCAGCTTGGTGACCTCGTAGCCGAAGTGTTCGCACATGCGGCGGATCTGGCGGTTCAGCCCCTGCACCAGCGTGATGCGGAACACGAAAGGCGCCTCTTTCTTCACCTTGCACTTTTTGGTCACCGTGCCCAGCATCGGCACGCCGGCGCCCATGCCGCGAATAAACTCGTCGGTCACCGGCTTGTTGACCGTCACCAGATACTCTTTCTCGTGATTGTTGCCGGCGCGCAGGATCTTGTTGACCAGGTCACCGTGGTTGGTCAGAAAGATCAGCCCCTGCGAATCCTTGTCCAAGCGGCCGATCGGGAAAATGCGTTTGCTGTGGTTGACGAAGTCGGCGATGTTGTCGCGCTCGCCGTCTTCGGTGGTGGTGACGATGCCGACCGGCTTGTTCAGCGCGATCAGCACCAGATCTTCTTCATTGCGCGGTTCGATCAGCTGACCGTTAACCTTCACCACATCGCCGGCAAATACCTGAGCGCCAACGGTGGCGCGTTTACCGTTGATGAAAACGTTGCCCTGTTCGATGTATCGATCGGCGTCGCGGCGTGAGCAGATACCGCTCTCGCTAATATATTTGTTCAGACGAATGGATGAGTTAGTCAGCATGGGATCTCCGTAAAACGCGGACTATACATTACCTGCAGGGGATTGCGGAAGCTGTTAGAGAATAGATGTAATAGCTCAAGGTAACGCAGGCCTTATTGAGACTATTCATACCTTCACCACCCGGGTATTCAGCGGGGTGAGCGTCTGCCCGGCGCTGCCGATCGGCGTCAGGCGCGGGACGGGGCGGCCGCTGTCGCTTTCAACCAGCGTTGAGTGCGCTTCTCCCTCGGTGAACAGATGATCTTCCCCCCACTGGCGCAGGCCGACGATCACCGGAAACAGCGCGCGGCCTTTCTCGGTCAGCACATACTCCTGATAGGCGCTGCCGTCTGCGGCGGGCACGATTTCCAGCACGCCGTGCGTCACCAGCGCGCGCAGACGGGTGGCAAGGATGTTCTTCGCCATCCCCAGCCCTTTTTGAAATTCGCTGAAGCGGGTGACGCCGTCGAAGGCGTCACGCACGATCAGCAGCGACCACCAGTCGCCAATCACATCCAGCGTGCGCGCCACCGGGCACGGCGCGTCTTCCAGGCTTTTACGTTTCACGACGGTTATCTCCAGCTGCACATTCTGGTTGCATTATAAAACCTCTGCGCCTAAAGTTCATTGGGTTTAATAATGAAACCAGATTGAGGTATGCGATGAGCGACAAACTGCTGGATCCCCCCTGTGCGGCGCTGGGGCGCCTGCCGGCCCCTCTGGTGCTGCTGCTGGCCGCCGCCAGCGCCTTTAGCGTGGCCAACGTTTACTATGCGCAGCCGCTGCTGGACGCCATCGCCCATGATTTTTCCATCAGCCTGGCGGCGGTCGGCATGGTGATCACCGTGACCCAACTGGGCTGCGCGCTGGCGCTGCTGTTGGTGGTGCCGCTCGGGGATCGGCTGAACCGGCATTGGTTGCTGGCGGGGCAACAGCTGGGGCTGATCGGCGCGCTGCTGCTGGTGGGCTGGGCGCACAGCGCGCCCTGGCTGCTGGCGGGGATGTTGCTGGTAGGCTTATTGGGCACCGCCATGACGCAGGGGCTGATCGCTTTCGCCGCAGCACTGGCGGCGCCGCAGGAGCGCGGGCGGGTGGTCGGCGCGGCGCAGGGCGGAGTGGTGTTGGGGTTGCTGCTGGCGCGCACCCTGTCCGGCGCACTGGCGGACGTCGGCGGCTGGCGCACGGTGTACTTCTTCTCTGCCGGGGTGACGCTGGTATTGCTGCCGATCCTGTCGCGTCTGCTACCTGCGCCGCGCACCGCTCCCAGCGCGCTGAGTTATCCCGCGCTGCTGCGTTCAATGCTGACCCTGCTGCTGCATGACCGCACGCTGCAAATTCGCGGCATGTTGGCGCTGCTGATGTTCGGCGCTTTCAGCCTCTTTTGGAGTTCGCTGGTGTTGCCGCTGAGCCAGGCGCCGTTCAACTTCACCCATGCCGCGGTCGGGGCGTTCGGCCTGGTCGGCGCGGTGGGCGCGCTGGCGGCGGTGCGCGCCGGGCATCTGGCGGATCGCGGGCTGGGGCAGGCGGCCAGCGGCGTGTGTCTGCTGCTGTTGACGCTGGCCTGGCTGCCGCTCGGTTTGCTCGGCAGCGGCCTGGTTTGGCTGGTGGCGGGCATTGTGCTGCTGGATCTGGCGGGCCAGGCGATCCACGTGCTGAACCAGAGCATGATCTTCAGCGCGCACCCGCAGTCGCACAGCAGGCTGGTGGGCTGCTACATGCTGTTTTACTCCGTCGGTAGCGGGTTGGGCGCCTTTGCCGGCACCCATATGTATGCCTGGGCGGGCTGGAGCGGCGTCTGCTGGCTGGGGGCGGGCGTCAGCCTAAGCGCGTTGCTGTTTTGGCGGCTGACGCTGCGCGGCATGCCGCCCTCAGCGGCGGCGGTGGAGCAGTGAAAGCTGGAAGCCCAGCGCACCGCACAACTGCTGAGGCGCGGTGAAGCCGCTTTCCGCCAGAAGGAGACGGCTGCGCGCCGCCGCCATCGGGTGCCAGTTGCGGCGGGTGCGTTCGATCACCTCCTGCGCCTGCGCCGCGGAATGCCCGGCGCTTTGCAGCCAGTGTTGGTAGTGGCTGGCGGGCAGGCCATCCGGTTGATAGTCGAACAGCAGCAGCGGTGCGGCGGGAGAGAGGCGCTGTGCCAGCTGCTGCAGGAAGTCCAGTTTGGCGCCATCGTCGGCGATAAAGTGCAGCACCAATGAGCACACCGCCGCGTTGTGGCGGGTTTGCGGCGCTTGTTGCAGCAAGGTGGGCTGGAAGCTCACCCGTTGTGCGTAACCCGCGGCTTCGGCCTTGGCGCGCGCGGCCGCCAGCATGCCGGCGGAGGGTTCCACTGCGCTGAAACGCCAGCTGGCGTTGGCGGCGGCCAGCGCCTCCAGTTCACTGCCGGTGCCGCAACCGGCCAGCAACAGCGTGGCGTTATTCGGCAGCGTCTGCGCGAGCGTCGCCGTCAGCAGCGCCTGAGCAAACTGATAGCCGGGCACCAGGGTCAGAATACGGCGATCGTAGTCCGCCGCCGCGGCATCGGGGAAGCGAGTATCCGTTTGATGTTGCATAACCTTCCTTGCAAAGTTCATTGAGAGAGACAAGGAAGGGTATGCTTAAATGATAATGAAATCCATTATCATTAATAAGTTCTGTGACGGGAAAGGCGGCGTTAGCGGGCCGGCGAATGCAGCAGGTAATAATCTTCCTCGCCGGCGTTGCCGGTAGAGATGATGCGCCAGCCGTGTTTGCGGTAGAACGCCAGTGCCTTTTCATTCTTCACCAGGCATTTCAGCGAGCCGGTGGCGGTGAAGGTAGCTTCCGCCGCCTGCAGCAGCGCACTGCCGACGCCGCGCGGCGGCTGATGGGGATCGACATACAGGTTATGAATGAAGTTGTCTTCGCGGTAGATGGAGACGAATCCCAGCAGTACGCCGCCGTCTTCCGCCACCCAAATCGCTTCGCCCAGCGTCGCGCCGTCGAAATCTTCCAACTGATAGTTTGAGGTATCGCGCCAGCCGAACGCCGCCTTGCGCGACGCCAGGTACAGCGTGCGCAGGAAGGGGCGATCGGTCTCTTGGTAGGGTCTTATCTGCATGGCATCTCCCGGTGGTTTGTGCTCACTATAGCGCATTGCGCCGGGCGTGCACGGCCACAAACGGAAAATGCTAGGCGTCACCCCAGGCGGGCAGGCGATTGAGCCCGTCGCTTAACTCCTGAGCCAGGTGGCGAACGGTGTCGGCATGCAGGGCGGCCAGCGGTGGATGAAAGTCGGGCGCCCGCAGCGCTTGCGGTGCGCTGGCAAGCTGCGCCGCATACCCGGCGAGAACGTGCCCGCCCTGGCGTTGCACCTCTTGCTGCGCCTCGTGTTCCTGCTCGGACAGCGCGGCGCCGCTGCCCGCCAGATAGGTGTTGAGCTTTTCGCTGGTCAGCAACAGGCTGCGCGTCTGGTTGAAGATCAGTTGGATATGCCGGGTGAAGCTTTCATGGTTATCATCCGCCAACTGCCAGGTAGGCTCCAGCGTCACCCGGGCCACCACCGCTTCGCAGCCCTCGATCTTTTGCCAGATGCCGATGGCGTTTGTGTTCTCGCCGCCGAGGAAGCGCGCCAGTTCCTGCAGCACGGTGGCAACCTGCTGCCGCAGCGACTCCCCTTCGTATTCCGGCCACAGCGTGGCGTGAATGAAGGTGGCGAACCCTACCCCCAGCACGATGCCGATCAGGCGATCGCGGATCTCGGTCAGCTCGGTGACCGGGCCGAAGCTTTCCAGCAGCGCCAGGGAAAAGGTGAACAGGATCTGTACCCCGGCATAGCTTATCTTCTCGGAGCCGGCGGCGATCCAGGCGGAGAGGGCGATCACCGGCAGCGTCAGCAGCAGCAAGCCGACGAGGCTGTCGAGGTGAGGCATGATCCACACCACCGAGATCAGCGCCAGCAGGCTGCCGATCGCCGCGCCGCCAAGACGCAGCCGCGCCCGCCGCTGCGTGGCACCAAGGCTGGGCTGCGCCACGATCAGGCAGCTCAGCATAATGGTATGAATGCCGGACCAATCGACGGCGGTATAAAACACGTAGGCCACCAACACGGTCAGCAGCGTTTTCAACGAAAACTGGATGTAAACCGGGTTGGTCAGGGCGTCGGGGGTAAAGAAGGGCACTTTCGGCGGCGGCGCGGCCTGCAGGGCGTCGGCGTAGTCGCTGCGGTTGGCGTAGACCTGCAGGAGGCCGGCCATTTCATTGAGCGGCGCCGGCACTTGCGGATCGTCGCTGCCGGCGATCGCGACGGAAAATCGCAGCGCGCTGTCGTGGCTTATCGCGGTTTGCAGTGCTCGGCAGGCGGCATCTATCTCTTGCGCCAATTTACGTGCGGCCGTGCCGAAAGCCGGCGGCAGCTGGTAGGCCAGGATATTGAGCTGCAACACCAGGGTGATCAGCGCCAGATAACCGGGCTCGTTGGCGCGGCAGCGATCGCTGCGCATCACCGAGAAGCGCAGCAGCTTATGCAGCTCGGTGGCGTGCTGCGAGATGGCGCTCAGATCGCGCGTCTCGCCGCCGTGGGCCAACATAGCGCGGGTTTCGTCCAACACCGCGATCATCCGGCCCTTTAGCTGCTTCAGCGGTTCGGCCGGCAGCAGTAGGGTATTGACGATCAGAGTGAGCAGAATGGCGTAGTTGATCGCCACCCATACCCACAGCACCAGCCGTATCACCACTTCCGCCTGCGGAGTGAGATCGACAAAGCTTTGCGTGTAGATCACCACCAGCGCCATCAGAAAGAACAGCACTCCGACCTTGGTCACCCGCATCAGGAACACGCTGAGGAAAAACAGCGCGCTGGAGAGCAGAATGCGCAGCATCGGGTAGTCGTAGGTGAACTTCAGCACCAGGATAGCGGCGCCGATTGCCAGCGTGGAGCTGACGAAAAACAGGATACCGATCGCGCGGGTGATCACGATATTGGACTGCGTGATAAAGAAGACAGCGATCAGCGATAGCGCCAGCCACGGCACCTGCAGCGTCTGCGAGATCACGATGGCGATCGCGCTGGAGAGCAGGGCGCGGATCACCAGGTTGATGCGGCTGTCCGAAGGGCGCAGCTCGTCGATCAACCGGGACAGCCAGCCGCGAGACATCGTTTTACTCTTCATGGCGCAGGTTCAGCTTCGCCACCGCCGAAGCACCCACGCGGAACAGCGCCGGGTTGGGAGCCTCTACGGCGATCTTGACCGGGAAGCGCTGCGAAACGTGCACCCAGTTGATGTTGCGCGACACGTTGGGCAGCCCGCCCAGCACGGTGCCGCCGTCGTCGGGCTGTACGCCGTAACTGACCGACTCCACCTTGCCGCTGAATGTCTGGCCGGCGTCGCTCATTAAATACAGCGTGGCCGGCACGCCAGGGTGCACGCCTTTCAGGTCGGTTTCGCGGAAGTTGGCGACTACGTACCAGCGGCGGGTGTCAATCAGCGTGAACACCGGTTTGGCACTGGAGGCATATTGGCCGACGGTGGTTTTCAGCGAGGCGATGCGGCCGTCGAATGGCGCTCGCACCTCGGTAAATTCCAGATTCAGCTTGGCGATGGCGATGTCGGCCTGCACTTCGGCGCGCTGCGCGACCAGGGCTTCGACGCCGCTGACGGCGGCTTCCGCCTGTTTCGCCTGCAGCAATGCGGCCTGCAGCTCCGCCTGCGCCGAGCGCTGAGAGGTGCGGGCGGTTTCCACTTCTTCTG
The DNA here is from genome assembly GCF_052166535.1 of Serratia sp. CY82433. NCBI lineage: Bacteria > Pseudomonadati > Pseudomonadota > Gammaproteobacteria > Enterobacterales > Yersiniaceae > Serratia > Serratia sp. CY82433. The sequence goes on from NZ_JBJNOR010000005.1 coordinate 160,646, forward strand.
CCGAAACGTAGTTCTTGCCGAGCAGCTTCTGCCGGCGGTTAAGGGTGTCGGTCGCCTGCGCCACCAGCGCCTGCGAGCGTTTGACGATGGCGTTCATCGATTCGGCGTTGTACTGCTGCGCGTTGACCGAACGCTGCGTCAGCTTGATCTGCTCATTCAGAGTGATCAGGCGCGCTTCGCTGGCCGCCAGCGCGTCCTGGTAAGGGCGCGGATCGATGCGGAACAGCAGATCGCCTTGCCGCACTTCCTGGTTGTCGCGGATCGGCATCTCGACGATGCGGCCGTTCACCTCCGGCACTACGTCGATGGTGTCGGCATAGGCGTAGGCATCGTCGGTAGTGGGGGCGTTTTCCACCCGCCAGACGACGACGGCGGCCACGATGAGCGTCAACGCCAGGATGGTAAGCACCAGCAGTCTGCGCTTGTTGGAGATTTGTGGTTGGGTCATGGCGTCAGTCTCAGTGGGGGAAAACCAGTAACCAAATCAGCATGGCGATCAGCGCAGTCAGCGCCGGATACGTCAGCAGCTGCGGCGCCAGCCAGGCGCGTTTTTCCGGGGTGCGCAGCAGCAGGTGGATCGCCACCATGCCCGCCACGCCGCCGCACAGGCAAAACAGCCAGTCGGGGAACGAAGCGCCGAACACCACTATCGACGGTGCCGGCGAGCACCCGGTGAGCAACAGCGCGGTCAGGCAGGTGATAAGCAGTTTTTTGTCGGGCATAGGGCATTCTCTGGCGATTGGCTTGGGCGACGGGCCGAATGAAATGACTCTTTTTCAGTGAGTGAGGTCACTGTTTGTCTTCCCCACGCTTGCGTCAGGGTAAACTAGAATAAATACTCTACTCTAAACTAGAGGTATTGATCTAGTTTTTTGTGTCGCCCTGCCTTCGCGGCGGCAAATGGGTATAATGCGTTGATGACAGCGGGCAGAAACGAATATGCAAATCGACGAACACATCACCGGGCGAGAGCCGCAGCAGGAAAGAGGGCGGCAACGCGTACAAACCATTCTGGATTCGGCGGCGGCGATCGTGGCGCAGGACGGGCTGGCGGCGCTCAGCATGCAGCGGCTCGCCAAGCACGCCAAAACCTCCATCGGCTCGATGTATCACTTCTTTCCCGATCGTCACGCAGTGATCAAGGCGCTGGCGGATCGGCATACCGAGTCGGTCGAGGCGCTGATCCGCGACATGGCGTTGGCCAGTGACGACGAGTGGCGGCGCCTCTCCGCTGAAGAGGTAATCCAGCGGCTGTTTTCACCCTATGCGCAGTACCTGCGCGAGCACACCGACTACCTGCCGGTGATGCGGGAAATGAACCTCCCGGACGAAAAGTCCAGCTTCCTGGCGCTGATCGCCAGAGTGCTGCAGCTGCGCCGCCCCGAAACCGCCGAAGCGGAGATCCTGCAGCAAACCCGGCTGTTGCAAAGCCTGGTGGCCGGCACGCTGCACCATATCTTCAAGACAGCGCCGCAGAGCGTGGCGTTCACGCTGGCGGAGCTGCCCGGCGTGCTGAGCCTGTATCTGGCGGGAAAAGAGGGGAACATCGCTTAGGCGCGAGCCAATTTATTCGCTTGTTTGTCCGCGCCGCCGCTGGCATGATCCCCTGCAGGGATTAACGCAACGTTGATCACAACCTATTGATTTTCATGACTCGGGGTGCCCTTCTACGTGAAGGCTGAGAAATACCCGTATTACCTGATCTGGATAATGCCAGCGTAGGGAAGTCACGGCCGCCCAGCCGGCGCCGCCTTCTTGAACGCCGGTTGGGAGGAATATGATCGCTCGACCTGATGCACTACCCGGCGCGCGCGCCGCGGCCTGTCTGACCCAATTCCAACAGCGGCCTCCGCTGATCCACTGCCTGACCAACGAAGTGGTGCAATCGCTGACCGCCAACGTGCTATTGGCGCTCGGTGCCTCCCCGGCGATGGTGGTGGAGCCGCAAGAGGCGGCGCAGTTCAGCGCGCTGGCCGACGGCCTGCTGATCAACGTCGGTACCCTCAATGCGCTGCGCGCCGAATCGATGCGGGCGGCGGTGGCCGCGGCCAATCAGGCCGGTAAGCCCTGGACGCTGGATCCGGTGGCGGTCGGCGCGCTCTCCTACCGCACCGCCTTTGCTAAACAGCTGCTGGACGAGAAACCGGCGGCGATACGCGGCAACGCCTCGGAAATCATGGCGCTCAGCGGGTTGCTGGCCAGCGGCCGCGGCGTGGACAGCGGCGACGATTCGCTGGCGGCATTGCCCGCCGCGCGTGAGCTGGCGCAGCGCAGTGGCGCGGTGGTGGCGGTCACCGGCGCGGTGGATTACGTCACCGACGGCCAACGCGATTGGGCGATCGAAGGCGGTTCCCCGCTGATGACGCGGGTGGTGGGCACCGGCTGCGCGCTGTCGGCGGTGGCGGCGGCGTTTTGCGCCCTGCCGGGCGATCGCCTGGACAACGTGGCGACCGCCTGCCGGGTGATGTCCCACTGCGGCGGTCTCGCGGCCAGGCAGGCCGGCGGGCCGGGCAGCTTTACGCCGGCGTTCCTCGATTCCCTGTATCAGCTGCGCGGGGAGGATCTGTGATGAAACGCATTAACGCGCTGACCATCGCCGGCACCGATCCCAGCGGCGGCGCCGGCATTCAGGCCGATTTGAAGGCCTTTTCTGCGCTCGGCGCCTACGGCACCTCGGTGATCACCGCGCTGGTGGCGCAGAATACCCGCGGCGTGCAGTCGGTGTATTACATCGATCCGGCGTTCGTCGCCGCGCAGCTGGACTCGGTGTTCAGCGACGTGCGCATCGACAGCGTCAAGATCGGCATGCTGGCCAACGCCGACATCGTGCAGGCGGTGGCCGAACGGCTGCGCCATTACCGGCCGGAATTCGTGGTGCTGGACACCGTGATGCTGGCGAAAAGCGGCGATCCGTTGCTGGCGCCGGAGGCGGTGGCGTCTATTCGGCGCGAGCTGTTGCCGCTGGTGTCGATCATTACGCCGAACCTGCCGGAAGCGGCGGCGCTGCTGGCGTGCGCGCCGGCGGAAGATGAAGCGCAGATGCGCGAGCAGGGGCGAGCGCTGCTGGCGATGGGCTGCCGGGCGGTGCTGATGAAGGGCGGCCACCTGAGCGAAAGCGAGAGCCCGGACTGGCTGTTTACCGCAGAAGGCGAGCAGCGCTTTACCGCGCCGCGCGTCGCCACCCGCCACACCCACGGCACCGGTTGCACGCTCTCGGCCGCGCTGGCGGCGCTACGGCCGCGCCATGCCGACTGGGCGGCTACGGTAACCGCCGCCAAGGACTACCTGCAACAAGCACTGCAACAGGCGGACACGCTGGAAGTGGGGCACGGCATCGGGCCGGTGCATCATTTCCACGCCTGGTGGTGAGTCAACTTTTTGCCGCAACCGTGGTCTGACTAGTTCAGGCCCGGTTTGACGGGCGAAACCTGATTTAACCTAGGGAGAAGGACTATGACGGGACACCAGGCGCTGCGTTGCGCCCTCTTCGGCGCACTGCTCAGCTTCAGCGCGGGCAGCTTTGCTCAGCAGATCGTCACCACGTCGGATTTGATTCAGCAGCCGGGGTATCAGGCCAGCTGGCAAAACATGGTGAAAGGCCAGGCGCGGATGCCGGGCTGGGCGCGCAAGGGCGTCGGCACCTCGACGCCGGCGCAGAACCTGAGCTGGAAGGGCAAAGAGTATCTGGTCGGCAATCTGTGCAAACCGCACGACTGCGGCAACAACTTTTTGATCGTGGCGTTCAGCGCGGACAAATCCCAGGCCTGGGGCGTGCGAGTGGCGGTGGAAGACCGGCCGGAAGCCGTCGACCATCCGAAGAAATACGCCAAGTATCAGTGGCTCGGCAAGCCGGATGACGACATGAAAGCGCTGCTGAAGCAACAGTTCGAGAACAATCCCGACTGGAAATGATCTGACCGGGGGCGCCGGTGACGGCGCCCCCGGCGTTGATCAGCCGATGCCGGCCTGATGCAGATCGTGCAGGTTGAGCGCCCCTACCAGCACGCCGTCCATATCGACCACCGGGGCCGCGCTGATGTGCTGTTCGTGCAGCGCTTCCAGCGCCTCGCCGGCGCGCCACTGCTCCGGCAGCCGATAGCCGGGGCGGGTGATCGCCGGGCTGAGCGGATCCTGCAGGCTGTTGCCCTTCACCAGCCAGCGGCGCAGGTCGCCGTCGGTAAACACGCCCACCACCCGTTGTTGCGCGTCGCAGACCGCCACTAACCCGAGCCCGGTGCGGCTCAGCTCCAGCATCGCTTCCATCACGTTGGCGCTTTCGCTCACGCGCGGCAGGCGATCGCCGGTGCGCATCAGGTGATGCACGCGGTTCAACAGGCGCGCCCCCAGGCTGCCGCCCGGGTGCGAGCGGGCGAAATCTTCCGCGTTGAAACCGCGCTGGCGCATCAGCGCCATCGCCAAGGCATCGCCCATCATCAGCGTGTTGACCGCGCTGGAGGTCGGCGCCAGCCCCATCGGGCAGGCTTCGCGCTCGACGCCGATATCCAGCACGCAGGCGGCGGCCTGCGCCAGCGGCGACTCTTTGCCGCCGGTGACGGCGATTACCGGAATGCCGTTCTCCGCCAGCAGCGGCAGGATCAGATCCAGCTCTTTGGCGCGGCCGGAGTAGGAGATGAACACCACCACGTCGTCGGCGCCGATCATGCCGAGATCGCCGTGCAGCGCCTCCGCCGGGTGCACGAAGAACGACGGCGTGCCGGTGCTGGCCAGCGAGGCGGCGATTTTCTTGCCGATATGGCCGGACTTGCCGATGCCGGAAATCACCGCTTTGCCACGGCAGTTCAGCAGCAGTTCGCAGGCGCAGACGAAGTTGTCGTCCAGGCGCGCCAGCAGGCGTTGCGCTTCGGTCAGCTCGATCTCCAGCGTTTCGCGGGCGAAGGCGAGCAGGGCGTTGGCGTTACTCATCAGGGTCTCCTACCAGAAGGATATTGATGCCTTTCGCCTGCAGCGCGGCGAGGTAATCGGGGTTGATGTCTCGGTCGGTGATCAGCGTGTCGACGGCGCTGAGTTCGCACACCACGTTCGGGCTCTTGCGGCCGAATTTCGAGGAATCTACCAACAGAATAATGCGGCCGGCGGCTTCGCACATCGCTTTGCTGACGTTGTGCACTTCGTTGAAGGTGGTGACGCCGGCGTTGAGATCGACGCCGTCCGCGCCGATAAACAGCTTGTCGAAGCTGAACTGCTGAAACGCCGATTCGGCCAGGCTGCCGTGGAACGAGGCCGATTTTTTGCGGTAGGTGCCGCCCGGCATCAGGATGGTCTGATCGTTGTCCAGCTCCACCAGCGCGTTGACGATGGTCAGGCTGTTGGTCATCACCGTGATGTTATTGAACTGCGCCAGGTGCGGCACCATCTGCAGCACCGTGCTGCCGGCGTCGAAGATCAGCGAGTCGCCGTCGGCGATCAGCGCCACGGCGGCGCTGGCGATGTGGCGTTTTTTCTCGGTGTTGATATGGGTTTTGCGGTCGATCGGCTGATCGCCGTCGTCGCGGCTGAGCACCACGCCGCCGTAGGTGCGGATCACCTCGCCTTCTTCTTCCAGCAGGGTGAGATCCTTGCGGATGGTGGTGCCGGTGGTGGAGAAATGCTCGGCCAGGGCATCCACTGCCGTTTTGCCGTGCCGCTGCAGATATTCAAGGATAGCGGCCTGCCGCTGCTTTGGTTTCATCGCGATTCCCGTTCACAAGAGTTGGGCATTTCCCCTCGCTGAATAATTCACTATGAAAGGTAATGTCTTTTAATGTGAAAATATCACGATTTGGGTTCAATCGCTAACGATAGTGCAGACTGGCATGCGCGATCCTCGGGGAAGATCACATCCGGGCGCAAATCCCGCTGATGCAAACCGTGCAATCGAGGCAGCGGGCGGGGCCTGGCGAAAACGGTCAGGCCGCGCAGCAACAGGCTGCCGCACACCCGCCGATCGGCGTCGAAGGCCAGCGCCAGCACCACTCGCGGGCGGAAGCGGCCGCCGGAACGGCCGACGCCGACGGCGCCCAGCCGGCACAGGCCGTCGAAGGCGCGGTTGAAGCGCTGCAGTTGCCACCAGCCGAAGGCGATTTGCAGCAGCCAGGCCAGCAGCGCGAAGGCGATCAGAGCTTGAGTCATGGGGTTCTCCTTAGGCCCCCTTCCGCCGAAGGGGGCATCGATGGCGTCAGAACATCACCTGGCCGCCGGTGATGTTGATCGATTGGCCGGTGCAGTAAGAGGCCTTGTCGCTGGCGTAGAACAGCAGGGTGTTCAGCACGTCCTGGTAGTCGCAGCCGCGCTTCAGCGGCACCTTGTCGATGTAGTACTGCTCCACCTGGTCCGGCGCGATGCCCAGTTTTTGCGCGTACTGCGGCAGCAGCGACTGGAACATTGGCGACTTCAGCAGGTTGCCGAGCATCAGCGAATGCACGGTAATGCCGTACTCCGCCAGATCGAGCGCCAGCGACTGCGTCAGCCCCACGCCGCCGAACTTGGCGGCGCTGTAGCCGGAGTTGTGCTTGCTGCCGACCTTGCCGGACTTGGAGTTGATCTGAATGATGCGCCCGGCGATGCCGTCGCGGATCATCAGGCGCGAGAACTCGCGGGCGCAGAGGAAATAACCCACCAGGTTCACCTGCAGCGAGCGATCGAAGTCGCCCAGTGGGAAATCGGTGATCGGCGCCGCCTTGGCGATGCCGGCGCTGTACACCAGCAGGTTGGCCTGGCCGAACGCCCGGTCAACCGCCGCCGCCAGCGCCATCACGCTCTGCTCGTCGGTGGCGTCGGCCTGAAAACCGCAGGCGCTGCCCGCGCCAAACGCTTCGTTGATCTGCTGTGCCACCTGATTGGCATTGTCGGCGTTCAGATCGGCCACCGCCACCCGATAACCGGCCTGCGCCAGCCCGTGGGACAAAAAGGCGCCTAACGTTTGGCCGCCGCCAATCACTACAGCTACTTCAGACATGGTCTACTCCTTATGCGATAAATGACAGCGTGCTGCCCAACGGGATATCGGTCGGCGTCGGGCCGGATACGTGGATCGAGCCGGGGAATTCGGCTTCGGCTTCGCCGTCGAAGCGCACGGTGATGTGGCCCAGCTCGCGCAGATTCTGCGTGGCGACGCTGCCGACGGCGGTGATGGCGTAGCGCCGCTGCGCCAGTTCCATCACGCCGCCGACCTGCAGCTCGCCGGCGGTCGCGCCGTGGCGGTGGATGAAGCAGAACTCTTCGATATCCGCCGGGGCGCCTTCACGGAAGGTGATCAGCATGTTGTCCAGCAACGCGTCGCGGGCGCAGCCGCCGATCTGCGTGATGGTGGTGTGAAAAATGGTGTGCATAAACGTCTCCCAGGAAATCAGCTTATTGATAAATGAAGGCCGAGGCGGCCCAGGCGATCAACACCGTCGGCGCGCCGGTAAGGAAGCGGCCGACCAGCACCGAAGGCACGCCGACCCGCACGGTGTCCTGCTTGGCTTCCGCCAGCGACAGGCCGACCGGAATGAAGTCGCAGGCGGCCTGCGCGTTGATGGCGAACAGCGCTGGCAGCGCCAGCTGCGGCGGAATATGGCCGAGGCCGATCTGCACCCCGACCAGCACGCCGATCACCTGGGCGATGACCGCGCCGGGGCCGAGGAACGGCGACAGCAGCGGGAATGAGCAGATCAGCGCCAGCGTCACCAGGCCGATCGGGCTGTTGGCCAGCGGCGTCAGGCCGTGAGCGATAAAGTCCCCGAGGCCGGAGGCCATGATGATGCCGATCAAGGCCGAGACGAACGCCATAAACGGCAGGATGGTCTTCAGCACGGTGTCGATGGTGTCGCGCCCGGCCTGGAAGAACACCGCCACCACCGATCCCATGCCCATGCCGACCTTCGCCAGCAGCCCGTCGCTTTGCTCGGTGATCTTCTTGCTGGTGTCGTAGTCGCGCGCCTTGGGCGGCGCTGCAACGGTGGCGGCGGGTTGGCTATCTGCCGCTTCGATTCGGCTGATGTTGTGGTCGCGCACGCCGGAGACATAGATGTCTTCGAGGATAAACTGCGCCAGCGGGCCGGACTGGCCGGTGGCGTGGATGTTGACCGTCGGAATGCGGCGTTTCGGGTACAGGCCGCAGCGCAGGGTGCCGCCGCAGTCGATCACCGCCACCCCGATCTCTTCCGCCGGCGGTTCACCTTCTTTGAAGCCGTCGACGGCCGGCCAGCCGGTCAATTCGCTGAGGCGATCGACGATCGAAGGTCGGGTGCCGGCGGTGATGTACACCACTTTCTTGCCGGGCTCTATCGGCAGCTCCAGGGGGCCGCCCCAGCCGCTGGCGCCTTTTTCAATACGGATATAAGCACTCATGCTGCACTCCACGAATTAAAGTTGCACCTGGCGATCCAGACGGATGCCCATCTTGCGTTCGAACAGGCTGGTGGTGAGATCGGTGACCCAGCCGCGGAAGAAGTTGGTGAACAGCCCCACCAGGAAATAACTCACCGCCAGCGGGCCGAGCGGCAGGCCGAGGGTGGTCAGGCCGCTGGCGATGCCGAGGTAAACGAACAGTTCGCCCGGATTGATGTGCGGGAACAGGCCGTTCATCGAGTGGCAGCTGTAGGAGGCCGCCGCGTAGTAGCTCGGCTTGTATTTCTCCGGCATGAAGCGCCCCAGGCTGAGGGTCATCGGGTTGCAGAAGACAAAGGTGCCGATCAGCGGCAGCAGCAGATAACGCGACACGGGGTTGCCCGCGCAGCGCTGCGCCAATCGTTCGATACGTTCCTGGCCAACAAATTTGATCAGCGCGTTCATGATAACCAACAGGCTGATCAACAAAGGTAAAATGCCGGTCACCATGCCGACAAACACTTCACCGCCTTTCTGAAACAGGCCGATAAACCACTCGGCGCCGTGGGTGATTAGCTCAATCATTATGTTCTCCTGTAATGGACTGATATGGCCTGGAGCGAACGGCGGCTCTGTCGCCATGGGCCTTACAGTAGTCACTTTGTTGGGCCATTTGTTTTAAATAGATCACAATTTGAAAGATAAATATTTTATTTTGAAAGTTTAAAATGAAAGAAAGAGAAGGTCTGTGGCATGAGGGGGAGAGCGCGGGCACAAAAAAGCCCGGTGAACCGGGCTTTGGGTAGGGGGGATACGGAAATCGCCGTTGTTAGCGTGTTTCTGTTACTGCTCGAGAATCTTTTGTATTGTCTCTACGGAAGCACCGTTTCTTTCGGCCGTTTGGGCCAGTTCTTGCTTTTGTTTGTCTTTTTCAGCGATTGCCATATCTTTGGCGGCGGCTATCGCGGCCAGGAAAATTTCTTTTTCCGTCGCGGTGAGCGGGCCTTGTAGTCTGGCTTCGCAGACGCGATACAACGTATCGCGGATAAAATTTACCGTGGTGGTACGCCGAGCCAGATCGACTACGGCGGTGCTGAACTCTGCATCGCCACTGACTTTTTGAATTTGTTCCGTGCTCATTTCAGCTTTCAGCGCGGCAATAACGGACTGCGCGACATCAGGCGGTGGAGCCACGCAGTACTTGATATTTGAGTCTGCGGGAATATAAATGGCGCTGCTTCTTGTTGAGTCATAGTCAAACCAATACGTTTCTCCAGGTTTCAACTCATGCCTAGAGGCCGGAGATTTAAATAGCGCGCAAGACGATAGCGAAAGGATGAGCAGGGAGATGATTACAATATTGACTTTCATGATGGCACCACCATAAAAATGTGGGTTAACTAGCGTAAAATTTAGTCAAAAGTCCATAAATAACAATGAACTATAATAATTATTAATGCGCTAAGTTTTTGTGTTTTCGGAAAAGGTGGGGAATTTGAAATTTGATAAGGTTAACTTTCAATCTTTAATGATTTATGTCGTTCTCTTTCGCATATTTGGAATAAAAAAAGCCCAGGGGGATTAAATAAAAACCAGCTCTTATTTTTGCTCATAAAATACATTCGGTTGCATTATTTCCTTGTCAAGACCTCCCTCGATGCATAAAAAAGCCCGGCGAACCGGGCTTGGGGACAGGTGGTCCGTCACATCAGGCGATGGTGACCTTCTTGTCCAGGTAGGCGTCTTGCACGGCGTTGATCAGCGCCACGCCGTCTTTCATCGATTTCTTGAACGCCTTGCGCCCCAGGATCAGGCCCATGCCGCCGGCGCGTTTGTTGATCACCGCGGTGCGCACCGATTCCTGCAGATCGTTCTCACCGGCGGCGCCGCCGGAATTGATCAGCCCGGCGCGGCCCATGTAGCAGTTGGCTAACTGGTAGCGCACCAGATCGATCGGGTGATCGGTGGTCAGCTTGGTGTAGACGCGATCGTCGGTATAGCCGAATTTCACCGCGCGGTAGCCGCCGTTGTTTTCCGCCATTTTCTGTTTGACGATGTCGGCGCCGATGGTGGCGGCGATGTGGTTGGCCTGGCCGGTCAGATCGGCGCTGGAGTGGTAGTCCACGCCGTCCTTGTTGAATGCCGGGTTGCGCAGATAGGCCCACAACACGGTGACCATGCCCAGCTCATGCGCGCGCTCGAAGGCGATCGAGATCTCTTCGATCTGGCGGCGCGACTGCTCGGAGCCGAAGTAAATGGTGGCGCCGACCGCCACCGCGCCCATGTTGAACGCCTGCTCGACGCTGGCGTACAGGGTCTGGTCGTACTGGGTCGGGTAGCTCAGCGTTTCGTTGTGGTTGAGTTTGACCAGGAACGGAATTTTATGCGCGTAGCGGCGCGATACCGACGCCAGCACGCCGTAGGTGGAAGCGACGCAGTTACAGCCGGCTTCAATCGCCAGCTCGACGATGTTCTTCGGATCGAAATACAGCGGGTTGGCGGCGAACGAGGCGGCGGCGGAGTGCTCGATGCCCTGATCGACCGGCAGGATCGACAGGTAGCCGGTGCCGGCCAGGCGGCCGTGGTTGAACAGGGTTTGCATCGAACGCAGCACGCTGTTGGGGCGGTTGTTATCGACCATTACGCGGTCAACGAAGTCGTCGCCCGGCAGGTAGAGATTCTCGGCGGGGATAGTGGTACAGCGGTGTTGCAGCAGATCTTCCGCTTCCTTTCCTAGCAACTGCACAATATCAGTCATGATTCACTCCCGATTAAGCTTCTTCATACACCGGTAATGCAAGGGTTTTTGACCACCGGCGCAGTAAAAAAGCGGTGATTGAAGCTGTAAAGCGATACTACCGAACTGGATCCGGCAAGGACAAACAATAGATGCGATTGAGAGGAAATGCCATTTGCGAGGCCAAATACGCGGGGACGATCGCCCCCGGCGCGCTAAACGATTGATTATTCGATCTCGAACCACTCGGTGTTCTGCTGGGCGATTGGGAACAGCAAGGTGTCGGGCGCAGCGGCTGCGCCCGACAAGGTCAGCCCAGCAGGGCGCAGTTAGGCGGCAGGCGGCATTCGATGGCCTGCGGCAGCACTTCGATGCGGAAATGGCGACCCTTGAGCGGTTCGCCGTCGAGGTTGAAGGTCATCTCATGCGGCGCGTCGATCTCGAGCCACGGCAGCGCCGCGCTGAGGATGCTGTTGCTCTCTTCGTCGTTGAACAGGGCGGCGACCAGCGCCGGCAGCAGCTCATCGGCGATCAGCAGGCGCAGCTGCAGCAGGCCGTCGTTGATCAGCGCGCTGGGGCACAGCTCCTGGCCGCCGCCTGCCTGCTTGCCGTTGCCGATGCCGATCACCAGCGCCTCGCCGGCCCAGCGGAAGTCCGGCCCGCGGATTTCACAGCGGTCGGCCTGCAGCGTATCCATGCGCAGCAAGCCGTGCACGAAGTAGGACACGCCGCCGAGAGCCGCCTTCAGCTTCTCCGGCGTTTCGGTGGTGATGCGGGTGCCGAAGCCGCCGGTGGCCATGTTGATGAAGTAGCGCTCGCCGTTGACCTTCGCCAGATCGATCGGCACCGAGCGGCCCTTGATCGCCAACTGCAGCGCCTGTTCCGGCGAAGGGGGGATGTTGCAGGCCATGGCGAAGTCGTTGGCGGTGCCGAGCGGCAGGATGCCCAGCGCCGGGCGGTTGTGCGCCGGCAGTTGCACCAGCGCGGCGGCCACTTCGTTGATGGTGCCGTCACCGCCGCCGGCGACGACGGTGCCGACGCCGAGCTGCGTGGCTTCTGCGACATAGCGCGCGGCGTCGCCGTGCTCCCAGGTTACGCGCACGTGCAGCGTGATTTGCTCTGCGCGCAGGCGTTTGACCGCCTGACGCAGCTCTTCGTTACCGGCGCCTTTGCCGTTGATGATAAGCAGGGCGGGCGCATGTGAGTGTTGAGGCATTGCCGATATCCTCCGGCGGAAAACCAAGAATGCCTCAAGATAAACCAGCTGCCGCCACCAGGCCATCAGAATATTCAGCTAATTCTGGTTATTTCCCGGCGTTCAGTGAATAAGAAACAAGGCGAATTTATCTGAATTTTACCCGGAAATAAGCCAGGTTTTAAAGACGAGAGGATTAATCGCTGTAGCGTTATTTATATATCGAGGCGACGTGATTATTATTATTAAAACGGATAACGGGAATAAGTTATGGAAATCGGCGCGGCGAAAAAAATAGGCGCACCCATAAAGAAAAAGCCAGCCCAAGGGAGATTGGGCCGGCTAAGGAGGTGGTTCCTAGTATTGCTATGCAAATATTTTCGTTGTTCGTTTTAAGCAGCGTGATAGTAACCAAGCTGCGCGCACATTGATGTGATCCAATTCTAATATTTGCTAAAAATCGCCGCCGAATGACGGCGATTCATTTTTATGCCTCGGCGCTATTTTCTTCCGCCAAATTGCGGATCAGCAACGCATAATTGAGATCGATATCCTGCGGGATCGGCAAATAAACGATATGGCCGTTGCCCGGCGCCACCTCAATCGGCTCGCCTTTCTTATTTTGCATGCTTTCGAGGGTGAACACCACGTTGCCGCCCGGCGTCATCATCTCGACGCTGTCGCCGAGCGCGAACTTATTCTTCACGTCGACTTCCGCCCAGCCATCGCGGCGCACGCCGGTGAATTCGCCGACGAACTGCTGGCGCTCGGAGAGCGAGGAGCCGTAGTCGTAATTCTGCTGCGCTTCGTGCACGTGGCGGCGCAGGAAGCCTTCGGTGTAGCCACGGTGCGCCAGGCCTTCCAGCGTGGTAAGCAGAGTCGGATCGAAGGGTTTGCCGGCGGCCGCGTCGTCGATGGCGCGGCGGTAGACCTGGGCGGTGCGGGCGCAGTAGTAGAAGGATTTGGTGCGGCCTTCGATCTTCAGCGAGTGCACGCCGAGCTGCGTCAGACGCTCCACGTGCTGGATGGCGCGCAGATCCTTGGAGTTCATGATATAGGTGCCGTGTTCGTCTTCGAAGGCGCTCATATATTCGCCTGGCTTTTGCGCTTCAGACAGCATGAACACCTTGTCGGTCGGCGCGCCGATGCCCAGCGTCGGCTCGACGGTTTGCACCGGGATCGGCTCGTGCAGGTGCACGATATTGCCGGTGTCGTCCTCTTTGCCTTCTTCCGCTTTGTACTGCCAGCGGCAGGCGTTGGTGCAGGTGCCCTGGTTGGGATCGCGCTTGTTGATGTAGCCGGACAGCAGGCAGCGGCCGGAGTAGGCCATGCACAGCGCGCCATGCACGAAGATCTCCAGCTCCATGTCCGGCACTTCGGCGCGGATCTCGGCGATCTCTTCCAGCGACAGTTCGCGCGAGAGGATCACGCGGGTCAGGCCCATTTGCTGCCAGAACTTCACCGTCGCCCAGTTAACGGCGTTGGCCTGCACCGACAGGTGGATATCCATCTGCGGGAAGGCTTCGCGCACCATCATGATAAGGCCGGGATCGGACATGATCAGCGCATCCGGGCCCATATCGATAACCGGCTTCAGATCGCGCAGGAAGGTTTTCAGCTTGGCGTTGTGCGGGGCGATGTTTACCACCACGTAGAATTTTTTGCCCAGCGCATGGGCTTCATTGATGCCCTGCGCCAGATTCTCGTGGTTGAACTCGTTGTTGCGCACCCGCAGGCTGTAGCGCGGCTGGCCGGCGTAAACCGCATCGGCGCCGTACGCGAAGGCGTAACGCATGTTTTTCAGCGTTCCGGCCGGGGAGAGAAGTTCCGGTGTAAACATAGTGTGTCTCGGTCTGATTTCAGGTCAGCACCACGCCACCTGATGGCGCAGTAAAAGCGGGGAATTGTAGCCGCAGCGCGGCAATAAATCAGCAGTTAACCGGATTTATTCAGGGGAGATTGATCTTGGTCAAACGGAAAATGCGCGGCGGCGGGCCACCGCGCGGGAGAAAGGGAAAGATCAGGCGCTCAAATCGCGGATATCGGTGGTCGGGCCGTTTTTCATCACCGATTGGATACCGTTTTTGGCGGCGCTTTCGGAACTGTACATTTCGCTGACGCCGATCACCTGATGGTTCTTTGCCTTCAGCACAAAATAGGGCTGATTGCTGGCGCTGTGCTTCAGTTCGTACTGCGCTTCGTGCGGTGAATTGGTCTGCACCGAAGCGATGCCGTTCTCCGCCGAGGCTTTGCTGGCGTACATTTCGCTGGCCAGAATGCTCTCGCCGTTACTGGCTTTCAGGTTGAAGTGGTACTGCCCGTTCTTTGCTTTTTTCAGCTCATAATGACCGATTGCCATGGTTCTTCTCCTGTAGGTTCCGATTCGTGATGTAAGTGTAGCCAATCGCTTGAAAATCGGCGGCTAAACCTCACAGCAGCTTAGTCGAAAAAATGCGCAGTTTTTTTGCGCCGGCGCGGAGTTTTCATTCGGTGAACCTGGCGCCGCACGGGAAGCTAAGGGAAGGCGCGGTGATTGCGCAGTGCGCCGCATAACAAGGGGAACAGGGTTTCACCCCGTGAGATTGTGCGTTACGGTTTGGCCGTTTCGTCAATATGGATGAAAAATGAGCGATACATCTTGGCATCGACACGCTACAGGCATATGCTTTGGCCTATGCCTGCTGTGGAGGTTGTCGAGATGGAAAGAATCGCAAAGCTGTTTAAAAACGGCAGAAATCAGGCGGTGAGGTTACCGGTGGAATTTGAATTTGATACGGATCGTGTCTATATCCGTCGCGATCGGGAGGGCAACGTGATTTTATCCAAATATCCGGCAAAGCCGGACAGCTGGGCACCGCTGCTGAGCATTATCGCCCAAACGCCGGTGCCGCAAGAGTTTCTTGGCGCGGAAGATCGTCAGCAAGGGGTTGCAGACCGCGATCCATTCTCAGAGGAAGAGTAGGCGATGTACATGTTTGATACCAACACCGTCAGCCACTTGTTTCGGCAGCATCCGCAGGTGCTTAACGTCATGGAAAAGCTCCCGCCTTCTGCCGTATGTATTTCCAGCGTCACGGAGGCGGAACTGCTTTACGGTGTGGCTAAACGGCGGAACAAGGCGTTGCAAAGCATGGTCGAGGCCTTTCTTGCCGCGGTGACGGTCTATGCATGGGATAGCGAGGCCGCCCGCTGCTACGGTGAAATGCGCGCGAACATGGAGAAAAAGGGCAAAATCATGGGCGCGCTGGATCAACTGATCGCCGCGCACGCGCAGAGCCGTGGCGCGACGCTGGTGACCAACGATCGCGCATTCGCCATGGTGCCCGGGTTGGCGGTTGAAGACTGGACGCGCTGATTTCCCCCTAAACCCCATTCACCAGCCGGCAGGGCTCGGCTTCCCAGCGGTAGCCCACGCCGTATACCGAGCGGATAAAGGATTTTTCCCCGTCGATCAGCTCCAGCTTGCGGCGCAGGTTTTTGATGTGGCTGTCGATGGTGCGGTCGGTGACCACCCGGTAGTCGTCGTACAGGTTGTTCAGCAGCTGCTCGCGAGAAAATACGTTGCCCGGCTGGCTGGCCAGCGTTTTCAGCAGGCGGAATTCCGCCGGCGTCAGATCCAGCAACTGCCCCTGATAGCTGGCCTGGAAGCGCGGTTCATCGATGTGCAGCAGGTCATCTTCCCGCGCGCTCTCCTGCGGCCGATAGCTGCGGCGCAGGATGGTTTTCACCCGCGCCACCACTTCGCGCGGGCTGTAGGGTTTGCAGATGTAATCGTCGGCGCCGATCTCCAGCCCCAGCAGGCGGTCGATCTCTTCGATTTTCGCCGTCACCATCACGATCGGAACGTCGCTGAAGCGGCGCAGCTCGCGGCACACCGTCAGCCCGTCGGCGCCCGGCAGCATCAGGTCGAGCAAGATCAGCGCCGGCGGATGCTGGTGCACGGTCGGCACCACCTCGTTGCCGTTGGTCAGCCAGCGGGTGGCGTAGCCCGCCGCCTGCAGATAATCCACCAGCAGCTGGCCCAGCTTGGGCTCATCTTCAACAATCATGATCTGCACGGGTTGATTCTGAATGTCCATCAGGGCGCCTTATTTTTTATCGGGGTAGCAAATTCTACTGTAATGCGCACGCCACCTAAAGGCGAATGCTCGGCGCGGATTTTCCCGTCGTGCGCTTCCACGATGTTGTGGCAGATCGCCAGCCCCAGCCCGGAACCGCCGCTGGCGCGGTTGCGTGAACCTTCCGCCCGGTAGAAACGTTCGAAAATGCGCGTCAGCTGCTGATCGCTGATGCCCGGCGCGCTGTCCTGCCAGTAGAGAAGCAGCCGCCCCGGCTGCAGCTCGGCGCCGATCTCCAGCCGGCCGCCGGCGTCGGTGTAACGCAGGCTGTTTTCCAGCAGGTTATTGAACAGCTGGTTCAGGCGATCGGGATCGCCGAACAGCGGCGCCTGGGGCGGCAGATGGGTGACGATCTCCAGCCCTTTGGCGCGGAAGCGTTCGCGAAAGGCGGCGACGGCGATCTGCAGCAGGTGCACGCAGTCCACCGACGATTTGCGATAGGCCAGCGCGCCGAGATCGGAGAGCGACAGCTGGTGCAGATCGTCGACCAGTTTGGTCAAGGTGGATACCTCGGCCTGCAGCGAGCTGAGCGACGCCGGCGTCGGCTGGCGCACGCCGTCCTGCAGCGCTTCCAGTTCGCCGCGCAGCACCGCCAGCGGCGTGCGCAGCTCGTGCGATACGTCGGCCATAAAGGCGCGGCGCATCTGCTCGTTTTTTTCCAACGAGGTGGCCAGCTGGTTGAAGTCGTGCGCCAGCCGGCCCAGTTCATCCTGGCTGCTGACCGCCACGCGGGTGGTGAAATCGCCCGCCGCCAGGCGGTGGGTGCCCGCCACCAGACGCTTGACCGGGGCCAGCATGCCGCGCGACAGCAGCCAGGTCACCGCCGCCGCCAGCAGGGTGGAGAGCGCGACGATAATCCAACTGGTGCGCCGCTGCTGGCGATCGAAGTTGATGTCGGTATTGCGCGTCAGGCGCTCGACCGGGGTGGTGAGCACCCAGCCGACGATCTGGTTGTTGTAGCGGATCGGGTGGCGCGGCCCCTCTTTCGGCAGGGGGCCAGAATGCCCGACCAAACGATTGAACTGGCTGTCCACCACCCAAAACTGGGTGCGCCAGCCCTTGGGCGGCAGATTGTGGCTGCTGTCGCTGTTCTGCTCGAACGAACGCATGATTTGGTAGACCACCTGATCGTTGTTGCGCAGGAATATCCAGTTGCCATGGTGGCTGTACTGTTCCTCCAGCGCTTCGCTCAGCATATTGATGCGTTGCTCGTTGCTGCTCTTGATGTAATCGATAAAGCCGCGCTCAAAGCTGACGCGCACCCCCCAATGCATGGTGATCAACACCAGCATGCAGGTAGCGAAAATGGCCAGGAACAGTTTCCCGGTAATGCCTATCCTCATTGCAACCTCGTTGAGCCGGTACCCGGCTCTTTGGTCAGCGTGCGGTTGGGCGCGCTATCGGCCGGCACGCGCGCGAAGGCCAGCGCGGGCAGAGCGATAATCAACGCCATACAGCAGTAGCTGTAAATAAATGCGCTGTGAATGGCCGGGCTATCGGCCACCACCTGATGATGGGCGAAGCTGCCGATCAAGATGCCGGCGACGCTGACGCCAAGGCTCATCGACAGCTGCATGACCATCGATAACAGGCTGTTGCCGCTGCTGGCCAGCCGGTCCGGCAGATCTTTCAGCGTCAGGGTGTTCATCGCCGAGAAGCGCAGCGAGTTGACCATCCCCTGGAAGAACAGCACCACCGGCAGCAGCCACAGCCAGCCGAGCATCGCCGCCAGCAGGAAGCTCAAGCTGACCAGCGCCAGCAGCAGCGTGGCGGCCACCAGCACGTTACGGTAGCCGAAGCGGTTGACCACCTGCACCACGATGCGCTTCATGCCCATGCTGCCGATGATCATCGGGATCATCATCAGCCCGGCGTGGAACGGCGTGAAGCCCATGCCCACCTGCAGAAACAGCGGCGTCATGAACGGCAGCATGCCGCTGCCGATGCGCCCCAGCAGGCTGGCCAGCAGCCCGATCTTGTAAGTCGGGGTGCGCAGCAGCCGCAGCGAGAACAGAGCGCGGCTATTGCCGTAGGCATGCCAAACATACCCCAACAGCGCCGCCGCGCCCAGCGCCACCAGGCCGGCGATGGCGCCGCCGGACAGCCCCATGCCCTTGTGGCCGTCGAGCGCCAGCGTCAGCGCCGCCATGCCGATCGCCAGCAGGATAAAGCCGCTGAGATCGAAGCGGCGGGTCTGCATTTGGTAGTTGGGCATCAGCAACAGCGTGGCAATGGCGCCAACGATGCCCACCGGAATGTTGATCAGGAAAATCCAATGCCAGCTGGCGTATTGCACCAGGAAGCCACCCAGCGCCGGCCCCATCAGCGGGCCGATTTGCCCCGGCAGCGTCACGAAGGTCATCGCCGCCATATACTGCTCGCGCGGCACGATCTTCATCACCGTCAGGCGGCCGACCGGCACCATCATCGCGCCGCCGATGCCCTGAAGCACGCGCGAGGCGATCAGCTCGTTCAGGGTTTCCGAACGGGCGCAGAGGAGGGAGCCGAGGGTGAACAGCAGGATGGCGCTGAAAAACACCCGCTGTACGCCGATCTTGTCCGCCAGCCAGCCGCTGGCTGGCAGCGTCACCGCCACCGTCAGCACATAGGAGACGATCACCGACTGCATGCGCAGCGGGTTCTCCCCCAGGCTGGCGGCCATCGAGGGCAGGGCGGTGTTGACGATAGTGGTATCCAGCGTCTGCATAAAGAAGCCGAATGCCACTATCCAGAGTTGCCAGCGTACCGTGGCGGCGTGTTTCATCAGCATCGGTCGACCATTAATGCGGCAGCGGGGCCAGTTGCTTGTTGCGGCGGAACTTCGCCTGCAGCCGGTCGAAGTAAAGGTAGACCACCGGGGTGGTGTACAGCGTCAGCAGCTGGCTCATCACCAGGCCGCCGGCGATGGTGATGCCGAGCGGCTGGCGCAGCTCCGCGCCGTCGCCGCTGGTCAGCACCAGCGGCAGTGCGCCGAACAACGCCGCCAGCGTGGTCATCATGATCGGCCGGAAACGCAGCAGGCTGGCCTGGAAAATCGCCTCGCGGGCGCTGATGCCGCCGTTGCGCTGCGCCTCGAGCGCGAAGTCGACCATCATGATGGCGTTTTTCTTCACGATGCCGATCAACAGCATGATGCCGATCAGCGCGATCAGGCTGAACGGCGCGCCGAACAGCTCGAGCGCCAGCAGCGCGCCCACGCCGGCGGAAGGCAGCGTGGAAAGGATGGTCAGCGGATGGATATAGCTCTCATACAGCACGCCGAGCACGATATAGACCGTGGCGATAGCCGCCAGGATCAGGATCAGCTGCGACTTCAGGGTGTCCTGGAATACCTGGGCGGTGCCGGCGAACGCGCCGCGTACCGTAGACGGCACGCCGAGCTGAGTCATGGTGCGCTCTACCGCGGCGGTGGCGTCCGACAGGCTGCCGCCGTCCGGCAGGTTAAAGGAGATGGTCGAGGCGGCGGACAGCCCCTGATGGTTGACCGACAGCGGCGCGTTGGCCGGCCGCCAACTGGCGAAGTAGGAGAGCGGTATTGCCTTGCCTTCGCTGTTGATGATGAACATTTTGTCCAGCGAGCTCACGTCCTGGGTGTAGGGCGGCGCCACTTCCATCACGACTTTGTATTGGTTAAGCGGTTGATAGATGGTCGAAATCTGCCGCTGGCCGAAGGCGTTGTTCAGCAGGTTGTTGGCGTCGGATACCGAAATGCCGAGGCGCGCCATGGTTTCGCGATCGTAGACCAGATCCATTTCCGAACCTTTATCCTGTTGATCCGAGTTGACGTCCGCCAGCTCGGGCAATGCGGCCAGCGCGGTGCGGATCTTCGGCTCCCATTCGCGCAGCGCGGCGAGATCGTCCGCCAGCAGCGTGTATTGGTAGCTGGCGTTGGCCTGCCGGCCGCCGACGCGGATATCCTGCACCGCCATCAGAAACAGGCTGGCGCCCGGTTCTTTGGCCAGGCGAGCGCGCAGGCGGGCGATCACTTTCTGCGCGTCGTCGCTGCGTACCGACAGGGGTTTCAGTGAGATGAACATCGAACCGCTGTTGGTGCGCGAGCCGCCGGTAAAACCGGTGACGTTTTCCACGTCCGGATCTTCGCGCACGATTTTCATGAAGTCTTCCAGTTTGCCGCGCATCGCCTGGAACGAAATGCTTTGGTCGGCCTGGATAAAGCCCATCAGGCGCCCGGTATCCTGTTCCGGAAAGAAGGTTTTCGGGATGCTGATATACAGCCAGATGTTGAGCGCAAGGGTGGCGAGGAACACCGCCAGCACCCAGCGCGAGTGGCCGAGCACCCAGTTCAGCGAGCGTCCGTAGCCCTGCTGCAGCGCCAGCAGCATTTTGCCGAAGCCGCGCGCCCGCCGCTGCGAACGCGGCGGCTGGTGGCGCAGCAGGTAGGCGCACATCATCGGCGTGAGCGTGAGCGAGACGATGAGCGACAGCCCGATCGATACCGACAGGGTGACGGCGAACTCGCGGAATAGCCGGCCGGGCAGGCCTTCCATCAGCAGCAGCGGGATAAACACCGCCACCAGCGAAACGCTCATCGACAGCACGGTGAAACCGACTTCCCGCGCGCCCAGCAGCGCGGCGTTGATCGGTTTCATGCCGGCCTCGACATGGCGGGAAATGTTTTCCAGCACCACGATGGCGTCGTCCACCACAAAGCCGGTGGCGATGGTCAGCGCCATCAGCGACAGGTTGTTGAGGCTGAACCCGCACAGATACATGGCGGCGAACGAGCCGATCAGCGACACCGGCACGGCGACCGCCGGGATCAGCGTGGCGCGCCCGGAGCGCAGGAAGATGAACACCACCAGGATCACCAACCCGATGGCGATCGCCAGCGACTGTTCCACCTCGGCCAGCGACGCGCGAATGGTCGGCGAACGATCCTGCGCGACGCTGAGTTTAATCGAGGCCGGGATATTCTCCTGCAGGGCGGGCAGCTCGGCGCGAATGCGATCGACGGTTTCGATGATGTTGGCGTCCGGCGCGCGGCTGATGGCCAGAATGATCGCCGGTTTGGCGTCGGTCATCCCGGCGTTGCGCACGTCTTGCACCGAGTCTTTAACCTCGGCCACGTCGGCCAAACGCACCGCCGAGCCGTTGTTGTAATGAACGATCAGCGGACGGTAGGCCTCGGCGGTTTTCAGCGCGTCGTTGGCCTGGATCTGCCAGCGCTGCTGCGGGTTTTCCACGGCGCCCTGCGGGCGGCGCACGTTGGCGTTGGCGATGGCCTGCCGTACGGTGTCCAGCGACACGCCCTGATTGAACAGCGCCGAAGGGTTCAGCTCCACCCGCACCGCCGGCAGTGAGCTGCCGCCCACGGAAACGTCGCCGACGCCCTCGGTCTGGCTGATCTTCTGCGCCAGCTGGGTGGAGGCGAAATCGTAAAGCTGCCCCTGGCTGTAGGTGTCCGAGGTCAGCGTCAGGATCATGATCGGCGCGTCGGAAGGGTTGACCTTGCGGTAGCTGGGGCGGCTCGGCATGCCGGTCGGCAGCAGGCTTTGCGCGGCGTTGATCGCCGCCTGCACATCGCGCGCGGCGCCGTTGATGTCGCGATCGAGATCGAACTGCAAAATGACCCGGGTACTGCCGAGCGAGCTCATCGAGGTCATTTCGTTAACCCCGGCGATGCGGCCCAGCGCGCGCTCCAGCGGCGTCGCCACCGAGGACGCCATGGTTTCCGGCGAGGCGCCCGGCAGCGACGCGCTGATCGAAATCACCGGAAAGTCCACCTGCGGCAGCGGCGACACCGGCAGCAGGCGAAAACCGATCGCGCCGCTGATGGCGATGGCCAGCGTCAGCAGGGTGGTGGCCACCGGCCGGTGAATGAACAGGGCGAAGAATTTCACGGCAGCTCCTGCGTATCCGGCTGGCGATGCGTGTTGCGCGCCAGTTTGTCAAACAGCAGGTAGATCACCGGCGTGGTGAACAGCGTCAGGATCTGGCTCATGATCAAACCGCCGACCATACAGACGCCGAGCGGATGCCGCAGCTCCGCGCCGACGCCGGTGCTCAGCATCAGCGGCAGTGCGCCGAGCAAGGCCGCCAGCGTGGTCATCAGGATCGGCCTAAAACGCAGCAGGCAGGCCTGATAGATGGCGTCGCGCGGCGATAAGCCCTGTTCGCGTTCCGCCGCCAGCGCGAAGTCGATCATCATGATGGCGTTCTTCTTCACGATGCCGATCAGCAGGATGATGCCGATGATGGCGATCACGTCCAGCTCGCTGCCGGCCATCATCAGCGCGAGCAGCGCGCCGACCCCGGCGGTCGGCAGGGTGGAGAGGATGGTGACCGGATGAATGAAGCTTTCATACAGCACGCCCAGCACGATGTACATCGCCACCACCGCCGCTAAAATCAGCCACAGCGTGCTGCCGAGCGCCGCCTGGAAGGCCAGGGTCGCCCCCTGGAATTGGGTGGTGATGTCCCTCGGCATGTTGAGATTTTCTTCCGCCTGGGTGACCGCGTCGACCGCCTCGCCGAGCGAGTAGCCGTCGGCGACGTTGAACGAAACGGTGGCCGACGGGAACTGGTCGAGATGGTTGACCGACAGCGGGCCGAAGCGCTCTTCGATTTTGGCGATGGCGCTCAGCGGCACCACGGCGCCGTCGTTGCCGCTCAGACGGATCTCATTGAGCGCCGCCAGCCCCGGCGTCGCGCTGACGTCGTGTTCCAGCACCACGCGGTATTGGTTGGCTTGGGTGTAGATGGTGGAGATCAGGCGCTGGCCGAACGCGTTGTACAGCGCATTGTCCACGTCGCTCATGGTGACGCCGAGGCGGGAGGCCGAATCGCGATCGACGTTGACGTAGGCCACCAGCCCCTGATCCTGCCAGTCGCTGGTGACGTCCGCCAGCTGCGGGGTTTGCTTCAGCTCATCCATCAGCTGCGGCACCCACAGGCTGAGATCGTCCAGCGACATCGCCTGCAGGGTGAACTGGTACTGGGTGCGGCTGACCTGGGTATCGATGGTCAGATCCTGCACCGGCTGCAGATACAGCTTCACGCCGGGGAACTGCGCCGTTTGCTGCTGCAGGCGGCTGATGATCGCCGGAATGCGCTCGCTGCGTTCGCTCAGCGGCTTCAGATTGATCTGCAGCCGGCCGCTGTTGAGCGTGGCGTTGCTGCCGTCGACGCCGACGAACGAGGTCAGGCTCTCCACCGCCGGATCTTTGAGGATCTGCGCCGCGACCTGCTGCTGGCGCTCGGCCATATTGCTGAACGAGACGCTCTGCGGCGCTTCCAGCGTGCCCTGAATGATGCCGTTGTCCTGCACCGGGAAGAAGCCTTTCGGGATCAGCAGGTACAGCAATACCGTCAGCGCCAGAGTGCCCACGGCCACGCCGAGCGTCAGCCAGGGATGGTTAAGCACCGTTTTCAGCCACTGGCCGTATCGCGCGATCACCCGGTCGAAAAAGCGTTCGGAGGCGGCGGAAAACCGGTTCTGCTTGCGCAGCGATTCGTGGCTGAGCATGCGCGCGCACATCATCGGCGTCAGCGTCAGCGACACCACGGCGGAGATCAAAATCGCCACCGCCAGCGTGACGGCGAACTCGCGGAACAGGCGGCCGACGATGTCGCCCATGAACAGCAGCGGGATCAGCACCGCCACCAGCGAGAAGGTCAGCGAGATGATGGTGAAGCCGATCTCGCCGGCGCCTTTCAGCGCGGCGTCGAGCGGTTTTTCCCCTTTCTCGATGTAGCGCGAGATGTTCTCGATCACCACGATGGCGTCGTCCACCACGAAGCCGGTGGCGATGGTCAGCGCCATCAGCGTCAGGTTGTTGATGGAGAAGCCGAGGAAGTACATGGCGGCGAAGGTGCCGACCAGCGACAGCGGCACCGCCACGCTGGGGATAATGGTCGCCGGCACGTTGCGCAGGAACACGTAGATCACCATCACCACCAGCGCGATCGCCAGCAGCAGCTCGAACTGCACGTCGCTGACCGAGGCGCGGATGGTGGTGGTGCGATCGGTCAGCACCTTGACGTCGACCGATTTGGGCAGGCTTTTAATCAGCGTCGGCAGCATTTCGCGGATGCTGTCGGCGGTGGTGATGACGTTGACGCCAGGCTGGCGTTGGATGTTCAGCACGATCGCCTGTTGCTTGTTGGCCCAGGCCGCCAGTCGGGTGTTTTCCGCCCCTTGTTCAATGGTGGCGATATCCTGCAGGCGGATCGCCGCGCCGTTCTGGTAGGCGACGATCAGCTGGCGATAGTCGTCGGCGGATTTCATTTGGTCGTTGGCGGACAGGGTGACCGAGCGGGTCGGGCCGTCCAGGCTGCCTTTCGCCGAGTTGACGTTGGCGTTGCTGATGGCGGCGCGGATGGTTTCACTGTTCAGGCCATAGGCGGCGACCGCCGCGGCGTTCAATTTTACGCGCACCGCCGGGCGTTGGCCGCCGGCCAGCGTCACCAGGCCGACGCCGGTCACCTGAGAAATTTTTTGCGCCACGCGGGTTTCCACCATGTCTTCCACCTGCGTCATCGGCATGGCGGTGGAGGTCACGGCCAGCGTCAGGATCGGCGGATCGGCCGGGTTAACCTTGCTGTAGATCGGCGGGTAGGGCAGATCGGTCGGCAGCAGGTTGGTGGCGGAGTTGATCGCCGCCTGCACTTCCTGCTCCGCGACGTCGAGCGGCAGCGCCAGCTGGAACTGCAGCGTGACCACCGAGGCGCCGCCGGAGCTTTGCGACGCCATTTGTTTGAGGCCGGACATCTGGCCGAACTGGCGTTCCAACGGCGCGGTAATGGCGGAGGTCACCACGTCCGGGCTGGCGCCGGGATACAGCGTCACCACCTGGATGGTGGGGTAATCCACCTCCGGCAGGGCGGACACCGGCAGCGCGCGATAGCCGATAATCCCCGCCAGCAATATCGCCACCATCAGCAGCGTGGTGGCGACCGGACGCAGAATAAACAGGCGGGACGGACCGCCGCCGGCGTTGGGAGGCATCACCTGCATCAGGACTTCCTCTGAACGTCAGGTTCGCGCTTGGCGTTGGCCGCCGCCGGCGCTTCGCTCGGCGCGAGCACTTCCACCTGCATGCCTTCGGTCAGGCGATCGATACCGTCGGTCACCACCCGATCGCCGGCGTTGAGGCCGGCGCTGATCACCACCTGCCGGCTGTCCTGCACGCCGGCGGTGACCCGATGTTTGCTGACCCTGTTGTCTTCGCCGAGCGTCCAGACGAAGTTGCCCTCGTTGCCCATCTGCAACGCGGCGGTCGGGATCACCACCGCATCGTGCAGGGTATCCACCTGCAGCCGCGCGTTGACGAACTGGTTGGGGAACAGCGCGTCATCTTCGTTGGTGAAGCGCGCTTTCAGCTTGATGGTGCCGGTGGCGGTATCAATTTGGTTGTCCAGGCTCAGCAGCGAACCGGTCGTCAGCTTGTTCTGGTTGGTGCGATCCCAGGCTTCGACGCCCACCGGCCCGGCTTTTTGCGCCTTGAGCAGATCGGCGATGTTGCCTTCGGGCAGCGTGAACACCACGTCGATCGGGTGCGTCTGCGTGATCACCACCAGACCGGTGGTGCTGCCGCTGGTGACGTAGTTGCCGACGTCGACCAGTTTCAGGCCGACGCGGCCGTCGATTGGCGCGGTGATGCGGCTGTAGGTGATCTGCAGTTTGGCGCTGTCGACCGCGCCCTGATCGGCCTTGATCGCGCCTTCGGTCTGCTGCACCAGCGAGGCTTGCGTATCCAGCTCCTGACGGGAAACCAGATTGGTTTTCACCAGCTGCTGATAGCGCGCCAGATCGCGCCGGGCGTTGGCCAGCGTGGCCTGATCTTTTGCTAACTGCCCCTGAGCCTGGGTCAACTGAACCTGGAACGGCCGGGGATCGATCTCCGCCAGCAGATCGCCGGCTTTGACCTGCTGGCCTTCGGTAAAGTGGATCGCCATCAGCTGGCCATCGACCCGGCTGGTGACGGTCACGGTATTGGCGGCGGTGGCGGTGCCCAAGCCGGAAAGATAGCGCGGCACCGTCTGGCGGGTGGCGGTCGCCGCCTGCACCGGCGACATCGGCGCGCCGCGTCTGCCGCCCGCCGCGCGGCCGGCTCCCGTTTTACCGGCGGCCTGGTGCGCGCCCGGCGTCGTCCCGGCGGCCGGTTGGGCGGCGCTGAAATGGCGCCAGGCCAGAACGGCGACGATGATCGCAATCGCCGCAACCAGCAGGCGCAGCAGCAGGGAACGACGTTGGGGTTTTGCATTCATGGTGGTGAAAATTCTCTCCAAAAGGCAGGGGCGCGGGCACTCATTGCCACAAAAATGACACTCCTTACAGGATACTAGTTTAGCCAGCGAAGACGGCATAAAAATGAAGGAAATATGGAGGAACCGTCAGCATTGTCCTAATAAGTGGGTGATTTGAGCGTGCTATGTTTATAAGTGATTTATTCCGGCTTATAGCCAATGCGTTTTAACGATTTCCTGCATTTGGCGCTAATAATTAACAGGCAAATCATTTAACCCATGGAGCCTTTGTGATGAGCAAGAAACAACTGGGCCGTTCGGGCATTCAGGTGCCGGCGTTAACCTTCGGCGGCAACGTGTTCGGCTGGACGGCGGATCAAGCGACCTCTTTCAGCCTGCTGGATGCGCTGGTGGACAATCAGCTCAACTTTATCGATACCGCCGATGTCTATTCCAGCTGGGCGCCGGGCAACCGGGGCGGCGAATCGGAAACCGTCATCGGCGAATGGCTCAAGAAGAGCGGCAAGCGCGACCAGGTGATCATCGCCACCAAGGTGGGCAAACCGATGGGCGAAGGCAAACAGGGGCTGTCGCCGCGCTATATTCAGCAGGCGGTGGAGGACTCGCTGCGCCGTCTGCAAACCGATTATATCGATCTCTACCAGTCGCACGACGATGACCGCGATACGCCGCTGGAAGAGACGCTGGCGGCGTTCGATGCGCTGATCAAGGCCGGCAAGGTGCGGGCGATCGGCGCCTCCAACTATCAGGCGGATCGCCTGGAAGAAGCGCTGCGGGTGAGCGAAAGCAACGGGCTGGCGCGCTACGAAACCCTGCAGCCGGAATATAACCTGTATGCGCGCGAAGGATATGAGGCCGAGCTGGAAGGCGTGGCGCAGCGCCATGGCCTCGGGGTGATCAACTTCTTCGCGCTGGCCAGCGGCTTCCTGACCGGCAAATACCGCAGCAAAGCGGACGAGGGCAAAAGCCAGCGCGGCGATCGCATCGTCGAACGCTACCTTAACCCGCGCGGTTTCCGCATTCTGGCGGCGCTGGATCAGGTGGCGGGCAAGCACGGCAGCTCCCCGGCGCAGGTCTCGCTGGCCTGGCTGATTGCGCGCCCGAGCATCACCGCGCCGATCGTCAGTGCCACCTCGTTGCCGCAGTTGGATGAGTTGGTCAGCGCCACCCGCCTGACGCTGGATGCGGACGACATTCAGACGCTGAACCACGCCAGCGCTGAGTAAGAGCCGCCGGCGATTTTGCTCTATGCTGAAGGGGTCAATATGACTTATTCAGGAAACCGCAATGTCTGGCGATACCATCAACGACCTCGCGACGCTGGGACAGCTTTACGGCAAACCCGCCGCGCCCTCGGTGTTTAAAGAAGTCAGCTATATCCACCCGGCGTACCGCCCGTTTATCGAGGCGGCGCCGTTTGCCGCCCTCTCGACGGTCGGGCCGGACGGCATGGATGTCTCGCCGCGCGGCGATCCGGCCGGTTTTATCCATATCGAAGACGAGAAAACCCTGCTGCTGCCGGATCGGCGCGGCAATAACCGCATCGACAGCCTGCGCAATATCCTGCACGACAACCGGGTGGCGCTGCTGCTGCTGATCCCCGGCATCGGCGAAACGCTGCGGATTAACGGGCGGGCGGAGATCGTGGTGGCGCCGGCGGTGCTGCAGCGCTTCGCCCACCGCAATCAGCTGCCGCGTTCGGTGCTGCGCATTCGGGTGGAGGCGGTGTTCTTCCAGTGCAGCCGGGCGATCTTGCGTTCGGGACTCTGGGAAGAGGGCAGCCGCCTCGAACGTTCGGCGCTGCCCAGCCCCGGCCATATTTTGGCCGCGGTGAGCCAAACGCGCTTCGACGGTGAGGAGTACGACCAGGCGCTGCCGCAGCGGCTGAAGGATACGCTGTATTAATCGCCGCGACGTTCGCGCCACGTTTGCCGGTTCAGCCGGTACAAGACGTGCTTTTGCAGCGGATGGCCCGCCGGCAGGCGTGGGTGCAGGAAGGTTTCGCCGTCAAATTGCATGCCGATGCGCGTCATCACCCGGCGCGACGGTTGGTTGTTTTCGGCGGTGAAGGACACCACTTCCGGCAAGTGAAGCGTGTCGAAGGCGCACGCCAGCGCCGCGCGTGCCGCTTCAGCGGCGTAGCCGTTGCCCCAATGGGCCGCCGCCAGCCGCCAGCCAATCTCCACGCAGGGGGAACAGGGCAGATCGTCGCCCGGCCGCGCCAGCCCGACAAACCCGATAAATGGCGCGCCGTCTTTCACTTCCACCGCCCACAGCCCCCAGTCATGTTGTTGCATGAAGGCGCGGATGCGTTCGGCCTGCGCGCGGCTTTCCTCGGCCGTCATCGTCGCCGGGAAATAGCGCATCACCTGCGGATCGGCGTTAAGCGCAGCGAAGGCCGGTAGATCGTCGTCGCGCCAGGGGCGCAGGCGCAGCCTGGCGCTGTCGAGGGTAAGGATGGTTGACATGATGCATAGCCTCCAATGAGCAAGGGCGCGATGAGCCGCGCCCTTGGGCCGTCAACGGAACAGCGTTTGCGCCCAGCGCGCCAGCCCGGCGGTGACCGAGCCGAAGTCGTTGCCGCCGACGATCGGAATGCCAGGCAGCTGCTGTTGCAGCGCGGCGCGCAGCAGGGGGGATCGCGCGCTGCCGCCGGTCAGGTAGATCACCTGCGGCGCGGTCTGGCTGCTGGCCAGCGCGGCGCTGACCTGTTCCTGGATGCGCATCAACGGCTGCGAGATGGCGTCGGCGAGCTGAGCCTGGCTGATGCTCTCCGCCAGATCGGCCTGCACGAAGCCGAGCGGCGCGCTGATGGCGGTTTGGCCGGACAGGGCTATCTTACTCTCTTCGGCCGCGCGCACCAGTCGGTAGCTCAGGCGCTGCTGGTACACTTTCAGCAGGCGTTTGACCTTTTCCGGCTCCGCCGCGTCGAGGATCAGATCGCGCAGCACGCGGCCGTTGGCGGCGCTGTAGAAGTCGTTTTGCGCCGGCACGTCGTTGGTCGCCACCGCGTTCCAGTAAGGCAGCGCCGGCAGGGCGATGCCTTTCGCGGTTTCGCCGCCCAGGCCGAACAGCGGCATCAACTGTTTGAAGGCCAGCATGATGTCCAGATCGTTACCGCCGACCCGGCAGCCGCTGTGCCCCAGCAGGCTTTGCTGGCGATCGGCGCGGTCGCGCCACTGCGGCCCCATCAGCAGCACCGAGCAGTCGGTGGTGCCGCCGCCGATGTCCACCACCAGCACGGTTTGCTCTTCGCTCAGCGTCGCCTCGAAGTCCAGCCCCGCCGCCACCGGCTCGAACTGGAATTCAATGGCTTTGAAACCGGCGCGTTCGGCGGCGCGCTGCAAAATGCCCTGCGCCTGCCGGTTGGCCTCTTCGCCGCCGATGCCCTGGAAGTTGATCGGCCGGCCGATCACCGCCTGCTCGATGCCGGTCTGCAGCACGTTTTCCGCCTGGCGTTTGATGTGGAACATCATGGCGCACACCAGGTCTTCGAACAGGGCGATCTGCTGCGGTTTCAGGCCGTTGGCGCCGAGGAAGGATTTCGGCGAGCGCACGAAGTACACCTCTTCCGGATCTTCCATGTAGTGCGCCAGCGCCTGCAGGCCGAACAACACGCTGTCGCCGTTGACCGGAATGTCCTCTTCGCGGTTGTAACTGATGGCGCGGCGCAGCAGCTGCTGGTTTTCTTCGCTGCCGGTCGGCACCTGCCAATGGCGGTGCAGGCATTCGCTCACCGCTTCGCGGGTCGGCGCGCACAGCATCGAAGGCAGATACGGTTCGTTGTTTTCCAGCGTCAGTAGCTCGGGGCCGTGGTCGCGCATCACCGCGACGGAACAGTTGGCTGTCCCGTAGTCGAATCCAATAAACATCTCTTTTTTGTCCCCATGCCAATGAAGGGGGGCGACTTTACCCGAGACGGGGCCGGCGGGCAATGCGCCAATGCGCGAGTGTCGAAAAATTTAGCGGGCGCGGCATCGGCATGCTTAACTTAATGTCCGAATTCCGCACGTCAGCGCGCCAGGCGAGCCCCATAATGCAGAAAAAACCGAACCCGAGCGTTGCCATGAATACTCAACAGCAAGCGTTGTACGACGCGCTGCGCGCGCGTGACCGCAAATTCGACGGCCGCTTTTTCGTCGGCGTCTCTTCCACCGGCATCTATTGCCGCCCGGTGTGCAGCGCCCGCACGCCGAAGCTGGAAAACTGCACCTTTTATCCGAGCGCGGCGGCGGCCGAGCTGGCGGGCTTTCGCCCCTGCCTTAAATGCCGGCCGGAGCTGGCGCCCGGCCTGGCGCTGATCGATCTGGGCAATCGCTATGCGCAGGTGGCGGTGCAGCTCATCGAGCAAGGCTATCTGTCCGAACACAGCTGCGAAGCGCTGGCGGCGCGGCTCGGCATTTCCGATCGCCACCTGCGGCGCATCTTCGCCGAACAGTTTGGCGCTTCGCCGATCGATTACGCGCAGTCGCACCGGTTGCTGCAGGCCAAACGCCTGCTGGCGGATACCGATCTGCCGCTCAGCGAGGTGGCGTTCGCCGCCGGTTTCGGCAGCCTGCGGCGTTTCAACGAGCTGTTCAAGGCGCGCTATCGCCTGATCCCGTCTGCGCTGCGCAGCGGCGGCGCGCGCGGTGAGCGGGCCGCCGCCAGCGGGCTGGTGTTCCATCTGGGCTATCGGCCGCCCTATGACTGGGATCGCATGCTGAATTTCCTGCAGGCGCGCGCCGTGCAGGGCGTGGAGCGGGTCGAGGGACGCCGCTACCTGCGTTCGATCGCCGTCAACCAGGGCGGCACGGAATATCGCGGCTGGGTCAGCGTGCAGCCGGAGGAAGCGCGCAACCGGGTCAGGGTCGAGATCGCGCCTGCGCTCAGTTTGGTGACGACGGAGGTGCTGCGCCGCGTGCGCCTGCTGTTTGATCTGGACGCCGCGCCGGATCGCATCAATGAGGCGCTGGGCTCGCTGGCGGCCGATGCGCCGGGACTGCGCCTGCCGGGCTGCGTGAACAGCTTCGAGCAGGCGGCGCGGGCGGTGCTGGGGCAGTTGGTCAGCGTGAAAATGGCGGCGACCTTCGCCGGGCGGATGGCCGAACGCTGGGGAGAGCCGCTGGCGGCGCCGCACGAGGGCATTACCCACGTTTTCCCCAGCGCCGAACGAGTGGCGCAGCTGCAGCCCGAAGCACTGCGTCCGCTCGGGGTGCAGCTGAAGCGCGCGGCGGCGCTGATCGAGATCGCCCGCGCGCTGGGCGAAGGGCGGCTGCAGCTCGATAACGTGCTGGATATCGACCAGGGCATCAGGGCGCTGACCGCGCTGCCGGGCATCGGCAACTGGACCGCCAGCTATATCGCGATGCGCGCCTGGTCTTGGCCGGACGTGTTTCTGGCCGGCGACTACCTGATCAAACAGCGTTTTCCCGGCATGACGCCGCGCCAGATCGAACGCTATGCCGAACGTTGGCGCCCGTGGCGCTCTTATGCCACGCTGCATCTGTGGCACAACGACGGCTGGGCGCCGGAAGGGGAGGATTGAGCATTCGGGCTAGCGGGGGGGCTCGATCAGCTGCAGCAGGCGGCTCATGCCCTCGCGCATCAGGAACGCCAGCAGCTTTTCCCGCTCGGCCGGTGTCAGGTGGTAGTAATACTCGATCCAGACCCGTATCGGATCCTGGCGTTTGACGTCGTAGCCCGGAGGGTCTGTCTCGCGCAAGGCTGACAGGCTGCGCGCGCCGTACGGCAGGCTGTCGATATGGTATTCCAGCGCTTTGCCCTGCACGCCGCTGCGGCGGCGGCTGAGCCAGCCTTCGCGCCGGGCCATCAAATTGACCCCTTGCGGGGTTGAAGGCAACCCCGCCTTGCCCATCAGTTCCCTGGCGGAAAACCATTTCTTTTCCATAGTCCCTTATCCCTGAGCCATCACATGTCGAGGAAAATCAACGGATACGCTGATGTTCGCATGGGAGTTTCATCTTATTTAATCGTTTAAGCTTCAGGTGTTATTTATATCACTAATCTCGCATGGGTTAACACAATGTGAATAACGGGAGTGCGGCGCCGCCCGCGAGACGGCGCCGGTGAGGGGGAGGGGTTAGCGAATGCCGAAGTAGCCGTCGCTGAGCAACACCGCCAGCGGCTGCTCCAGCGCTACCTGATCGCCATCCGCCAGATCGACGCCGATATCGCGCAGCGCCTGCAGCGTCACCGGCTGGTGGGCCGGCCCGGCGAGCGTCTGCGCTTTGATCCGATGCGCCGCGCCGTTGAGCATCGAGACCATCAGTTCATCCATCTGGTTGCAGTGCACGTTGGTGATAAAGCGTTCATCGACGCGAATGATGTCGATTTTCTGATCGCCCAGCTCATCGAAGGCATTGATGTTATGCCCGAAGCCATTGACGATCAGCCGGCAGCCCAGCTGCTGCAGTTCGCGAAGACACGCCCGGCACTGCGCGGCGTGTTCCAGCACCACGGCCTCATCGACGCTGAACAACAGTGCCTGCGGCGGCAGCGAGGAAGCGCGCACCCTTTCCGTCAGCTCGCGCTGGAAGTCGGTGTTCAGCAGGCTGTCGGTGGCCAGCGGCAACGCGAGCGACAGCCCCTTGCGCTTGATGTCGTCGGCGCAGTGCACCAGCAGCTGCGCCACCGTCCAGCGGTCGATGTCCGGCATCAGGCCGTACAGCTGCGCGGCGGCGATGAATGCCTCGTGCGGCAGCGGCCGATCGTCCGGCGCCATCACCTGCAGCTTCACCTGGTGGAACGCGGCCGACAGCGGCGTCGCCGGCGGTGCGACCGCGCGGGTCAGCAGCCGCAGCTGCCCCTCGCTGACGATCGTCTGCACTTCCTGCAGGCTCAGCAATTCATGCTGCCGCTCCAGCAGCTGTTTTTGCCGCGCTTCATACAGATACACCTGGCCGCGCCCGTGGTGCTTGGCGGTGTAGCAGGCGATGTCGGCCTGGGCCAGCAGCTCGCTGCTTTTGGCGTCGCCGCCGATGCGCGTGATGCCGGCGCTGGCGCCGACGCGATAAATTTTCCCTTCCCAGTAGAACGGATGCTGGCTGATTTGGTTGACCACCTGTTGCATCAGCGATTTGGCCTGCTCCGGCCGGCAGTCGAACAGGATCAGGCCGAATTCGTCGCCGCCCAGCCGGGCCAGGCAGTCGCTGTTGCGCAGCTGGTGCCGCATCAGCTGGGCGATGTCCCGCAGCAAGGCATCGCCCGCCGCGTGGCCGGCGGTGTCGTTCACCGCCTTGAACCGATCCAGATCGAGGAACACCAGCGAATGCGGCGGTGACGGTTCCCCGCCGGCGACGATTGCCGCTTTCAGCTGCTTCTCGAAGCTGGCGCGGTTCGGCAGGCCGGTCAGCGCGTCGTGCGAGGCGCTGTAGCTGAGCTTTTTCATCAGTTCGCGCGAGGCGGTGACATCCTGCAGCACCATCACCGCGCCCATGGTTTCACCGTCGAGGGTTTTCAGCGGTGAGACAGACTGCTGCACGTCGAAATAGCGCCCGTCGCGGCTGTGCAGCACCAATGCGTAATCCGCCGGCCACTGCCGTGGATATTGCGTGAGGTTTTCGATTTCCGGGCCGTCTTTGCCGTTGGTCAGGCGCACCACGCCGGCGACGGGCATACCGATCGCCAGATCGAGCGGCCAGCCGCACATCTGCTCGGCCACCGGATTCATAAAGGTAATGCGCAGGTGGCTGTCGGTGGAGATCACCCCTTCGCCGATGGCGTCGAGGGTGATGTGCAAACGCTCTTTCTCCTCGTGCAGCGCTTCGGCGAGGCTCTTGAGCTCGGTCATGTCGATATTGGTGCCGATCATGCGCAGCGGCCGGCCCTGATCGTCGAGGATCACGTTGCCCTGGCCGCGAATATGGCGCACGCTGCCCTGGCGGGTCACGATGCGGTATTCCATGACGAAAGGCTTGGGGTCGGCCAACAGCGCGGCCAGCTCGCGATCGGTGCGGTCGCGATCTTCCGGCACCAACAGCGTGCGCCACAGCGCCAGCGTCGGCGTTTGGTCGGGATTGAGATCGTAGAGTTCGAACATGCGCTGATCCCAGGTGAAGTTTTCCTGGCTCATCACCCATTCCCAGATGCCGACGCCGCCCACCTGATTGGCCAGCGTAATGCGCTCCACCAGCCGGTTGTTTTCCGCCTGGCTGCGTTTCAAATCGCTGATGTCCTCCACCTGCGAGATGAAATACAGCGGCAGGCCTTCGGCGTCGCGCACCAGCGAGACCGCCAGCAGCGCCCAGACGGTCTGGCCGTCGCTGCGGATGTAGCGTTTCTCCATGGTGTAGCTGCTGATATGGCCATCGAGCAGGTCGTGCAACTGGCTTAGATCGGCGGTGAGATCGTCGGGATGCGTAATTTCTTGAAAGGTCAGCTTATGCAGCGCCTCAGGCGTATAGCCGAGCAGCGCGCACAGCGCCTGATTGACCTGCAGCCATTTCCCCTGCGGCGACACCAGCGCCATGCCGATGGCGGAATACTCCAGCGCGCTGCGAAAGCGGCTTTCGCTCTCGACGATGTGCTGTTTTTCCACCCGAAAGGCGTGCATCACCACCGCCATCGCGTGCGCCGGGATTAAAATCAGCAGCATCGGCAAGTACAGACCGAGATCGCCAAGGTGCTTGCCGGAAGCCTGGAAATGCAGCAACCCCAGCGAAATCATCACGGTGATCAGCAAGAGGGTGCAGAAGCAAACGGTGAACGCCTCAAAACGCGGCAGTGCGATGGCTGCCCACAGCAGCGGCAAAATCACGAACGTGAACGGAAAAGGCAGGTAGGTCAGCGCCATAAAGCTGAAAGCCAGCGTAACCATCAGCGTCAGCAATAATGGAAACGGGTTCAGCGCTGTCAGGGTGCGACGGTTATAAGAGAGGCCGATCGGCGCCAGCGACAGCACCCCTATCGCTTCGGAAATGAACCAGGTACCGAACGGCTGCCAAAAAGGCTGGCCTGGCGCGGGCACCAGGCCGGCGGCCAGCAGCGCGCTGAACAGCGGGGTAAAAATCACCGCGCACACCACAAAACGCAGCCAACTGGCGAGATCGTTCAACGGATCGTACGGGTGTAGCATGCGGCGCAGCAGCAGGGCGCAAACCGCCGCTTCCAGCAGGTTGATGGCGGCCAGCTTGACGGGAGTGGCGCTGACGCCGAACAGCAAGAAGCTGGCGAGCACGATGCCGAGGCCGCTGGCCAGCAGCGGCAGGCCCCAGTGGCGCGGGGCGTGGCGGTACAGCACCGCGATCGCGGCGGCGGTCGGAAACCACAGCGGGGTGAAGTGGCTGGCTTCGCTGGACAGCGACAGGCTCAGCAAGGCGAGCAGAAACGTCGCCAGCGCCACTAACAGGGAATGCGTCAGCACGACGCCTTTGTGGGTGCCGAACGTGTTCGGCGCGCTGATCTCCATAGACACCCTTACCGATGGCCTCTGTCAGTGATTGGATTCATGACGTGGATGAATTAAGACGATTTATTGGCAAAGGGTAGTACAGCGCGAGAGGAAAACCTACCGGGATGGCCGACTTTACTGCGTTAACGCAAACCCGGCGACAGAATGGCGAAAAAGCCGGCGCGCGGCCGGCTTTTCGCGTATTACAGCAGGAACAGGGTGGCGAGGCCGAGGAAGATGAAAAAGCCGCCGGTATCGGTCAGCGCGGTGATGAGCACGCTGGAGCCGACCGCCGGATCGCGGCCCACTTTGAGCATGGTCATCGGGATCACTACGCCCATCAGCGCCGCCAGCAGCAGATTGAGCAGCATCGCCAGCGTCATCACGCCGCCCATCGCCGCGTCGCCGTACAGCAGCCAGGTGATGACGCCCATGATGCCGCCCCACACCACGCCGTTGATGATGGCGACGCCCAGCTCTCTGAGCATCAGGCGCGAGATGTTGCCGACTTCAATCTGGTGCAGCGCCAGCGCGCGCACGATCATGGTGATGGTCTGGTTGCCGGTGTTGCCGCCGATGCCGGCGACGATCGGCATCAGCGCCGCCAGCGCCACCAGCTGGGAAATGGTGTGTTCGAACAGGCCGATCACCCGCGAGGCGATGAATGCGGTGCAGAGGTTGATCGCCAGCCAGGCCCAGCGGGTCTTGACCGCCTTGCTGACCGGGGCAAACACGTCTTCTTCCGGGCTCAAACCGCCCATGCGGCGCAGGTTGGTGTCGCTCTCTTCGTTGACGGCGTCGACGATCTCTTCGATGGTCAGGCGGCCCATCAGTTTGCCCTTGGCGTCAACCACCGGGGCGCTGATCAGGTCGTAACGTTCGAACGCGCCGGCCGCTTCATCGGCCTTGTCTTCGGGCTGAAAGGTGGCGGGATCGCTGTCCATCACTTCGCGCACCGGGATCTCCGGATCGTTCAGCAGCACTGCGGTCAGTGGCAGCTCGCCCAACAGGGTGTTTTTGCGATCGGTGACGAACAGTTTATCGGTGGCGTCGGGAATGGTTTTGCGCATGCGCAAGAAGCGATGCACCGCGCCGAGCGTGACGTCCGGCCGCACCGTCACCAGTTCGAAATCCATCATCCAGCCGACGCTGTCTTTGGCGTACTGGCTCATCTCGCGCACCTGGGCGCGCTGCTCCGGCTCCAGCGAGGTCAGCAACCGGCCCATCAGGTTACGCGGCAGGTATTGCGCCAGGTAGGCCTGTTCGTCGACGTCCAGCGTTTTGATCGCTTTGAGCAGGTCTTTGTCGCTCATTTCCTCGATCAGGCTGTCCCAGACCGGTTCGGCGACCTCCACCAGCGTCTGGCCGCGCTTGCTGTTGCCCACCAGCCGCCACAGCGCCATACGTTCGTCCTGCGGCAGCGCCTCCAGCAGGTCCGCCAGGTCGGCGGCGTGCATATCGTCCAACAGACCGGTGATTTCCGCCGTCTGGTTCAGCAGTTCGCTTTGGCTGAGGGCGTGTTCATCCCCTGGCCGGCCGAGAATGCCGTCGACCAACTCCTTATTGTTCAACAGCAGAGTGAGAATGCGCTGGCGGTATTCAGCGACTTTTTTGACGTTATGGGTTGCGGCTGACATGGTGTTCCTTTACGGGCGCTCGGCGTTCCTGACGCAGGCTCATTAAAAGATAGAGCATAGCGGGTGCCGGCGTCATTTTTATGAAACGGCCGGGGTGCGGCGGTTATTCAGAGGAGGCGTCCTGTTGCGGCGCGCTGACTTCGGCGGCGTTTTGCGCAGCGGCCTGCTTTTTTTCCTGATGATGAGGCACCGCCACCACGGCGGCGTACAGCAGTCGGCCGACTAAAATGATAAAGCTGATAAACAACACTATCTTCGTCATCTGTCCGGTGGTTTTCTTGCGCATATATCACCCGGTATGCCGGTGTCCTGTGTTATTCGCTCGAGAATTTGTAAGCGGATTTTAGGCGCTGATGACAAAAGTTGTCCATTTTTTTCCGGCGTGCGGGGCGGTGCATTAGGGCTTCGTTTAGGTTGACGGGGCGAGGGCGGAAAGAAAAACCCCCTGTCTGGCAGGGGGTGGGGGATCAGGCGGAGCGCTGTTCGTTTTGCGAGCCTTCTTCTTCGATCAGCAGCTTCCAGCCGACGACGTCGTTCCAGTAGGCCTGTTCGCGCTCGAAATCGAGCTGCACCAGGTTGTTCTGCGCCAGGTAGCCGGCCGGGAAGCGCAGCGTCCAGTGGTTGTCGTCGGTGGTCAGGCGCAGCGTTTCCGGCGTGGTGGTCGACTGACGCTGGTTGTTGAGCAGGGTGCTCAGACGCAGCAGCTGGATCAGCGGCAGGTAGTGCTTCTTCTTGAACAGGTTGAGGCGCGGCAGCTCTTCGAGCTTGATCGCCTTGCGATGGAAACGCACCAGCGCCGCCAGCAGCAGCTGCTGTTCCTGGTTGAAGCCAGGCAGGTTGGAGTTTTGCAGAATGTAGGCCGAATGGCGGTGCATGCCGCTGTGGTTGATGCTCAGCCCCACCTCGTGCAGCATGGCGGCCCATTTCAGCAGCGCTTCCAGTTGCGGATGCGCCAGCTTGGTGTTTTGCGCCATCCACTGCGAGTAGAGCAGCTCGGTGGTTTCCAGCACCCGCTTGGCCTGTTCGCGGTCGATGTTGTAGTGATCGGCCAGGCTCTTGGCGGTGCGGCTGCGGATGTCCTGATGGCGGAAGCGGCCTTCCATTTCATACAGCACGCCTTCGCGCAGCGCGCCGTCGGACAGGCGCAGATCGCGGATCGCCAGCGCGTCGAACACGCCGCACAGGATAGCCAGCCCCGGCACGAACACCGATTGGCGATCCTCCGACAGCCCCGGCAGGCTCAGCGAGCTGAAGCTTTTGAACTGCAGCACCTGTTCGGCGAGCATTTCCAGGCGATCCAGGGTGATGAGACCGTCTTTTTCCCCCATCGCCACCAGCACTTCGTGGGCGGCCTTGATGGTGCCCGAGGCGCCCAGCGCGTACTGCCAGCCCTGAATGCGGTACTGCCAGGCCAGCGTTTCCAATTTTTGCGCCGCCGCCAGCCGCGCGCGGCGGAAGTTGTTTTTGCTGATCTCGCCGCCCGGGAAGAACAGCTGGGCGAAGCTGACGCAGCCCATGCGGCGGCTTTCCGCCAGCAGCGGCTCGAAGTCTTCGCCGATCACCAGCTCGGTGGATCCGCCGCCGATGTCGATCACCAGCTTGCGGCCTTTCTCCGGCTGAGTGTGCTCCACGCCCATGAAGATCAGACGCGCCTCTTCCTGGCCGGCGATGATTTCGATCGGGTAGGGGATCACTTTGGCGGCGCGCTTGAGGAACACTTCGGCGTTCACCGCCTGACGCAGGGTATGGGTGCCGACGATGGTGACGTTATCCGCCGGGAAGCCCTGCAGCCGTTCGGCAAACAGCGCCAGGCAGGCCAGGCCGCGTTCTATCGCCTCTTCACTGAGTACGTTGTTGCTGTCCAATCCGTCGGCGAGATGCACCCGCTGTTTTAAACGGCCCAATACCTGTAAGGCGCCGTTGACGACGCGGGCGATCACCATGTGGAAACTGTTCGACCCGAGGTCGATGGCGGCGATTTCCTGCGGTTTGTTCGTTGCAGTGTTTTTTAGCGGCATAGTTGCTGGCCTACTGTCCTGGTTGTTCCAGAGCTTTTAAATACTCGTAAATAGCCACCTGGGCACGCACTTTGCGGCGGTTGCCGCGCGGCACGTACTGGTTGCTCAGTTCTTTATCCACATAACGGGCCTTGACCGTATCGCTGAACAGGATCTCCAGAATGTCCAGAACGCGCTGTTTCAGCGCCGGATCCAGCAGCGATACCGCCACTTCGATACGGTAATCTATGTTGCGGGTCATCCAGTCGGCGGAGGACAGATACACCCGTTTGTCACCTTTATTGTCGAAAACGTAAACCCGGTCGTGTTCCAAAAAGCGATCGACGATGCTGATCACCTGAATATTGTCGCTGATCCCCGGCAGGTTGGGAATCAGGGAACACATGCCCCGCACCAGCAGGCGGATCTTCACGCCGGCGCCGGACGCGGTATATAACCGATCTACCAGCCCTTTATCCACCAGATTATTAATTTTCAACATAATGCCGGCCTGTTCCCCGGCCTGGGCGTTGGCGATTTCGTTGTCGATCAGCTCATACAGCTTCAGGCGCGAGTTCTGCGGCGACACCATCAGGTTGTCGAAGGTGACCGGCCGGTAGGGGTTCTCGATAAAGTTGAACACCCGACGCACCTCGTTGGTGATGCGTGAGTCGGCGGTCAACAGCGAATAGTCGGTGTAGATGCGCGCGGTTTTTTCGTTAAAGTTGCCGGTGCCGATATGAGCATAGCGCACAATTTCATCGCCTTCACGGCGTGAAATCAGGAACAGTTTGGCGTGGATTTTCAGGCCCGGCGCGGAGAAGATCACGTGTACGCCGGCCTCGGTCAGGCGCTTCGCCCAATGAATGTTGGCTTCTTCGTCGAAGCGCGCCTGCAGCTCGACCACCACCGTGACTTTTTTGCCGTTGTGCGCGGCGTGGATCATCGATTCGATAATGCGTGAATCTTTCGCCACCCGGTAGATGTTGATCTTGATAGCCAACACGCTTGGATCGAACGACGCCTGGCGCAGCAGCTCCAGCACGTGCTCGAAGGTGTGGTACGGATAGTAGAGCAGCACGTCTTTTTCGCGAATGGCGTCGAAGCCGTTGCGGAAACCGTCGAACCAGATGTGGCGCAGGCGCGGCAGCGGCTTGTTGACCAGGTTGGCCTTGCCGACGTTCGGGAAGCTGATGAAATCTTTGAAGTTGTGGTAGCGGCCGCCGGCGATCACCGAATCGTAGTTGGAGATGCCCAGCTTGCCGCGCAGCAGTTCCACCATTTCGTTCGGCATGTCGCGCTGATACACGAAGCGCACCGGCTCGGCGGTCAGGCGCTGTTTCAGGCTGGAGGACATCAGTTCCAGCAGGCTGGATTCCATTTCGGTCACCAGATCGTACTCCGCGTCGCGGGTCATTTTCATCGAGTAGGCGTTGAGCGCGTCGTAGTCGAAGAAGCCCTTGAAGATATCGTCCAGGCAGTAACGCAGAATGTTGTCCAGCAGGATCATCGGCTTGCGGCGGCGCGGCGCTTCCGGCGGCAGATTGACGAAGCGCGGCACCTTGTCGGACGGGATCTCCAGCAGCGCATAGTCGATGCGCGCGCCGCGGATGATCTCCACCGCCAGATAGGTGTAATCGTCTTTCAGGAACTGCACCAGATTGGTGTCGTGATTGATCAGGATCGGCGTGATGTGCTGGCGCAGATGCTGTTTGAAATATTGCCGCAGCCAGATTTGCTGGTTCTCGGACACCTGGCGTTCGTTGATCAGGAAGATCTGGTTACGCGCCATTTCCAGCAGCAGATCGTTGTACAGGCCGTCGAACTCCTGATCGGTTTTCAGCACCTTGGCCTGGATCTTTTTCAGCAGGTGGCGCGAGGCGCCGGCGGAGCCTTGCTCTTCGCTGATCAGGATGCGCCGTTTGAGATCGGCGAAGCGGACTTTATAGAATTCGTCGAGGTTGTTGGAGTAAATGCCCAGAAAACGCATACGTTCAATCAGGGGATTGCTCTTATCTGCGGCTTCCTGCAACACGCGTTCATTAAAGGATAACCAGCTTAGTTCTTTTTCGATGTAGAGCTTTTCCTGACCCATTGCCACTCCAGTTCAAATTTAGAATAGGATCCGGGACGCAGCGCCCGGATGCCGCTCTAGTGTCCTTGATCATTATTGCGAGAGATTGACAGGAAAGTCCAACATATCCATTGCGTTGGCGCGCGGCATTTTTCGGCGGCAATAAATTTTCGCCGAGGCGGGACGCCCGGCAGTGAAGTGAGTAGCATGAAATGACGATTATCAGGCTAATTTTTGGTGATATTGAGCGTGTTTACGGTAATTTTTCAGCAATATACCGACGCCATATTGTCTGTTTGCAGTGTAAAAAACCTGGAGTGTGGCGGGTAACTTTGTCATGCAAACGTCATAAAACTGACATAAGATGCCCGGTTATCTTACGGCGCAAGCCCGATTACATCAGCGACAGCGAGACACATGACACAGACGACGGCCAATCAACATCCCCGAGATCGCATGCGCGGGCGCATCGACCGCGGCGTGCAGGCGGCAGTGACCGCCAGCGGGCTGATGGTGCTGATGACGTTGATGCTGATCTTCGTTTATCTGCTGTTTGCGGTGCTGC
The DNA here is from genome assembly GCF_052166535.1 of Serratia sp. CY82433. Taxonomy (NCBI): domain Bacteria; kingdom Pseudomonadati; phylum Pseudomonadota; class Gammaproteobacteria; order Enterobacterales; family Yersiniaceae; genus Serratia; species Serratia sp. CY82433. Next base: position 202,900 of record NZ_JBJNOR010000005.1, read on the forward strand.
CGCTGTTCAAACCGGCCTCGCTCGGCCAGGCGCAGCCGCTGCCGATCGCGGCGTCGGCCCCGGCGCTGGCGCTGGGCATGGACGTGCAGCAGCGCGTCGGTTACCGCATTGACGCGCAGGGCGCGGGGCAATTTTATCGCCTGACGCCGACCCCGAACGGCCAGCCCCAGGCGCCGCTGGCGCAGCAGACGCTGTTGGCCAAGCCGGCGCTGCTCGCGCAGGCCGCCGGAGAGCGCGATCTGTTTGCGCTGGCGCAGGCCGACGGCCGCTTGGTGGTGGCGCGCGCGGATTTCGCGACGGCGGAGACCGGCCGGCCGCAGTGGCTGTTCCCGCTCGGGCAGCAGCCGTTGGCGCTGGATCCACAGCGCAAGCCGCTGAAACTGATGACGCTGGCGGATGCGCATCGCGGGCAGTATCTGCTGGCCGGGGTGACCGACGATCGGCGCCTGGTGTTCGGCCGTTTCAGCCCCGACCGGCCGCCGCAGTTCAGCGAGCGCCCGCTGGAACATGATGCTGAGCAACTGGTGCTGACGCCGGATGGCCGCCAGCTTTACCTGCTGACCGGCAACCGGCTGGCGCGTTATCAGATCGACGGCGCGCAGCTGCAGCTGCGTGAAACGCGTACCCTTGGCGAACATGCCCCGTATCAGATGACGGCGCTGCCCGGCGGCAGCGCGCTGCTGATCAAGGGCGCCGACGGCAATCTGCGCGAGTGGTTTGAGGTGGAAAAAGATCGGCGCTGGCGCCTGACGCCGGTGCAGCATTTCGACCACGGCGCCGACGGGCGGGAGCTGACGGTGGCCGAGCCTTACCGCCGGGTGTTCGCCACCCTGCGGCCCGATGGCGGCTTCTCGCTGTTCTCTACCATTCAACCGCAGCCGCTGCTGAATACCCGTTTGAGCGCCGAGGTGCGGCAGATGGCGTTCGCGCCGCGCGGCGATGGCCTGCTGCTGGAGAGCGCGCAGGGCTGGCAGCGCTACGCGCTCGACAATCCGTATCCAGACGTCACCTGGCGTTCGCTGTGGGGCAAGGTGTGGTATGAGAACTACCCGCAGCCGGCCTACGTCTGGCAATCCACCTCCGGCGAAGACAGCTACCAACCCAAATTCAGTTTGATGCCGGTGATCTTCGGCACCTTCAAGGCGGCGGCTTACGCGATGCTGTTCGCCATTCCCCTGGCGCTGGCCGGCGCTATCTATACCGCTTATTTTATGACGCCGGGGCTGCGGCGGGTGATCAAACCGGCTATCGAAGTGATGGGCGCGTTGCCGACGGTGGTGATCGGGCTGGTGGCCGGCGTTTGGCTGGCGCCGATCATCGAGCAATACCTGTTGGCGGTGCTGGCGTTGCCGCTGCTGCTGGCGGCGGCGGTGCTGCTGTGCGGCGCGTTGACCCATCGCTTTATGCCGCGCTGCCGGCCGGGTGTCGATCTGCTGTTGCTGTTGCCGCTGCTGGCGTTGACGGTGTGGCTGGCGCTCAGCCTGGGGCCGCGGCTGGAGGTGGCGCTGTTCGGTGAGCCGCTGCATTTCTGGCTGGGGGATAATTACGACCAGCGCAATGCGCTGGTGGTGGGCGTGGCGATGGGCTTCGCGCTGGTGCCGATCATCTTCTCGCTGGCGGAGGATGCGCTGTTCAGCGTGCCGGCTACCCTGAGCCAGGGCTCTTTGGCGCTGGGTGCCACCCAATGGCAGACGGTGATCAAGGTGGTGCTGCCTTCCGCCAGCGCCGGGATTTTCTCCGCGTTGATGATCGGCTTTGGCCGCGCGGTGGGGGAAACCATGATCGTGCTGATGGCCACCGGCAATACGCCAATTATCGACGGCAGCCTGTTCCAGGGGCTGCGAGCGCTGGCGGCCAATATCGCCATCGAAATGCCGGAGGCGGTCTCCGGCAGCAGCCATTACCGCGTGCTGTTCCTGACCGCGCTGGTGCTGTTTATCTTCACCTTCGTGTTCAACACGCTGGCGGAGGCGGTGCGCCTGCGGCTGCGCAAGCGCTACACGCCGAATCAGGAGGCGCCATGAAGAACTGGGTGAAGAGCGGATCGCCGTGGATTTGGCTGACCGCCGGTTCGGTCGCCGTCAGCCTGTTGGCGCTGATCGGCATTCTGTTGCTGTTGGCCGGGCAAGGGATGCGCTATTTCTGGCCGAGCCCGGTTTATCAGTTCGAGCTGAATCAGAACGGCGCCGGGCCGGTGACGGTGATCGGCGAGCTGTACCAGCAGCAAAGCATTTCGCGCCGCCAGCTAACGGAAGCGGGCGTGACGCCGCCGGGCGAGGCGCAAAGCGTCGAACGTTATCTGATCAAGGTCGGTAACCGCGAGCGTGAAGGGCAGGATTTCCGCACCTTGCTGGCCAGCGACATCCGCAGCCAAAGCACGCCGCGCAGCCTGCTGGTGCTGGAGCGCGACAGCCACGGCACCGCTTACGGCTATCTGGCGGGGCTGCTGGAGGACGGGCAACCGCTGACCGGCCGCAATCTGGGGCAGGCGTTGCAGCAGCGGCTGCCGCAAATCGCCGCGCTCTCGCGCCAGGCGCACGACATTCAATTTCGCGATATGGCGCGCATCAATCAGCAGTTTGACGCGCTGCGGCTGCGGGAAAAGCGCCTGCAGCGCGACGATAAGCTGGACGCCCGCGCGCAGGACGCCATCAAGGCCGAGCGGCTGGAGTTGCAGCGGCAATACCAGCTGCTGTCCGAACGCCTGGCGGGGCTGAACCGCGATCGCCAGCGTGATGCGCTGCTGCTGCGCGACATGCACGGCCAGACGTTGACCATTCCGCTCAGCCAGGTACGCGATGCCTGGTACCCGAACGCCATGAACACCAGCGAGAAGCTGGCGCATTGGGGCGAGCAGGTGAAGAAGTTCCTCACCGACAGCCCGCGCGAGGCGAATACCGAAGGCGGGGTGTTCCCGGCCATTTTCGGCACGGTGTTGATGGTGATCCTGATGTCGATCGTGGTGATGCCGTTTGGCGTGATCGCGGCGGTATATCTGCACGAGTATGCCGGCAACAATCTGCTGACGCGGGTGATCCGCATCGCGGTGGTCAACCTGGCCGGCGTGCCCTCGATCGTCTACGGCGTCTTCGGCCTCGGCTTTTTCGTTTATATGATAGGCGGCACGCTCGACCAGCTGTTCTATCCTGAATCCTTGCCCAACCCGACCTTCGGCACGCCCGGCGTGCTGTGGGCGGCGCTGACGCTGGCGCTGCTGACGCTGCCGGTGGTGATCGTCGCCACCGAGGAAGGGCTGTCGCGCATTCCCACCTCGCTGCGGCAGGGCTCGATGGCGCTGGGCGCCAGCCGGGCCGAGACGCTGTGGCGCATCGTGCTGCCGATGGCGGCGCCGGCGATGATGACCGGCCTGATTCTGGCGGTGGCGCGCGCCGCCGGGGAGACGGCGCCGCTGATGCTGGTGGGGGTAGTGAAATCGGTGCCGGTGCTGCCGGTGGACGAGATTTTCCCGTATCTGCACCTGGAACGGAAGTTTATGCATTTGAGCTTCCAGATCTACGATATGGCATTCCAGAGCCCGAGCGTAGAGGCGGCGCGGCCGCTGGTGTTCGCCACCGCCTTCCTGCTGGTGACGATCGTGGTGAGTTTGAATCTGGCGGCGATGGGCATCCGCCATTCGCTGAGGGAGCGGTACCGAGCATGGTCGCAGTAACAATGACGCTATTTTTGGGGAGTGCGTAATGGGTTTGATGACGCCAGGCAGTTTGCCCCGGCTGGATGTCCAGCATCTCGACGATGAACAGACCGCGCTGGCGGTCAACGGACTGAACCTGTTTTATGGCGACAAACAGGTGCTGCACGACATTTCGCTGCGCATTCCGAAGCACCGGGTGACGGCCCTGATCGGCCCTTCGGGCTGCGGCAAATCGACGCTGCTGCGCTGTTTCAACCGCATGAACGATCTGGTGGACAACTGCCGCATCGAGGGCGATCTGCAGCTGAACGGCGCGGCGATCTCCGGCGCGCAGATTGACGTGGCGGCGCTGCGGCGGCGGGTGGGCATGGTGTTCCAGCGGCCGAACCCGTTCCCGAAATCGATCTATGAAAACGTGGTGTACGGCCTGCGGCTGCAGGGCGTGCGCGACCGGCGCTTGCTGGATGAAGCGGTGGAGCGTTCGCTGCGCGCCGCCGCGCTGTGGCATGAGGTGAAGGATCGGCTGCGCGAAAATGCGTTCCGCTTGTCCAGCGGCCAGCAGCAGCGCCTGGTGATCGCGCGCGCCATCGCCATCGAGCCGGAAGTGTTGCTGCTCGACGAGCCGACCTCGGCGCTGGATCCGATCTCCACGCTGACCATCGAGGAGCTGATTTCCGCGCTGAAACAGCGTTACAGCGTGGTGCTGGTGACGCACAACATGCAGCAGGCGGCGCGCGTCTCCGACTACACCGCCTTTATTCATCAGGGGCGGCTGGTGGAGTACAACGACACCGACGCCATCTTCACCTCGCCGCGCCAGCGCCGCACCGAAGATTATATTACCGGGCGGTATGGGTGAGCGACGTGCCGCCCCCCTAGCGAACGAAAGGCTGCGGGATAATGCAGCCTTTCGTCTTTAGGGCGGCCGTCAGTAATTTTCGCGAATGCGGATCGCTTCTTCTACCCACTCCGCCAGATTTTCCTTGATGTGATTATAGACATTGGTGCTGGTCAAATAAGGCGGATCATAGGCTTTGGCGATTCCGGAAAGCTTTCTATCCCCCAGCTTGATATGATCCAACGGGTTGTTGCCTTTTCGGGCTTGTTCGCCGGCGCTGTCTTTCAGGTTATGGATATACACCACCAGCACGCCCATGCCTTTCTTCCAGGCTTCGCAGATTTCGAAATTGATCCACTTGCGATTGGCGGTATCTTTACCCGCGAGAATCACGGCGCAGCTCCGATTGTCCAACTGGCCTTTGATCCAAGCGGCGATGGCGTCGTCACCGCCTTTTTTCACTTCCTCCCAATCGTTATCCGTGGCCGGCCGGTTACCTTCCAGCGAGCCCATTTCGCGTATCTGAGAAGCGCGCCAGTTGTCCGGCTCATAATGGAAACTGTAAAAACATTTTCTGGTCATCGAGGATTATCCTTAGTAATGATATCGATAAGTGCCAACAGGCATGTTTTCTTCTCCGCCAGGCTGCCCGGCTCGTTAAGTTGATCCAGCAGGTTCATGGCGACGGGATGGCGGTGATAGAGGGTGTCTTTCATCTCCTCCTTGATTTTTCGGTAGATCTCGGCGGATGCGCCGCCGGTACAACCGATAGGAATGCAGACGCAGCCTTGTTCCGCAGCGATGTGGAACTCTTTCAATAAACCGTCGGCCAGCACGCATTCGCCTTCGGCGTTACGCTTGTTGCCGAACAAAAAAACCGCGATGCCGCTGAGCGAAATCATGTTCTGGCGGTATTCGTGCCAAAGTGCCGGCAGCGTAATGCCCCCGCTGGCGAATTGGGGGAAAGGGCGCAATACCAGCTGGCTTTCGCTGATTTTCCCCCCGCTGGCGTAAATAGCTTCCAATGCGCCGTTGATCACCGCCGTGCCCACGCCCCAACCGAAGCCGTTGACGATGCGGTACTGTTTGCAGATAAGCAGGCGCGCCAGGCGGTGTATGAACTGGATGGATTCTTCACGGGCATAGGGATGGTAGTTGTCGGCGCTGCCGGAGATAAACACCGTGCTTTTCTTGAATTGCGTTTCGATGGCATACAGCAGGTCGGTGATTTGCCGATAGTCCTCCACCAGCAGCGTTTGAATGCCGTAACGGCGCAGATCGTTGATCATCAGGCTTTGTTTTCGGCTGTTGTAATCATAAGACGCCTGATCCTCGCTGCCGCTGTCGCCAGCCTGAACGCGCCGCATGATGCAGTAGTGGTTTCTTTTCCCTTCGCCGTACTGCGCGTAAAGGCGACTCAATACGTATTGCAGGTTGGGGTCTTCAAAGCTGAAACCGATAAACAGGAAGGTTTTGGCGGTCAACTCCGCCATCAGCATGTTGATAAAAGGAAGGTGTGTACGGGAGTAAGTTTCGTATTGTTCGCGGGTGATAATCGCCTGGTTGGGGGTTCTATAATCACCATGCATTTTATATAAGACAACATCGCGCTTGTGAATATTGTTGGTCAGACTTTCCGGCGTGGTTTTAACGTCGCAGACGCGATTATAACGGGCATAGGTTTTTTCAATCAGATCGTCGTAGTTGGTTGTCCAGAGTGACGCTATCGGCAATCTGGCAATGATCCGATGATTTTCAGTTTCTTCCGCTTGCTCAGCGAATTCTGTAATTATTTTTTGATTTATCTTATGCCGGTTGCCTTTTTCATTGAGATGATATTGAGCCAGAGAAATAAGGTCACTTTCTTTTTCTATATCCAGCCCCAATTCATAAGCGATATCACCGATAAGCTCTTTCCAGCTGACGAAACCGGCGGGTATGGACAGCCCGGCGCCGGCAAATAGCGCGGCGCTGCCGGCTTTGATATCATTAACGTAATCACGAATAAACAGTTCTATATCACGTTCTGGCATTAGGAAATCCTGATATTGTTCGAGGTTCTTGATTGGTTAGTTGTAAATTATGGCTTTCATGAATAATTGCATTAAACAAAATATCACGGTAAGACGGCGGGTTAATTTTGTAAACTTTATTTTTTATTTTTAGCGATATTGTGCGTGTTATTTAACTCTTGAATTTATTATTGGCAATTATTTGGGTTTTTAATTCATGTGGTAATAATATCCGCCATCAGGAAATGTGGCGGCAAGCTCGATAAAATATATTCCTGATGTTTAACCACGTTGTGAACCCGATCAAACAAAAACAATTCTCATTATCATTGATCGTCGGTGTAAAATGTATATACTTCGATAAGCTATGTAAACTAACGTAAATGGATGTGTTTAAATGTGTGCATGGAAGCCCGGGATTTGGCCTGCACTCTTGGCGCTCTGCGCTCCGGCGTGGTGTGCGGAGATCGCCAGCCCTGCTGACCGCGACAGCATTACCCAGCAGCAGAAAACGTTGCTGGAACAGGCGCAGCAGCAACGCGAGGCGCTGCAAAATAACGTTGAGTTGCCGGCCTTGCCGCTGCCTGTGTCGGCCGCCGCAGGGGCGGTTTGCCAGCCGGTGCGGCAGATCGTTTTTCAGGGCGCCGAACATCTTTCCTGGTCGGTGAAGGAAAGCCTGGTTCGCCCGTATCAAGGGCGCTGCCTGACGCTAGAGCACATCAACCGTCTGGTGCGCGAAACCACCAATGCTTATCTGCAACGCGGCTATGTCACCTCGCAGGCCTGGCTACAGGAGCAGGATATCTCCCGCGGCGTGTTGACCGTGAGCGCCAGCGAAGGGCGAATCGAGTCCATCACGCAGAACGGCGAGCAGACGCTGGCGCTGAAAATGGCGTTTCCCGGCCTGGTTGGCGACGTATTGAATCTGCGCGATATTGAGCAGGGCATGGAGCAGCTCAACCGCCTGCCATCGCAACAGGTGGTTATCGATATTCAACCCGGCGAACAACCCGGCTTTTCCAACGTGGTTTTGCTGCGTGGCGCCCGGCGCGCGCCGGTCTCTTTCTCTTTCGGCGCCGATAACAGCGGCCAGAGAAGCACCGGCACCGGGCAGATGAACGCCGCCTTCACGCTGGATAACCCACTGCGCCTCGCCGATCAATGGTCGCTTTCCGCAGCGCGCAATAACGATTTCAGCCCGCATTACCGCAGCCGCAGCCTGAACGGCGGCGTCACCTTACCCTACGGCTATTGGCTGTTCAGTTACCAGTACGCCTGGAACGATTTTTTCCAGCGGGTGCCGTTCAACGGCGCGGCTTACCGCTATCAGGGCAACAACCAGACCCAGCGTCTGGGCGCCAACCGCACGTTGCTGCGGGATGGCAAACGCAAGCTGGCCGTCGATATCGGGCTGGCGCGGCGTACCACGGAAAATAAGCTGGCGGGGGAACGGTTGGGCGTCAGCAGCCCGACGCTCAGCGTCGCCAGCCTGGGCCTCAATTACAGTGCGGCTGCGGGCGGCGGCTATATGACGCTGAACCCGACGGTAAGCCGCGGGCTGCGCATGCTAGGCGCCACCGCCGACGATCCTGAGCGCGACGGAGCGCCGCGCAGCGAGTTCCGCAAGCTTGGCCTCAGCGCCAGCTACTTTTATCCGCTCGCCCCCTCTCTCTATTACCTGACCTCGGCCTATGGGCAAACCAGCGCAGACAACCTGTATGCCGGCGAGCGCATTTCCATTGGCGGGCAATACTCGGTGCGTGGCTTTAAAGAGCAGTACCTGACCGGCAATCGCGGCGCCTACTGGCGCAATGAACTCAACTGGCAATGGCGGACGTTGCCGGGGCTGGGAGAGCTTTCTTTCACCGGCGCGTTAGACGCCGGTTGGTTGCAGGGGCGCGCCGGGCTGATAGACGGCGGCAGCGTCGCCGGCGCGGCGCTGAGCGCGACGCTAAACGGCCGCTGGTTCAATCAGGCGGTCACCGTCGGTAAACCGCTGACGCACCCAGGCAGCCTGCAACCGGATCGTTGGGTGGCCTACTGGCAAGCCACCGTCACGTTATAACGCCAGCACACAGCAGGAGCGCCTCGGCGTTCAAAACAACATCCTTTCGAAGGAATGAATATGGATAAGTCCACTTCCCCTTTGGCGCGGGGCGCCAGCTATTTGCTGATCTACCTGACGGCTTTCCAGCCGTTGCACCCGGCGTTCGCCGCCGGCATTACCGCCGCTAACGGCAATACGCAGGTTCATATGAAACCGGGCAACGTGCCGGTGGTGAATATTGCCACGCCGAACGGCGCCGGCATTTCGCACAATAGCTATCAGGACTTCAATGTTGCTGCGCCTGGCGCGGTGTTGAACAACGCCACCGCCGCCGGTCAGTCGCAGTTGGCCGGGCAGTTGAATGCTAACGGCAATCTCAAAGGCAAGGCCGCGGAGCTGATCATCAACGAAGTCACCGGAGGCAGTCGTTCCGAGCTGCAGGGCAAGCTCGAGGTGTTCGGCAACAAAGCCAACGTGATGATCGCCAACCCGAATGGCATCACCTGCAACGGCTGCGGCTTTATCAACGCGCCGGGCGTGACGTTAACCACCGGCAAACCGCAGTTCGACAAGCAGGGCGCGCTGGAGGCGCTGGAGGTGAAAAAAGGCGGCGTCACCATCGGCGGTAAAGGGCTGGACGGTTATAGCGCCGACTATGTTGACATCATCAGCCGCGCAACCGAAGTGAATGGGCAAATCAACGCCAACAATCTGTCGCTGACACAGGGCGCCAACCGCGTCAGTTTTAAAGACGGCACCATCAAGCCGATCGCCGGCGAAGGCGCCAAACCGGTGTTGGCGGTGGACACCAAGGCACTGGGCGGCATGTACGCCAACAAAATCCGCCTGGTGGCCAATGAGGATGGGGTAGGGGTTAACCTGAAAGACCTCACCAGCAAACAGCGGGATATTACGCTGAGCGTTAGCGGGCGGATTGAGTTGGGCAATACACAGGCAGCGACAGACTTGAACGCCAGCGCCAGGGAAATTCATATCTCATCGGGTGTTAAGGTGCGCGGTGAACGTGACGTGACAATGGCTGCCGATACGCTCAATAACAACGGCAATGTTACGGCGCATCGCGATATGCGGGTGTTTGCCGATACGGTACGCAATGTGGCACTACGTGATGGCGACAACACCGCATTGCATAGCAACAATAATCTCTGGATTCAGAAAGACGCTCAGGGGAATAAAGCCAAACAGATAGAAAACCGCTCTGCACGCATTCAGACCAACAGCGGTGACTTGGTTATACGCACGGAGAATTTGAACAATGTCAGGCAAGAGGTTCAAGCCGTTTGGAAAAATACTCCCGCTAACTCTAAAGCGTTCAATAAATCCTTGGTAGGAAGTTATTACGACTCACGGCAAGGTGTTGACGCTATTGTGCTGCTGGAGCCTGAACTGAAGGACTTTGGCATCGGCAGTTGGTTTGGCGAAATCAACCTGTCGAAAGGCGACAAGGTTAATGTGGGGAAAGACGAGTATCTTCTGGTGAAATCGCAGGCGCCGGGGGTGATAAATTCAGGCAACAACGCTTATATCAACGCGACAACGTTATGGAACGATCAGTCGAATATCAGCGCGGCCAAAGATCTGATCCTGACGGGGAACGATTTTACCGTAAAGAGCATTCAACTCGGCCAGAAAGATCGGTACTGGCGTCTGGGAACGAACACGTTTGGCGTTGGGGCGTTTGCCCGTGACGAAGATGCGCCTCCCGGAGATTGGGATCTGCTGTATGTCACGGAAAAAGCGCCTTATACCAAGCAGCAGGAACTTGTCGTCTGGCGAGCAAAGGGGCAGCAAAAATCATCGATTACCGCCGGCAATAATCTCACTGCGGATTTTAAAAATAAGATAGAGATCAGTACGCCGACGCCTCATGAAAATCAGCTGAATGAAGTGGTCACCTCCGGCAGGCCAGAGTCGCTAAAGGCACGGAATGTTCTGCTGCATGCCAAAAATATCGTCGGTACTGATGCGATTCGTGCCGACGGCAATATCACCGCGATTGCCGAAGATCGGATTGTTCTTGGGCAAGGCATTTTGGCCGCCGGAAAAGAGCTGTCTCTGACGGCGGTCAACGCCATCGACGCCTGGCAAAGTGAGCTGAAAGGGCAGGACGTCACGCTAAACGCCAAAAACGGTGAGATAAAGATACATTCCAGCGAGAAACCTCACTACTTCCGCCCTGACGGTTCGCGTTGGTTGGGCAGCCTTGAGGCTTCACGCGATTTGTCTCTCACGGCTGGCAGTACCATTACGTTGCTGAATACGCTGCTAGCGCCGCAAAGTCGCAATATCGCCATGACGGCTAACGGCAGCATTGCAATCGTAAAAAACAGCGCGTTGTTGGAGGGGCCGCTATTGGGGGGGCCGGTTTCTCCGGCTAAACGGCAGGAATACTTCAACCAGCTGTTGGCCAGTGGCCAAATGAGGGCAACGGGTTCGGTTCTGCTCAATAGCGGTGGCTATCTGGCGCTCCGCGGCGCCAAGATTAATGCGGACAAGGACGTTACGCTGTTAGCCGCCCATAACGCCGATCTTAACTACCGTGAACTTGACGGCCGATTCAATGCGCTTTTCCCTGTGTCCCGCACGCCTGAACTGGGTAGCCGGGTACACGCCGGCGGCAATTTGCTGATTAACTCGGCCCGCGACATCGGCACCCAGGGCGGCGCGCTCTCCGCTAACGGCAATATCACGCTGCTGGCCGGGCAGAATCTATGGTTGTCGAACCTGGCCTATTCCGCCATTGATGCCGCCAACGACAACAACAAAGACGACCGCCATGTGGTCACAGCCCTCAGCGCGGGTAAAAACCTGACCGCGTCGGCGAATAACCAACTGCTGACTTACGGCGCTAGGCTGACCTCCGGCGCCAACATGACGCTGACCTCCGGCGGCGATATGCGTTTCGAGGCGGTGCAAAATCACACTTACCGCGAGGGCGGCAACGAGTTCACCGAAACTCGCACCCAGCAAGGCACCGAGCTGAATGCCGGCGGCCTGATGACGGTGATTGCCGGCGGCAGCATTCTGTTCCAGGCGACCAAGCTGGTGGTTAAAGGATTAGGGGCGAACTGGAAACCATCGGTAGCGGTGACGGATTGGGGGAGTCGGATAGCCATTGCAGAGCAGCAGCTTCAAAATGCACAGCAGCGTATCAATCAGGCTCTGCAGGACAAGAGCCGGGCTGAACAAGCGAAAAACAGTAAAAGCAATGAATTTAATACGTTGCAGCGTGACATTGATACGCTAAGACAAAGACAAGCAGATAATTTAAGGAAGACTCAGGAATTTTCCGCCAAGCATGGCAAGTTAATGGAAATTAACGATTGGGGTTTATGGCAACAAAGTGCCGCCCTCGCTGCCGAGGGTATCGGCATCACCCATGAACTCTTGGAAAAAGAGAAGCGTGCGAATATCCTTCCGAATGAAATAAATGCCGAGCAATCAGCGTTCAATAACGCGCAACAGCGCCTTACTCAGGCCACGCAAGATCGCGATGGCGCTCAATCACGCCTGGCAACCGCCCGCAACGAGGCGAAAAGCAAAGGGGCGGACGAGGCCAAACAAAAAGCCCAGGTCGACGCCCATAATCAGGCCGAAGCCATGCGTGTCGGCAATATGGATATTGCCGCCAAGGGTGGCTATCTCTACGCCCAGGCGATGGAAGAGTCCAGCCACTACGAGAAAAAAGAAACCAAGCGCAAATGGTGGGGCAAGAAAACCGAGGTTAAGCAGACCCGCCATGACGTGACCAACAAGGTTACCGAGTTTACCGCCGCCGGCAATATCACGCTGATGAGCCGCGACGACAGCACCTATGAAGCCAGCAAAATCGCCGCCGGGCAAAACGCGCGCCTGACCAGCTCCCGTGGACAGGTTAACTTCCGCGCGGTGAAAAACACCTCTTTCGAACAGACCGTCAGCAATTCGAAAGGCTTCTTTATCAAGCAGGCCAATAAAGGGTACGAAGACAATAAGTGGGTGCTGCCGAACATCCATACCGGTGGCGCCTTGACCGTAGAGGCCGCCAAGGGTGTTAGCGCCGATGTGAAGGTGAAAAACGGCCAGGCGCTGCAAAGCGCCATCGACGCCCTGGGCAATACGCCGGGCACCACCTGGGTCAAAGATCTGAACAAGCGCAACGACGTGCAGTGGAGCAAGGTCAAAGACGCTTACGATAGCTGGGATTACAAGAGCCAGCACCTGAACCCGGCGGTGGCGGCGGTGATCGCCATCGCGGCCGCGGCGGTGACCGCTGGCAGTTCACTGGCGGCCACGGCAGCCTCCAGCGTTTCCGGCGCCGTGGGCGGCGGGGCGGTAACCAGCGGTGCGGTCACCGCCGGGATGTCTTCGCTGGCCTCCCAGGCGGCGGTGGCGTTGGTGGAGAACCAGGGCAACCTGTCGAAAACCCTGCAGGCGCTGGGTAGCAATGAGAACGTCAAGGCGACCGCCACGGCGATGGCGATCGGCGGCGCGCTCAACGGTTTCGACAGCGCGATGGGCTGGAGCAAGGACGCGGCGGGCAAACCGCTCAATCTAAACAACGTCAAACTGCCGCAGCTGAGCAACGGCGACTGGAGCAAGGTGGCGCAGCGGGTGGCCGGGCAATCGGTCATCAGCTCCAGCCTGAATACCGCCATTAACGGTGGCAGCTTCAAGGACAACCTGACCAATGCGCTGCTGGCGAATATCGGCAGCCAGGTTCAGGCCGAGGGCGCCAATCTGATCGGGGATAACGGTCAGGTTCTCAATATACCGGGCCGTGCCGTAAGCCATGCCGTTCTGGCGGGCGTGGCCGCAGAAATCGGCAAGGGCAATGCCAAAGGCGCAGCGGCAGGGGCGCTGGCGGCGGAGCTGGCCGGGGTGATCATCAATGATAATTTGGTCAGAAGTGAAGGCTGGCAAGAGCGTCAGGCTCAAATCAGCCGCGTAGCGGGCGCCTTTGCAGGGGCCATCGTAACCGCCAAAGCAGCAGGTGCCACCAGCGGTGCAAATGCGGGTGAGTTTGTCGAGCGTTTTAATCGACAGTTGCATCAGGAAGAACTCAACGCCATTAAAGCGTTGGCTAAGGGTGACAAGGAAAAAGAAGCGCGTCTGATGGCGGCTTCATGCCGAAAAGTAGCTTGCACCACGCAAGAGGCGTTGAACTCAGACGAACGCAAGCAGTTTGAAGCCCTGATGAATAAGTACCCGTCAACGCGGGATGAAGACGGCCTCATTGCCAATTACTGGGTACAAAAAGAGCGCCAGCGCTTCGGCAACTATCCGGCGTTTGCCGGCTATGACAGCGAAAAGTTATTCACGTATGATTTGGGCGACCAGATAACCGACGGCCAGCTGTTTGCACGCAACCAGCAGATAGAACAAATCAGCAAGTTGACCGGGTGGTCGCCGGACTGGGTGAATGCCTCGGTGATGGCAGTCTCTATCGCCAGTACGTTTGCCGGTATGGGTAAAGCGAACGTCGGCAACCAGTACCTGTCATCCAAACTGGTAGGGCCAACCAGCGCCTGGAAAGGGTATCTGGTCAATGAGAAGACCGTTCAACAGGCTGCTGCGTTTAGGCAGCAGGTATTAGATGCTAGAGCGCCATTTGCGGAAAAAATCCGAAAAAAAGGAAATGCAGCTGTTGCACAAATCGATGTTCCTGGTATGCCGAAAACACTTGCGGCACACAGCAGGATAGCTAAAGCAGAAAAAAGTTTCATAGGTGATGGAAACCAAAACTTTAAATATGAAACCATTAAAAGTTCTGATGGTATCCTCATATCTAGGAATACAGATTCAGAGTACAAAATTCTGGACAACCTGGCTGATAAGTTAGGTAACAATGTATCAGCTGAGGGGAGAGTCACCATTTTCACTGAACGTGCTGCATGTGAGAGCTGCTTGGGTGTCGTAGAGCAATTTCAGAAAAAATACCCTGGAATAAAAGTAGAGGTTCTCGACAATAACGACGTAATGCTGATCCCTGGGAGATTGAAATGATGGATGAAGAACGCATGACTTATGAAGAATTGCGAGCTGAGTATTTAGATTGCTTTTATAGCTGTTGTAGAAGTCACATTAATGCTTTTAATAAAAATGGTACGACCTGGGAGTACGGTATTGAAGAAATAGGGTATGCATCTTATCAATACGAAAATGCACATTTATCGCCTGTGGAAATGTTAATGCTGAAAGTGTTTACACTCATCCTTATAGCCGGCAGAGGGCCAAAAGATGTTGAGAATAATTACCGAAACTCAATTTCTTCCATTTTGGAAAAAACAAACCTTGAGTCTCTAATTCAAGGTATTGGCGAAGATGAAAAAAGCGATTTGCTTTATGATATGGAGTTGCTTGGATTGCTTGAGAAGCCTGAGTAACCTCACCGCTCCCAACAGTTTGAGGTTAGGCACGCTTTGCTCATGCAAATGAGCCAAGGTAAAAAGTACCACTATAGGCCACGGTTGACGGAAATCTAACGCCCATGCGAACGGCTCTCCGGAGCCGTTTTCTCTTGATGTTGTATTCCATATAAACGCCGATAGGACGCGGCGGGCAAACCGCTTAATCCAAACAACGTCAAACTGCCGCAGCTGAGCAACGGCGACTGGAGCAAGGTGGCGCAGCGGGTGGCCGGGCAATCGGTCATCAGTTCCAGCCTGAATACCGCCATCAATGGCGGCAGCTTCAAGGACAACCTGACCAATGCGCTGCTGGCGAATATCGGCAGCCAGGTTCAGGCCGAGGGCGCCAATCTGATCGGGGATAACGGTCAGGTTCTCAATATACCGGGCCGGGCCGTAAGCCATGCCGTTCTAGCGGGCGTGGCCGCAGAAATCGGCAAGGGCAATGCCAAAGGCGCAGCGGCAGGGGCGCTGGCGGCGGAGCTGGCCGGGGTGATATTGGGCGACAATATCATCAAGCCGGAGGAGTGGCAGAAGAAATCGGAACAGCAGGCGCAGATGGCACGAGTGCTGGGCGCAGCCGCAGGCGCAGTCTTCACCGGCAAGTCTGATGGTGCTTACAGTGGCGCCACCGGTGGTGAGAATGCGTTCCGATACAACTATCTCAGCCACAAACAGCAAGAATTGATGGAGAAAGATTTGGCGGCCGCGAAATCGCCGCTCGATAAAGCGGTTGTGTTGGCGAACTGGGGAATAACGAGCCATACCCAGGATGGCGCCTTTGCGGCAGGTGTAGTCTCGGGCATCCCAGTTGAAATCAGCGATACGGTGGATGGTTTGGTCGCCGTGGCCAGTAATCCACGCGAGGCCGCGGATGCATTAATAGCTCTGATAAAGAACGATGAACGATTCTCGATTATCGGAGAGAGTGTGAAACAGGAATACCTGGGGCGGATCGAGACATTCAAGACGAAGTACGAACATGCCGGCGTGGATGGCGCTTTTGGTGCAGGTCTGGAGTTTGGTAAACTGACGATGGCCGGGCTAGGGCTGTTTGCTGGGGCCGCCGGTGCAGGTAAGCTGGGTGTAAAAATAACTAGTAACACGCTTAAAGCTACTTCCAAAGCTGCCGAGAAAAACACATTAATTGCTCTAGACCGCATGCCCAAAAGTGAGACGAAACTTCCGTGGGACTCTTGGCAAAATTATCCGAAAAAAACAGTTGATGGACGTCAATACGCACGTATAGGTGATCGTCTTTACTCTCAACATGCCGTTGACCGAATGCAACCAACAAGCTTAGGTTCCCCAGCAGGAACCATTGGACCTGGAAAAACCATTTCTCCAAATATAGTTGAACATGTAATTAAAACAGGTGTTACTGAAACAAGCATATCCAATGGTATTCAAAGGACAATTTATCGGGCTGGTGACATTGGTGTGGTTACTGAAAACAATGGTAACATCATAATCACAATCCTTCGTAGGAGTGAAAAATGAGTGAGTGGATTTATCCCGATGTAATTAAAAAACTTAGGTTTTCCTGTGTGGCCTTTTTAGAGGGAAAACTATCTGTGGCTGAAGTTCAATCAGAAATAGATAACGCAGGTAACAGTATTGTAGCGATAGAGGAAAAATGGTTACGACAGTTGCTACTTGATGCGGAAAGCGATATTGAACTTTTGATCTTCACTATTGACAATGAAAAATTGACAGCAGCTGTTACACCTATCGTACAGAATATTATCAAGGAAATAAGTTAGGAAATGGCTTCGCCCCTATTTCAGCAACGTGCTATGCATCATAAATAGGTAAATAATACCGTTTATGGAGGCTGCTGACCCACGTATGGAAACGGCTCTTCGGAGCCGTTTCTGTTTTTTTATCGTCCCCGCCCCGAAAACCGCAATACCAGCCCTATCAACAGCAACGCAGCGCCCGAGGCGTAGAGTGGGAACCAGCGCGTCCACCAGAGCGGGGAAAACAGCGGGGCGCTATTGGGATCTGCGGAGGCGTAGCCGCTATAGGTATTTAGGCCGGCGGTTATGGCGAACATGACCAGACCGATAAAAAGCAGCAGGTTTGAGATGGTCGTCATTATATTTTCCTTTGTAGAGGTAGAGGGTAACTCTTACTATCAATATGAATTATTGTTCGATTAATTATCTCGGATGAATATTATTTATTTCCGCATTCATCAGGCTATTTCCTGACGATAAAATAGCATGCCTTAATACTAGCCACTTATTTCCCAATAAAAAACCCGCCTGCGCGGGTTTTCTCTTTTTTCTCGCTAATTGTCACTTCACCAGCGGCTTATCATTGGGCGTTTTGAACTTCGCCAGGTATTGCGGCTGGAAGATGCACATGCGCAGCACGGTGCGGTATTCGCCGTTGACGAAGAACTCGTCGATCAACTCGCCTTCCACGTTGAAGCCCAGCTTGCTGTAGATGTGGATCGCCTTCGGGTTCTCTTTGTCGACGATCAGGTACAGCTTGTACAGGTTCAGCACCGAGAAGCCGTAGTCCATCGCCAAGCGGGCGGCGGTGCTGGCATAGCCTTTGCCCTGGTGGGCGGGATCGATGATGATCTGGAACTCTGCGCGGCGGTGGATGTGATCGATCTCCACCAGCTCCACCAGGCCGACCTTGGCGCCTTCGTGCTCGATGATAAAGCGGCGCTCGCTCTGATCGTGGATGTGTTTGTCGTAGAGATCGGAAAGTTCGACAAAGGCTTCGTAAGGTTCTTCAAACCAATAGCGCATAACGCTGGCGTTGTTGTCCATCTGGTGGACGAACGACAGATCGTCCCGTTCCAATGGGCGTAACCTGACGCTGGCAGTGCTGGACATGTGGGCTCCTCTGTGCCGTGAAATTGTGCAAAGTATAACTTCACAGAATGGATGAAGGCGAAAAAAAAACGGCGCCGCGTGGGCGCCGTTTAGGCAAGGTTCAGGCTGCGCGCATCAGTCGGCGGCGTGGCCCTGCTCAGGCAGGCGTTCGCCGTCCAGCCAGGCGGCGCCATCGCGCATCGCCAGGCGGCCGTCGACGAACCAGCTCACCACCAGCGGATAGATCGTGTGTTCCTGGGTTTGCACCCGTTCAACCACGTCATCCTCTTCGTCGTCAGCGAAAATCGGCACCTTGGCCTGCAAAATCACCGGGCCGCCGTCGAGCTGCTCGGTCACGAAGTGCACCGAGGTGCCGTGTTCGCTGTCGCCGTTGTCGATGGCCTGACGGTGGGTATGCAGCCCGGGGTATTTCGGCAGCAGGGAAGGGTGGATGTTCAGCATGCGGCCGGCATAACGCTGCACGAACTGCGGGCTGAGGATGCGCATGTAGCCGGCCAGCACCACCAGATCGGGCTGGTACTGGTCGATGGCGTCCGCCAACGCGGCGTCGAACGCCGTGCGATCGGCGTAGGCCTTGGCATCCAGCGCCTGGGTGGCGATGTCCGCCGCCTCGGCGCGCTGCAGGCCGTAAGCCTGCGCCTTGTTGCTGAACACCGCCACGATCTCGGCGGCGATGCGGTCCTGCTGGCAGGCGTCAATCAGCGCCTGGAGATTGCTCCCCTGGCCGGAGACCAACACCACGATCTTTTTCATCAGTTGATGACCACTTGTTGTTCGTCGGAAGAGGCGGTCAGTTTACCGATTTTCCACGCTTTTTCACCTGCCGCGGTCAGCAGCGCGATGGCCGCTTCCACTTCGGCTTCCGGCAGGGCGATGACCATGCCTACGCCGCAGTTGAAGGTGCGGTACATTTCATGGCGGCTGACGTTGCCGGCCTGCTGCAGCCAGGTGAACACCGCCGGCCACTGCCAGCTGGCTTCGTCGATCACCGCCTGCATGCCTTCCGGCAGCACGCGTGGAATGTTTTCCCAGAAGCCGCCGCCGGTGAGGTGAGCGATGGCGTGTACGTCCGCCTTCTCGATCAGCTCCAGCACGGACTTCACGTAAATCTTGGTCGGCGCCAGCAGGTGGTCGGCCAGCGGTTTGCCTTCCAGCTGGGTGGCGGTCGGATCGGTGTTGCTCACTTCCAGGATCTTGCGCACCAGCGAGTAGCCGTTGGAGTGCGGGCCGGAAGCGCCCAGGGCGATCAGCGCGTCGCCGGACTGCACTTTGCTGCCGTCGATGATCTCGGATTTTTCGACCACGCCGACGCAGAAACCGGCCACGTCGTAGTCTTCGCCGTGGTACATGCCCGGCATTTCAGCGGTTTCGCCGCCCACCAGCGCACAGCCGGACTGTTTGCAGCCTTCGGCGATGCCGGTGATCACGCTGGCCGCGGTGTCCACATCCAGCTTGCCGGTCGCGTAGTAGTCGAGGAAGAACAGCGGCTCGGCGCCCTGAACCACCAGATCGTTGACGCACATCGCCACCAGATCGATGCCGATGGTGTCGTGGCGTTTCAGATCCATCGCCAGACGCAGCTTGGTGCCCACGCCGTCGGTACCGGAAACCAGCACCGGCTCGCGGTATTTCTGCGGCAACGCACACAGGGCGCCAAACCCGCCCAGACCGCCCATCACTTCCGGGCGACGGGTCTGTTTAACTACACCTTTGATGCGGTCTACCAATGCGTTGCCAGCATCGATATCGACACCTGCGTCTTTATAGCTGAGAGAGGTTTTGTCGGTCACTGCGCGATTCCCCACGACGGTTTGCGGTTTGAAAACTGTGCTTCCGATGTTGATTCCGGAATAAGGCGCGGCAATTCTAACAGCGCAGGCAAACGTTTGCGAGCGGCTTGTGAACCGGCTCCGCTTTTTCGTCATCTATACTGATATTCAAACTTTTGTTGATCCCGATCGGGCTATTGTGGGTGGCGCGGCGAAAAAAAGGAGGTATAATCCCGCGATTTTTTTGGCCGCAACCACCTTAATAGGAGAAAAATGATGAAGATCGTTGAGGTGAAACACCCGCTGGTAAAACACAAGCTTGGCCTGATGCGCGAAAATGACATCAGCACCAAACGCTTCCGTGAGCTGGCCTCAGAAGTGGGTAGTTTACTGACCTATGAAGCGACCGCCGATCTGGAGACGGAAAAAGTCACCATCGAAGGCTGGTGCGGGCCAGTTGAAGTGGATCAGATCAAAGGGAAAAAGATTACCGTAGTGCCGATCCTGCGCGCAGGCCTGGGCATGATGGAAGGGGTACTGGAGCATGTGCCGAGCGCGCGCATCAGCGTGGTGGGAGTATACCGCGACGAAGAAACCCTGGAGCCGGTGCCGTACTTCCAGAAGCTGGTTTCCAACATCGAAGAGCGCATGGCGCTGGTCGTCGACCCGATGCTGGCCACCGGCGGTTCGATGATCGCCACTATCGATCTGCTGAAGAAAGCCGGCTGCCACAGCATCAAGGTGCTGGTTCTGGTGGCGGCGCCGGAAGGCATCGCCGCGCTGGAGAAAGCGCACCCGGACGTTGAGCTGTACACCGCCTCCATCGATCAGTGCCTGAACGACAAAGGCTACATCGTGCCTGGCCTGGGCGATGCGGGCGACAAGATATTTGGTACCAAGTAAACATTTGAGCCGACTAACGAGTCGGCTTTTTTTTTGACTAAAACCTATAAAACCAATAAACCGAGGAAAAGCACACATGACCCGTCGCGCCATCGGCGTCAGCGAGCGCCCGCCGCTGCTCCAGACCATTCCGCTCAGCTTCCAGCACCTGTTCGCCATGTTCGGCGCCACCGTGCTGGTGCCTATCCTGTTCAAGATCAACCCGGCGACCGTGCTGCTGTTCAACGGCATCGGCACGCTGCTGTATCTGTTCATCTGTAAAGGCAAGATCCCGGCCTACCTCGGTTCCAGCTTCGCGTTTATCTCGCCGGTGCTGCTGCTGTTGCCGCTTGGTTACGAAGTGGCGTTGGGCGGTTTCATCATGTGCGGCGTGCTGTTCTGCCTAGTGGCGCTGATTGTGAAAAAGGCCGGCACCGGCTGGTTGGACGTGATGTTCCCGCCGGCGGCGATGGGGGCGATCGTCGCGGTCATCGGGCTGGAGTTGGCGGGCGTGGCGGCCAACATGGCGGGGCTGCTGCCGGCGGAAGGCACCAGCGCCGATTCGACCACCATCACCATTTCGCTGGTGACGCTGGCGGTCACGGTGCTCGGCTCGGTGCTGTTCCGCGGCTTCCTGGCGATTATCCCGATCCTGATCGGCGTGCTGGTGGGCTATGCGCTGTCGTTCTTCATGGGCGTGGTGGATTTGACTCCGATTCGCGAGGCGCACTGGTTCGCGCTGCCGACCTTCTACACTCCGCGCTTTGAGTGGTTCGCCATCTTCACCATTCTGCCGGCGGCGCTGGTGGTGATCGCCGAGCACGTCGGCCACCTGGTGGTGACCGCCAACATCGTGAAGAAAGATCTGATCCGCGATCCAGGGCTGCACCGCTCGATGTTCGCTAACGGTATCTCGACGGTGTTCTCCGGCTTCTTCGGCTCTACGCCGAACACCACCTACGGTGAGAACATCGGCGTGATGGCCATCACCAAGGTCTACAGCACCTGGGTGATCGGCGGCGCGGCAGTGTTGGCGATCCTGCTGTCCTGCATCGGTAAGCTGGCGGCGGCGATCCAGGCGGTGCCGGTGCCGGTGATGGGCGGCGTTTCCCTGCTGCTGTACGGTGTGATCGGCGCCTCGGGCATTCGCGTGCTGATCGAGTCCAAAGTGGATTACAACAAAGCGCAAAACCTGATTTTGACCTCGGTGATCCTGATCATCGGCGTAAGCGGTGCCAAGGTGCATATCGGTGCGGCGGAGCTGAAAGGCATGGCGCTGGCGACCATCGTGGGTATCGGCCTGAGCCTGCTATTCAAGGTCATCAGCCTGTTCCGCAAGGAAGAAGAGGTGCTCGACGCGCCGGACGAACCGGCGGAGCAGAAGTAACGAAAAGGGCAGCCCAGGGGCTGCCCTTTTTACTCGTATTTCTGCCTTTACATCCGTTGGGATAAAGTAGCTGATAGCATTAACAACATCGATTAAAAGGAAAAGGATATGGAGTACTACGGATATATTTTGCTCAAATTTGTTATTGGCTTTGTCATTGTTATCACCCACTTGAACCTGTCCGGAAAGACCCAGCTATCGCAAATGACCCCTGTGGATTTTATCGGCAACTTTGTGCTCGGGGGCATTATTGGGGGCGTTATCTATAGCGATAGCATCCCCTTGTACCAGTATGTCGTTGTACTGCTTATCGGTGTAGGGCTAATTTCTCTGTTGAATGCAATCAGTAAACACTGCAACTTCTTTCGTTCGGTCACTATCGGCAACCCGATACCAATTATAAAAAACGGCCGCTTTTTGATGGAAAATATTTTAGCCAAGAAAAATAAAATCGACATCTTGAACGTTTCCTCACAGCTGCATGCGCAGGGGATTCACGCCTTTCAGGAGATTGTCTATGCGCAAATTGAGCCGGGCGGTCAGATCACCGCGGTATGTGAGGGAAATGAGCTGCCTTCGATTATCATTATGAAAAATGGCAGGGCCAGGCCTTATGAGCTGCAGGAGATTAATAAAGATGAGGAGTGGTTGAGCCAAACTATCCGTGAACACGGTATAGAGCCGAAAGATATTTTTATTGCTGAGTTTTGGGACGGTAGAACTGCGTTCATTCTTAATGACGGACGCATGGTCAAATAGTGAAAAAGGGGGAGCCTCAGCCCCCCCAATATCATATTAGCTGCGAATTTTGCGGTACACGAACAGCACCACGATAGCGCCGATGACCGCCACCACAAAGCTGCCGAAGTTGAAGCCGTCAACCTTGCCGTAGCCGAAGAAGGTGCTGATATAGCCGCCGACCACGGCGCCGATGATCCCCAGCACGATGGTCAGGATAAAGCCGCCGCCGTCTTTGCCGGGCATGATCCACTTAGCCAAAATACCGGCGATCAGGCCGAAAATAATCCAGGAAATAATCCCCATTTACTGCTCCTTTCTTTTGTGGCTGAGAATAGCTTACTGCTGGGTGGCCGGCTGCGTATTGCCGTTCACCGCCGCATCGGTCTCTTGTTTCAACTCTTGCGCTTTGTTTTCGGCGCTGTTCTTGATGGCTTCGGTCTTCGCCTTGGCCTGCTCGGTCAGATCGTTAGCGCCGTTGATGGCGTCGTTTTTGATGGCCTTGGCCTGATCCACCAGCTGCTGGCTTTGTTTGCCTGCGTCATCCTTGATCGCGGCGGCCTTGGCCTTGGCGTCGTTGGTGATGGCGTCCGCCTGTTTGGCGGCTTCATCTTTGATCGCCGAGGCTTTGTCTTTCAGCTGGTCAGCCTGGGTGGCGGCCTCTTTTTTGATTTCATCCGCCGTTGCTTTCGCTTTGTCCGTCAGATCGTCCGCTTTTTTCTGGGCGGCGTCTTTCATCTGCTCGGCGCTGTCTTTGGCTTTATCCAGGTTGGCGTCAACCTTGGACGAGTCATCACAGCCGGCAACCAACAACCCGATAAAGGAGGCCAACAGCACTTTATTCCATACTTTCATCGTCTATATCCTTGCAGAAACCTTGTTGATGGTGATTGCATTTAGCCTACCTATACTAGGTCAGATTTTACTTAAATTACAAATTTAACCTGCGCAGGCATGGAGTTAGGGAATGATATCGGACAATTCTTGCCTTGGCGGACACCGCAGCCGATCAAGCGGCGCTTAGGCATTGCTCACTATTGCGGCATAAGATCCTGCCGGTTCAACAGCGCCCGTTTTCTGTGTTAAACTGCCCACGTTTTTCTGCCAGTTTTGGTTGAGGTGCTTCTCTGAATACGCCGGCACAGCTTTCACTGCCACTTTATCTTCCCGATGATGAAACTTTCGCCAGTTTTTATCCGGGCGAGAACCCATCCCTATTAGCCGCGATCCAATCCGCCGTCCGTCAGGAACATGGCAGCTATATCTATTTTTGGTCGCGTGAAGGCGGCGGGCGCAGCCATCTGCTGCATGCGGCCTGTGCCGAGCTTTCGCAGAAGGGCGAGGCGGTGGGCTATGTGCCGCTCGACAAGCGCGCCTACTTCGTGCCTGAAGTGTTGGACGGCATGGAGCAGTTGGCGCTGGTTTGCATCGACAATATTGAATGCATCGCCGGCGACGAAGAGTGGGAGATGGCGATCTTCAACCTCTACAACCGCATTCTGGAAACCGGCCGCACCCGTTTGTTCATCACCGGAGATCGCCCGCCGCGCCAGTTGAACCTGCGTTTGCCGGATCTGGCTTCGCGCCTGGACTGGGGGCAGATCTACAAGCTGCAGCCGCTGTCGGACGAAGAGAAACTGCTGGCGCTGCAGCTGCGCGGCAAACTGCGCGGCTTCGAGCTGCCGGAAGACGTGGGCCGCTTCCTGTTGAAACGGCTGGATCGCGAGATGCGCACGCTGTTTATGACCCTCGATCAACTCGATCGCGCCTCGATCACCGCCCAGCGCAAGCTTACCATCCCGTTCGTTAAAGAGATCCTGGGACTGTAGCGAGCCATCAAACCTGTTTTTCTGCATGTTCCAGCAGGGAGCTGTAGTGCTCAACCTGCTGGCGTTGCCGATCGCTTCGCAGTTGCAAAGCGAGATTGATATGTTCCAGACACTGCGCATTGTCTGCAAGCAGTGGGTCGATTTTCCCTTGTTGCGCCAACCAGGCCGCCACGTCAGCCCAGCGCCATAACGGTGAGGTGCCGCCGAGCCGTTGAATGGGGGAAGGGAAGCCGCCGGGGCCGCGAGTCCCGTCTTTTAGCATCGCGATCGCCTGACGCGACAGTTCAGTGAGCTCGGCAATATCGCTTAATCCCACCAGGCTGGAGTCTACCGATATCACCTTGGCGCCAATATTTGCAGACTCAATATCACTGATGGCGCTGCAAATCGCGTGCGCAAAGTTATCGCTTTCTCGATCGAACTCCAGGTAGACGGTTTTACCGTAGAAACAGATCAGCGCGTCATCGCATCCCGCTGCATGCAGCGCATCCTCCAACCCGGTGGTATCGGCGGTCACTCCATCTAGCGTCAATGAGAAATGAAAGAGCGTCATGGTGATTCTCCGGTTATTTTTTCTGCGACAGCGCCAGGCAGTGATCGACTTTGCGCCGAATCTGTTTGGCATGTACCTCTGGATTTTTCGGCGTGCTCCAGATGCTCATCATATGTTCTTGATGTCCGGCAAAGGCGCAATGCAGTCGTCCAAATGCGTGCCCTTTGCTGGGGCGAAAATGCCAACCCTGAGAAAGGGCGTAAGCTAATGCCGCCTGGATATGCTTGTCTGGGTGTTTTTTCATCGCTCGTCCAGTGATGCGATTAGGGTAGGTGGGGTGTTGACGGTTGTCAACGCCTGTCTTGCCGTGAGGCTCGGCATTTGTGCAGCATAGCAACAGGAGAAGTTGAGGATGATGAAAAGTATTTATATAACAAACAATTAAAAATAGCCCTGTTCAGGGCTATTGGTATGTTACGGCTCAATAAGAGGCGGGTTGACCGTTTACAAAATCTCCAGCACCTGCTCCGGCGGCCGGCCGATGCGCGCCTTGCTGCCTTTCACCACGATCGGGCGTTCGATCAGTTTCGGGTTCGCCGTCATCGCCGCCAGCAACTGTTCTTCGCTCAGGCTGTCGTCCGCCAGCTTCAATTCCTTGTACAGGTCTTCTTTCTTGCGCATCAGATCGCGCGCCGATGTGAAGCCCAGTTCCTTCAACAGCTTTTTCAGCTCATCGGCCGACGGGGGCGTTTCAAGGTACAGCACCACCTTGGGATCGACGCCGTGCTGTTCCAGCAGCGCCAGGGTTTCACGGCTCTTGGAGCAGCGCGGGTTGTGGTAAATCGTGACGTTTTTCATGGCGTTCATTCCTTGTTGCATCAGCTGCGCTGGTATTGGCGGAAGCGCTGTTGCAGTTGGCGCAGCTGGTCGATGCGCGCATCGTAGCGCGCCTGTTTCAGGCTGCCGAGTTTCTGCAGCGAGCTGGCATTGCTGAGCAGGCCGATGGCCTGATCGAGCCGGCCGGTCAGCGCCAGGCTTTCGGCGCGGGCCGACAGTTCTTCATCGCGCAGCCCTTGGGCGGCGCTGGCCTGCGCCAGCAGATCCCAGCCGTTCGGATCGTCCGGATGGGCAAAGGTGTAGCGGTTCAGGATCTTCGAGGCCTGCGCCGGCTGGTTGCCTTCGACATAGGCGTTGGCCAGGTTGAGCTGCAGCACCGGGTTGTTGCTCTGGGCGGCGTTGGCCGCCTGCAGCCGGGCGATGGCCTGCGGCGCGCGTTTCTGGCCGAGATCGATGTCGGTCATCAGGTCGATCAGCCAGACGTTTTTCGCATCCTGCGCCAGCATCGGCTGAATGATGTTGCGCGCGTCGTCGTATTTTTTCGCTTCATAGAACAGGATGGCGCGGCCGTATTTGGCGGCCGCCTGTTCGCGCACATTGCCCTTGCTGAGCGAGCCGAGCAGCTCTTCGTTCAGGCCATAGCCCTCCGAACTGTACATGCCCAGTGCGCGCACCTTGGCCATCAGGTAATCCTGCGAAGACTGCACGATGTGTTTCGGCATCTGGTTGGCGCGGTTGCGCGCGTCGGAAAGGCGGCTGTCCGGCAGCGGGTGCGTCAGCAGCATTTCCGGCGGTTTGGAGGCGTAGCGCGACTGATCCGAGAGCTTCTGCAGGAAGTCGGGCATCGCTTCCGGATCGAATCCGGCGCGCTGCAGCACCTGAATGCCGATGCGGTCTGCTTCCTGTTCGTTCGACTGGGTAAAGCTGATCATGCCCTGCTGGGTGCCGGCCAGGGTGCCGCTCAGCGCCGCCATGCCCATAGTCGGGTTGGCCATCGCCAGCAGGATGGAGCCGAGCGCGCCCACCCAGGTCAGCGGGGCGTTGCGCTGTTGATCTTCCATTGCGCGCGCCAGGTGGCGCTGGGTGACGTGCGAGATTTCGTGTGCCAGCACCGAAGCCAGCTGGCTTTCGTTGTCGCTGACGCGCAGCAGCGCGGAGTGCAGCACCACGTTGCCGCCGAAGAAGGCGAAGGCGTTGATCTCGTCGTTGCGCACCAGATAGAAATGGAATGGCGTGCGCACCGAATAGGCGCTGGCCACCAGCCGGTTGCCCAACTGGTTGATGTACTGGCTCAGCAGCGGATCGTTGATCAGCGGGGCGCTGGCGCGCAGTTGGCGCACGTAGAAATCGCCCATCGCCAGCTCTTGTCCGATGCTCAGGGTGCCGCCGGCGGAGGTGCCCATATCCGGCAACTGATCCTGGCTTTCCGCCTGTGCTGGCGCCAGGGCGGTGGCGTTCAGCGTGCCGAGCAGCAGCACCGCTAACGCGGTTTTGGTCAACCGGTTGGTCATAGTCAGGCGTTTCCCTTAAATAATCATTTCTAAGACGTCAGCAGCAGACAAGAGTTCTTTATTCCCGCGGCGCAACCCGCGCGAAAGTGCGGCGGCTCACAAACCGAGGCGGCGGCACCCATCACATCATAGTCAGCCGCAGGCGACAAGGAAACGTTAGCCGGGCGCGGATCGGGCAAAAAAGTTTTATTTTTCATTTTGAAGGGCGTTTTTTCGTCGCTGGCGGCATGCATTTCGAATAAAACACGGATAAACTTTGTCCGCGTTTTATTGACAAGAGAAACGCAGACTCATATAGTCTGCGTTATTGAAGATTCATTGATGGTCGAAAACGGACACATGGCGTACATCACAACCAGCGTTGAATATGGCATCCACTGCCTGCTGTGGCTGGTCGGCGATAACCAGCGCGCGCTCAGCAGCCGCGAACTCGCCGAGCTGCAAGGCATCTCCCCCAGCTTTCTGGCCAAGATTTTCCCCAAGCTGGAAAAGGTAGGGATCGTCGCCGCCAGTGAAGGGGTGCGCGGTGGTTATCGTCTGGCGCGCCCGGCGGACGAGATCAGCTTCCTGGAGATCATCGACGCCATTGAAGGGCACAAGCCGCTGTTCGATTGCCAGGAGGTGCGCGGGCGCTGTGCGGTGTTCGACGATTCCCCGCCGGATTGGGCGGTTTCCGGCAAATGTGCCATCCACGCGGTGATGCTGCAGGCGGAGAAAGCGATGCGCGACGCGCTGGCGGCGCAGACCCTCGGCGCCGTCGCGGCCCGCTTTGGCCGCAAGGCGCCGCAGGGCTTCTTCGGTGAGGTCAACCTCTGGCTCGACGAGCGCATGACGGAACGCACCGCGCGCAGCGGCAAAACGGCGCGCGCCAAGACCTAACAACTGCCTTTCCTTAAAGCGAAACACACTTTTTCCGCCTCTTCGGAAGGGGCGGGCGGGCCTTCTGCACCCTGTTACGGGAGCGGAACGGCATCGTTCATCCGAAAACTTGCGGGCAGCCTTATCGCCCGTTTAACCCTGTATGAAGGAGTCATCCCATGACGCAGAAAATAGTGATTGCCGGTTCCGGTTTTGCCGGTTTTTGGGCCGCCGTGTCCGCCATGCGCGCCATTAACATCGCCGGTAAGCATGACGAGATCGAGGTGCTCATGGTTTCGCCGACGCCCACGGTCACCATCCGGCCGCGCCTGTATGAAGCGGTGCTGGAAAACATGAACCCGGACATTTCCGCGCAGCTCGCCGCCGTCGGCGTGCGCCACCTGGCCGGGACGGTAGAACGCATCGACGCCGCCGCCAAAACGCTCACGGTGGCGCAGGCGACGGGGGGATCTCTTGAGCTGGTCTACGACCGCCTAGTGTGGGCCACCGGCAGTCGGCTCTCCGTGCCTGCGGTGCCGGGCTTTGCCGAATACGGTTTCAACGTCGATACGCTGGAAAGCGCGCAGCGTTTGGATGCCCATATCAAAGCGCTGGCGGCCAAACCCTCGACGCCCGCGCGCAACACCGCCGTGGTGGTGGGCGCGGGGCTGACCGGGCTGGAGAGCGCGGCGGAGATGCCGCAGCGGCTGCGGGATGCGCTGGGCAAAGACGAGAACGTGCGCGTGGTGATCGTCGATAGCGCGCCGGAAGTGGGCGCCGGGATGGGGGCGGAGCCGGGGGCAGTGATACGCCAGGCGCTGGCGGAGTGCGGCGTGGAAGCGCGGGCCGGTCTGCGCGTCTCGGCCATCGACGCCGAGGGGGTGATGCTGTCGAACGGTGAGCGCATCGCTGCCAACACGGTGATCCTGGCGGCGGGCGTGCGGGCGCATCCGCTGACCGAGCAGATCCCCGGCGAGCGCGACGGCAGCGGCCGGGTGATCGGCGACGCCTTCCTGCGCGCGCCGGCGGCGGCGGGCATTTTCGTGACCGGGGATACGGTGAAGGCGGCGACCGACGATCTCGGCAACCACAACCTGATGACCTGCCAGCATGCGATGAGTCTTGGCCGCGTGGCCGGCCACAATGCGGCGGCGGAGCTGGCGGGATTGCCGACGCACCCGTACAGCCAGCCGAAGTATGTGACCTGTCTGGATCTGGGGCCCTGGGGCGCGCTGTATACCGAAGGCTGGGATCGCCAGGTGCGTTTTACCCGTCAGGAAGGCAAAAAGATTAAGCAGGAGATCAATACGCAGTGGATTTATCCACCGGCGGCGGATCGCGAGGCGCTGTTCGCCGTAGCCAATCCGGATTTCGTGATTGTGCCTTAAAGAAGTCAAAACGGGAGCGGCAACGCTCCCGTCGTCATTTTCCCAGCGGCAGGAACGAGCGCTCCGGCACCACGGTCTTCATCACCAGGGTGGAGCTCAGACGCTGCACGCCCGGCAGAGCGGAGAGTTTCTCGTCGTAAAGCTGTTGAAAGGCGGGCAGATCGCGGGCGATCACGTGCAGCAGGTAGTCGGGATCGCCGAACAGCCGCTGCGCCTGCACCACCTGGGGAATGTCCATCATGGCGTTTTCGAAAGTTTCAACGGCGCGGCGATCGCCTTCGCGCATGGTGACGAACACCAGGGCGGAAAAGTTATAGCCCAGGCTGCCGGGATCGAGCTGGGCGCGGTAACCTCTGATCACCCCGGATTCCTCTAACGCCCGCACCCGGCGGTGGCAGGGGGATACGCTCAACCCGATCCGCTCGGCCAGCTCGGTCACCGACAAACGGCCGTCGGTCTGCAGTTCAGCAAGAATCTTGCGATCAATCTTATCCATTTAGAAGAATTTCCCCGCTTATGCCGATTTCAGGCAAGTAATTGAAAGCACATTTTAATCCCTTGAGGATATTCTTGCCATCTGTTGAACGGTTTTGACGGCCGCCGCGGCAGGCGGGGCCGTTCTTCTTCCACGAGGAAAGCGCAATGGTTCTCTGTTCAGTGTGGTGCGGTGCGTTTGAGAGGGCGGCGGTATGACGCTCGCTCTGTTCGCCGCTTTTTGGGCGGTATCGATTTTATTGGTGATCACGCCGGGTATGGATTGGGCCTATGTGATCTCGGCGGGCATTCGCGGCCGGGTGGTGGTGCCCGCCGTCGCCGGCTTGCTGTTTGGCCATTTGTTGATGATTGCGATCGTAGTGGCGGGCGTCGGCGCGCTGCTGGTCGGCAACCCGTTGGCGCTGACGGCGCTTACCTTGCTGGGAGCGGCTTACCTCTTGTGGATCGGTTGCAACATGCTGCTGCACCCGCCGGTGCCCGGCGCCGGTGAAGATCAGCGTTCCGATTCCTGGCTGCGCTGGGCCGGCAAGGGCGTGTGCGTCAGCGGGCTGAACCCCAAGGTGTTTCTGCTGTTTCTGGCGCTGCTGCCGCAGTTTACCGACGCCCGGGCCGAATGGTCGGTGCCGATGCAGATGCTGGCGTTGGGCGTCGTGCATTTGATCAGCTGCGGCCTGGTGTATCTGCTGGTGGGATTCGGATCGCAGTCGGTACTGCGCACGCGCCCACAGGCCGCGAAGGTGGTGGGGCGCATCTCCGGCGCGGCGATGATCGTCATCGCCCTCGGGCTGCTGGCCGAGCAGGCGCTGAAATAGCGCCTGGTCAGCGAAAACACCTATCGTCGGTAGATGTCCGGCCGGGCGATCTGCCAGACAAAGTCGGGGCGGTTGATGGCGCTATAGCCCACTTTTTCATAGAGCCAGGGGGCGGTGCTGGTGACCAGCATGACTCGCCGCAGCGTCGCCATCAGCGGATGGGCCTGGCAGCATTCCGCCAGCCACAGACCCAGCCCGCTTTTTTGGTACGTTTCCAGCACGTACACGTCGCACAGATAGCCGAAAGTGGCGTAATCGGTAACCAGCCGGGCGAAACCGATCTGCCTGGCGCCGTGATACAAACCGAAGCACAGGCTGTGGGCGAGGGACTGGCGGACGGTCTCTTTATCAATGCCTTCCGCCCATGACGAACGGGTCAGAAATGCATGGATGGCATCGAGATCCAGCAGAGCGGGATCGGTGCTGACGAGATAGTCCGCCCGCTGCCACTCCCGTGGGGCAGGGGTTGTCATGAGGGGGCTTCTCCTGTTGTCTGTTCGTTCGTTGTTAAGTGCCTGTACGCAGGGTGAGGCCGTTTATCGACGGTGTAAGGCGAGATAACCATGCACGGCACCGGGATCGATAGCTGGCGGATTGGTTTTGATAATACGAGATGTCGCCATGACTTTTAGAGAAGGAAGGAAAATAATTACGCTTGATTGCGTAAATAATAATGAGTATGTTTCTCATTCTCTTTGTTGTTCGCGGGCGCACGAAGGAGTTATTAGCCTGCATTAGCGTGATAGTTGATTCACAGGGAAACACTGAGACGCGCGGTGGCGCTCATTTCTCGTGATGAGAAAGCTCAAAACTAAACTGCAGAGCCCGCCGTAAACACCGTTTTGAATGGTCAAGGATTTCCCCGATGAAAATGAAAACCTCTGTGCTCGCCCTGCTGACGGGGATGGCGCTCAGCGGCTGCACGCCGCACCAAACCTCTTCCTCTTCCCCTGCCGTGCAACCTCTGGCGCAAGCGGCGCAATCCGACAGCATCGTCAAACGCCAACTGGCTTATGGCTTGTATGAAATGGCGCTGACGCCAGGGGGAGATGCGCTGTACGTCGCCAGTGCCGAAAGTTTTAAAGATGTACAGGGTGGCGTGGTCTATAAGCTGGACGCCAAGACCCTGAAAACCCTTGGCACGACGCATACCGATCTGAAAAATTTCGCCATGCAGGCCGCTGCGGATGGGAAAACCCTTTATGTCAGCAATTCGCTGGACGGCGGTATCAGCGCAATCGGCGTCGCCGACGGTAAGGTGAAAGGGCGTTTGCTGTTCAGCGAGCGCAATGAGAAAGGGTTGCCGTATGGTGCGCGCCAAATTCTGGCTCACGACAACACGCTGTATGTGGGGGCGGTGGCCGACCCGGCGCAAATTTGGGTGGTTGACGCTGAATCGCTCAAGCTGAAAACGCGCATTAAAAATACCGGCAAATGGATGACCGGCCTGCATTACTCCGAACAGACCCAACGCGTGTATGCCGCCAATGGCAGCGGCGAGATCCTGGTGATCAACCCGCGTTCCAACCGCATCGAAAAACGCTGGAAACCGTTGGGAGACCAACCCGCACTGCTGCTCAATATGGCGGAGGACGAGGCTACCGGTCGTTTGTTCGTCACCGACAACTCCAAGGCGAAGACCACGCTGGTCTTGGATATTCACACCGGGAAGTTATTGAAGCGGCTTGATGTGGGCGACTCTTTGGCTGTCGTTTTCAATCCACGGCGCAACGAAATTTACATCTCGCAGCGTGAATCCGGCAATGTGCTGAGCCTGGATGCGACGACCTATGCGGTGAAACAGCGCTGGCCGCTGCCGCCGAATCCAAACAGCTTGCTGCTGTCGGCAGACGGCCAGACATTGTTCGTTACGGTCAAACAGCCGTTTAACAAAGATCATTCCACTCAGGGGCCGGACAGCGTGGTTCGCATCGCGTTGAATAAATAAGCCCCATCGGCCCGGCGACGGGCCATTTAACTTTTATCCTCATTCATGAGTGAATTATGCACAACACCAGTACAACGAATTTCCCTTTACGTAAAACGCTGCTGGCGCTGACTATTGGCGCGCTGAGCCAGGGGGCGCTGGCCGCAGACGGCGGCGCCAAGAAAAACCAGGAGGACACCCTGGTTGTCCGGGCCGAAAAACACGGCGATTTCAACTCCGGCGG
Organism: Serratia sp. CY82433; assembly: GCF_052166535.1. Classification (NCBI taxonomy): domain Bacteria; kingdom Pseudomonadati; phylum Pseudomonadota; class Gammaproteobacteria; order Enterobacterales; family Yersiniaceae; genus Serratia; species Serratia sp. CY82433. The sequence goes on from NZ_JBJNOR010000005.1 coordinate 235,881, forward strand.
CAATGATTTGGTTCCCGCCTATCTGGATGGACAGGTCGCCCACGGCGGCCGCCTGGGAATGTTGGGCGAACAGAAAGCGATGGACGTTCCGTTCAACGTCATAGGTTATACCGCGAAGCTGGTACAGGATCAGCAGGCGAAGACCATCGCCGACGTGGTCAGCAACGACGCGGGTGTACAGGCGGTGCAGGGGTACGGTAACTTCGCCGAAACCTATCGTATCCGCGGTTTCCAACTGGACGGCGACGACATGACGATGGGCGGGCTGCCGGGCGTGGTGCCGCGCCAGGTGATGGATACCCAGATGCTGGAGCGGGTGGAGATCTTCAAAGGGGCGAACGCCCTATTGAACGGCCTGGCTTCCAGCGGCGTTGGCGGCATGATCAATCTTGAACCGAAGCGGGCGGAAGAAACGCCGACCACCCAGATCGGCCTCGACTACACCTCCGATTCTCAGGTGGGCGGCACGCTGGATCTGGGCCGCCGTTTTGGTGACGACAACCAGTTTGGCGCTCGCGTCAACCTGGTGCACCGTGAGGGTGAAACGGCGGTTGAGGATGATAAGCGGCGCACGACGCTGGCATCGGTTGGGCTGGACTATCGCGGCGATCGTTTCCGTTCATCGTTGGACTTCGGTTATCAGAAAAAGACTTTCCATGGGGGAACGATGGGGGTCAACATCAGCGGCATCGATGTGATACCCGCGGTGCCTGACACCCGTAAAAATTACAGTCAGCAGTGGGGCTACAGCGATATCGAGAACGAATTCGGCATGGCGAAAGCGGAATATGATTTAACCCGCGACTGGAAGGCCTATGCCGGCTTGGGCGCGCAGCACGGCCATGAAACCGGTGTTTACAGCGCACCGAAGCTCATCAACGCCAACGGTGACGCCACGGTTGGGCGCCTGGACACCAACCGCATTATCGACGCTTTCAGCGGCATGGCGGGGCTTGAGGGCAAGTTCACGACCTGGGCGGTTTCGCATCGGGTCAACGTCGGCTATTCCGCGCAGATTAAACGCGACAAAACCGCGTGGCGCATGTCCGCCAACAATCCGACGACCAATATCTACGATAACCATGATGTCGCAATACCGGACAATGCCTATTTCGGCGGCAACTACAGCGATCCGCTGACCACGGCGCGCAACCGGACGCAGGGCTGGTTGTTCAGCGATACGTTGGGCTTTTTCGGCGATCGGGTGTTGTTAACGGCGGCGGCGCGCCATCAGAAAGTGGTGGTGCGTAATTACAGCAACGCCACCGGCCTGGAGGATACCGCCTCCCGTTATACGCAAAGCCGCTGGATGCCGACGTTCGGGCTGGTCTACAAGCCGTGGGAAACGGTGTCGCTTTATGCCAACCATACCGAGGCTTTGCAGCCTGGCGGCATTGCGCCGAAAGAGGCGGCTAACTTCGGGCAGAGTACCGGTATCGCCCGTTCCAAGCAAAATGAAGTGGGCGTGAAAGTTGATTTCGAACGCGTGGGCGGCTCGTTGGCGCTGTTTGAAATCAAAAAGCCGGCCACCATGATCGACAGCAACAACTACTACACGTTGAACGGCGAGCAACGTAACCGCGGCGTGGAGTTGAATGTATTTGGCGAACCGGCCTTCGGCCTGCGCCTTAACGGCAGCGCTACCTGGCTTTCGCCCGAGCTGACCAAAACCCAGGGCGGCCGTAACGATGGCAAAGACGCTATCGGCGTAGCGCACTTCTACGCGGTGCTGGGGGCGGAATACGATATCAGGCCGGTCGATGGCCTGACGGCGACGGCGAAAGTGCGGCATACCGGTTCGCAATATGCCGACTCCGCCAATACCAAAAAGCTCGATAGTTTCACGACCCTGGATCTCGGCCTTCGCTATCGCATGCGTTTGAATGAGGATCAAAATACGCTGGTATGGCGTGTGGGGTTGGACAACGTCACGAACGAGAAGTATTGGTCCGGCGTAGAAAGCAATGGCACTTACGTCTTCCAGGGACAGGCGAGAACGCTGAAAGCGTCGGTAACTTACGACTTCTAAGCGATACAGAAACGACGGCGGCCCACATGTGATGGGGCGCCGGTTTCTTCGTCACCGGGGGATCGTTTTTCACTATGACCGATGGGTGAGCACGCTGATCAGATCCAGCGCGTCGTCCGCCGCCGCGATTTCGCTTTCGCTGAGCGCCTGCCGTTCGATGAAGCTCTCGATGGCTTCCAGCAGGGAGAAGACGCTGATTTCATCCCCTATCTTCACGACTTCGCAAACGCCACGCCCGATCGCCAGACAGATGGCTTCATCAAATTCACACGGTTTGCTGTTCATCTTTTTTCCCCTACGGCGTTTGGGATGATATCGGCCATGCTACCGGTTTTTGCCCGGCGGCTGTCTGACGAAAATCTCATTTTTTCGTTGATGCTGGCGGGCGCACGATCGCGTGCAGTGGCGAAATTCTGATTTCCTCACCGTGGCCAAATTTCCCTTGTGACCGCCGTGCCGGCGCGGTATTGTCGCCAAATGACGACAATACCGCCTCATTGTCCGCATAAAAAATTCATGACGTTATCATCCCTTCATCCCGCTGCCGTGCGGGATTTTTTTATGAGGTTTATCTCAAAGTGCGGATAACCTCGACGCGATCGCTTGCCATGCTCTGGGAATAATCCTAGCTTGAAATAGTCATTTAGGGTTAGCAATCCCTCATGACCTCCTTGTAACACTTGATGCACCAGAACGTTTTCTCCCCCGCTGCGGCGGGGGTTTTTAATGACGTGCATCAGAAAAGGCCGCAACGCAAGAACCGACAGAGTTCGTGACGATAATCAGTTTAAGCATCAGGGGATGGGAAAATGAAAAATGATTTGGCGGCGGCGATCGCGATTGGCTGTGTGCTGTTGTTCGCATTGGCGGTCGGTTCGCCCCTTTCTATCGGTACCTCGCTGTAATCTTCCGCGGCCCCGTTCGGGGCCGCTCACCGCGCCTGTCGCCGAGTCTGCGGATTTTTGCGCCGATCGCCTGCCCACGCGATAAAATCAGCCAAATTGCGGTTGATGTATGGCGAACTTTGAGTACTCTGAGTGCTTTGCACACCTCGCGTGCGCCCGTTCTATCTATGCTTTAATCACGCCCATCACAGGAATCGCCATGCCCGCCCGTCAAACCTCGAGGAGCCCGCTCTGATGCTGGAGATGTTATTACAGTGGTACCGCCGCCGCTTCACCGATCCGCAGGCTATCGCGCTGCTGGTGATCCTGGTTGCCGGCTTCCTCATTCTCTATTTTCTGCACGGCATTCTGACCCCGTTGCTGGTCGCCATCGTGCTGGCCTATCTGCTGGAGTGGCCGACCGCGCGCCTGCAGCGCATCGGCTGTTCGCGCACCTGGGCGGCGAGCATCATGCTGCTGGTGTTCGCGGGCGTCGCGATGCTGCTGGTGTTCGTCGTCGCGCCAACCGCCTGGCAACAGGGCATCAATCTGATGAGCGATCTGCCGGGCATGCTCAACCAGTTCTATAACTTCGCCGCGACGCTGCCGAAGCGTTACCCGGCGCTGGTGGATGCCGGCATCATCGACATGATGGCGGAAAACCTGCGCAGCCGGCTGTCCGGCATGGGCGAGTCGGTGGTGAAATTCTCGCTGGCGTCGCTGGTCGGCCTGCTGACGTTGGCTATCTACCTGATCCTGGTGCCGATGATGATGTTCTTCCTGCTGAAAGACAAAGAGCAGCTGCTGAACGCGGTGCGCCGCGTGCTGCCGCGCAATCGCGGCCTGGCGGGGCAGGTCTGGAACGAGATGAATCAGCAGATCACCAACTACATTCGTGGCAAGGTGCTGGAGATGGTGATTGTCGGCGTGGCGACCTACCTGGTGTTCGCCGTGCTGGACATGCGCTACTCGCTGCTGCTGGCGGTGCTGGTGGGCTTCTCGGTGCTGATCCCCTACATCGGCGCGGTGCTGGTCACCATACCGGTGGTGGTGGTGGCGCTGTTCCAGTGGGGCGTCGGCGCCGATTTCTGGACGCTGATCGTCGCCTATCTGGTGGTGCAGGGGCTGGACGGCAACCTGCTGGTGCCGATCCTGTTCTCCGAAGCGGTCAACCTGCACCCGCTGGTGATTATCCTTTCTGTGATCGTGTTCGGCGGGATGTGGGGCTTTTGGGGGGTGTTTTTCGCCATTCCGCTGGCGACGCTGGTGAAGGCGGTGATTCACGCCTGGCCGGATGAACTGCGGGTCGAGGTGGAAGACGAGGCCGGCTGAGAGGGAATAACGAAGCGCAGCAGGCCGCTGCGCTTCGTGAGATTTACTGCTGCAGGTAGTTCAAAACGATGTCGTGGTGATTGGTGGTTTTGAAATCATCAAACACTTTTTCAATCTTGCCTTTGCCATCGATCAGGAAACTGATGCGGTGAATACCGTCGTAGGTCTTGCCCATGAAGGTTTTCTCGCCCCACACGCCAAACTGTTGCGACACCTGATGATCTTCATCAGACAACAGCGTGAAGTTGAGCAGCTCCTTTTCGGCGAAGCGCGACAGTTTTTCCGGTTTGTCGGTGCTGATGCCCAGCACTTCGACGCCGGCCTTTTTCAATTCGTCCATGTTGTCCCGCAGGCCGCAGGCTTGCACGGTGCAGCCCGGCGTCATCGCCTTCGGATAGAAGTAAACCAAAACTCGCTGTCCCTGGAAGTCGGCCAAATTAATTTCCTCACCGTCCTGGTCAGGCAAACTAAATTTCGGCGCTGTGTCACCGGCTTTCAATGGGCTCATCACTACTCTCCATCTTTCTCGTCATGCTGTGGATAGTTCACCACGCTAATACTGCCTTGCGCGTTCAATTCTGTACATAGGCGATGGAAGGCTTGCTCAATATTTGAGGCGTCCCGATCGCCGGAGCTGTGGGCGGTGATTTGGATATACAGCTGCGGCGGCAGGTCGCCGTCCGCCGGCTGCGTGCGCGAGACCAGTTCGGCGATATTCATCTGGCTGGAGTCGAACAGATCGGTAAAGCGTTCGATGATGTGCGGCGAGTCCTTCACTTCCACCTGCACCCACACCGTGGCCGGCATCGGCGGCCTTTCGTGCGAGTTTGTGCGTTTCATCACGATCAGCAGATCCAGCTCCGCGCCTTTTTGCGGCAGGGTGGATTCGATCAGGGTGATGGCGTTCCAGCTGCCGGACAGCAGCATGATGAACGTGAACTCCTCTCCCAGCATGGCCAGACGGCTATCTTCGATATTGCATCCGCAACTGCTGACGTGGCGGGTGATGGTATTGACGATTCCGGGGCGGTCGGCGCCGAGCGCGGTAATCACGAGATAGTGTTCGTCTGACTGAGGCAAAATAGCGCTTCCTGTCGTGCTTAATGGGGTTACCATGGTAAACATAAAAAAAACCGCCTGCCAAGCGCTTACAACGCGGTTGTGCGCTTGCTTTTGGATAGGCAGCAAAAGTACCATGAGTGACTTGTTTGTGGAGGGGACGGCCAATGTTTACGGGAAGTATTGTTGCACTGGTTACGCCGATGGACGACAAAGGTGCTGTCGATCGCGCGAGCCTGAAAAAATTGATCGATTATCATGTAGCCAGTGGCACCGCGGCGATCGTTTCCGTAGGGACCACCGGCGAGTCCGCAACGCTTGCCCATGACGAGCACGTTGACGTGGTGCTGCAGACGCTGGAGCTGGCTGACGGCCGCATTCCGGTGATCGCCGGCACCGGCGCCAACGCCACCGCCGAAGCCATCGCGCTCACCACCCGCTTCGCCAACACCGGCGTGGTGGGCTGCCTGACGGTGACGCCGTACTACAATAAGCCGACGCAGGAAGGGCTGTATCAGCACTTCAAGGCGATCGCCGAGAGCACCGAGCTGCCGCAGATCCTGTATAACGTGCCTTCGCGCACCGGCTGCGACATGCTGCCGCCGACCATCGCTCGGCTGGCGAAAATCAAGAATATTGTTGCTGTAAAAGAAGCGACGGGGAACTTAAGTCGCGTTAGTCAGATCCAAGTGCTGGTTGACGATGAAGACTTCATTTTGCTGAGCGGCGACGACGCCAGCGGGCTGGACTTCATGCAACTGGGCGGCAAAGGGGTGATTTCCGTGACGGCCAACGTGGCCGCGCGCGAGATGGCGGAACTTTGCGCGCTGGCGGCGCAGGGCAAGTTTGCCGACGCGCGCCGCTTAAATCAGCGCTTGATGCCGTTGCATCAGGATCTATTTGTAGAAGCAAACCCAATTCCGGTGAAGTGGGCCTGTAAGGCGTTGGGATTGATGGCAACCGATACGCTGCGTCTGCCGATGACGCCGTTGAGCGAAGCCGCCCGCCCGGTGGTGGAGCGCGCGCTGAAAAGCGTCGGTTTGCTGTAACTCTAAGGGAAATTTGATGGCTTATTCATTGCAAAAGTCGACGGTAGCAAAAGTAGTGGGCATCTCTTTGGTGATGATGCTGGCGGCCTGCAGCAGCGATCAGCGCTACAAGCGCCAGGTCAGCGGCGACGAGGCCTACCTCGACGCGGCTCCGCTCAAGGCGCTGAACGCGCCGTCCGGCATGATCCTGCCGGTGCAGAGCGGCAACTATGACGTTCCCGCCACGACGCTGCAAGGCAACGTCGGCAAGCAGTTGGACATTCGTCCGCCGGTGCAGCCGTTGGCGCTGCTGAGCGGTTCTCGCGCGCAATACGCCGGCGACAGCGGCACGCTGCTGCTGGAAAACAGCCCGCAGAACCAGAACCTGTGGTCGCGCGTGGTCAGCCTGCTGCAGGCGAAGAACATCGCGATCGCTTCGCGCCAGGACGCCGGTCAGACCCTGACCACCGACTGGGTGAAGTGGAACCGTCTGGACGAAGACAACCAGTACGAAGGCCGTTATCAGATCAGCGTGCAGCAACAGGGCTACCAGCAGGCGCTGGTGGTGAAAAGCGTTGGCCTGCAGCAGCAGGGCAAGACCGAACAGGTGACCGATCAGTCTGAAATCCAGCGCTACAACGGCATGATGATCAACACCCTGATCGAAGGCCTGGACAAGCAGGACAACCTGGCGAGCAGCCAGACCGCCAGCCGCTTCGGCGCGCTGGACGTGCAGAGCGGCGCCGATGACACCGGCCTGCCAATGCTGGTGGTGCGCGGCCCGTACACCGTGGTGTGGGATCGCCTGCCGCCGGCGCTCGAAAAACTGGGGATGAAAGTGGGTGACCGCAGCCGTCCGCAGGGCACCGTCGCCGTGACCTACAAGTCCCTGAGCAGCAGCGATTGGGATGCGTTGGGCGTCAAGGATCCTGAACTGGCGGAAGGGGATTACAAGCTGCAGGTCGGCGATCTCAACAACCGCACCAGCCTGCAATTCATCGATCCGAAAGGCAAACCGCTAACCCAGTCGAAAAACGACGCACTGGTGGCGGCATTCCAGTCTGCCTTCAGTAAAACCAGCGTTAACTAATCGAAAAGGGGCTGCGGCCCCTTTTTGTTTTGTCTATACGGTATCGTTTGCGTCGCAGGTTTGGCACAATAGTGCCCGGCACGCCAAAGAATTCATTAGGTCAATTCTATACCCCCTAATTTCGGGCCGCGCTCGGGAGACATCGGGGATACATCACTGGAGTAAGTAAGATGCAAAAGCTAGCTGAGCTGTATCGCGGAAAGGCAAAAACCGTTTACACCACCGAGAATCCCGATCTGTTGGTGTTGGAGTTCCGCAACGATACGTCAGCACTGGATGGTCAGCGCATTGAGCAGTTCGATCGCAAAGGCATGGTGAACAACAAGTTCAACCATTTCATCATGAGCAAACTGGAAGAAGCCGGCATCCCGACCCAGATGGAGCGTCTGCTGTCCGACAACGAAGTGCTGGTGAAAAAGCTGGACATGGTGCCGGTGGAATGCGTGATCCGCAACCGCGCCGCCGGTTCGCTGGTGAAGCGTCTGGGCATCGAAGAAGGCCTGGTGCTGAACCCGCCGCTGTTCGATCTGTTCCTGAAAAACGATGCCATGCACGATCCGATGGTCAACGAATCCTACTGCGAAACCTTCGGCTGGGTGAGCAAAGCGCATCTGGCGCGCATGCGCGAGCTGAGCTACCGCGCCAACGACGTGTTGACCCAGCTGTTCGACGACGCCGGCCTGATCCTGGTCGACTTCAAGCTGGAGTTCGGCCTGTTCAACGGCGAAGTGGTGCTGGGCGATGAGTTCTCGCCGGACGGCAGCCGCCTGTGGGACAAAAACACCCTGGACAAGATGGACAAAGACCGTTTCCGTCAAAGCCTGGGCGGCCTGATCGAAGCCTATGAAGAAGTGGCGCGCCGCATCGGCGTGAAGCTCGACTAAGCGTCGGCACCGCCATTCGGGGCGATCCGGTCGGATCGTCCCGCTATTCTGCGTTTTTCCAGAAAATTTCTACATTTCCTCTGCGGCAGACCATTTATAATAATGGATGCGAGATGACTAAAACCTATCCCACTCAGGCTTGAAGCTGCCTTTGCGCTTACCATCGCGGCGCAACTTCAACGAGCAGGGGAAATATCTGGAGTATATTTATGCGTTGGCAAGGGCGTCGGGAAAGTGACAATGTTGAGGATCGTCGCGGGCAATCTTCAGGTTTGGGCGGCGGCGGCTTCCGCGTGCCGGTGCGCGGCAAGGGCGGCATCGTCATTCTGGTGGTGGTGCTGGTGGCCGGCTATTACGGCATCGATCTGTCGCCGCTATTGAACGGCGGTAACGTTGCGCCGCAGGGGCAACAACAGAGCGCCAACATCAGTCCGAAAGATGATGAGCTGGCCAAATTCACCTCGGTGGTGCTGGCCTCGACCGAGGACAACTGGAAAGAGATTTTCCAGCGCATGGGCAAAACCTATCAACCGCCGAAGCTGGTGATGTATCGCGGCGTGACGCGCACCAGCTGCGGCACCGGTCAGGCGGCAATGGGGCCGTTCTACTGCCCGGGTGACAGAACGGTGTATATCGATCTGTCTTTTTATCAGGACATGAAAACCAAGCTGGGCGCCGGCGGTGATTTCGCTCAGGCCTATGTGGTGGCGCACGAAGTCGGCCACCACGTGCAGAACCTGTTGGGCATCGAGCCCAAGGTGCGCCAGATGCAGCAGGGTGCCAGCCAGGCGGAAGTGAACCGTCTGTCGGTGAAAATGGAGCTGCAGGCTGACTGTTTCGCCGGGGTGTGGGGCAAATACGCCGAGAAGCAGCAGATGCTGGAAGAGGGCGATCTGCAGGCGGCGCTGAACGCCGCGCAGGCGATTGGCGACGATCGGTTGCAGCAGCAGAGTCAGGGTCGCGTTGTGCCGGACAGCTTCACTCACGGCACCTCGCAGCAGCGCTACACCTGGTTTAAGCAGGGCTTCGACAGCGGCGATCCCAATACCTGCAACACCTTTGCATCCCGTTAACGCCTCAAGTGCCGGAGCCTGACTCCGGCATTTTTTTCGGATTGAGATACAGCCTTATGTTACAGGCAGCGCAACAACTCATGCGGCGGCAGGGCATCCGGCGCCTGCTGGTGCTCAGCGGTGAACCCGGCTGGTGCCGCGAACAGGCGCAGCGGCTGGCGGCGACGCTGCCGGGCGACTGGCCGTGGGTGGGGGAAAACCCGCCGCCCGGCCTGACGGCGTTGGCGAGCGGCGCAGTGCGCCAATTGCTGGGGCAGGAACGGCTGCACGCGGTGTTCGACGCCGGTCAGTCGCTGGACGTGGAGGCGTTGGCGGCGCTGTGCGGCGCATTGCGCGCCGGCAGCTGGCTGCTGCTGCTGACGCCGCCCTGGCGGCAATGGCCTCAGCAGCCGGACGGCGACAGCCTGCGCTGGAGCGATTGCCCACAGCCGATCACCACCCCGCATTTCATTCACCATCTGCAGCAGCACCTGGCCGACGACCGAGAAGTGACGATCTGGCGGCAGGATGAGCCTCTGACGCTGGCCGCGCTGCCGGCGCGCGAGGGTTGGCTGCCGCCGGATGGCCGGCCGACCGGGGAACAGCAGGCGATCTTGACGGCGCTGCTGCAGGCCGAATCCGGCGTGTGGGTGCTGACCGCCGCCCGCGGCCGCGGCAAATCGACGCTGGCCGGCATGCTGGTGGCGCAGTCGCCGCTGACCTGTTGGATCACCGGGCCGAGCCGCGCCGCCACGGAGGTGGCCGGGGAATGGGCGCAGGGGCGCGCACAGTTTTGGGCGCCTGATGCCTTGCTGGCGCAGTGTCGGGAGGGGGACGTCGGCGCCGTGGGCTGGCTGCTGGTGGATGAAGCGGCGGCGATCCCCGCGCCGCTGTTGCAGCAGCTGATCGGTTATTTCCCGCGCGTGCTGCTGACCACTACGGTGCAGGGGTATGAGGGCACCGGCCGCGGTTTTCTGCTGAAGTTTTGCGCCGGGCTGCCGTCTTATCAGGCGTTGAGCTTGCAACAGCCGATGCGCTGGGCACAGGGCGATGCGCTGGAACGGGTCACGGACAATGCGCTGTTGTTCAATGAGCTGCCCGCCTGGCCGGCGGATGGCCAGGCGATCGATTACAGCCAGGCGGAGCAGCGTGAGCTGTGCGCCGATCCGCAGCGGCTGGCGCGTTTCTACGCCCTGCTGAGCAGCGCGCATTACCGCACCTCGCCGCTGGACTTGCGCAGGCTGATGGATGCGCCCGGCATGCATTACGGGCTGGCGCAGGCCGGGCCAGAGGTGGTCGGCGCCGTGTGGCTGGTGGACGAAGGCGGCTTGAGCGCCGAGTTGGCGCACGATGTGTGGGCCGGCCGCCGTCGGCCGCGCGGCAACCTGGTGGCGCAGTCGCTGGCGGCGCACGGCGGCCAATGGTGGGCGCCGACGCTGCGTTCAAGGCGCATTACCCGCATCGCGACGCTGCCGGCGCTGCGGCGGCAGGGTATCGCGCGTCAGCTGATCGAACGGCAACGCCGCCAGGCGCAGGGGCTGGATTTCCTGTCGGTCAGCTTCGGCTATACCGAGCCGCTGTGGCGTTTTTGGCAATCCTGCGGTTTCGAGCTGGTGCGCATCGGCAGCAAACCGGAGGCCAGCAGCGGCTGCTATACCGCGATGGCTATTTTGCCCTTGAGCGAGCAAGGGGAGGCGCTGCGACACGCGGCGCACAAGCATCTGGCGCGCGACTGGCCCTGGCTGCGGCAGCGCATCGAGCTCGCGCTGGCGATCCCGGGCGACGACGGCGATACGTCGCTCGGCGAAGAGGACTGGCGTGAGCTGGCCGGGTTCGCTTTCGCCCACCGGCCGCTGGAGGCCAGCCTGGGGGCATTGCAGCGTTTGCTGTTGGCCAGCAATCTGCCGCTGCCCGCGCTGCGCGGCCATCTGCAGCGGCGGCAATCCCCGGCGGCCTGCGCGGAGCAGGCGGGCGTCAGCGGCCAGAAAGCCTTGCTGCGCCACTGGCGGCATGAAACGGCGCAGGCGCTGGAACAGCTGAATGCGCAGCATTGCCGCTACTGGCGCGACTGGGCGCAGTCGTTGCAATAAATTGAACAACTCGCTCAATAAAACCCGATTTTCCCGCTTTCTCAATGGCGTATAGTCACTGTCAGCGGTGCGGCGGCGACTGTCCTCGCACCAGGTTTGGTTACTATTAAGGAGTCATCGATGAAACATGAGCATTTCGTTGTCCAAAGCCCGGCGACCCCGGCGGCGCAGCTGATCTTGCTGTTTCACGGTGTCGGCGACAACCCGGTGGCGATGGGGGAGATCGGCAGCTACTTCGCCAAAGAGTTTCCTCAGGCGCAGGTGGTGAGCATCGGTGGCCCCGAAGCGTTTGGCAACGGCGCCGGGCGCCAGTGGTTTTCGGTGCAGGACGTGACCGAAGAGAACCGCGCGGCCCGTATTGCAGACGTGATGCCGCAGTTTGTGGCGGTGGTGCGCCATTGGCAGCAGCTGAGCGGCGTGGGCTATGCCGGCACGGCGCTGGTGGGGTTCTCGCAAGGGGCCATTATGGCGCTGGAAGCGTTGAAAGCGGAAACCCGGCTGGCCGGGCGCGTGGTGGCGTTCAGCGGGCGTTTCGCCCAACTGCCTGAGCAGGCTTTCGGCGACAGCGTGGTGCATTTGATCCACGGTGAAGAGGACGCGGTGATCGCCGTGCAACACGCTCACGCGGCGGCGGAAGCGCTTCGGGCCGGCGGCGCCGATTTCACGCTGGACGTGGAGGAAAACGTCGGGCACGCGATCAACCAGGGCATGATGAACGCCGCGCTGGAAAGGCTGCATTATTATGTGCCGCAGCGCTACTGGGACGAGGCATTGTCCGGCAAGCGCGGCGAGCTGATCGCCTTTCGCTAAAAACTCAGGGCGCCGATAAGCGCCCTGGTGTCATTTCTTTTTCGGCCAGTCGTCTTCGTCATCCCACTGGGCATTATTGTCGCGGTGCGGCGGTATCTCCGGCTTGTTGGCCAGATAGCTTTTCACGTCGACGCGGCGCAGTTCCTTGATGCCGCTGACGACCATTCCCACCAGAACCAGCAGGATAATCCACCAGTAATCAGCTAACCATTGCATAGCTACTCCTTTACTTCACTGCGTATAAAACGCGAAAAAATCGAGGGCAGATGGCGTTCGAGCCATTCGGCACCGGCGACCTCCTTGTCTTGCCAGGCCGCCAGCAACAGCGCCGGGGTCAGCAAGCGTTCGGCCTCTTGCGCCAGCGGCCGGTAGCTCAGATGCCACGGCTCTACCGCCACGCCGCCGCTGTCTTCGGTAAAGGGGCGGTAGAAACCGAACTCGGCCATATGTGCCGTCAGCCACTGGTTGAGCGGCGCAAAGTAACCGCCTTCTTCATATTCCCACGGCTCCAGCTGCAGCTTTTTCCCTTCCGGCAGCAGCGACGGATCGTACACATCCAGATCGCTGCCCCAGTGATGGCGGCTGGCGCCCGGCAGAGCCGACCAGCGCAGGATCGCCTCACAGCGCTCAGCGGCGGGCAGCGGCGCGACGTCGATCGGGCGGCTGTCCTTATCTAATACTGGCCGCTGGCCGCAGAATTTGCCATTCCAAATCGCCAACTGCCGGTCGAAATCGCGGAAGGTGCTGGCGGGCTGGAGATCGAATCCCGCCTCACGCGCCGCTTGCTGCATCGCCAGGAAGGCGTTGACCGCCTGCGGCTGCAGCCGATGGTTCCCGCTCAGCGGCGCCAGGTGTTCGGTTGAGCGGCCGGTGAGCATCTCTGCGTTGATCATGCGACCAATTGCTCCATGATGCGTTGATACATGCGGCTCAGCAGCTGCAGATCTGCGGCGTTGACGCATTCGTTGACCTTGTGGATGGTGGCGTTGACCGGCCCCAGCTCCACCACCTGCGCGCCCATCTGCGCGATGAAGCGGCCGTCGGAGGTGCCGCCGGTGGTCAGCAACTGCGGCGTCAGTTCAGAATAGTGTTCGACGGCGTTGACCACCGCATCCACCAGCGCGCCGCGCGAGGTGAGGAACGGTTGGCCGGACAGCCGCCACTCGATGCTGTAGTTCAGCTGGTGGCGTTCCAGCAGCTCTTCCACGCGCTGCTTGATCATCGCGTCGGTCAGCTCGGTGCTGAAACGGAAGTTGAACTGGACATAAAGATCGCCCGGGATCACGTTGTTGCTGCCGGTGCCGGCCTGCACGTTGGCGATCTGCATGCTGGTCGGCGGGAAGAACTCGTTGCCGCGATCCCATTCGATCGCCACCAGTTCATTCAGCGCCGGCATGGCGCGGTGCACCGGGTTGTCCGCCAGGTGCGGATAGGCGACGTGCCCCTGTACGCCGTGGATATGCAGGTTGGCGGTGATGGAGCCGCGTCGGCCGTTTTTCACCACGTCGCCGACGCGCTCGGTGCTGGACGGCTCGCCGACCAGGCAGTAATCCAGCCGCTCGTTGCGCGCCATCAGCGCTTCGACCACCTTAACCGTGCCGTGGGTGGCGCTGGCCTCTTCATCCGAGGTGATCAGGAATGCCAGGCGGCCCCGGTGATCCGGGTTGGCGGCGACAAAGCGCTCGGCGGCCACCACCATTGCGGCCAATGAACCTTTCATGTCCGCCGCGCCGCGGCCATACAGCATGCCGTCGCGGATCGCCGGTTCAAACGGCGGGTTGTCCCAACGCTTTTCATCGCCGGTCGGCACCACGTCGGTGTGCCCGGCAAACGCCAGGGTTTGCCCTTCGCCGCGCCAGGCCCAGAAATTCTGGGTGTCTTCGAAGTCCATCGCTTCGACGGTGAAGCCGATCGCCTGCAGACGATCGATCATCAGTTGCTGGCAGCCTTCGTCATTCGGGCTGAGGGAAGGGCGCTTGATCAGCTGCTGGGCCAGTTCGATAACCGGGCAAGTCATACGGCGACCTCGGCGATAAATTGCTGGTAAGCGTCGGCGTTAAAACCGAGCAGGGCGCGGCCGTTGCCGTCGTCCAGCAGCGGGCGTTTAATGATTGCCGGCTGCGCCAGCATCAGCGCGATGGCGGCGTCGGCGTTATCGCAGGCGTTGCGCTGCGCTTCATCCAGCTTGCGCCAGGTGGTGCCGCGGGTATTGAGCAGCGGCTCCCAACCCAGTTGCGCGACGAAACCGCGCAGCTGCTGTTCGGTCAGGCCGTCGGCGCGGTAGTCGTGAAAATGATAGGCCACGCCCTGATCTTCCAGCCAGCGGCGGGCTTTCTTGATGGTGTCGCAGTTTTTGATGCCGTACATCGTCAGCGTTGTCTGTTGCGGTTTGTTTGCCATGGCGTAAAGCTACCTGTCTCGTCGAGTCGATACTGGGCGGCGGGCGCGGTCTTAGGCCTTCTCGCCGCCCGGCGATAGCAGAGATAATGCCAGTAAAGCGGCGGCGAGATCCAGACAACGATGCGCGCGAGATGCGATTGAGCACCAGGGAGAGAAGTTGGCAATGTGGTTGAACGGCAGACTTCGCCGACGGTGCTTGTAAAAGACGTCGGCGAACGCGTTCAGCCGCCAATGCGGATCTGGGCTCAGAGGAACTATTCTTTATTAATTTTTATATTTAAACGATCGGTTAAACACCGTACGCGGGTAATATGCAACAGCGGTTTTATTCTGCTGGCGCCAAGCTTTTTCATGATTCTCGATTTGTAATGATTGGCGGTTTTGTTTCTTATATTCATAGCGTTGCTGATATCGGTCAGCGATTTTCCCGTCGACCACTCCGACAGGAAAAGGGACTCGCGCCGGGAGAGCTGCGGCGGCTCGGTATAGTGACTGTAGCGCGTATATAAATCGCCGATCAGGTGGCTGAAACGGCTTAAAGATATAAGGTTTGATAATATAATGGTCTTATTGTCGACAATCACCATCTCATGCGGGCAGTCGGTAATAATGACTATTTTGTAGGTTTTGGGGTTGGCATATTCATCGCGGTAACGCGCTTCAAAATTGGCGAGGGTGACATCGATAAAGCAGACCCTTCTGCGGTTAAAGTCGGCTGGCGTGTTTTTTTCTGACCATGTTTGATTTATCAGTTGTCTGATACCGACAATGGTATAGGTACATTCGCTGAAAATATCGATCTTCATATTATTATAATCCTTTATTTTTTATTCCCGGTGGCGACGGTTATCTTAAAGTATAAAAATAGAAATAATCGAAATAATTAAATGTTGAATTATTTCCGATGATGAATCTCAACATTTACCTATACCGCTGGTTTAGTCAGTTTGTTTTTTATTTGATTGATAGTAAAGAGATAAATAGGATTAATAAAAAGTGCCGCAAGAGGGGTAGAGGTTTTTAAATAGATGCCAGCTATCAATCAAGGAGAATTAAAAGGAAATATCATAGATTATTCCTATCGTAAATTAATATTCGATCGTTTTTACCGATCTTTTGGTTCGTGATATCTTTGTAAGAGGTCTAATGACTAAGAAATATCTCTAACAGGAAGTTCAAACGTTTTCTCATTCATGGTTGCAGAGGTGAATAATAGTGAAAATAAAAAGTTAAAAGAGAGTGTGTGTTTTTTCTGGGGCGTTTTGGCTAAGCGTTTTATCTGTCTCAAGCATATCGTCAGCTGTATTCTGCTGAGAAAAGTATTTTGATCAAGATGATCAGCGGATATAACCGCCGTTTTGCAACCGTTGCAGTGAGGCGCCGTCCGCATACACCATGCCGGTGGTCAAATCATGAAAGCCGTACTTTTTATAGAAGGCCAGTTTTTCCGGCACGGAATAGATGAAAATCTTGCCGAGCGGCGCCAAATCTTGCATCACCCGATCCATCAACCGGCGCCCCAGCCCTTGCCCCTGAAAGCGCGGATCGATCGCTACGTCGGCCAGGTAGGCGACCGAGGTCAGGTCGCTGATGGCGTGCGCGGTGGCGATCAGCTCGTCGCCGATAAACCCCCAATAGCAAAACTGGCTGTGTTGGTAAACGCGCCGCAGGGTGTGCGGATCGCGCTTGCCCAGCCCGGCGGCCTCCAGCAATTCACACAGCCGCTGCCAGTCGATGGCGCGGCGGTTCGGGTCGGTGATAATTTCCATCGTTTTCCTCTAACCAATAAGACTGAGGTCGGCGGCATAGTGCCGAATGGCGCGCTGATACCCGCGGATGTCGGCGCCCCATTGTCGTATTTTTATACCTTTTACACGCTATCGCGGAGAAATTGATATCACAAGGGAATAGCAGCACTAAACATTGATCAGATAAATACGAAAATGTGCGCTAAGCCCGGTTTCCGGGCCCGGCATCGTTCCCGCTTCCCTTCACATGGTCAAAAAACAGGCGTAGAATCCGCTTCGTCAAATAATTGAGGTTGTAAAGTATTATGGTTGATCGTGAATTAGGAAACTGGAAAGACTTCATTGATGAGATGTTGGGCAACTGACACAGCGTTGAAGCAGATGGCAAGGTTGAGTCATTGGAAAGTCACTGAAACACCTTGGGAACGAGATTATCGTTCGAAATAAAGCAGCATCGGTAACCCGACGCTGCTTTTTTTATGCCCAGGCTATCACTCCCCGGCGGCCGTCGTATTGCCTGCCGGATGCGCTTTGCCCGGGAAGCGGCGGCGAACCAGCACGAAGAACAGCGGCACGAAGAAAATCGCCAGCAGGGTGGCGGAGATCATGCCGCCCATCACCCCGGTGCCGACCGCATGCTGGCTGCCTGAACCGGCGCCGCTGCTGGTGGCCATCGGCAGCACGCCGAAGATGAACGCCAGCGAAGTCATCAGGATCGGCCGCAGACGCATGCGTGATGCGTCGAGCGTCGCGGACATCAGATCCTGCCCTTTGTGGTTCAGCTCGTTGGCGAATTCGACGATCAGAATGGCGTTTTTCGCCGACAGCCCAATGATGGTCAACAGGCCGACCTGGAAATAAACGTCGTTCTCCAGGCCGCGCAGCCAGGTGGCGGCGACCGCGCCGATCACTCCCAGCGGCACCACCAGCATCACCGAGAACGGTATCGACCAGCTTTCATACAGCGCCGCCAGGCACAGGAACACCACCAGCAGCGAGATGGCGTACAGCGCCGGCGCCTGCGAGCCGGACAAGCGTTCCTGGTAGGAGAGCGCCGTCCATTCCAGCCCGAAGCCGGTCGGTAACTGGCTGACCAGTTTTTCCATTTCCGCCATGGCGGTGCCGGTGCTGACGCCGTTGGCCGCCTCGCCGACGATTTCCAGCGCCGAGTTGCCGTTATAGCGTTCCAGCCGCGGCGAGCCGTATTCCCAGTGTGAACTGGCGAAGGCCGAGAACGGCACCATGCCGCCCGCGCTGTTGCGCACATACCATTTGTTGATGTCTTCCGGCAGCATGCGGAACGGTGCGGCGGCCTGCACGTAAACTCTCTTCACCCGGCCGCGATCGACGAAGTCGTTGACGTAGGTCGAACCCCAGGCGGTGGAGAGGGTATTGTTGATGTCGTCGATAGATACGCCCAGCGCCTGCGCCTTGCGCTGATCGATATCGATCTGCAGCTGCGGGCTGTCGTCCAGGCCGTTGTGGCGCACGCGCGACAGCAGCGGATTTTGCGCCGCCAGCTGTAACAGTTGGTCGCGAGCCGCCATCAGTTTGGCGTGCCCCAACCCGGCGTGATCTTCCAGTTCCATGTCGAAGCCGGAGGAGTTGCCGAGGCCGGTGATCGCCGGCGGGCTGCTGGCGATCACCCGCGCTTCGTTAATCTTGTTGAATGCCAGCGTGGCGCGATCGATGATGTCGAACGAGCTGTTGGCGCCCGAGGTGCGCAGATCCCAGTCTTTCAGCCGAACGAACAGACGCGCCACGTTTTGGCCGTTGCCCCCCGGCCCGGAGCCGATGATGGCGAACACCGACAACACGTCCTGTTTCTCTTCGGTGAGGAAATACTGCTCGACCTTTTCCACCACTTTAGAGGTTTGCTGCAGGGTCGAGCCCGCCGGCAGCTGTACCTGTACGGTGAAGATGCCGCGGTCTTCCTGCGGCAGGAACGAGGTCGGCAGCTTGATGAACAGCAGCGCCATGCCGCCGAGCAACAGCAGATAAATCACCATGTAGCGGCCGCTGGCGTGCAGAATGCGCCCCACGCCGCGCTCATAGCGTTCGGCGTTGCGGTTGAACATGCGGTTGAACCAGCCGAAGAAGCCGCGCTTGCCGTGATGGTGCCCCTTGGCGATCGGTTTGAGCAGCGTGGCGCACAGGGCCGGGGTCAGGATCATCGCCACCAGCACCGACAACACCATGGCGGAAACGATGGTGATGGAGAACTGGCGATAGATGGCGCCTGTGGTGCCGCCGAAGAACGCCATCGGCACGAACACCGCTGACAGCACCAGGGCGATGCCGACCAGCGCGCTCTGAATTTGCCCCATGGATTTGCGCGTGGCTTCACGCGGCGGCAGGCCTTCTTCGCTCATCACGCGTTCGACGTTTTCCACCACCACGATGGCGTCGTCCACCAGCAGGCCGATCGCCAGCACCATGGCGAACATGGTAAGGGTATTGATGCTGAAGCCGCAGGCGGAAAGGATGGCGAAGGTGCCCAGCAGCACCACCGGCACGGCGATGGTGGGGATCAGCGTGGCGCGGAAGTTCTGCAGGAACAGATACATCACCAGGAACACCAGCAGGATGGCTTCCAGCAGCGTTTTCACCACGTCCTTGATCGAGGCTTTGACGAATGGGGTGGTTTCATAGGCCACTTTGGCCTCCAGCCCGTGCGGGAAGTATTGCGACAGCTCGGCGATCTTGTCTTTCACCAACTGGTCGGTCTGCAGTTCGTTGGCGCCGGAGGCCAGCTTGATGTTCATGCCCGCGGCCTGCATGCCGTTGTAACGGCTGAGGTAGTTGTAGTTTTCGCCGCCCAGTTCGACGGTGGCAACGTTGCCCAGCGTCACCAGCGAACCGTCCTGATTGACCCGCAGGGTGATTTGGCGGAACTGTTCCGGCGTCTGGAGCTGCGACTGGGCGTTAATGGTGGCGTTCAGCGCCTGCTTATCGACCGATGGCGTGCCGCCCAACTGGCCGACCGCGACCTGGGCGTTCTGCGACTGAATGGCGCTGACCACATCCTGGGTGGTCAACTGATAGCTGTTGAGCTTGTTGGGATCGAGCCAGATGCGCATGGCGTATTGCGAGCCGTACACGTCCATGCTGCCGACTCCGTTGATGCGGCTGAGCGGATCCTGCAGGTTGGAGACGATGTAATCGGCGATGTCCTGCCTGTCCATGCTGCCATCGGTGGAGACGAACGCCACCATCATCAGCGTGGTGTCGCCGGATTTCGAGACCGTCACCCCCTGATTTTGCACCGCCTGCGGCAGGCGTTTGATCGCGGCCTGCAGCTGGTTTTGCACCTGCTGCATCGCCTCGTTGGGATCGGTGCCGGCTTCGAACGTCAAGGTCACGGTCGCCTGGCCGGTATTGGTGCTCTGCGACGACATGTACATCATGTTGTCGAGGCCGGTCATATTCTGTTCAATGATTTGGGTGACGGTGTTTTCCAGCGTTTGCGCCGAAGCACCTGGGTAAGTTGCGCTGATGCGCACGTTCGGCGGCGCCAAATTCGGGTATTGTTCTACCGGTAAAGAAAAAATCGCCAACGCCCCGGTCAGGCAAAGAATAATTGCCAGCACCCAGGCGAAAATCGGGCGATCAATAAAAAAATTGGCCATGCAGCGCGAACCTCGTTATGACTTGTTCTATCTTTAAAACGCATCGGAAATATGCATTTCAGCGGCAGGGAAGGATTCCGGCGCTATTGCACTTTACTCGGGATAGCCGAGGAAAGCGTGGAGAAAAAAAGGAGATAGTGTAAATAACGGTAGCGGAAAACGGCGTGGGCGTATCGGCGTCGGTAATTGTACGCTATTAAGACATTTTTATTACTATCAAAGGCCTTGCGCATTTTTTCGCCGCAGGGAATCGAAAAGTAAAAACTGGCCTCACCTTACAGCAGGAGCTTGGCATGGGAATTAACCCGGTATTTGCCCGTCGGCTTTATTTATGCTGGCTGATCAGCCACAGTGAGCGGCCTAATGTGCCGCGGTTGATGGCGCTGACCGGCTGGCCGCGCCGTACGTTGCAGGATGTGCTGAAGGCGCTGCCCGGCATGGGCGTCGAGCTGCAGTTCGTGCAGCAGGGCGTGCGCAACAACGACGGTTTCTATCAGTTGGAAAGCTGGGGGCCGTTCAACAAGAGCTGGGTACACCAGCATCATCAGGCGCTGCTCAGCGCCATCGAGTAAGCGGCCCCGGCGGATCGGCCGGGGCGGGGCGATCAGTGGCTTTTGTACTCCAGGTACATCACCGTCGCCGCCACGCGAGAACGCACGTCCAGCTTGCGCAGTATGTTGCGGATGTGCACCTTCACGGTTTCTTCAGAGATATGCAACTGCGCCGCCACCTGCTTGTTGGACAGGCCGCGCGCCACCTCTTGCAGGACGTCCAGTTCGCGTTCGGTCAAGGCGGCGAAGGGGTCGCGCTGCTCGCTGCGCGCCAGCAAATAGTCGGCCATGGCGTCGCTGATCACGTTCTGGCCCTCGGCGGCGGCGCTGATGTGTTCCAGCAGTTGTTCGGGTTCGCTGTCTTTTAGCAGATAGCCGTCGGCGCCGGCGTCGATCAGCGCATACAGATCGCTGCGCGCGTCGGAGACCGTCAGCACGATGATGCGCGCGTCCACGCCTTCGTCGCGCAGGGCCCGCAGCGTATCCAGCCCGGACATGCCCTTCATGTTCAGATCCAACAAGATCACGTCCGGAGCGTGCTGCAGCGCCAGCGCAACCGCCTCGCTGCCGTTGCCGGCCTCTGCCACCACGCCAAATCGCGCATCCAGTCCCAGCAGTTGTTTGATGCCGCGCCGCATCAACGGATGATCGTCAACGATCATGACTCGGTATTGCTTCATCACCATGAAATATGCTCCCTGTAGCAAGTAAAGCCACTCAAACGCGCCCGGAGGCGTGCTTCACAGTGGGACTGTCTCTTCAAAAATAGCGGCATTCTGCACCGCAAACCTCTCCGGGCGGCCTTCAGGCCGGCGGCAACCGTAACGCAGAGTGAACAGCCGCAAGGTCAGGGCGAGAATGTCAGGCAGACCGCCGTGCCGCCGCCGCTTCTGCGCCGGATGCGCAGCGTTCCTCCCAGTCGCGCCGCGCGTTCGCTCATGATGGTCAAGCCGTAATGCCCTTCCGGTTCTTCCAGACTGGCGATGCCGCAACCGTCGTCGGTAATGCTGAATACGTTGTCGCCTGCGGCGTTGACCTCGCAACATACCGCGATCTCGTTCGCTCCGGCGTGCTTGACGGCATTGAGCACCGCCTCGCGCACGATCTGCAGCGCGTGCACCTGCTGCTGGGCGTTGAGCGCCTGCGAGGGCAGCCGACAGTGTAACTGAATCCGCGCGGGGGTTAGCGCCTTTAATGGCTGCAACAGTTGCTCCAGCGCGGCATTCAGGTCCGCCTCCTGAATGTTGAGGCGGAAGGTGGCCAGCAATTCTCTCAGCTGGCGATAGGCATCGGCCAGCGTGCGCTCGAAATCGTCGATAATCGCCTGCGCCGCCGGATCGTCGGCGGCGCGCCGGAGCAGCGTCAGCTGGATGCGCAGGAACGACAGCGTCTGCGCCAGCGAATCGTGCAGCTCGCGTGCGATGGTTCCACGCTCTTCCATCAACAGCAGATATTGGTGCTGCTTTTGCGCCCGGTTGAAGTAGACGCCGCGCCCCAGCATGTTGGCCAGGCTCTGCATCAGGTGAGGATGCGGCGGCTGCGCTTCGGGCTGCCATCGCAACTCGCCCAGCAGTTTATCGCCTTGGGTGATCGGCAGCGCGCTCCAGGTTTGCGCCGGCGCCGGCTCTCCTTCGTTCAGTTGCCACTGGCCATGATCGTCCGCCACGTTCAACCGGATGCAGCGCAGTCGTTCACTTTGGCGCACGATGCGCAGCGCATTTTCGAACGCCTGCTGATCGATCTGACGCACGCTCAGCGCCTGCGAGCAGCGATAGAGCACCTCCAGCGTGTCGTTGGCCTGCTGCAGGCGCTGGGTCTTTTCCTGCACTTTCAGCTCCAGCGACTGATAGAGGCGGGCCAGCTCGTCAGACATGGCGCTGAAGGTTTGCGACAGCACGCCGAGCTCGTTCGGCAGCGCCACGTCCAGCTGCGGATGGCGAAAGTCGCGCTGTTGCACGCGCTGGCTGGCGTCGACCAGATGCTGCAGCGGCGTGACCACCTGGCGGCGCATAAAGCGGATGCAGAACAGCACCAGACCGATGATGGCGGCGTAGCCCAGTACGCTGACGGCGGCCACCAGGGTGAGTTTCAACTCGGAATAACGCTGCAGAGCGGAAACGAAATGATCGACGCGGTTGACGTAGCCGGCGACCTCAGCCCGGTAGGCGGCCGCCTGCCCGTCGCGGATCTGCCGCTCCATCGTTTGCCATGTTCGTTGCAGCGCCAGATAGTGGTTGCGCACCTCGGCCGGGACGTAAAAGCGAGTCAGCTTTTGCAACGCGGGCGCCTGCAAAGATTGCCGGTACTGCTGCAGGTGCAGCTCCAGCTCCGGGCTCTGCCGCTCGAGATCGAAGGCCAAGCGGTAGCTTTGCATGCGCAGCGAACCGGCAATGTTGATCGCCTCGGCATCGCTCTGGCTGCCGGCGACGGTCGTCAACGCCAACCCGGTGGCGAGCACCGACAGTATCACGATGCCGAACAGCGCTCTGGCCAGGCTGCCGGTCACGGAACGTTTAACAAGCAATCACGGAATCCTTTTCTCTCAGGTGAGGCGCTTCGCCAGTTTCATTCGAAAGCAAAACTATAACTTTTGCAACTAAATTGCACCGCGATTTGTATCAAGTTGTCAACAAAACGGGAACAATTGTCGTTGTGTAATCAAATGAATAGCGAAATGCCCGCCGATGTTCAGCGGCGGGCCGGTTTTCTCTGAAGATTTGCCTTTAGCGCGGATGAAATCAGGCAGAAGGCCCCCTGTTTCTGGGGGCGCTTTATTGCCGCGCTTCAGGGCGTCGGCAGATTCATCGCGGCCACCTGCTTCGCTGCGTGGTCGCTGAAGCGCAGTCCCCAGCGGGTGAAGTACTCGCGCAGATCCTGCCCCGCCTCCCGGCTGTAGACGACCACGCTGAAGTCGATGACCTTCTGCGGCGTGCCGAAAACGTATTTATATTTATCCTGCATGGTGTTACCCGGCGCCGCGAAAGTCTGCTTCAGCCGTTCCTGATTAATCCGCGGGAAGAAGGATTCATCATAAGCGTGCAACAGATGGGTAAAAAACCCCAGCGCGACATCATGCTGCTTCTTCGGGAATTCGTCATAGCGCACTTCTGATGCGAGGAACTTACGCACCGCATCCCGATCCCACTCCTTGTCGGCGCCCAGTTTGCAGGTTGGGCCATAGTCGAAATCGTTGCGTTCCGACAACAGGCGGCAAGCCAGTACCGAATAACGGTTGACCTGCACTTCGGGGAATACGTTGTATTCCCACTGCGGTTCGTTCTCATGCCCCAGTTCGTGCCAGAGTCCCCAGTGGGCGGCGTTGGCGCGGGTGGTCTTGTCGGCGAAGAAACCGACGTTGACCGCGCCCTCGCGGTATTCGGCGCTGCAGCATTTGCTGTAGTTGAGGAACAGGGAACCCTGTGATGCCGTGAACATCTCGTGGGTGCCGTCCATGCCGTTCACCGCTTCATACAGCGCGGCGATGCTGAGGCTTTCCCCCAGCGATTTATTGATGATCTCCTGCGTTTTGTCGGTGATTTTCTTCGGTACGAAGTGATTGGATTTACCGTCATACAACACGGCGCCGCCCAGGATGCCGGCGCCGGCCTTCTGTTGCTCCCAGTCGCCTTGCGTATTCTGACCGAGAATGTGCAGGTTGCTGTCGCCACCGCCGCTCACCTCTAACCGGACAAATTCGCCGTTTTGCTGTTTTTGCGGATGGCTGCAGCCTAAGGCCAGTACGCCGGTTTGCGCGAAGGTATAAGTGGTCTCCTTGTTGGCATCAAGCTTTCGTTTGTTCGAGTAGATGTTGTCAACGTTATCGAAACGGGCGCTGGTCGCCGCAAAACATGAGCTGCCTGCCGGAATAGTTCCGGCCTTTATCGTGACGCTGTCGCCCTGATTCCCCAGCGTGCGGGTGTAGAAGAAAATTCCGCGCGCCATACTGCCATACAAGGAGTTGTACCAACTGGCGGCGTGAACGATCGGCAGCCGGTAGACATTTGGCGTGTCTAACGGGTACATCTGCATGGTGCGTTTGAGCCAATACAGCGGCGTGCGGGCATCTTGCGAGTCCGCCATCGCCTGTTCGGCATTCTGATTCAGCGCATCCAGGCTGGTGCCGATGTAACGCAGCGCATCGTTGAATCCCTCCTGCTCGGCATAGGCTTGCCACCAGGGAGTCTCCTGGGCGGCACACTGGCCGAGGTTTTGCCAGGGTTCGCCGACCCAACCGGCTACGCCGGGGATATGGTGTTTTTCTGCCCACCATTTATTGGCGAACAGCGTATTGTCCTTTATGACCTGCGTGCCTTTGATGGCGTAGGTTTTAGCCACCCATTCCGGCACGTTGGCGCAGTCCGCCGCCTGAGCGCCGGCGCTGGCCATCAATAAAAGGCTTAATGGTAACAAGCAGCGATGAGTCAGTTTCACGTTGGTTTTCCCTAAAGAGGCGTTGAAAAATAAAATAGGCGCGTGTTATTAGGATGATGTGGCGCTATCCCTTATGGTTTTTTTTCAGGGTTTCCGCTACTTAGATGTGCTTACTTTAAGATGATTTCAGGTCGGGCCGCCGC
Organism: Serratia sp. CY82433; assembly: GCF_052166535.1. Lineage (NCBI taxonomy): Bacteria > Pseudomonadati > Pseudomonadota > Gammaproteobacteria > Enterobacterales > Yersiniaceae > Serratia > Serratia sp. CY82433. The sequence continues at coordinate 261,041 of NZ_JBJNOR010000005.1, forward strand.
CGGGGCCGATGATGTTTTGTTGCAAATCGTCTGCCGCGGCGCGGCGTAATCGCGGTATGATCTTCAGGTTGCAACTCAAGGGAAAAGGGTCATGTCGTCGAAAATTGAGAATGTGAAGAAAGAGCTGCTGTCGGACAACTGGTATGTGCTGCATAAGTATACGTTCGATCTGAAACGCAAAAACGGCGGTTCGGTGCAACAGATGCGCGAGGTCTACGATCGCGGCAACGGCGCCACTATTTTGCTGTACAACCGCGCCAAGGGCACGGTGGTGCTGACCAACCAGTTCCGCATGCCGACCTATGTCAACGGCAACGAGAGCGGCATGCTGCTTGAGGCCTGCGCCGGCCTGCTGGACGCCGATTCTCCGGAGCAGTGCGCGCGCCGCGAAGCGGTGGAAGAGACCGGTTTTCAGGTGGGCGAGGTCAAGAAAATCTTCGAAGCCTACATGTCGCCGGGCGGCGTGACCGAGATCGTGCACTTCTTTATCGCCGAATACCATGACGATGAGCGGCGCGCGGCTGGCGGCGGCATTGAAGATGAAGATATTGAAGTGATCGAACTGCCGTTCAGCGAAGCGGTGGCGATGATCGCCGACGGCCGCATTAAAGACGGCAAGACCATCATGCTGCTGCAGTATTTGCAGATTCATCGGGTGATGGCATAAAAAAAGCCGGTCTCGATGACCGGCTTTCTTATTGGCTGGCGCCAGGCCGCTTACTTCAGCAGCGCCTGCGCCTTGGCCACCACGTTGTCCACGGTGAAGCCGAACTCGGCGAACAGCTGCTCCGCCGGTGCCGACTCACCGAAGGTGGTCATGCCCACGATAGCGCCGTTCAGCCCCACGTACTTGTACCAGTAGTCCGCGATACCCGCTTCCACCGCCACGCGCGCCGTCACCGCCGCCGGCAGCACCGACTCGCGGTACGCCGCATCCTGCTTGTCGAACGCGTCGGTCGATGGCATCGACACCACGCGCACCTTGCGGCCCGCCGCGGTCAGCTTGTCCGCCGCTTCCACCGTGATGCCCACTTCGGAGCCGGTGGCAATCAGGATGACGTCCGGCGTGCCCGCGCAGTCTTTCAGCACGTAGCCGCCGCGGTACACGTTCGCCAGCTGCTCTGCGGTGCGTGGCTGCTGGGTCAGGTTCTGGCGCGAGAACACCAGCGTGGTCGGGCCGTCGTTGCGCTCGATGCCGTACTGCCACGCCACCGCCGATTCCACCTGGTCGCACGGGCGCCAGGTGCTCATGTTCGGGGTCACGCGCAGGCTCGCCAGCTGCTCCACCGGCTGGTGGGTCGGGCCGTCTTCGCCCAGACCGATGGAGTCGTGGGTGTAGACGAACACGTTGCGCAGCTTCATCAG
>NZ_JBJNOR010000006.1:0-255117 GCF_052166535.1 Serratia sp. CY82433
GCGGCAATAGCGCGGTGGTCCCACCTGACCCCATGCCGAACTCAGAAGTGAAACGCCGTAGCGCCGATGGTAGTGTGGGGTCTCCCCATGCGAGAGTAGGACACTGCCAGGCATCAAATAAACGTTATCAGCGTGACGACTGGTAATGCGCAAATCGCAGAGCGCGATATTGCCAGCATCGAAAGATGCAACGTAAAAGAATCGGTGGAGCGGTAGTTCAGTTGGTTAGAATACCTGCCTGTCACGCAGGGGGTCGCGGGTTCGAGCCCCGTCCGTTCCGCCACTTATTTAATTATGCCTGCTTTATTAGCAGGCATAATGTTAAGCGAGATTTAGGGGCGTAGCTCAGTTGGTAGAGCACCGGTCTCCAAAACCGGGTGTCGCGAGTTCGAGTCTCTCCGCCCCTGCCATATTAAGAACCCTTTGCGAAAGCAAAGGGTTTTTTTTTGCCTATCATTTTTCTTCCTTACCGCTTTGGAATAGAACGCTTTTGACGCTATATGCCGATGTTTGCCCGATCCTGGTTGCTTCATGTTCCTCCGAACTCTATCCTGCCGGCCTCCTGATTCTTATCTCGTTTTGCATTATCTTCTCTCAGAAGGCGATGAGCGCGTTTTGGCGTGATAGACAGGCATGACCACGATGACGGCGTTTAAGGCCGCCATAACGCTTTAGGCTGCGGTATTTAAAGGTATTTTAAGTAATTGCCGAATCAAAGGCTGTTGATCGCTGTTTTGCAACCAGACGGCATACAGTGGGCGGATAATCGGCGGGATCTCGGTGGCGGCCACCAACTGTGGATACTCTTTTTCCCACTGGCTGGGCAGGAAAGCACATCCACCCGTGGTTTCCAACAGCTGACGCGTCAGGTGAGCGGAGGTGGTAGTAAGCACCGGCACGTTATCACCTTCCAGCATGCGGCTTTCCTGTTGGTGGAAGTCGGCTCCCCATTCCAGCTTGATGTAGGGCATGGGGGCCTGTTTGTCACGATGCGCGGATGAGAACAGGCGTAATGAGAAATTGCTCAGTTGCTGGCTGGCCAATTCATCCATCTTAGGCGGTTCAGTGGTGATCAGTAAATCGAGCTGCCTTTCATGCAGTTGTTTTACCAAAGAGTGCCTTAATGCCACCCTGGCTTCTAGCTGCAGCGCTTCGCGTTGTTGATAGAGCGCCTGTAGCCAAGGGGTCAGATAGGCTTCCCACAGCGAAGCGGTAGCGCCGATCGACAACTCGGTGTGTTGCAGCGAACGCACGACCTCCTTTTTCGCCAACTGCCAGGTGTTCATCAGGCTCTCGGCATAGGGCAGAAGCCGCTCGCCGGCAGGCGTCAGGCGGATATTATTGCGATGACGGGTAAATAAATTGGCGCCCAGCTGGTTTTCTAACTGACGGATGCGGAAACTGACCGCGGACTGCGTTAAGTACAAAGATTCTGCGGCTCTGCCAAAGTGACGCGTTCTACTGACCTCCAAAAAGGTTTTCAGTAATTCGGTATCCACACCTATCTCCAAAAAAATTTGTCGTTAAGATTTAAATGTTTTGTTTTACACGCTGTCAAGCCTATCTAATACTCCGCGCCATAAACAGCACGGCCATAAGAGAATTAGGAGCGTGTCAGATGGCGGATAGCTTCACCACGACCAATCGTTTTTTTGATAATAAACATTACCCTCGCGGGTTCTCCCGTCACGGCGATTTCACCATTAAAGAGGCGCAATTGCTAGAGCGCTTCGGCTACGCGTTTAACGAGCTGGACTCGGGCAAACGCCAGCCGGCCACTGAAGAAGAACAACTGTTCGTCGCAGTGTGCCGCGGTGAGCGCGAAGCGGCTACCGAGCAGGAAAAAGTATGGGCTAAATATCTGGCGCGCACACGTCGCCCGAAGAAATTCCATACTCTGTCCGGCGGTAAACCGCAGGCTGACGCAGTAGAAGATTACAGCGACAGCGAAGACTAAAGACGATGGGGCCTGCGGGCCCCATTTTCATTCCAGACTACGGTGCAGTTGTAACAGCAGGCGGTCCATGCTGCGATAGCCAAGCGCTTCGCTGAGGTGGCGCCTGTCGAGCTCAGCATCTCCCGCCAAATCCGCCAGCGTGCGCGCCACTTTCAAGATGCGCTGCCAGGCGCGAACCGATAACCCCAGCGCGTTTAGTGTCGCTTCCAAAAACTCGGCGTCTGCCGCCTGCAGAACGCAATCCCGTTCCACTTCGCGGTTGCTCAGCAGCGCGTTGACTTTACCGGCGCGTTCAAGTTGCCGGGCGCGTGCCAGCAGCACTCTTTTCCGCACTTGTTCGCTGCTTTCTCCGTGTGTTTTCCGATGACTGAGTGTTCCCGGCGGCAACAGCGGCACTTCGATAGACAGATCGAAACGGTCGAGAAAAGGCCCTGACAGCCGGGCCAGATAGCGCAACACCTGCTGCGGTGAGGCGCGATTGTGCAACCCCTGATAGTGCCCCGTCGGGCTGGGGTTCATTGCCGCGATCAGCTGCACTCTGGCGGGGAAACAGACCTTGGCGTTGGCGCGTGAAATCACGATCTCGCCGGATTCCAACGGCTCACGCAGCGCATCCAGTACCTTACGCTCGAATTCCGGCAGTTCATCCAGAAACAGCACGCCGTTATGCGCCATCGAGATCTCGCCCGGTCGCGGCAGTGAGCCGCCGCCGACCAATGCCGCCATCGAGGCGCTGTGGTGCGGTGCGCGAAACGGCCTCTGGCGCCATGGTAGGGCAGCGGGAATGTGATGCTGCAAGCTGGCGACCGCCAGACTTTCCAGCGCCTCAGGCTCCGTGAGCGGTGGCAGTAGGCCCGTGAGGCGGCTGGCCAGCATGGTTTTACCGGTGCCCGGCGGCCCAATCAGCAATAGGTTATGCCCGCCGGCGGCGGCGATCTCCAGTGCCCGCTTGGCCTGCTCCTGGCCGATGATATCGCGCAGATCGGCGCTGTCGCAGGCGGTGTCCGCAGCGGGAGGCGTGGCCGCCACCGGCAGTTCGCCCTGGCCGAGCAGAAAGGCGCAGACTTCCAACAGGTGCCGGGCGGTATGGGAGTGCGACTGCGCGATCAGGCCGACTTCGGCGGCGTTGTCCGTTGAGAGAATCAGTTGCCGCCCGGCATCAGTCGCCGCCAGCGCCGCCGGGATCGCGCCCCTGACCGCGCGCAGTGAGCCGGACAGCGCGAGCTCGCCAAGAAACTCGTAGCGCGCCAACGGTGCGAGGGGCAATTGCTCGGAGGCGGCGAGGATCGCCAGCGCTATCGGCAGATCGTAACGCCCGCCTTCTTTCGGCAGATCGGCGGGCGCCAAATTGACGGTGATGCGCCGGGCGGGAAAGGTGAAACCGTTATTGATCAGGGCGCTGCGCACCCGATCGCGCGCCTCTTTTACCGTGGTTTCCGGCAGGCCGACCAGCGTCAGGCCGGGCAGGCCATTGCTGATATGCACCTCCACCGTCACGGAAGGGGCCTGAACGCCGATGATGGCGCGGCTATAGATTACCGCCAGTGACATATCGCTCTCCTTGCTAAGGGCGACATGATGCGTGATTCATCCGGGCATTGCGCGGCGTTATTGGTGGTTTTTCGATGTATTTAGCAGAGTAATCGCTGATTTTCATCGAAATAAATGAGGTTGTGCGAGCCGCCTCGCAACCTGCGGCAATACCCATTAACAATTCGCTGAAGGCTGCAACATATTAGCGGCCCATACGCATTGCAACCATAGGGTTAACGGGTGTATTTAACAATTGATTAAAAGAAAAATCACTTATTTAACAAACCCCGACCGCCGCCGCATTCTGCCCGGCAGCCGCTAAACCTCCTGACTTCGTACTCTACGGTAGGGATAACACTATGTTTGGTTGGACCCCGCTGCAACGCAACGCGGCAATCGCCAGCTTTTCAAGCTGGACGCTCGACGCTTTCGATTTTTTCGTGCTGGTATTCTTACTCAGTGACATCGCGCAATCCTTTCACGTCGGTCTGGAACAGGTGACGTTGGCGATTCTGCTCACGCTGGCGGTGCGCCCGATTGGCGCGCTGATCTTCGGGCGTGCGGCGGAAAAATATGGCCGCAAGCCGATCCTGATGCTGAATATCGTCTTCTTCTCGGTGTTTGAGCTGCTCTCCGCCGCCGCGCCCTCGCTGACGGTCTTCTTGCTGTTGCGGGTGTTGTACGGCGTTGCGATGGGCGGCATCTGGGGCGTTGCGTCGTCGTTGGCGATGGAAACCATACCGGACCGCTCGCGCGGCCTGATGTCGGGCATTTTCCAGGCCGGCTATCCGTTCGGTTATCTGCTGGCGGCGGTGGTGTACGGCCTGTTGTTCGAAACGGTCGGCTGGCGCGGCATGTTTGTCATCGGCGCGGCGCCGATCCTGCTGCTGCCGTTTATTTATTATTGCGTGCAGGAGTCGCCGGTGTGGCTGGCGGCGCGTGAACGCAAGGAAAGCTCTGCCTTGCTGCCGGTGTTGAAGAGCCACTGGAAGCTGTGCTGCTATCTGGTGCTGCTGATGGCGGCGTTCAATTTCTTCTCCCACGGCACGCAGGATCTGTATCCGGTGTTTCTGAAAGTTCAGCATGGTTTCGATCCAAAAACCGTTAGTATCATCGCCATTAGCTACAATATCGCGTCAATTATCGGCGGCGTTTTCTTCGGTTCGTTGTCGGAAAAGATCGGCCGCAAAAAAGCGATCATCATCGCCGCGTTGCTGGCGCTGCCGGTGATCCCGCTGTGGGCATTTTCCAGCGGTTCGCTGATGTTGGGGATCGGCGCTTTCCTGATGCAGTTCATGGTGCAGGGCGCCTGGGGCGTGGTGCCGACCTACCTGACTGAGCTGGTGCCGGCCAACACCCGCGCGGTGCTGCCGGGGTTCGTGTACCAGTTGGGTAACCTGATCGCTTCGGTCAACGCCACGCTGCAAGCCACCATCGCCGAGCATCATGGGCATAATTACGGCCTGGCGATGGCGATCGTCGCCGGTACGGTGGCGGTGGCGATCGCCCTGTTGGTGTTCTTCGGTAAGGATACGCGCGGTAAGGCGATAACAGACGCGGTGAAAAATCCGGGCGTGCGCGCCAACGTGTGAAATCCGGGCGATTCGCGTGAGGTATGACCAGATTGCGCCGAATAATAACGCAAAAAAAGTGTTGTCATGCCGCGCGCGACTATGGTACCTCTGTAAGCATTAGTTCTGAATGAGCACAGTGAACAAACCCATTATGAAAGCCTTTGCCCAAGTGATTAGCCTAGTCGTGATTAGCGTGGTGGTGATTATTATCCCACCGTGCGGGGCTGCACTTGGACGAAGAAAGGCTTAGCAAACAAGCCGGAATCGCAAGAGAACCCCCGCACCGTCAGGTCCGGGGGTTTTTTATTGGCAAGAGAAAAGTGGAGCAAGGGGCAGAGCATGAAAAACAGAACAAAATCCTGCGGTTGTCGAAGTAAGGCGGGGAAATAACTATGAATGGCGCTCAGTGGGTAGTTCAAGCGTTGCGTGCGCAGGGTGTGGATACCGTATTCGGCTATCCGGGCGGGGCAATCATGCCGGTGTACGATGCGTTGTACGACGGCGGTGTGGAACACCTGCTGTGCCGCCATGAACAGGGCGCCGCGATGGCCGCCATCGGCTACGCCCGCGCCACCGGCAAAGTCGGCGTTTGCATCGCCACTTCCGGCCCTGGCGCCACCAACCTGATCACCGGCCTGGCTGATGCGCTGCTCGATTCCGTTCCCGTTGTCGCCATCACCGGTCAGGTGGGTTCCGCGCTGATCGGCACCGATGCCTTTCAGGAGATCGATGTTCTTGGCCTGTCTCTGGCCTGCACCAAGCACAGCTTCCTGGTGGAATCGCTGGACGCCTTGCCGGGCATCATGGCGGAAGCCTTCGCCATCGCCGCAGGCGGCCGTCCTGGCCCGGTGCTGATCGATATCCCGAAAGACATCCAGCTGGCGCAGGGCGATTTGCACCCGCATCTGATGCCGGTCGACGAAGCGCCGGCATTCCCGGCGGCGGCGTTGGCGGAGGCGGCCGAGCTGCTGGCGCAGGCGCACAAACCGATGCTGTACGTCGGCGGCGGCGTGGGCATGGCGCAGGCGGTGCCGGCGCTGCGCGAGTTCATCGCCGTGACCCGCATGCCGAACGTCGCCACCCTGAAGGGGCTGGGCGCGCCGGATGCGCAAGATCCGCTGTACCTCGGCATGTTGGGCATGCACGGCACCAAGGCTGCCAACCTGGCGGTGCAGGAGTGCGATCTGCTGATTGCCGTCGGCGCGCGTTTCGATGACCGCGTGACCGGCAAACTGAACGCCTTCGCACCGCACGCCAAAGTGATCCACATGGATATCGACCCGGCGGAAATGAGCAAGCTGCGCCAGGCGCATGTGGCCCTGCAGGGCGATCTGAAAGCGTTGCTGCCGGCGTTGCAGCGCCCGCTGAACATCGCCCCCTGGCAGCAGCAGGTGACGGCGCTGAAAGCCGACCACGCCTGCCGCTACGATCACCCCGGCCAGCCGATCTACGCGCCGCTGTTCTTGCGCCAGCTGTCCGCCCGCAAGCCGGCCAACAGCGTAGTGACCACCGACGTGGGCCAGCACCAGATGTGGAGCGCGCAGCACATGACGTTCGAACGCCCGGAGAATTTCATCACCTCCAGCGGCCTCGGCACCATGGGGTTCGGCGTGCCGGCGGCAGTAGGGGCCCAGATCGCGCGCCCGCAAGATACGGTGATCTGCGTCTCGGGCGATGGCTCCTTCATGATGAACGTGCAGGAACTGGGCACCATCAAGCGCAAACAGCTGCCGCTGAAGATCGTACTGCTGGACAACCAGCGCCTCGGAATGGTGCGTCAATGGCAGCAGTTGTTCTTCGACGGCCGCTACAGTGAAACCAACCTGTCCGATAACCCCGACTTCCTGATGCTGGCCGCCGCCTTCGGCATTCCCGGCCAGCGCATCAGCCGCAAGGATCAGGTGGAGGGCGCGCTCGAGGCGCTGTTCAACACCGCAGGCCCTTATCTGCTGCAGGTCTCTATCGACGAACTCGAAAACGTCTGGCCGCTGGTGCCGCCGGGCGCCGGCAACGAAACCATGTTGGAGGAAATATCATGATGCAGCATCAACTCTCGATCCAGGCGCGTTTTCGCCCCGAAATGTTAGAGCGCGTATTGCGGGTCGTGCGTCATCGCGGCTTTCAGGTTTGTGCTATGAATATGGTTTCCCCGGCCAACGCCGACAGCATCAATATCGAATTGACCGTTGCCAGCCCGCGTCCGGTTGCCCTGTTGTCATCTCAATTAAGCAAACTGATGGACGTCTCCTGCGTCGAGATCCAGCAGCCAACATCACAACAAATACGCGCCTGAGGCGCTGAGAAGGATAAATAACAATGACAAAGAAAGCCGATTACATTTGGTTCAATGGTGAGATGGTTCCCTGGGCCGAGGCCAAAGTGCACGTGATGTCGCACGCGCTGCATTACGGCACGTCGGTATTTGAGGGGGTGCGCTGCTACGACTCGCACTTGGGGCCGGTAGTGTTCCGTCATCGCGAGCATATGCAGCGCCTGCACGATTCGGCGAAAATCTACCGCATGCCGGTTTCGCAAAGCGTTGACGAACTGATGGAAGCCTGCCGCGCCACGTTGCGCAAGAACAACCTGGTCAGCGCGTACATCCGCCCGCTGGTGTTCGTCGGCGATGTCGGCATGGGCGTCAACCCGCCGGCCGGTTACAAAACGGACGTGATTATCGCGGCGTTTCCTTGGGGCGCTTATCTGGGTGAAGAAGCGCTGGATCAAGGCATCGACGCGATGGTCTCCTCCTGGCACCGCGTCGCACCAAACACCATCCCCACCGCGGCCAAGGCCGGCGGCAACTATCTTTCCTCCCTGCTGGTGGGCAGCGAAGCGCGTCGCCACGGCTATCAGGAAGGCATTGCGCTCGACGTGCACGGCTACATTTCCGAAGGGGCGGGCGAGAACCTGTTTGAAGTGAAAGACGGCGTGATTTACACCCCGCCGTTCACCTCTTCGGCGCTGCCGGGCATCACCCGCGACGCGATCATCAAGCTGGCGAAAGACATGGGCTTCGAAGTGCGTGAGCAGGTGCTGTCGCGCGAATCGCTGTACCTGGCCGACGAAGTGTTCATGTCCGGCACCGCGGCGGAAATCACGCCGGTGCGCAGCGTGGACGGCATTCAGGTCGGCATCGGCAAATGCGGCCCGGTGACCAAACAGATCCAACAGGCGTTCTTCGGCCTGTTCAGCGGCAAGACAGAAGACAAATACGGCTGGCTGGATCCGGTCAATCCGTAACGACAAGACAGACAGATAAGAATATCCAGGCGGTTCGTTCGCCGCCTGTCATAAATACATTTGGAGTGAAAAGAGCATGCCTAAGTACCGTTCCGCCACCACCACCCACGGCCGCAACATGGCGGGTGCCCGCGCATTGTGGCGCGCGACCGGGATGACCGACGCCGATTTCGGCAAGCCGATCATCGCCGTGGTCAACTCCTTTACCCAGTTCGTGCCGGGTCACGTGCATCTGCGCGATCTGGGCAAACTGGTCGCCGAACAGATCGAAGCCTCCGGCGGCGTGGCCAAAGAGTTCAACACCATCGCGGTGGATGACGGCATCGCCATGGGCCACGGCGGCATGCTCTATTCCCTGCCGTCGCGCGAACTGATCGCCGACTCGGTCGAATATATGGTGAACGCCCACTGCGCCGACGCGATGGTGTGCATCTCCAACTGCGACAAGATCACCCCGGGCATGTTGATGGCGGCGTTGCGCCTGAACATTCCGGTGATCTTCGTCTCCGGCGGCCCGATGGAAGCCGGCAAGACCAAACTCTCCAATCAGATCATCAAGCTGGATCTGGTGGACGCGATGATCCAGGGCGCGAACCCGAACGTCAGCGACGCCGACAGCGAGCAGATCGAGCGTTCCGCCTGCCCGACCTGCGGTTCCTGCTCCGGCATGTTCACCGCCAACTCGATGAACTGCCTGACCGAAGCGCTGGGCCTGTCGCAGCCGGGCAACGGCTCGCTGTTGGCGACTCACGCCGATCGCAAAGCGCTGTTCCTCAACGCCGGCAAGCGCATCGTCGAGTTGACCAAACGCTATTACGAGCAGGACGACGAAAGCGCGCTGCCGCGCAATATCGCCAACAAGGCGGCGTTTGAAAACGCCATGACGCTGGATATCGCCATGGGCGGCTCGACCAACACCGTGCTGCACCTGCTGGCTTCGGCGCAGGAAGGCGAGGTGGATTTCACCATGGAAGACATCGACCGCCTGTCGCGCAAAGTGCCGCACCTGTGCAAGGTGGCGCCGAGCACGCAGAAATACCATATGGAAGACGTGCACCGCGCCGGCGGCGTAATCGGCATCCTCGGCGAGCTGGATCGCGCCGGTTTGCTGAACCGCGAGGTGAACAACGTGCTGGGGCTGACCCTGCCGCAGACGCTGGAAGCCTACGACGTGATGCTGACCCGCGACGAAAGCGTCAAGAAAATGTACTCCGCCGGGCCGGCCGGTATCCGCACCACGCAGGCATTCTCTCAGGACTGCCGCTGGGATTCGCTGGACACCGACCGCAAGGAGGGCTGCATCCGCACCCGTGAGCACGCCTACAGTCAGGACGGCGGGCTGGCGGTGCTGTACGGCAACCTGGCGGAAAATGGCTGCATCGTCAAAACCGCCGGCGTAGACAAGGAAATCCTCACCTTCCGCGGCCCGGCCAAAGTCTATGAAAGCCAGGATGATGCGGTAGAAGCTATCCTCGGCGGCAAAGTGGTGGCGGGCGACGTGGTCGTTATCCGTTACGAAGGGCCGAAAGGCGGGCCGGGCATGCAGGAAATGCTTTACCCAACCACGTATCTGAAATCGATGGGGCTGGGCAAGGCGTGTGCGCTGATCACCGACGGACGTTTCTCCGGCGGCACCTCCGGGCTGTCCATCGGCCACGCCTCGCCGGAGGCGGCCAACGGCGGCCTGATCGCCCTGGTGCAGGACGGCGACATGATCGCGATCGACATTCCGCATCGCGGCATCCAGCTGGATGTCAGCGAGCAGGAGCTGGCGGCGCGGCATGAGGCGGAACTGGCGCGCGGCGATGCGGCCTGGACGCCGAAAAACCGTGAACGTCAGGTGTCCTTCGCGCTGCGCGCTTACGCCTCGTTGGCCACCAGCGCCGACAAAGGCGCGGTGCGCGACAAGAGCAAACTGGGGGGATAAGCAGCATGGCGGTCTCTCAACCCCTACCCAGCGCCCCCTGCGGCGCGGAATATCTGCGAGCGGTACTGCGCTCGCCGGTCTACGAGGTGGCGCAGGTCACCCCGTTGCAGGCCATGAGCAAAATCTCTTCGCGCCTCGGCAACACCATTTTGGTGAAGCGCGAAGATCGCCAGCCGGTGCACAGCTTCAAGCTGCGCGGGGCCTATGCGATGATCGCCGGGCTGGACGAAGAGCAGAAGGCGCGCGGCGTCGTAACGGCTTCGGCCGGCAACCACGCGCAGGGCGTCGCCTTCTCCGGTAAACGGCTGGGGATCAAAACGCTGATCGTGATGCCGGTGTCCACCGCGGACATCAAGGTGGATGCGGTGCGCGGTTTCGGCGGCGAAGTGCTGCTGCACGGCGCCAATTTCGACGAGGCCAAGGCGAAGGCGATCGAGCTTTCCCAGCAGCAGGGCATGACCTTCGTGCCGCCGTTCGATCACCCGACGGTGATCGCCGGGCAGGGCACGCTGGCGATGGAGCTGCTGCAGCAAGACGCGCATCTGGATCGGGTCTTCGTGCCGGTCGGCGGCGGCGGCCTGGCTGCCGGGGTGGCGGTGCTGATCAAGCAGCTGATGCCGCAGATCAAAGTGATTGGCGTCGAAGCGGAAGACTCCGCCTGCCTGCGCGCGGCCCTGGATGCCGGCCATCCGGTGGATCTGGCGCGCGTCGGGTTGTTCGCCGAAGGCGTGGCGGTGAAGCGCATCGGAGACGAAACGTTCCGCCTATGCCGTGAGTATCTGGACGACGTGATCACCGTGGACAGCGACGCCATCTGCGCGGCGGTCAAAGATCTGTTCGAGGACGTGCGCGCCATTGCCGAACCTTCCGGCGCGCTGGCGCTGGCGGGGCTGAAAAAGTACGTGCAGCAGCACAACATTCAGGGCGAGCGTCTGGCGCACGTGCTGTCCGGCGCCAACCTCAACTTCCACGGGCTGCGCTACGTTTCCGAACGTTGCGAACTGGGCGAACAGCGCGAAGCGCTATTGGCGGTAACCATTCCGGAACAGCAGGGCAGCTTCCTCAAGTTTTGCCAACTGCTGGGCGGCCGCTCGGTGACCGAATTCAACTACCGCTACGCCGATGCCGACAACGCCTGCATTTTCGTCGGCGTGCGTCTGACGCGCGGCCACGCCGAACGGCGGGAGATCATCGACGAACTCAACGCCGACGGTTATCAGGTGGTGGATCTGTCGGACGACGAGATGGCCAAGCTGCATGTGCGCTACATGGTGGGCGGGCGTCCGTCGAAGCCGCTGCGCGAACGGCTGTACAGCTTTGAGTTTCCGGAGTCGCCGGGCGCGCTGCTGAAGTTCCTGCAGACGCTGGGCACGCACTGGAACATTTCGCTGTTCCACTATCGCAGCCACGGCACCGACTTCGGCCGGGTGCTGGCGGCCTTCGAGCTGGCGCAAAGCGAGCCGGAATTCGAGCGTCACCTGCAGGCGCTGGGCTACGATTGCCACGACGAAACCGACAACCCAGCGTTCCGCTTCTTTTTGCAGGGGTGAGTCGGATTGATAAGCAACCGTGACGCGTTAGTCAGTTTATGGGTTGCATGGTTGTGATTTTGTCGTGCATTTTTATACTGCCAAGACTTCTGACGTATAGGGATGCACGACAATGAAAACCGCTTTTTCTACGCCGTTCGGTTCCCCCGAAGACGATTTGACCAACGCCGAGTTTGCCCGCCTGTTGGGCAATACCGGCGTACAAGAATTCTATCGCGATATTAATCTGCAAGCCTTGCAGGACTCGCTGGACTGCAGCCTCGCCTTTCATGGCGTGGGCATTATTTTTTCCGACGGGCAGAACTCATTTTTAGTCCGCCCGACGCAGCACACCGGTTACTCAAACGCTTCGCAGGTTACCCACGTGGTCATCAGCAAAACGGTGGCTCATACTTCACGCGTTGCCGCGACCAATACGCTGTCGGAAGCGTTGAGCAAACCCAGCGTCAGCAAAGAGTTGGCCTCGGCCGCGCTGTCGTGCGGAACGCTGCTGGTATCGGTATTTTTACTGGCGTCGGGCAGCGTCGCCGTGCCGTTTACCGGCGGCACCAGCTCGGCGGTGGCTTATCTGGGTTATGCCGGCATGGCTGCCAGCGCGTTGCAGTGCGGCAATGGGCTGTACCGCGTCAACAAGCTTTATGACGGGAAAGGCGATGAACTGGCTCAGCTCGACTCAGAACAGTGGTATATCGCTACCAGTACCGTGCTCGATGTGATCTCGCTGGCCAGTGCCGGGGCTGCCCTGAAGGAAGCGACGATGACCTACCGCGCCATGCGCCGCATTTCGGCGCGCAAGGCGACGGAATGGCTGAAAAGCATGCCCCGTAGCGAAAGGAAGCGGCTGACCGAAAACATCATTCGGGCGGAAAATCCGGGAATTTCCAATAACGTCTTGAAAGAGATGGTGAAGAACGGCTTATACCCGAAGCGCTACCCGACGGAAGCGATCCAAAACGGGCTGCGCCAGCAATTGCATTCGGCGCTCAATAACTCATTGACGTTCGTGGGCAGCGGCATCAGCGGCACCCTGTCTGCGCCGGTGAATGTGAAAACCACCGGGCAGTATTTTGTGGGCATTATGCAGAAATTGCCGCAGATGGTGAGGTAATGGCGGACTGGATGATTAAACGCCTGATCGCGCAGGGCCGGGAGATGGAACGCCAAATCGCGGCGCGCGATGGCGCGCTTTTCGCCGGTGTGGATGCGCAGCTCGAGCAGCATTTCCTGACGCCGGGCCAGCGGCTGTCGCCGCCGGGCGTCGGCAATGTCATGTTGCTGATGGTTTGCCTGACGCTGGGGCTGGCGGGCGTGATGGGCCTGGCCACGGACGTGGCGGCCGCCTGGAGCGGCAAGACTTCCGCCGCCGTTCTCATGGGCAGCGGCGCGATCGTGGCGGTGTGGATGACGTTGATCCTGTTCCAACTGGTGCAGGGTAAAAACAGCGGGGTGGTATTGCTGCAATATTACCTTGGCATGCTCGGCCTGTTTTGCCTTGGCGCCGCGGCGGCGTGGGCGGCGGGGATGACCGGCATCGCCACTGTCGCCATGCTGCTGGGGGGCGTGGTTGGCGGGGCGCTATTCAGCAACCGGGCGGCGTTCTATCTCTATGTCGCTTATTTTCGCACGCGTCGGCGCGTATTTATCAAACGCCGTTGGCAGAGAGAAGATCTGCGCAACACCCGATAAACCGTCAGAACGGAAAAACTTATGACGCAACCCTTCTCCGGCTTTAGCCAGCAGGGTCTGAATTTCCTGCAGCAGGTGCGGATCGAGAACGATAAGGCGTGGTTCGACGGCAACCGCGACATCTACGATCGCGAGCTGCTGGCGCCGTTTCGCGCGCTGGTGGAGCAGTTGGCTCCCGGCATGCTGGCGATCGATCCGCTGTTCGAGACTCGCCCGGCGATCGGCAAAACGCTGTCGCGCATTCATCGCGATACGCGTTTTTCACATGACAAATCGCGCTACCGCAGCCGCATGTGGCTGACGTTCAAGCGCCCGAGCAAAGACTGGAAAGACGCGCCGGTCTACTTTTTCGAACTGGGGCCGGACATGCTGCGCTATGGGCTCGGCTACTACAGCGCCAACAAGCCGACCATGGATCTGTTCCGTCATACGCTGAGGCAGCGGCCGCAGCCTTTCCTTGAGGTGGCCGCCTGCTGCCGGCCGCCGTTCGAGCTGGTGGGCGAGAGCTACAAGCGCCCGCTGGTGAAGGAACAGGCGGCGGAGATCGCCACCTGGTACAACCGCAAGTCGTTTGCGGTGATGGTGACCGACAGCGAAGTGGAAAAGCTGTTCAGTGCCGATCTGGTGCCGCTGCTGGCCGGGGCATTTTTGCAGCTTGAGCCGCTCTACCACTGGCTGATGCAGGTAGAGACGATGAAGCAGATCGATCCGGCGGATCTGTAAACCCCGCGTCAGCGGGGATGCAGCAAGCGCCAAAAGGCGTCGATCAGCGGATCGCTGAGGCGCTTTTTCTGGACGCAGACTCCCAGCTCGAACGGTTCGACCATCGAGATGTTATCCAACTGCGAGATGCGGTTGCGTACCGGCTCCGGGCTGTTGTCCACCACCACGCTCGGGATCAGCGCGATGCCGCAGCCCAGAGCGACCATCGACACGATGGCTTCGTGGCCGCCGACGGTGGCGTAAATCAGCGGATTGCTGATGCGGTGGCGGCGGAACCACAGCTCGATGCGTTTTCGCGAAGGGCCGTGCTCCGGCAGGATGAACGGGATCTCGGCCCAGTCGGGCCTGTCGGCGAATGCCTGGCTGCGCACCGCACAGGGCAGCGCCGGCGCGATCAGCACCAGCGGGATTTCGCCGATTTTGGTGAACGCCACGCTGGCGGGCAGCGTTTCCGGCCGGCCGGCGATGCCGAGATCGGCCTCGTTGGATTGCACTTTGTCGACCGCGTCGGCGGCGTCGCCGGTGGTCAGCTTAATCTCCACCAGCGGGTGCTGCGCGCGGAAGCGATCGAGGATCGGCGGCAGGTGGCTGTACGCCGCGGTCACCGAGCAGAACAGCCGCAGTTCGCCGCTGAGCGAAGGGCCGTGCTGGCCGAGTGAGTGCTTCAGCTGCTGATATTGCAGCAGCGTTTGCTGGGCGAATTCTTTCAGCTGTTCGCCGGCGTCGGTCAGCTGCACGGTGCGGTTATCGCGCAGGAACAGCGGCTGCCCGAGGATCTCTTCCAGCCGCTGGATCTGGCGGGAGAGCGTCGACGGGCTGACGTGCATCGCCTTGGCGGTGCGCCCGAAGTGATGGCTTTCGGCCAGATGCAGGAACAGCTTTAAATCACGTAAATCCATATCGATACGCTCGCAGTGAGAGTGTTGCATAAATTGCAATACCACGTTCTTAATATATCAATTTAAGCAACGCATTTCCTGTTATACATTGAGTTTAACGAATCTCCGCACAGACAGGGCGGGGAATGAAAATAACAATGCAAGACAACATCAAACCGGAGTACCACCATGGCTAACTATTTCAACACATTGAACCTGCGTCAGCAGTTGGCGCAATTGGGTAAATGCCGCTTTATGGCGCGCGACGAATTTGCTGACGAAGCCGGCTACCTGAAAGGTAAAAAAGTGGTGATTGTCGGCTGTGGCGCCCAGGGGCTGAACCAGGGGCTGAATATGCGCGACTCCGGCCTGGACGTCGCCTATGCCCTGCGCAAAGAAGCGATCGACGAGAAGCGCGCTTCCTGGCGCAAGGCGACCGAAAACGGCTTTAAGGTCGGTACCTACGAAGACCTGATCCCGCAGGCGGATCTGGTGGTCAACCTGACGCCAGACAAGCAGCACTCTTCCGTGGTGCGCGCAGTGCAGCCGCTGATGAAAGACGGCGCGGCGCTGGGTTATTCCCACGGCTTCAACATCGTTGAAGTGGGTGAGCAGGTGCGCAAAGACATCACCGTGGTGATGGTCGCGCCGAAGTGCCCGGGCACCGAAGTGCGTGAAGAGTACAAGCGCGGCTTCGGCGTGCCGACCCTGATTGCGGTTCACCCGGAAAACGATCCGAAAGGCGAAGGCATGGCGATCGCCAAGGCCTGGGCGGCGGCGACCGGTGGCCACCGCGCCGGCGTGCTGGAGTCCTCCTTCGTCGCCGAAGTGAAATCCGACCTGATGGGCGAGCAGACCATTCTGTGCGGCATGCTGCAGGCGGGTTCGCTGCTGTGCTTCGACAAGCTGGTTGCAGAGGGCGCCGATCCGGCTTACGCCGAGAAACTGATTCAGTTCGGCTGGGAAACCATCACTGAAGCGCTGAAGCAGGGCGGCATCACCCTGATGATGGATCGCCTGTCCAACCCGGCCAAGCTGCGCGCCTATGCGCTGTCCGAACAGCTGAAAACCATCATGGCGCCGCTGTTCCAGAAGCACATGGACGACATCATCTCCGGCGCTTTCTCCAGCGGCATGATGGCCGACTGGGCGGAAGACGACGTGAAATTGCTGACCTGGCGCGAAGAGACCGGCAAAACCGCGTTCGAGAATGCGCCGCAGTTTGAAGGCAAAATCAGCGAGCAAGAGTACTTCGATCACGGCGTGCTGATGGTGGCGATGGTGAAAGCGGGCGTTGAGCTGGCGTTCGAAACCATGGTCGATGCCGGCATCATCGAAGAGTCGGCTTACTACGAATCGCTGCACGAGCTGCCGCTGATCGCCAACACCATTGCGCGTAAGCGTCTGTATGAAATGAACGTGGTTATCTCCGATACCGCAGAGTACGGCAACTACCTGTTCGCCAACGCGGCGGTGCCGTTGCTGAAGGACTTCATGACCACCCTGCAGGCGGGCGATTTGGGTAAAGCCGTGGCGGGTACGGCGGTGGACAACGCGCAGCTGCGTGACGTGAACGAAGCGGTACGCAGCCACCCTATCGAAACCGTCGGCCGCAAACTGCGTGGCTACATGACCGACATGAAGCGCATCGCCGTTGCGGGCTGATTTCCCGCAAGGCAAAGCACACAGAGCCGGCAGCGATGCCGGCTTTTTTATGCCTACGGTGGCGTGATCAATTGCCGTTCGAGGCAGCGCCGGATCGCGTGTTTGGCGTTGGCGACCCCCAGCTTACGCACCGCATTGCCGATGTGAAACTTCACCGTGCCGGTTTTTATCCCCAGGATCAGCGCGATCTCATGGTAGGTTTTGCCCTGGCTGGCCCAGTAGAGGATTTCCCCTTCGCGCGGCGAGAGCCGGTCTGTCCGGCTTGCCTCGGCGCTGGCCAAGGCCAGAGCGTGCTGGTGGGTATCGACCAATACCATCTGCAGGCTGGACCTCTCGTCTTCCATCAGCTGCCGCAGTTCGGCGTCATCGGCTGCCGTGGCGCTGATCGACAAGATCGCCAGGTTGTTGTCGTGATCGTGCAAAACAAAGCTGCAGCCGTGCACGATGTCGTACTCCCGCGCCTGGCTGAAGATCTTCCGGTAATGCCGATCCTCGGTGGTGACGGGGGTGTCGTGCCACATAAAGGGCGCGCAGCGACTATGGGCGGCGCGCACGACGGGATCGATGCGCTGATAGCGATTGGCGCTGTAGATGTCCAGCCATTCTTGCGGGTAGCTCGAGACCAGCAGATGGCGATCGGGAAGGTGTTTGTTGAAGGTCAAATAAGCGTATTTGAATTGCCTGAAGGCGTGCAGTCGGCCGTCAAGATGCAGTCTTGCGGCGACGGCGTTGGCGAATGTGACGGTCATTGGTAACCTCCCTGTCGTTCGCGGCTCAGCCCGACCTGCACCAAAGTCCAGCTAGTCAGTGCGGCGGATTGAAATTTATACTCGGCTAATAAATTCAAAAAGGCAGCAATGCCAAGACCCGAGCTTAGCAGCTCTGGGCGGAAATAAGCCAACGCCAGGGAAATTCTTTCAATCATCCTCTCATCAATGCTTCTGGGATCTATTGTGCGGGCGGCGAGGCTACCTCGCCGCCGCCTTATTGGCTATGCGGGCATCGCCGCTGCGGGAATGATGGCGCCGCGGTGTTGGATCACCGTTGCGGCGAGCAGGTGGCCGCGCTGCGCCGCCTGTTGGGCGCTGCCGCCGTTCAGGCGTTCCGCCAGATAACCGGCGCTGAAAGAGTCGCCCGCCGCGGTGGTATCCACCACGCGCTCCGGCGGCAGCGCGATCGCCGGCACCTCAAGCCGCTCTCCCTCCACGCTGAGCACCAGACAGGCATCCGCGCCGCGTTTGATAACGATCTCACCGACGCCGAGCGCCTGCGTGCGCGCCACCACCTGTTCAACCGGCTGCGCTCCCCACAGCGACTCTTCGTCATCCAGCGTCAGGAAGGCGATGTCGGTGCAGGCCAGCACCTCACGGTAGGCCTGCTGCGTTTCCTCACGGCTGTGCCACAGGCGCGGGCGATAGTTATTGTCGAAGATAACCTGGCCGCCGTTGGCGCGGCAGCGGCGCAACAGCGCCAGCAGCTTCGTGCGGTCGGCAGGCGCGAGGATCGCCAGGCTAATGCCGCTGAGGTACAGGTAATCGAACTGCGCCAGCCGGGCGCACAGTGCGTCGGCCTGGGGGCCCGCCAGCCAATACCGGGCGGCGGCGTCGTTGCGCCAGTAGTAGAAGGTGCGTTCGCCGGCGGCGTCGGTTTCGATCACGTACAGGCCCGGCAGTTTGTTTTCCAACCGCTGAATCAGTCCGGTCTCGATCTTCTCTTGCCGCCAGGCCTGCAGCATCTCGTCGCTGAAGCTGTCGGTGCCGAGCGCGGTGACGTAATGCACCTGCAGCGTCTGTTCCGGCATTTGGCGGGCGAGGTAGACGGCAGTGTTGAGGGTATCGCCGCCAAAGCCGCGCGTCAGCTGTGCGCCCTGCTGCGACAGTTCGATCATGCATTCGCCGATCACGGCGAGATTTCGGATAGTCATCGTCAATAAGCCCTGGCTAAAGAAGAAGCAACAACCGCCAGTCTCCACGCAAGGCGGTGAGGGAGTCAATAAATTAAAACGGTGTTTTGATTTTTTTTATGATCGCGATCGGCCCATGCCAAAACAGGGTGAAGAAGAAACCGTGCGGCAATTCGTGCTTAAAGTTTTGCGCGGCGCGGCCGATAAGCTGGGTAAAGAAACAGCGGCAGCGCTCTCACTTCCCCGCCACGGCGATAGTACCGATGATAACCAACCTGATCTCGGGTCTGCTGGCGCCCTGTTTTGCCCTCTATGCCTGCGCCAAATCGCGGCGCTACTGGCGGCAATGCCGGCGCTTGTATACCTTCCAGCCGATTTATCGCACCAGCGGCGCGCTGCTGGCGGTGGAACTGCTGACGGCGGTATATCACCCGAATGAACCGGACAAACGGCAATCCCCGGAACAGTATTTTTCCTCGCTCGGCGTCGCCCAGCGTTTGCGGGTGATCCAGGAACAGCTGGCGCTGTTGCAGCGCTGGCAGGCATTGTTCATTCGCCACGCGTTGATGGTGTCGGTCAATATCGACGGCATGGCGCTGCAAGCGTTGCAGCGCCATAGCGAGCTGCAGCGGCAGATCGCCGAGATGCCCTATCTGCGCTTCGAACTGGTGGAGCACGCCGAAACGGCGTCAAACCGCCCGTTGCACCAGATGGTCGGCGGCGAACGGCTGTGGCTGGACGATTTCGGCAGCGGGCTGGCCAACTTCTCCGCCGTCGGCGCCTGGCGCTATCAATACATCAAGGTAGCGCGCGAATTGTTCACCTTGCTTAAACAGTCTGAAGAGGGCGTGCAGCTGCTCGGCACCCTGATCAAGATGATGAACCAGCACAGCGACGGGGTGATCGTCGAAGGCGTGGAAACCGAGCAGGAGTGGCGGCTGGTGCAGCGTTCCGGCGCGTTGGCCGCGCAGGGTTACTATCTTTCCCGCCCGGCATGCTTTGAAAATTTACACAGCGTACCGACGCTGTTCGCCGCGCCCGGCGCGCCGGCGTGAACTCCGGCCTATCCTCAGCTAATCTTAAACGGGGCTGCTCATTCCTTTTCCTTTCATTCGGCAGCCCGGTTTATGTGCTGAGGGAGCCCTATGACAAGAACAGGAAAGGTTTTCAGCTGGCTGGGCGGCATTGTGCTGCTGGCGGTCGCCGCGCTGGCGATCTTCATCGCTACCTTCGACTGGAATCGACTCAAGCCCACCATCAACGACAAAGTGTCGGCAGAACTGCGGCGGCCGTTCGCCATCCGCGGCGATCTGGGCGTCGACTGGTCGCGTAACCGGGATGAGGGCGGCTGGCGCGCCTGGGTGCCCTGGCCGCATATTCACGCCGAAGACGTGTGGCTGGGTAACCCGAAAAACATGCCCGGCGACAGCATGGTGACGCTGCAGCGCGTCGACGCCAGCATCGCACCGCTGGCGTTGCTGAAGAAAGAACTGCTGATCCCGCGCATTTGGCTCAAGCAGCCGAATGCGTCGTTGCAACGCCTGGCCAACGGCGACAACAACTGGACGTTTGACCTGGCCGCTGGCCAGGATCCGCAGCAACCGCCTTCCGACTGGTCGTTCACCGTTCACGACATCGTGTTCGACAAGGGGCAGATCGCCTTTAAAGACGCCACGCTGAAGGCGGACTTCCGCGCCGTCATCGATCCGCTCGGCAAACCGCTGCCGTTCAGTGAAGTGACCGGCAAACAGAGCAGCGGCAAGGCCGCCACTCCTGACTACGTCTTCGGTTGGCAGGTCAAGGGCAAATACAACGGCGAGCCGCTGAGCGGCAGCGGCAAGATTGGCGGCATGCTGTCGCTGCAGAGCGCCGATCTGCCGTTCCCGCTGCAGGCCGACGTGCGCTCCGGCAGTACCCGGGTGGCGGTGGCGGGCACCTTGACCGATCCGCTGAACCTCGGCGGGCTGGACGTGCAGCTGAAATTTTCCGGCGAAAGCCTGGGTAATCTCTATGGCCTGACCGGCGTGCTGCTGCCGAACACGCCGCCGTATGCGACCGATGGCCATCTGATTGCCCGCCTGCATCAGCCGGGCGGCGCCGTGTTCGAATATCAGAAATTCGACGGCAAAATCGGTGACAGCGACATTCACGGCGATTTGAAATACGTTGCCGGTAAGCCGCGGCCGACGCTGAGCGGCGCGGTGAGCTCCCGGCAGCTGAGGTTGGCGGATCTGGCGCCGCTGATCGGCGCGGACTCCAACGCCGCCAAAGCCGGGCGCGGCGAGAAGAGCCGCCAGCCGGCGGATAAGGTGCTGCCGGTCGAACAGTTCGATACGCAAAGCTGGCGCAAGATGGATGCGGACGTGAAGTTTGCCGCCGCGCGTATCGAACGCGGCAGCGATTTGCCGCTGAGCGATTTGGCCACGCATCTGAAGCTGAACAATGGCGAACTGCGCCTGGATCCGCTGCGCTTCGGCATGGCGGGCGGCAGCCTGAACGCCGTGGTGCGCCTCGACGGCGGCAAAAAGCCGATGCGCGGCCAGGTGGATATGCACGCGCGCAAACTCCAGCTCAAACAGCTGTTGCCGAACGTGGCGGCGATGAAGCGCAGCCTCGGGCAGATGAACGGCGACGCCAGGCTGACGGGCAGCGGCAATTCGGTAGCCGAGCTGCTGG
Organism: Serratia sp. CY82433; assembly: GCF_052166535.1. NCBI lineage: Bacteria > Pseudomonadati > Pseudomonadota > Gammaproteobacteria > Enterobacterales > Yersiniaceae > Serratia > Serratia sp. CY82433. The sequence continues at coordinate 21,316 of NZ_JBJNOR010000006.1, forward strand.
CGACCAGCAACGGCGACCTGCGCCTGTTGATCAATAACGGGGTGATCAGCCGCAGCCTGATGGAAATCCTCGGTCTGAACGTTGGCAACTATCTGGTGGCGCAGCTGTTCGGTGACGATGTGGTGGGCATCAACTGCGCGGCGGCGGATGTCGGCATCCGTAACGGCGTCGCCGCGCCACGGCTGTTCGTGTTCGACACCGAGAACGCGGTGATCAACATCACCGGCAACACCAACCTCGCCACCGAACGGCTGGATTTGTCCATCGATCCGGAAAGCAAGGGGATGCGCGTGCTGACCCTGCGCTCGCCGCTGTACGTGAAAGGCACCTTTAAGCACCCCGACGCCGGCGTCAAAGCCGGGCCGCTGATCGCGCGCGGCGCGGCGGCGGTGGCGTTGGGCGCGGTGCTGACGCCGGCGGCGGCGCTGCTGGCGCTGGTTTCACCCAGTGAAGGCGGCGAGGAGAACCAGTGCGGGCAGATCCTGCGGGAGATGAAAGGCAAAAAATAGTCAGGCGTGCGGCGGCGGCGTGAGCAGCCGGCAGTCGTGATCCTGGATCTCTTCCGCCGAGGCCAGGGTAAACGGCAGCAGGCTGCGCTCGGTCGCCAGCAGCAGGAAATCGCCGTCCGGCAGCGCGGTCATCGCCAGGCCGAAGCTGCCCATGCGCCCTTCGGCGCGCGGCAGGCCGGAAGCCAACAGGCGGAAGGCGCCCTGTTGTTCCAGTTCGGCGGGGGTCACCCGCCGCCCCAGATAGTCATGCCCCAACAGGCCGCCGGGCAGCGGTTGCCATTGATCGATAAAATCGGGGCCGATCCGCGCCAGCCGCTGTTTTACCGCCGGCAGCAGGCAGGAGATATGAATGTGCAGCTGGTTTTGCGTGCGGCCATATTCCGAGTTGATCGCCAGTGAAATATCGCCATCGTCGATCGGTTTGCCATAGCGTTCCGCCATCACGTGGCGCGCGCGCCAGGCCTGGGCGAAGAAATTCGGCGTAGTGGCGTCCAGCACCGCCGGGCTTTCTATCCCGGTGATTTTGGCGCTGGGCATCAGCAGGTATTGCAGCGGCCCGTTGCGATCTTTAAACACCACGAAGCCGGCCGGCACATCTACCTGCGCGCAGGGCGCCGGGTTGTCATGCGCTTGCTGATTGGGCAGACATTGCTGGCTGACGATGCGCCACAGCGCATCGGGATGATCAGGCTTCAACCCGTAATAGAGCGCGATGGCGAGAGCCGCCAGCAGCGCAACGCAGACAAATACTCCACGACGCAGAGACATCGGCCGATCCTGTTACCGAGAGAAACATCCAGCATAGCCCGGTTTTATGACAGTAAACGAACAACGCGTGCGGCCCCCGCAGTGAGGGGGCCGCAGGGGATCACAGCGACCGGTGGCGGGTTTCTTTCATCAACAGCAGGGCCAGCAGCGTCAACCCGGCCATCGCCGCCAGGTACATGCCGACGTAGAACAGCCCGTAGTGGGCCGCCAGCCAGGTGGCGATATAAGGCGCCACGGACGCGCCAAGGATCGACGCGACGTTGTAGGAGAACGATGCGCCGGTATAGCGCACTTCGGTAGGGAACAGCTCCGGCAGCAGCGCGCCCATCGGGCCAAAGGTCAGCCCCATGATGCTCAGGCCGCACAGCAGGAAGCCCATCACCAGCGCCTGATTGCCGGAACCCAGCAGGGGCGGGAACAGGAACGCGAAGCCGATCATCAGCAGGGTAATGGCGATCATGGTCTTGCGGCGGCCGAACGCATCCGCCAGCAGGCCGGCGATCGGCACCATCACGCCGAAGCCGATCACCGCCACCATCAGCATCCACAGGAAGCTGTTGCGGGAGTAGCCGAGGCCCAGCGGCTGCGGCGCGGTGCCGTAGGTCATCGAATACACCGTCATCAGATAAAACAGCGTGTAGGTCGCCAGCATGATGAAGGTGCCGAGGATGGTGGCTTTCAGATGCTTGCTCAGCAGCGTGCCGAGCGGCACTTTCACCTGTTTGCCGGCCTTGGCCACTTTGGCGAACACCGGCGTTTCATGCAGCGATACCCGAACGTACAGGCCGATCAGCACCAGCGCCGCGGAGAGGATGAACGGCACGCGCCAGCCCCATTCCATAAACTGCTGGTCGCTCAGCAGCCAGGAGAGCAGCAGGAAGGTGCCGTTGGCGAAGAAGAAGCCGATCGGCGCGCCCAACTGCGGGAAGGAGCCGTACAGCGCGCGCTTTTTGGCCGGCGCGTTCTCCGTCGCCAGCAGGGCGGCGCCGCCCCATTCGCCGCCCAGCCCCAGGCCCTGCCCAAAGCGCGCCAGCGCCAGCAGGATAGGGGCGAAGATTCCGATGGTTTCATAGCTTGGCAGCAGGCCGATCAGCACAGTGGAAATCCCCATGGTCAGCAGCGAGGCGACCAGCGTGACCTTGCGCCCTACCCGATCGCCGAAGTGGCCGAACAGCGCAGAGCCGATAGGGCGCGCGACAAAGGCGACGGCGAAGGTGGCCAGCGACTGCAGCGTCGCGGTGGTCGGGTCGCCCTGCGGGAAGAAGATGTGCGGGAACACGATCACCGCGGCGGTGGCGTAGATGTAGAAGTCGAAGAACTCGATGGCGGTGCCGACCAGCGAGGCGACGATGACTTTCCCGCGGGAGTTCACCGGTGTGGACGCCTCGTCGGCGTCGAGTGGGGGTGCGATGGTGGCTTGCATAATATTTCTTATCGTTAGAGGGGGTAAAAATCCATCTTAGTGACAGCATGCGGCCTTTTCAACGCGGGAGCTTTGGGCAACGCCGCTCCTAACCGGTTAAAAAGACTAATGTTTTACCGGGCTTCTTTTCTGCAGCGTTAAACGTTGAGAAATGGAGTTCGCGCAGAGGGAATGGCTGTAAAAACGGCAAAGAAAAGTGACTGGGCAGTTTGTTATGCTGGTTTTTCGGATGGCGCACCGCGCGATTCAGATGTATTGACTGGTTTTTTGGCTGTTAACCAGATGAACCTGCCGGTGTGTGCGATAACACCGGCACGATTGCATGGCTTCAGCGCGCTGGCGGCTCGCGTTCCGGCAACGCTTTGTCGCCTTTGTAGTCGGCGGTGGCGATCCAGGCGGCGCAAAACAGCGTCAAACGAGCGAAGAAGTAGAAGAACGCCATCAGCCCGATCACCGATCCGAAGGCCGCGCCGGAAGGCGACTTCGCCACCTGCGGCAGCGTCATGGTCATCACGAACTTGATCACTTCAAAGCCGATGGCGGCGAGCAAGGTGCCGCGCAGCAGCGCTTTTTTCTTCGGTTTGTGGCGCGGCAGCATCCAGAAAATCCACAGGAACAGCAGATAGTTGGCGAAGACCGAGATCGACAGCGCGATCGTCGTCAGCGCCGGCCGCAGCCATTCGATGCCGTCCAGCCCCAGCGCGTTGACGATCGCCGCCTGCGCCGACCCGGCGACCGAGGTCAGCGACAGCGTGATAATCAGCGCGACCACCAGGCCGGTCAGCGAGATGAAGTCGCGGGTGTATTTGAAGTAGATTTTCTCCTGATCCTGCGGATTGCGCTCCCAGACATCGCGCGACTGCGCGCGGATCGCCTCGCGCAGATTGCCCATCCAGCTGATGCCGGAATAGAGCGCCAGCGCCAGGCCGGTCAACCCCACGGTGGTGCGCTGCTGAATGGCGGTATTGACGGTGTTCTTCAGCGTGCTGGCCAGCGTCGGATCGCTGATGCTGCCGACGATCCGGTTGATCAAGCGGGCCAGCAGATCCGGATTGGAGGCCAGCACGAAGCCGGCGGCGGCAAACGACACCATCAGGATCGGGATCAGCGAGAGGAATGAAAAATAGGTGATGGCGGCGCCGAACTGGCTACCCAGCCGATCGTTAAAGCGTTCGGCCGCGCGCAGCAGGTGCGCCACGCTCGGCCAGGCTTTGATGCGTTCAATCAGACGTGAAAAACCACCGATGCGGCGGTCGAGGGTCTCATGGCCGGTCTTGATGGCGATAAGCGGCTTCGGCGGCGTGTCTTGTGCGGGCTGGCGGCGTTCCTGGTCTGGTCCTGTAGGCATTACTTCACGATTTCCTTAACGTTAAACGGCATGTTTCAGCATTGATTATAGCCAAAGCCCCGCGGCGTTTTGAGCGCCGGGGCGGTAAACGGTCATTTTCCGAGCTTAGCGCGTTAACGCCCGGCATGAAATGCCGGGGAGGGGCAGATAGGTAAAATTCCTATGAAAACCCCGTGGCGCCTCGGTTTTTTTCACTTTCCTACCTCCAATTTTTATCTGTTTCGTCGGCGAGAAAGCGTTTACTCATGATGTGGCGTTGCGCTTTGCCGCTCGCCGCTCCGCTGCAGCCGTAGGGGCTGGAACGGTCTCATCCGTCATCAACAGAAAAACTGGAAGGTCTTATGAAATTGCTTAATCACCCCACCTGCCGCCCGTTTACCGAAGCGGGCAATCTGTCGCAGCTGTCCGCCTACTATGAAGAGGGGCGGCACATCATGTGGATGCTGCTGCGCGCCGCGCCGCGCCCCTGCTTCAACCAGGCGCTGATCGAAGACATCATGACGCTGGCGCAGGCGGCGAAGGAATCTTCGCTGCGGTTCGATTTCTGGGTCACCGGCTCGCTGGTGCCGAACATGTTCAACGTCGGCGGCGATCTGCAGTTCTTCGCCGACGCGATCAAAAACCGCAAGCGCGAGGCGATGATGGCCTACGCGCGCGCCTGCATCGACTGCGTGCATGCGGCGGCTCGCGGTTTCGACACCGGCGCGGTCAGCATTGCGATGGTCGAAGGCAGCGCGCTGGGGGGCGGCTTTGAAGCGGCGTTGGCGCACCATTTCGTGCTGGCGCAGAACAATGCGCGCATGGGGTTTCCGGAGATCGCGTTCAATCTGTTTCCCGGTATGGGCGGTTACTCGCTGGTGGCGCGCAAGGCGGGCATGCGCTTGGCCGAGGAGCTGATTTGGGGCGGCGAGTCGCATACCGCAGAGTGGTTCGAGAGCCGCGGGCTGGTGGATCAGCTGTTCCAGCCCGGCGACGCCTACATGGCGACGCGCACCTTTATCGATACCATTCGGCCGAAGCTCAACGGCATGCGCGCCATGCTGCGGGCGCGTCAGCGCGTGTTGCAGCTGACGCGCTCCGAGCTGATGGACATTACCGAAGATTGGGTGCACTCGGCCTTTACCATTGAGGAAAAAGACCGCGCCTACATCGAGCGGCTGGTGATGTTGCAGGATCGCCATACCCTGAACCTGCGTCGTGCCGGCTAACCTTAACGCGCCCGCCTCATGCGGAGGGTGAGCGCGGGCGATAGGACTGCAGCCAATGCTCCAGCTGTTCCGGGAGCATTGGCCGCGCAAACAGAAAGCCCTGTTTTTCGTCCACGCCGACCTCGTCGAGGAAGTGGTTTTCGCTCTCGGTCTCCACCCCTTCGGCGATCACCCGGAACGCCAACGCCTCCGCCGCCGCAACGATCGCGCGCACCAACGATTGCGATACCGGGTTGAAATTCACCCCGCGCACGAAGCTTTTATCCAGCTTGATGGCGTCCAGAGGAATGCGCGCCAGCTGCGCCAGCGACGAATAGCCGGTGCCGAAGTCGTCGAGATGCACCTGCGCGCCCAGTTCGCGCAGCCGGGTGATCAACGCGCGTGCGCGGTTCTCGTCTTCAATCAGGCTGCTTTCGGTCAACTCGAAGTCCAGCAGACAGGGGGCCATGCGGTGACGGCGCAGCACCCCGAGCAGGTCGTTGACGATGCTGTCATCGGCCAGCTGACGGGCAGAGAGGTTGACCGCCACCCGTAGATTCAAGCCCTGTTCTTGCCACTGCGCCGCCTGCCCGGCGGCGGTCTGCAGCACCCATTGGCCGAGCGGGCCGATCAGGCCGGACTCCTCGGCATAGGAAATGAACTGCAGCGGCGGGATCAGGCCGCGCTCCGGCGAATCCCAGCGCACCAGCGCTTCCACGCTGTGCACTTCACCGCTGCGCGCGTCGATTTTCGGCTGGTAATACAGCACCAGCTGATTTTGCTCCAGCCCTTTGCGCAGGTTGGTGTCCAGCCACATGTATTCGGCGACGCGTTTATTCATCTCCGGCGAGAAGACGGTATAGGTACGTTTGCCGTGCTCCTTGGCGACGTACATGGCGGTATCGGCGCTGCGGATCAGGCTGTCGAGATCGTTGCCGTGCTCCGGGCACAGCGCGATGCCGATCGAACAGCCGGTATACACCTCAATCAGGCCGATGCGGAAAGGGGTTTTCAGCCTGTCGATGATGCGCTGCGCCAGCGTTTGCAGGCGCTCGCGATCGGTTTGCGGTGCCAGCACCAGGAATTCGTCGCCGCCGAGGCGGGCGAGCACCTGGTCCGGGCCCAGGCAGCCGAGGATCGCCAGCGCGACCTCGACCAGCAGCCGATCGCCGAACATATGGCCGTAGGCGTCGTTGACCTTTTTGAAGTTGTCGAGATCGAGGTACACCAGGCCGAAACTCTCTTCGCCGCGCGTGGCGATGGCGTGATTGATCTTGTCCTGGATGGCGTTACGGTTCGGCAGGCCGGTGATGAGATCGGTGTTGGCCAGCACCCGCAGTCGCTCCTGCGCCCGGCGTTCTTCGGTGATGTCGGTACCGGAGCAGATCAGAAAGACTTCGTTTTTGCCGCTGCCGCTGTGCACGAACTTATTGCGGAACAGGAACAGCCGTTCGCCCTTGACCGTCTTTACCCAGCGTTCCACCTCATAGGACGAACCGTTGCGGAAGAAGCCGGCGATGTTGCGCCGCGAAGCGGCGGCTTCTTCCGGGCTCATAAACAGCTGGAAAACGTTTTTGCCGATCACCTCGTGTTCGTGCAGCCCGGTATACTCCTCGCTCAGCCGGTTGAAACGCTGAATGCGGCCGTGTTGATCGACGATCACGATCACCGAGTTGGCTTCGGACACCACCTGCTCGGCGAAGGAGAGGCCGTGCACCAGGTCGCGCGCCACAGATTGGGTGTCGCTGAAGGCGGAAGCGGTGCCCGCCCATTCGAGGTTGTTGACGCGGCGCCCGACCAGATGCAGATGCAGCGGTGCACCGGCTAGCGTAATGGTCAGCTCCAGGCTGGCGGTGACGCCGGTCAGGCGACGGATTTTCGCCGCTTCCATGGCGCTGAGCGCCACCGCGACGTGGGCTTTGCCTTTAACGGCGGACAGCTCCAGGGCATTGCTGTCAAACGCCAGCCGCCAGTGGGGGCTTTGGGTGCCGAAGTGGGCGTTAAGAAGCTCAGGGCCTTGGTCTGCGGGCATGATGATTCCTCAAAAGAGCACGGGCGGCCGGTCAGCACAGCTCCGGGCAGCCTGTTGGCCCGAAAGCGATCGCCGTACGCATCTGTGCATCATATAACAGGTTTTCACAGGCGGGGCGGGTGATGGAAACTATTATATAAGCAATGATTAGTTTTGCGGTGTAAACGTCGCCCGGCGGCCGGTTGTCTTAAAGTGTAGGAGAACATCGGATCCTGTGATGCTGGTACTGACTTCCCCCGTTATCGGAAAACGGTTGATGCAAGGTTGCCGTGCAGGCGAGTAAATTATAACGGTAAGGGGAAAGCGGAAAAATAACTCCACCGGGGGGATTGTTGCCGGGAAATTAAAATTTCCATCAAATAAACGCCATCTTCATAGTTTTCTCATAATTGGTGAATAAATCCGAGACGGGTTTTAAAAAGTTTACACACCCTCGCATTACTTGAAATTTATCAGCCTATTATTATCTCCGACGACGAATGAGCCTGTTAACGTACAGCGCTCCTGATGAAGAAAAACTTTTAAGGAAATGATTATGCGTAAATTGACGGCTTTATTTATTGCTTCCACGCTGGCCCTGGGTTCTGCTTCCGCGGCGTTCGCTGCAGACACCACTGCCCCGGCGGCGGAGGCGGCGCCGATGAAAATGATGCATCACAAGGGTGAAGGCAAAGGCGGCCCGTTCGCCGGGCTGAACCTGACCGAGCAGCAGCGCCAGCAGATGCGCGATATCATGAAAGAGTCGCACCAGAAGCGCGGGCCGGGCATGAAAGAGGAGCGTCAGGCGCTGCACAATCTGGTCGCTTCCGACAGCTTTGACGAAGCGAAGGCGAAGGCGCAAATTGACGCGATCGGCAAAGCGCAATCCGAACGCATGCTGGAGCGCGCCAAAGCGGAAAATAAAATGTATAACCTGCTGACCCCTGAGCAGAAAAAACAATACAATGAGAATTATCAGAAACGTGAGCAAAAGATGATGGACCACATGAATAAAATGAAGGCGCAGATGTCCTCCGATCAGTAATATCCGCTCGCGGTGAATAATAAAGGGCCAGACTATTTGTCTGGCCCTTTTTCTATTTGGCGTTATCACTGGCAGGCTATGAAGTGAGTGATAATCATTCTCCGCTGACCATGTGCCGGAACTGCTCGGCAACGGCCTGAGCAAAGCGCGGGTCGTTAATATGATAAGGCGTTTTTATCAACCGGCGTTTGTCGGTGGCGCGCACCGTTTCTTCCAGCGCTTGCGTAAAGGCGGCCAGCGCCGCCGGATCCCAGAACGGTTGCCCGGGCGCGTCCAGAGCCGATACGCCGCCCGCCGGGATAACGAAACGCACTTCGCCCGCGCAGGCGTTGATTTTTTCGCCCATCCAACGCCCCATTAACGCATTCTCCCGCGCGCTGGTGCGCACCAGCGTCACTTGCGGGTTGTGAGGGTGGCGCAGACGGTTGGCATAGCGAGCCGGCACCGTGTTCGGCGCGCCGAAGTTGATCATGTCGATCGCGCCGCAGGAGAGCACGCACGGGATGCCGGTACGCGCGATGGCACCGAAACGATCGGTATTGCAGGGCAGCACGCCGCCAAACAGGTGATCGGCCACTTCGGTGGTGGTCAAATCGATGGCGCCGTGCAGTTGGCGGCTATCGATCAGTTTTTCCAACGCTCTGCCGCCGCTGCCGGTCGCATGAAACGTCAGACAATCCCATTGCGATCCCAACTCGGCAATCAATGCCTGAACGCAGGGCGTGGTGACGCCAAACATTGTCAGGCCGATCGCCGGCTTGTCGTCGTGAGAGTCGACGGCGGCGAAGCGGACTGCGCCGGCTATCTGGCGCGCCGCGTTGCCCAGCACCCGTCGCGAGATGCGATTCAGGCCGGCGAGATCGGTGACCGAATACAGCATGCTGATATCGCTGGCGCCGACATAGGCGGAAACGTCACCCGCCGCCATGCTCGAGACCATCACTTTCGGCAGACCGATCGGCAGTTGCTGCATGGCCGGCGTGATGATGGCTGTGCCGCCGGAGCCGCCCAGGCCAAGCAGGGCGGCGATATCGCGGCGCGTCAGGATAAAGCGTTCGAAAGCGGTCGCCATGGCGGCGATCGCCTGGCCGCGGCTGGCGCAGAAGACCGCGCCGGCGCCCGCCGGATGGTGGCGAGCGACCTCTTCTGGGCCGATATCGGCCGGGGAGTCAAACGGCAAGCTACGGGTGGAGAGATCGACGGTTCGCGTGGGTAAATCCAGGCTGGCAATCAGCCGCCGCACATACTCCAACTCTTGTCCTTTCGTATCTGCTGTGGTAGCAATATAGACAAAATTTGAAGTATCTTTCATGGGTTTTCCGAGGTGCTTATAATTTTTATTTTAAAAATTAATGTATTATATTTTTTTAGGTGCCCTGGTGTTGGCATTTAAATTAAATTGATTAATGTATTTATATAATGAGACGGCAGTATCATTTTTGCAAGGGCAGCTCAGTGCAAAATGGGACTTCTGTCTCATTTTTGAGCTTTTTGCGCGGCCGAGCCTTTGTCGTCAACCTGTCGGCAGTGGCGTATCTCCAGCCGCGCAAGCATGTACAGATGTATGAGGTTTAAGTGCCGATAAATGCTTTTCCCACCCCGTTCGATCCTTCACTGACGTCCACCCGGGCAAAAACCTACCGTTTGTTGCTGGCCAGCGCGATGGCGCTGTATGACGAAGGCGCGTTTCCTTCGATCACCGAACTGGCGGCGTATGCGCAGGTATCGCGTGCGACCGCCTACCGCTACTTTCCGACTCAAAGTGCGCTGATTAGCGCCGTGGTGGCGGAAAGCCTGGGGCCTATTCTGGAATGGCGCCCGCAAGACGATGATGCCCTGAAGCGCATCCAGCAGTTGCTGACCTTCGCCTATCCTCAGATGGAACGGCACGAGGGGGCGTTGCGCGCGGCGTTGCAGCTCTCTTTGCAGCAGTGGGCGCACGCGACGCCGGGCGAAAAATTCGTGCGCGGCAACCGCAAGCGTCTGTTGGCGCTGGCGGTAGAACCGCTGCAGGGCAAACTGCCGCCGGACTCTCTGCAGAGAGTGATTCATGCTTTCTCGCTGATTTACGGCTCGGAGGTGTTCCTGGTGCTGAAAGATATCTGGGGGCTGGAGCTTGAGAGCATTCAGGACGTCACGCAATGGATGGCCAAAGCCATCCTTCGTCAGGCGGAAGAGGACGCGACGAACCGCAAAAAAACATCAGCAGGATAATCCAATTTTTGCCGATGGCTGACTGAAAAACCAGCATAATTCACTGAGTGAATATTGGCAAAATTTATAATTAAAAGTGATAAAAGACGCCTGTTAAGCACTTTTCAGGCGGCCACACCCTTCATTTGCCCATGAATTATATTTTTATTTATCAGTTAATTAATATTTATTCCCTCACGTGCTATCGCCGCTCCGATACCGCCAAGCGTCATTGTCATTTCTTATCGTCGCTGGCCTGATTCACCCCTGAAACTTTCTCTCCTCCCGCCGAACTGCCGAGTGACACATTAAGCGCACTTGAGATTGTTGTGCTTTATTTATTTGGTATTACCAAACTGTTACACAAAAAATCTTATAAAACATTTGCAAACAACAACGGACGGTATCTGGGATGGAGAAGAAACTTAGAGGAGTCAAATCCGCTCGGGCGGCCTTCGGCTGGCCTGAAATCGGAGTTCATCGCGCACAATGGAGCGCGATGCTGATCTGCCTGACGGCGATCGGCGGGGCGCAGGCTGCCAGCTATATAGAGAACGGCAAAGCGGGCGATCCGGCCAGCTGGCGCAGCAGTGAGTTCAACGCGGAATGGGGGCTGGGGGCGATCCACGCCGACCAGGCCTACGCCGCTGGTTATACCGGAAAAGGCATCAAACTTGGCATTTTCGATCAGCCGGTCTACGCCAAGCATCCCGAATTTGCCGGTGAGAATAAGGTGATCAATTTGGTCACCGAAGGCATCCGCGAATACACCGATCCCTATATCCCGGTGAAAAAAGGCGACACTTTCCGCTATGACGGTACGCCGAGCGTGGACTCCGATGGCACGCTCGGTTCGCACGGCACCCACGTGGGCGGCATCGCCGCCGGCAGCCGCGACGGCGGCGCCATGCACGGCGTGGCGTTCAACGCGCAGATCATCAGCGCCGAAAACGGCGATCCCGGCCCGGAGGACGGCATCATCCTCGGCAACGACGGCGCGGTGTACCAGGCCGGCTGGGATGCGCTGGTGGCCAGCGGCGCGCGCATCATCAACAACAGCTGGGGCATCGGCATTACCGAAAAGTTTGAGGAGGGGGGTTATGACCCGGCTTATCCACACTTCACGGTGAACGATGCGCAAAAGCAGTTCGATCAGATCAAACAGATCCTCGGCACCAAGCCCGGCGGCGCCTATCAGGGCGCGATCGACGCGGCGCGCAGCGGCGTGGTCACCATCTTCGCCGCCGGTAACGACGGCAATCTGAATAACCCCGATGCCATGGCCGGCCTGGCCTATTTCGTGCCGGAGATTGCACCGAACTGGCTGTCGGTCGCCAGCTTGCAGGATCCCTCTAATAGCGGCGACTACAGCATCAGCACCTTCTCTTCCCGCTGCGGCTACACCGCCAGCTTCTGCGTTTCGGCGCCGGGCACCCGGGTATACAGCTCGGTGATTGAAGGCACCAGCGTGGAGAATCTGACGACCGGCTACGCCAAATACAGCGGCACCTCGATGGCGGCGCCGCACGTGGCCGGCAGCGTCGCGGTGCTGATGGAGCGTTTCCCGTATCTGAATGGCGCGCAGGTGGCGGAAGTGCTGAAAACCACCGCCACCGACATGGGCGCGCCGGGCATCGACGCGCTCTACGGCTGGGGGATGATCAACCTGGGCAAAGCCATCAACGGCCCTGGCATGTTGGCGACCGTCGAGGATATTCCCGAAGAATTCCGCATCCCGGATCCGACGGGCGTGGCTTACGGCCCGACCCAGTTCGTGGTGGATCTGCCGGGCGTCGGCGCGGTGCTGGACAAGGGCAAACCGACCGAGCGCGTCTGCAGCGATGTGCTGTGCGGCTTGGACTTCTGGAGTAACGACATCTCCGGCCACGGCGGCCTGACCAAGCAGGGCATCGGCACGCTGGTGCTGACCGGTAACAATACTTATTCCGGCCCGACGCTGGTCAACCAGGGGCGGTTGGCTGTCAACGGCTCGGTCACCTCGGCCGTCAGCGTGCAGAGCGGCGGCATCGTCGGCGGCAGCGGCACGCTCGGTTCGCTGACCGCCCGTGATGGCGGCACCGTGGCGCCGGGCAACTCGATCGGTACCCTGAACGTGGCCGGCAACGTCAGCTTCGAGCCGGGTTCGCGCTACGCGGTGGAAGTGGGGCCGAACGGCCAGAGCGATCGGATCCAGAGCAGCGGATCGGCGACGATCGGCGGCGGTGAGGTGGCGGTGACGCTGGAGAACAGCCCCAACCTGCTGACGCAAAGCGAGGTGCGCAGCCTGCTGGGCCAGCAGTACACCATCCTGAGCGCGCAGCAGGGGGTGAGCGGGCAGTTTGACACGGTGGCGCCGAACTACCTGTTCCTCGGCACCGGGCTGAGCTACCAGCCGACCGGGGTGACGCTGAGCGTCGGGCGCAACGGCACCAGCTTCGCCAGCGTGGCGCAGACCTCGAACGAGCGGGCGGTGGCGGCGGCGGCGGATGCGCTGGCGGCGGGCAACCCGGTGTACGAGAGCCTGCTCGGCAGCGGCACGGCGGGCGAAGCGCGGCAGGCGTTCCGTCAGCTGTCGGGGCAAATCCATGCGGACATCGCCTCGGCGCTGGTGAACGACAGCCGCTACCTGCGTGAGGCGCTGAACGGGCGCCTGCGTCAGGCGGAAGGGCTGGCGAGCTCGTCGGCCATCAAGGCGGACGAGGGCGGTGCCTGGGCGCAGCTGCTGGGGGCGTGGGACCACGCGTCGGGCGACGCCAACGCCACGGGTTATCAGGCCTCGACCTACGGGGTGCTGGTGGGGCTGGACTCGGCGGCGGACGACTGGCGGCTGGGGGTGGCGACCGGCTACACCCGCACCTCGCTGCACGGCGGGTACGGGTCGAAGGCGGACAGCGACAACTACCACCTGGCGGCGTACGGCGACAAGCAGTTCGGGGCGCTGGCGCTGCGCGGCGGGGCGGGCTACACCTGGCACCGCATCGACACCAAGCGGTCGGTGAACTACGGGATGCAGTCGGACCGCGACACGGCGAAGTACAGCGCGCGCACCGAGCAGCTGTTCGCGGAAGCGGGCTACAGCGTGCAGGGTGAGTGGCTGAACCTGGAGCCGTTCGTGAATCTGGCGTACGTGAACTTCGAGAACAACGGCATCGCAGAAAGCGGCGGCGCGGCGGCATTGCGCGGCGACAAGCAGCACACGGACGCGACGGTGTCGACGCTGGGCCTGCGTGCGGACACCGAATGGCAGGTGAGTGCGGGCACGACGGTGGCGCTGCGCAGTGAGCTGGGGTGGCAACACCAGTACGGCGGGCTGGAGCGCGGCACCGGGCTGCGGTTCAACGGCGGCAACGCGCCGTTCGTGGTGGACAGCGTGCCGGTCTCGCGCGACGGCATGGTGCTGAAGGCGGGGGCGGAAGTGGCGGTGAACGAAAACGCCACGCTGTCGCTGGGCTACGGCGGGCTGCTGTCGCAGAACCATCAGGACAACAGCGTCAACGCCGGTTTCACCTGGCGCTTCTAAGCACAAACACCATCGATTCAATCCTTGTACCGGAACCGTCTGCGGACGGTTCCTTTTTCACATCCTGCTAATGAAAGCCCGGCGCACCTGGGGCGTCGGCCAATAACAAGCAAAAGGTAAGGAAATGACAACAACAATGGGTTTTGATAGCAAAGGAAATGCTCGCCGCTCGCCGTGGCGGCTGAACGCGCTAGTCTGCTGCATGGCGCTGGCGGGGTATGCACAGGCGGCGCCGCACGAGGTGAATGGCCAAGCCGGCGATCCGGCCAGCTGGCGCAACGCCGAATTCAACGCCAACTGGGGGCTGGGGGCGATCCACGCCGATGAGGCCTACGCCGCCGGCTATACCGGCAAAGGGCAGAAGGTGGGCATTTTCGATACCCCGGTCAACCGCCATCCCGAGTTCGCCGGCGACGGCAAACTGATCAACGTGGTCACCGAAGGCTATCGCGCCTACACCGATCCGCACCGGCCGGGCATTAACGCCGGCGACCGCTTTTATTTCGACGGCACCTTCCACTTCTACAGCGGCTCACAGGGCATGCTGAGCAATCATGGGGTGCACGTTGCGGGCATCAGCGCTGCCAACCGCGACGGCGTCGGCATGCACGGCGTGGCTTTCGATTCGCAGGTGATCAGCGTCGATAACGACAACGACGGCCCGGCCTATGGTGAATTCCTCGGCCTGGACGGCGCCGTCACCAATGCCGGCTGGCAGGCGATGATCAACAACGGCGTGCGGGTGATCAACAACAGCTGGGGCGTCAGTATTCCCGACTTTCTGTCCGACGGCGGCCGCGATCCTAACGCGCTGCACTTTGAGCTGAAGGATGCGCAGGAACAATTCGATCAGGTCAAACCGCTGCTCGGCAGCCTGGCCGGCGCAGGCTATCAGGGCGCCATCGACGCCGCGCGCAAAAATATTCTGGTGCTGTTCGCCGCCGGTAACGACGGCAACTACAACCAGCCGGATGTGATCAGCGGGCTGGCCTACTTCGTGCCGGACATCGCGCCAAACTGGCTGTCGGTCGCCAGCGTGGCGCAGGATGCGGCATCGACCAACAGCGTGCCTTACACCATCAGCAGCTTCTCTTCCCGCTGCGGCTATACCGCCAGCTTCTGCGTCTCGTCGCCGGGCAGCAAAATCTACAGCACCGTGGCCAACGGTTCCGATCCGGCCAACCTGGTGTCGGACTACGGCAATAAAAACGGCACCTCGATGGCGACGCCGCACGTCACCGGCGCGGTGGCGGTGTTGCTGCAGCGTTTCCCGTACATGAGTTCGGCGCAGATCGCCGACGTGCTGAAAACTACCGCCACCGACATGGGCGCGCCGGGCATCGACGCGCTCTACGGCTGGGGGATGATCAACCTGGGCAAAGCCATTAACGGCCCGGGCATGTTCTATACCGTCGAGGATATTCCGGCGGAGTTCCGCATCCCGGATCCGACGGGCGTGGCCTACGGCCCGACCCAGTTTGTCGCCAATATTCCGGGCCTGGGCGCCGAGGTGGATGCCGGCACGCTGCACGCCAGAAAGTGTGACGACATCAGCTGCGAACTGGAAGTCTACTCCAACAACATCTCTGGCCACGGCGGCCTGACCAAAGAAGGGATGGGCACGCTGGTCATGACCGGCGCCAACACCTATGCCGGCCCGACGCTGGTCAATCAGGGGCGGCTGGCAGTCAACGGCTCGGTCACCTCGGCCGTCAGCGTGCAGAGCGGCGGCATCGTCGGCGGCAGCGGTACGGTCGGTTCGCTGACCGCCCGTGATGGCGGCACCGTGGCGCCGGGCAACTCGATCGGTACCCTTAACGTGGCCGGTAACGTCAGCTTCGAGCCGGGTTCGCGCTACGCGGTGGAAGTGGGGCCGAACGGCCAGAGCGATCGGATCCAGAGCAGCGGATCGGCGACGATCGGCGGCGGCGAGGTGGCAGTGACGCTGGAGAACAGCCCCAACCTGCTGACGCAAAGCGAGGTGCGCAGCCTGCTGGGCCAGCAGTACAACATTTTGAGCGCGCAGCAGGGGGTGAGCGGGCAGTTTGACGCGGTGGCGCCGAACTACCTGTTCCTCGGTACCGGGCTGAGCTACCAGCCGACCGGGGTGACGCTGAGCGTCGGGCGCAACGGCACCAGCTTCGCCAGCGTGGCGCAGACCTCGAACGAGCGGGCGGTGGCGGTGGCGGCGGATGCGCTGGCGGCGGGCAACCCGGTGTACGAGAGCCTGCTCGGCAGCGGCACGGCGGGCGAAGCGCGGCAGGCGTTCCGCCAGCTGTCGGGGCAAATCCATGCGGACATCGCGTCGGCGCTGGTGAACGACAGCCGCTACCTGCGCGAGGCGCTGAACGGGCGCCTGCGTCAGGCGGAAGGGCTGGCGAGCTCGTCGGCCATCAAGGCGGATGAGGGCGGTGCCTGGGCGCAGCTGCTGGGGGCGTGGGACCACGCGTCGGGCGACGCCAACGCCACGGGTTATCAGGCCTCGACCTACGGGGTGCTGGTGGGGCTGGACTCGGCGGCGGCGGACGACTGGCGGCTGGGGGTGGCGACCGGCTACACCCGCACCTCGCTGCACGGCGGGTACGGGTCGAAGGCGGACAGCGACAACTACCACCTGGCGGCGTATGGCGACAAGCAGTTCGGGGCGCTGGCGCTGCGCGGCGGGGCGGGCTACACCTGGCACCGCATCGACACCAAGCGGTCGGTGAACTACGGGATGCAGTCGGATCGCGACACGGCGAAGTACAGCGCGCGCACCGAGCAGCTGTTCGCGGAAGCGGGCTACAGCGTGCAGGGTGAGTGGCTGAATCTGGAGCCGTTCGTGAACCTGGCGTACGTGAACTTCGAGAACAACGGCATCGCGGAAAGCGGCGGCGCGGCGGCATTGCGCGGCGACAAGCAGCACACGGACGCGACGGTGTCGACGCTGGGCCTGCGTGCGGACACCGAATGGCAGGTGAGCCCGGGCACGATGGTGGCGCTGCGCAGCGAGCTGGGATGGCAACATCAGTACGGCAGTCTGGAGCGTGGCACCGGGCTGCGGTTCAACGGCGGCAACGCGCCGTTCGTGGTGGACAGCGTGCCGGTCTCGCGCGACGGCATGGTGCTGAAGGCGGGGGCGGAAGTGGCGGTGAACGAGAACGCCACGCTGTCGCTGGGCTACGGCGGGCTGCTGTCGCAGAACCACCAGGACAACAGCGTCAACGCCGGTTTCACCTGGCGCTTCTGACGTTCAGCGATCATCGCAATGACCACGGAGCCGGCATGCCGGCTCCGTTTTTATTTGCGGCTGCGGGGTGAGTCCGTATGATGGCGCGGCGCCAGGGCAATAAAAAACCGGGATCCTGACGGATCCCGGCTTAAAAGTGGGTAAAACAGATTAGCGCTAAAGGCTCAAGCCCCGTTTGATTTGCGCAGTCCGAGCGATGTGCTCATCGTCTCAGTAGCGGCAACGGAACAAATTTTCCCTGGTGTTACTATGGTTATTATTAAAAAACGTGCTGGTGTTATTTTTTATAGTGTATTGCTGTATGTCTCTTTTGATACCATGTTTGACGATGCAACATGGTATGTCAAGCAACGTTTTTAACGCATAATTGCATGAGATGCCAGTTTTAGATGTGGCTTTTTCAGCGGAAATAATCAAAACGACTGATAAATCAGTAAAAAAAATCGAAGGAACAAATGGATAACAATCACCAAAAATTCGATTCACAGTCGATTGCCAATCGGGTCAGGGAGCTGTTTTTACATTACGGGATTGGAAAACGTCAGCATGCCCGCGAGCTCAGCCGCATCTTGGATCTGAGTTTTTCACATGCGCACCGCAAACTGAAAGGGCAAAGCCCCTGGACGCTGGAACAGATCAACAGCGTCGCGGCCGCGTTGGGAGAAACGCCGGCGGCGATCGCCGATTTGAGCGCCGAACACGAGACCACCGAGCCAAACATGGCGCGCGATGCCATCTTTTTCGTGGCGGGGGTGGCGATGCCTTGCGTCGGGCACATTGGCGATGAGCTTCCTGCCGGGCGGCCGGCGGAATTTGTGGCGCTGCGCGTGGAAGGGCAGTGGCGTATCTATCGCGCCGACGAGGCACCGGCAGGCCCGCGTTACGGCGTCGATCTGATCGAAATCCGGCCCGGCTTCGGCGACGACGAGCGGCTGAGCATCGCGGTATTGGACGATTCGCATCAGGCGGCCGATGAGCTGGCCAAGTATCTCGGCGGCTGCGGCTTCAACGCGGTGGCGTTTTACGACGTCGACAGTTTTTGCCAGGCATTGCAGCAAAGCCTGTTTGACGGCTACGTGGTGGACTGGCTGATCGGTGAGGAAACGGCGGATCGCTGTATCGCCACCATCCGCGCCTCCGACAACCCGGACGCGCCGGTACTGGTGCTGACCGGCGAACTGGGCACCGACCGACGCGAGTCGGAAATCGCTCAGGCGATGCGCGAGTACGACGTGCTCGGCCCTTATGAAAAGCCGGTGCGGCTCCATGTGATCGAAGCCGCACTGCAACGCTGTTTTAATCTTTAGCGGGGAACACCTCGGCCAGCGCGTTTGACAGCGCATCCAGCCGAACCGGCTTCATCAGGTAGTTATCGAACAGGGCGCGCTGATCCGCCGTCAGCTGCTCCGGCGTGTAGGCGCTGATGCCGATGATCGGCACATGGCGGTTGGGGCCGCGGCGGTTGCGCAGCTGCCTGGCCAGGGCGGCGCCGTCGATGCCCGGCATCTGCAGATCCAGCAACAGCGCGTCGTAAGGGCGTCTGAGCAGCTTCTGCAGCGCGCGCTCCGGCGAGTCGCACAGTTCGTGCTGGTAGCCCAGCTTGTCCAATAGCGCCGCAAAGGCGTCACCCACCGACTTGTTGTCATCCACCACCAGCACCTGCTGTGGCTTCTGCTGCAGAGAGGCATTGGCGGCGGCGGGCGCGTCGGCGCGTTCGTCTTCACTGATCTGCACCGGAATGCTGACGATAAAGGTGCTGCCCTTCTTGATTTCGCTGTACACCGTGATGGTGCCGTCGAGCAATGTCACCAAGCCGTGCACGATCGCCAGCCCCATCCCGACGCCGGCATACTGCTTGGTATGCGACTGATCCAACTGGGTAAAGGGCTTGAAGATCTGATCGAGCTGGTCTTTTTCGATACCGATGCCGGTGTCGGTCACTTCGATAATCAACGAACTGCCGCCCGGCTGGCGGCGCAGGCAGCTGTGCAGCGTAATGCTGCCGCTTTCGGTGTACTTGTAGGCGTTGGTCAGCAGGTTGACGATAATCTGCCGGATGCGCAGCGGATCGGAGTGCACCAGCAGGTGGCTGCATTCCACTTCACAGCTCAGTTTGACCTGCTCTTTGCGGGTCAGGGTGGCGATTTCGTTGGCGGTCTCCGCGATCAGCTTCTGCGCGTCGAACGGCACGATGCGCAATTCCATCATACCGCTGTCGAGGTGCGCGTAGTCGGTCAGATCTTTCATCTGGCTTTCGATTTGCTGCGCGGCGGTCTCCAGCCGCTGGAAGGTGTCCGCATGCTCCGCCGACACCCGGGTATTCACCAGCACGTCGATGGCCGACATCACGCTCTGCAATGAGGTGCGCAGCTCGTGGCCGATGGCGCCGAGGAAGGCGTTTTTGGTGCGCGTCGCTTTCTCTGCCTCGATGGCCTTGGCCTGCTGGCGAATGGTCAGCCGCTGCTGACGGAACACGATCAGGGTGATGGCGATCAGCGCGATCACCGAGAACATGACGATCACCAGCCCATAGAAAATAATGTGCCGTTTCTCGATGTAATCCTCATAGGCGGCGGTGCGCTGCTTCACCTCGGCGTGGTCGGTCAGGTTGGCCATTTCGATGGCGTAAGGCTTGATGGCTCTCATGGCCGCGGAAACCTGGCCGAAGTCGATTTTCCGACTGCTCAGCAGCTTATCGATGCGATCCATCTGCAGGCGCATCTGTTTGACCACTTCCGGGTAGCCCGGCTCGGCGTACAGCGGCTGGGTCGATTCGGAGACGGTTTCCAGCACGTAAAAACGCGAATAGAGGATTTCGAACCGCAGCCGCAGGTTGTCGTTGTCCACCTGCGCGGCGTGGCTTTGCTGCTCGACCAGCGTGTCGAACTCCGCCAGCTTGATGGAGAACTTGGCGATTGACCAGGAGTAGTTCTCCTGCGTGCCGGCGATGGCATACAGCCCTTTCTTCGACAGGGTGGCGCTGTAGTAATAGAGCGTGACGGTCGAAGCCACTAAAAACAGCGCGGCGAAAATGGCCGGGATCGCCAGCCTGCTGCCGTTCTTAAAGGTCGTCAGCTTCATTTGATCACGATCCTGTCCACTTGCCAGATAAAGCGCGAGTTGTACAACGGCGAGTTCAGTTCAGGCCCGGCGGCGTCGCGCGGGTAAACCAGGAACAGCGGGCCGAAGTTTCTGAGCTTCAGCATCTCCCCGTCCATCTTGTAGGCCAGGATCATGTTGTACTTTTTGACGTCGGACAGCGGCACGTCGATGTAATAGTCGTTCAGCGCATAGAAGGTCAGCGTTTCGGCCTTGGCGCCGACGCGCTCCAGGATATCGGCCACCGAAATCCCTTCGAATTTTCTCTGCGGCGTCCAGGAAGTGGAGGTGGTGATGCTGCGCACCGGCATCGCCAACAGCTGCTTATCGGTGAACAGATAGCTTTTGTTGACCGGGTCGGTCACGTTGTCGATCTTGCCCGCCACTTCGAGGGTAAAGCTGAGCGCGCTGCTCTGGGCGATAATCAGGGCCACGCAGGCCATCGCGAGGGTTTTGCATAGTTTGAACAGCATCGGTGTTCTCCAGAGGCGCGGGGAGGTTGTATCAGTCCCGCTAATTTATCAGGCAGAATAATGGCAGAAAAAGCAGACGGGCGCGAAGGGAATAGTAAACCGCACAAAAAGAACAGGCCGGTGTTTACCGGCCTGAGAATGGGCTAACCGCAGCGGTTAGCGCATGGTAACGAACTCTTCCGCCGCGGTCGGGTGAATCGCCACGGTGTTGTCGAAGTCCTTCTTGGTGGCGCCCATCTTCACCGCCACGGCGAAGCCCTGCAGGATTTCATCCATGCCGAAGCCGATGCCGTGCAGGCCGACGATTTTCTCTTCTTTACCCGCACACACCAGCTTCATGCGGCACGGCTGGCGGTGCTGCGTCACGGCGCTGTACATGGCGGTGAAGGAGGATTTGTACACCTTCACGTTGTCTGCGCCGAACTTCTCGATGGCTTCCGGCTCGGTCAGGCCGATAGTGCCGATCGGCGGGTGGCTGAACACCACGGTGGCGATGTTGCTGTAATCCAGGTGCTCATCCGGCTTGTTGTTGAACAGGCGCTCGGACAGGCGGCGGCCGGCGGCCACGGCGACCGGGGTCAGCTCTACCGCGCCGGTGTTGTCGCCCACCGCGTAGATGCCTTTGACGTTGGTGTTCTGGAACTTATCGACGTCAATGTAGCCTTGCTCGTTGGTCTTCACCCCGGTAACGCCGAGGTTCAGGTTGTCGGTCGCCGGTTCGCGGCCGATGGCCCAGATCAGGCAGTCGACGGTGAATGCCTTGCCGTTTTCCAGCTGCAGCGTCAGGCTGCCGTCGGCGTTCTTGACGATCGCTTTCGGCACCGATTCGGTATGCAGGCTCGGCCCTTCGGTGTTCATCACTTCCACCAGGGTTTCGACGATCATCGGATCGAAGCTGCGCAGCGGCGCGTGCTTGCGCACGAACAGGTGCGTTTCCGCGCCCAGCGCGTTCAGCACGCCGGCGATCTCCACGGCGATATAGCCGGCGCCGACTACGGCGACGCGCTTCGGCATGGCGTCCAGCTCAAAGAAGCCGTCGGAGTCGATGCCGTATTCCGCACCCGGAATAGCCGGGTGGCTCGGGCGGCCGCCGGTGGCGATCAGGATGTGGTCGGCGGTGATGAGCTCGCCGTTCACTTCCACGGTGTGCGCATCCACGAAGCGCGCGAAGCCTTTGATCACGTCGACCTTGTTCTTGCCCAGCACGTTGTCGTAGGAGTTGTGGATGCGGTCGATATAGGCGGTGCGGTTGGCGACCAGCTTCTTCCAGTCGAAGGCGTTGACGGTGGTGTCGAAGCCGTAGTCCGGGCCGTACTGATGGATGGCCTCGGCGATCTGCGCCGCGTGCCACATGACTTTTTTCGGTACACAACCCACGTTTACACAGGTGCCGCCCAGCTCTTTGGCTTCAATCAGCGCACACTTTTGGCCGTACATGGCTGCCCGGTTGATCGATGCGATACCGCCGCTGCCGCCGCCAATTGCTAGATAATCGTAATGTTTCGTCATCTGGGATTTCCATGAGTTGTGAATTTGAAGAGGGTAAGAGTTTAACGCCTGACCGGGGTTTGTCGCAAAGATTGCGTCGATGGCTGCGATAGGTGGACGCAGGGCGCGGCGAACCGCGCCCTGCCGGGGATTATTCCGGTACCACCCAGTTCACCAGATGGTGGCCGATGCCCGACGGCACCAGCACCTTGTGCAGCCACGGCAGCACGTTTTTCATCTGCTGTTCCAGTTTCCACGGCGGGTTGATGACGATCATGCCGGAGGCGGTCATGCCGCGCTGATCGCTGTCGGGTTTCACCGCCAGTTCGATCTGCAGAATGCGGCGAATGCCGGTGGCTTCCAGATCGCGCAGCATGCGTTTGATCTGCTGGCGCATCACCACCGGATACCACAGCGCGTAGGTGCCGGTGGCGAAACGCTTGTAGCCTTCCTGAATGCCTTTGACCACGTCCTGGTAATCGGTCTTCATTTCATACGGCGGGTCCATCAGGATCAGGCCGCGGCGCGACAGGGGCGGCAGCTGGGATTTCAGCTGCTGATAGCCGTCGGCGCGCTGCACTTTGGCGCGCTCGTCTTTCTGGAACTCGCTGCGCAGCAGCGGGTAGTCGCTCGGGTGCAGCTCGGTCAGGTGAATTTTGTCCTGCGGGCGCAGCAGCTGGCGGGCGATCAGCGGCGAACCGGGGTAGTAGCGCAGCGTGCCGGAACGGTTGAAGTTGTGCACCACGCTCATGTAGGCCGCCAGCTCTTCCGGCAGATCGTCGCGCTGCCACAGCAGGCCGATGCCTTCCAGGTATTCGCCGGTGCGCTCGGCGTGTTCGCCGCTGAGCTGATAACGGCCCGCGCCCGAGTGGGTATCCAGATACAGGAACGGCTTCTCTTTTTCCTTCAGCGACTCGATGATCAGGCTCTGAACGGTGTGCTTGAGCACGTCGGCGTGGTTGCCGGCGTGGAAACTGTGGCGATAACTTAACATGACGGGTGGCGGTTCCTTGTGCTCCGCAGGCGGAGCATTCAATGCAATAAGGCTTATAATCTGCACAGTATAAACTGTCTGGCCGGGAAAAACCGGACTCCGTTGCCGCAGACGTTCACAGAAAGGGACAGGACGATGAGTAAACGGGCGTTCTGGCGGCCGGTGTTCGAAGCGTTCGAATGGGTTGAAACGCTGTGAATCACAAGGAGAAAGGATGAGCTGCATTTTTTGCGACATCGTGGCGGGCAAGGCGCCGTGCCATAAAATCTGGGAAGACGACGACCATCTGGCGTTCCTGTCCATCTTTCCCAACACCGACGGTTTCAGCGTGGTGATCCCCAAGGCGCACCACCCGAGCTATGCCTTTGACCTGCCGGACGAGGTGTTGAGCGCGCTGATGCTGGCGACCAAGCGGGTGGCGAAGCAGCTGGATCGCGCGTTCGACGACGTCGGCCGCTGCGGTATGGTGTTCGAGGGTTACGGCGTCGACCATGTGCACGCCAAACTGATCCCGCTGCACGGCACCGCGTCGCTGGAGCAGTGGCGGCCGATCGAATCGACCTCGCCGAAGTTTTTCGCGCGTTACGAGGGCTATATCTCCTCCCACGACGCCGCGCGCGCCGACGACGAGCAGCTGGCGGCGCTGGCCGCCCGCATCCGCCAAAGCGCCGTTTAAGGCACCAACGATCAACGCCGGGCATTGATTTTCCTGTTGTCTGGCTCCATGTTAGAGATTCATACGCATTTTAAGGCTCGCCCCACGGCGGGCCCCAACGCTAATCAGGACTGCCCTATGACAAATCCGTTGCTGACCCCGTTTTCCCTGCCGCCGTTCTCGGCGATCCGCCCTGAAGATATTGTGCCTGCGGTGCAATCCGCGCTGGCGGACTGCCGCGCCGCGGTAGAGCGCGTGGTCGCGCAGCCGGGGCCGTTCACCTGGGACAATCTGTGTCAGCCGCTGGCGGAGTCGGACGATCGCCTGTCGCGCATCTGGTCGCCGATCGGGCACCTGAACTCGGTGAAAAACAGCCCGGAGTTGCGCGCCGCCTATGAGCAGGCGCTGCCGCTGCTGTCCGAGTACGGCACCTGGGTCGGCCAGCACGAAGGGCTGTACCAGGCCTACCGCAGCCTGAAAGAGGGCGCGGCGTTCGAGGCGCTGAGCGTGCCGCAGCGCAAGGCGGTGGACAACGCGCTGCGCGATTTCGAACTGTCGGGCATCGGCCTGTCGGCGGATAAACAGCAGCGCTACGGCGAGATCGTCGCGCGCCTGTCCGAACTGGGTTCCACCTACAGCAACAACGTGCTCGACGCCACCATGGGCTGGAGCAAACTGATTACCGACGAAGCCGAGCTGAGCGGCCTGCCGGAGAGCGCCCTGGCGCAGGCACAGGCGATGGCGCAGGCCAAAGAGCAGGACGGTTGGCTGCTGACGCTGGACATGCCGAGCTACCTGCCGGTGTTGACCTACGCCGACAACCGCGCGCTGCGCGAAGAGATGTACCGCGCCTTCGCCACCCGCGCCTCCGATCAGGGGCCGAACGCCGGCAAATGGGACAACAGCGAAGTGATGGCGGAAACGCTGGCGCTGCGCCACGAGCTGGCTCAGCTGCTGGGCTTCGACACCTACGCCGACAAGTCGCTGGCGACCAAAATGGCGGAGAGCCCGGAGCAGGTGATCGGCTTCCTGAGCGATCTGGCCAAGCGCGCCCGCCCGCAGGCCGAGCAAGAGCTGGCGCAGCTGCGCGCCTTCGCCAAACAGCACTATGGCGTGGACGAGCTCGACGCCTGGGACATCACCTATTACGGCGAAAAACAGAAGCAGCACCTGTTCTCCATCAGCGACGAGCAACTGCGCCCGTACTTCCCGGAACAGCGGGTGGTGGAAGGGCTGTTCGAAGTGGTGAAACGCATCTACGGCATCACCGCCAAAGAGCGTAAAGACGTGGAGACCTGGCATCCGGACGTGCGCTTCTTCGATCTGTTCGCCGCCGACGGCGAGCTGCGCGGCAGCTTCTATCTCGATCTGTACGCCCGCGAAAACAAACGCGGCGGCGCCTGGATGGACGACTGCGTCGGCAGCCTGCGCAAGGCCGACGGCACGCTGCAAAAGCCGGTCGCTTACCTGACCTGCAATTTCAACCGCCCGCTGGGCGACCAGCCGGCGCTGTTCACCCATAACGAAGTGACCACGCTGTTCCACGAGTTCGGCCACGGTCTGCACCACATGCTGACGCAGATCGATACCGCCGGCGTCTCCGGCATCAACGGGGTGCCGTGGGATGCAGTCGAACTGCCGAGCCAGTTTATGGAAAATTGGTGCTGGGAGCCGGAAGCGCTGGCGTTTATCTCCGGCCACTACCAGAGCGGCGAGCCACTGCCGAAGGCCATGCTCGACAAGCTGCTGGCGGCCAAGAATTACCAGGCGGCGCTGTTCATCCTGCGCCAGCTGGAGTTCGGCCTGTTCGATTTCCGCATGCACTTCGAATACAGCCCGGAAAAAGGGGCGCAGATCCTGCCGACGCTGGCGGAAGTGAAGAAAATGGTGGCGGTGGTGCCTTCGCCAAGCTGGGGCCGCTTCCCGCACGCCTTCAGCCACATCTTTGCCGGCGGCTATGCGGCGGGTTACTACAGCTACCTGTGGGCGGAAGTGCTGTCGGCCGACGCCTACTCGCGCTTCGAAGAAGAAGGGATTTTCAACGCCGAAACCGGCAAATCCTTCCTCGACAACATCCTGTCGCGCGGCGGTTCAGAAGAGCCGATGGCGCTGTTCAAACGCTTCCGTGGCCGCGAGCCGCAGCTGGATGCTATGCTGCGCCATTACGGCATTAAAGGATAACCCGACACGTGAGCGTGTGTTTATTGTGTGAAGCAGGCGCCGATCCCGGCGCCTTGTCTGTTTTGGCGCAGCGCTGGCGGCTGACGTCCGACGACGACGCGCCGATGGCGCTGGTACTGACCCCGCAGCGGCTGGAGCTGCGCAAGCGCGACGAGCCGAAGCTCGGCGGAATCTATGTCGATTTCGTCACCGGCACCATGGCGCACCGGCGCCGCTTCGGCGGCGGCCGCGGCGAGGCGGTGGCCAAAGCGGTCGGCATCAAGGGCAGCTATCTGCCGGACGTGGTGGACGCTACCGCCGGGCTGGGGCGCGACGCCTTCGTGCTGGCGGCGCTGGGCTGCCGGGTGCGGATGCTGGAGCGCAATCCGGTGGTGGCGGCGTTGCTGGACGACGGCCTGCAGCGCGGCTATCAGGATGCGGAAATCGGCCCGTGGCTGCGCGAGCGCCTGACGCTGCTGCACGCCTCCAGCCTGACGGCGCTGGCGGATCTCAGCCCGCGCCCCGAGGTGGTGTATCTCGATCCGATGTTCCCGCACAAGCAAAAAAGCGCGCTGGTGAAGAAAGAGATGCGGGTGTTTCAATCGCTGGTGGGCAGCGACGATGACGCCGACGGCCTGCTGGAGCCGGCGCGCCGCCTGGCGACCAAGCGCGTGGTGGTGAAGCGCCCGGACTACGCGCCGCCGCTGGCCGACGTGCCGGCGCACGCCGCCACGCTGACCAAAAGCCACCGTTTCGATATCTACATGCCGCTGTAATGTCTGCCTAGGGCCCGCCGTGTCGGGCCCTCAGTTTTCCTCCCGCAAGCTTTTCCCCACGCCGCCGCCCGGATGCACTGCCAGCAAGGCGTCCTTGTCGTAACCGCTGCGCGCCATCAGGCAGGCGCAGGCGGCGTCGAAGATCGCCAGCACCAGCACAATTGAGGTGGTGGCCAGCATGTTCAGCGGATCTATCTCCTTTTGCACCCCGGTGGCGATCGTCAACTGCGCCGCCTGTGCGATGGCGGAATGCGGGTTTTCCGTCACCGCGATCAGCGTCACTCCCTTGGCCTGCAGCGTCGGCAGCAGGCGGGTCAGCTCGTCGGAATTGCCGCCGCGTGAGATCAGGATCAGCAGATCGTCGGCGCGCAGAAAGCCCAGATCGCCGTGCGCCGCGCCGGTGGCGTCGAGGTAGACAGCCGGCCGTTCCACGCAGGCCAGCATGTGGGCTATCTTGCGCGCCGCAATCCCCGAGGTGCCGACGCCGGTGACGGCAATTTTACCGCGGCAGTCGGCCAGCAGCGTCAGCAGCCGCTGCCAGGTGCGCGCGTCGAGGCGCTCGCCCAGCTGCGCCAGCTCCTGACTGTAGGTTTGCCAACCCTGCACCGCCTGCCGCCATTCCTGCTGCATCACGCCTCCTCCTGCATCAACCGGCGGTATTTCATGTGGTCGTTGTACAGCTCGTGGAATACCTGGTATTTGCGGTCGTAGTAGCTTTTTATCTGGTTGGTCTGCGGCGTGACCGTCTTGCCGATGCGGCTCATGGCGCTCATCGCCTCCGGCAGGGTGTCGAACACGCCCGCCGCCACGGTGCCCATCATCGCGCCGCCGAGCAGCATCGCTTCGCTCTCCTCCGGCAGCAGCATGGCGCAGCCGGTGGCGTTGGCGTGCTCCTGCACGAAGATCGGATTCTTGGTGCCGCCGCCGCTGGCCATAATGGTGTCGATGCTGTAGCCGCTGTGGTTCATGGTTTCGATGATGTGGCGGGTGCCGAGCGCGATGGCCTGAATGGTGGCCAGGTAGTGCAGCGCCATGTCCTCCGGCGTGCGCGACAGCTTCAGCCCGGTCAGGATGCCGGTCAGCGTCGGGTTGGCGCGCGGCGAGCGGTTGCCGTGGAAGTACGGCAGCATGTGAATGTCCTGCGTCAGGAAGGCGATATTCTCCGGCTCGCCGGCCATGCGGCGCAGAATGGCGTTCAACACCTCATAGATGGTCTGCCCCTGAGTTTTCGCCTGCGCCAGCAGCTCCGGGTAGCACGGGTGCGACTGGATGACGTGGTCGATCAGCGCGCCGGTGGCGGACTGGCCGCCTTCGTTCAGCCAGTATTCCGGCAGGATCGCCGAGTAATACGGCCCCCAGACGCCGCCGATAAAGCGCGCGGTGCGCGACATCGCCATGTGGCCGGTGGAGGTGCCACCGATCAGCGCGACGCGGCGGTTGAAGTCGGCCACCTCGCCGGAGACGCCGGTGGCACCCAGCGTGCCGAGGGTGCCGGCGTGGGCATCGATGATCGACACGCTCACCGCCGTGCCGGCGATCAGCCCCATCTCGCCGGCGGCGCGCTGGGTCAGGCCGTGGCCCAGCGGCTCGCCCATCATTTTGACGTCGCTGCCGATCTTGGCCGCGTCATGTTCCAGCACGTCTTCCAGCCCGATCTGCTGGAAGTAGCTCTTGTCCCAGCGCTGTTCGTGGCCGAGATAGGTCCACTTGCATACCGTCGAACACAGCGAGCGGGTGGCATCCTGGGTGGCGCGCCAGGTGAGGAAGTCCGGCAGATCGAACAGGTAGCCAGCGTTGGCCCAGGTGGTGGGCATGTGCTGTTTCAGCCACAGCAGTTTCGGCGTCTGCATCTCCGGCGAGATAATGCCGCCGACGAAGTCCAGCACCCGGTGTTTGGTGGCGTTGATGCGCTCGGCCTGGGCGATCGCCCGGTGATCCATCCACACGATGATGTTCTGTTCGGTGCGGCCGGAGGGGCTGACGGTCAGCGGCTTGCCCTCTTTATCCAGCACCACCAGCGAACAGGTGGCGTCGAAGCCCAACCCCTTGACCTGGATCGGGTTGATGTCGGCCTGGTTGACCGCGTCGCGCACCGCATTGCACACCGCCTGCCAGATGTTATCCGACGACTGCTCGACGAAATCCGCCTTCGGCCGGTACAGATCGATGGCCCGGCTGGCCTGGCCGACCATGCGGCCATTGAGATCGAATACGCCCGCGCGCGCGCTTCCGGTGCCCACGTCTACGCCAATAAAATAGCTCGCCATTATTTTCTCCTAAGCTTTTCGATTCTGTAACGCGATAAACAGGATCAGCACGCCGCCCCACAGGGCCATGGTCAGGTAGCTGCTGACCCCCAGCAAATTGAGGCCGCTTTCCAACATTTGCAGCACGATCAGCGCCAGCACCAGCCCCAGAATACGGCCGAAACCGCCGTCCGGGTTAATGCCGCCCAGCACCGAGGCCAGAATGGTCACCAGCAGATAAGATTCGCCGTAGCCGGCCTTGGCCGAGTTGAACTTGGCCATCATCAGCAGGGCGGCGCCCCAGCCGAGCAGCGCCGACAGGATATACACCGCTACCTGCACCCGCGCGGTGTTCACGCCGCTGAAGCGGGTGGCCTGCTCGTTGGAGCCGATCAGGTACAGGCTGCGGCCCAGCGTGGTGTGCTCCAGCAGCAGCCACAGACCCACCGCCACCAGCAGGAACAGGATCAGCGCCACCGGCACGCCGAGCACGGCGCCGTTGCCGAGAAATTGAATCGCCGCCGGGAAGCCGGAGATCACCGCGCCGTTGGACAGCAGGATGTTCAGGCCGGTGATCAGGGTCATGGTGCCGAGCGAGGCGAGGATGGGCGAGACGCCGATCCAGGCCACCAGCGCGCCGTTGAGCGCGCCGATCGCCACCGCCACCAGCAGGCCGGCCACCAGCGCCAGTGCCAGGAACAGCGGCTGGTCAGGGTGGCTGACGATGATTGCCGCCATCACCAGCGAACAGGCGTTGGCGCCGGCGATAATCGACAGGTTGATGCCGCCGGTCAGCATGGTGATGCCCATGCCGAGTGCCAGCAGGCCGAGGATCGGCAGCTGCGAGGCGATCGACTGGAAGTTGCCGAGGCTGAAGAAGCGCGATCCGAGCAGCCCGGCGAACAGCAGCGCCACCGCGATGATGATCGCGCCCTGCAGGCGAATGATCCGATCGTTTGGGATCAACCGAGTTAACTGCGTCATGTCAGATCTCCTTGAGCAGCTTGCGTTTTTCGTTCCAGGCAGTGGTGCTGATGCTGATCAAAATGATCGCGCCGCTGAATACCTGGTGCCAATAGGCCGAGACGCTGAGCAGCGTCAGCCCGTTTTGCAGGAAGGCCAGCAGCACCACGCCGAGCAGGGTACCGGTCAACGAGCCGCGGCCGCCGCTCATGCTGGTGCCGCCCAACACCACCGCCGCCAATACCGTCAGCTCGAAGCCGAGCAGCGAGTTGGGGGCCACCGACTGGGTGATCTGCGCCTGCACCACCGCCGCGACGCCGGCCAGAATGCCCATGTAGCCGTAGACGCAAAAATGCAGCCGCAGCAGGTTCAACCCCAGGCGCGACGCCGCGTCGCGGTTGCCGCCCATAGCGTAGATCTGGCGCCCCAGCCGGGTGCGGTTCATCAGCACGCCGGTGACGACGATGGTCGCCAGCAGGCACAGCAGCGGCAGCGTCAGGCCGTAGTCGTAACCGTCGGCGCCCTGGAACGAGAACCAGTTGATGCCGTTCATGAACCAGTCCGGAAAGCCGTACAGCCAGGTGCCGTTGGTGGCGTACACCAGCAGGCCGTAGAACAGGTTGAGGGTGGCGATGGTGATGATGATCGCCGGCACTTTCAGCCAGTACACCAGGAAACCGTTCACCAGCCCGAGCAGCAGGCCAACGCCAATCGCCAGGGCGAACGCCAGCGGGAAGCTGCCGCCGTGCTGGATCACCCAGCTGGCCATCACGTACTGAGCGATGGCGGTGACCGCCGGGAACGAAATGTCGATGCCGCCGGCGATCAGCACCACGAACAGCCCGCAGGCCAGGATGCCGAGAATGGCGTAGCTGGTGGCGACGTCGGTCAGGTTGCCGAGCGTCAGAAACTCGTCGGTGCCGGCGCTCAGGCCGATCGCCAGCAGCAGCACCAACAGGCCGAGATAAAACTCGTGCCGCCCGGCCAGGCGGGCCAATAATGACTTATCCATTCACCACCTCGGCGATCTGTTGCTCGGTACTCTGGTGCGGCGCGAATTCGGCGATCAGTTCGCCCTTGCGCATCACCATCACCCGATGGCTGTTGTAATAGGCTTCCGGGATCTCGTCGCAGATCATCAGCACCGCCATGCCCAGCTGCGCCAGATCGCGGGCGATCTGGTAGATCCCCTCTTTGTTGGCGATGTCCACGCCGACGGTGGGCGAGTCGAGGATCAGGATCTTCGGCTGGGTCGCCACCCACTTGGCGATGGCGATGCGCTGGGCGTTGCCGCCGGACAGGGTTTTCACCGGCAGCGCGCTGTCGGACACCTTGATGTTCAGATCGCGGATAAGCCGGTTGACCAGCTCGGTCGCTTTGGCGTGATCCAGCAGCCCGAGCGAGGTATGCAGCCGATCGAAGACGGTGACGATGGTGTTGTCGTAGATCGATTGCTCCATGATCAACCCCTGCGTCAGACGATCCTCCGACACATAGCCGATGCCGTGGCGCACCGCTTCGCGGTTGTTGTGCAGCTGCACCGCCTGGCCCTCGATGTGGATCTCGCCGCTGTCCGGCCGCGTCATGCCGAACAGGCTGAGGCACAGTTCGGTGCGGCCGGCGCCGAGCAGGCCGACGATCGAGACGATCTCGCCGCCGCGCAGCGCCAGATTGATGTTGCGGTATTTCTCGCCGCGGCTGAGGTTGCGTACCTCGAGCAGCGGCGCCTGTTCGGCCGGCGGCAGCGGCGGCAGCGGGCTGTAGTGGAAGCGTTGGCCGGTCATCAGGAACGCCAGTTCATGGCTGTCCAGTTCGCTGGCCGGCCAGGTGCCCACCAGCTTGCCGTCGCGCATCACGCTGATGCGATCGGCGACTTCCATCACTTCATCCAATCTGTGGCTGACGAATACCACGCAGATGCCGGCCGCCTTCAGCTCGTTGACCACCCGCAGCAGGCCGTCGACCTCCTGGCGGGTCAGCGAGGCGGTCGGTTCGTCCATGATAACCAACCGCGCCTCGGCGGCGATGGCGCGGCAAATCGCCACCAGTTGCCGATCGGCGATCGACAGTTTTTCCACCTTTTTATCGGGATCGATGCGTATGCCGACCCGCGCCATGGCGTCGAGCGCCGTCTGGCGCATCACCCGCTTGCGCACCCAGAAATGGCCGCCGGGCAGGTAACGGTGGATGGCGATGTTCTCCGCCACCGTCAGATTGGGGAACAGCGACAGGTCCTGGTAGATCACCTGTATGCCGTAATAACCGGACAGCTGCGGCGTCAGGGCGTGGAAGAGTTTGCCTTCAAGCGAAATGTTGGCGCCTTTTTCCGGCTGATAGACGCCGGAGATGATTTTAATGATGGTGCTTTTGCCGCAGCCGTTTTGCCCGGCCAGGCAGTGCACTTCGCCAATATTGAGCGTCAGGTTGATCTGGTCTAATGCCAGCACGCCTGGGAATCGCTTGCTGATATTCTCCAGGGTGATAAATGCGGGGGAGGCTGTCATAACGTTAACCTGTGCTTGCGTAGCGGCCGAAGCCCTGGGCGCAGCAAGCTGCGCCCCTACGAGGGTTTAACTACTTTCCCGGTGTGGCGAAATTACGCGAAAAATCAGAATCCAAGCGATTGGGCGTTGTCTTTGGTGACTTCCAAAATCTTATTAAACCGAATCACTTTGTGTTCCATGTCGACGTCGGCCTTGCCGAGGCCCTCGATCGCCAGATCCTTGTTCACTTCCTTGCCCTGCAGCAGCTGGTCGGCCACCGTCACCAGCGCATAGCCGGCGTCTTTCGGATCCCACAGCAGCGCTTTTTTGATGTCGCCGCGCATCAGGTAAGGGGCGGCCTGCGCCGGCATGGCGATGCCCACCACCGCGATTTTGTCCTTGGCGCGTTTCTTGGCCACCGCCTGGCCGGCGCCGATCGGGCCGAGCGAGCCGAAGCCGATGATGCCCTTCATCTGCGGATAGGTTTTCATCAGATCCAGCGTGGTGGCGTAGGATTTGTCGATGCTTTCCGCCACCGGCAGGCGCGAGGTGACTTCAAACATGTCCGGGTATTTTTCTTTCTGGTATTTGATGGCGGAATCGGCCCAGGCGTTGTGCAACGGCACGGTCAGCGAGCCGACGTAGATCGCGTAGCCGCCTTTGCCGCCCATGTCTTTCGCCAGCTCATCGACGTTGGCCTGCGCGTATTTCTCGCTGTCGATGGTCTCGATGTCCCACTGGCCGATCTGCTGGTCCGGGGATTCATGGGTCAGCACCACGATGCCTTTGTCGCGCGCTTTTTTCAGCACCGGCTCCAGCACCTTGGCGTCGTTCGGCACCACGATGATGGCGTTGACGTTCTTGGCGATCAGATCCTCAATCACCTTGACCTGCGCGGCCGGATCCGGGGTAGAAGGGCCGGTCTGGTAGGCGTTGACGTCGAGTTTTTTCGCCGCTTCGTTGACGCCCACTTCCATGCGGTTGAACCACGGAATGCCGGTTACTTTGGCGACCACGGCAATCTCATATTTATCAGCGGCGAACACAGGTGTTGTCGATAACATGCACGCAGAAACCACACATGCATTTAATAATGCGAGGTTAAATTTCATTAGCTGTACCTTTTTTTATCTGTAGGGGTGGCGGTTTTTCCACCGCTGCAGATTACAAAGGAATGGAAGAGGGGGCGTAGCTGAAGTTAACGAAATGTGATCTGCGCACAGTTAAGTAAAATAATGGCGTATTTAGTGTTAAATAAATGTTTAATTATTTGATGGTGGTAAATTTACTACCGATTAAGAGGTGATAAACAACTTCTTGTTAACTTTTATTAAACCAATTGGCATCATTTGGATGGTGAGAAAGCATAAAAAAATGCCGGCGCAGAGGCCGGCATTGAAGCATTTAATCGATGTGTGAACAAGATCACCTTTACGGCGGATTACAGCACGCCCTGCGCCAGCATGGCGTCGGCGACCTTGACGAAACCGGCGATATTCGCGCCGTGCACGTAGTGGGTTTGCTTGCCTTCGCCGCCGTATTCCACGCAGGCGTGGTGAATATCGGCCATGATATGTTGTAAACGTACATCCACTTTCTCTGCCCGCCAGCCGATGCGCGCGGCGTTTTGCGCCATCTCCAGCCCCGAGGTGGCCACGCCGCCGGCGTTAGCCGCCTTGCCCGGCGCGAACAGCACGCCGGCGTCGAGGAAGGCGTCGGTGGCCTGGATGGTGGTCGGCATGTTGGCGCCTTCCGCTACCGCCTTCACCCCGTTGCGGATCAGCGTCTGCGCCGCCTCGAGATCCAGTTCGTTCTGGGTGGCGCACGGCAGGGCGATATCCACCGGCACGTTCCACGGCTGCTGGCCGGCCAGATAGGTCAGGCCGCGTTCGCGGGCATAGTCCGCCACCCGGCCGTAGCGTTGGTTTTTGATCTCCGCCAGGTGCGCCAGCTTCTCGGTGGTGAAGCCGTCCTCGTCCACCAGGGTGCCGCCGGAATCCGACACGGTGATCACGCGCGCGTCCAGCTCCAGCGCTTTCTCGATGGTGTACTGCGCCACGTTGCCGGAGCCGGACACCGCCACCCGCATGCCTTCAAAGCCCAGGCCGTGGCGCTGCAGCATGGCGTCGGTGAAGTACACCAGGCCGTAGCCGGTCGCCTCGGGGCGGATCAGGCTGCCGCCGAAGGAGAGACCCTTGCCGGTAAACACGCAGGCGGTGTTGTTGGACAGTTTCTTCATCATGCCGGCCATAAAGCCGACTTCACGGCCGCCGACGCCGATGTCGCCGGCCGGCACGTCGGTGTCCGGCCCCAGGTGGCGATACAGCTCGGTCATCAGCGCCTGGCAGAAGCGCATGATCTCGCCCTGGCTTTTGCCCTTGGGATCGAAATCGGAGCCGCCTTTGCCGCCGCCCATCGGCAGGGTGGTCAACGCGTTCTTGAAGGTCTGCTCAAAACCGAGGAATTTCAGGATCGACAGGTTTACCGACGGATGGAAGCGCATGCCGCCCTTGTAGGGGCCGATGGCCGAGTTGAACTGCACGCGGAAGGCGCGGTTGACCTGCACCTGGCCGCGATCGTCCACCCAGCTGACGCGGAACTGAATGACGCGCTCGGGCTCCACCAGGCGCTCCAGCAGGGCCTGTTCGCGATAGCGCGGGTTGCGTTCGATAAACGGCCACAGCGAGGTGAAGACTTCGCGCACCGCCTGCAGATATTCCGGCTGGTGGGGGTTATGGCGCTGTAACGAGGACAGGAAAGACTCTACCGATACGGCATATTCCATGGATAACTCCTTTTAGCATTAAGTTTTCCCCCGCTATTTCTTATAGATATGGGTATAGGCGATGCCCGGGGGAGGATGTTGTGTCTTTAGCGACTATATCATCGGAGGGCGGTTGATTATCAAGCGATTAATCGGCGTGGCGGCATGAAAAACGCCCGCAGGGCGCGGGCGTTGGGCAGTTAAGTTAGCGAGTGCTTACTTTATTCGTCTTCTTCATCGCGCAGCGGCACGATCAGCATATCGATGTGCACGGTATTGATCAGCTGGCGAGCGGAAGACATCAGCTTGCTCCAGAAATCCTGGTGGTGGCCGCACAGTACCAGATCCATGTCATATTTCTTGATGGCATCGACCAATACCTGCGCCAGATCGCCGCTGCCGCTCAGGGTCTCGGTGATCGGGTAGCCGGCGTTTTGCGACAGCTCGGTCAGCGCCTGATGGGTTTCCTCGGAGATGCGTTTTTGCATGTCGCCGAGATTGACGTCGATCAGGCCGGTATAGAGGTCGGAATAGTTGACATCGACGTGGATCAGAGAAACTTTAGCGTTGTACGGCCGCGCCATCGAGACGGCTTTTTCTACCAGGATCTTGCTTTCCGGGGATAGGTCCACCGCGATCAGTATGTGTTTGTAAGCCATAAGAATACTCCTTCCATAAACATGCCGATTAAAAGGGTTAGCAGGCGTTCCGTTTACCCGCCTTGCGCTTTTGGTTCCATAGTATCATTCGGATAACGCAATGATATGTTGGGGCGATCACACTGCGCCGCATCGAAAATCTCTCCGCCCGATACCTTTCGTTGTACACCCGCGCGGCGTAAAAGCCTATTGATTATGCGGATGCTGCCGGTCTGACCGCTTGAATTATAAGCGTTATTAAACAAAGTATAGCGCTAAATGCGCAATCAGCGCTCCAGATGCGGCTGCAGCAGGCTTTCAAACCATTCGTGAAACACCGCCAGGCGGCGTGAGCGCTGGCGACGATGGGGATAGATCAGGGCGATCGGCATGGAGGCGGCGCGGTAAGCGGGCAGGACTTCCACCAGTTCACCGGCGTCGAGCAGGTGTTGCACGTCGTAGCGCGGGATTTGCATCAGCCCCAGCCCGGCGCGGCAGCAGGCGATATAGCTCTCGGCGTTGTTGACCACCACCCGGCTGGGCAGTTCGAGCCGCTGGGTGTGGCCGTCGGCGGTCAGGTATTCCCAGGGGGATTCGCGGCCGGTTTTGGGCGAGGCGTAACCGATGCTCCTGTGCCCCTCGGCAAGATCGGCGGGCTGAAGCGGATGGCCGAATTCGCTCAGGTAGGCGGGGCTGGCGCAGTTGATCAGCGCGATATGGCCGAGCGGGCGCATCACCAGGCTGCTGTCGTGCAGATCGCCGACGCGCACCGCGCAGTCGACCCCTTCCTGCACCAGATCGATGGCGCGATCGGCGGAGCCGAGCACCAGCTGCAGGTGGGGATGGCGCCGCAGCAGGCTGGGCAGCGCCGGCGCGATCAGCCGGCGGGCGATGCGGCTCGGCACGTCGACGCTGAGCCGCCCGGAGGCCTGGCGCTGGCTGGCCTGAAACGACTGATCGATATCCTCCACCTCGGCCAGCAGCGGGCGCAGCCGCTCGAGCAGCTGTTCGCCGTCGGCGGTCAGCCGCACCTGCCGCGTGGTGCGGTGCAGCAGGCGCACGCCCAGCTGCGTTTCCAGCTGTTGCACGGCGGCGGACACCGAGGCGCGCGGCACCTCCAGCACATGGGCTGCGCGGATAAAGCTGCCCATCTCCGCCACTTGCACGAATACGCGGTATTGATTGAATCTGTCCATCGATGCGCCCGTTATTGTCCTTATTATTGCCGCTTAAAGCATTCTGCGGCGTTATCCGGCAAACCCTCCTTGCTCCAGGAAGGCTTGCTCCTGCGTGGTAGTATCGCGCAACAGCAGCTGATTGCGATGTGGGAAACGACCGAAACGGCGGATGATATCGCGGTGTCCCTCGGCGTGCGCGCGTTCAGCCGGCCCCAGTTGAGCGTTTAGCGCCACGGAAAGATCCTGATCGGCGAGATTTTCCGAATGGGCGAACGGCAGGCAAAAAAACAGGCGCAGCGAAGGCTCGACGGCCTGCATGTAGTTCGCCGCAATGGCGATGCGGGCGAAGCGGCGCGCCAGCGGATCGGTGGCGTACATGTGGGCGGTGTTGCGAAAAGCGTTGCGCGGAAATTGGTCGAGCAGGATCATCAGCGCCAGCGCGCTTTCCGGCGTCTTAAGCCAGTCGTCGCGTTCACGCCGGGCCGCCGCCAGATGCAGGCCCAAAAAGCGCGCGCGAAAGCGTTGGTCGAAGCGCGGATCCTGCCGGAACCATTGCTCTGCGCCGGCGTCTCGCCAAAACCGCACCACCTCATCGGCCGTTTGATTATCGGCCGCGAGCGCATCGCTGCGCCGGCGGAAAAGGGTCGGCATGCCCGTCATTCCTTCTTCGCCTTGGTCGGCGCATTGCCCAAAATCATCGATGTACCGGCGTAAATGCCGCCGGACACCTCCATCGCCAACCGTTCGGCATCTTTGCGCCGCAGCTCGGCCATCAGATCCGCCGCGGTTTCCGGATCGGAGCCCAACGCCAACATAGCTTCATGCCCGAAAGACATGGCGGACTCTAAGGTGACGCGAATTTGGTAATCCACATTGGCCTTGATCAGCGCGATGGCATGTTCGCGGTCATGAGCGCGAGCCAGCACGCGGGCCTGCGGGAAGTGGGTTTTGGCGTGTTCGACAATCTGCGTGGCGGCTTGCGGATCGTCAATGCAGACCAAGATGGCGCGGGCGTAGCCGGCGCCCGCCGCATGCAGCACATCCATGCGCGCACCGTCGCCATAGTAAACTTTGAAGCCGAAGTCTTGCGCGTCGCGGGCAACCTGGGGTTCGCGGTCGATAATGGCGATATCGGCGCCCATCGCCAAAACGTGCTGGCTGACGATCTGACCAAAACGGCCGAACCCGACGATCAGCACGCTGTTGGTCAAGCCGGTGGGCTGTTCCGTGCCGTCCAACGAGGCGTCGGACGAGGCGCGCAGGCGTTGGTGGATCAACACCGCCAGCGGTGTCAAAGCCATCGACAGCACCACGACGGCGGTCATGTTGGCGTTGGCTTCCGCAGGCAGCACCTGATTGGCCAGCGCAGCGGCGAACAGCACAAACGCAAATTCTCCCCCTTGCGCCATGAGTACGGCGCGGTCGAGAGCATCACCGTGCGAGCTTTTCGTCAACCGGGCCACGCAGTAAATACACAGGCCTTTGATGAACATCATCGCCAGCACGCCGCTGACGATCAGCGGCCAGTTGCGCGCCACCACGGCCAGATCGAGAGACATGCCGACGCCGAGGAAGAACAGCCCCAAAAGCAGACCGCGAAAGGGCTCGATGTCGGCTTCGAGCTGATGGCGGAACGTCGATTCCGACAGCAGCACGCCGGCCAAAAAGGCGCCCATGGCCATGGAGAGGCCACCCAGCTGCATCAGCAAAGCGGCGCCAAGCACTACCAGCAGCGCGGCTGCGGTCATCACTTCGCGCGCTTTGGCGTGCGCCAGAATGCGAAACAGCGGGTTCAGCAGCCAGATGCCGGCCGCCACCAGCGCGGCCAGCGCACCGGCGGCGATGGCGATGCCGCCCCAGGCGGAACCGGATACCGGCGTCGATGAACCGGCCGGCGCGATGAACGCCACCAGCGCCAGCAGCGGGACAATCATCAGATCTTCAAACAGCAATACGGCGACGATTTTCTGACCGCGCGGGCTGGCGATGTCGCCGCGCTCGCCCAACAGTTGCATGACGATGGCGGTAGACGTCAGCACGAATCCCATGCCGCAGATGAAGGAGATGGCCAATGAAAAGCCGAAGGCCATGCCGATGGCGGTGAGCAGCAGCCCGCAGCTCAATACCTGCAGGCTGCCCAGGCCGAAAATATCGCGCCGCATGTTCCACAGATGAGAAGGCCGCATCTCCAGGCCGATGACGAAGAGAAACATCACCACCCCAAGTTCAGCGATGTGCAGGATGGTCTGCGCATCGTTGAACAAACCAAAGCCGAACGGCCCAATCGCCAAACCGGCGGCCAGATAACCCAGCACCGAGCCCAGCCCCAAGCGCTTGAACAGCGGCACGGCCACCACGGCGGCGCCCAGTAGCGTCACCACGTTGAGCAGGTCGCCGGCGCTTTCAGACATGGGCGAGGCGCCAGAATACGAACGCGGCGATGGCGGCGGGGATCGCGAACACCAGCAGCAGGATCGGCAACTCCGCCCGCAGGCTGTAGCCCGCGTGGGCGACGCCCACCCACATATTGACCGCCGCGATCAGCAACCAGGCCGGGACGAAAATTTTTGCCGCCAGCGCCATACCCGCCGCGCTGGCGCCCCAGAGCCAGCCGAACAGCACAAACAATCCCAGGAGAACTACGCCTCCGCCAATGACCATTAGCATGTGCATTGCAATATCCTCTACGCTGCGCCTCCTGGCGGGGGCGGACGCCAGACGCGCGCCCCCCATGCGGCGTTACTTGGTAGTATAGCCGCCGTTGATCAGGATAGTTTGGCCGGTAACCCACCAGCCGTCGCTGACCAGGTGGCGGATAAACGGCACCACGTCTTCGATATCGGTGAGGCCGGTTTTGCTGAACGGCGACAGCGCCGCCGCGCTTTGGTGATACGCCACCGCATCGGCGCCTTCGGCCGGATAGAAGAACGGGGTGTCCATCGGGCCGGGGCCGACCGCCGTCACGGAGATGCCGCGCTCGCCGAACTCCTTGGCGGCGGCGCGGGTGAAGTGCTCCACCGGCGCCTTGGTGCCGGCGTAAGCGGCATAGAACGGCGTGAAGGCGCCGAGCAGCGAGGTGACCAGCGTGCAGATTTTACCGTTGTCGTTGAGGTGTTTGCCCGCCTCTTTCAGGAAGAAGAACGCGGTTTTGGCGTTGACCGCGGTCATCTCGTCGTACTCGGCCTCGCCGATGTCGACCATCGGCTTTTTCAGCACTTTGCCGACGGTATTGATGGCGATATCCGGCTTGCCGACGGCGGCGACCGCATCGGCGAACAGCTTCTCGACCGCGCCCGCGGTGGTCAAATCGGCCTGCAGCGCGACGCCTTGCGCCCCGGCGGCCTGGATGGCGGCGACGGTCTTATCCGCTTCGGCTTTGGAGGCGGCGCTGTTGTAGTGGATCACTACCGCTTTGGCGCCTTGTTCAGCCAAATCGCGCGCGATCAGCCCGCCGAGATTTTTGGCGCCGCCGGCGATCAGGACGGTTTTTCCCTTGATTGAATGGTTTGCCATAACAGTTTCCTTGGATGAGCGTAACGGAAACCTGAGTCTAGCCAGCGTGGGGGGAAAGATCAGCGGCGTGGGGCGGGATAGACTATCCAGGAAAAACGACTAATTGCAGACGAACGGTTATCACTTATAACGCCCCGGCGGGGGCGTTTCGGCGCGTGGCGGTAAATTTTATCCACTGATCAGGCCAGTTTGCGTTTCATTAACCTACAATGATGAATATGGGCCTCACCATTTCCCCTCTGAGTGGAATCACGCCGTGCAAATCTCTCTGTGCGGTGCGGTAACGTCTCCGGAGGCGGTGGGTTATGGGCATGGCCCGTGCAGGCAAAAAAGGGGATGAGAGCGGTAAGCTCCAGCAGAGTATCGGGTAATGAGGTAGGGCGGTTGGACCCGGCGGATGGCCGCGGATAACAACGCCTTGAGGGGGTAATCATGATCAGTACCGTCGCGCTGTTTTGGGCCTTATGTGTGGTGTGTGTGGTAAACATGGTGCGGTATTACTCTTCTCTGCGCGCATTGCTGGTGGTATTGCGCGGCTGCGATCCGCTGCTGTACCAATACGTCGATGGCGGCGGTTTCTTCACCGCCCACGGGCAACCCAGCAAGCAGCTGAGGCTGGTGCGCTATATCTTTGCGCAACGCTATGTCGAGCACCACGATCCGGAGTTTATTCGCCGCTGCGAACGGGTGCGCGGGCAGTTCATGCTGACCTCGGCCCTGTGCGGCCTGGTGGTCATCAGCCTGATAGCGCTGATGATCTGGTATTAATGCCTTCCTGTTTCCCTTGATGCAGGCAAAAAAAAGGCGGCCCTGCGGCCGCCTTCCTCATGATGCTTATCGCTTAGATCAGCTTCAACGCAACCCAATACAGCGCACCGGAAAGCAGAATCGAGATTGGCAGGGTCAGTACCCAGGCCAACAGGATGTTCTTCACGGTTTTGCTCTGCACGCCGCCGCCGTCCACGATCATCGTCCCGGCAACCGCCGAAGAGAGGACGTGGGTGGTGGAGACCGGCATGCCGGTATAACTCGCCACGCCGATAGACAGCGCCGCGGTCATCTGGGCCGATACGCCCTGGGCGTAGGTCATGCCTTTCTTGCCGATCTTCTCGCCGATGGTGGTGGCCACGCGTTTCCAGCCCACCATGGTGCCGAGCGACAGCGCCAGCGCGACGGCGACGATGATCCACATCGGCGCGTACTCGACGGTCTGCAGCAGATCCTGACGCAGGTTCTTCAGGAAGCGCTGGTCGGCGGATGAGGTTTCCGGCAGCTTGGCGACTTTATCCGCCGTGTCGGTCACGCACATCAGCAGGCGGCGCAGGTGGCTGCGCTGCTCAACCGTCAGCTGATCGTAGCTTTGCAGGTTGGTCAGCATGCCCTGAGCCAGCTCGATCGCCGGCATGGCGCGCGAACTGTCGCAGTGGAACTCGGCCGGCTTGTTCGGCGCAGCTTCGTCATCCGGGCTTGGCACCAGCGGCGTCAACGACACCGCATGCGACAGCGCGTCGCCGTGCTGCTGGTAATATTGCTGCAGGTGGGTCACGGCGTCACGCGTACGGGTGATGTCATAACCGGTTGCATTCATATTGACCACGAAGCCGGCCGGCGCAACGCCGATCAGCACCAGCATGATCAGGCCGATGCCTTTCTGGCCGTCGTTGGCGCCGTGCGAGAAGCTGACGCCAATCGCCGACAGGATCAGCGCGATACGGGTCCAGAACGGCGGCTTGCGTTTGCCGTCGACCTTTTCACGTTCCGCAGGGGTCATGTGGATACGCTGGCGTTTCTTGGTGCCACTCCAATAGCGGCGCAAGGCGAACACCATCACTCCCGCCACCATCATGCCGACCAGCGGCGAGAACAGCAGAGAAAGGAAAATACCAATCATTTTCGGGACGTTAAGCGCATCCACCACCGAAGTGTGGGTCATCAGGGCGTTGGTTAAACCGACACCGATGATTGCGCCTATCAGCGTATGGGAACTGGAGGCCGGCAGACCGAAATACCAGGTGCCGAGGTTCCAGATGATTGCCGCCAACAGCATGGAGAAGACCATGGCTAATCCGTGTGCTGAACTGACGTTCAACAACAGATCGGTAGGCAGCAAGTGGACGATGGCGTAAGCAACACTCAAACCGCCGAGCATTACGCCAAGAAAGTTGAACAAACCTGCCATCACGACCGCAAGTTGCGAGCGCATGGCGCGGGTATAAATAACTGTAGCGACCGCATTGGCCGTATCATGAAAACCGTTGATGGCTTCATAAAACAACACGAACAACAATGCGAGAATTAACATCAGGCCGGTATGGAAATCCAGGCCAGCGAACAAATGCAGCATAAGCGTTACGCCAGTTTGTGGACATGAACGCCGCGCATTATCAGTGACAACCGGGGCCGGGGAAAAGGAAAATATGACGTTTTTTTGATTTGGACATGACGAAACGATGACGCGCCTATAACAAAAATATGGAATATCAATGCGTTATTCTCCTCTGACCTCTGTAATATTTTCTTACTATGGCGTTGGCGGCGCCGGGGCTTTACAATCTGCCGCCGTGAATTTGGCGGTGACCGGCGGCGAAACGGCGTAATATGGCGCCCTTTTGTCGCGATTGTGGTTTTGATAAGTGAGGCTCAGGTGGAACAGTTTGATGTCGTAGTGATTGGGGCGGGCGCCGCCGGCATGTTTTGCGCCGCGCAGGCGGGGCAACTCGGTTGCCGCGTGTTGCTGCTCGACAACGGCAAAAAACCGGGCCGCAAGATCCTGATGTCCGGCGGCGGGCGCTGCAACTTTACCAACATGTATGCCGAACCGGCGGCCTACCTGTCGAACAACCCGCACTTTTGCAAGTCGGCGCTGGCGCGCTACACCCAGTGGGACTTCATCGATCTGATCAACCGCTACGGCATCGCCTACCATGAAAAAACGCTGGGGCAGCTGTTCTGCGACGACTCGGCGCAGCAGGTGGTGGATCTGCTGGTCAAAGAGTGCGAGCTGGGCCAGGTGACGATGCGCCTGCGCAGCGAAGTGCTGGGCGTGGAGAAAACCGAACATGGCTACGCGCTGGCGCTGAATGGTGAAAAAGTGAGTGCTCGCTCACTTGTGGTGGCCAGCGGCGGTTTGTCCATGCCGGGGCTGGGCGCTTCGCCGTTCGGTTACAAGCTGGCGGAGCAGTTCGGCCTCAGGGTGCTGCCGACGCGCGCCGGGCTGGTGCCTTTTACCCTGCATAAGCCGCTGCTGGAGCATGTGCAGACGCTGTCCGGCGTCTCGGTGCCGGCGGTGATCACCGCCGAGAACGGCGTCAGCTTCCGTGAAAGCATCCTGTTTACCCATCGCGGTCTGTCCGGCCCGGCGGTGCTGCAGCTGTCCAGCTACTGGCAACCGGGTGAGTATGTGAGCATTAACTTACTTCCTGAGCTGGATTTGGCGGCCTTCCTGGATGATCAACGCCGCCAGCACCCGAACCAAAGCCTGAAAAACACCCTGGCGCTGCAATTGCCGAAGCGGTTGGTGGAGTGCTTGCAAACCCTGGGACAACTGCCGGAGGCCACGCTGAAGCAGCTGAATGCGCCGCAGCAGGCGGCGCTGGTGGAGCTGTTGCAGAACTGGCGCGTGCAGCCGAACGGCACCGAAGGTTACCGCACGGCGGAAGTGACGCTCGGCGGCGTCGACACCAACGAACTTTCCTCCAAGACGATGGAAGCCCACAAGGCGCCGGGGCTCTATTTTATCGGCGAAGTGGTGGACGTGACC
The DNA here is from genome assembly GCF_052166535.1 of Serratia sp. CY82433. Lineage (NCBI taxonomy): Bacteria > Pseudomonadati > Pseudomonadota > Gammaproteobacteria > Enterobacterales > Yersiniaceae > Serratia > Serratia sp. CY82433. The sequence continues at coordinate 65,739 of NZ_JBJNOR010000006.1, forward strand.
GGGTGGTTGGGCGGCTACAACTTCCAGTGGGCGTGGAGCTCGGCCTGGGCCTGCGCCCAGGCGTTGGCGGCGCAGGAGCGTTAACGTTCAGCAGCGTGAAGGGGCTAGGCCGATTTAGAAGGCTATTTTATGATTATCCGACATCCGGAACATACCGTGATTTAATCGGCCGCCGGCCCCTTAAGCTCTATGCGATTGCCGTCCGGATCGCTGAAGTAAACCGATGGCCCGTCGCCTTCCGCGCCGTAGCGCGATTCAGCGGGCTCGACGGCGATCCCCTGCGATCGCAGATAGGCCAGCAGTTCGTCTTCGTTGAAAGGATCGATGCGCAGACAGAGGTGATCGACATTTTGCCGGTGAGGATCGGGCGCGTCGCCGCCTTTTTTTCCAAGCTGGCCGTTCACGTCGACCAGATCAATCATGGCCGTTCCGGCGCGCAGGTGCACCAGCCCCAAATCGGGCCGCCGTTTGGCGATGTCGCAACCCAGCATCTGGGTATAGAACCGCAGGCTTTTTTCCGCATCGCGCACGCGCAGAACCACATGATCGATAGTCTTCAGGCTGAAAGGGGGCATGATTTTCTCCCAGAATCGCTGCGTTACTCATCAGCATAATCGGCAACGCCCGATTTATCCTGTTTTCGCCCCCTATTGCTGCCAGAGCCGCCGCTTATCGCAGAGTCGCCACGATCTCTTCCAACGCCGCGCGCTGCGCCTCGCCGAGCGCGCTTTCCGTCGCCGCATTCTCCGCCAGCAGGGTTTGCAGGCCGATCAGCCAGTCATAGATATAAAACGCGGTGTTTTTGGTCGGCGTCGGCGCCAGCCGGGTTAACCGCTGCTGGCTGCTCCAGTCCACCGCCGGCTGCGGCGGCGGGGTAAAGATCGGCTGGCCGGGGTTGACGCGGCTCTCGGGGCGCGTTGCCGCATCGCGCCGCTGGAAGCCGAGCCAGGCGACGAAGTCGCCCAGTATCGCCAGCGCCTGGCTGATTTGCCGATCTTCACTCTGTTCCGGCAGGCCCCCGGCGCACAGCGCGCGTTCCAGCTCATCATCGAGCCGCAGGCGACAGGCGGCGCCGATCAGCGCATCGACCAGCAGTTCCAGATGCGGCTTTTCGACGCCGAGCAGCTCCAGCAACCGGCGGCTGTCCGGCAGGCTGCGCAGATGGTTGATCCAATCCGCGAATACCCGCGCGGCAAAGGGCGACGCGGAGGGCTCGCCGGATGCCGGGGTTTCCGGCGCGCCGAACAGATCGATGTCGAGCCCGAACGGTACAGGCGTCGTCGTCGGGGCCGGCGCGGCGTGCTGCTGTTGCTGATAAAGCTGGCGCAACGTATCGCGCTGCGGCAACAGCCGTTCCAGCAGTTCGCCGTGGCGGCCGGCCTGCGCCTGCAGCGCGCGCAGCAGCTGTTGGCCGCGTTGCTGCGCCGCGTGCGGAGCGGCGGCGGTGAGCCAGTTGCCGAGCAGGCTTTCCGTCAGCTCACGCTGCAACTCTTCGCGCTGTTCGAGCAGGCGCGCTTGCTTCTGGGCCGGGCGCGCCTGGGTGGCCAGGTAACTTACCATGCGGCGGCAATCCTGTTCATCCAGCGCCAGCAGCGTGGCCCAGCTGTCGCCGGGCTCGCCGACCTGGCGCTGTACGGCGTCGTCGGGGCGCGCTTTGCCTTCCCCGCGTTGATCGAACGGCGTGATCGCCCAGATCAGGCCGGGTTTGCGGCGCTGGCGCAGCGCCGGGGTTTCTCCCTGAGTCTGGTTGACCCAGTTGGCGAGCGCCTGGCCGACGCGGGCGGCGTCCTGCGGCGTGGCGGCGGCATCGGCCACCAGCAGCAGGTTGGCGTGCAGGCCGTCTGCGCAGCGGGTCAGCAAATGGGCGCGTTTCGCCTGTTGCAGCCGCTGCGTCGGTTCCGCCTGCGGGCAGGCGCGGCTGCCGGGCAGGTCGACCAGCGCCACGTCGGCGGGCAGGCCCGCCTGCGCCGTCTGCGGCAGAACGGTGGTGACTTCGGCGGTCAGCCAGGTCAGATCGCTCAACGCGATCTTCCGTTCACCGCCGTGTTCGGCCATCACGACGATCGCGGCGTTTTCCGCTGCGGCGCTCGCGGTCAGCAGCGGTAAGGCGCGGTGCGGAGCATGAACCTGTCGGCTGCCACCGAGGGCATGCAGCGTGTGCGCCAGCTGGCGATAATGCGCTGTCAGCGTCGTTTCCTCTCCCCACAGCGGCGCAAACAGGCGCGCGCGATCGTCGATGCTCAGCTGCGGCGCCAGCGCCACGGCCTGCGGCCAGAAATGCCTGTCCAGCGTCTGTTGCCCCTTGTCGCCGTGGCGGCGTTGGCTATCCCACAGCGCCAGCACATCGCTGTCGCTGAGGCCGTCGAGGGCGACGGCTTGGCGGTGACGCGCCAACGCTTGCAGATGGCCGGCGATCGCGCGGGCGTCCCAGTCCAGCCGGAAGCCGCCCATCGCGGCGGCATCGAGCGTGATGGCCAGCCACTGCGCTTCATCGAGCAGCGTGAGGGCGAGAGGATACTCGGTGGACGGCGTCGGCGCGGTGGCGCAGTAACGCACCGCCAGCGCGGCGTCGCCGTGCAGCCTTTCTGCGCCGGGGGCCAGCGCCGCCAGTAGGTGGGCCTTGGCGGCGGCGTTGTGGCCGTACAGGCCGATAGCGACCTGCTCAGGTTGCGCCTTCGCCAATTGCAGTGCGCGGTTATGGCAACGGCGCAGGCGCAGCGTCAGGCGATCGGCTTCCCGTTCCAAACGGGCGGACTGCCGGCGCGCGGCGCTCACCCAGGCGATCGCCTGCAGAATGCCGGCGCTGAGTGCGTGGTTCGGGGCCGATTGGGCGGTAGTGATAGCTTTCATCGTGGGTAAATGCTCCCGCTGTCTATCCAGTAGTGGGTCGCGCCGGAGGCGCTGGCAGCCAGGGTATTGAGTTTCAGTTGCAGATGGTGCGCCGGGACGGGGCTGCCGTCGGCCAGCAACGCCTGCGCGATCCTGACGCTTTCCGCGCCCTGTTCGGCGCTGGCGGTAATGGCCAGCCGCAGGGTGATCACCGCGTCGCCGGCCAGTTTGCGCGCCAGCTGGGCGTCATTGATGGTCAGCGTATAGAGCGGCGAGGCCGGCCAGCGTTCGTTGTCCAGTTGGCGGAAGCCCAGGCGCAGCGGGCCGCGCAGCTGGAAGCTGCCGGCGGGGTCGAGCGCGAAGTCGGCGCGATCCAGATCGATGTCGCGGTAATAGACGTTATCGTCCGCCAGCATGTTGTTGCCGTCCAGCATGCCCAGGTGGCGAATGGTGGAGTAAGGCTGGAAATCGCCGACGTTGAAGTAAAAGCTCTCCAGCCGCAGGTCGATCGCTAACAGGCACAACATGGCGCCCACCGCGGCGGTGGATTTCGGGTTGTCGATGCGGCCGCGTTTGTTGAACGGGTACCAGCTGCGGGTGTGGTAGCCCTCGAGCGGCAGAATGCGGCTGGCGGGCAGCGGCTGCAGGTGGCGCAGCAGCGCCTGCACGCCGGGGAAACGCGCCGGGCGGCCGGTCAACAGCAGCACGTCGCAGGTATACAGCGCCACCACCTCGGCCAGCAGGCGTAGGCAGCGACCGATGCCGATGCGATCGGACAAGAAGGCGGCGTGCAGATCGGCCAGGCGGATCACCAGCGGGGTGTGCAGAATCTCGAAGGCGTCGCTGTCGGCTTCGCGCTGCACCTCGCCGTTGATAAACGCCAGCACCTGCGGCGTCGGCGGCTGCGGCAGCAAATCGCCCAGGCTGGCGGCGATTTCCGCCCGGCTGTCCAGCGGGTCGTATTCTTCATAGGCGCCGAGCAGCGCGCGCCCGGCGGGCATGAAAATCTGCAGCGCGGCCTGCTGGCGCAGGGTGGAAAGCCCGTCCATACGCCCTTCGTTGCCGAACAGCCTGTCCATCAACGCCGGGGCGGCGCTTACGCCGGCGGCTTCGAACGCCTGCTGCACGGCGGGCAGGATAAACTGCTGGATGGCGTCCAGCAGGATATCGTCGCCGGCGACTTTAAAGCCCTCGCGGAACAGCAGGCGCGGGTTGATTTTGATGTTGTTGCCCACGCCGTCGTCGAGCGAATAGTGCGTGATCGCCAGATCGGTGGTGCCGCCGCCGATGTCGATGGAGGCGATGCGCAGCGTTTTGCCCGCCTGCTCATCCGGCGCCAGCGGCCGGTCGGGCCGGGCCATGGCGGCGAAAAAGGCGTCGGTGCGGCCGGCGAAGTTCACCTGGGTTTCATTGTACAGATAGACCATCTGGCCGCAGGTGGCCTCGTCCCACTCCATCTGCACCTGCGGCGCCGGGAAGCGGGCGTGCGCGCCGTCGAACGGCGCATCCTGCGGGTGCCAGTCGAGGGCCTTCCACACCAGCCCGATCGCCTCCTGCATGCGGCGGCGGAAGATCTCGCGCTCCGGTTTCGGCATCGCCGAAGGCAGCGTCAGAATGATGGCGCGCAAACGGCGCGGCGCGGCGGCGTTCGGCATGCGGCTGCGCTGGGCGATGCTGTTGATCTGCATCAGCGCCTGCGCCAGCAGCTCGCTCAGCATCAGCGTCATCACCGCGCTGCGGCTGTAATGGGCGGCGAACACCGGCAGCCGTTGCGCCGTCGGCAGGGCGGACAGCGGCACGCCTTCGTCGTTGATCAGGGTGGTCAACGGCGCGGCGGCGGCCATCGGCTCGTGCTGCTCGTTGAAGCGCCAGCCGGGCGCATAGCGCTCCTCGTCCCACAGGTAGCGGCGCGGGCTGGAAATGCCGGTAGTGCCTTCATGGCCCGTTCGCCGCTGCGCCAGCTGCGCGGCTTCGCGGCCGACGCGGGTGATGGACGGCCACTGGAAGGCGTCGTCGCGCCCGCTCTGGAAAGACAGATGCGGCTTGCCGAAGCCGGCCCGAGAAAACTCCACCCGGCTCTCGAACAGTTCGTTGTAGACGCGGTGCGGTTCGGACAGCGAACGCAGCTGCAGCTCGTAGGTTTGCTTCAGGCCGTTGCTCTCCTCCGGATGATCCTCGACCAGCACGCCGCAGGTGTGCGAGTTGCCGACGTCCAGCACCAGATCGACGTCGATCGCCGGTTGCTGCAGCGTCGCCGCCACCATCTTTATCTGCGGCACCGCCAGCTGATGGCCAAGCATGTGCAACAGATTGAGGTAGTGCGCCTGATACTCGAAGGTTTTCAGCCCGGCGTTGATCTCCACTTCGGCACGCTGCTCCCGCTCGGCGGCGCGCTGGCTGAACGCCTCGCGCAGCCAGCCGTCCACCCAGGTCAGATCGAGGAACTCGCCCAGCTCGTGGTTGCGGTGCGCCAGCGCGAAACGGAGATCGGTGCCGAGATCGCTTTCGCCCGGCGCCAGCGCCTCCTGGCCGGGCGCCGCGGCGCGGGTGTCGAAGGCCAGCACCACGCGCAGCAGGTTGCCGTCCTGATCCGGTTCATCCAACTGCACCACCTGCAGGCGCGCCCAGTTGTCCGGGCCCGACAAGAACAGGCCCGCCGGGGTGTGGCGCAAGCAGGGCAGCGGCAACCAGAGCTTATCCAGCAGGTGCAGCGACTGCTGCAGCGGATAGCTGAACTCCGGCCGCACCACTTCGGCGGCCTGGTCGCCCACGGCCGGCAGCTGGTATTTGCCGCTCTCGGCCTCCCATTGCAGGCGCAGCAGCGGGCCGCTGGCGGTCTTGCGCACGAATTTGCCGGGAAACTCGGCGTCCAGCAGCGGCGTCAGGGCAAAGTCCAGAAACTGAATGCCGCTGTCCTGAATCAGCGTAATGCCGTGTTTGTAGTCCGTAAGGGGTGCCAGCATCATTTACTCTCGCGCTTGAACGTCATGGGATAGGTGGTGTCCGCATCGTAGCGGCCGGTGCACTCCGCCGCGCCGGTGTCGCCCTGGCGGCAGACGATCTCCGGGATCTGGTAGCGGCTGCCGTCGCTGCAGCGCGCCTTGGTGCGGCTGTTGATCACCAGATTGCCGGACTGCATCAGCCCGGCTTCGACCGCCACCCGGCAGCTGACGCCGTCGCCGTAGGCGATGACGGCGATGCCTTTACCGCCGTTCAGACGATATTGCAGGCTGGGCCGCTTGCCGGTAATCGGGTCTTTCAGCGCCACCGTGGCGCGCCATTTGCCATTAAGGAAACGGGTGGAGCCGGCCTTCACCGCCTCGGGCGGCAGCACCAGCGCATGTTTGTCCAGCGGCGGCGGGATGACCGGCGCCGGGGGCGGCGGCATCAGCGTCGCGTGCGCCAGCGGTAAGCGCAGCTTGGGCAACGGCGCGGCGGTTTTTTCCGGCGGCGCCGGATGCTGGACCTCCGCCGGCATCGCCGGTTGCGGCGGCGGCGAGCGGTGCAGCCAGGCGGCCAGCGCCGCACTGCCCAGCAACAGTACGGGCAACAGCCAGAGAGCGTAGCGCTGGCGCGGGCGAACGACGGCAGAGGATTCGATAGGCGCTGCCGGGGCGGGCGCCGGTTCAGGCTCGGCGGCCGGGGCCGGTTTTACCGGTTCGACAACGGCCGTCTTGCGCGGTGCGGCGGCGATCGGCGCCGGTTTTTCCACTTCCGATTCGAGCGGGCGCAGGCAGGCCAGCGGATCGTCCGGGCTCTGCGCCTGCGGCTTGATAAAGCCCCAGAAGGTCAGCACCGGCCGATCGTCCACCAGGTAAACGTGGTTGGGGTCGGGCATGTGCATCGCTTTGGCCAGCAGCGCACCGAACAGGCGATGGCTGGGGTGATCGGTCGCCTGGGCCTGTTCCGTCAGGCTGCGGAAGATCGTCAGGCAGTGTTCCAGGTGGCGCACCGCCTGCGCGCGCTGGGCATCGCTCGCCGCCAGCCAGGAGGTGACCTTGCCGGGGAAGGGCGCATACCAGTCGATGCGGGTGCCGCTTTCGTTCGGCTGGGGGATCGCCAGACAGTCGGCGGCCTGCTGCTGCCGGCGAAGACGCAGGGTTTCCCGCAGCTGCTGCGCGCAGGCGTAGATCGGTTGCCCGTTTTCGCCTAAAGCCAGCACATCATCCAAACTGCCACTGCGTAAGAAGGGTTTCACCACGGCACCGCACCTTGTCCTGTTCTGCAAAAACGCATAAAAGTCCATGATACCCCGCAGGCAGAGCCGCCAAACGGCCAAGGACAGCCCGAAAAACGCCCTTCTTTGGCGTTAGCGGAACCGGCACAGTGAAAATCTCGCTATCCGGACCTGTCCGTGAACCGCTTTATCTGAAAAATAGAACCAGGCCCCGGCAAGTGACGCCGGGGAACGATGTTCTCTTTCACTATGACATCGCCTCGCGGGTTGCCGATTTCGGTATGCCTCAGGCGTGCGGAGCGTTCACATGACGGACAGTCAGTCTGAAAAAACTCTCGTTGTTCCCCCTGCGCATCCCGCCGCCGGGCATTCGCCCCAGGGCTGGATGAACGGCTTCCTCGGCATGATTATTTTCAGCGGCTCGCTGCCCGCCACGCGGGTGGCGGTGCTGGAGCTCGATCCGCTGTTTCTGACGGCGGTCAGGGCGGCGATCGCCGCCTTGCTGGCGCTGTGTGCGCTGCTGATCACCCGCCAGGCGCGGCCGACGCGGGCCGATTTGCCGCCGCTGCTGTTTGTGGCGCTCGGCGTGGTCATCGGTTTTCCGCTGCTGACGGCGCTGGCGCTGCAGCACACCACCTCGGCGCATTCGCTGGTGTATATCGGCCTGCTGCCGTTGGCGACCGCCGGTTTTGGCGTTTTGCGCGGCGGAGAGCGGCCCAAGCCCGCTTTTTGGGCTTTTTCAGGCGTCGGCGCCGTGCTGGTGGGCGCTTTCGCGCTAAGCCAGGGGAGCGGCGGAGCCTGGCAGGGGGATGCGCTGATGATCGGTGCGGTGCTGCTGTGCGGCCTGGGTTATGCCGAAGGGGCGGTGCTGTCGCGCCGGATCGGCGGCTGGCAGGTGATCTCCTGGGCGCTGGTGGCGGCGTTGCCGTTGACGCTGGCGGCCACCTGGCTGGCGGCGCCGGCCGGTTGGCCTGCCGTCAGCGGCGCCGCCTGGCTGTCGCTGGTTTACGTCTCGGTGTTCAGCATGTGGATTGGGTTTATTTTCTGGTATCGCGGCTTGGCGCAGGGCGGCATCGCCGCCGTCGGGCAGTTGCAGCTGCTGCAGCCGTTCTTTGGCCTGGCGCTGGCGTGCTGGCTGCTGCAGGAAACCGTCCAGCCGATGATGATCGCCGTGATGGCCGGCGTGGTGGTTTGCGTGTTCGGTGCCAAGCGCTTTTCCCGCTAGGCGCCGCTGCCGGCGCAGGCCAGGATCACCTGTCCGAGCCGTTCCACCGCCTGTTGCACCTGGCGGTCGGCGTAACCGCCCAATCCCAGCACCAGACCCGGCTCACCGTGGCCGGGCGCATACATCGGCGACACCGCCCGCAGCGCCAATCCGGCTTCGTTGGCGCATTGGGCGACCCGCACGTCATCGAGATCTTTCCTCAGCCACAGCACCATGTGCATGCCCTGATCGCAGGGCTGCACTATCGCCAAATCGGCGGGGATGTGCGTGTTGATCGCCTCGATCAGCACCCGGCGTTTCTCGGCGTAGACGCCGCGCATTTTGCGGATATGCCGGTCGAGATACCCTTCAGCGATAAAGGCGGCCAGCACGTGTTGATCCGCGCTGGGCGGATGGCGATCCATCAGGATCCTGGCGCCGCAAAAGGCGTCGACCAGCGGTGGCGGCACGATGGCGTAACCCAGCCGCAGCGAAGGGAACAGCACCTTGCTGAAGGTGCCGAGATAGAGCGTTCGCTCGGGCGCCAGCCCCTGCAGCGAAGGGAACGGGTGGCCGGCGTAGCGCATCTCGCTGTCGTAGTCGTCTTCCACGATCCAGGCCTGCCGCTCTTTGGCCCAGCCCAACAGGGCGCTTCTTTTCGCCATGCTCATCGGCATGCCCAGCGGATATTGATGGGACGGCGTGACAAAGGCGGCGCGGGCGTCGGCGGCCAGGCGGATACCGGCGGCGACGTCGATGCCGTCGGCGGCGACGGGCACCCTAATCATGCGCCGATCGCGAAACAGGCTGTCGAAAATGGCGGTGATGCCGGCGTAGGCGGGGTCTTCCACCCAGGCGCTGTCGCCAGCGTCCAGAAGGATCTGTGCGGCCAAATAGAGCCCTTGTTGCGTGCCGGAGGTGATGAGGATTTGCTGCGGCGTGCAGTTTACCGAGCGGGAACGGCGCACATAGTCGCAGATGGCTTCGCGCAGCGGCAACGCGCCCAGCGGATCGCCGTAGCCTGACGGGGCGCCGGGGCCGCGCGCCCGGATGCGGTTGCCGAGCCGCCGCCAGATATCGTCGGGCGCGGTATCGCCGATCGGCACCGAGACGGTGAACGGCACCGGCGGCAACGCCCGCGCCTGGGCGGCAAAGCGCGCCAGATGCTGCGCCTGTGCGGAAAGCGGCACGGCTGTGGACGGAGCGGCCTGCACCGTGGCGTGCGGCGTGCGGCGCGACGCCTGATAGTGGGCGACCCGGGTGCCGGAGCCGGGCTGCGGCTCGAGAAAACCTTCCGCCGTTAGCTGAGCGAACGCCTCCAATACCGTGCCGCGCGCCAGATTCAGCGCCGCCGACAGCCGGCGCGTCGAGGGCAGCAGGTCGCCCGCTTTCAGATCGCCCCGGTGGATGGCCTGGCGCAGGGCCTGCGCCAGCTGGTGGCTAAGTTGACCCGCCTGACGATCGAGCTCGCCGAGGGCGGGGACGTCAACGGCTTTGGCTGTTCTGGGCATGCATTCCGGCTCGCTTTGCAGTGCGAAAATGAGTATTCAGAGTAAACCACTTTGGCGTCACTCGCGAGCCTGTTGTCGTTCAGTTCAGCTCCCGCTGATTCAGCAGCACCCGATTCAACTCGCTGTTTTTGCGCACGTTCAGCTTGCGCATCGCCGAACGTTTGTGGGCGCTGATGGTTTTCTGGCTGCGCTGCAGCAGGCCGGCGATGCTACAGGCGGACATGCCGCTGCTCATCAGGCCCAGCACCTTTTTCTCACAGTGGCTCAGCGCGGCGAGGCGGCAGGCCTGGCATTTCCATATGTCGGCGGCGTGCAGCGCCATCCACGGCTGCTGAATGAATTTTTCCAGCGCCATCTGCAGCTTGAGGCGAATGGCGTAAACCGAGTCGCGCCGGTGGATGCTGAACAGCGGAGACAGGTTTTTCACCTGTTGCTGAGCCGTGTCGTCGAGGATCAGCAAGGTCAGCTGCCGCTGGCGCGGGATGCCGTAGGGGCTCCGGTAGCAGCAGGCGCAGCCCCAGCGCTCTTCCGGCGTGCGGAACACGATTTCGATGTTATCCAACGCCTGCAGCGCCAGCGGCGAGAACTGCGGATACAGGCGTTGGCATTCGTTCAGGGAGTGCAGATAGTCCTGCAGCAGCAGACGCAGCCCCTGCTGGTAGAAGTTATCGCTGTCGAACAGCGTGAAGCGAATATCTGGCATGGGTGGCTCCTTAAAAGGCCGCGGCGCCGCGCCGGAGCGAACGGTGACGGCCAATCGCCGGCGTTTGCGCGCCGGTCGTTTTCCTGATTTCCCTGAGGCGGTGCGGGGCTTATTGGTACGCCAGCACAAAATTGGCGACGGAACTGAATTCGCCTTCGGTAAGGCTTTTATCTTTCATCGCGCTCGGCCGGGCCTGGACATAGGCGCTGAACCTCAGGGCGTTGGGGCCGTCTTGCAATGTCACCGCATCGGCCGGTGTGCCCAGGTCAATCGCTTTGCCAGCACCGTCGAACAGCGCGATGGCGGCGCCGTTGGCGCCATTGTTGATCGCCAGCTTGCCCGGCAGTTCGGCATCTTCGGTGCCGGTAAAGGTGGCGGTGACCGATTTGAAAACGGCGGTTTTACAGTCGGTTAAGCGAATGGAAAATGACACGGGGTTGGTATGGCCGTAGCGGTACAAGGTTTTGATCAACACCGTATCCATCTCGACGGTCTGGTGAAGAGACTGCGGGTCGATATTGCAGGGTCTGCTTACCACGGAGCCGAAAAAGTCTATTTCCTTATTTTCCGCCGCGACTGCGGAGGAAAATAGAAAACCGATGCCGCACAGAGCGGTGATTGTCCGATAGCTCTTCATCATCACCACCATTAAATATAATTAATCAGCAAGATTACGGTCTTGCGGAAATTGCCTTCCTGTCCTTCCCCGCTGGCCTGCAATGAGGCGCTGTAGGATTTTTGCACCTGATCGCGGCCACTCATGTCGGCAAAGCTGTCGAACTGATTGTATTTAATCCATTTGGGGTTGGAATTATCGTGGATGCGCAAGGTTGAACCATTGTCCATATTCAAGCCGGTAGCGTCGGTCAGCGTGCCGTTTTTCACCATGAAATTGGCCTCCAGCGCGAAGCTGTCGCTGCAGCCGTTTTTGCGGATCAAGATGCTGAAATCCTTGCTCGCTACGGTGCCCGCATTGGGTTTCCAGGTCGGGATCTCACCGAAATCAACGCCTTCCGGGGTTGAAAGCTCCACCGAAGCGGCGCACTGGATCACCTTGATTTTATCCAGCCCGGTAAGGGTGAAACGGTAATTTTTTCCCGGGTGGACGTTGATGCCGCCTACGCCATCGAGCTGAAAAACGGCGATCTGACTGGCGCCCCCTTCGGTGATTTCTCCGGTTTTTTGCAAATAAACCTGATAGTTGACATGACCGAGCTCCCGTTGCTTGGGGGTACGAAACATATCGGTTTGTACTCGGGAGTTGATCAAGCCGAGATCCCGGCCGTTATAAATCACCCCCATGGCGATGCCGGCGGCGAACTGCCGGTTGTCCGGATTGGGATAGAAGTAAACCCATTCCCCCTTGGGTTTGCTGGCGTGCGCCCAGCACATAACGTCGCGGCTCATCGGTTTAGAGGTCCAAAGCCGGCTGCCGACCGGTAAGGTGGCCGGTATGGTCAACCGGCCGATATCCTCACTCTCTTCGGTAATGCCGTTCTCGGTATTCAGGTGGCATTCCAGCGCCTGAGCGCCGAATGGCGTCGCCAGGCAACCCAGCAACGTCAGGCGTTTATAAATAGACCAACTGGACATGCACCACTCCTTTGAATTGGTTTGCTTCGATGAACGGACGGGTTGATTCCAATTGAGCGCTGAACCACAACGTATTGCCGCCCGGCTGCAAGACATAGGGGGCGCCGGGTTGGTTGAGGGGCAATGCACGGCCCCGTTGATCTTTCAGCCGCAGGCCAACGCCTTGTACGCCGCCGTGCAGCTTCAGCAACTGCGGATTGTCGGGATCGCTTTCACCGAGGAACACCAGCGTGGCGGCCTGCTCCCCCCGCAGGTAGAGCAGGCCGGCATCGCCATTGCGCATGCCGGCCGGATTGTCCGCCAGCGCCCGCGCGCCCAGCAGGCAATGGGTAAAGGCGAGACGAAAACGTACCGGCGCGCTTTGATCGCCGACACGCCGGAAGGCGAGCGTGCCGATCTCACCGAGATCGACCGACTGATCGCGGCTGTCCGGCGCCAGGCTGCAGGGAGAGCTCAGCAGAGCGCCCTGAAAACCGACGGTGCCGCTGGTGCCCTGAACCTCTCCCGGCGGAGAGGCCATCGCGGCGCCGTTGCCGAGCAGCAAGGCGCCGATCAGCAGAGGCCGCAGGCGGCCGGTGAAGTCAGCCATGCCGTATCTCCTTATTTTTTTCCGGGTGCGGCGGTGCAGAGGCTAGCGCTGCAGGTGAAGCGCAGCTCGGGGTGGCCGCCGAAATCATTGATATAGGTGACGACGAAGGCGTCGAACCCATGGTCGCGCAAACGCACTTTTTCGCTGGATTTGGGGGACAGCATCACCGGCTGAAAATCGCCGATCGCGCCACCGCCTTGTTTTTGCGTCTGACGGGCGATGCCGGTCAGCGTGATGTGGAACGGCGTCGGATTTTCGATGGTGAAACCGTCGGCGGTTTTGTGGAACACCAGCTGTTCTTGCCATATCTCACCCTGCGGCGCGACGATGGCCTTCGGGCGGAAGAACAGTTTGATCTGCGTTTGCAGCGCCAGCTGCATCACGTTGGCTTTACTGCTTTTGGGCGGAATTTCGCGCAAATTGAAATAAAACACCGATTCGCGATCTTGCGGCAATAGCTCGGCTTCCGGCGTTTTGGTAATGCGCACGACGCTGCGTTCTCCGGCTTCCACCCGTTGCAACGGCGGCAATACCACCAGCGGCGAAACGATCTTTTGATGTTGCGCATTCTCGATCCAGGCCTGAGCAAGGAAAGGCAACTCTTTGTTCTCATTGGTTATGTTAAGGCTGATCGATTTGGCGTCGCTCACATAGATGGCGCGCGTGCGATCCAACGCGATCGCCGCGTCGGCCGTCGAAGCCAGCGTCATCAACGCCAGGCTGCCCGCGGTTACTGCTATCGAATGTTTGTTCATGTTATGCGTCTACTCTCAATGTGTTGCGGATTACGGTTTGGTGCACGGCAACAGCAGCCGGTCCAGCGGTTTGGCGGCGCCTGGGATGGCGATGCGGCACTGACGGCGGCCTTCCCAGGCGACGTCCAACCGCTCTTCCGGTTGGACGCCGGTCAGATACACCGAGCCGCCGTCGTTCACCACCGCGATCTCCCGTCCGGTTGCACTCAGCACCGTGGCGCCGAACGGCGGTTCGCTGCCGTCCGCCAGTTTGATGGTGGCTAACAGCTTGCTGCCTTTCACCACCTCGAAGTGGCGATAACCGATGGCGCCTTCCGTCAGCGTGCCTTGCACCACCGCGCGCGTGGCTTCAACGTCGTCCGCCAGCTTGTTGACGTCGATGCGCGTATCGGTGTTGTAGTAGCTGGTGATGTCCGAGATCACCGCCAATCCGAAGCGGTTGCTGTAAGCGCGGCCGTTGTTGATCGGCACGCCGGCGACGCCGTTGGTATCCAGCATCATGCGGCTGCCGCCGTTGCCGGCGTTCTGGTGCGCGGCGACGCCGTGCCGGGTAGCGGTCAGGCCGCCGCGGAAAGTTCCGCCTATCGAGGAGTAACTGCCCTGCTGATAAGACGCGTTGGCGTTGAGCGTGCCGAACGACGCGTTATGGGTGTAGTAACCGCTCGCCGTCGGTTTGCCGGACTGGGTGACGCCGCTGCCGACCTGCCAGGTATTGTTGATGTCGCTGTTGTCGGTGTAGGTCGCCGTTTGGGTCACGTCGCGGTTATTGACCTGCAGCGCGTAGCCCAGACGGTTGTGCTCGCCGATAGGCACGGTGAAATTGAGCATCGCGCTATCGTCGGTGCGGCCCCGATAGTGAGTGCGATAGGCCGCCAACGAGGCGGTGATGTTGCTGATCCCGCCGAAGTCGAACAGCTTGCTGGTCGACATGCCGTAGCGGTTTTGCGCGCCTGCGTCCCAGTAAGTCTGGTGTGAGTAGGTCAGATAAGCGGTGATCGCCTGAGCGCTGTCCTCCGCCATAAAGGTTTTGCTGGCGGTGACGGTATACAACTCTTTTTGTCGGCCGCTGTAGCGATCGTCAATGTCGCCGTAGCGCGCCTGCAGGTACTGCGACATGGTCATAAATTTGCGCTGCGAAAAGCGGTAGCCGGCAAAGGTGATTTGGCCGTTGAGCTCGTCGAAACGTTTGGCGTAGTTGACCTTGAATGACATGCCTTTGGCGCTGGGTTCATCGGGCAGGCGCGCGATCGACTGCGTGGCGTCCACCGACAGGGCGCCGAACAGGTTCAGGTCGCGCCCCAGGCCGAGAGCCCAGGCGTTGTAATCGCCGCCGAGCAGCGCGCCGCCGTACAGCGACCAGGCGTTGCTCAAGCCCCAGGAGAAATCGCCGGCGGAGAACACCGGCCCTTGCGTGCGGTGATCGTAGGCAGACGGCTTGCCCAGCGCCACGTTATAGCGCACGTAGCCGGGGCGGGTCAGATAAGGAATGCTGGCGGTATCTACCTGAAAAGTGGAAACACTGCCGTCTTGTTCTTCCACTTTCACATCCAGTTTGCCGCGTACCGAGCTGCTGAGATCCTGAATGGCGAACGGCCCGGCGGGCACCGTGGTTTGATACAGCGTGCGGCCTTCCTGAGAGACGGTGATCCGCGCGTTGCTTTTGGCGATGCCGCGTACTTCAGGCGCGTAACCCTGCAGGTTGGGCGGCAGCATGCGCTCGTCGCTGGCGAGGTTGAGGCCGGTAAAACGGTAGGCGTCGAACACCGGCGAATTCAGGTAGGTTTCACCCAGCGTCAGCCTGGCGGCCTGCATCGGCAGCGCGCGGTATGCGTAGATCTGATTCCAGTCGAAATTGCTGTCGCGTCGGCCGTATTGTTGGTTGAAATCGGTCTGATAATCGGCGCGCAGGCGCCAGGCGCCCAGGTTGGCGCCCAACGTACCGTAGCTGCTGAGGCTTTCGGCGGTGCCATTGTCGTGGTGCTGTTTACCGATTTGGCCGCTGAGATTGTAATCCAGCAGCACGCCGGGGATGCCATCGTCCCACTGCTCGGGCGGCGTCCAGTCGGGATCGGAGTATTTCATCCAGGCCTGCGGAATGGTGATCGCCAGCACGCCGCCGCTGATGCGATCGGAAACCGCTGCGCCTTTGATGCCGCGAATGTCGGCACACTGGTTGTCGCGCCACAGGGTGACTTTTTTGGCCGCTTCTTCTTTCAGCGCCATTTTTTCCACCAGGTCAGGCGGCAGGCACACCTGGCTGCCGCTCTTGTTATCCGGCGACGGGAAATACTGAATGCTGCGCTGGGGCAGCGTTTTCTGGTTGATTTTGATATCCAGCAGATAGGTGCCCGGCATGACGTAATCGGCGTCAGAAAAGCGGGATAAGTCCACTTTGCTGCGTTCGCCAATATCCAACACGTCGGTATTGAATTCCGTGGCGGAAAAGACCGGTTTTGCCCAGAGAACAGAGAGAATGACGATGATGGGCGTTTTTTTTATTGTCAGTAAAGACGTCATAGAATGATCACTCATGGCAAATCCGCGCCTAATAGCAGGTCATCCCGTAAGACCTGAATACGTAATGCTGTACAGCGTTCCTAACGAAAACCGGCTACAGATAAGACAGGGTGAATTTGGCCAATGAGCTGAAACCGCCCGCCCGTGCCCTGTCGGGGTGAATGCGCAGCTGGGCGCCAAAGCGCAGCGTGTTATCGCCAGCAACGATCAGATAATCCGCCGTCGTGCTGCCGAGCGGGATCGGGGTGCCGGCGTCGGTCAGCAACTCGATAGCCATGCCGCGCGCCTCGCCATGGACGGCGAGCCATTGCGGATCTTGGCTATCCGCGATGCCGCTGAAGGTGAGGTTGGCCGCGCGATAAATAAAATCGGGCTTTATCTGGCTGGCCAGTTCGCAGTTCACCAACCTGATGGCGAAGTGGCGGCGGCTGCCGATGAGGCTCGGCTGGGCATCTCGCCCGGCGTCGCTCATTGAAACCAGCCCGAAATCAACGGTTTGATCCAAACTGTCGCCGGCGATGTTGCACGGCGTTTCGACGATTTCGCCGCCCAGGCTGACTTTGCCGTGGCCCTGAGTTTTCGCCGTGGCGCTAGCGCTGCCGATGCTGAGCGCGATCAGCAATGCGCCTCGCCAATGGATGTTCATGCTGGCTTCTCCCTGTCGAGATCGGTTCCTTTGCCGGAGCCGGCGTCGTTAAGCATGGGGATGCCCGCGCCGGCATCCCCAACGAGGCTTACTGATAAGCCAGGGTAAAGTTCGCCACGCTGGTGAACTGGCCCGGCACGACGGCGCCGGAAGCGCTGTTACCTTGCAGGTATGCGGCGAATTTCAGGGCGTTGTTGCCTTCGTTCAGGCCCTGGCCGTCCGTTGCGGTGCCCAGCTCAACTTCCTTGGCGTGCAGCTGGTCGTAAATCACGATGCCCGCGCCGCTGGCGGAACCGCTCAGCGCCAGCAATTTGCTGTTGACGGCATCCGGCGTGCCGGTGAAGGTCACCTTGACGTTTTTCATGGTGTTGAGCGCGCAGTCTTTCAGCTCAATGCTGAAGGGTTCGGCGCTGGATTTGCCTTCTTTGGCCAGGATGCGGCTGCTGATCTGGCCCATCGGGACGGTTTGATCGACGGAGTCCGGCGTGATGCTGCAAGGCGCATCGATAATTTCACCGCTAAAGGTCACGGTGCCGCTGCCCTGGTTCGGGGTCGGCGCCGCATGTGCAACGGAGGCGGTAGAAAAAGCAATGGCGGTCGCCAGCATTAATTTATTCAGTTTCATTTCTCAGGTTCCTGTAGAGAGTATTTAAATAAAAAGAAAAGCACACCTAAATCCCCGCAGAGCAGCAACGCCCTGTTAGCCGCACTGCGATGGGAGCCAGATCCTTTTGCTTTGGGCAATACGCACACTTTTCGTTATTTGCTTTTAATAACGAAATGGTTATGTGATGTTTGGTCGGTTTTATTTGATTTTAAAACCCGAATATCGGTATGGCGTTTTGCTGGGAATATTCTTGCAAACAATAGCATTGCTTGGAAATAGATTTTGTTGAAATAACTCAAATTCAGAATATAAAACCAAAAGGAAAAAGTTAAATATAAGATCAAAAACCAATAGATCGTATGTAAATATTATCCAGAATAAATGACTGCATAAATAAGGTTATGCGAGATATTAGATCGACTGTAATAGCGGTTGCCCTACAATGCGCAATATCGCTTTGCTAATATTACGCTTTGACGAACATTGAAGAATTTTCTTTATGAAACAAAATGAAAAACATAAGCATTTGTTTTGTATGATTTTGTGTGGTTAGTTGTCCCTATGGTGTTCCACCGCCTATTCCCGGGTTGTCGATGGTTTGTCGAAGAGTCGTTAACAAAAAAATAACAACAAGGCAGTGGGAAGATTATTCTTATCAGATGCTATTTTTTGGACGCGCTTATGTTATTTAACCCATTGTGATTAACCAGAAAAGGGCAGGTGATGCCGTAGGCATTACATAATAATGACCTAAGTGATAATCAAAGGATGAACGATGGAATGATTACTGCGATTAATGCATTTAGCAGATGTAAGGCGCATGCGTTGACAATGTTGGTAATTATGTATTCGCGGTTCGTTATGGGATTGTTTAAACATCTTCATATCATGATAACCATGAAAAAAATTGCACAGAAAAATCCTAGTGAAAAATCCGAGGAATAATGCATGACATTTTATCGGCAAAGGTTGGATTCATTAATAAATATTCATTCGCGCGGTGATAGACAGCGCCAGGTCTATTTTATCGGAACAACGTTGTTTGCGCGGACGCCGCCGTGATTTATGCCCCTGCGCATCACTGACGTGCAGTCATGAACGGGGGCTCAGCAGTAACCACTCAGGAGGAATGCTATGGCCAAGGTGCCGAAAACGTTTGAAAGTAGAAAATCGCTGATGCTGGATGTGTTGCGGGGATTGTGCCGGGATCTTGTGGAAGGGGCCGGGGGCCTGCATCCCCCGCCGGAGCAGTGGCCGAAGACGCGCGAGCTGGCGGATAAATGCGGCGAAAACATTTATACCACCCGCACCCTGCTGCTGGCGCTGGAAAAGGAGGGCAAGGTCCGCTGCACCCACCGCAGCATCAACAATTCTCTACGCTGGTACAGCTGCGACGAACAGGCAGCGATAAAAAAAGAGTGATTCGACCCTGGCGGTCGCTTTTGACTATTCCTACAGCTAATCATTAGTAAAATTTATTATTTGACGGGGCGTTTTGCTCCGTCAATCCTCCTCTCCGCTCGCTGCCATCCGCACAGGCATTGCTAATATGTTTTTTGCGGCCATATACTTATCGCTCAGACGGGAACAGGTGTAGGGAGCCGGCATCGTAATGAAGGAAAAGAAAGACATACTGAGATTGGATGATATTCATTATCAAATAGACAACCAGGTGATCCTGGACTCCGTCTCTTTCACGCTGGGTGAAGGCGAGTTCAAACTGATCACCGGGCCTTCCGGCTGCGGGAAAAGCACCCTGCTGAAAATCATCTCTTCCTTAATGGATCCGACCAGCGGAAACCTCTATTTCGACGGACGAGCGATCGCCGAGATGTCGCCGGAGGCGTATCGCAAACAGGTTTCTTACTGCTTCCAGACGCCGGCGCTGTTCGGCAATGCGGTTTACGACAATCTGGCGCTGCCCTACCAGATCCGTCAACAGTCGCCGGATGAACGAAAAATGCAGGCCGATCTGGCGCGTTTCGGGCTGCCGGAGGCGATGCTGACCAAAAGCATCAATGAGCTGTCCGGCGGGGAGAAGCAGCGCGTGTCCCTGATCCGCAACCTGCAGTTTATGCCCCGGGTGCTGTTGCTCGATGAGATCACCAGCGCGCTGGACGAGGAAAATAAGCGCAACGTCAATGAGATAGTGCATCAGCTGGTGGCGGAGCACCGGCTGGCGGTGCTGTGGGTGACGCACGATACCGAAGAGATAGCGCATGCGGACGAGGTGATCACCCTGCGCGCGCACGGCGCCGAGCAACAGGAGCAACAGCATGAATCAGCATAACATCACCAACGAATCCTTAGGCTTGTCGATGATCCTGGTGGTGGTCGCCATTCTGATCAGCCACCGGGAAAAGCTGGCGCTGGAAAAGGACATTATCTGGAGCATCTGCCGCGCGGTGGTGCAGCTGATCATCGTCGGCTACGTGCTGAAGTACATTTTCGATCTGGATAACGCGGTGCTCACCGTGTTGATGGTGCTGTTCATCTGCTTTAACGCGGCCTACAACGCCAAGAAACGCAGCAAGTACGTCGAACACGCGTTCGTGACGTCGTTTATCGCCATCACCACCGGCGCGGTGCTGACGTTGGCGGTATTGGTATTGACCGGTTCCATCGAATTTACGCCGATGCAGGTAATCCCCATCTCCGGGATGATCGCCGGTAACGCCATGGTGGCGGTGGGATTGTGCTACACCAACCTCGGCCAGCGTTTCAAAAGCGAACAGCAGAAGATTCAGGAGATGCTCAGCCTGGGGGCGACGCCCAAGTTCGCTTCGGCGGCGCTGATCCGCGACAGCATCCGCGCTTCGCTGATCCCGACCGTGGATTCGGCGAAAACCGTTGGGCTGGTCAGCCTGCCGGGCATGATGTCCGGGCTGATCTTCGCCGGCATCGATCCGGTGAAAGCGATCAAATACCAGATTATGGTGACCTTCATGCTGCTTTCCACCGCCAGCCTGTCGACCATCATCGCCTGCTATCTGGCCTACCGTAAGTTTTACAACGCGCGCCACCAGCTGGTGGTCGGCAACCTGAAGTAACGCCATAAAAAACGGCCTCCGCGGAGGCCGTTTTTTTTACCCTTGCAGCAGGGCGATGCTCTGGCGGATTTCCCGTTCGATATCCGCCTCGCTCCAGCTGTCCAGCTGCGAAGAGAAGGGCTCGAAGGCATAGACGCCGGTGTAGCCCAGGCGTTCCAGGTTTTGCACCTGGCGGCGGCTCTCCAGCCGATCGCCCTCGCTCAACATGATGCGCTCTTCGTCGCTCAGCGCGCCTTTATCCCGCCCATCCTCCACGCCGGACAGATGCACCAGGCCGATCTGCGCCACCTGGATCTGCGCGTCGAAGTCGGCCTGCGCCACACCGCTTAAATAGTGGTGGAAAGTATCGAGCACGATGCGGTACGGCGCGCCCGAATCGCGGATGAGCGCCTGGGTCAGCAGCGACGATCGCAGCGAGCTGATGCCGAAGCCCAGCGGCTCGACGTACCCCTGCACGCCATAGCGGGCAAACAGCGGCGCCAGCAGCCGCAGCGCGGCGAGGGTGTCGTCGCGTTTTTGCTGCTCGCTGCGCGTGTCATCGGCGCTGCAGTGTGGGCACAGCACCAGCGCCCGGCTGTGGATGGCCTGCGCCTGCGCCAGCAACGCTTCGGCGCGCTGCTGCAGCGCCGCCGGGTTGTCCATCAGATTGAACATGCCGATGGCGTTGATCGTGACGATCTCGATGCCGTATTGCGCAGCGAGCGCATTGAGCTGCGCGTCGCTCAGATCGTCGGTCACCTTGCCGCTGGGCATATCGTTGCGCAGCTCAACCTTACTGAGCCCGCAGCGTTTCACCAGGCGGAAAAAACTGTCCAGATCGAGATTCGGCGCGATCTTGCGGTTAATGCAGAAGCGGTCCAGTGCAATGGTCATGAGGCATTACTCCAGCGGTCAGGGTTGAGAGATCAGGATTTGCCGTTTTCCAGCGGCAGCGGCTTGCCGTCGGGCAGGGGGTGGCGGTGGCGTTTGGCCAGCACCACCTGCTCCATTTTTTCCAGCGAGACGCCTTTGGTTTCCGGAATATAGCGGCCGATGAACCAGTAGCTGAACAGGCAGCAGGCGGCGAAGATCCACATCGGGAAGGCGCCGTGGAAATGCGAGAACAGGTAAGGGTGGTCGTTGATCATCGGGAACGACTGCGACACCGCGAAGTTAGCGACCCACATGCAGCCGACGGCGATGCTCATCCCCTGCGCGCGCATGCGGTTCGGGAAGATTTCCGACACCAGCACCCAGGCGCCGACGCCCCAGGACAGCGCATAAAACACCATGAAGAACAGCATGCCGAACAGCGCGAAATAGCCGGTGGCCTGGGTGTAGAGCGCGTATGAGGTGAGCAGCAGGCCGGCGATGGCGCCCAGCGTGCCGTAACGCATCAGCGGAATGCGGCCCATGCGATCCATCAGCATGGCGCCGATGACCGAACCGACCAGCTGCAGCACGCCGATCCAGATGGTCTGAAACAGCGCTTCCTGCGCGTTTTCGGTGACGGTTTTCAGCACCACCGGCGCGTAGTACATCATCACGTTGACGCCGGTCACCTGCTGCAGCATGGCGATCATGCAGCCGACGAACAGGATGAAACGCACCCGCACATCGCCGTAGTTCAGCTTCCGATGCCGCTGCTGTTGATCCTGCTGCAGCGAGTCTTTGATTTCTTTCAGCAGATTCTGCGCGTGGGCGGCGTTGGAAACCTTGGTCAACATCGCCAGCGCCTGATCGTCGCGGCCCATCATCACGTTCCAGCGCGGCGACTCAGGAATGACGAACACCAGGATGCAGAACAGAATGCAGGGGATGACGCCCGAGGCGAACATCCAGCGCCAGCCCATTTCCACCAGCCAGGCTTCGCTGGCGAGGCTGGCGATTTTGAAGTTGACGTAGAAAATCACGATCTGACCGAACACGATGGCGAACTGCTGCATACTGAGCGCGCGCCCGCGCATGTCCTTCGGCGACACTTCCGACATGTACATCGGCGACACGGTGGCGGCAATGCCGACCGCCAGCCCGCCGATGATGCGGTAGATGACGAACCAGGTGAAGGTCGGGGCCAAGGCTGCGCCGACGGCGGAAACGGTGAACAGCAGCGCCGCCAGCATCAGCGCCTTTTTACGGCCCCAGCGCGCCGCCAGCGGCCCGGCGGCGAAGGCGCCGACCACGCAGCCGATCACCACGTTGGAGACCGCCCAACCGGTTTCGGCCGGGCTGAGATTGAAATAGGTTTTCAGCGCTTCGATCGCGCCGGAGATCACGGCGGTATCGTAGCCGAACAGAATGCCGCCCAAGGCGGCGATGCCGCAAATTCGCAATATGTAGCCGGTATTGTGCTTACGCTGATATGACATGTGTTGCTCCGATTTTTATCCTGGCTTCCGTCCGCACGGTTGGGTTATCGGGAAGAGGGCGAGCGGAAGGGTGTGAACCGTGCCTGTCATCAAGGCGATGTCGTCGATAAATGCTGGAACAAACAAGAACATTTATTTCATAATTAGTGAATAATGGAATATTGATTTTTAGATCCAGTTCAAAAAAAACCGTCACGCGCGATCCGGGCGCCTTGGGCGTTCGGGGGCGGGCGGTAACGGCGACAGGGCAGGCGCGGTGCGGGTTTTCTGTAGCAAAGTCAGTGTGTATTGCCCCTGGTTTCTCCTGCGCCGTTGCGCTTTCCCTGGCGCGGTAATGAAAGCGCCAACCCGATCGACACCGCAAAATTGCGACCTCACGCACTAAAAACAAATTTTTCAAAACAATTTATTTGAAACTTTTTTTTCAATGAAATAGAGTTTGCTGCATCCGGTCAGGATGTAGCCGGCTTGCCGACGGGGTTTGGCGAGCGGGACGATTAACGCCGCGCCGCCGGCGAGTGGCCAGGCGACAGCGGACTTGAAAAGAGGGCGTGACATGAAAACCGTGGGTAACTTTATTGACGGGCAGGTGTGCCTGAGCAGCAGCAATCAAACCGTCGACGTGCACAACCCGGCCAGCGGGCAGGTTGAGCGGCGCGTCACGCAGAGCACCGCCGCCGAAGTCAAGCAGGCCATCGACGTGGCCCATCGGGCGTTTGCCGATTGGTCGCGCACCACGCCGCTGCGCCGCGCGCGCATCATGTTCAATTTCAAGGCGCTGCTGGAACAGCACCGCGACGAGCTGGCCGAGCTTATCGTCAGCGAGCACGGCAAGGTGTACTCGGATGCGCTGGGCGAACTGACGCGCGGCATGGAAGTGGTCGAATTCGCCTGCGGCATCCCGCATCTGATCAAGGGCGAGTATTCGCCGGACGTCGGCAGCGGCGTCGACAGCTTCTCGCTGATGCAGCCGCTGGGCGTGGTGGCGGGCATTACCCCGTTCAACTTCCCGGCGATGGTGCCGATGTGGATGTTCCCTATCGCGCTGGCCTGCGGCAACACCTTCATCCTCAAGCCGCCGGCGCTGGTGCCTTCCGCCTCGGTGCGCCTGGCGGAACTGCTGAAAGAAGCCGGCCTGCCGGACGGCGTGTTCAACGTGGTGCACTGCGCCAATGAAGACGCGGCGCAGCTGTGCACCGATCCGCGCATTCAGGCGGTGAGCTTCGTCGGCTCCTCCACCGTGGCGGAACATATCTACACCACCGCCAGCGCGCACGGCAAGCGGGTGCAGGCCTTCGGCGCGGCGAAGAACCAGGCGATCGTCATGCCGGACGCCGATCTGGACGCCACGGTCAACGCGCTGATGGGCGGCGCGTTCGGCTCCGCCGGTGAGCGCTGCATGGCGCTGCCGATCGCCGTGGTGGTCGGTGACGACACCGCCGATAAACTGATCGCCAAACTGAAGCCGCTGATCGCGCAGCTGCGCGTCGGGCCGGGCTTGCAGCAGGGCGGCGAAGAGAATGAAATGGGGCCGCTGGTGTCGTCCGCCCACCAGAAAAAGGTGCTGGGCTACATCGAACTGGGCGTGGAAGAAGGCGCCACCCTGGTGGCCGACGGCCGCAATTATCAGGTGCCAGGCTATCCTGAAGGCTACTACGTCGGCGGCACGCTGTTCGACCATGTGAAGCCGAACATGCGCATCTACCGTGAAGAGATCTTCGGGCCGGTGCTGGGCATCGTGCGGGTGCCGGATTACCGCACCGCCATCGACACGGTGAACGGCCACGAGTTTGGCAACGGCAGCGCCATCTTTACCGGCAGCGGCCACTACGCGCGCCAGTTCGTGCAGGAAGTGCAGGCCGGGATGGTCGGCGTCAACGTGCCGGTGCCGGTGCCGATGGCGTTCCACAGCTTCGGCGGCTGGAAGCGCTCGGTGTTCGGCGCGCTTAACGTGCACGGCACCGACGGCGTGCGCTTCTACACGCGCATGAAGACCGCCACCGCGCGCTGGCCGGCCGGGCAGCAGACGGTGTCCGAATTCAGCATGCCGACGCTGGGTTAAGCCATCGCAAAGTATGAGCGGGCCGTTGCTCCTTCGGGGCAACGGCCTTTGCACGGGGAGTTAACAGGAGAATCGAGATGTCTTCACTGCTTGCCAAATGTCAGACGCCGAACGCCGAGGGGCGTATTCAGCACGTGACGCCGGAAAATGCCGGGTGGCGCTATGTCGGTTTCGACGTTTATCGCCTGGCCGCCGGGCAGTCGCTGCAGCTGGAGTGCGGTGACAAGGAGCTGTGCCTGGTGCTGGTGGCCGGTATCGCCTCCGTCGCCACGCTGCGCGCCGAATACCCGCATATCGGCAAACGCATGAGCCCGTTCGAGCGCACGCCGCCTTACGCGGTGTATGTGCCGCACCACGATCGCATCGACGTGCGGGCAGAAACCGATCTGGAGCTGGCGGTGTGCAGCGCGCCCGGCAGCGGCCACCTGCCTTCACGGCTGATTACGCCGGCGGATATCGGCGTGGAGCGGCGCGGCAAGGGGCGCAACCAGCGGTTGGTGCACAACATTCTTCCGGACAGCGAGCCGGCCGACAGCCTGCTGGTGGTGGAGGTTTACACCGACGAGGGCAACACCAGTTCCTACCCGAGCCACAAGCACGATCGGGAAGACTCACCGGACGAAACCTATCTGGAAGAGACGTATTATCACCGCATTCAGCCGGAGCAGGGATTCTGCATGCAGCGCGTCTATACCGACGATCGCACGCTCGACGAATGCATGCCGGTCTACAATCGGGACGTAGTGAAAGTGCCACGCGGTTATCACCCGGTGGCGACCCTGGCGGGCTACGACAACTATTATCTCAACGTGATGGCCGGGCCGGTGCGGCAATGGAAATTCACCTGGGAAAAAGACCACGCCTGGATTAACGGCGACGGCTATCCCGCCGCGCAATAAGCGCCTGAGGCCCGGCTTGCCGGGCTTTTTTGTCAGCCTTACTCGTCCCGGGCGTTATTCAGCGCCAGCGAAACCGCCAGCGTCTGCGCCAGGCACATCGAGGCCACCTGCGAACGGAACCCGTCCACCTGCGCTTCGCGCACCACGAAACAGACGTCGCTGAAGGCGGCCAGCGGGCTGACCTGGCTGTCGGTGATGGCGATCTGCTGCGCGCCGCGCTTGGCGCCCAATTCCACCAGTTCCACCGCCTCGCGGGCGTACGGCGAATAGCTGATGGCGATCACCACGTCCTTCGGTTTCACCATGCTCAGCTGTTCGGTGAACATGCCGCCCAGGCCGTCGATAAGAAACGCGCGGCGCTCCAGATGGCGCAGCGCATAGGTGAGATAGGAGGCGACGCTGAACGAACGGCGCAGGCCGATCACGTAGATGTTTTCGGCGTTGTTGAGCAGTTCGACGGCGCGATCCAGCTGCTCGGGGGCGATCTGCATCGCCAGCTGCTGCAGCGCCTGCGCGTTGACCATGGTGAATACGTTGAGAATTTCCGCCGGCTTCTCCGGCGCGACGTTGTCGTCGGTGGAGGTTTGGCGGAACAGGCGCGCGCGCTCGGTATAGTTCACCGTCTCTTCCATCAGATGCTGACGGAACACCTGCTTCATTTCGTTGAAGCCGCTGAAGCCGAAGGCGTTGGCGAAACGGATCAGGGTGGAAGGCGGCACGCTGGCCTGTGCGGCGATGGAGGCAACGGTATCGAAAGCGATGCTGTTACTGTTATCCAAAATATAGCGCGCCACCTGCTTCAAACGCTTGCTCAGCGTTTCATAACGGTGGCGGATCTCGTCCTGTAACAGCGAAAGTTGAGTTGGGTTGTTCATCCATTCGGCTCGCAGTGGGGTGAAGGCGCATTGGCCTGACGCCTGAAATATTGACAGGGTATTTTAACAGACGGAGCGGAAATTTCATTTCCTCAAAAAGCGATTTATTCGATCGCACATTGCGCGACTTCACAGAAAATAGGCAAAAAAATCCCCTTAAAGCGGCGAAATGGCCTTAAGGGGACGTGAACCTGCTCTCGCTGTCAGTGCGCGCCGCCCGCCTGCGGGCGGTACTGGCGCCAGAAACCGATCAGCGTCAGGTATTTTTGTTTCACCTGCTCGATCAGGGCGGCGTCGTCGATTTCCCCCTGCAGCCAGCGGCGCGAAGGTTGGCCGAAGATAGTGCGGCCGACGGCGAAACCCTTCACCCAGCGCGCATCCGCGGCGGCGGCAAAGCCCGCCTTCAGCACCGCTTCCGGGGAGTCGAGCCCCAGGATCAGCACGCCGCGGCAGTAGGGATCGTAGGTATCGATCAGCGCACCGACCCGTCGCCAGTTTTCCGCGCTCAGCGGCGGCAGTTTCCACCAGTCCGGCTGAATGCCCAACCGGTAGAAGTGCTCAATCATCTCCAGGTAATGGCGTTCGTCCTTGTCGGGGTTGTTGTCCGGCAGGATCACTTCCAGCAGCAGCTCGTGGCCGGATTTGCAGCAGCCGCGGTAGACGTCGGCGATCAGCTCATCCTGCTCGCGACGCAGTTCCGCCGCGTCGTGCGGGTGATAAAACACTAGGCACTTCACCACGTGCTCCTGCGGCCAGTCGATCAATTGCGAGCCGATATTGCCGTGCTCCAGGCGCAGCGGGCGCGAACTGGGCAGCTCTACCGGCCGGCCGATCCACCATCCCTGGCCGGTGATCTCGTTCAACGCCGCCTGCCCGTAGGTGGTGTCGGCCAGAATGCCGCTGTTGCCGTTGAGGCCGGCCTGCGCGGCGGCCTGTTGCGCCGCGGTCAGCAGCAGGGTTTTCAGGCGCGGAATGCGCTCCTCGCCGACGCCGGCTTCGCGTGCCATGTCCGCCAGCTGCTTGCGGTGATCGAAGGCGAAGACGCACAGTTCCGGCCACTGTTGCTTGCGGGTGGTGACCCGGTGCAGGTGGTTCAGGCGCGCATCGCGGTCCGGGCGCGTGACCTGCCGTTCACGCAGCAGGTAGTCGTCCAGCTCCCGTTTGGTCGGCATCGCCGGCGCGCAGCCGTGGCGCGAGACCACCAACGCGCCGCAGGCGTTGGCGTAGCGGCAAGCCTGATCCCAGCCCTCATCGTTCAGGTAGCCACGCAGCAGGCCGGACATAAAGGCGTCGCCGGCCCCCAGCACGTTCAGCACCTCAACCCGCACGCCGGCGTGCAGTTTCACCTGTTCCCAGCCATCGGCGATTTCGCCCTCGAACACCGAGCAACCCTGCGCGCCGCGCTTGCACACCAGCGTGGCCGCCGTGGCCCGGCGCACGTTTTTCAGCGCCGTCAGCGTGTCGGTGCTGCCGCCGGCGATATGAAACTCTTCTTCGGTGCCGACGATCAGATCGAAATGGTGCAGCACCTCCTGCAGCTCGCGGGTCACCTGGTCCGATTCCACAAAGCGGGTTTCTCCGTCGCCCAGCGACGTCAGCCCCCACAGCACCGGGCGGTAATCGATGTCCAGCGCGGTGCGCAGGCCGTGGCGGCGCGCGTATTCCAGCGCCTTCAGCACCGCGGCGCGGGTGTTCGGGTGCGACAGGTGCGTGCCGGTGATGGCCAGCGCGCGCGAGCAGGCGATGTAGGCCTCATCGATGTCGTCCGGCGTCAGCGCCATGTCCGCGCAGTTTTCGCGGTAGAAGATCAGCGGGAAGGTTTCCTGGTCCTTGATGCCGAGGATCACCAGGCCGGTTAATCGCTGTTTGTCGGTGATCAGGCAGCGGGTATCGGCCCCGACGCGCTGCAGTTCTTCGCGCAGAAAGCGGCCCATGTGCTCGTCGCCGACGCGCGCCAGCATGCCGGATTTTAACCCCTGAATGGCGGTGCCGTAGGCCACGTTGCCGGAAGAACCGCCGAGGTACTTGGCGAATGTGCCGGCGTCTTCCAGCCGCGCGCCGATCTGCTGAGCATAGAAATCGACGGCGATGCGCCCGAGACAAATGACATCAAGCTGTTTTTCTTGTGTAGCCATACCCGTTTCCTTCTGTTTAAGCAAAACTCCGGCGGCGGCCCGAGCGTGGCGCCCTGCAGGAAGCATGTGGACAGTATGGGGAATGAAAATTTCAATTTCAATATAGAATGAAATTTACACCCCAAAAATGTGATGCATTTAAAACATCGACAGAGGCGTGGGAAAAGGCGGTGAAACGGCTACGGGAGGGGGGCCGGGGCGCGCATAAAAGAGGGGAAATGACAGGGTAAAAGGCGGTCAACCCATGAGCCAACGGCTTTTATTGGCCGGTGCGTGGCGCGAAGCCAGTGAAGGCTGAATCACGAGATGAAACGGGCTTTTCATGCATTATGCGATCTTTATCGCAAAATGAAATGTTTCTTCTGTAATGTGATTTTATGAAAAATATATTTGTTTATAATCGCTTCACGTTTCAGGTTGTCGACTTCGTGAGCAGCGGGCATCGCCTGCTCAAGATAATAGCTGCCGCCGCGTAACACAAACACGGAATTGTCGGCTCGGCGCGAGCCCTTTCCGGGGCGGCCCTCAATCTAAAGGGTGAGTAAATGGGCAAGATCAGGCTAACCATGGCGCAGGCGCTCGTCAGATTCCTCGATAACCAATATCTGCTGGCCGACGGCGTGGAAACCAAATTCGTCGCGGGCATTTTTGCGATTTTCGGCCACGGCAACGTGCTGGGGCTGGGGCAAGCGCTGGAGCAGGATAGCGGCGATCTGCGGGTGCATCAGGGCCGCAACGAGCAGGGGATGGCCCATGCGGCGATCGGCTTCGCCAAACAGAAGCTGCGCCGGCAGATCTGCGCCTGCACCTCATCGGTCGGCCCCGGCGCCGCCAATATGATCACCGCCGCGGCCACCGCCACCGCCAACCGCATTCCTTTATTACTGCTGCCGGGCGATGTTTACGCATCCCGCCAGCCGGATCCGGTGCTGCAGCAAATCGAGCAGTCTTACGATCTCAGCATCAGCACCAACGACGCGTTCCGCGCGGTGAGCAAATACTGGGACCGCATCGTGCGGCCGGAACAGCTGATGAGCGCCTGCATCAACGCGATGCGCGTGCTGACCGATCCGGCGGAAACCGGCGCGGTGACGCTGTGTCTGCCGCAGGACGTGCAGGGTGAAGCCTACGACTATCCCGACTATTTCTTCCAAAAACGCGTGCATCGGCTCGATCGCCGCCCGGCGACCGACGGCATGTTGGCGGACGCGTTGGCGCTGCTGGCGGCCAAACGCAAACCGCTGCTGGTGTGCGGCGGCGGCGTGAAATACTCGCAGGCCGGGCGGGCGCTGCGCGAATTCGCCGAGCGCTTCGGCATTCCGTTCGCCGAAACCCAGGCCGGCAAAGGCACGGTGCCGAGCGACCATGAATTCAACCTTGGCGGCATTGGCGAAACCGGCTGCCTGGCGGCCAATACGCTGGCTCGTCAGGCCGATCTGGTGATCGGCGTCGGCACCCGTTACACCGATTTCACCACCTCGTCCAAATGGCTGTTCCAAAATCCGGACGTCAGCTTCCTCAATATCAACGTCAGCGCCTTTGACGCCGGCAAGCTCGACGGCGTGCAGGTGCTGGCGGACGCCCGCGAGGCCCTGAGCGAACTGGGCGCGCTGCTGGCGCAGGCCGAGTACCGCGCCGGCTGGGGCGACGCCATCGCCGCGGCGCGCAGCGCCCAGCGTGAAGAGACCGAGCGCGTTTACGCGGTGGAATACGGCGGCGCAGGCTTTGTGCCGGAGATAGACGATCACCTCGATCGCGAGCGGGTGTTCGCCGAATTTATCGCCCAGACCGATTCCGCGCTGACCCAGAGCCGGGTGCTGGGGGTGCTGAACCGCGAGCTGCCGGCGGACAGTGTGATCGTCGCCGCCGCCGGCAGCCTGCCGGGCGATTTGCAGCGGGTGTGGCACAACCGCGGCGAGCACGGTTATCACGTGGAGTACGGTTACTCCTGCATGGGGTATGAGGTGAACGCCGCATTGGGGGTCAAGCTGGCCGAGCCGCAGCGCGAGGTGTACGCGATGGTGGGCGACGGCGCCTTCATGATGCTGCATTCCGAACTGGTCACTTCGATTCAGGAAGGCTGCAAGATCAACGTGATGCTGTTCGACAACATGACCAACGGCTGCATCAACAACCTGCAGATGGAACACGGCATGGACAGCTACACCACCGAATTCCGCTTCCGTAATCCACAGGGCGGCAAGCTCGACGGCAAACTGGTGCCGGTCGATTTCGCCATGCTGGCGGCGGCTTACGGTTGCAAAACCTATCGCGTCACCACCGAGCAGCAGCTGCTCGATGCGCTGGCCGACGCCCGCAGGCAGACCG
This sequence comes from Serratia sp. CY82433, assembly GCF_052166535.1. Classification (NCBI taxonomy): domain Bacteria; kingdom Pseudomonadati; phylum Pseudomonadota; class Gammaproteobacteria; order Enterobacterales; family Yersiniaceae; genus Serratia; species Serratia sp. CY82433. The sequence goes on from NZ_JBJNOR010000006.1 coordinate 96,567, forward strand.
TGTCCACGCTGCTGGACATCAAGGTGCTGCCGAAGACCATGGTGCACAAGTATCTCAGCTGGTGGCGCGTGGGCGGCGCTCAGGTGGCCGACAGCGAGAAAATCGTCGCAGTGGCGCGCAAGCTGCAGGAAAACATCGATAAGGCGCGCGATTACTGATTCGTTTTCATACATAAATCTCGAGGGTAGCGAAAATGACATTGAACATTGGGGTTATCGGCACCGGCGCCATCGGCCGCGATCATATCCGTCGCTGCAGCAAAGTGTTGCAGGGCGCACGGGTGGTGGCGGTGAATGACATCAACCGCGACAACGCCGCCAAGGTGGTGAGCGATCTGCAGCTGGATGCGCGGGTGTATGACAACGGCCACGATCTGATTAAGGCCGCCGACGTGCAGGCGGTGCTGGTGACTTCCTGGGGGCCGAGCCACGAAGAGTTCGTGCTGGCGGCCATCGCCGCCGGCAAACCGGTGTTCTGCGAGAAGCCGCTGGCGGTGACCGCGCAGGGCTGCAAAAACATCGTCGATGCCGAAGCGAAGCACGGCAAACGGCTGGTGCAGGTCGGCTTTATGCGCCCCTATGACCAGGGCTATCGCGCGCTGAAACAGGTGCTGACCAGCGGCCAGATCGGCGAGCCGCTGATGCTGCACTGCGCGCACCGCAACCCGACGGTCGGCGAGGCCTACACCACCGATATGGCGATCACTGACACCCTGATCCACGAAATCGACGTGCTGCGCTGGCTGCTCGACGACGACTATGTGTCGGTGCAGGTGGTGTTCCCGCGCAAGAGCCCGAAGGCGTTCCCACACCTGAAAGATCCGCAGATTGTGCTGTTCGAAACCGCTAAAGGCACGCGCATTGACGTCGAAATCTTCGTCAACTGCCAGTACGGCTACGACATTCAGTGTGAAGTGGTAGGGGAAACCGGCATCGCCAAACTGCCGGAGCCGTCTTCGGTGCAGATGCGCAGCGGCGCCCGCCTGTCGACCGAAATTCTGACCGACTGGAAGGATCGTTTTATCGACGCTTATGACGTTGAGCTACAGGGCTTCATCAACGACGTGGCCGCGGGCAAGTTGACCGGGCCTTCCGCCTGGGACGGCTACGCCGCCGCGGTGACCGCCGACGCCTGCGTGGCGGCCCAGCTCAGCGGCGAAATCGTGCCGGTGACCCTGCCGGCGCGCCCGGCGTTTTACAACAAATAACCGGCTTGCACCACCTACCCACGATTGCAGAGGAGTGACCATGAAGATCGCTTTTGATGTCGACGTTATACGGGATTTGGGCGTCACCAAAATGGTTCAACAGGTGGCGGACTGGGGCTACAAATACATCGAGCAGTCACCGCACCCGCAGATCAACCCGTTTTACAAGCATCCGAAGGCCAGCCGCGAAATCATGGCGGAGTATAAAAACGCCCTGAAAGCGACCGGCGTGGAGATCTCCTCATTTATCGTGGTGTACCGCTGGTCCGGGCCGGGGGAGGATCGCCGCCTGGCGGCGGTCAAAAACTGGCGGCGGATGATCGAAATCGCGGTGGAAATGGGCGTGCAGGTGATCAACACCGAACTGGCGGGCAACCCCAACGAACCGGAGATCTGCGAGGAGCTGTGGTATCGCTCGATGGAGGAGCTGCTGCCGATCGTCGAGCGCGAGGGCATTCGTATGGAGATCCAGTCGCACCCGTGGGACTTCTGTGAGCTGAGCAACGAAACCGCCGATCTGGTGAAATCGCTGCGCAGCGATCACGTCAAATACCTCTACAGCGTGCCGCACACCTTCTACTACGACAAGGGGCAGGGCGACGTGGCCGGCATGCTGCAGTACGCCGGGGACGATCTTTCCCACGTGCTGATTGCCGACACCATGAACCACACCAAGCATTGCCGCTATATCGTCAACCCGCCGGGGGTAGACGCAGCGGTGCACCAGCACGTCGGCATCGGCGAAGGCGAGGTGAATTTCGACGCCCTGTTCCAGACGCTGCGCGACATGGAGTTTGCCAACCGCAGCTTCAAGGTCGGCGGCGAATCGATCATCTGCACTTCGCTGTTCGGCTACCCGGAAAAGATGCCGAGCCAGGCGGTGGCGACCAGAGAGCGCATCGAAAGAGAGCTGTTGGGTAAATAATCTTATTCGGCTCGCCGGCGGCGTTTGCGCCGGCGGCCCTCCAAGCACCGAGGCAGACCATGAATAAAGACAACGTGAAATTGGCCATTGCGCCGATCGGCTGGACCAACGACGACATGCCCGATCTGGGCAAGGAAAATACCTTCCAGCAGTGCGTCAGTGAAATGGCGCTGGCCGGCTTCACCGGCAGCGAAGTAGGCAGCAAATACCCGCGCGATCCGGCGGTGCTGAAACCGATGCTGGACATTCGCGGTATCCAGATCTGCAACGCCTGGTTCAGCACTTTTTTCGCCGACGGCCAGAAAGACAAAACCATCGATGAATTTATCAACCACATGAATTTCCTGCATGCCATGGGTGCCAGGGTGATCGGTTGCTCCGAGCAGAGCAAGAGCATTCAGGGCACCACCAAAGGCGTGTTCGAAGAGAAACCGTACTTCAGCGATGAAGAGTGGCAGCGGGTGGCCGACGGTTACAACGAGCTGGCGAAGATCGCCGCCGGCAAAGGCATGCAGGTGTGTCTGCACCACCACATGGGCACCGGCATTCAAACCACGGCCGAAATCGATCGCTACATGAGCATGGTCAACGACGACGTCTACCTGCTGTTCGATACCGGCCACGCCTACTATTCGGAAGGCAGTCAGCAGGCGATGATGGCGATCCTGGAGAAGTATCTGCCGCGCATCAACCACGTCCACCTGAAGGACGTGCGCGATGAGGTGGTGGCGGAAGTGAAGGCCAACAAGCTGAGCTTCCTCGATGGCGTGAAGAAGGGCACTTTCACCGTGCCGGGTGATGGCGTGATCGACTTCAGGCCGGTGTTCAAGCTGCTGGACGAGCGCGGTTACAAAGGGTGGATGGTGGTGGAGGCCGAGCAGGATCCGGCGCTGGCCAACCCGTTCGAGTATGCGGTAAAAGCGCGCCGTTATATTCGGGAAACCGCCGGCATTTAAGCGGCGAGGGTTAATCATGATTAAGGGGCGCCAGCGCCCCTTTTTTGGTGGCGGCGTGTTAACCGCCGAGCGTTTGCCAGGTTGCGACCTGGCTGCCTGGCCACGGCGTGGCGGCATGCACGCCACGGGCGATCGCTCGGGCCAGGGTGTCCGCCGCCAGCGCGCCGATTTGCAGCACCGCCAGTTCGCGGCTGCCCTGAACCTCGCGCTGCCCGGTGGACAGGGCGAACACCACGTCGCCGTCAAACGGGCTGTGCAGCGGGCGAATAGCGCGCGCTATGCCGTCTTGCGCCATGATGGCCACCCGTTTCAACTCCACTCGCGTCAGCGCCAGATCGGTGGCGATACAGGCCAGGGTGGTGTTCTTTCTGCCGCCCTGCGGCTCTTGTTCCATCCAATCTTCGCCTTGGGCGCGCAGTTGCGCCAGCGCCGCCGCGCCGCCGTTGCCGAATTCACCGTCAATTTCATAGGGCGTCGCCCAGAAGGCGCGGGTGCCGGGCGCTACCACCGCACCCAAACTGTTGACCGCCACCAGCGCGCCGACGGTAGCGCCATTGGCGGCAATGATAGATGCCGAGCCGAGGCCGCCTTTCAGCTTGCCCATGCCGGTCATGGCGCCATAGCCGGCGCCGACGGTGCCGAGCGGAAAATCCAGCCCGGCCTTGCCGACCGCATCGATGCCCAACTGGCGATACGGCGGCGTGAGCTGCCAGTTTTTGTCGCCGCCGTTGGCCAGATCGTACAGGCAGGCGGTGGGCACGATCGGGGAGACCGGCACGCCGGGCGCCGGGCGCAGCGCGTAGCCTTTACCCTGTTGCCCCAGCCAGGCTGCGACGCCGTCCGCCGCCGCCAGGCCGTAAACCGAGCCGCCGCTGAACGTCAGCGCATCGACGGTTTGCGCCAAATTGTCTTCACCCAGCGCGTCGGTTTCCCGGGTGGCGGGGCCGCCGCCGCGCACGTCCACGGCGGCGATCGCCGGGCTGTCCGGCAGGATAACCGTCGCGCCGGTGCGCACCCGGCTGTCCTGCGCCACGCCGACCTTCAGGCCCGGCACATCGGTAATCAGGTTGCGGGCGCCTGGGCGCCCGGCGGCGGAAGTTGGCATAGCGGCACCTAATGGGGTGAGAGGAGAGAATATGCCGACGGCGGCGGTCAGGCCGGCCAGCGCTTGTAAAAAGGTTCGGCGGTTGATGTTCAGGGGCCGGCGCAGCGGCCCCTGCGGGTGGGGACGATTACGCATCGCCGTGCGGCTGCCCGGAGCGCAAACGCGCCATATGGTAGGCATCGACCAGCACACCGTCGCGCATGGCATAGGCGCGGCTGGTGCCCTCTATCTCGAAACCGAATTTGCGGTACAGCGCGATGGCCGCCGGGTTGTCGGTGAACACCGTCAGCTCGATGCGTTCGATGGCCGCCCAGTTGTCGCACAGGTCGATCATCGCCTGCATCAGGCGGCTGCCGACGCCTTTGCCGTGGTAGTGCGGATCGACGCCGATGCCGAAGGTGGCCACGTGGCGGCGGCGCACGCGCTGATTCAGCATGACGGCCAACTGGCCGGTAAGCTGCCCGTCGATGAAGGCCGCCAGGTTATGCGTACCCGGTTCGGGATTGGCGAGGCGCTTCTGCCAGGACTCGACGGACGGTAGAGGAAGCTGCAGCGTATCGCGGTAGACGGGCGCCAGAGAATAAAGATGATGCAGGGCCTGCGCATCCGTTGTTTCCACGTGGCGTATCACGATCTCGCTCATCTCGCTGCTCCTGTTGCTTACCGGTTGAATAACCTCTGAATTTATCCGTTTACTGCCTTGAGTCAATATTATTTCAACGGGTCAAAAAAAACGCTTTACAGGTGCGAATGATAATGATTATTATTGCGATGCGTTCCGGGGAGGGCATCAACCCTTGATACTCTCGCTGCGAAGGCACGACATTGCTCACATTGCTTCCAGTGTTTACTTAGCCAGCTCGGGTGCTGGCTTTTTTTTTGCCCTTTTTCAACCGCTTCCGCCTTCAACAAATCCGTTGCCCATCCGCCGTTTCATTCCATCGAAATTTTTGAACAGAGGCATGAGTTTTTTACGCTTTCTTATTCTGCCCGCAGGACTAGACTGTAAAAAAACATTGAGGAGAGTTGAATATGATTTATGTACGCAAAGCGGAAGACCGCGGCCACGCCAATCATGGCTGGCTGGATAGCTGGCACACCTTCTCATTTGCCGACTACTACGATCCGAACTTTATGGGGTTCTCGGCGCTGCGTGTGATCAACGAAGATGTGATCGACGCCGGGCAGGGTTTCGGCACCCACCCGCATAAGGACATGGAAATCCTGACCTATGTGCTGAGCGGCACGGTGGAGCATCAGGACAGCATGGGCAACAAGGAGCAGATCCAGGCCGGCGAATTCCAGATAATGAGCGCGGGCACCGGGGTACGTCACTCCGAGTACAACGCCAATCAGGATCGTCCGCTGCACCTGTACCAGATTTGGATCATTCCGGATCAGGTCGGGCTGGAGCCGCGCTACGAGCAGCGCATGTTCGACGCGCCGCAGGGCCGTCAGCTGGTGCTGTCGCCGGATGCGCGCGACGGTTCGCTGAAGGTGTTTCAGGATATGACGTTGTCGCGTTGGGCGCTGAATAAAGGCGAACAGGGTGAGTACCCAATCGCCGCCGGCCGTCGCATTTGGATCCAGGTGGTGCGCGGCAAGGTCTCGGTCAACGGCCAGGCCGCCGGCATCAGCGACGCGTTTGCGGTGTGGGATGAATCGGGTCTGACGATTCAGGCCGACGAAGAGAGCGAAATCCTGCTGTTCGATCTGCCGCCGGTGTGATTAGGCGGTAAATATCAAGTTGTTGCCTTCCGCTGATGCGGCAGGCGGCGCAATATGACCAACCTGGTGCTTCAGGCTTAGCCTGGAGTGCGGGTTGGTTTTCTTGTTATGGCCCGGTTATTTCCTCGGTTTTCTGGCGTTTCCTTCGCGCCAGGCTGCAAAAAGTGTTTGCCTTCTTTTGAGCAAGAAAGTTAATTCTGGAGCCGCTGTGTGATTTTTATACGCCTGACATAAGAGCGGCAACGATTAAATTAAGCTGGCTTTACATTATTGATAATAATATTTACAGCCTGTCTGTTTATCGAGCGATTTAATAAAGGATTTAGAATTATTATATAAATAAATCATTTCCTGATAACGTATTAATTGCAAAGGCAATGCCATTGTTTGTGTTTGCATGATGTTAATTTCAGGTAGGGCGTCTGTGAACTGATGGTCAAATAATATTGACGGGCTGAAATACGTAAATAAAACGGTCCGGAAATGAGTGCCAGAACGGTGGCTGATTTTTGACTTGGACGATAGCCGCTCAGTGGGTTGCGTGCTAAATATATTTTTAATTTATTTCGTCAGTTTATTTTTTGGTTTTCCAATCGCGCCACAGAGGGGCGTCCGAGCTCACGCGTACGGGCTTTCGACACGCTGAATGCCATTGCAGAAAACAATCTCATACCTGGAGATAGAGGAAAAATGATGAAAATTAAAAATGAACGTAACGGCACTTATGATGATTTCTTAAATGCGATACTCACTTTCGAAAGCACGATCGAACCGCAAAAAGCGCAATATTATGCGGAAAATTATGATAATCCAACCGCGACATCTTATCAGGATGTGGAGTATCCCGGCCGGGTTATTCGGGCCCAGGATGGCACGACAACCAAAAGCAATGTCTCGATAAGAGAATATTTCGAGCGTTTGGGTATCGGCAAATACTATACTCAAGGTTCAACGGATCCTCAGATGTTCAAGCAAATGCAGTATGCGACGATGAACTATCTCGGTTTTATCGGTTACCAGCTCAGCGAACAAGACTTCTGGGATCTGGGATATTACACGCATTATGATGAAAACCATCTCCCTAAATATTATTCCGACGTGCCGGTGTCAAATTGGGCCAACGGCGTGCGGGATAAGGTCATGAATCTGCCTGGCAAAGGCGAAGTGCATGTCACGGATGTGAATACCTGGCAAGGGACCTTTACCGGCAAACACGGCATTAATAGTTTTAACGATGTTCTCGATCCGGATAAACAGGACTATGTCGCCAAAGATCATTTTGTCGATAAGTACGAGGGCATGGTGCGTTTGCTGGCGGAGAGAGGCAAAACCCTGAATGATTATTTGGGCACCACTATTCGTTGGTCTGAATGCCATCCCGTGTTGACGCCGCCGCCGGGCGTGCCGGATGCGGTGGAAATCACGCTGTCGGGTTTACTCGGCGGCGCCCATCTGCGCGGTGCGGAGGGCATTACCGCCCTGCTGGTCGATCGTGAAAATCGGGCGGATGAAAACGGCACGGCGATTTTGCAGTATGTCTATCAGTTCGCAGGCTATGACACACCGTTTAACCCCTAATGCTCTTCCATAGTCGCTGCGTAATGGCACGACTCCCCCGCGCGCAAGCGCGGGGGAATCGACGCGGGCTAAGGGTCAGCGTTCTTCCGTTTGCTGCTGCAACAGCCGATCTATCTCTCGTTTTGCTTCCCGAAATTGCTGCTGATATTCCGCGCTGGCTTGCAATCGAGCAAAGGCACCGGCCGCCAACACGCGGCCGGCTTCGACATCGCTGGCCCAGTGTACGCCGCAAATCAGCCGGCTGCGGCCAAACTCATAACCCTTGCGCATGAGCTCCGTCGCACGTTGCGGCACCATGGCCGTCAGCGTCATCGCCCATACGAAACCGGTTACGGCATGCCCGGAGGGATAGGAACCGCCATCGTTGCTGAGCGCACTGTGCTCTTGCGGGGTACAGCTCTCCACCCGCAGCGCGGAGTAGGGGCGAATGCGGGCGTGGGCCTTTTTCGCGCCGTTGGAAGCATAGCCTGCGTCCGTGAGTAGGCGGCTCAGCAAAAGGTGGGTATGCGGCGTGCGCTGGCGCGATATCTCCGTACCCAACGCTGCGGAGAAAGCCCGACCGATGGCATTGAAGGACAGATTGGCATCCTCCACCGCCAACCTGCCCCGGGGCGTATCGCGCAGTTTGCGAAGCTGGTAAAAGGTTTCCACGTCGGCTTTCCAGGCCGCGCTGCCTTCAATCGGCGGGGCCGGCAGGATTGCCGCGCCGTCCGGATAGTCTGCAGGCGTAAGATAACCGTTGATCCAGCCTTCTATGTAGGGAGAAAAGCCTACATTCGGATAGCCGATATCCGAATAGTCTACCCGCCACCGCTCGCGGGTATCGCTGTTGGGCGCGATGGACTCGGCATGCGCCGGCACGTTTTGCAGACAAATCAGGGCGAGCCCTGTAACGGCGCTTCGTTTTATGTTCAGAGCGAATATAGCCATCGTTATATATTCCCTTCCTGGCATGACGCTGTTTCAGTAATGGCGACGGTTTGATCACTGCGGCACAAACAGGCCGATCCAGCCGAAAATATTGAGCAGAATGCCGGTGATAATGACCGCCACCACCGGCGCGGCGATTTTCAGCACCGGGCGGCCGAGCGCTTCGTTAAGGAAATAGAGCGCCGCCGCCATGCTGAAGCCCGTGTACCCGGCCATTTTGATGGCCGCGAAAGTGGAGCCGATCAACAAGGCGAATTCCATCAGCATATTCATCGCGTTGCGGATATTGTCGGATGCATTGCGCACCGAAGGATATCGGCCCAGCCATTTGCCGATATAGCGCAGCAGCAGGATTTCCAGCGTGATGACGATGGCGCCCGCCGGTGCGGCAAGCCAGGGCGAAGGCGAAAGGTAGCCGACGACAAAGACGAACGTGAAGCCCGCCACCGCATATACCCCGGTCGCCAGCGCGGTAGTGGCGATCAGCGGAATGAATCCAAGCCCGCGCATGAATTCGGCCAGCGCCGCCTGGTGCAGAAGGGCGTCTGATTCTTCGGGCGAGATGCCGGGCGCGTAGGCTTTCGCCAGCGTATAAATCGAGACTTCGGAGCCTCCGAAGATCTTCATGCTGGCGACGGCAGAAATCAGCGCGCCGGTTACGGCAATAAGCGGCAGGTTGTTGATAATGCGCTGTGTGCGCTCCTCAAACATCGACGGGGCCGAAGCCTCTTCACCCGTTGGGGAAGTCCGACGATCTCTCAGATCGCGGAAAATCGCGATGCCCAACAGCAAAACCATACCGACGAAGATTTCGATCGACTCCGGGAACAGATGCGGGAAATAACGCACGACGATCAGGCGCGACAGCAACACCAGCAGGGCCGCGACCACGCTCTGTTTCCAGCCGAACTGGTAGAAAATGGCGACCAGGGGAAAGAGCGCGAAGGCCGACACGACCGGGTTACTCAGTTCCCCCAGCGCGCCAATGATGTCTACCGGCAGCGAGGTCAGGAGTTGGTTGATGGGCTGCAGGCTGGTGAAGACCAGAATGCCCCAGATGGCGCCGAGAATGAATGCCAGCCACACGTTGACGGCCAGCACGCCGATGATGTCGGTAGGCAGAAACAGCAGCCAGCTGTTCAGCAAGCCGGTGGACAAGGTAAATGAAATGCCGACGGAGGCCACGAACCCTATGCTGAGGCCAAAAGCGATGCTGCCCGCTTCCCGACGGTTCATATGGCCTTCCACCAGTTGCGGAAGGATAGGGCGAATGCCGTCATGAAAGACTGCCGCCGAACGGTGAGATAACAGCGCCGTCATGCCCGTCAACAGGGACACCAGAATGACGGAAAGGATAGGGTCCATTTTCGCCTCCTTATGACAGTTGCCGAATCAACAGCGGGATCGCATGTTCGACGTGCTCGACCGAAAGGCCAAACGCGACTTTTCCTTCCGCCACCCACTTCGTTATTTGCTCTTCTTTCGCACGAATGCCCGGCTTGGCGATCGTGCAGCATTTGTTGAAGCCGATGATGGCTATCGCGATGGACAGCGCAGCGCCGGCGCCGGTATTGCAGGCGCCGATGAAATAGTCCAGTTCGCCGTTTTTGACTCGGGCGGCGGCGTCCATGTCGCTTAAGATGCTGACGTCAAAAATGCCTGGGGCGGCGCTCTCGATGGCCTGTTTGATCTGTTCCCGCTGTAAACCTGCAATTCCGATTTTTTTCATGGCTATCACCTTATTATTTGAAGAACCGATTTGGGTTGTGTTGCAGCATTGCGGTCACGGCTTGCTGACCGATCCCCGCCTCCAGCAACAGCGGAACGAAACTGTCCATGAGGTAGCTGAAGCCGGGGCCGCCGTTGCCGCGCAGATGCGAACGGCGCGTGATGTCCATCGACAGCATCACCCGCTCGAGCAGGCCGCGTTGCGACAGCGCGGTCAGCATCGCCACGCGTTTTTCATCCGGGTAGTAGCTGTTTTTGCCAATGGTGTCGAACTGCACCCACGCGCCCCTATCGATCAGGTGCAAGACAGTTTCCAGATTGTCTTTCAGATCGCAGTGGCCAATCACGATGCGGTCGGCCGGCACGCCGTAAGATTGCAGCAGGGCGAGCTGCTCCGGCCCCATGGTGCTGAAACTGGTATGCGTGGAGATTGGCCGCCCCGTGGCGTGGTGAGCGAGGGCGGCGGCGTGGAACATTTTTGATTCGTCGGGCGTGATTCGGCCCTCGCTGCTGCCGATTTCGGCAATCACGCCAGCGCACAGGCCGCTGCCGTCGATGCCGCATTCAATTTCGGCAATCATTTCGGCGGCCAGCGTTTGCGCGTCTCGGGTGGCGACGTGTTCGGGATAGAAATCCTGTTGGTAGTAGCCGGTGGAGAGCAGCACGTTGATACCGGTGTCGCGCATCAGGCGCGCGATGAAGTGGACATCCCGCCCCATATAGCGGTTCGTTACCTCGACGATGTTGCGGACTCCCCGCGCCATCAACGCCTCCATTTCATCGCGCAGCAGAGCATAGCTGTCGAGGCGACAGTCATCGTTATGCTTAAACGGTGAAAGATCGATGTGCAGATGTTCATGCGCATAGGTGTAGCCGTCGGCGTTGAGCCATTCAATCTGATCAGCCATGAGAATTCCCCTGCAATAATGAGAAAAAAGAGGTGCCGTTCTGCGGTGCGGGAGCGCCGAAGGCGTCGCAAACGGAGGCGCCCACGTCGGACAGCGTGGCCCGATCTCCCAGCCGGACGCCAGTAACGCCCGGGCGCCAGACCAGCAGGGGCACGCACTCGCGCGTGTGCTGTGAATGCCCGATCGTTGGGTCGTTGCCATGATCGGCCATGACCACTAACGCGTCGTCCTTATCCAGCAGCGACATGAGATGCGCCAGATATCCGTCCACCAGTTGCAGGCGCTCCGCATAACGCGCCACATCCTGCGCATGCCCGGCCAGATCGGTTTCCTGAATGTTGGTGCAGATAAACCGCCGGCCCGGTCGTTGCGCTTCGCTCAGGGTCAGCGCCATGATTTGCGCGGAATCGACAATCCCGCCGAAGTTATCGCCGTCGGGATTGGCGACGATATCCGCCACTTTCCCTATCAGGGATGTCGGGATGCCTTGACGTTGCAGACAGGCGGGAACCTGTACGGCCTCATCGACGCCGTAACCCAAATGAACGACCCGGAAGCCTTGCCGGTAGACGCCCGAACGCGGGGCATCGATGCCGGCGTACATGTCTTGCCGGCTTTGCGCCGCTGCGGCGATGGCTTCGTTGCTGGTGCTTTCTCCGCCGAAGACAATGACGCGGCTCACGGGCGCGCATCGCCTAACGATGGCGCCGATTTTTCTGACCGTGTCGTAATCGATCAGGTTCAGATTGGCGGTCACGTTGTAGACCAGGCCGGGGTCGGTTTCAAGGTTATCGCCGACGGCCACGGCGTCGTTGACCCAAAGGTATGCCGTATTCGCCGTCACCGGGAGCCGCTGCACCCGGTAGCCCGCTTTCCGCAGGGCGCCAGCCGTTTTATCCATGATTTCGCCGAACGGCATTCTGAAGGGCTGTTTGGGCTGAGTTCCCATAATTTCCTGATGCCCCATGAACGAGTCGGCGCCTTCATGTTGCAGAGCCGCTTTGCCGACGTTTGCCTGCGGATTGGGCCCCATCACGTTGGCCCGGTATCCCAGCGCGTTGATCAGGCCCAATCTTTCCATTGCGGGCAGGCGCAGGTCGGGACATTGCTGCAAGATATGGCCGCAGGTATTGGCGCCTGCGTCGTTCGGCCTGACTTGCGGCACATCCTCCATGGCGCCGACGCCAAAGCTGTCGATCACCAGGACTACAAATTTGTTCATGCTGTGTTCCCCCCCTGATATTGGCGGCTAAGACGCCGACGGCGTTTTGGCTATTACCGCGAGACGATGGGATTGCCCAGGCTGTCGTAGAGCCCGGCCAGCGTTGGCCGGCCTGCGCTGATGCCCTGGATAAGCGCTACGTCGCTGCGGGTGACGAAGATCTGCGTGCGGAAACACATGATTACCGGGCTGCCAACCGCGAAATTGCCCTCCAGCCCCAGGTAGTAATCGATATTGTCCGATTTGAACGGCAGTGTCCGCGTCTCGCTGGGGGTATCCCCGGCGAAAACCAGCGCGTTCCGTAGGCGGCCGCGGCGGTAATAGCCGCCGCCGAAGCACAGGCTGTTCGATCCTGCGTTATGAGACACTTCCGACAGATACAGCATGGCGATGCGTTCCGGTTGATCGCCGTATTCATTGGCCGGAATGGTGCCGGTAAACGCGTGGCCAGGTTCAATATGCGTCGCGCCGCCGCGGGCAAGCGCAGGGATGGTGTTGCAGCTATTGGCCGACGGGGCGTTAACCTGCTCGATAGGAAAGCCCGCCGCGCGCAGCGTTTTCGCCGCGTTGACCAGCGTGGCAAAGTTCGACGTGGTGAGGCTTTCGCCCGCCGTTGCCGACGCCAGGGCGCAAGGAAAATTCGTGACGCCGACGATCTCCACGCCGCCAAGCGCGGCGATGCGCGCCGCGACATCGACCAGCTCGTCAGGCTGGAAGCCGCCTTCCTGACCGGGGTAGACGATATCGCCGGTCTGGCATACTTTCAGCAGCAGGCGTTGCCGCATGCCGAGACGCCGGGCGCATTCGGCGATCCTGCGCGCTTTCTCAAATGAGAAAACCGTGATGACTTCCGGCCGGCATCGCAGCGCGCTCTCGATTTCCCCGTCCGGAATTTGCACTAAATGCCCCAGATGGCGAAGCGGCACGCCGTTATTGGCCAGGCATCGCGCCTCGCGGAAATCCACCGCCACCGCTCCGCTGAACCCCTGGTCGATAATTTGTTGGGTTAGCCAGGGATTACGGCCGAACTGCTTGCTCATCACATACGGCGTCACACGATATTCTTCCGCCGTTTGCAGAATGCGGCGCGCATTCTGTTTCACCATATCCACATCGATCACCCAGGTGTCCGGCGTGAGTTTGTGCTGGCGCAGCAGCCCGATCGACGCGTCAATCAGCGGCTGATTTTGTTTGCGTAGCGCATCTAAAAACATAGGGTTGGCGACTCCTTAAGACAGCGGTTTCCGGAACATCAGATTGGCCGTCGTTTAAATATTCATTTTTTTGAACATTTGTTGCGAAAAAATCAATGCCGCTGTTGGGGAGACAAGCCGAACAGGTTGGCCAAGAGATAACCTTCCTCGTTGGGATGCAGCCGTACGCTGAACTTTGCCAGCAGCCCATCATTCAGCCGCCGCAGGCGGGGCAGTTCACCCGATGCGGCGATCTCCTGCAGAAAATCCTCGCCCAGCGGTGCGATGATTTCGCCGCGCCGTGAACGCATCAGCGCGTTCGCCATATGCGCGATGGCCATCCATCCCTGTTCCTCGGGCAGCGGGCGCCCCCAGCGCGTTTCCAGATCGTCAATGACTTGCAACATGCCGCGGAAGATATCTTCATCTATCACTCCGGCCTGGCAAAGCAGCTTCATCTTCTCTTCCACAATCTCTCCTTCAATAGCTGGGCTCAATCTCTTCTGACACCACGGCGCGCTGATGCTGGCGAACCCGATGCGTATCGACAAAAGTATCCAGCAGTTTCCCGGTGCTTCGGTCATCGCTGCGGATTAAAATGGTAGCCTCCGTCGCCAGCACGACGCGTTGATCCCCTTCCAGGGGCACGGCCTCCAGCCCGTAGCGGGCCAACACCTGGCGGTTCTCGACGTTCCAGACGACGGCATCGATGGTGCCGTTTTCGAGCCGGCTCAGGCAGTCGTGGTAAGGAATTTCCACCCGTGCGACCGCCGCCGGGTCATAAATCATATCCGTCAGCAGCTTTTGGTCCATCGAACGGCAGTCCACGCCGACTCTGCGCACCGCGCCGTGATCCCCGCGGCGGCGAATGATTTGATGCGATACCCAAGAATGCTCTCCAAGCGTCGCCGCGATCTTCACCCCGTTTTCCGGCCGGCTTACATACTCTTCGGCGGCCAGACGCGAGACGACCGCCAGGTCATAAATGCCATTGCGCAAACATTCCACGCGAATATCCGCTCCCCGCATATGTGCGAAGTAGAACGGTACGTCGGAAAACTCGCGCTTCAATCCGCTGGCGAGCCCCTCGTACTCGCGGGTATAGGGTAACGGCATGGCGCAAACAACGCGGGAAATGTTGGCGTAATCCAGCAGCGACCTATAGTCCACATGGGTTAAGAAGCTGCCGTTGCGCCCGCTGCGTTGTACGGTTATGCAGCCTGCGTTTTCCAGTGTCTTGAGCGCCGCCTGCATCAAACCGATGGACAGGGCGTTGTCGCGGGCCAGTTCGCCAATCGTTTTTAATCGCTCCCCCGGTTGGCATCCCAGCAAGTACATCGCCAGACAGCTCAGCGATAACCCTTCTTTTTTTATAAATTGACTGCGGCTCATTTAAATATTCATTTAAGTGAAGATTTGTGTCAGGGATACACCAAAAGCGTGGAGAGATCCAAAAATTACGGCGAATGTGTGATGAAGTGCACGTAGCGGTTATCGGTTTCCGCTTGGCGCGGAGAATCTGTGAGTTCTGTTGGCCGTCGCATAACCGACAATATCGGCCCGCCGTTTTTTTTGCTAAAATGACTGCCCATTCACGGTTAGTCAGTTCATTGATAATGAAGAAAAAACGGCCGGTACTCCAGGATGTGGCGGACAAGGTGGGCGTGACCAAGATGACGGTGAGCCGTTATCTGCGCAATCCCGACCAGGTTTCTGCCGCCCTGCAGCAAAAAATCGCCGTCGCGCTGGATGAGCTGGGTTACATCCCCAACCGCGCGCCGGACATCCTCTCCAACGCCACCAGCCGGGCGATTGGCGTGCTGTTGCCGTCGCTGACCAACCAAGTGTTCGCCGAAGTGCTGCGCGGCATCGAAAGCGTCACCGACGCGCACAACTACCAGACCATGCTGGCGCACTATGGCTACCTGCCGGAGCGTGAAGAAGAGCGTCTGACCTCGCTGCTTTCTTACAATATCGACGGCCTGATCCTGTCTGAGCGCCATCACACGCCACGCACCCTGAAAATGATCGAGGTGGCGGGCATTCCGGTGGTGGAGCTGATGGACTGCGTCTCGCCGTGCATCGATCTGGCGGTGGGCTTCAACAACTTCGAGGCGGCGCGCCAGATGACCCAGCAGATCATCGCGCACGGCCACCGTCACGTGGTCTATTTCGGCGCCCGACAGGATGAACGTACCATCATCAAACAGCAGGGGTATGAGCAGGCGATGCGCGAATCCGGCCTGGAGCCGTACAGCATCATGACCGCACGCTCTTCCTCCTATTCCGCCGGCGGCGAGCTGCTGCGCCAGGCGCAGCGCGACTACCCGCAGATCGACAGTATCTTCTGCACCAACGATGACCTGGCGATCGGCGCGGCCTTCGAGTGCCAGCGGCAGGGGCTGTCGATCCCGCAGGACATGGCGATCGCCGGTTTCCACGGCCATGATATCGGCCAGGTGATGGTGCCGAAGTTGGCCAGCGTGCTGACGCCGCGCGAACGCATGGGGCAGATCGGCGCCGAGCGCTTGCTGGCTCGGCTGCGCGGCGAAACGGTGTGCCCGCGCATGGTGGACGTCGGTTTCACCGTGATCCCCGGCGGCAGTATCTGAGCCATTTTAACGTTCTGTTTTAACACCCTTTCTTTTTGCAGCGCGCCCTGAGGCGCGCGGGTTATCCCGCCTGTAAGCCCGCCGCTCGTTGCCGGTATAAGTTTGATCTCTGTCCCAGAACGCGAATTTTAGCCGCTTACCCGGTTCCGGCACACTCGTTGTTACCGGTATCATGATACCGGTAACAACGAGTGTGCGGTCATCTTGCTGCAAGACTGAACCTCTGACTCAACAACACCTACAGCTCTTCTTATAACACCGGGAAAGAGCCTAAAAATAAAACAACCGCACGCTTTACGCCTATCGTAAAGAGAGTCGCGATAAAAGGTTGGAGAAAAATTATGCCATTAGTGATTGTTGCAGGCGGCGTAGCGCTGCTGCTGCTGCTGATGATCCGCTTCAAGCTGAACGGCTTTATCTCTCTGGTGCTGGTTGCCCTGGCGGTCGGGATCGCACAGGGCATGCCGGTCGATAAAGTCATCGGCTCCATCAAGGCCGGCGTGGGCGGCACGTTGGGCAGCCTGGCGCTGATCATGGGCTTCGGCGCCATGCTCGGCAAGCTGCTGGCGGACTGTGGCGGCGCGCAGCGCATCGCCACCACGCTGATCGACAAGTTCGGCAGAAAACACATTCAATGGGCGGTGGTGCTGACCGGCTTCACCGTCGGCTTCGCGCTGTTCTACGAAGTGGGCTTCGTGCTGCTGCTGCCGCTGGTGTTCACCATCGCCGCCTCCGCGCGCATCCCGCTGCTGTACGTCGGCGTGCCGATGGCCGCCGCGCTGTCGGTGACCCACGGCTTCCTGCCGCCGCACCCGGGCCCGACCGCCATCGCCACCATCTTCCATGCCGATATGGGTAAAACCCTGCTGTACGGCACGCTGCTGGCGATCCCGACGGTGATCCTGGCCGGCCCGGTTTATGCCCGCTTCCTGAAAGGCATCGACAAGCCGGTGCCGGAAGGCCTGTACAACCCGAAAACCTTTACCGAAGCGGAGATGCCGAGCTTTGGCGTCAGCGTCGCCACGTCGCTGGTGCCGGTGATCCTGATGGCACTGCGCGCGGTCGCTGAAATGGTGTTGCCGAAGGGCCACAGCCTGCTGCGTTTCGCCGAGTTCTTCGGCGACCCGGTGATGGCGACCCTGATCGCCGTGCTGATCGCTATCTTCACCTTCGGCCTGAACCGCGGCCGCACCATGGATGAAGTGATGGGCACCATCACCGATTCGATTAAAATCATCGCCATGATGCTGTTGATCATCGGCGGCGGCGGCGCCTTCAAGCAGGTGCTGGTGGACAGCGGCGTCGAGCAGTACATCGCCGGCCTGATGGAAGGCAGCAACGTTTCGCCGATTCTGATGGCCTGGTCAATCGCCGCCGCGCTGCGTCTGGCGCTGGGTTCCGCCACCGTAGCGGCGATCACCGCCGGCGGCATCGTCGCCCCGCTGATCGCCACCACCGGCGTCAGCCCTGAGCTGATGGTGATTGCGGTCGGTTCCGGCAGCGTTATCTTCTCGCACGTTAACGATCCGGGCTTCTGGCTGTTCAAGGAGTACTTCAACCTGAGCATCATGGAAACCATCAAATCCTGGTCGGTGCTGGAAACCATCATCTCGGTGTGCGGCCTGGTGGGCTGCCTGCTGCTGGCGACGGTCGTATAATCTTTATCCGGCGCCCTGCGGGGCGTCGGCGTTCCAGAGTATCTTTATCAGTCGGGACGCATTTGGCGCGCTCGCGCCAGTTCCCATAAGGGCATGACACAATGAGTAATCCGCAGAATCACGTATTTATCCTGATGGGCGTATCCGGCAGCGGCAAATCCGCCGTGGCCAGCGCCGTCGCCCACGAGGCCGATGCCGCCATGCTGGACGGCGATTACCTGCACCCGCGCGCCAACATCAACAAAATGGCCGCCGGGCACGCGCTGGACGACAACGATCGCGCCCCGTGGCTGGCGGCCTTGAACGACGCCATCTTCGCCATGCAACGCACCAATCCGGTGTCGCTGCTGGTGTGTTCGGCGCTGAAAAAAAGCTATCGCGACCGCCTGCGCGAAGGCAATCGCAACCTGCATTTCCTCTACCTGAAAGGGGACAAGACGGTGATTGAGGAGCGCCTGAAACAGCGCAAGGGCCACTTCTTCAAACCGCAGATGCTGGTTTCGCAGTTCGCCACGCTGGAAGAGCCGGGCGAGCAGGAGCCGGATGTGCAGGCGATCGACATCAACCAGCCGCTGGACGGCGTGGTCGCCGACACGCTCGCCTGCATCAACCGCATCACCGCCCGCTGAGCGCGGGCCGTCGTCGGCGCCGCCAGGCGCCTACAGCTTCATGTAAGCCCGTATGCCGTCCAGGAACATCTGGGTCGACAGCATCACCAGAATCAGCCCCATCAACCGTTCCAGCGCGCTGACGCCTTTGCTGCCCAGCAGGCGCAGGAACAGGTTCGACATCAGCAAAATGGCCGCAGAGAGGCCCCAGGCGATCAACAGCGCCGCCACCAGATGGGGCAGCTGATGCGGATACTGGTGCGACAGCAGCATCAGCGCCGCCAGAATCGACGGCCCGGCCACCAGCGGGATCGCCAGCGGCACCAGGAAGGGTTCTTCGCCGGCGGACAGCCCGGAGCTGTTCCCCTCCTGCGTGGGGAAAATCATCTTGATGGCGATCAGAAACAGGATGATGCCGCCGGAAATGGAGACGGTTTCGGTGCGCAGGTTGAGGAACGCCAGAATTTTCTCGCCGGCGAACAGGAAGATCAGCATCAGCAGCAGGGCGATCAGCAGCTCGCGGATCAGCACTACCCGGCGGCGGCGCGGTTCCAGATGCTTGAGCACCGACATGAAAATCGGCAGGTTGCCCAGCGGATCCATAATTAAAAACAGCAATACCGTAGCGGAAATCATCTCTGTCATGGTGACCTCGTGATCGGGAAAACGCCTCGGCCTTTCCGGCCGCGTCCTTGCCTATAAGAAGGATTGCTGAGAAATCCCCAGCCATCGAATAAATTCACTTTGCGCCCGCGCCGACATTTTGTAAGGTGAGGAGATATTGCACACAACTCGTTATCACCTACATAAGCCCTTATCCGGGCGGGACATAGATATTATGAAAAACGTTGGTTTCATCGGTTGGCGCGGAATGGTCGGCTCGGTTCTCATGCAACGCATGACGGAAGAGCGCGATTTCGACGCCATTCGCCCGGTCTTTTTCTCCACCTCGCAGCACGGTTCCGCCGCGCCGGCCTTCGGCGGCCAGCAGGGCACGCTGCAGGATGCGTATGATATCGACGCGCTGAGCGCGCTCGATATCATTATTACCTGTCAGGGCGGCGATTATACCAACGAAGTGTATCCTAAGCTGCGCGCCAGCGGTTGGCAGGGGTACTGGATCGACGCGGCCTCTTCGCTGCGCATGCAGGACGACGCCATCATCATCCTGGATCCGGTCAACCACGCGGTGATTCAGCAGGGCCTGGACAACGGCATCAAAACCTTCGTCGGCGGCAACTGCACCGTCAGCCTGATGCTGATGTCGCTCGGCGGCCTGTTCGCCAACGATCTGGTGGAGTGGGCGTCGGTCGCCACCTATCAGGCGGCCTCCGGCGGCGGCGCGCGCCACATGCGCGAACTGCTGACCCAGATGGGCATGCTGCATGCCGACGTGGCGAAAGAGCTGCAGGATCCGGCTTCCGCCATTCTGGATATCGAGCGTAAGGTGACCGAGGCCACCCGCAGCGGCAAACTGCCGACCGATAACTTCGGCGTGCCGCTGGCCGGCAGCCTGATCCCGTGGATCGACAAGCAGCTCGACAACGGCCAGAGCCGCGAAGAGTGGAAAGGCCAGGCGGAAACCAACAAGATTCTGAACACCGGCAGCGTGATCCCGGTCGATGGTCTGTGCGTGCGCGTCGGCGCGCTACGCTGCCACAGCCAGGCGTTCACCCTGAAGCTGAAAAAAGACGTGTCGCTGCCGGAAATCGAGCAGATGCTGGCGACGCACAACGACTGGGTGCGCGTGATCCCGAACGACCGTGAGCTGACCATGCGCGAACTGACGCCGGCGGCGGTGACCGGCACGCTGAATACGCCGGTCGGCCGTCTGCGCAAGCTGAATATGGGGCCGGAGTACCTGTCGGCGTTCACCGTGGGCGACCAGCTGCTGTGGGGCGCGGCCGAGCCGCTGCGCCGCATGCTGCGTATTCTGCTGTAAACCCGCACTTCCTGGGGGCTGGCTGCTTTCAGCCCCCTAAAGCCTTATTTTCCACTTTTTTGTTCGCCGCGTCCGCGTCGGGCAACGTCATCGCAAGCCCTGCTTCAATGAGCTGTACCCCGCATATCTCCTCGTCGGCCGCCGCATGCCGGCGCCGCCAGGCTGGCAGTTTTCTTAATGAAGAATTTTCCTGAGCAATGCTGAGCAGTTTTTAACAGACATTGGCTATGCTTAACGCATGGGCGAACAATTTTTCACCATGACTGAAATATTTCAAAAAATAAGCATAAAGAGCGAAATTCAGGTCGGCAGAGTAAAGATTGGTCAATAACCGACCGCAATCACGCTTTGGATACCGAATGCATTGCATGATGACAAAAACGGCCAAGGAATAACCAACAAGCCGTGCTTAGATCATGCTGTTAATCTAAGGAAGAAGACTATGCCTGTACTTCCCGATCGTGACGTGATTGATCAGATCATCTCCGGCCATTACGCCGACCCCTTTGCTCTGCTTGGCATGCATGCGACCGATAACGGTCTGCAGGTGCGCGCGCTGCTGCCGGACGCTGGCGCAGTCTGGCTGGTGGAACAGCAAACCGGCCGGCGTCTGGTGCAGTTGAACTGCGACGATCCGCGCGGCTTCTTCAGTGCCGTGGTGCCGCGGCGCAAAAATCCTTTCCGCTATCAGCTGCAGGTCAGCTGGCGCGATCACCAACAGACCGTCGACGATCCCTATCGGTTCGGCCCGCTGCTGCAGGACATCGACAGCTGGCTATTGGCCGAGGGCACGCACCTGCGCCCCTATGAACGCCTGGGGGCTCACCTCGCCACGTTGGATGACGTCGACGGCGTCAGCTTTGCCGTTTGGGCGCCCAACGCCCAGCGCGTCTCGGTGGTGGGGGAGTTCAACTTCTGGGACGGCCGCCGCCATCCGATGCGTCTGCGGCGTGAAAACGGCATCTGGGAGCTGTTCCTGCCCGGCGTGCGGGCCGGCCAGCTGTACAAATATGAAATCGTCGATTGCTACGGCAATACCCAGCTGAAAGCCGATCCTTACGCCTTCGAGGCGCAGATGCGCCCGGACACCGCCTCGCTGGTGGCGCCGCTGCCGGAGGTGGTGCCGTCGACGCAGGCGCGCCGCCGCGCCAACGATTTTGACCAGCCGATCGCCATCTACGAGGTGCATCTCGGCTCATGGCGCCGCCACACCGACAACCATTTCTGGCTCAGCTACGGCGAGCTGGCGGTGCAGCTTATCGACTATGTGAAGGACATGGGATTCACCCATATCGAGCTGCTGCCGATCAACGAGCACCCGTTCGACGGCAGCTGGGGCTACCAGCCGCTGGGGCTGTATGCGCCGACCCGGCGCTTCGGCACGCCGGCCGATTTCCGGGCGTTCGTGGCGGCGGCGCATGAGGCGGGCATCAACGTGATCCTCGATTGGGTGCCGGGGCATTTCCCGAGCGACGCCTACGGCCTGGCGAATTTTGACGGCACCGCGCTGTACGAATACGCCGATCCGCGCGAAGGCTACCACCAGGACTGGAATACGCTGATCTACAACTACGGCCGCCACGAGGTGCGCAACTACCTGGCGGGCAACGCGCTGTATTGGCTGGAGCGCTTCGGTATCGACGCGCTGCGGGTCGATGCGGTGGCGTCGATGATCTATCGCGACTACAGCCGCGCCGACGGCGAGTGGGTGCCGAATTACTACGGCGGCAACGAGAACCTGGAGGCGATCGCCTTCCTGCGTTATACCAACCAGACTATCGGCCAGGCGCAGCCGGGCGCGGTGACGTTGGCGGAGGAGTCCACCGACTATCCCGGCGTCACCCTGCCGCCGGACGCCAATGGCCTGGGATTCCACTACAAGTGGAACCTCGGCTGGATGCACGACACGCTCAATTACATGAAGTGCGATCCGGTGCACCGCAAGTATCACCACAACCAGATGACCTTCGGCATGCTGTATGCCTACACCGAGAACTTCGTGTTGCCTATCTCGCACGATGAAGTGGTGCACGGCAAAAAATCGATCCTCGACCGCATGCCGGGCGACGCCTGGCAAAAGTTCGCCAACCTGCGCGCCTATTACGGGTTTATGTGGGCGCATCCGGGCAAAAAGCTGCTGTTTATGGGCTGCGAGTTCGCGCAGGGGCGCGAGTGGAATTTCGATACCAGCCTCGATTGGCATTTGCTGGAGGGGCTGGATAACTGGCACAACGGCGTGCAGCGGCTGGTGCGCGATCTGAACCACTGCTACCGGCAGCAGGCGCCGCTGTATGAGCGCGACTACCGCCCGGACGGCTTCGAGTGGCTGGTGGTCGACGATCACGACAACTCGGTGTTCGCGTTCGCGCGCTACGATTCGCAGGGCAATGAGCTGATCGCCATCAGCAACTTTACCCCGGTGCCGCGCTACCGCTACCGCATCGGCCTCTCACGCGCCGGCGACTATCGCGAGATCCTCAATACCGATTCGCACCACTATCACGGCAGCAACGCCGGCAATCAGGGGCGGGTCTCTTCCGAAGCGGTCGGCAGCCACGGCCGCGACTTTTCCATCTGCGTGACGCTGCCGCCGCTGGCGACCATTTATCTGCTGCGGGAGGCGCCATGACGGAGCTGACGGCCGGCCTCGCCGCGCCGCTGGGCGCGCATTACGACGGCGAAGGCATCAACTTTACCCTGTACTCGGCGCACGCCGAGCGGGTGGAGCTGTGCCTGTTCGACGGCCAGCAACGCGAAGTGCGCCTGCCGCTGCCGGCGCGCAGCGGCGATATCTGGCATGGCTATTTGCCGGGCGGCAGGCCGGGGCAACGTTACGGTTACCGGGTCTACGGCCCGTTCGACCCGGCGAACGGGCAGCGTTTCAACCCCAACAAGCTGGCGCTCGATCCGGCCGCGCGCGCGGTGGAGGGGCCGGTGGCGGATCACCCGCACCTGCACGGCGGTTACGAACAGCCTGATCCGCACGACAGCGCCGAGCTGATGCCGAAATGCGTGGTGGTGGACGAACAGTACGACTGGCAGGACGATCGCCCGCCCGCCACGCCCTGGGGGCAGACGGTGATTTACGAAGCGCACGTGCGCGGCCTGACGCTGCTGCACCCGAAGATCCCGCCGGCGCTGCGCGGCAGTTTCGCCGCGCTGGGGCACCCGGTGATGATCGCCCACTTCAAACGCCTCGGCATCACCGCGCTGGAACTGCTGCCGGTGCAGCAACATACCTCCGAACCGCGGCTGCAGCGGCTGGGGCTGATCAACTACTGGGGCTATAACGTGCTGGCGCCCTATGCGCCGGACAACCGCTACGCCAGCCTGAGCACCGACGGCACGCCGCTGAACGAATTTCGCGATGCGGTCAAGGCGCTGCACCAAGCCGGCATCGAGGTGATCCTCGACGTGGTGTTCAACCACAGCGCCGAGCTGGATAGGGACGGGCCGATGCTGTCGCTGAGCGGCATCGATAACCAGAGCTACTACTGGCTGACGCCGGAAGGTGACTACGTCAACGACACCGGCTGCGGCAACACCCTGCGGCTCGATCAGCCGCAGGGCGTGGCCTGGGTGATGGATTGCCTGCGTTTTTGGGTACGGGAGTGCCACGTCGACGGTTTCCGCTTCGATCTGGGCAGCGTGCTCGGCCGCACGCCGGGATTCGATCGCGATGCGCCGCTGTTCCAGGCGATGCTGGCGGACGATGTGCTGTCGCGCTGCAAGCTGATCGCCGAACCCTGGGACGTTGGCCCCGGCGGCTATCAGGTGGGGGCGTTCCCCGGCCGCTTCGCCGAATGGAACGACCATTATCGCGACGACATGCGCCGTTTCTGGCTGCAGAGCGGCGTGTCGCTCGGCCAGTTCGCCCGGCGTTTCGCCGCCTCCAGCGATCTGTACAACCAGCGCGGGCGGGCGCCTTACGCCACCGTCAACATGCTGACCGCCCATGACGGTTTTACCCTGCAGGACGTGGTCAGCTTCAACGAGAAACACAACCAGCCGAACGGCGAAGGCAACCGTGACGGCAGCGATCGCAATTTCAGCAACAACCACGGAGTGGAAGGCCTGGTCGCCGACGACGCCATTGTGCAACGCCGCAGGGCCAGCCAGCGGGCGATGCTCGCCACGCTGTTGCTGTCCCAGGGAACGCCGATGCTGCTGGCCGGCGATGAACAGGGACACAGCCAGCAGGGGAACAACAACGCCTATTGTCAGGACAACGCCACCACCTGGCTCGATTGGGCCACGGCGGATGACGCGTTGACCGATTACGTCGCGGCGCTGATCGCGCTGCGCCGCCAGATCCCCGCGTTGCAACAGGACCGCTGGTGGCAGCAGGACGACGGCAACGTGCAGTGGCTGAATGCGCAAGGGCAGCCGCTCGACGCGCAGCAGTGGGAGCAAGGCGATCTGCTCATGCAGATCCTGCTGTCGCAGCGCTGGCTGCTGCTGGTCAACGCCACGCCGCAAACGGTGGAGATGAGGTTGCCGGAAGGCGATTGGCAGGTTGTCGCCCCGTTCACTCAGGAAGACTCACGGGCGGTGTTACCCGCCTGGCACCAGGCCGCGCGCTCGCTTTGCGTTCTGGTACGGAAATAATAAAAGGAGTCCGCTATGGTTAGGTTTGAAAATAAAGACCCCCTGATGTTGGCGCGCCAGCTGCCGATTAAATCCGTAGCGCTGATCCTGGCCGGCGGCCGCGGCTCGCGCCTGAAAGATTTGACCTCCACCCGCGCCAAGCCCGCCGTCCACTTTGGCGGCAAGTTCCGCATCATCGATTTCGCCCTGTCGAACTGCCTGAACTCCGGCATTCGCCGCATCGGCGTGATCACCCAATACCAGTCGCACACGCTGGTGCAGCACATTCAGCGCGGCTGGTCGTTTCTCAACGAGGAAATGAACGAGTTCGTCGATCTGCTGCCGGCCCAGCAGCGCCTCAGCACCGAGCATTGGTACAAAGGCACCGCCGACGCGGTGTACCAGAACCTGGACATCATCCGCCGCTATGAGGCCGAATACGTGGTGATCCTGGCGGGCGACCATATCTACAAGATGGATTACTCGCGCATGCTGATAGACCACGTCGAGAAGGGCGCCCAGTGCACCGTGGCCTGCCTGCCGGTGCCGCGCAGCGAAGCCGGCGAATTCGGCGTGATGAAGGTGGATGAAAGCGACCGCATCATCGAGTTTCTGGAGAAACCCGCCAACCCGCCGGCGATGCCGGGCAACCCGGATATGTCGCTGGCCAGCATGGGCATCTATATTTTTAATGCCGCCTACCTGTTTCAGCTGCTGGAAGAGGATATGTCGACCCCCGGCTCCAGCCACGATTTCGGCAAGGATCTGATCCCGAAAATCACCGCGCAGCAGGCGGCGTGGGCGCATCCGTTTACCTTGTCCTGCGTGACCTCCAACCCCGATCTGCCGCCGTACTGGCGCGATGTGGGCACGCTGGACGCCTACTGGCGCGCCAACCTCGATCTGGCGTCGGTGACGCCGGAGCTGGACATGTACGACCGCGCCTGGCCGATCCGCACCCACATGGAGCCGCTGCCGCCGGCCAAGTTCGTGCAGGATCGCTCCGGCAGCCACGGCATGACCATGAACTCGCTGGTGTCCGGCGGCTGTATCGTCTCGGGCTCGGTGGTGGTGCATTCGGTGCTGTTCCCGCGCGTGCGAGTGAACTCGTTCTGCACCATCGACTCTACCGTATTGTTGCCGGACGTGAACGTCGGCCGTTCCTGCCGCCTGCGGCGCTGCATCATCGACCGCGCCTGCCACATTCCGGAAGGCATGGTGATCGGGGAAAACGCCGATGAGGACAGCAAGCGTTTTTATCGCTCGGAAGGCGGCATCGTGCTGGTGACGCGCGAAATGTTGTCAAAATTGTGAGTTAACGTGGGCGGCAGAACGATAGCCTGCCGCCTGATGAACGGTTCGATGGCTTGCGCAACGCGGCACGCATAACAGCGGCAAGCCTGCTTTATTTCTTATCCAGAGGCCTTCGGCCGACTTTCAGGAGTGATAATGCAGGTCTTACACGTATGTTCTGAAATGTTCCCCCTGCTGAAAACGGGTGGACTCGCAGACGTGGTTGGCGCGCTGCCGGCGGCGCAAATCGCCGAAGGCGCCGATGTTCGGGTGCTATTGCCCGCTTTCCCTGACGTACGCAACGGCATCCCCGACACCTCGCTGGTGGCGAAAATCGACTCGTTCGCCGGCCGGGTCGGCCTGCGTTACGGCACCTACCATGGCGTGGGCATCTATCTCATCGATGCGCCCTGGCTGTATGACCGGCCGGGCAGCCCGTACCACGATCAGTCCATGTACGCCTACCCCGACAACCACCGCCGCTTTGCGCTGCTGGGCTGGATGGCCTGCGAGCTGGCCAAGGGGCTGGATCGCTACTGGCGCCCGCAGCTGGTGCATGCCCACGACTGGCACGCCGGCCTGAGCTGCGCCTATCTGGCCGCCAACGGCCACCCGGCGCGCTCGGTGTTTACGGTGCACAACCTGGCCTATCAAGGGCTGTTCTCTGCCCATCACGTGACCGAGCTGTGGCTGCCGGCGTCGTTTTACGATGTTTATGGCCTGGAGTTCTACGGCCAGATGTCGTTCCTCAAGGCCGGGCTGTTTTATGCCGACCACGTGACCGCCGTCAGCCCGACCTATGCGCGCGAGATCACCCGGCCGGAGTTCGGCTACGGCATGGAGGGGCTGCTGCAGGAGCGGCAGCGGCAGGGCAGGCTGAGCGGCATCCTCAACGGGGTGGACGACAACATTTGGGATCCGGCCCGCGACCCGCGGCTGAGCGCCCGCTACGACGCTGACGATCTGAAAAGCAAGGTCAAAAACAAGCTGCATCTGCAAAAGGCCATGGGGCTGAAGGTGGATGAATCGCTGCCGGTGTTCGCGGTGGTGAGCCGATTGACCAGCCAAAAAGGCCTGGATCTGGTGCTGCAGGCACTGCCTGAACTGCTGGCGCAGGGCGGGCAGCTGGCGCTGCTGGGCGCCGGCGATGCGGTGCTGCAACAGGCGTTTCTGGCCGCCGCCGCCGATTATCCCGAGCAGGTTGGGGTGCAGATCGGCTATCACGAATCCTTCTCCCACCGCATCATCGGCGGCGCCGACGTGATTCTGGTGCCGAGCCGCTTCGAGCCCTGCGGCCTGACGCAGCTCTACGGCCTGAAATACGGCACGCTGCCGCTGGTGCGCCGCACCGGCGGGCTGGCGGACACGGTGGTGGACTGCGCGCTGGAGAACCTGGCCGACGGCACCGCCAGCGGCTTCGTGTTCGACGATTGCGACGCCGTCGCGCTGGGCAACGCCATCCGCCGCGCCATGGTGCTGTGGAGCCGGCCGAAACACTGGCGCCACGTTCAGCGCCACGCCATGAGCGTGGACTTCGGCTGGCCGGTGGCGGCGAAAGAGTATTTATCGCTTTATCAACGTTTATAGCCCGCGTTTCGCGTCTCGGGTTGACGCGCGGCGGGCAGCCGTTTGGGTTGATTGTCGGGGCGCGGCGTGCCGCGTCCATGTTCAGCGGGGCCCGCTATTCCGCGGCGAATGGCTGGGCTCCCTACAAGGGATTAAAAAGCCATGACTTCACCGTTTAGTTACACCTCACCTACGGTCAGTGTGGAAGCGCTGAAACACTCCATCGCCTATAAGCTGATGTTTATCGTCGGCAAGGATCCGGCCATCGCCAACCGGCACGACTGGCTGAACGCCGTGCTGTTCGCGGTGCGCGATCGCATGGTTGAACGCTGGCTGCGTTCCAACCGCGCCCAGCTGTCGCAGGACGTGCGGCAGGTGTATTACCTGTCGATGGAGTTTCTGATCGGCCGCACCCTGTCGAACGCGCTGCTGTCGATGGGCATCTATCAGGATATCGACAACGCGCTGAACGAAATGGGGTTGAGCCTGGGTGAACTGCTGGAAGAAGAGAACGACCCTGGCCTCGGCAACGGCGGTCTGGGCCGCCTGGCGGCCTGCTTCCTCGATTCGCTGGCGACGCTGGCGCTGCCGGGGCGCGGTTACGGCATTCGCTACGAGTACGGCATGTTCAAGCAGAACATCGTCAACGGCCAACAGATGGAGTCGCCGGACTACTGGCTGGAGTACGGCAATCCGTGGGAGTTTCCGCGCCACAACACCCGCTACAAGGTGCGCTTCGGCGGCCGCGTGCAGCAGGAGGGCGCCAAGGCGCGCTGGCTGGAGACCGAAGAGGTCGTGGCCATCGCCTACGATCAGGTGATCCCCGGTTTCGACACCGACGCCACCAACACCCTGCGGCTGTGGGGCGCGCAGGCCAGTAACGAGATCAACCTCGGCAAGTTCAACCAGGGCGATTATTTCGCCGCGGTGGAGGATAAAAACCACTCGGAGAACGTGTCGCGCGTGCTGTATCCGGACGACTCGACCTCCTCCGGGCGTGAGCTGCGGCTGCGGCAGGAGTATTTCCTGGTGTCGGCGACGGTGCAGGACATCCTCAACCGCCATTGGCTGATGCACAAAACCTTCGACAACCTGGCGGACAAGATCGCCATTCACCTCAACGACACTCACCCGGTCTTGTCGATTCCCGAGCTGATGCACCGGCTGATCGACGAGCACAAATTCAAGTGGCTCGACGCCTGGGAAGTGGTGGAGCAGGTGTTTTCTTACACCAACCACACGCTGATGAGCGAAGCGCTGGAGACCTGGCCGCTGGACATGATTGGCCGCATCTTGCCGCGCCACCTGCAGCTGATTTTCGAAATCAACGATCACTTCCTCAAGATGGTGCAGGAAGTGGCGCCGGGCGACAACGACCTGCTGGCGCGGGTCTCGATCATCGACGAAACCAACGGCCGCCGGGTGCGCATGGCGTGGCTGGCGGTGGTGGCCAGCCACAAGGTCAACGGCGTTTCCGCCCTGCATTCCGAGCTGATGGTGCAGTCGCTGTTCGCCGACTTCGCCCGGCTGTTCCCCAATCGTTTCTGCAACAAAACCAACGGGGTGACGCCGCGCCGTTGGCTGGCGCTGGCCAACCCGCCGCTGGCGGCGGTGCTGGACGACTGCATCGGCCAAACCTGGCGCACCGATCTCAGCCAACTGAGCGAGATCAAAGCCAACGTCGATTACCCGAGTTTCCTGCAGGCGGTGCAGCGCGCCAAGCGGCAGAACAAGGAGCGGCTGGCGCTGTACATCGCCAAAACGCTCAACGTGGTGGTCAACCCGGATGCGCTGTTCGACGTGCAGATCAAGCGCATCCACGAGTACAAACGGCAGCTGCTCAACGTGCTGCACGTCATCACGCTGTATAACCGTCTGCTGGACGATCCGGAGATCGAGCGCGTGCCGCGGGTGGTGATCTTCGCCGGCAAGGCGGCCTCGGCCTACTATGCCGCCAAACAGATCATCCGCTTGATCAACGACGTGGCCAAAGTGATCAACAACGATCCGCGCGTGCATACCCAGCTGAAGGTGGTGTTCATTCCGAACTACGGCGTCAGCCTGGCGCAGATCATTATCCCGGCGGCGGATCTGTCGGAACAGATCTCGCTGGCGGGCACCGAGGCCTCGGGCACCAGCAACATGAAGTTCGCGCTGAACGGCGCGCTGACCATCGGTACGCTGGACGGCGCCAACGTCGAGATGCGCGAGCACGTAGGGGAGGAGAATATCTTTATCTTCGGCAATACCGCCGAGCAGGTGGAGGAACTGCGCCGCAACGGTTACAACCCGCGCCAGTACTATGAGCAAGACCCGGAGCTGCATCAGGCGCTGACGCAGATCGCCACCGGCGTGTTCAGCCCGGAAGAGCCGAAACGCTATGGCAATTTGTTCGACTCGCTGGTCAACCTGGGCGATCACTACCAGCTGCTGGCGGATTACCGCAGCTACGTGGACACGCAGGACAAGGTGGACGAGGTGTATCTCAATCAGGACGAGTGGACGCGGCGCGCGGTGCTGAATATCGCCAACATGGGCTACTTCTCCTCCGATCGCACCATTCAGGAATATGCGGATGAAATCTGGCACATTCAGCCGGTGAAGCTGTAAAGCGTGCGAGGAAGAGCAAAGAAAAGGGCCGGATAACCGGCCCTTTCTTCGTTACGCTGCGGCTCAGGAAGCCAGCGACAGCGCTTTCGTTTTCGCGTGTTCCGCCAGCCAGGCTTTCACTCGCGCCTGCTGCGCTTCGTCCAGCCACATGCCCAGCTTGGTGCGGCGCCAGATGGCGTCGTCCAGCTCTACGACCCACTCTTTCTCGGTCAGGTAGCGCAGTTCGGCTTCATACAGACCGTGGCCGAAATCTTCGCCCAGATCGGCGAGGCCGTTGGCGCCGGCCAGGATCAGCTCGCTCTGGCTGCCGTAGGTGCGGGCATAGCGGCGCGCCAGGGCTTCCGGCAGCCAGCCGTGTGCACGGCGCAGTTTGGCCGCGTAGCCGTCGCGATCGCCGCCGATGTCACCGCCCGGCAGCGTGGCGTTTTTGGTCCACGCCGGGCCGCAGCCTGGGTAGTAGTGGGCCAGTTTTTCCATCGCGTGCTCGGCCAGCTTGCGGTAGGTGGTCAACTTGCCGCCGAAGACCGACAGCAGCGGCGCCTTGCCTTGCTCGTCGTGCACGTCCAGCGTGTAATCGCGGGTGATCGCCTGCGGCGAATCGGATTCGTCGTCGCACAGCGGACGCACGCCGGAGTATGTCCAGACGATGTCGTCGCGGCCCAGCTGCTTCTTGAAGTGATCGTTGTACACTTTCAGCAGATAAGCGATTTCGTTCTCGTCGATCTTCACGTCCTTCGGATCGCCTTTGTACTCCACGTCGGTGGTGCCGATGATGGAGAACTCGTCATTCCACGGGATCACGAACACGATGCGGTGGTCTTCGTTCTGCAGAATGTAAGACTGCGGCTGATCGTGTACGCGCGGCACCACGATGTGGCTGCCTTTGATCAGGCGGATGCCGTAAGGCGATTTCAGCTTCAGGCCGTCGTCGAAGAAGTTTTTCACCCACGGGCCGGTGGCGTTCACCAGGCCTTTGGCGCGCCAGGTGAAGGTTTTGCCGCTGTCGATATCGACCGCTTCCACCATCCACATGCCGTTTTCACGCCATGCGCGGGTCACTTTGGTGCGGGTGCGCACTTCGCCGCCGCGTTTTTCCACTTCCTGCGCGTTCAGCACCACCAGGCGAGCATCGTCGACCCAGCAGTCGGAATATTCGAAACCGCGCTTCAATTCAGGCTTCAGCACCGACTCTGGTCCAAAGCGCAAGCCCTTGCTGCCCGGCAGGCTGGTGCGTTTGCCCAGGTGATCGTACAGGAACAGGCCGATACGGATCATCCAGGCCGGGCGCAGGTGCGGCTGGTGCGGCAGGCGGAAACGCATTGGGAACGCGATGTGCGGCGCCAGCTTCAGCAGCACTTCACGTTCGGCCAGCGCTTCGCTCACCAAACGGAATTCGTAGTGTTCCAGGTAGCGCAGGCCACCGTGGATCAGTTTGGAACTGGCGGAAGACGTAGCACAGGCCAAGTCTTGCGCTTCCAGTAGCAGTACCGACAGCCCGCGCCCGGCAGCATCCGCCGCGATGCCGGCACCGTTGATGCCGCCACCGATAACGATCAAGTCTTTGGTTTCCACGTCATCTTCCTCCAGATGTTCGAAATAGCTCTTTCATGTTCGTTTTCGCTCATGATTGTAATCAAAAACCAACAAGCAAGCCAAGACTTAACCAAACAAAAACATTTAGGCGTGATAAAGGTAACAGTTTGGTGATGATAGGCACATAAATTATAAGGATATGGCGCGGGCGGGCAAACGGCTGTCGAAAAGGGGGCGTCGGGGGTGGGAAACGGGGCGGCGGCGCGCCCCGCGGATTAACGGCGGATCAGCACAGCTCCAGCTGCACGTCGTACTGCTCGATGATTTTCATCACGCTCGGCGGCGGCAGCTGGTCGGTAAACAGGTAGTCGATCAGGTTCATGTTGCCCAGGTTGACCATGGCGTTGCGGCCGAATTTGGAGTGGTCGGTGACCAGCATTACGCAGCGGGAATTTTCGATAATCGCGCGTTTGGTGCGCACTTCGTGATAGTCGAATTCGAGCAGCGAGCCGTCCATATCGATGCCGCTGATGCCGAGAATGCCGTAATCGAGGCGGAATTGAGAGATGAAGTCCAGGGTGGCTTCGCCCATGATGCCGCCGTCGCGGGTGCGCACTTCGCCGCCGGCCAGGATCAGACGGAAGTCTTCCTTGGCGGTCAGCAGGGTGGCGACGTTGAGGTTGTTGGTGACCACGCGCAGGTTCTTGTGGTTCATCAGCGCATGGGCCACCGCTTCCGGCGTGGTGCCGATATCGATGAACAGCGTGGCGCCGTCCGGGATCTGGCTGGCGACGCGCTGCGCGATGCGGGCCTTCTCTTCCGACCACATCACCTTGCGATCGTTATAGGCAGCGTTGACCGAGCTGGAAGGCAGCGCCGCGCCGCCGTGGTGACGCTGGATCTTGTTCTGGTCGGCCAGGTCATTCAAATCGCGGCGAATCGTTTGCGGGCTGACGTCAAAATGTTCGACCAGCTCTTCCGTGCTGACGTAACCCTGCAGGCGCACCAGCTCGATAATTGCGTCATGACGCTGTGTTTGCTTCACGATAATCCCCTAAAACGCCCGCTATGCCCGCTGGGCACAGCTCCCGGCTGTTATTGTTCGTTGTGTGCGCGATGGCGCGTATCCCAAAATGCCATCAATAACCCTAACACTAAACCGGCTACGTGTGCCGCGTTGGCGATCGACATTCCTAAAATATCGAAATATCCGGCCACCAGCCACAGCACCGAGAACGCCATCAGGCCGCGCGGCAGCATCAGGCCGCGCTCCGGCGCCCGTTCGCCCGTTAGCCACACATAGCCCATCAGCGCATAAACCACGCCCGACAGCCCGCCGAACAGCGCGCCGCTGAACAGCGATTGCGCCCAGCCGCTGAAGAAGGCCGACACCACCGCCAGCACGAACAGCTTGCCGGCGCCGAGGCGTTTTTCCATCTGGCCGCCGAGATACCACCACCACATCAGGTTAAACAGAATATGCAGCAGGGAGAAGTGCAGGAACGCATGGCTGACCCAGCGCCACAGCTGTGTGTATTGGCTGCTGTTTTGCGGCCAGGAGAGCCAGTACATCACGGTGTCGTCGCCCAGCGCCTGCATCAGAATATAGACCGCAATGCACAGCACCATCACGCCGAGCGTCAGCGGCCCGGCCTTGCTGCGCAGGGTGTGCAGATAGGATTCGCTCTGATAGTGCAGGCCGGCGTCGGTATGGCCGGTCTGCCAACTGGCGGCCTGATAACGGCGGTTGAGCGGATCGGTCAGAAACTGCTGCAGCTCGTGTTGCACCTGCTCGAGGTGAACGTCGTCGGCCAGCCAGATTTCCGCCGCCTCGCCGCTGTTGCGCAGCTCAAGCCGGATGCCCTGGGTCGCCATATAGTCGACAAAGGCCAGCGCCAGGCGCGGGTTGGATACGGCGATTACTCTAACCATTGCTCTTCCGTCGTAAGTGAATGATTTTGGCCGCGGCTTGCCCGCCGGCGACCCTGACGGCCGATTATAACGTCGAAATCCTGAGCGCTGGCAAACGGATCTGCGAAAAACCCGCGAAAACGCGCACAAAATCGAAGGGGAAGCCCGCCGACGCACGGCGGGCGGCGGGGATCAGGCAGAGGTTTCCACGTCTTGCGGATACTGGCGGGCCCAGGCCTCGAAGCCGCCGTCGATACTGTAGACCGCGTCGAACCCCTGGTGCAGCAGGTACTGCGCCGCGCTGCGGCTGCTGTTGCCGTGGTAGCACATCACCATTACCGGCCGCTCGAAGTCGTTTTGCTGCATAAAGGCCGACAGGGTGGCGTTGGTGAGGTGAAAGGCGCCCGGCGTATGCCCGGCTTCAAAACTTTGCGGATCGCGGATGTCGACCAGGGCGGCGCTGCCCTCTTTCCAGCGGGCGTACGCTTGCTCAACGTTGATCGCTTCGAACTGTTCCATACTGCTGACTGCCTCGTAATTGGGGGACGCCGCTATTGTAACCAACTCTGCGGCGTTTAAGACCAGAGCAAGGGTGTGGTTTTGTCACACCAGCAGCACTTCAACGCCCTGTTGACGCAGTTGCTCAACGATCGCCGGATTGGCAGCGCGGCCGGTGATCACCATGGCGATTTGCTCGGTGCGGCTGAACAGCATGCCGGCGCGTTGGCCGACTTTGCTGCTGTCGACCAGCACCACCAGTTTACCGACGTAGTTGAGCATCTTTTGCTCCGCCATGGCGGTCAGCATATCCGTTTTATACAAACCCTCGGCGGTAAGGCCGATACCGCTGGTGAACATCCAGTGCCCGGCGTACAGCGTCGCGTCGCCGTCCTGAGGCGCCAGGGTAATCGACTGAGTCTTGTTGTACTGGCCACCCATGATCACCACGCTGTCATGGTCCTGTTCGATCAGGTAGTTGGCCAGCGGCAGGTAGTTGGTGATCACCTGAACCGGCTTGCCGCAAATTTCACGCCCCAGCAGAAATGCGGTGGAACCGCAGTTGATCACCACGCTCTCGCCCGGCTGACAGAGTTGCGCCGCCGCTGCCGCGATGCGCATTTTTTCATCGAGATGCTGGGTTTGATGG
Organism: Serratia sp. CY82433; assembly: GCF_052166535.1. Classification (NCBI taxonomy): domain Bacteria; kingdom Pseudomonadati; phylum Pseudomonadota; class Gammaproteobacteria; order Enterobacterales; family Yersiniaceae; genus Serratia; species Serratia sp. CY82433. Next base: position 131,514 of record NZ_JBJNOR010000006.1, read on the forward strand.
ATGTTGAGCGGCGTCCAGGCCGGGCGCGGGGTTTGCGTGGCTTCGGCGCCGTTGCGCACTTTGCGCAATTTGCCAATTTCATTCAGTTTGTTGATGTCCCGGCGCGCGGTGGCCGGAGAGATGTCAAACGCCGCGATCACGTCCGCCACGGAGATTTGCCCCTTGCGATGCAAGAGATCGAGAATGGCATTGTGGCGTTGGGACTCTGTCATGCGGGCTCCATCAGGGTGAGAAGAACGTCGTTGCCTTCGATTATATGCGCGCCGTTTGACGATTTGAATCATTGCCGTTCAAAAGCGCGCATCAGTATGCAACACCGGTTGATTACAAGAAAGACTTGAAGGGCAGGTCGGGTTCCTGGGTGAAACAATCATCGAACCCGCGCGGATAGTGATATTCCAGATTGTCTTTGTCCTGCGGCCAGATGAACTTGCCGCCAACCTGCCAGATAAAGGGTTTGAAACCGTACTTGAGCCGATCCTTTTTCATGTCCCACAACACGCGGATCTCCTGCGGGTCTGCCTGGAAATTCGACCAAATATCGTGGTGGAAGGGGATCACGACCTTGGCGTTCAACGATTCCGCCATGCGCAAGATGTCGGCGCTGGTCATCTTGTCGGTAATGCCGCGTGGGTTCTCGCCATAGGAGCCGAGGGCGACATCAATGTGGTGATCGTTGCCGTGCTTGGCGTAATAGTTGGAGTAGTGAGAATCGCCGCTGTGATAAAGGTTGCCGCCCGGCGTTTTGAACAGGTAGTTGACCGCACGCAGATCCATGCCGTCCGGCAGTACGCCCGCGGCCTTTTGTTCCACCGGTAATGTGATCAGCGCCGTGCGATCGAAAGCATCCAGCGCATGAATTTCGACGTCTTTGATTTTTATCACGTCGCCAGGTTTGACGGTGATGCAGCGCGCCGGCGGCACGCCCCAGCCGATCCAGATATCCACGCAGCTTTTCGGCCCGATAAACGGGACGGAGTCGGGACAGTTCTGCAACACGGCCGCCGCGACGTTCACATCGATATGGTCGTTGTGATCGTGCGTGGCCAGCACGGCGTCGAGCTGGGTGATGGCGAACGGGTCGAGTACGAATGGGGTGGTGCGCAGGTTCGGCTGCAGTTTCCGCACCCCCGCCATGCGCTGCATTTGGTGGCCGGTTTTCATCAGCGGGTTGCCGTGGCTCTGCTTGCCGGTGCCACACCAAAAATCGACGCACAGGTTGGCGCCTTCTTCAGACTTGAGCCAGATGCCGGTGCAGCCCAGCCACCACATGGCGAAGGTGCCGGGCGCGACTTTCTCCTGCTCTATCTCTTCGTTCAGCCAAGTGCCCCATTCGGGAAAGGTGTTCAATATCCAGGACTCGCGGGTGATGTCGTTGACTTTACTCATGGGTTTTCCCTCATTGTCGGTGATGATAAAATCATAAGTAATCACATTTAGATTTTATGTGACTTGTTTTGATTGAATCTAGCATCGTTTTTTTCAGCTGACAACGATCTTAACTCCCGTTAACGCCGCCTTATTCGCGTGCGACACTGCCCATGGCGCTTATGCTTCTCCTGGTTACTGCTATTAAATTCAATGGGTAATAAAATGAGTGTTGCCTAATTCATTGAATGTTAGTGGAATTGATTTTTATCTTGCGAGGTTGTTCACAAATAATCATTTATGATCTTTTTGTGATTGTTGGTGATTGATATGGTGAAAGCGTTACCTGCACGCCAACCTTTCCGGGAGAGCCGTATGGAAACCCTTTACACCATCTTCACCGTCTTTTTTAACCAGGTGATGACCAATGCGCCGCTGCTGCTGGGGCTGGTTACACTGCTGGGTTACACGTTGCTGCGCAAAAGCGCGGCGGTCATCATCAAAGGCACGATCAAGACCATTATCGGTTTCATGTTATTGCAGGCCGGCTCCGGCATCCTGACCGGCACGTTCAAACCGGTTGTGGCGAAGTTGTCCGAGGTATACGGCATCAACGGGGCGATTTCGGACACCTATGCTTCGATGATGGCCACCATCGAACGTATGGGGGACGCCTACAGCTGGGTCGGCTACGCGGTATTGCTGGCATTGGCGCTGAACATTCTCTACGTACTGCTGCGGCGTATTACCGGGATTCGTACCATCATGCTCACCGGCCACATCATGTTTCAGCAGGTCGGGCTGATCGCGGTATTTTTCTACATTCTGGGTTACGGCATGTGGACGACGGTATTGTGCAGCGCGCTATTGGCTTCACTGTACTGGGGCATCACCTCCAACATGATGTTCAAGCCGACGCAGGCGGTAACGGAAAACAGCGGCTTCTCGATCGGGCATCAACAGCAGTTCGCTTCGTGGCTGGCCTACAAGGCCGCACCGTATCTCGGTAAAAAAGAGGACAGCGTGGAAGATCTGAAGCTGCCCGGGTGGCTGAACATTTTCCATGACAACATCGTGTCCACCGCCATCGTGATGACGCTGTTTTTCGGCATCATTCTGTGCTCGTTCGGCTTGGACACTCTGCAGGCGATGGCCGGTAAAACCCACTGGAGCATCTATATCCTGCAAACCGGGCTGATGTTCGCGGTGGCGATTTTCATCATCGTGCAGGGCGTGCGCATGTTCGTCGCCGAATTGACCGAGGCCTTTAACGGCATATCCCAACGTCTGATCCCCGGCGCGGTACTGGCCATCGACTGCGCCGCCATTTATAGCTTCGCGCCCAACGCCGTGGTGTGGGGTTTTATGTGGGGCACCATCGGCCAACTGATCGCCGTCGGCATACTGTTGGCGCTCGGCTCTTCCATCATGATCATTCCCGGTTTCATTCCCATGTTCTTTTCTAACGCCACCATCGGCGTATTCGCTAACCACTTCGGCGGCTGGCGCGCGGCGATGAAGATCTGTCTGGTGATGGGAATGATAGAGATCTTCGGCTGCGTGTGGGCCATCAAACTGACCGGGCTAAGCGCCTGGATGGGCATGGCGGACTGGTCGATTCTGGCGCCGCCGCTGATGCAGGGGCTGAGTCTGGGCCTGTGGTTTATGGGTGTGGTGATCGTTATCGCCCTGCTGTACATGTTCTTCGCCGGACGCACCCTGCGTGCGGAAGAAGATGCTGAAAAACAATCGGTTGAACCAGCGTCACGTTAATAGGAGTGCAGATTATGACGGTACGAATCCTGGCGGTATGCGGTTGCGGGCAAGGCAGTTCCATGATCATGAAAATGAAAGTCGACCAATTTTTAACGCAGCAAGGTGTGAATCATTCGGTCAACAGCTGTGCGGTGGGGGAATACAAATCCGAGTTGAACGGGGCCGACATCATCATTGCTTCCACCCATGTCGCCGACGAAATCGTCGTGAGCGGCAACAAATATGTGGTTGGGGTGCGCAATATGCTCTCGGCGGCGGACTTCGGCCCGAAGCTGATGGAAGTTATCGGCACGCATTTTCCGCAAGATTTGAAGCAGTAAGGAGCGAGTGATGAAGCTGAGCGATTCGTTGGCGCAAAACAACACCATCCAACTGCAGGCGGAGGCTGCTGACTGGCGGCAGGCGGTGCGGTTGGGCGTCGATTTGCTGGTGGCTGCCGGGGTGGTGGAACCGCGCTATTTCGACGCCATTTTGGCCGGCGTCGAACGGCACGGCCCTTACTTCGTGCTGGCGCCGGGCCTGGCGATGCCGCACGGCCGGCCGGAGGAAGGGGTGCTGAAAACCGGCTTCGCCTTGGTCACCTTGAAAACGCCGGTGTGTTTCGGCGATGAGGACAACGATCCGATAGACATCTTGATCACCCTGGCGGCGGTGGACGCCAAAACGCATCAGGAGGTGGGGATCATGCAAGTGGTGAATCTGTTTGAAGATGAGGCGAACTTCGATCGCTTGCGGGCCTGTCGCCACGCGAGCGAGGTATTGGCGTTGATCGACAAAACGTCTACGGCGGCGAATTGATTGAAGGAGACAAACAATGAACACGCATTTACCGATGTTGCAGGTGGCGCTGGATAACCTGTCCATGGCCGCGGCTTACGATACGACTCGCCTGATCGCGGCCGAAGTCGACATCATCGAAGTCGGCACTATTTTGTGCGTGGCGGAAGGCGTGCGCGCCGTACGCGATCTGAAAGCGCTGTATCCGGATCGCATCGTGTTGGCGGACGCAAAAATCGCCGATGCGGGTCAGATTTTGGCGCGAATGTGCTTCGAGGCGCATGCCGATTGGATCACGGTGATCTGCTGTGCCGACATCAATACGGTCAAGGGCGCCCTGCAGGTGGCGCATGAGTTCGGTGGCGACGTACAGATCGAACTGACGGGGTTCTGGACCTGGGAACAGGCGCAGGCGTGGCGTGAAGCGGGAATGGGTCAGGTGGTGTACCACCGCAGCCGCGATGCGCAGGCCGCAGGGGTCGCATGGAGCGAAGACGATATCCGCGCGGTGCGTCGCCTGAGCGAGATGGGTTTTAAGGTGACGGTCACCGGCGGACTGGCGCTGGAGGATTTGCCTCTGTTCCAGGGCATTCCCATCCACGTCTTTATCGCCGGACGCAGCATTCGCGATGCCGCCGATCCGGTCGCGGCGGCGCGGGAATTTAAATCCGTCATTGCCCAGCTGTGGGGCTGAGGAGCGGTTATGTTGCACAAATCCGTGCCGTTGGGCATCTATGAGAAAGCGTTGCCGCCGGGCGAGGACTGGCTGACGCGCCTGCAACTGGCGGGTGAGTTGGGATTCGATTTCGTTGAAATGTCGATCGATGAAAGCGACGGCCGCCTGGCGCGGCTGGACTGGAGCGCTGAACAGCGGCTCGCCTTGGTTAGCGCCGTTGCGGCGAGCGGTGTGCGCGTCCCTTCTTTATGCCTCAGCGCCCACCGGCGTTTTCCGTTGGGCAGTGCAGACGACACCACGCGCGACCGGGGACTGGAGATCGTGCGAAAAGCTATTCGGCTGGCGCAGGATACCGGCATCCGGGTGATCCAACTGGCCGGGTATGACGTTTATTACCAGCAGTCAACTGCACAGACCCGCGCCCGGTTCCGTGCCGGATTGGCGCAGGCGGTGGAGATGGCCAGCCGTGCGCAGGTCATGCTGGCGATGGAAATCATGGACTATCCGCTGATGAACTCGATCAGCAAGGCGCTGGGCTATGCCCACTACCTGAATAACCCGTGGTTTCAGCTGTACCCGGACATCGGCAACTTGTCTGCCTGGGACAACGATGTGCCGATGGAGCTCATGGCCGGGCGCGGACATATCGTGGCGGTACACGTTAAGGATACGCGGCCGGGGGAGTTTAAGAATGTGCCGTTCGGCGAGGGCGTGGTCGATTTCGTGCGCTGTTTCGAAACGCTGTTGCAGAGCGGCTATCGCGGCCCCTATCTGCTCGAGATGTGGAGCGAGAAAGCGGACGATCCGCTGCGGGCGGTGCGGGAGGCGCGAGCCTGGGTGGTTGAACGCATGGTCGAGGCCGGGTTGGAAATAAGGGGGGAGCATGCTGGAGCAACTGAAAAGTCAGGTGTACCGAGCCAATATGGCGTTGCCTGAGCACGGGCTGGTGACCTATACCTGGGGCAATGTCAGCGGCATCGATCGGGCCAGTGGGCTGGTGGTGATCAAACCCAGCGGCGTACCTTATGAAACGATGCGGGCTGAGGATATGGTGGTGGTGAATGCGCGAGGTGAGGTTGTCGAGGGGCAACTGCGGCCTTCGTCCGATACGCCGACGCATTTGGCGCTGTATCGGGCGTTCCCCCAACTCGGCGGTGTGGTGCATACGCACTCTACCCATGCCACCGCCTGGGCGCAGGCGGGTGAAGCGATACCGGCGCTCGGCACCACCCACGCCGACTATTTTTCCGGCGACATTCCTTGTACACGCGGGCTGACTGCGGAAGAGGTGGCGCGGGAATATGAGCTGAACACCGGTCGGGTGATTATCGAAACCCTGAAAGGGCGTGAACCGCTGCACATTCCCGGCATCCTGGCGTATCAGCATGGCCCGTTCAGTTGGGGAAGGACGCCGGATGAGGCGGTGCATAACGCCGTGGTGTTGGAGGAGGTGGCGAAAATGGCGTGGATCAGCCGGGATATTAACCCCGGCCTGAAACGGATCGATGACTATCTGCTGGAAAAGCATTTCAGCCGCAAACATGGCGCCGGCGCCTATTACGGCCAGCGCTGACTCTCAGGCGCCGTACCCCATCATCTTCAACAGCTGCTGCGCTTGCTGCACCGCTTCCTGGCGATGGGCCACGCCCAGTTTCTGATACAGGTTGCGGATGTGCGTCTTGATGGTGGTGGCCGCCACGTCCAACTCGCCGGCGATCTGGTCGTTGCTGTAGCCGGAATAGATCAGCCCCAGCACCTGCCATTCGCGCTGGGTGAGCGGGCTGGTGCGGATCAGCTCCGGCACCTGCGGATGGGTCAGCAGCTTATCGACGAAATTCTCGTCAAAATGCGCGAACTTGTGCCGATGATGCTGGTTGATGTCGCGCAGGATGCGCTGGGCGCGATGCTGTTCCAGCTCCGGCAGCGTGTTGAGCTGGATCAGCTGTCGCAGCTGCTGCGCCATCGCTTCGCCCTCGATGACGAAGTGGCTGATAAAGCCGGTGCGGTTGGCCAGCGACAGCGCTTCGATCAGCGCCTGCTGCGCTTCGCCCTTGCGCTCTTGCAGCCAGTAGAGCTGGTTGCTGAGCAGCAGGTTGCGGTTGAGATCGCTCACCAGCCGCAGGCGGCGGGCGTTTTCGTTCAGCTCATCCAGCACCACGCCGGCCTCTTCATACTGGCCGAGCAGGATCTGCACCCGCGCGATGTTGCGCCACTGGCCCTGCGTGAAGTGGTTGTCCGCCATGCCGGGCTTTTCGGTGTGGCGCAGCCATTGGGCGGCGGCGGCGGTGTCGCCGGTCATCTGCCAGTGGATCACCCGCGACTTGTCGGTGTTGGTCAGCCAGTCGCGATGGTAGTGGGCGCCGTGCAGCAGGGTTTCGCAGCGCTGCAGATGGGTATTGGCGTTGTCCAGATCGCCGCGCGCCAGCGAGCATTTGGCCAGCATGGCGATGCACTGCAGCTGCTGTTGCGGCTGGTAGTTCGCCAGGATTTTCAGCCCGGTGCGCGCCGCGTCTTCCGCCTCGTCCAGCCGCGACCACGACCACAGGATCTGCGCGCGAATGCGCAGCAGGAACTCGTGCATCGGCAGCTGTTCCAGGTGCTGTTCGCGGATCAGTTCGAACGCCTTGTCCTGGGTTTCGTAAGCGGCCTGCAGGAAGCCCTGGGCGATGAGGATTTCGCTCTGCTGCAGCAGCGCCCAGAGCGCGTAATGGTTGGCCTGATGACGACGCGCCATCTGCTCGGTTTGCTGCATCATCGGCAGCGCGCGCGCCAGTTCGCCCTTGCAGTGGTGCACTTCGCCGGTCACCGAGGTGGCGACGATGCGGCTGTAATAGCTGGACAGCGGCAGGAATTTCAACGCTTCGGTCGCCAGCCGCTCGGCTTCTTCCGGTTTGCCGGCGTTGATCGCCACCTGGGCACGCAAGGCGTCGAACTCGGCGTGCAGCGTTTGGTCTATCTCGATTTTCTGCTCGCGCATGGTGCGCTCGGCGCGCTCCAGCAGGGTGTTGACCTCGCCGTAGCGGTGCTGGCTCTGCGCCAGCCAGGCCTGCAGCAGCGCCAGCTTGGGATTTTGGATCAGGCGCTCATAAGGCAGCGCGTTGAGGCACTCCTCCAGCAAGGCCAGTTCGCTGTGGTGGAACAGCGACCAGGCGTGTTGCAGCAGGATATCGCGCAGCATGCTGACGTCGCTGGCCGCCAGCGCATGGTGAATGGCCTCCGCCGGATACCCCAGCGCCAGCCAGCCCTCGGCGGCGGCGCGGTGCAACCCCGGCAGCTCCAGCGCCAGCTCCCACTGGCAACGCTGGCGCAGGAAAGAAGCGAACAGCGGATGGAAGTTGAACCATTCGCCGGTGTCGTCCATGCGATGGATAAACAGCCCCTGGCGCTCCAGCTCCTCCAGCCGCTGCTGGCCGTTGTCTTCGCCGGTCAGCCGCACGATCAGCGCGTCGTTCATCGAGCGCAGCACCGAACAGCGCAGCAGGAAGGCGCGCGCCTCGGCATCGACGTGATCCAGCACTTCGTCCACCAGATAGTCGGACAGGTGGCTGGCGTTCAGCCCCGCCAGCCGCTTGGCCGACAGCTGAGCTGACGAGGCGGACTGGCGGGCCGACAGCGCGATCAGCTGCAGCGCGGTGGCCCAGCCTTCGACTTCGTCGCACAGGCGGCTGCTGTCCTGCTGTTCCATCGGCGCCGCCAGGCGGCAGTCGAAGAATTGTTTGGCTTCCTGATGGGTAAACGCCAGCTGCTGCGTGCCCATTTCCAGCAGCTGATCGCGCACCCGCAGATTGGCGATGCCGAGCGGCGGCAGGGTGCGCGAGAGCAGGATCAGCGTCAGGTTTTCCGGCTGATGGCGCAGGAAGAAGCGCATGGCTTCGTGAATGGCGTCGTTGGTGATCAGGTGGTAGTCGTCGATCACCAGGTACAGCGGCTGGTGCCAGTCGGCCAGCTCGATAAACAGCTGGGCGAACAGCGCCGACAGGCTGGCGTACTGGTGTTTCTGGCTCAGCGCCTCGCTCTTGACGCAGCGGCCGCCGCTGGCCTGCTGCAGCGCGGCGATCAGGTAGCTGGCGAAGCGCTCCGGTTGGTTGTCGCTCTCGTCCAGCGAATACCAGCCCAGATCGGCCTTGCCGGCCGCCCATTGGGCGATCAGCGTGGTTTTTCCGTATCCCGCCGGGCAATTGACCAGTGTCAGGCGATAGTTGCCCGCGCTGGCCAGTTTGGCCAGCAGGCGATCGCGGATCACGGTATTTTGCAGCCGTACCGGGCGGCTCAGTTTTGATGGGATCAGCATAGTATTCCAGGGTATAAATCGCGGTTCCCGCCGGGATTGGAGTGGCGCTAATTATTTTATGGTTCGTAATTAATAGCTCCCCCTAACTTCTGCCAACCCTAAACGTATTGCAACAAGCTTCCGCATCGGCTTGGAGTTAAGTTGCTATCGATCACACTTTTTTACGTTTGGCGTCGGCGCGCGGCGATGCGGTTGCAGATCGCATTTCCGGCCATGCACAAAACTTCAGCAGTGCGAATACTTGTGCTAACGTCATGGCTAACGTTCTCAGTGCTCGCCGCACGCGTTGGCGGGCTTTTTTGCATCGTCGCAAGGGAGTCAAACAGTGCCTGAGATCACAATTCCAGCTACGCCCCAATCCTCCTCCCCAGCTAATCCCCAGGCGGGATGATGCCGTCAGGCTTTCTCACCGGCACGATAGCGGCAATTTGACCCACTTACTGGATAGAGAGTTTTCCTTATGTCACAGCCTACGCTCAAGAAGGATGCTTTTCTGGCGGCGCTTGCCCGTCAGTGGCAACGGTTCGGCCTCAGTTCCGCACAGCAGATGACGCAACATCAATGGTGGGAAGCCGTCAGTGCGGCGCTGGCCGAGCAGTTGGCCGCACAGCCGGCGCCGCGCAAAAGCGCCAAATCGCTGCGCCACGTGAACTACATCTCGATGGAGTTTCTGATCGGCCGGCTGACGGCGAACAACCTGATCAACCTGGGCTGGTACGACACCGTCGAGCAGGCGCTGGCGGAGCAGAACGTCAAGCTGGCGGATCTGCTGGAGCAGGAAACCGATCCGGCGCTGGGCAACGGCGGGCTGGGGCGGCTGGCGGCCTGTTTCCTTGACTCGATGGCGACGGTGGAGCAACCGGCCACCGGGTATGGGCTGAACTATCAGTACGGGCTGTTCCGCCAGTCGTTCCAGGGGGGGCAGCAGCAAGAGGCGCCGGATAACTGGCAGCGCGAGAGCTACCCGTGGTTCCGCCACAACGCCGCGCTGGCGGTGGACGTGGGCATCGGCGGCAAGCTGGAAAAGCAGGCCGACGGCCGCGAACTGTGGCGCCCGGCCTTCACCCTGCGCGGCGAAGCCTGGGATCTGCCGGTGCTGGGGTATCGCAACGGCGTGGCGCAGCCGCTGCGCCTGTGGCAGGCGACCCATCAGCATCCGTTCAACCTGAGCGATTTCAACGACGGCAAATTCCTGCAGGCGGAGAAGCAGGGCGTAGAAGCCGACAAGCTGACCAAGGTGCTCTACCCGAACGACAACCATCAGGCCGGCAAGCGCCTGCGCCTGATGCAGCAGTATTTCCAGTGCGCCTGCTCGGTGGCGGACATTTTGCGCAAGCACCATCAGGCCGGCCGCAAGATTGAAGAGCTGCCGAAGTACGAAGTGATCCAGCTGAACGACACCCACCCGACCATCGCCATTCCGGAAATGCTGCGCATTCTGCTGGACGAACACCAGCTGGAGTGGGAGGCGGCCTGGGCGATCACCAGCAACACTTTCGCCTATACCAACCACACCCTGATGCCGGAAGCGCTGGAGTGCTGGGATGAAAAACTGGTGCGCAGCCTGCTGCCGCGCCATTTCTCCATCATCAAACAGATCAACGCCAGGTTCAAAAAGCTGGTGGATAAGCACTGGCCGGGCGACGAGGCGGTGTGGGCCAAACTGGCGGTTCACCACAACAAGCAGGTGCGCATGGCCAACCTGTGCGTGGTCAGCGGCTTTGCGGTCAACGGCGTGGCGCAGCTGCACTCGGATTTGGTGGTGAAGGATCTGTTCCCGGAATATCACCAGCTGTGGCCGAACAAATTCCATAACGTCACCAACGGCATCACGCCGCGCCGCTGGCTGAAACAGTGCAACCCGGCGCTGTCGGGCCTGATCGACGAGACGCTGAAGGTGGAATGGGCGAACGATCTCGACGCGTTGCGCGGGCTGGAAAAATTCGCCGACGACGCGGCGTTCCGCCAGCGTTATCAGCAGATCAAACGCGACAACAAGGTGGCGCTGGCCCATTACGTGCACGGCGTGATGGGGTTGACGCTCGACCCGGACGCGATTTTCGACGTGCAGATCAAGCGTCTGCACGAGTACAAACGCCAGCACCTGAATCTGCTGCACATCCTGTCGCTGTATCGCCAGCTGCGCGACAACCCGAATCTGGACATCGTGCCGCGCGTCTTCCTGTTCGGCGCCAAGGCGGCGCCGGGCTACTACCTGGCGAAGAACATCATTTACGCGATCAACCAGGCGGCCGAGAAGATCAATAACGATCCGCTGGTGAAAGACCGCCTGAAAGTGGCGTTCATTCCCGACTACCGCGTGTCGGTGGCCGAACTGATGATCCCGGCGGCGGATATCTCCGAGCAGATCTCCACCGCCGGCAAAGAGGCCTCCGGCACCGGCAATATGAAGCTGGCGCTGAACGGCGCGCTGACGGTCGGCACGCTGGACGGCGCCAACGTCGAAATCGCCGAGCAGGTGGGCGAAGACAATATCTTTATCTTCGGCAATACCGTGGAGCAGGTGAAGGCGATACTGGCGAAGGGCTACGATCCGCTCAGCTACCGCAAAAAGGACAAGCACCTGAAGGCGATTTTGGATGAGCTGGCGAGCGGCGCGTTCAGCCACGGCGACAAGCACGCGTTCGACATGATGCTGCACAGCCTGCTGGAGGGCGGCGATCCCTATCTGGTGTTGGCGGACTTCGCCTCGTATTGCCAGGCGCAAAGCCGGGTCGATGAACTGTACCGCGATCGGGACGAATGGACGCGGCGGACTATCCTTAACACCGCGCGCGTCGGCATGTTCAGCTCGGATCGTTCGATCCGCGATTACCAGCAGCGCATCTGGCAAGCCAAACGTTAAGGAGAACGAATGGATCGCAAGCGTATCGATCAGGCGGCGGCACAGGCGGGGATCGCCGCCGATTTCATCAATGCCCACGGCAAGCGGCAGGCGATTGAACCGGAGACCAAGCGCAAGCTGCTGGCGGCCATGAATCGGGCCGAAGCCGCGCAGGAAGGGGCGGCGTCGCCGTTACCGGCGGTCAAGGTGTTCTATCAGGGCGCGCCGTTGGCGTTGACCCCGGCGGGCGAAGGCGAGTACCTGTGGGCGCTGCAGCGTGAAGACGGCGAATGCCTGCAGGGGCGCGTCGGCGCGCGCAAGACCCTGACGCTGCCGGGCGATCTGCCGGCGGGCTACCACCAATTGACGCTGAGCCAGGGCGCGCGGCAGTGGTCATGCCGAGTGATCGTCGCGCCGAGGCGCTGCTTCGAGCCGAACGCCTTGCTGACCGGCAAGAAGCTGTGGGGCGCCTGCGTTCAGCTGTATACGCTGCGTTCCGATCGCAACTGGGGCATCGGCGATTTCGGCGATCTGCGCCTGATGGTGGAGCAGGTGGGGGAACGCGGCGGCGCTTTCGTCGGCCTCAATCCGATCCATGCGCTGTATCCGGCCAACCCGGAGAGCGCCAGCCCCTACAGCCCCTCGTCGCGCCGCTGGCTGAATCTGGCGTATATCGACGTCAACGCGGTGGAGGATTTCCAACGCAGCGACGCGGCTCAGCGCTGGTGGCAGAAGCCGGCGACGCAGAAGCAGCTGGCCAAGGCGCGCGCCGCGGAGTGGGTGGATTACACCGCCGTGATGCAGCTGAAGCTGGCGGGGCTGAAGCTGGCGTTCCCGCTGTTTCAGGCGCGCAAGCCGAACGACGCGCAGCGTCAGGCGTTCGAACGGTTCGTGACTGAGGGCGGCGAAAGCCTGTATCAGCAGGCGGCGTTCGATGCGCTGCATGCCCACCTGGCGGCCAAAGACGCCAGCCAGTGGGGCTGGCCGGCCTGGCCCGAGCGCTATCGGCGTGGGCAGAGCGAAGCGGTGCGGCAGTTCTGCGATGAGCATCAGGACGCGGTCCGCTTTTACCTGTGGCTGCAGTGGCTGGCGGCCACGCAGTTCGCGCAGTGTTTCGAACAGAGCCGGCAGCAGCAGATGCCGATTGGCCTGTATCGCGATCTGGCGGTCGGGGTGGCGGAAGGCGGGGCGGAAACCTGGTGTGACCGCGAACTGTACTGCCTGAAAGCGTCGGTCGGCGCGCCGCCGGACATCCTGGGGCCGCTGGGGCAAAACTGGGGCTTGCCGCCGATGGATCCGCACGTGATGGCGGCGCGCGGTTATCAGCCGTTCATCGATCTTTTGCGCGCCAACATGACCAGCTGCGGCGCGCTGCGCATCGATCACGTCATGGCGCTGCTGCGGCTGTGGTGGATCCCGTATGGCGAAACCGCCGATCGCGGCGCCTACGTCAAATACCCGGTGGACGATCTGCTGGCGGTGCTGGCGCTGGAAAGCCAGCGCCACCGCTGCATGGTGATCGGCGAGGATCTCGGCACGGTGCCGGTGGAGATCGTCGGCAAGCTGCGCGACAGCGGCGTCTATTCCTACAAAGTGCTGTATTTCGAAAGCGACGGCGAACACCATTTCCGCGCGCCGCAGGCCTATCCGGTGCAGGCGATGACGACCATCACCACCCACGATCTACCGACGCTGCGCGGCTACTGGCAAAGCGACGATCTGACGCTCGGCAACCGGCTGGGCCTTTACCCGGATGCGGAGATCCTGCGGGCGCTGTTCGCCGATCGGGAACGCGCCAAGCAGGGGCTGCTGGACGGGTTGCATCGCTATGGCTGCGTGCCGCAGAAGGTGGGCAAGAAGGCGGCGCTGCTCGGCATGAGCCCGCTGCTTAACCGCGGCCTGCAGCGCTATGTCGCCGACAGCGCCAGCGCCCTGCTCGGCCTGCAGCCGGAAGACTGGCTGGACATGGCCGATCCGGTCAATATTCCCGGCACCAGCGATCAATACCCTAACTGGCGGCGCAAGCTGACCGAAACGCTGGAGGAGATGTTCGCCGATCCGCGGATAAACCGGTTGCTGAAGGATTTGGACAAACGGCGGCGCAAGGTGTCGGTGGGCTGAAAACGACAATGCCGGAACGGGTTTCCCCCTTCCGGCATTGTGTTATCCACCGCGGCGCGAGCGCCGGGGATCAGTAATAGGAGTGCTCGCCGCGCTGGTGCTCGGTCAAATCGCGCACGCCTTTCAGCTCCGGGAATTTCTGCAGCAGCTCTTTCTCGATGCCTTCTTTCAGCGTGACGTCGACCATCGAACAACCGTTACAGCCGCCGCCGAACTGCAGGATCGCCATGTTGTCGTCGGTGATCTCCATCAGCGTCACGCGGCCGCCGTGGCCCGCCAGCTGTGGGTTGATCTGCGACTGCAGCACGTATTCCACGCGCTCCATCAGCGGCGCGTCGTCATCGACCTTGCGCATCTTGGCGTTTGGCGCTTTCAGCGTCAGCTGAGAACCCAGCTGGTCGGTCACGAAGTCGATTTCGGCGTCTTCCAGATACGGCGCGCTCAGCTCATCGACATAGGCGGACAGTTTGTCGAACTTCAGTTCGGTATCCGTCGCTTCTACCGCGTCCGGCGGGCAATAAGAGACACCGCATTCGGCCGTCGGCGTGCCCGGGTTGATCACGAATACGCGGATTTGGGTGCCTTCTTCTTGATTTGCCAGCAGTTTGGCAAAGTGTTCCTGTGCAGCATCTGTTATACGGATCATAGCATTAGCTCAATAGTTGACTTCTATAGTCGGTTATAATACGCCCATTGCCGTGGCACTACAACGTGCGGCAAACGCACCATATCTGCACCGAGGCGGCGCCTTGCCGCCGCAACAGCGCCGCGATCTCCGCGACGGTGCTGCCGGTGGTCACCACGTCATCCACCAGGGCGATATGCCGGCCGGCGACCGGCACCGTGCAGGTGAAAGCGCGCTGCAAATTGCGCCTGCGCGCTCCGGCGCTCAGCCGCTGTTGCAGGGCTGTCTTGCGCACCCGGCGCAAAGCGGCGGGCCGATAGGCGCAGCCCAGCCAGCGCGCCAGCGGCCGGGCCAGCAGATCGCTCTGGTTATAACCACGGCGCCAACAGCGTGATGTATGCAAGGGTACCGCTAAAATCAGGTCGGGTCTGTTCAGATTCTGCTCTCTGCGCGCCTGCTGCCACCGCAACAGCATCAGGCGTGCCAGCGTCGGTGCCAGCTCGGGCGCGCGGTGAAACTTGAACCTCTTTACCAGTTGGCTGAGGGGCGCAACGTAGTCGCCGACGAACACCAGCCGCTGCCAGGGCGGCGGCCGTTGCAGGCAGCGGCCGCAGGGCATTTGCGTTTCCCCGGCGGGCAATCCGCAGCACGGGCAACACGGCGGGTGGGCCGGCAGATGGCGCAGGCAGCAGCTGCAGATGCCATGACGCATCAGACTCAACGGCTGTCGGCATAGCCAACAGCGGCTGCGGATTGATAGCATAGAGCCTCCGAGACGGATAAGCATGAAAGGACAATAACCAATGACAGCGCTGTACTGGCAAACAATAGGTGAGGGCGAACGCGATCTTGTGCTGCTGCACGGCTGGGGCTTGAACGCCGAAGTGTGGAGTTGCATTCAGGCGCGACTGGCGCCGCATTTTCGCCTGCACCTGGTCGATCTGCCGGGTTATGGCCGCAGCCAGGGGTTCGGCGCGTTGTCGCTGGCGCAGATGACGGAAATCGTGCTGGCGGCCGCCCCGCCGCAGGCCTGGTGGCTAGGCTGGTCGCTCGGCGGACTGGTGGCCAGCCAGGCGGCGCTGATGCAGCCCGAGCGGGTCAAGGGGCTGATCACCGTAGCCTCCTCGCCGTGCTTTGCCGCCCGCGATGAGTGGCCGGGGATCCGCCCGGACGTGCTGAGCGGTTTCCAGCATCAGCTGAGTCTGGATTTCCAGCGCACCGTCGAGCGTTTTCTGGCGTTGCAGACGCTGGGCACCGAGAGCGCGCGTCAGGATGCGCGCCAGCTGAAAGCGGTGGTGCTCAGCCAACCGACCCCGAGCGTCGAGGTGTTGAACGGCGGGCTGGAGATCCTGCGCACCGCCGATCTGCGCGTGCCGCTGGCGGAGTTGAATCTGCCGCTGCTGCGGATCTACGGCTATCTGGACGGGCTGGTGCCGCGCAAGGTCGCCGAGCTGCTCGATGCCGCCTGGCCGCATTCTGCGTCGCAGATCGTGGCCAAAGCCGCCCATGCGCCGTTTATCTCTCATCCCGATGAATTTGTGACGATGATCGAAGCGTTTATTGCAGCACATTGAATCCGGTGGGAAATCGCACGATAGGGCGCTAAAAAAAACGCCGCCGGGTGGATAAAAGACAAAGCTGTTCGATACTTAGTGAGTCAATGCGTTGGCTGCAAAATGAAAAGACCGCGTGCGGCGCTTTTCATTTTGGCGTTTCGTCTCTGGGAAACAGGCCCCGTCAGGGAAAGCAACGAGGCCTGAGGATGTCGCGGCAGCCTGCGGTACTACGCATGGATTCTTGACGGCTTTCATAACAGATAAATTATCCATTGAGAGGTTAGTGTCATGAAATCATTGAAGATGATTATTGCAGCGGCAGTGCTGGGTTCGGTGTCTTTCGGCTCCATGGCGGCAACCCTGCTGACCAAGGAAGATCTGGATAAGAACCCGGGTAAATACGAGAAGATCGGCACCGTCACCACGACGGCGGAAACCACGTCACCGATGGATGCCAAGGAAGAGCTGTCCAAACTGGCTGACGAAAAGGGCGGTCAATACTACGTGATCCTGGCAGGCCGCGAACACGGTAAATTCAGCGCCATCGCCGAAGTTTACAAAGACAAGCAATAAGCCTTGAACGGCAAAGGGGCGCCCGTCATGGCGCCCCTGATCGTCAGGCCTTCAGCCGGTAGAACACCGTGCTGCACCCCTCCCCCTGCGGGCAGCTTTTGCAACTGCCGCTCAGACAGGCGCCGTCATCCTGTTCGATGCGTTCCACTTTTCCCATCGCCGTCAATCGATCCAGCATCGCCTGCACCAGCGGCAGTGGCGTCGCCAGCGAGTGGCTAAGCTGCTGCGCCTGGGCGCTGCCGCGCAGCGCCAGCGCATCGCGCACCTGCAGCAGCCCGGCCATCAGTGACAGCTCCCTTTGGCGCTCTGGCAACAGGCCGCCGGCGTGGCGTTGCCCAGGCGCACCGTGACGCGGCTGCGCGCCCGGCGCAGGCCGAACAGCACCAGCAGATTCACCAGCACCACCGCCAGGATCGCCGTCAGGCTGTACTGCGGGTGTTGATTGAAGGTGGCCGCCTGATAGAACAGCGTCGCCAGCGAGTAGGCCACGTTCAGCCCCCACAGAATAGAGAAGGTCATCCAGCCGCGGCTCGATTCACGGGCGATGGCGCCCATCACCGAGACGCAAGGCACATACAGCAGCACGAAGATCAGATAGCTGTAGGCGGAGATGCCGGAGCCGAATTTGCTGCTCATCACGCCCATCGAGCCGACGCCCATCTCGCCGTCGCCCTTGCTGGCTTCGATCGGGTTGGAGAGCACGCTCAGGCTGAAGGTATTTTTCAGGCCTTCCCAGGTTTCGTGCAGCGCGCCGCCCAGTTCATCGAGCAGGTTGAAGTTGGCGGCGTCGAACGCTTCTTTGTTGATGCGCTCGGCGGTGTACAGCGTATTCAGCGTACCGACCACCACTTCTTTCGCCATCGCGCCGGTCACCAGCCCGACGGTGGCCTGCCAGTTATCGCTGTGGACGCCCATCGGCTGCAGCAGCGGCGTCAGCACCTTGGAGACCGAGGCCAGCGCGGAGTCGTTGATGTTGTCGACCGTCTTGCCGCTGAACGAGAAGCTGTTCAGGCCGCCGATGAATATGCTGGCCACCACGATCACCTTGCCGGCGCGCAGTACGAAGCCTTTCAGCCGCTGCCAGGTTTGCAGCAGCAGGCTTTTCAGGTGCGGCACGTGGTAGACCGGCAGCTCCATCACGAACGGCGAGGCTTCGCCGCGCATGAGGGTGTATTTGAGCACCAGGCCGGTAAGGATCGCCACCGCAATGCCGAGCATGTACAGCGAGAACACCACCCCGGCGCCGTCCTGGCCGAAGAAGGCGGCGGCGAACACCGCGAAGATCGCCAGACGGGCGCCGCAGGACATGAACGGCGCCATCATGATGGTGATCAGGCGCTCGCGCTGGGCATCCAGCGTCCGGGCGCCCATGATGGACGGCACGTTGCAGCCGAAGCCGACGATCAGCGGCACGAAGGATTTGCCCGGCAGCCCGAGCGCCTGCATCAGGCGATCCATCACGAACGCCGCGCGCGCCATGTAGCCGGAATCCTCCAGGAACGACAGAAACAGGTACATCATGCCGATCTGCGGCACCAGCGGCAGCACGGTATTGATGCCGCCGCCGACGCCCTGCGCCAGGAAAACGGTCAGCCAGTCGGGGAAGTGCAGGGTGTAGCCGAGCCACTGAATGCCCTGAATGAAGATCGCCGCCGAGCCGATATCGAAGATCGGCTGCAGCGCGCCGCCGATGTTGATCGCCAGCAGGAACATCAGGTACATCACCAGCAGGAAGATCGGCACGCCCAGCCAGCGGTTGAGGATCACTTTATCCAGCAGCTCGGTCAGACGGTTGGGCATCGCCTGCTGCGAGTTGCTGACCGCATCGCACAGGGCGGCGATGGACTGGTAGCGCGCGTCGGCGATCACCAGCGCCGGGTCTTCCTGCTGCTGCTGTTGCAACGCCTGGGCAGCCGCAGGCAACAGCGCGACGGCGGGGCCGGCCAGCCGGTGACTGTAGATGTCGCCCTCCAGCATTTGCAATGCCAGCCAGCGGCGCTGCACCGCCGGCAGCGTTTGCGGCATGGCGTCGCTCAGCGTGGCGACCGCTTTCAGCAACAGCGGTGGGTAGTTCACCAGCGCCTGCTGTTCGTTGATGTGATGATTGTCGATCATCTGTTTCAGCACGCCGATGCCGTCGGCGCGGGTGGAGATCATCGGCACTACCGGGCAGCCGAGGCGCGCCGACAGCGCGGCGACGTCGATATCGATATGCTGACTTTTGGCGATGTCGAGCATGTTCAGCGCCACGATGCAGGGAATGCCCAGCTCCAGCAGCTGCAGCGTCAGGTAGAGGTTGCGCTCCAGGTTGGAGGCGTCGACCACGTTGATCAGCAGATCGGCGTCGCCGCTCAAAATGTAGTGGCAGGCGATCTGCTCGTCGAGCGAGGTTTGCTCTGAAATGGTGGTCAGGGAGTAGGTGCCGGGCAAATCGACCAGCCGTACGTCGGACTGCGGGGTGGTGAAATGGCCTTCTTTGCGTTCGACCGTCACGCCCGCCCAGTTGCCGACCCGTTGGCGTGCGCCGGTCAGCTGGTTGAACAGCGTGGTTTTGCCGGAGTTCGGGTTACCGATTAAGCCGATGGTGAGTTTTTTCATAGTTCAGCGTGTCGTCTTCAAGGAGAACAGCGCCGGCGCAAAGGCGCGTCGGCAAACGGAGAGCGCGTCGGCTCAGGGCTGGCCGTCGAGCTGCAGCAGCGCCAGATCCTTCCTGCGCAGCACCAGGCTGACGCGGCGAGTTTTAATTTCTATCGGATCGCCCAGCGGTGCGACGCGCACCACGTCGAACGAAGAGCCGGGCAGCATGCCGAGCGATAACAGTTTCTGGCGGTAGGCCGGCGCAATTTCACCGGAAAAGCCGACAATCTTATACGTGCGTTTAGGTTGGAGCTGCATGTGATTAACCTTCCGGGTGCCGATGAGCATCGGGCTGATGATAATTGGACGTTGCCGGCGAAAATGCCACGCCGTCGGCGGTATTCATCCATAAGGTCATGCAATAAAGTGAGCGCAAATAATAGTAATTATCATTATCGCGTTCAATACAAAAAGTAAGGGTATTGTAACCAATTATTATGGCGTCGACAGTTTTTGATGGCGTTGTCTTGATTAACGACGTTTTACCACCGGTTGCGCTGGGGAACAAATGAGAATGGCGAGTTAAATCAGTTACGTATTTGTAGCCGAGTTTTCTTGTTTGCAAATATAGATGGTTTTTTCCCTTTATTTATTTCCACCGAAAGGCAATTCAATAACATTATTCCGCCGTAATGCGAGCGGTAACCATTTGTGTTTCTCTCACAATTCGCGAGATGAAAAATGCGTGTTAACGAAGTTGTTAATAAATGGCTGCAGAAGGGATTGTTGTTGCCTGAATAATGGGAGGGTGGTCACGCAGGCGCGGGAAATAAAAAGATGACGGTTTATTGAGGCGGGTCAAGAAATGCCGCAAGTTTTATTCATCAGAAAGGGGCGGAGCAGGCTCTGCCCCCTGTTGGATCTGACTTAGCGTTTCTTGCCGAATGCCGCCGCCAGCGCGTCGCCCATGGCGCTGTTGCCGGCCGGCGCCGCGTTGCGCGGTTTGGCCTTGTTGCCGCCCGCCGAACGGTTGGCGTGGTCGCGCGTCTGTGCAGGCGCGTTGCCGCCGCGGCGCGGTGAACCTTCGCCCGGCTGCTCATCCAGGCGCATGCTCAGCGCGATGCGTTTACGCTGCAGATCGACTTCCATCACCTTCACTTTGACGATGTCGCCGGCCTTCACCACGGTGTGCGGATCTTCAACGAACTTGTCCGCCAGCGAGGAGATGTGCACCAGGCCATCCTGATGCACGCCGATATCCACGAAGGCGCCGAAGTTGGTGACGTTGGTGACCGACCCTTCCAGGATCATGCCCACCTGCAGATCGTTGAGGGTTTCCACGCCTTCGGCGAAGGTGGCGGTTTTGAACTCAGGGCGCGGATCGCGGCCCGGCTTCTCCAGCTCTTTCAGGATGTCGGTGACCGTCGGCACGCCGAACTTGTCGTCGGTGAAGTCGACCGCTTTCAGGCTGCGCACCGCCGAGGCGTTGCCCATCAGGTCCTGCAGCGCCTGCTCGGTGGCGGCCAGGATGCGCTGCACCACCGGGTAGGCTTCCGGGTGAACGGTGGAAGCATCCAGCGGGTTGTCGCCGTGGTTGATGCGCAGGAAGCCGGCGCACTGTTCGAAGGCCTTCGGCCCCAGGCGGCTGACTTTCAGCAGCTGTTCACGGTTGCTGAAGCGGCCGTTCTCGTCGCGCCAGTTGACGATGTTCTGCGCCATCATGCGCGTCAGGCCGGCCACGCGGGTCAGCAACGGCACCGACGCGGTGTTCAGATCGACGCCGACGGCGTTCACGCAGTCTTCCACCACCGAGTCCAGCTTCTTCGCCAGCTGGCTCTGGCTGACGTCGTGCTGATACTGGCCGACGCCGATGGATTTCGGGTCGATTTTCACCAGCTCCGCCAGCGGATCCTGCAGACGACGGGCGATGGACACCGCGCCGCGCAGCGACACGTCGAGATCCGGGAACTCCTGCGCCGCCAGTTCTGACGCGGAATACACCGACGCGCCCGCTTCGCTGACGATCACTTTCTGCGCCCGGACGTCGCCGAACTGCTTTTGCAGGTCGAGATAGAAACGCTCGGTTTCACGCGAAGCGGTGCCGTTGCCGATGGCCACCAGCTCCACGTTGTGTTTGATGCACAGCGCCGCGACGATGGCGGCGGCTTTGGCCGCTTGCCCGGTGTGCGGGTAGACGGTGTCGGTGGCGACCAGCTTGCCGGTCGCGTCGACCACGGCGACTTTCACCCCGGTGCGCAGGCCCGGATCGAGGCCCATGGTGGCGCGCATGCCGGCCGGCGCGGCCATCAGCAGATCATGCATGTTGCGGGCGAAAACGTTGATCGCTTCATCTTCCGCGCGCTCGCGCACCGTGCCCATCAGCTCGGTTTCCAGGTGCAGCAGCACCTTGATGCGCCAGGTCCAGTTGACCACCGCCTTGCGCCAGGCGTCGGCCGGGGCGTTGTTCAGGCGCAGGTTGAGGTGATTGATGATGATCAGCTCCGCCTGGCTTTCGCGCGGCGCTTCCTCAAACTGCGGATCGGCGTTCAGCGCCAGCTGCAGCACGCCTTCGTTGCGGCCGCGGAACATCGCCAGCGCGCGGTGCGAAGGCACCTGGGAAATCGGTTCGTGGTGATCGAAATAGTCGCGGAACTTGGCGCCTTCTTCTTCCTTGCCCTCGACCACTTTGGACACCAGATGGGCGTTTTTCCACAGGTAGTCGCGCACCTTGGCCAGCAGCGTGGCATCTTCGGCGAAGCGCTCCATCAGGATATAGCGCGCGCCGTCGAGGGCGGCTTTGACGTCCGCCACGCCCTTGTCGGCGTCGACGTAGCGTTCAGCCAACTGTTCCGGCTGCTGTTGCGGATCCTGCCACAGTGCGTCCGCCAGCGGTTCCAGACCGGCCTCGATGGCGATCTGGCCGCGGGTGCGGCGCTTCGGTTTGTACGGCAGATAGAGGTCTTCGAGTTCGGTCTTGCTCAGCGTGGCGTTGATCGCCCCCACCAGTTGTTCGGTCAGTTTGCCCTGTTCATCGATCGACTTCAGGATGGTCTGACGACGATCTTCCAGTTCACGCAGATAACCCAGGCGGGTTTCCAGCTGGCGCAGTTGGGTGTCGTCCAGGCCCCCGGTGACTTCCTTACGATAGCGTGCAATAAAGGGCACGGTATTACCTTCATCCAGCAGACGGATGGCGGAGTCGACTTGCTCCGGCCGGGCCTGCAGTTCTGTTGCAATAATGCGGCTCAGTGGGTCATTCATAGGTCTGGTATCTGTATTGAGAACGGTGAATAAACAGGGGACAGTTATACGGATTGATCGGGGAAAATGCCAGTGGAGCGGGCCGCCGCCGCGCGGCCGCCACGTGGAGAACTGCGCAGGCGGCGGCGTTGGCGGCGGTTCGGAAAAAGCTGAAAGCTTACTTCGGGTAGTCTATCTCGTTAACGTACCACTGCGCCTCGCCCAGCGGCGTATTGACGGTGGCGACGTCGCCGACCTCTTTTTTCAGCAGGGCGCGCGCCATCGGCGCGTCGATGGAGATGTAATCCTTGCGGCCGAAGATCTCGTCGTAACCGACGATGCGAAAGCGTTTGGTCTCGCCGTCGTCGTTCTCCACCTCCACCCAGGCGCCGAAGAACACCTTGCCTTCCTGTTGCGGGGAGTAATCGACGATCTTCAATTGCTCCAGGCATTTGGTCAGATAGCGGACGCGGCGGTCGATCTCGCGCAGCCGCTTCTTGTTGTACTGGTAGTCGGCGTTTTCGCTTCTGTCGCCCAGGCTGGCGGCCCAGGTCACTTTCTTGGTCACCTCGGGGCGTTCTTCGCGCCAGAGGTAATCCAGCTCTTGCTTGAGCTTGTCATACCCTTCACGGGTTATCAGTTGAGTTCTCATGGTGATTTATCTTTATGGGGCCACCGCCACAGTGTACGTGAATGCGGGGGGCTTTAGAAATGGCGCGCGGGCCTGCGCGTTGCCGCACGGTTGTTATTCAGTTTGCGCAGCTTTTAACAATCGGGAGTATGCTTAGCGATAGCGGAAAAGGAATGTGACGAAAGGAGGATATCTGGCGAGAGAGACAAGGAATTTTGGCGCACAACCCAACACATTGAAGGTATTACCGCATGGAATTTAAAGATTACTACGCAACGATGGGCGTTGAGCCCAACGCCGATCTGAAAACCATCAAAACGGCCTACCGCCGGCTGGCGCGTAAATATCACCCTGACGTGAGCACCGAAGAAGACGCCGAGAGCAAATTCAAGGAGCTGGCCGAAGCCTATGAGGTGCTGAAGGACGAAGAGCGCCGCGCCGAGTACGATCAGATCCGGCTGCACCGCAACGATCCGAACTTTGGCCGCCAGGCGCGCGGCGATCGCGGCGGCTATCAGCAGAGCGCTTCATGGCACGGCGGCGGTGCCGACGCGCAAGACTTCTCCGATTTCTTCGAAAGCATGTTCGGCGGGCGTGCGGCGGGCGGGCATCGCTCCGCTTCGCACTCGCACGGCGGGCATGGCTTCCGCGGCCAGGATCTCGAGATGGAGGTGCCGCTGTTCCTCGAGGAAACGCTGCATGGCCAAAGCCGCGAGATCTCCTACAAGCTGCCGGTGTACGACGAGCTGGGGCGGCAGGTGAGCGAAGCCAGCAAAACGCTGAACGTGAAAATCCCGGCCGGGGTGGGCGACGGCGAGCGCATTCGCCTCAAGGGGCAGGGCGTGGCCGGCGTGGGCGGCGGCCAGAACGGCGATCTGTATCTGGTCATCCGCCTCGCGCCGCACCCGCTGTTTGAGATCGACGGCCACAACCTGAGCATCGTGGCACCTCTCGCCCCTTGGGAGGCGGCGCTCGGCGCCAGCATTGAGGTGCCGACGCTGACCGGCAAAATCGCGTTGACCGTGCCGGCCGGCAGCCAGAGCGGCAAACGGCTGCGGGTCAAGGGCAAGGGGCTGGCGGGCAAGAAAGAGCCCGGTGACCTGTATGTCATTCTCAAGGTAGTGATGCCGCCGAAGCCGAACGAGAAGGCCAGCGCCCTGTGGCGAGAACTGGCTGAACAGGCGGCGTTCAACCCGCGCGCGGAATGGGAGTAAAGCACATGATGAAAAAAGAGATCACTTTCACCGTGGTGGAACTGTGCCAACGGGTGGAGATTTCAGAGGATGAGCTGGTCGAGATCGTTGGCCTGGGCGTGATCGTGCCGCTGGAGCCGGCGCAGCCGAGCTGGGAGTTCGACTACCCGGCGCTGAGCCATCTGCAGCGTGCGCGCAGGCTGCGGGCCGAGCTGGATCTGGATTGGCCGGGGATCGCCATGGCGCTGACGTTGCTCGATCGGGTTGAGGCGCTGCAGCAAGAGAACCGGCAGCTGCGTCGGCAGCTGGCGCGTTTCCTGCAGACTTCCTGACTCGCCGTCAAAACGCCACCGTGCGGTTTGCCGGTGGCGAAATTGCGTAAAATTGGGCCGCGGCCCCACATTGCGCTGATAAAGGGCGATATTTTGACGAACCCCCGTCGACATTCACTGAAAATTGTTGATAAATGGGGAAAAGAATAAGCTTTGTAACAATTTCGTCTAGAATACATACCATTAAACGCTGTCTCAAATGGCAAGGTTTTCTAACAATATTCGAGTCAGGCAATAAAGCCTTTGGGAGTAATACCATGCAAGAGAATCATAAGATCCTGGTTGTCGATGATGACATGCGCCTGCGCGCACTTTTGGAACGTTATTTAACCGAGCAGGGCTTCCAGGTTCGCAGCGTTGCCAACGCTGAGCAAATGGATCGCTTGCTGACCCGTGAATCCTTCCATTTGATGGTGCTCGATCTGATGTTGCCGGGCGAAGACGGCCTGTCCATCTGCCGCCGCCTGCGCAGCCAGAGCAACCCGATGCCGATCATTATGGTCACCGCCAAAGGTGAAGAGGTCGATCGCATCGTCGGGCTGGAAATCGGCGCCGACGACTACATTCCTAAACCGTTTAACCCGCGTGAGCTGTTGGCTCGCATTCGTGCAGTGCTGCGCCGCCAGGCTAACGAGCTGCCGGGCGCGCCTTCGCAGGAAGAAGCGGTGATCGCGTTCGGCAAATTCAAACTGAACCTCGGCACCCGCGAGATGTTCCGCGAAGACGAACCGATGCCGTTGACCAGCGGCGAGTTCGCGGTACTGAAGGCGCTGGTCAGCCACCCGCGTGAACCGCTGTCGCGCGATAAGCTGATGAACCTGGCGCGTGGCCGCGAATACAGCGCCATGGAGCGCTCCATCGACGTGCAGATCTCTCGCCTGCGCCGCATGGTGGAAGAAGATCCGGCGCATCCGCGTTATATCCAGACCGTTTGGGGTCTCGGCTACGTGTTCGTCCCGGACGGCAGCAAGGCATGAGGCGATTGCGCTTTTCACCGCGTAGCTCGTTTGCCCGAACCCTGTTGTTGATCGTCACCCTGCTGTTCGTCAGCCTGGTGACGACCTATCTGGTGGTGCTGAACTTCGCCATCCTGCCCAGCCTGCAGCAGTTCAACAAGGTATTGGCCTACGAAGTGCGTATGCTGATGACCGATCGGCTGCAGCTGGAGGACGGCACGCTGCTGGAAGTGCCGCCGGCGTTCCGCCGCGAGATCTACCGCGAACTGGGCATCTCTCTCTACACCAACTCGGCGGCGGAGGAGAGCGGCCTGCGCTGGGCGCAGCACTACCAGTTCCTCAGCCAGCAGATGGCGCAGCAGCTCGGCGGGCCGACCGATGTGCGGGTGGAGGTGAACAAGAACTCCCCGGTGGTGTGGCTGAAAACCTGGCTGCAGCCCGATATCTGGGTGCGCGTGCCGCTGACGGAAATCCACCAGGGCGACTTCTCTCCGCTGTTCCGCTATACGCTGGCGATCATGTTGCTGGCGATCGGCGGCGCCTGGCTGTTTATCCGCATTCAAAACCGCCCGCTGGTGGAGCTGGAACATGCGGCGCTGCAGGTGGGCAAGGGGATTATTCCGCCGCCGCTGCGCGAGTATGGCGCTTCCGAAGTGCGGTCGGTGACTCGCGCATTCAATCAGATGGCGTCGGGCGTCAAGCAGCTGGCGGATGACCGCACCTTGCTGATGGCCGGGGTCAGCCACGATCTGCGCACGCCGTTGACGCGTATCCGGCTGGCGACGGAGATGATGAGCGCCGAAGACGGCTATCTGGCCGAGTCGATCAATAAAGACATCGAAGAGTGCAACGCCATCATCGAGCAGTTCATCGATTATCTGCGCACCGGGCAGGAGATGCCGACCGAAAGCAGCGATCTGAACGCCATTTTGGGCGAGGTGGTCGCGGCGGAAAGCGGCTATGAGCGGGTGATTGAAACCGCGCTGTCGCCGGGTGAGCTGATGATGAACGTGCACCCGCTGTCGATTAAGAGGGCGGCGGTGAACATGGTGGTGAACGCGGCGCGTTACGGCAACGGCTGGATCAAGGTGAGCAGCGGCCGCGAGCTGCAGCGCGGCTGGTTCCAGGTGGAAGACGACGGCCCGGGCATCAAGCCGGAAGAGTTGAAGCACCTGCTGCAGCCGTTCGTCCGCGGTGACAGCGCGCGCAGCACCAGCGGCACCGGTCTGGGGCTGGCGATCGTGCAGCGTATTATCGATGCGCACGACGGTGAGTTGGAAATCGGCACCAGCGAACGCGGCGGGCTCTTGATCCGCGCGTATATTCCGTTGCCGATGGAGAAAAAAGAGTCGGCCAACGGCCATCAAACCGCCAGGGAAAACGCCTGACGCGCTTGGCGCGGGCCGCGTCGTTGCGGCCCCGTCAGGACTTCCTGCTCATCACGTAGTATTCCGCCGCATCCTCATGCAACCGACGGCCGGTCGGCGCCTGCCACGGATCGATTAACTCGATGCCGCAGTGGAGGAAGTCTTTGGTATTGCGGGTAGCCAGGGCGGCGCCGTAATGCAGGCAGGTGGCGGCGATTTGGGCATCCGGCACGCTCATCGCTTTACCCAGAAGCCGATTCCTTGCCGTCAATTCCGCGTATTGCATCGCGCACAGCCCATCAAACGGCAATATCTGCCCCTCGAACTTCAATTCAAGAGCGTCCGCCAATTTGAGCTTGAGATCCCGCTGGCGCTTGCCGTCAGGCATGCAGGCGACGCCGCTGAACAGTTCGGCCAGGACAATGGCGCTCAGATAGAGATCGTCATTGTCCTTTTCATTTAGCCAGTTAATGACGTTGTAGTACGGGCTGGGGCGCAGCGTTTCTGAAATGACGTTGGTGTCGAGAATGATCATGCGTTGTCATCTTCATCATCAAAGGTGACGATGCGTGGTGGCACGGCGTCACGCGGTGGGATCTCCAGCTCGACGCCGCCAAATTCGGCGAAGTGCTGATGCATCCAGGTACCCAATCCATAGCGCGGCGGCTTTTTCACCAGCGCCTGTTTCAGGATCATGCGCGCTTCCTCTTCCATGGAATGGCCGTTTTTCGCCGCTGAAATACGCAGCAGCTCTTTGATTTCGTCGTCCAGATTTCTGACGGTGATAGTAGCCATTGAAACCTCCTTTGCTATCAATGATTGCATTGACTTATTTTCTCGCCTTGCTGGTTAAAAAGCAATCGCTGAAAATAAAAAAGGCGCGGGATCCGCGCCTTAGCTGAAGAGGTAACGCTACCGAATTACAGCTTAGGGCCAGCGCTGACCAGCGCGGCGCCCGCAGGCGTGTCGGTGTATTTGTCGAAGTTGGTGATGAAGCGCTCGGCCAGATCCTGCGCTTTTTCCTGCCACTGCTCGAGGCTGGCGTAGGTATTGCGCGGATCGAGGATTTCCGGGTTCACGCCCGGCAGCGCGGTCGGCATCGCCAGATCGAAGATCGGCAGGGTGACGGTTTCCGCCTTGTCGATTTCACCGCTCAGGATGGCGTCGATGATGCCGCGCGTATCTTTGATCGAGATGCGCTTGCCGGTACCGTTCCAGCCGGTGTTGACCAGATAAGCCTGGGCGCCGGCGGCCTGCATGCGTTTCACCAGCACTTCGGCGTACTGCGTCGGGTGCAGCGACAGGAACGCGGCGCCGAAGCAGGCGGAGAAGGTTGGCGTCGGTTCGGTGACGCCGCGCTCGGTGCCGGCCAGTTTGGCGGTGAAGCCGGACAGGAAGTGGTACTGAGTCTGGTTGGCGGTCAGACGCGATACCGGCGGCAGCACGCCGAAAGCGTCGGCGGTCAGGAAGATCACCTTGGTGGCATGACCCGCCTTGGACACCGGCTTGACGATGTTCTGGATATGGTAGATCGGGTAAGAAACGCGGGTGTTCTCGGTTTTCGAACCGTCGTTGAAGTCGATGCTGCCGTCGGCCAGCACGGTGACGTTTTCCAGCAGCGCGTCGCGTTTGATGGCGTGGTAGATGTCCGGCTCGGCTTCTTCAGACAGCTTGATGGTCTTGGCGTAGCAGCCGCCTTCGAAGTTGAACACGCCGTCGTCGTCCCAGCCGTGCTCGTCATCGCCGATCAGCTGACGCTTAGGATCGGTGGAGAGGGTGGTTTTGCCGGTGCCGGACAGGCCGAAGAACACCGCCACGTCGCCTTTCTCGCCCACGTTGGCCGAGCAGTGCATCGAGGCGATGCCTTTCAGCGGCAGCAGGTAGTTCATCATCGAGAACATGCCTTTCTTCATTTCGCCGCCGTACCAGGTGCCGCCGATCAGCTGCATGCGCTCGGTCAGGTTGAAGGCGACGAAGTTCTCCGAGTTCAAGCCTTGCTGCTGCCAGTTCGGGTTGGTGCATTTGGCGCCGTTCATCACCACGAAGTCCGGCTCGAAGTCAGCCAGCTCTTCGTCGCTCGGGCGGATGAACATGTTTTTCACGAAGTGCGCCTGCCAGGCCACCTCGGTGATGAAGCGCACTTTCAGGCGCGAGTCGGCGTTGGCGCCGCAGAAGGTATCCACCACGAACAGGCGCTTGCCGGAAAGCTGTTCGGTGACCAGGTGTTTCAGATCGGCCCACACTTCCGGGCTGAGGGGTTTGTTGTCGTTTTTGCCTTTGCCCTGATCGGCCCACCACACGGTATCGCGGGTGATGTCGTCGCGGACGATGTATTTGTCTTTCGGCGAGCGGCCGGTGAAGATGCCGGTATCGACGGAGACGGCACCCAGCTTGGTGACTACCCCACGCTCAAAACCTTCCAGAGATGGGTCTGTTTCTTCCTTAAACAGCAGTTCATAGCTCGGGTTGTGAACGATTTCGCTAACGTCGTGAATGCCGTAAGCGGCCAGATCCTGAGGGGTTATACCTTTAACGCGCATGTTACTACTCCTTGGTCACAGAATTTCTGGCGGCAATTGTAGGGATCTAACGGTGCGTAACAGCGATGGGTATCAAATATTTAACGTTTTAGGCGGTATTTCGTTACGATCTGAGAGATAGCACACGGAAAAAAGCAAACGTGCAAACGGCGGGCGTTGGCGGGCGCCGGGCGCGCCCGCCGAAGGGGGTATAACTTAGTGCAACCTGTCGCTTTCGCCGGTATTACCCGCATACAAGGCGGCAACATCAACCGGGTCAAAGACATAGTGGCTGCCACAGTAGTCGCAGTGCATGTCGATATTGCCGTCCTGCTCCAGCATGTCCGCCACTTCATCGGTCGGCAGGGTCAGCAGTGCGTCGGCGCAACGCTGGCGTGAACAGGTGCAACGGAACTGCACGTCCTGCGGTTCGTACAGGGTGACTTCTTCCTGGTGATACAGGCGGTACAGCACTTCGTTGGCCGGCAGACCGAACAGCTCTTCGCTTTTTACCGTGTTGGTCAGTTGCACCAGATGATCGAAATCATCGAGGTTGCCGTCCTGCGCCGGCAGCACCTGCAGCAGCATACCGGCCGCCGCGGCGTGGCCTTCCGCTTCGCCGGTGCGGATGAACAGGCGGGTTGGCAGCTGTTCGGACTGGCGGAAGTAGGCTTCCAGGCACTCGGCCAGGGTTTCACCTTCCAGGCCGACCACGCCCTGATAGCGCTCGCCTTCCGTCGGGGAAATGGTGATGACCATGACGCCGTTGCCGATCATCTGATGCAGGGTGCTGTCGTCGGCGATAGGCGCCTGGGTGCGCGCAACGCCGCGCATCTCCTGGCGGTTGTTGCCGTTGATCACCGCCAGTTTCAGCGGGCCGTCGCCCTGCAGCTGCACGGTGATGTCGCCGTCGAACTTCAGGGTCGCGGTCAGCAGACTGGTGGCGACCAGCAGCTCGCCCAGCAGCTTTTGCACCGGCGCCGGGTAGTCGTGATTATTCAGGATCTGCTGATAGGTTTCGCTGACGGTAACCAGCTCGCCGCGCACCGCGTAGTTTTCAAACAGGTAACGGTGCAATTGGTCATGGTTGGACATAATCTTCTCTCATTGCGGTGAGGGGTTATTCCGGCTCACCAAATTTAAATTTCATCAGGTCGCGCCGCTCCTTTTTGTCCGGACGGCGGTCCGGATGCGGCATGGTCAACGCGTTCATCTTGCGCGCCAGCGCCATTTTTTCGCGGTTGGCGATGCTGGCTTCGGTTTCCTGATACATTTGCTGCGCCTCGCCGGCGCCGCGGCGTTGGCTGCTCAGCGCCAGCACGATCACGGTTCGTTCTTCGTTGCCCTGCCGCAGCTTGAGCTCGGCGTTGAGTTCGACAATCTTGCTCGGCTTGCCGCGCTGGCCGTTGTAATGCACCTTGCCGCCGTCGATCATTTCGCGCGCCAGCGCGCGGGTCTTGTAGAAGCGTGCGGCCCACAGCCACTTGTCCAGCCGGACCGCGTCGTCGCGCGTCGCTTTTTCCTTCATGCTTCCCCCTTGGCCAGCGCCGGTATCAGCAGGCGATAGTCGCGCATCGACGGATGGCGCTGGAAGCTTTTTTCCGCCGTGCTGGAGTCCGGGTTTTGCACGCCCAGGCAGTAACGAATGCCGAAAGCGCGCGCCGCGTCGAGGATCGGCTCGCCGTCGTCGACGAACAGCGTGCGCTGCGGATTGAATCCGGTGTGCTGCTGCACCGCCTGCCACAGACGCTGATCTTCTTTCGGATAACCAAATGTGTGGGTGGAAAACAATAAATCAAGGTGTCGATCGAGGCCGGTATGCTCGATTTTCACCGCCAGGCTGTGCGGATGCGCATTGGTCAGCAAAATGGTTTGCAGGCCGGCGTCGCGCAGCGCCTGTAAAAACGGCTCGGTGTCTTCGCGCAGCCGGGCGCGGCTGCCCACTTCGCTGGTCATGCGGTAGATATCCAGATCCAACCGCTCGCTCCAGTAATCGAAGCAATACCAGTTCATGGTGTGCTGCACCGCCTGATATTCCCGCTCAATGATATTGCGGGCTTCGTCGAACGGAATGGCGCGCCTTTCGCTCAGCGCCTGCGGCACCAGGCTGAGCCAAAAGTGGCTGTCGAACTCCAGATCCAGCAAGGTGCCGTCCATATCCAGCAGCACGGTATCGATCTGCGGCCAATCAAACTCGGGAACCATAAAAACTCCACGGGCGGACCGACGGGCGGTCCGCAGATGAGAATAATAGCGTTAGCGTAGCATAAGCAGATGACAGGGCGGAGGCCCCGACGCCAGGTTCAGGCCATCGGCCGCATCGACATCGGATTGAGCTGCGGATTGAAGCAGCTGTCGTAGTAACGCTGGATATCGGCGACGCGGTGCTGATTGATGCGCCGACGCTGCACCAGCCGCCAGGCGTTATAGCCCAGGCTGATGACCACCGCCAGCAACAGCAGGCTGGTACCGAGGTAGCGCCACAGGGTGATCATGTCCGGTTCGCTGTGCAGCGCCACGTGGCGGGTGCCGTTGGCGTCGACGCTGAGGCTGGTGATCACCCCCTGCGCCTGGAACGGGGTATGCAGCAGCAGAGTGGAAAGGCGCTGCAGCTCATTCCACTGGTCGAGGGCGTTGTATTCGCTCTGCGGCGCCGAGGATTGCGGGTGGCTGACCAGTTGGCGGCCTTCGTCGCTGCGGATCAGGAAACCGCCCGGCGGCGGGCTGTTGAGCGCCGCGGCGGCCAGACGCGTTTCATTGAAGATGAACGACGACGTGGCCACTTTGGTCAGGCTGTCCAGCGATTCGGCACTCACCGGGCGCAGCAGCACGTTGACGCCTTGCAGCGCGCCGGATCTGGCGCGTTTCACCAAACCGCTCCAGTTTTTGGCGTTACCCAGGTTGACCAGGGCGTTTTTCAACCGCACGCAGTCGTTTTCTGCCTGACACAAATCCTGTGTTTTCAGAACGATATCAGAGAAGTCATCCAACAGGATCATGCCGGATTTCTCAATGGCGCTGGCCAACTGCGGGTTGACCTTTTGATCGGCGCCGCTCGGATGCAGCTGGCTGTTGACCGTAGCCAGCAGGGCCGTCGCTTTGTCTATGACTTCCGATTCCGGCTGCGGCAGCGGGGCGGCGTTGTTCCAATAAATGCCGGAGCAGTCGAACGGCGCGAAATTGGCGGCGCCGCCACCGTTGGCCGGCGGCGGCACATAGCACATGCCGCTGCCGCGCACTTTCAGCGTGTCGCCGATGCGCAGCGGCGTGGCCTCCAGCGCCTGTACGCTGGTCACTTCCACTTTTTGCGCGCCCTGCAGCCAGGCCATGCTGAGGGTCAGCGGCAGGTTGAGCGGGATATAGATCAGCAGCAACAGCAGCACCAGCGCCGAGCTGGCGACCAGCACCGCGTTGCGGCCCCACTGCTGCAGCGGGAAGTTCTTCACTTCGTCATGCAGCGAGAGGAAGCGCCCCTGGCGCACCACCTGCCGATTGAGGTAGACGTCCACGTCGGTGGTCTTGCCTAGGTCCTGCGTCAGGTAAGGCTGCCAATGCGGCGGGTAGATAAGATCGATGATGCCGAGCGAAATGTTGCTGATCTGCCCCTGGCCGGATTCGCCGAACAGGCCCCAGCGCTTCGGCGTGCCGCGCAGACAGTGGATCTCCTTCAGCTCGCGTGAGGCCGGGCGACGGAACAGATTCCAGCATCCCCAGGCGATCATCAGCACCGCCACGAAAATCATCCAGGGGATCACCAGTACCGGGCTTATCAGGCTGAAGAACAGCAGCAGCAGCGCAACGGAGATGATGACGGCTTCACGGATGCCGTTCGGCCGGTTCAGCGCATGCTCTTCCGGCGTTTCCTTGCGAATATTGACCAGCTCGACATGCTCGCTCTCCTCCTTGCGGATGGACGCGTTTTTGGTCGGCGCGGCGCTCACCACCGGCGGCTGCGGCCGGTCGTGAATATGATCTTTCAGCGAATGCCCGTTGAGCGAAATCACCAGCGGCAGCGTCTGGGTTCTGATCACTTCCACATGGTTGTCGGCGGTGATATAGGGCTCCCAGAACGGCGGCAGATGCACCTCTTCAGCGTCGAGGTAATAGCGCCATTTATTGGGATCGTCGCTGGCCAGCCCGTAGCGAGTGATGGCGTGCGTGACGGGATAAACGTTATCGCTTTGCGGGGTGAGCGCCAGCTTGGCCGCGGGCAGCGTAGCGCCGCCGCCGGGCAACAGTTTGTTGCTCAGCTTGTTTTGCTGATTGAGGTAGAATTCGACCGCGGCGCGCTCTTCGTCGGTCAGCTTGCGGTGGGCTGGTTTGATAAACGGCAGCGCGTGCGCCAGCGCCGACGGGTTGCGGGCCTTGAACCACAGGTACAGACCGGCGGCAATCAGACAGACAAGCACTAAGGCCAATATCAACACTATTGTGCTCATGCAATCCCCATCTCACACCGTGAATTTCGCCAACCTGATGAAAAGCTGAATATTATACGGAGTAAACCGCCAGGAGGCACCCAGAACTAATGAGGGAACAAACAGATTCTCGCTCTGGATCTCATTCCTTCATGACGCAAGGCCATTTTATCACTGATTCTTGCCTGCGTGATACTAGCAACCGGCCTCTGCCGTCGATATCGGCATTATCCTATTTTCTTGCACGCTGTTTGCTGAATCAGTACGGAAAATCGCCGGCCGCTGGCTACGCTTGTTAAAAGAAAGTAAATTACTGCTCATGCGCGTTGCGGCGGAGCTTGCCCTTAACGCACAATGTGATCAGGATCGAATTTGGTCAGCGTTTGAGCGCCTACGAGCCGTGCGTTACGCCAATCATTATTTCGGTTGCCCCGTCCACGTCTGGGTAACCTTTTTGAGGCAATCATGGATAAACACCTGCAAAAACCTAAAATTCTGAAAGTGGAAACGGTCGCGCGTTCGCGTTTGTTCAACGTCGAGTCGGTCGATTTGGAATTCAGCAACGGGGTTCGGCGGGTGTATGAGCGCATGCGGCCTTCGGATCGCGAAGCGGTGATGATCGTGCCGGTGATTGGCGATGATCTGCTGCTGATCCGCGAATATGCGGTAGGCACCGAATCCTATGAGCTGGGGTTCCCGAAAGGGCTGATCGATCCCGGTGAGGGCGTGCTGGAGGCGGCCAACCGCGAGCTGATGGAAGAGGTGGGATTCGGCGCGAAGCGCTTTGATTTTCTCAGCAAGCTGACGATGGCGCCATCCTACTTTTCCAGCAAAATGAATATCGTGCTGGCGCACGATCTCTATCCGCAGAGCCTGGAAGGGGATGAACCAGAGCCCCTGCCGCAGGTGCGCTGGCCGATCGCCAACATGATGGCGCTGCTGGCGGAACCGGATTTCCGTGAGGCGCGCAACGTCAGCGCGCTGTTCCTCTCCGAGGCGTTTTTGCGCGCATCGCGCTGATACGCTTCGCGCCGAACAAAAAAAGGGCCAGATTTCTCTGGCCCTTTTCGATCAGAACAGCTCGTGGCTTTCACCGCCCGGATCGGTCAACGTGGTGCCGGTATCGCGCGATGGGTAGTCCGTCGGCTGCGTTCCTTCGATGAAGTACTCGGAACGGCTGCCGCCGCCACCGCCAGAGAGCTTGCCGCTGCTCTTGTCGATGGTGACGCTGATGATGCCAGGCGGCGGCGTGACTTTCTGCTCCGGGATGCCTTCCAGCGCGGTCTTCATGAAGTCGTCCCACGCCGGCTGGGCGCTCTTGGCACCGCCTTCACCGCCGGAAATTTGATCCGGGATGGCGCCGGATACCGTCGACCGGCCCAGATCGCGGCGGTGATCGTCGAAACCGATCCACACCGAGGTCACGGTATCCGGGCCATAGCCGGAGAACCAGGCGTCCTTGGAACTGTTGGTGGTACCGGTTTTGCCGCCGATATCATGACGCTTCAGATCGCGCCCGGCGCGCCAGGCGGTACCCATCCAACCCGGTTCGCCGAAGATGTTGCTGTTCAGCGCGTCGTGGATCAAGAAGGCCAGCTGTGTGCTGATGACGTGCGGCGCATACTGTTGGTCGCCATCCTGCTGTACCTGAGCCGGGGTGACCTGCTCCAGCTGCGGCATCGGCACCGTGCTGTTGTTGCCTTCCTGCGAGGTGGCGACGTTTTCGATGTTGTCGTCGGACAGCACCGCCGAGCGGTGGGTGTCGCCGTAGATCACCGGCAGGTTGCAGCTGCTGCACACCACTTTCGGTTTGGCTTCGAACACCGTATTGCCGTTGTCGTCTTCAATTTTGGTGATGAAGTACGGATCGACCAGGTAACCGCCGTTCGCCAGCACCGCGTAGCCGCGCACCAGCTGCATCGGGGTGAAGGAGGCGGAACCCAGCGCCAGCGATTCGGTATGCACGATATTCTGCGCCGGGAAGCCGAAGCGCTGCAGATATTCCGCCGCGTAGTCGACGCCCATCGCGCGCATCGCGCGCACCATCACCACGTTCTTCGATTGCCCCAGCCCCTGTCGCAGGCGAATCGGGCCGTCGTAGGTCGGCGGCGAGTTCTTCGGCCGCCAGTCGGTGCCGGCGCCGGCATCCCAACGGGTGATCGGCAAGTCGTTCAGGATGGTGGCCAGCGTCAGGCCTTTATCCATCGCGGCGGTGTACAGGAACGGTTTGATGTTCGAACCTACCTGGCGCAGTGCCTGCGTGACGCGGTTGAATTTGCTCTGGTTGAAATCGAAACCGCCGACCAGCGCTTTCACCGCGCCGTCGTTCGGGTTGATCGAGACCAGCGCCGAGTTGACATCCGGCACCTGCGACAGCCACCAGGCGTCGTTCACTTTGCGCACCCACACCTGCTGGCCGGCCTGCACCACGTCGGTGACGCGTTTCGGCGTTGGGCCTTGCTGAGTGTCTGAGCGATATGGCCGCGCCCAGCGCATGGTCGCCATCGGCAGGGCAATGCTGCTGCCGTCGGCCAGCATCGCCGTCGCTTCCTGCGGGTTGGCGGCGGTAATCACCGCCGGCGCCAGCGGGCCGTAGTTCGGCAGGTTTTTCAGCGAATCGACAATCTGTTTGCGATCCCAGGCCGCTTCGCCGACTTTCCACAACACGTTGGACGGGCCGCGATAGCCGTGGCGCATGTCATAGGCCAGCACGTTGTTGCGCACCGATTCCTGCGCCGCCAGCTGCAGCCGTTTGGTGACGGTGGTGTAAACCTTGTAACCGTCGGTATAGGCGTTTTCACCGTAGCGCTTGATCATCTCCTGACGCACCATCTCGGAGAGATACGGCGCGGAGAAGCTGATTTCCGGCGCATGGTAATTGGCGACCAGATCTTCGGAACGCGCCTGATCGTACTGCGCCTGCGTGATGTAGTGTTCGTCCAGCATGCGCGACAGCACCACGTTGCGACGGGCAACGGCGCGATCGTGCGAATAGAGCGGGTTGAAGGTGGACGGCGCTTTCGGCAGGCCGGCGATGGTCGCCATTTCGCTCAGGGTCAGCTGACTGACGTCTTTGCCGAAATAGACCTGCGCGGCGGCGCCCACGCCGTAGGCGCGGTAACCCAGATAGATCTTGTTCAGATACAGCTCAAGGATTTCATCTTTGGTGAGCATCTGCTCGATGCGCACCGCCAGGAAAGCTTCCTTGATTTTACGCATCAGGGTGCGTTCCGGGCTTAAGAAGAAGTTACGCGCCAGCTGTTGGGTAATGGTACTGGCCCCCTGTGAAGCGTGGCCGGAGACCAGCGCGATGGAGGCGGCGCGGAAGATGCCGACCGGATCGACGCCGTGGTGATCATAGAAGCGGCTGTCTTCGGTGGCGATGAATGCGTGCACCATCACCGGCGGAATTTGATCCAGTTTCAGCGGAATGCGGCGCTTCTCGCCGTATTGGGCGATCAGTTCGCCATCGGCGCTGTAGACCTGCATCGGTATCTGCAGCCGCACATCTTTCAGCGTTGCGACGTCGGGCAGCTGTGGCTCGACATATTTGTACAAGCCAAAAATCGAGGCTGCTCCCAGCACGATGCAACATACTGCAAGGATTAGAAAATACTTTACGAACTTCACCTGAGATTTCCCATTTCTAAGTCATTTGGGCAGTTTATAAACAACCGCGCGGTAGTATAAAGGCAAGCCTGCGACATGGATATGTTCTTTTATCATCTGATGTTATGGAGGCTTGCGAAACATGTTCCCTCAAGCATGGCAGGTAGGGCTGGATATACAAATCGACTGCGTGCGGGCGGTGGCGGCCCAACGCCGCCGCAACGGCTGGCAGTTGCGCCACTGGTGGCAGCAGGCGCTGCCGCAGGCGGTTTTGCGCGATGGCTGCCTGCAACCTTCCGAATTCCTGATCCGGGCGCTGCGGCAATGGCGTGTCCAGCTGCCGCGACATATTTCCTTACGCATTGCTCTGCCGGCGCAGCGCGTGTTGCAGCAGCGCATGACGCAGCCGGACGCGCGGCTGCGCGAGCCGGAACGCAGCGACTATATCGGTGGCCACGGTTTGAAGCAGTTCCCGCTCGACGGTCAGACGCTGGCGCTCGACTATCGCGCCGCGCCGGCGGATGAGGCGGCGCTGCTGTTGACCGCTGCGCGGCGGCAGGAGCTGCAGCAGTGGCTGCATTGTCTGCGTCAGGCTGGCCTGCATCCGCAAGCGGTCGATATCACCCCCTGTGCGCTGCGGATGATGGCGACGGCGGCAGGCGTGCCGCCCGCTGCGGGGCTGATGCACCGTCTCGAACGAGAATGGCTGTGGGTGGCGCCGGCCGACGGCGCGTTCGCTTTTGGTCTGGCGCCGGGCGACGATGACGCGCAGGCGCTGCGGGCGCTGCAAGCCCAGATGCCGGTGGGCGACGATCGGCCGGTCTATGCCGGCGGCGTGCTGGCGGGAGCCTTGCCCGCCGGTTGCCTTGGTTGGTCGCCGCTCAGCGCCTTCACGCAGCTGCGTCCGCCGTTGCCTGCGCATCCTTCGGCGTTCGCGTTGGCCGGTGGTCTGGCGCTGCGCGAGGAGGATCGCTGATGTATCAGGTCAACTTTCTGCCCTGGCGCCAGCGCCGCGAGCGGCGGCGCGGCTATTTCTGGCTGGGCGTGCTGCTGTTGCAGGTAGCGGCGCTGCTGCTGGCACTGTTCCTGATCGCCGGCCAGCTGCGGCATCAACAGGCGCAGCGGCAGGCGCGGCTGGCGATGCTGGGTGAAGATTTGGCGGCATTGACGTTGCTCGTCCGCCAGCAGCAGCAAGAGCGGGCGCAGCGAGCGCTGCACAGCGTCCGCGCCGAACGGCAGGCGAGCAACGCCCAACATAACCGGCGTTATTTGCAGCTGCTGCAGCAATTGTCCTCTAGCGTTCCTCCCCCGCTGTGGCTCACGGCGCTGGACAGCGATGCGGCGAACGGCCTGCGGCTGCGTGGATTGAGCCGCTCTCCTGCGGCCATCACGCAGTTCGAACGACGGCTGGCGGGGATGCCTGCGTTGCCACGGCTGCGTTTGGCTGAGGTGGCGCAACGCGAAGACGGCCTGTACTCCTTTCACCTGGCGGCGCGCTGGGGGCGTGATGGATAGCCGTTTGTCATCCGGGCTGCGCTTCTGGCTGAGCTTGCCGGGTTGGCTATTGCTGGTGGCGCAAGGGCTGGGCATTGGCGCGTTGGCGCTGTTGGGCGGCGGCTGGATGCTGCAAGACGAATGGCGTCAGCGGGAAAGCGCGGCGGAGCGGCAACAGCGCCTGTTGCAACAGATCGCTATGGTGCAACGCCAACTGGACGAGGTGCCGCAAACCGCTATCCCTGCGGCGGCGCTTGCGCCGATCGCCACCGGCGATCTGGCGAGCGTGCTGCAACGAGCGGGGGGCGCCCTGTTGCGCTGGCAGCGGCAGGAAAAACCGCCGCGGCAAACGCTGAGCTTGCGCATTGACTACGCCGGTTTGCTGGTGCTGCTGGAGGCGCTGCCCGCCGATTTGCGCCTCCAGCAGCTGAGCGTGGAGACACCGCCGCAGGGCATGACGGCGCGGTTGGTTTTACAGGATGCCGCCGAGGAGCAGGCCGATGAGTAAAAGACCTGGCCGTTGGTGGTGGCTGCTATGGCCGTGGGCCTTATGCGCTGAGCCGCGCGATCCGTTTGCGCCGCCTCCGCTGCCTGCTTGTGCCCAAACGGAGGCATCGCCGGCGGGCTGGCGACTGAAAGGCGTCATCGGGCACCCGGCGCTGCGCTATGGCTGGGTGGTGACGCCGGCGGGGCAATGGCTACGCCTGCGGCCGCAGCAGCGGGTACTGGCCGAGCGCTGGCAGGTGACGCAGGTGCAGGCGCGCAGCATGACGTTAACGGCGCTGGCGGCCGAACCGGATTGCCCGGCGAGCCAGGGCGACATCTCGCTGATGATGGACAACAACAAGGATGGCAAACCATGAAAGGACGCGCTGGATTGGGCGTGGCGCTGTGGTGCCTGGCGCTCGGCGCCGCGCAGGCGCAGGATAAGCAGCGGGTTTCCCTGGAGTTT
Organism: Serratia sp. CY82433; assembly: GCF_052166535.1. NCBI lineage: Bacteria > Pseudomonadati > Pseudomonadota > Gammaproteobacteria > Enterobacterales > Yersiniaceae > Serratia > Serratia sp. CY82433. Next base: position 171,410 of record NZ_JBJNOR010000006.1, read on the forward strand.
CAGGATGCGCCGGTGACGGTCATCCTGCAGGCGCTGGCGGATTATCGGCAGATGAACCTGATCGCCGCGCCCGGCGTGAGCGGCAACCTGACGCTGCGGCTGGAGAATGTGCCCTGGCCTCAGGCGCTGGCGCTGACTCTGCGTATGGGCAAGCTGACGATGACGCGGGAGGGGAGCGTGATGCTGATCGCCCCGGAGCCGGACGCGCAGGAAAAAAAACAGCAGCGAGAAGCGCTGGCGCAGCGGCAACCGCTGCACAGCCTGAGCCTGACGTTACAAAACGGCGATGCGGCGGAGATTGCCGAAAGCCTCAATGCCCAACGCGGCGCCTTGCTCAGCGAGCGAGGCAGCGTGCTGGCGGATAAGCGCACCAATACGCTGCTGCTGCGCGACACCGCGCCAATCCTGGCGCAGTTGAAAAAACGGGTGACGGAAATGGACGCGCCGCTGGCACAGGTGCAGCTGGCGGCGCATATCGTGACCATCAACAGCGAAAGCCTGCGTGAACTTGGCGTGCGTTGGGGATTGGCGCCCGACGACAGGCCGACGCGGCCGCTGCGGCCGGGCAATCTCGGCGTCAATCTGCCGCTGGAGCGCAGCGCGGTGAACGCCGGTTTCCACCTGGCGCGCATCAGCGGGCGTTTGCTGAGCCTCGAGCTGACGGCGCTGGAGCAGGAAAATCAGGTGGAGATCATCGCCAGCCCGCGCCTGCTGACGGCGCATCTGCAAACCGCCAGTATCAAACAGGGAACCGAGATACCTTACGAAGTGTCGAGCGGCGCCAGCGGTGCGACCGCGATCGAGTTCAAAGAGGCGGTGCTGGGCATGGAGGTGACGCCCAAGGTGTTGCCGGACGGACGCATCACGCTGACGCTGCACATCAGCCAAAATATGCCGGGGCGCGCCATCAGCCGGGGCGCGGGGGAAGCGCTGACCATCGATAAACAGGAGATTAAGACGCAGATCACGGTGAAAAACGGCGAAACCCTGGTGCTCGGCGGTATTTTTCAATGGCATAGCGGCAAGACGGCGGACAAGGTGCCGGGATTGGGCGATGCACCACTGCTGGGGGGCTTGTTCCGGCAAAGCGGCGCGCAACAGAAAAAACGCGAGCTGGTGATCTTCATTACGCCGACCCTGATTAAGGGATAAGCGGCTGCCTGTCGGCCGGGCGGCAAATCTCCTAAAGTTGATGTGCAGATACACTTTTTTATCCCCTTGGGGGGATCTGCGTTTGACGCTGCGGCCGATTTAGCTTACAAGGGTTACCGAATTGAGCACCGAGGTTTTTTGTTAGCGTCAAGACGCCGTTAAAAACATATGGTTTCCCTCCCGCGGCGTGGATTGCGATTTATTCGGTTGCCAAACTACCAAGAGTGTTGAGATAATTTTTCGTCTGATCTCGCACTATCGCTCATGAGGTTTCAGTTTAGGTCCCGCCGCTGATTTGATTGGCGGGGCGGGTTAACATTAACGAATTGTCTTAGTAATACCGAAAAACATGGCAGAGAAACGCAATATCTTTCTGGTTGGGCCTATGGGTGCCGGCAAAAGCACTATTGGCCGTCAGTTAGCTCAGCAACTCAATATGGAGTTCTTCGACTCCGATCAAGAAATTGAGCGACGTACCGGAGCTGACGTGGGCTGGGTATTCGACGTGGAAGGGGAAGAAGGTTTCCGCGATCGTGAAGAAAAAGTCATTAATGAACTGACGGAAAAACAAGGGATTGTGTTGGCGACCGGCGGCGGTTCGGTGAAGTCGCGCGAAACGCGCAACCGTCTGTCCGCGCGCGGCGTGGTGGTCTATCTGGAAACCACGATCGAGAAGCAGCTGGCTCGTACCCAGCGTGATAAAAAACGCCCGCTGCTGCAGGTTGATTCTCCGCCGCGTGAAGTGCTGGAAGCCTTGGCGAAAGAGCGCAATCCGTTGTATGAAGAGATTGCCGATGTCACCATCCGCACCGACGATCAGAGCGCTAAAGTGGTTGCCAACCAGATCATCAACATGCTGGAAAGCAACTGATTGCCGATTTTCGCGTTCGCCGTCGGCCAATGCGGAAAACTGATTTGTGTTCCCCGCTGTTGCGGGGATCAACCACCGCCGCACCATACAGAGAACTGAGCGCGACATGGAGAGAATTACTGTAACGCTTGGGGAGCGCAGCTACCCGATTACCATCGCCGCCGGATTGTTTAACGATCCGGCTTCTTTTATGCCGTTGAAGGCGGGTGAGCAAGCGATGTTGGTCACCAACCAGACCCTGGCGCCGCTTTATCTGGAGCGTGTCCGGCAGGTGCTGGAGCAGGGGGGCGTCGTGGTGGATCAGGTGATCCTTCCCGATGGTGAACAGTACAAATCTCTGGCGGTGTTGGAGCAGGTGTTTTCGGCGCTGCTTGAAAAACCGCACGGGCGCGATACCACGCTGATCGCCCTCGGCGGGGGCGTGGTCGGCGATCTGACCGGCTTCGCCGCCGCGTGCTACCAACGCGGCGTGCGCTTTATTCAGGTTCCCACCACGCTGTTGTCGCAGGTGGACTCCTCCGTAGGCGGCAAAACCGCCGTCAACCACCCGCTCGGCAAAAATATGATCGGCGCTTTCTATCAACCCGCTTCGGTGGTGGTTGATCTGGATTGCCTGAAAACGTTGCCGACGCGTGAACTCTCTTCCGGCCTGGCTGAAGTCATCAAATACGGGATCATCCTCGATCGCGAGTTCTTCGTCTGGTTGGAAAACAACATCGATGCGCTGATGGCGCTGGATATGCAGGCGTTGGCGTACTGTATCCGCCGCTGCTGCGAGCTGAAGGCCGAGGTCGTGGCCGCCGACGAACGCGAAAGCGGCCTGCGCGCCTTGCTGAATCTGGGCCATACTTACGGCCACGCCATCGAAGCCGAAATGGGCTACGGCGTATGGCTGCACGGCGAAGCGGTGGCTGCGGGCATGGTGATGGCGGCGGAAACCGCGCACCGTCTCGGCCAGTTCTCGGTTGAAGATATCGAACGCATCAAAGCGCTGCTGCTGCGGGCCGGCTTGCCGGTCTGCGGGCCGCAGGAAATGACGCCGGAATCCTATCTGCCGCACATGCTGCGCGACAAGAAAGTGTTGGCGGGTGAATTGCGTCTGGTGCTGCCGACCGCGATAGGTGCGGCGGAAGTGCGCGGCGGCGTAGGGCATGAGCTGGTGTTGGCGTCGATCGCCGCCTGCCTGCCTGAGCAGCAGCGTAATTAAATCGGACTAAGTAACAGTGGCTTAGCCGCCATTTGCATCTATATTAATACAGTGAGCAGAGCACGACGGGTGTCGCTTTGCCATCATCGGGTTAATCTGCCCGTGCCACGGTAGGTCTACGGTGGTGGGCTTTTGCCTCTAGTTGGAGGGTTTCAGATGGACGAGTTTAAACCGGAAGACGATCTCAGACCTGATAGCAGCGATCGTCGTCCTACGCGTTCGCGCAAGCCGGCCGCCGCGCCGCGCTTCGCCGTTTCGCGCCAGCATTTGATGATCGGCATCGGCATTTTGGTGCTGTTGCTGCTGATTATCGGCATCGGTTCCGCCTTGAAGGCGCCGACCAAGCATGAAGCGGCTCAGGATAGCGGCGCGCAAAACGGCGCGGCCCGCGATATCAACCTGTCCGGTTCTTCGTCGCTGACCACCGCCAATAACGGCGTGCCGGGCGGCACCACGGATACCCATGACAACAACGGCGTGAGCGCGACTCAGCCGCAGCAACCGCAGAACGTCAGCGTTCCGCCGATCTCCGGCACGCCGACCGAAGCGCAAACTCAGCCTCAGCAGGGCGGTGCGCAGCAGCGCGTCGATCTGCCTGGCAACATGGCGGATGCGCTGTCGCAGCAGCAAGGGCAGGTGGATGCCGCGACCCAGGGCATGACCGGCGCAGCCTCGACGCTGCCGACCGCACCGGCGACGGTGATGAGCGGCGCCGCGGCGCGCGAAACGACTCGCCCTGTGCAGGGCACCGCGCAGCAACAGCATAAAACGCCGGCGAAAACCGCCGCCAAGCCGAGCGCGACGCAGCATAAATCACCGACCACGGTGTATACGCCGCCTGCCAAGCCGTCTTCTACCGCGAAAGCGGGAGCGGTCGCCAGCAGCGGCAGTTCGCTGCAGTCTGCGCCAGGCAGCCATTATACCTTGCAGCTGAGCAGCGCTTCGCGTTCCGATACGCTGAACGCCTACGCCAAACAGCAGAAGCTGCAGAACTACCTGGTGTACGCCACCAAGCGTGACGGCAAACCGTGGTACGTGCTGGTAAGCGGCAACTATGCGTCTTCCGCAGAAGCGAAGCGCGCCATTGCTTCGTTGCCGGCGGATGTGCAGGCGAAAAAACCGTGGGTCCGACCTGTACACCAAGTGCAGCAAGATCTTAAAAAATAAATCATTTAAATTTGTGCGCTGATGTGCTGTCTGAAACAGAGTACAATCCGCCGCTCTGAATTGTATAAGTAGCTAATTGACGGCATGAAGAAAAACCGCGCTTTTTTAAAATGGGCTGGTGGAAAATACCCGCTGGTAGATGAGATTCGTCGCCATCTGCCGGCGGGAGACTGCTTAATCGAGCCCTTCGTGGGTGCGGGATCCGTCTTTCTGAATACGGATTACGACGCCTACATTCTCGCCGACATCAATAGCGATCTTATCAACCTGTATAACATCGTTAAGCTGCGCACGGATGACTTCGTGCGCGATGCCCGCACGCTTTTCGCCGATGAATTCAATAACTCGGATCAGTTTTACCTGCTGCGAGAAGAGTTCAATACTAGCACCGAGCCTTACCGCCGGGCGCTGCTGTTCCTGTACCTGAACCGCCACTGCTATAACGGCCTGTGCCGCTATAACCTGCGCGGCGAGTTCAACGTGCCGTTTGGCCGGTACAAGAAACCGTACTTCCCGGAAGAAGAGCTCTACTGGTTTGCCGAAAAATCGCGCAATGCCACTTTTGTCTGCGAGCATTACCGCGATACCATGGCGAAGGCCGTGGCCGGCGCCGTGGTGTATTGCGATCCGCCTTATGCGCCGCTGTCGGCGACGGCGAATTTCACCGCCTACCACACCAACAGCTTCAGCATCGCCGATCAGCAGAGCCTGGCGCATCTGGCGCACCAGCTCTCGGTAGAGAGCCAGGTACCGGTATTGATCTCCAATCACGATACCGAGCTGACGCGCGACTGGTACCAGCATGCCGCGCTGTATGTGGTGAAAGCGCGCCGCACGATCAGCCGCAACATTCTCGGCCGCAGCAAAGTGAACGAGCTTTTGGCGCTGTATCGCTAAGCCGGGGGCACCCCGGCGCATAACAACTCGACCCTACGTTTGGAGAAGCGGATGAAAAAGTTTTTGATTGCCCCGTCCATTCTGTCGGCAGATTTTGCCCGGTTAGGTGAAGATACCGCCAACGTGCTGGCCGCAGGCGGCGACGTGGTGCACTTCGACGTGATGGACAACCACTACGTGCCCAATCTGACCATCGGCCCGATGGTGTGCGAAGCGCTGCGCAACTACGGCATTACCGCACCGATTGACGTGCACCTGATGGTCAAGCCGGTGGATCGCATCGTGCCTGATTTCGCCAAGGCCGGCGCGTCTTATATCTCTTTCCACCCCGAAGCTTCCGAGCATGTCGATCGCACCATTCAGCTGATCAAAGAGCACGGCTGTAAAGCCGGCCTGGTGTTCAACCCGGCCACGCCGCTGAGCTACCTCGATTACGTGATGGATAAAATCGACGTGATCCTGCTGATGTCGGTTAACCCGGGCTTCGGTGGCCAGTCGTTCATTCACGGCACTCTGGACAAGCTGCGCCAGGTGCGCAAGCTGATTGACGACAGCGGCCGCGATATCCGCCTGGAAGTCGACGGCGGGGTGAAGGTGGACAACATCGCCGAAATCGCCGCCGCGGGCGCCGATATGTTCGTCGCCGGTTCCGCCATCTTTGGCCAGCCGGACTACCGCAAGGTGATCGACGAGATGCGCAGCGAGCTGGCGAAGGTTACCCATGGCTGATTTCGGCGCGATCCGCGCATTGGCCTTCGATCTGGACGGCACGCTGGTCGACAGCGCGCCGGGTCTGGCAGCCGCCATCGATATGGCGCTGGAAGAGACGGGCCTGCCGCAAGCGGGTGAAGAACGGGTCGGCACCTGGATCGGCAACGGCGCCGACGTGCTGGTGCAACGCGCGCTGCGCTGGGCGGAAGCGGAAGGCACGCCGGAGCAGTGCAGCCGGCTGCGTGAACGCTTCGACCATTTCTACGCGCAGACCGTCGACAGCGGCAGCCGCCTGTTCCCGCAGGTGCAAGAGACGCTGGCCCGGCTGGCCGCGCACGGTTACCCGATGGCATTGGTGACCAACAAGCCGACGCCGTTCGTGGCACCGCTGCTGGCGGCGCTGGGCATTGGCGACTATTTCTCGCTGGTGATCGGCGGCGACGACGTGACGGAAAAGAAACCGCATCCGGCGCCGCTGTACCTGGTGCTCGGCAAGCTTGGGCTGCGGGCGCATGAACTGCTGTTCGTCGGCGACTCCCGCAACGATATTCAAGCCGCGCAGGGTGCCGGTTGCCCGAGCGTCGGCTTTACCTACGGTTATAACTACGGCGAATCGATCGCCCTGAGCCACCCCGATCGGGTGTTGGAGTGCTTCGCCGATTTGTTGCCCGCTCTTGGGCTGTCATCTTTAGAGAATCAGGAAATTTAAACATGAGTAAGCCCATCGTATTTAGCGGCGCGCAGCCGTCCGGCGAACTGACCATCGGCAACTACATGGGTGCGCTGCGGCAGTGGGTGCAGATGCAGGACGACTACGACTGCATCTACTGCATCGTCGATCTGCATGCCATCACCGTGCGCCAGGACGCCGAGAAGCTGCGCAAGGCCACGCTGGATACGCTGGCGCTGTACCTGGCCTGCGGTATCGATCCGGAAAAAAGCACCATCTTCGTGCAGTCGCACGTGCCTGAGCACACGCAGCTGAGCTGGGTGCTGAACTGTTACACCTATTTCGGCGAACTGAGCCGCATGACGCAGTTCAAGGACAAATCCGCGCGCTACGCGGAGAACATCAACGCCGGGCTGTTCAGCTATCCGGTGCTGATGGCGGCCGATATCCTGCTGTATCAAACCAATCAGGTGCCGGTGGGCGAAGACCAGAAACAGCACCTGGAACTGAGCCGCGACGTAGGCCAGCGTTTTAACGCGCTGTACGGCGACGTGTTCAAAGTGCCGGAGCCGTTCATTCCTAAATCCGGCGCGCGCGTCATGTCGCTGCAGGAGCCGACCAAGAAGATGTCCAAGTCGGACGACAACCGCAACAACGTGATCGGCCTGCTGGAAGATCCGAAAGCGGTGACCAAGAAGATCAAACGCGCAATGACCGACTCGGAAGAGCCGCCTGTCGTGCGTTACGACGTGGTCAACAAGGCGGGCGTCTCCAACCTGCTGGATATCCTCGCCGGCGTGACCGGCAAGAGCATCGCGCAGCTGGAAGCCGAGTTCGAAGGCCAGATGTACGGCCACCTGAAAGGCGCGGTGGCGGAAGCCGTCTCCGGCATGCTGGGTGAGCTGCAGGAGCGCTACCACCGCTTCCGCAACGACGAAGCCTATCTGCAGCAGGTGATGCGCGACGGCGCCGCCAAGGCCCGCGCGCGCGCGCAGGAAACCCTGGCGAAGGTCTATCAGGCCGTCGGTTTCGTACCGCCGCAGGCGTAACGCCGGCGCGAATAGAAAAAGCGGCCAAAGGCCGCTTTTTTTACGTCGGTATCACGCCATTTGCGCCAGGCCGGCGGGCGGTTCCTCGCTGGCGAACCAATTGAGCTTGCTGCGCAGGCTGACCACGCTGCCGACGATGATCAGGCTGGGGCTGGCGGCCTGCAGGGACAAGGCGCCCAGTTGGCCGAGCTCGCCTTCGATCACCCGCTGGCGGCAGGACGTGCCGTTTTCCACCAGCGCTACCGGTGTGGCGGCCGGCAAGCCGTGTGCGATCAGCTGGCGCTGGATCTCCGCTGCCTGCGTTAGCCCCATATAGAACACCAGCGTCTGCTGCCCGGCGGCCAGCGTCGCCCAGTCCAATCCGCCGTCGGCCTTGGCGTGGCCGGTCACCAGGCGCACGCTCTGCGCATGGTCGCGATGGGTGAGCGGGATGCCGCTGTAGGCGGAACAGCCGGAGGCGGCGGTAATGCCCGGCACCACCGAGAACGGCACGTTGGCGTCCGCCAGCGTCTCCAGCTCTTCGCCGCCGCGGCCGAAGATAAAGGGATCGCCGCCCTTCAGGCGCACCACGCGTTTGCCTTGCAGCGCCTGCTGCAGCAGGATTTGGTTGATTTGCTCTTGCGGCACGCAGTGGTGGCCGGCGCGTTTGCCGACGAAGATGCGTTCGGCGTCGCGGCGCACCAGCGTCATGATCTCTTCGGAGACCAGCCGGTCATAAACCACCACGTCGGCCTGCTGGATCTGCTGCAGCCCTTTCAGCGTCAGCAAGCCGGCATCGCCCGGCCCGGCGCCCACCAGCACCACTTCACCGCGATCTTCCGGCCGTTCGCTGAACAGCTGCTCGAGCTGGCGTTCGGCCAGCGCGGCGTCGTCGTTGGCCAGCGACTGCGCCAGCCGATCGTGGGCGAATAACCGTTCCCAGAAGCGACGACGCGCGCCGAGGCTGCTGAAGCGTTGTTTTACCCGCTGCCGCAGCGAGCCGCCCAGCTGGGCCAGCTTGCCGAGGTGCTGCGGCAGCATCGCTTCCAGCTTCTCGCGCAGCAGCCGCGCCAGCACCGGCGCTTTGCCGCCGGAGGACACCGCCACCATGATCGGCGAACGGTCGATGATCGACGGCATGATAAAGCTGGCGCGTTTTGGATCGTCCACCACGTTGCAGAACACCCGCTGCTGGTTGGCGCACTGATACACCAGTGCGTTGACTTCCAGCCGGTCGGTAGCGGCGATCACCAGCCATTTTTCCGCCAGCAGGGCCGGGCTGAATTCGCCCTCGGCCAGCGTCAGCAGGCCTTCCTCAGCCCAGTGGTGGAACTGGGGGCTGAATGCCAGGGCGTTGACGGTCAGCGCCGCGCCGGCGTCCAGCAGCAGGCGCGCCTTGCGTTCGGCGATCTCGCCGCCGCCCACCAGCAGGCAGGCTTTATGTTGCAGTTGGCAGAAAATCGGCAGGTAGTCCATCGGCACTCCTCGGGGTAATCAGTGTGGGGGCGAAATGCGCCCCCGAAAACTCAGGCGGTCTGACGTGCGGCGGCTTTCGCCGCCTGCGGGCGTTCGGCGCGCGGCGTAGCGTACCAATACCCCAGGCCCATCAGCACCGAGCCGGACAGGATGTTGCCCAGCGTCACCCACAGCAGGTTGTGGCCAATGCCGGCGAGGGTGTAGGCCTCGCTGTGGTTGCCGAACCAGGAGAGGGCGAACAGCGTCATGTTGGCGACGGAGTGTTCGTAACCCGAGGCGATAAAGGCCAGCAGGCACCACCAGATGGCGATGAATTTGGCGGCGCCTTCGACGCGGATCGCCATCCAAATCGCCAGGCAGACCAGCCAGTTGCACAATACGCCCTTGAAGAACAGCACCTCGGCCGGCGCGGTGGTTTTCGCCAGCGCGGCGCTGTGCACCAGGCTGGTATCCACCGGCAGCAGGCTGCCGCCGCCGTAGTAATACATCAGCGCCACCAGCACCGAGCCGAGCAGGTTGCCGAGCCAGGTTTGCGGCAGCACCGCCCACATCTGGCTCTGGCGGATGGTGCCGGCCTTGACGCCGAGCGTCAGGAACATCGTATGGCCGGTGAACAGCTCGGAACCGGCGATGATCACCAGCGTCAGAGCGATGCCGAAGGTGGCGCCCATCACCAGCGGCCGCACGCTTGGGTCGACCAGGTTGCCGAGGGTGAAGATCAGGATGATGCCGAGGCCGACGTAGGCGCCCGCCATCGCCGAGCTGATCCAAAAGCCGAGCGGGCTCTCCTTCGCCAGGCGGACGATGCGCGCCGCGTTGGCGGCGCATTTGTTGATCGTGTCGGTAAACATGTTGCCTCCCGAAAGGTTATGCCGCGACTTGCACGATGCCGTCGACCACCCGGCTGGCGAAGCTGGCGACGGAACGGCTGTCGTCTTCCAGACAGTGGCCGTCGTACAGGCGGAAATGCTGTTTCTTCAGCGGGCTGGCGACCCACAGTTCGCCCTGATGCTCGGCGATCAGGCCGCGCGACAGCACGCTGGCCTGGGCGAACGGGTCGATATTGCTGATGGCAAACACCTGCTCGTCGGCATAGGGGCGGAACACCGCCACCTGCCGATCGCCGATCAGGGCGCACACGCCGGTGCCGGGCAGAATGTCGGCGACGGGACAAACGGTAATCCACTGGCTCATGCGTGGCTCTCCTCGGTATCGATCAGGGTGACGGGAATGCGCTCGTCAGGGCGCGCCGGGCGGTGCTGGTCGCGTTCGGCCACCACCTGCACGTTCGGATCGCGCAGCGGGCTGTTGACGAAGTGGGCGAAGCGCAGCTGCGTTTCCGGGTGCTCGACGGTCTCTTTCCACTCGCAGATCACCGCATCGCGCAGGCGGGCGATCTCCGCTTCCAGCTGGTCGTTGATGCCGAGCTTGTCGTCGATGATCACCTTGCGCAGGTAATCGATGCCGCCTTCCAGGCTCTCCAGCCACACCGAGGTGCGCTGCAGCTTATCGGCGGTGCGGATATAGAACATCATGAAGCGGTCGAGGTAGCGCACCAGGGTCTCGCGATCGAGGTCGGCGGCCAGCAGATCGGCGTGGCGCGGTTTCATGCCGCCGTTGCCGCAGACATATAGGTTCCAGCCGTTCTCGGTGGCGATGATGCCAACGTCCTTGCCCTGCGCTTCGGCGCATTCACGGGTACAGCCCGAGACGCCGAACTTCATTTTGTGCGGGGTGCGGATACCTTTGTAGCGATGCTCCAGCGTGACGCCGAAGCCGACGCTGTCGCCGACACCGTAGCGGCACCAGGTGCTGCCGACGCAGGTTTTCGCCATGCGCAGCGCCTTGGCATACGCGTGGCCGGTTTCAAAGCCGGCGGCGAGCAGCTTGCGCCAGATGGCCGGCAGATCGTCTTTCTGCGCGCCGAACATGCCGATGCGCTGCGAACCGGTCATTTTGGTGTAGAGGTTATACTCCTTGGCGATCTGGCCGATGGCCAGCAGGCCGTCCGGGGTGATTTCGCCGCCGGCGGAGCGCGGGATCACCGAGTAGGTGCCGTCTTTCTGGATATTGCCGAGGAAGTTGTCGTTGGTATCCTGCAGCGGCGTATGCTGCGGCTTGAGGATGTATTCGTTCCAGCAAGAAGCCAGCAGCGAGCCGACGGTCGGCTTACACACTTCGCAGCCGTAGCCTTTGCCGTATTTGGCCAGCAGCGCCTCGAACGACTTGATGCCTTCGACGCGGATCAGGTGGAACAGCTCCTGGCGCGAGTAGGCGAAGTGTTCGCACAGGTGATGGTTGACCTCGATGCCTTGCTTGCTCAGCTCGGCGTTCAACACCTGGGTGAGCAGCGGGATGCAGCCGCCGCAGCCGGTGCCGGCCTTGGTTTCGGCCTTCAGCGCCGCCACGGTGTGGCAGCCTTTGTTGACCGCCTGGATGATGTCGCCTTTGCTGACGTCGAAGCAGGAGCAGATCTGCGCGCTTTCCGGCAGCGAATCCACGCCGATGGCCGGTTTGCTGCCCGCATGGGCCGGCAGGATCAGGCCGTCCGGGTTTTCCGGCAGCTCGATGCCGTTCAACGCCAGCTGCAGCAGGTTGCCGTAGTCGCTGGTGTCGCCCACCAGCACCGCGCCGAGCAGGGTTTTGTTGTCGGCGCTGACCACGATGCGTTTGTAGACTTCTTTGCTTTCATCCAGATAAACGTAGCTGCGGGCGCCCTCGGTGCGGCCGTGGGCATCGCCGATGCCGCCGACGTCCACGCCCAGCAGCTTCAGCTTGGCGCTCATGTCGGCGCCCTGGAAGCCGTTTTCGCGGCCCAGCAGGTGATCGACGGCCACCTGCGCCATTTTGTAACCCGGCGCCACCAGGCCGAAGGTGCGATCGCGCCAGGCGGCGCACTCACCGATGGCGTAGACGTCCGGATCCGACGTCTGGCAGCTGTCGTTGATGGCGATGCCGCCGCGGCGGCCAATCTCCAGCCCGCACTGGCGCGCCAGCTTGTCCTGGGCGCGGATGCCGGTGGAGAACACGATGAAATCCACTTCCAGCAGGCTGCCGTCGGCGAAATGCATGGTTTTGCGCGCGGTGCCGCCGCCGTTGACGATCTCCTGGGTATTTTTGCCGGTGTGTACCTTGACGCCCATGCGCTCGATCTTGCGGCGCAGCTGGTCACCGCCCATCGGGTCGAGCTGTTCGGCCATCAGCATCGGGGCGAACTCGATCACGTGCGTTTCCACCCCCAGGCTTTTCAGCGCGCCGGCGGCTTCCAGCCCCAACAGCCCGCCGCCGACCACCGCACCGCGTTTGCTGCGGCGCGCGCAGGCTTCGATGGCGTTCAGGTCTTCGATGGTGCGGTAAACGAAGCAGTCTTGGCTATCCGAACCTTTAATCGGCGGGATCCACGGATAGGAACCGGTGGCCATGATCAGCTTGTCGTAATAGACGGTGCGGCCGGTGTTGGAGTGGATGACCTTCTCGTCGCGATTGATGGTGATGGCGCGCTCGCCGACCAGCACCTTCACGCCGTGTTTTTCGTAAAAGCCTTCGCGCACCAGCGACAGCTCTTCGGCGGTGTGGTGCGAGAAGTAGGAAGAGAGGTGCACGCGATCGTAAGCGATGCGTGGCTCTTCGCAAAATACGGTGATTTCGAACTGGTCTTTGTCTGCTTTATCCAACAGATCTTCGATGAACCGGTGGCCGACCATGCCATTGCCGACGACGGCAAGTTTGACTCTGCTCATTATTGCCTCAAAATTCTGGTTTCCTAGGCTTACCTTATCTCTCCCAATGGGCAATTTATTGATGCAAATCAATCACACCCTCATATACCTCTAACGTGGTATATGGATGATTTTTCACGTTTTTTGATAAGTTGCGGATTTTATTCACCTTTAGCTGAAGCGAGTCAGTTTGCATGCAAACTACCCCGCAGGGAGTAAACACAGGGGGTAGGCAGGCAACGGTGACTTTGTCAGCGCGATCCGCTGCCAGTATGATGAAGAAAACCAGCGCAACGGCAGAGGTGAAGGGTGGCGAAACGTCCATTGAAGTTTATCGATAACCTGCGTTTGAGCGGGCATGAAGGATTGTGGCAACTGGCGATTGAGCAGGGGCGCATCGCGCATCTGGTGCCGCAGCCGGAAGGGCAGGAGTGGCGCAGCGACGTGTTGGATGCGCAGGGCGGGCTGGCGCTGCCGGCGTTCGTCGAACCGCATATTCACCTGGATACCACGCAAACCGCCGGTCAGCCGGCCTGGAACCAGTCCGGCACGCTGTTCGAGGGCATTGAGCGCTGGGCCGAACGCAAAGCGTTGCTGACCCATGAAGACGTCAAACAGCGCGCCTGGCAAACGCTCAAGTGGCAGATCGCCAACGGCGTGCAGTATGTGCGCACCCACGTCGACGTTTCCGATCCCACGCTGACCGCGCTGCGCGCCATGCTGGAGGTGAAACAGGAGGTGGCGCCCTGGGTGACGCTGCAGATTGTCGCCTTCCCGCAGGAGGGGATCCTTTCCTACCCCAACGGCGAAGCGCTGCTTGAAGAGGCGCTGCGGCTGGGGGCCGACGTGGTGGGCGCCATTCCGCATTTCGAATTCACCCGCGAGTACGGCGTGGAGTCGCTGCATAAGGCGTTTGCGCTGGCGCAAAAATACGATCGGCTGGTGGACGTGCACTGCGATGAGATCGACGACGAGCAATCGCGCTTCGTCGAGACCGTGGCGGCGCTGGCGCTGAAGCTGGAGATGGGGGAGAAAGTCACCGCCAGCCACACCACGGCGATGCACTCTTACAACGGCGCTTACGCCTCGCGGCTGTTCCGCCTGCTGAAAATGTCCGGCATCAACTTCGTCGCCAATCCGCTGGTGAACATTCACCTGCAGGGCCGTTTCGACAGCTACCCGAAACGGCGCGGCGTAACGCGGGTGAAGGAGATGCTGGAGGCGCAGATCAACGTCTGCTTCGGCCACGACGACGTGTTCGATCCTTGGTATCCGCTCGGCACCGCCAACATGCTGCAGGTGCTGCATATGGGGCTGCACGTGTGCCAGCTGATGGGCTATGGCCAGATCGACGACGGGCTGAAGCTGATCACCAGCCACAGCGCGCGCACCCTTAACCTGAGCGACTACGGCCTGGCGGCCGGCAACAGCGCCAACCTGGTGATCCTGCCGGCGGAAAGCGGCTTTGACGCGGTGCGCCGCCAGACGCCGGTGCGCTACTCGATTCGCCAGGGGGCGGTGATCGCCGAAACGCGGCCGGCGGAAACCACGCTGCATCTGCAGCAGGATGAAACGGTGGATTTTCGGCGTTAGCCAGTTCTTTTGCCCGCGACAATAATGGTGAACATTGTATGTTGTGGGCCGTTCTCTCACGATAATTCCGGCAACGCGGTGTACATTATTGATCGGTCGATTAAGAACTCTCTTTATAATTTGAATATCTAACAATCATTCATTGAAATAATTCTATATGCATTGTTCTTTATCACGAAATGCCACGCTTCGGCTATTTATAGCCTATATCTTCACATTGTTGGATAATAAAGTGTTGATATTGATCTTAATCAATTATTTTTATTGTTTCACTTTAATTTGTGGATATTTATAAGGTTTTAATCTAGTTGTTTGTGATTGATTGTTAACTTTATTGGTGTCTGATATGCAAGGTTTAATGTTATCTTTCCGCCGAATAGCATTGTTTGGTTTTCTGGTTTATAGCGGGGCATGCTATGCGGCGTTGACCGGTGAAGGTAGCGTTACGGATCCGACCAATGAATTTGATGATATAAATATTCAGGATCCCAATTGCGATGAACGTGCCACGGAGAAGTATTCGGCTAACAGAGATAGGTATGCCATGTTCACGATGTGCGAAAAGTATGTCGATGGGAAGATGGTTTTAATTTTATGGGTGAACAAGTATCAGGATTATAGTTCGGGCTTTTGGTATGACTGGGAAGATCCTTATAAACTGAGCATGCTGGTCGGGATAAAACATGATGAAACAGGGAGAGAAAGTCAGCAGCTCTTTCAGTTATATGGATTTGGCAGAGATAAGCGCTTCGTCAAGGTGATACCAACACCAAGGTCTGGGAGATATACGTTTACGCTCAACGCGACCGTACATGCTGATAAAATAGGCAGCGCTAATGATATCTATGTTCGTTTAAGTAAGGAAGTAAACATCGACCCTGATGGTGCTGAAACCTTAATGAAGCTAAATGATGAAATAGAGAAGCATAAAGATGAACCGTTTGCTTATATTTTTGATAAAGACCATCAAATACCCATGCGCTCAAACGTTGATAGATATTATGCCAATAATCAAAATGGCGTGTTGTTGGTGATTCCTGATGTGAGAAAACGAGTGCCGTCATTGCTTCTGGATATGAAAAAAAGGACGTCGTTGCGCTGTGAGATGAATAACAATGCGGTAACGGATGACGGGAGGCGGCAATCATCTGAAATTTATTATCCGGTTGGCGCATGGGGGCGGTTAGCTTTCCCTGACATTGTGCTAAACGTTAATTATTTTGATATCAGGGCGCAAAGAAACGGTACTACCTGGCTGAGTAATGGCTGTGCAACGCCGCTTGGTATGTATTATGACAATATTAGCGGTGGTTCAACACAGCCTGAGCAAGAAACCAGTGATTATTTCCCTGGGCTGCGCCATTTTGTTGATGAGCATAATAAAGCCGCGCCGGTTGACACATTTTTTTGGGAAATGAATCAACCTGGAGTTCCGTTGCATATTGTAATAAATACCGATCGTTTCAGCAGAGAGGCTACGAATTACGCTAATAAGCTAACTAATATGAGAGGCCAATTTGTGGGCTTTTCCGGTACCTCGTTGATTCCACGGCGTGATGATGGTCCGGAAGGGCAGCCGGATAATGGGCCAGCCCAAACGACCCGGATTGCCCTGGGTTACCATAACCAGCAGGATCGTCTTTATATTTTTCACGGCGGTGCTTACCGTGACGGCATTGACCGTGGGGATCTGACCGCGTTGTTCCGGGCATTGGAGGCCAAGGTAGCGATAGAACTGGACGGCGGCGGCTCCGCCGCCTTAGTGATTAAGGACGGCGCGGCGAAATGGGGGGGCGGCGAGTTACCCAAGAGCAGTTGTTCTAACTCTGGCGCCTGGTGTTCGCCGATAAAACAACCTGACGGCAATGCCCGCCCTGTACCTTCCTGGTTGGGAATTGAGCTGAGCCAGCCCTGAGCAGTGAATCGAATCCCGGATGGCGCCGCCCATCCGGGAGCACGCTATCAGTTTAGCGAGAATTCAGGTGCGGCAGAAATCATATACAATCCATAGGCGCGCAGCGCATCACGATAGATACCCAGTTTGCGTTTCCCTTCGAATTTCATTTCTTCTTCGGAGGCGTCAGGGGCTGCGACGGTAGTGATGTCATAATGTTCCCCTTTGGCCAGAGCGAGGGATTGTAAAATGACATGGCATCTGCGCACATGGGTTGCGGAACTGACGATGACAATGTTATTTCGTTTTTCTTGTTTGATGATGTAACGCGAATAAATAAAATTTTCTACGGTATCTGTCGCGTAGTTTTCGGCAATTATCCGGTTTTCATCTATGCCTTGGTGAATCAGCCATTGCTTCATTTCGATGCCTTCGCTTTTATCATGTTTCGGCACGCCGCCTGTTACGACAATTTTAGCCTCAGGCAGCATTTTAGCCATGGCTAAGGTTTTTTCCAGCCGGTCGATCAAGATGCTATCCATGGTACCATCTTCTTTTAATGCATAACCCAAGGTGATAATTAGTGCTGGGTTGTTTTTGTTATAGCCGGCGGGAAGTTTTTCCGCTATTGGCATGGCTAATTGCTCGTTGATATTACCGATTATTGTCGCCACATCTTTTGCTCGTTGCTCACTGATTTTCTTTAGGGCTGACATTTCATTGGTAAATGGTTGCCCCAGATAGTGTTTGTACATCACCAGATAGGTCAGCGCATCAATATCACCACCGGTTTGGGTATTTATTCTGGCATAGACGTCTAGTGCCTTATGAATATCTCCTTGCAGTATGTAGGTATTTCCCAGGCTAAATAGGACATCCAAGCGTTGTGGCGCACTCTGGTGAGCCGAGGATAATGCATTTTCCAGTTTTTCCAGGTTATAAATCTCATAGGCGTTTTTCGCACTTAAGAGGAATTGATGTGTTGTGTTACGCGCATTAATGGCCGACGCCGTTGTGAATGACGTATTTTTACCATAGACGGGGGCGTTGCTTATCAACATTAAGAATAAGACATAAACTATCTTTTTCATTTATGATATTCCTTTATATATATTTGATGGTGATGCTTGAGCGCTGAGTGAGTGAAAATGATAAGTGAACAGCCGCCGGTAGGGCTGCGCTGTTTCTCATTAATCGGAGTTTTCAAATATAAGGAGTGTTGGCATTTTATACAATGCCCATTTAATTATGTTCCGTCACAGCGCGGATTGGAAATGAAACTCGGTTATGCCACCGGCCCAGGGCGCGTTGGCCCAGCTTATGGAAAAGAGGAGAGAATAAAAAATGCCGGCCAGGTAGAAGCGGCCGGCATTTATCTAAGGAGAGGGGCATTATCAGTCAACGACGATGAATTCAGCCCTGTGTGCGGATCAGTGCGTCACGTGGCCGTGGCTGCGGTGCTTGGTCACGAAGCCCAGCAGCAGGCACATCACGAACACCGCCAAATACAGGCCGTTGGCGGTGGTCAGCGCCGCGTGCGCGCCGCCTTTCGCCACGATCGGGCCGGTAACCACGAAGGTCAACATGGTGCCGATGGTGCCGCAGGTCAGGATAAAGTTGACCAGCTTCGGCGAGGAGACCTTGGTCTGCAGCGAGCCGAGGGTGATCAGCGTGGTGTAGATGGCGCTGGAAACGAAGCCCAGGGCCATGATGTAGTAGCCCAGGTGCTCCGGGTTGTCGGTGCTGACGAACAGGTACATCGCGCCGGTAGCCAGTGCGGCCAGCACGGTCACGATGCGCTGCAGATCGAAGAAGCGCAGGATGAAGCTGAACACCCACATGCCGACCATGTAAGAGGTCCAGAAGTCGCTCACCAGCTTACCGGCCTGGCCGATGTCCATGTTGAACGACTTGGTGGCGTACTCAGGCACCCACTGAATGAAGCCCAGCTGGCCGAGAATGTAGCACAGCGCGGCGATCGACAGGAACAGCACGCCGATGCCCCATTTTTCTTTCTCGACCGGCTGGCCGGCGTCGGCGCCTTTCTTGCCCAGCACCGGGAATTCGGAGCACAGGGTCAGCACGAAGATCCCCACGTACAGCAGGCCGATGCAGGCATAAACCCAGTACCAGCCGATATGGCGGGCCAGCAGCATCGCGGCGACGATCGGGAAGATCATCCCGGCCATGCTGAAGAAGGAGTCGGTGAACAACAGGCGCGAACCACGCTGGCGGCCGGCATACATGTGGGTGATCAGGAAGGTGCCGATCGACATGGTGATACCGCTAACCACGCCGAGGATAAACATGCACAGCGAGAACATGGTCAGGCTCTTGCCGAGCATCAGCCCGGCGACCGCCAGCACCATCAGGACAAAGCCGAAGATCAGTTGACGCTTCAGCGGGATGATTTCCATCAGCCAGGCATTGAGGAAGATCGAAATCAAAATACCGGCGTTGAGGAAAGTAAAGGTGTTGCTCATGCTGGAAACCGGCAGGTTAAAGTACTCTGCAATGTTTCCCATCACCATCCCTGTGACGATCACTAAAGCACCGGTCAGCGCGTACGAAAAGAAGCTGATCCAGGTAAGCCGTATGCGGTTACTGTCATTCATTGTATAGGCCTGAATATGTCTGTTAGAGGTTTTAACGCTGGCATAAGGCCGCTGGCTTTTCCTGGCAAACGCAGAAAAAAGTCCCGATCAGGCCACCAGGGGGCGGATCCTAGCACAGACAACGGGATTTTTTGTGATGGCTGTCGATTTTTTGATGTAACCCATGAAGGGCCGGTGTGCATTATTGTGACCTATTTGCGTACCGTCACAACGGAATCACGGTTGACGATCGTCGGCTCAAACCGGTGCGCCGGGGTGGCGGGGTCGATCAACCTGCGCGCCGCGTATTGGGCCATCTCGCTGATGGGAAAATGTACGCTGCTCAACGCCGGGCGCACGAAAGGCGCGCGTTCGCCGCTGTCGTAGCAGATCAAGGAGATATCCTGCGGCACCCGCAGGCGGTGTTCGTTGATCGCCAGCAGCGCGCCGATCGCCATCTCTTCGTTGCAGCAGTAGATGGCGCTGGGCCGCGCGGCTTGCCGCAGCAGCCGATCGGCGCAGCGGTAACCGCTTTCCAGATCGTAGACGCCCTCCAGGCAGGCCACCGGCTCGATATTCGCCGCCTGCATCGCCTCTTCAAACCCCTGCAGCCGCAGGCGGCTCGACGGGCGTTCACGCGGGCCGCTGATACAGGCGATGCGCCGGTGCCCGGCATCGAGCAGCTGCTGCGTCGCCATGCGGCTGGCGAGCGGGTGATCGAAGGTGACGCAGCGGTCTTCCAGCCCCGGTACCAGACGATCGAGCAACACGAAATCACGTTGCTCCGCCGCCAATTGGCGCAGCCGATCGTCGCTGAGAAAACGCACGTGCAGGATCACGCCGTCGCAGCGCAGGCTAAATAGCCGCTGCACCGCCTGCCATTCGTTTTCGGCGCTGTTGCGGCCCTGGGTCACCAGCAGCTGTTTGCCGTGGGATTCGGCCTCGGTCTGCACGAAGTCCATCAGCGCGCCGAAAAAGCCGCCGCGGTACGAGGTGGTGACCAGCCCAAGGGTATTGCTGTGGCTGGAGGCGAGCGCGCGGGCCGCCGGGTTGGGGGTGTAACCGAGCTGGGCAACGGCGCGTTCAACCTTCTCGCGGGTCGGCGCCTTGACGTTGCTGTCGCCGTTCACCACGCGCGATACGGTGGCGCGCGAAACGCCCGCCAGCGCCGCGACATCTTCCAGTGTCACCATCGTCCCACTCCTGAATTACGGCTAAAAAAATGGGTTCGGCGCGCCGAACCCCTGTCTGGCTGCGTATAGCCGCTTACCTGAACTGCGGTAAATACGGCGCGTTTATCGTCAACACTTCTTCCAGCAGCGGCTGCGCCAGGTTGGCGTTGCCCACCAACGGGTTGGCGATCAGCGCCAGCAACCCGCTGCGGCGATCGCCGTGCACCGCCGCCTCGATGGTCAGGCGTTCGTAGGCTTTCACCTGCTGCGTCAGGGCCTGCATCGGCTCTGGCAGCGGGCCGAAGGTCAGCGGGTGCGCGCCCTGAGCATCAACGATACAGTTGATTTCTATCACAGCATCGTCCGGCAGGCCATGGATAGCGCCGCGGTTTGCGGTGTTGACCACTAATTGCGTGCCGAGATTATTATGGATAGCACGAATCAGCTCCAGCGCAACTTCGGAATAGAAAGAACCGCCGCGGAAGCTGAGCTGCTCCGGTTTCGTGTTCAGCTGCGGATCGGCATACAGCTCGAACAGCTCTTTCTCCACCTGCATCACCTGCTCGGCGCGGGTGCCGCGCTCGCCGGCGGCGGCCATCTCTTCCGCCAGCATCTCGCGGGTCTGGTAAAAATAGCGGTGGTAGGGGCAGGGGATGGCGCCGAGCGCGCGCAGGAAGTCCGGCTGCCAGGGCTCTTCCTTGATGTTGTTCATGGTCAGCGCCGCGCCGTCGCACAGCATGTCGATCACCTTGGCGGTGACGTCGCGCCCCTGCTGCGTGACCTGATGCACCCAGACCATGTGGTTCAGGCCGGCGAAGCGCAGCTGCACGTCGGCGTAAGGCGCCTGCAGCATGTTGGCGATCATGTGATGCATGCTGATCGGCACGTTGCACAGGCCGATGATCTTCGCTTTGGTAAAGCGGGACACCGCCTCGGTGACGATGCCGGCCGGGTTGGTGAAGTTGATGATCCAGGCGTCCGGCGCCAGTTTTTCCACCCGGCGAGCGATGTCCAGCATCACCGGGATGGTGCGCAGCGCCTTGGCGAAGCCGCCGACGCCGGTGGTCTCCTGGCCGAGCAGCTGGTATTTCAGGCCCAGCCGTTCGTCGGCGGCGCGCGCCGGCAGTTGCCCGACGCGGAACTGGGTCAGCACGAAGGCGGCGCCGCGAATGGCGTCGTCCAGTGCGAAGTGCACGCTGACCTTCACCTGCTCCAGCCCGTGGCGCGCCAGCATGCGGCGGGTCAGGGCGGCGATGGTTTCCACTTTTTGCCGGCCCGGTTCGACGTCCACCAGCGCCAGCTCGGTGACCGGCAGCTCCTCAATGCGCTGGATCAGCCCATCGACCAGCTCGGGAGTGTAGCTGCTGCCGCCGCCGATCACGGCGATTTTGAGTGCGCTCATGGGCGGCCCTCCGTCTGCGACTGACGGCGATAGAGCTCGATCATGTCGTCGGCCAGATCCTGGATCACCATGGCGTTCATCAGATGATCCTGCGCATGCACGGTGATCAGGTTGATCGCCAGTTTGCCGCAGCCTTCGTCCAGGCCGATCAGCTCGGTCTGGATCAGGTGTGCTTTCTTCACCCACTCTTTGGACTCAGCCATGTGCTTGGCCGCGGCGGCGAAGTCGCCGGCGCGCGCTTGCCGCAGCGCCGTCAACGCATTGCTGCGCGCGCTGCCGGAGAACACCAGCAGTTCCATGATGGTGCTTTCAAACTCGGGGCTGACTTCAGTCATCAGTTCACTCACGTCATTTCTCCAGGGGTTGCGCGGCGCCGCCGCCGTGGGATGCTTCAGTATCCGCTCTTTTTATAATGAGAGCGCTCTCATTTATATAGAGTAACGGCAATGCGTGTGCAAACTGGGAGGCAGATCGCAAAAATCAACCCAGGGCGGCGCGGGGCAAAAAATGCGTGATGCGGTTGGCAAAAAAGCCTTCTGCGCCCATACTTTCCGCAGCAAAATTCAGGGCCGCCTAGGATATGTCCCGTAATTGGGTAAATATAGGTAAATGGCTGGTACTTGCCGATACAGCTCTTTAGAATCAAAGCGCTTTTCCGTTGTTTGTCTCTCAGAGAAAGGACCCGTTAATGTTCAAACGTACTTTAGTGACCTTCGTCGCGCTGTGTTCCCTCACAGCGATGGCGCCAGCCGCACTCGCCGCCGGTGAGACCCACGTCATGCTGACGACCTCGGCGGGGAATATCGAGTTGGCGCTCGACAGCCAGAAGGCACCGGTTTCCACCCAGAACTTCGTCGATTACGTGAACAGCGGGTACTACAACAACACCATTTTCCATCGCGTGATCCCGGGCTTTATGATCCAGGGCGGCGGTTTCACCGCTGACATGCAGCAAAAATCCACCAAGGCGCCGATCAAGAACGAAGCCGACAACGGCTTGCGCAACCTGCGCGGCACCATCTCGATGGCGCGCACCGCCGACAAGGACAGCGCCACCAGCCAGTTCTTCCTGAACGTGGCGGATAACGCCTTCCTGGATCACGGCCAGCGTGACTTCGGCTACGCGGTGTTCGGCAAAGTGGTGAAAGGCATGGACGTGGTGGACAAAATTGCCCAGGTGCCAACCGGCAACGTCGGCCCTTACCAGAATGTGCCGACCAAACCGGTGGTGATTCTGTCGGCCAAGGTGCTGCCGTAAGTTTTTTGGCCGATCCCGTTGGGGTCGGCCGCTCCTTCCTCTCGAAGCCTTGCCTTCATCACTGTTTTCTCCCGCGCCTCATGCTCTAATCTGCAGACAATAATCAGACCGGAAATCCGGCGTTCGCCCTTTGTTGTCTCTGGATGAGTTGCTGCCATGTATGAATTTAACCAGGTGCTGTTGCTGTTGCAGCAGATGTGCGTCTATCTCGTTATCGCCTATCTGCTGAGCAAAACCCCGCTGTTCATCCCGCTGATGCAGGTGACCATCCGCCTGCCGCACAAGCTGCTGTGCTACGTGATCTTCTCGGTGTTCTGCATCATGGGCACCTATTTCGGGCTGCACATTCAGGATTCGATCGCCAACACCCGCGCGATAGGCGCGGTCCTGGGCGGTCTGCTGGGCGGGCCGTCGGTGGGCTTTCTGGTCGGGCTGACCGGCGGCCTGCACCGGTATACGCTCGGCGGCATGACCGACGTGGCCTGCGCGATCTCCACGGTGTCGGAAGGCCTGGTCGGCGGCATCGTACACAGCATCGCCATGCGCCGCGGGCGCATCGAGCTGCTGTTCAATCCGCTGTTTGTCGGCGGCGTGGCGCTGGTGGCGGAAGTGCTGCAGATGGCGATCATCCTGGCGGTGGCGCGCCCCTACGACGAAGCGTTGCAGCTGGTGGAGCACATCGCGCTGCCGATGATGATCGCCAATACCGTCGGTGCGGCGATGTTCATGCAAATCCTGCTGGATCGGCGCGCGATGTTCGAAAAATACACCAGCGCCTTCTCTTCCAAGGCGCTGAAGATCGCCGAGCGCACCGAGGGCATCCTGCGGCAGGGCTTCGATCAGGAGAACAGCATGAAGGTCGCCCGGGTGATCTATCAGGAGCTGGGCATCGGCGCGGTGGCGATCACCGATCGCGACAAGCTGCTGGCGTTTATCGGCATCGGCGACGACCACCACCTGCCGGGCACGCCGATCGCCTCGGTGCATTCGCATCGCGCCATCGACAACAACGAGGTGGTGTACGCCGACGGCAATCAGCTCTCTTACTGCTGCTCGATCAATCCGGCCTGCAAGCTGGGATCGACGCTGGTGATCCCGCTGCGCGGCGAAAATCAGCGGGTGATCGGCACCATCAAGCTGTATGAGCCGAAAAGCCAGCTGTTCAGCACCATCAACCGTACGCTGGGCGAAGGCATCGCCAGCCTACTGTCGGCGCAGATCATGGCCGGACAGTACGAGCGCCACAAGCAGCTGCTGGCGCAGTCGGAGATCAAGCTGCTGCATGCGCAGGTCAATCCGCATTTCCTGTTCAATGCCTTGAATACCCTGGTGGCGGTGATCCGCCGCGATGGCGAACGCGCCTGCGATCTGGTGCAGTCTCTCTCGACCTTCTTTCGTAAAAACCTCAAACGCTCGGATGACGAAGTCAGCCTGGCGGACGAGATTGAACACGTGAACGCCTACCTGCAGATCGAGAAAGCGCGCTTCGCCGATCGGCTGGAGATCGCGGTATCGCTGCCGGAGGCGCTGTTGGCGGTGCGGCTGCCGGCGTTCTCGCTGCAGCCGATCGTCGAGAACGCCATCAAGCATGGCACCTCGCATCTGCTGGGCGTGGGCCGCATCGAAATCGGCGCCTGCTGCGAAGGGGAGCATCTGCTGCTGCAGGTGACGGACAACGCCGGGCTGTTCCAGCCGAAACCGAACTGCAGCGGGCTGGGGATGAACCTGGTGGATAAACGCATTCGCGTGCGCTACGGCGAAGGCTATGGCGTGCAGGTGGATTGCCGACCGGACGCCTACACCCGCATTACGCTCAATGTTCCCATGGAGAGGGCCGCCTGATGTTAAACGCACTGATTGTTGACGATGAACCTTCCGCGCGCGACAACCTGCGCCACCTGCTGGAAGCTGAAGCGGGGATCGCGATTATCGGCGAGTGCGCCAACGCCATCGAAGCCATCAGCCAGATCCACCGGCTGCAGCCGGACGTGGTGTTTCTCGATATCCAGATGCCGCGCATCAGCGGGCTGGAAATGGTCGGCATGCTGGATCCCAACCGCATGCCGCACATCGTGTTTCTGACCGCCTACGACGAATACGCGGTGCAGGCGTTCGAGGAGCACGCCTTCGACTACCTGTTGAAGCCGGCGGAGCCGAAGCGGCTGAGCAAGACGCTGCAACGCCTGCGGCAGCGCAGTGCGCCGCAGGACGTGACGGCGCTGGAAGAGAGCGCCGGTTACCTGAAATACATTCCCTGCACCGGCCACAGCCGCATCTATCTGCTGCGCTTCGACGAAGTGCTGGCGATCCGCTCCAAACTGAGCGGGGTCTTCGTGGTGCGCAGCGACGGCATGGAGTGTTTCACCGAGCTGACGCTGCGCACGCTGGAAAGCCGCACGCCGCTGGTGCGCTGCCATCGGCAGTATCTGGTCAATCTGGAGCAGGTGCGCGAGATCCGCTTCGAAGAGGGAGGCGCGGCGGAGATGATCATGTCGGCCGGCGATCCGGTGCCGGTCAGCCGGCGCTATTTGAAGACGCTGAAGGAGCAACTGGGGCTGCGGGGGTGACTATGCCGGCGGCCACCGACGGCGAGTATGCACGATGACCAATACGATGACGCGTTGAGCCGCCCATTCATAGGCCAGCAAATAGGACGGGGAGATGACCAGCTCGCGCGTACCGGCTATCCGCCCCGTTTTCCCGCTGGCGGGATGATGCACGAGGCGTGCCGCCGCGTCAGCGATTTTTGCATCATTTTCTGCGGCGGCGGCCGGATTTTTAAGTTCCAACCATTCATAAATCGCCAGACGATCGGCGATGGCGGGTTCCGTCCATGTCAGTTTCACAAAAGTCCTTTTGTGTTTTATCGCGTTGATTTGGCTCTGCGTTCGGCGAAATAAGCGGCCACCTCTTCATCGTCGGCGAATTTGCCTTCACGCAACGCCTTGCGGCTTACCTCGACCTTTTCCTTTAACCACTGGTTGTACTCTTCCTGTTGCGCCTGGCGGCTGACAAACTCGCGCATGAAATCACGCAGCAGTTGCGAAGCCGTGCGATCGGCGGCCTTTGCCGCGCTGGCGAAAGCGGTTTTTAACTCTTCATCCACGCGGATTACCACGGTAGATTCAGACATGGTATTTACCTCGTATATACAGCGTAATGCTCACTATAGCACTGGTGCTTTATTGTTCAAGCAAAGGCGCTTTGACGCTAAGCGCAATCTGAATTCATCAGGCCCCGACGGCACCCATTTTGTTTGTCCTTGACGGGGTTACGCGGCGCTTATAGCTTTATTGCATCCACAGGCGCGTTTCGCGCCGCGTCAGCGTCAAAGGAACAGAAAATGAGTGAACCACGGATTATCGCCAAAGCGATGAAAGACGGAAAACCGGAGCAGGATCTGGTGATTTTGCCGGCGTTGGCCAACCGCCACGGGCTGATCACCGGGGCAACCGGCACCGGCAAGACGGTGACGCTGCAGAAAATGGCCGAACAGTTCTCGCGCATCGGCGTGCCGGTGTTCCTGGCGGACGTGAAGGGCGATCTGTCCGGCATCGGCGCCGAGGGCGTGCCTTCCGAGAAACTGCAGGCGCGCCTGGCGGCGATCGGCGTCAGCGACTGGCAGCCGCAGGCCTGCACCATTATCCCGTGGGATATTTACGGTGAAAAGGGGCACCCGATCCGCGCCACGATTTCCGATCTCGGGCCGCTGCTGCTGGGGCGCTTGTTGGATCTGAACGAGGTGCAAAGCGGCGTGCTGCAGCTGGTGTTCAAGATCGCCGATGACAACGCGCTGCTGTTGCTGGACATGAAGGATCTGCGCACCATGCTGCAGTTCGTCGGCGACAACGCCAAACAATTCCAGACCCAGTACGGCAATATCTCTGCCGCGTCGATCGGTGCCATTCAGCGCGGGTTGCTGACGCTGGAAGAGCAGGGCGCCGACCAGTTCTTCGGCGAGCCGATGCTCGACATCAACGATCTGATGAAAACCGACGCCAACGGCCACGGCGTGATCAACCTGCTGGCGGCGGACAAGCTGATCAATCAGCCGAAGCTGTATTCGGTGTTCCTGCTGTGGCTGCTGGCTGAGCTGTTCGAGCACCTGCCGGAAGTGGGCGACCCTGAACAGCCGAAGCTGGTGTTCTTCTTCGATGAGGCGCACCTGCTGTTCAACGACGCGCCGGCGGCGCTGCTGACCAAGATCGAACAGGTGGTGCGCCTGATCCGCTCCAAAGGCGTCGGCATTTACTTTGTCACCCAGAACCCGCTGGACATCCCGGACAGCGTGCTGGGCCAGTTGGGCAACCGCGTGCAGCATGCGCTGCGCGCCTTCACGCCGCGCGATCAGAAGGCGGTGAAGACGGCGGCGCAAACCCTGCGCGCCAATCCAGCCTTCGATGCCGAAACGGCGATCACCGAGCTGGGCGTGGGTGAAGCGCTGGTGTCATTCCTCGACGAGAAGGGCCGGCCGAATGTGGTGGAGCGGGCGATGGTGATCGCGCCGGAATCCAAAATGGGCATGCTCGGCGCGGAAGGGCTGAACAGCGCGATCAACAAGTCGCCGCTGTATGGCCGCTATGAGGATATGATCGACCGCGAATCCGCCTACGAGAAGCTGTCGTCGGGCGGTTTTGCCACCGTCGGCACCCCGCAGCAGGGGCAGCAACCGCAGGCGCAACAGCAACAACAGCAGGCGGGTGGCGGCCTGATGGACGGCTTGAACGAGCTGTTGTTCGGTTCCACCGGCCCGCGCGGCGGCAAGCGCGACGGCATTGTCCAGACCGCCGCCAAGAGCATGGCGCGCGATCTCGGCCGCCAGATCCTGCGCGGCGTGCTGGGCTCGATCACCGGCGGCCGTAAAAAGTAAGCGGAAATTATCGTCGGCAGCGGCGGGTTAAATCAGTACACTGTGGCGGCATTTTTCTCTGCCGGACCTAACATGCTGCTGCTGATCGATAACTACGACTCCTTTACCTATAACCTTTACCAGTACTTCTGCGAATTGGGCGCCGAGGTGCTGGTGAAGCGCAACGATGAGCTGCAGCTGGCCGATATCGAGCGGCTGGCGCCGCAGCATCTGGTGATTTCCCCTGGCCCCTGCACCCCGAACGAAGCGGGTATCTCGCTGGCCGCCATTCGTCATTTCGCCGGCAAGCTGCCGATCCTCGGCGTGTGCCTGGGGCACCAGGCGCTGGGGCAGGCGTTCGGCGCCGAGGTGGTGCGCGCCCGCGCGGTGATGCACGGCAAAACCTCGGCGATTCGTCACCTGGGCGTCGGCGTGTTTCGCGGCCTGAGCGATCCGCTGACCGTGACTCGCTACCACTCGCTGGTGCTGAAAGCCGATACGCTGCCGGACTGTTTTGAAGTGACCGCCTGGAGCGAACGCGACGGCGTGCGCGACGAGATCATGGGCATCCGCCACCGCACTTTGGCGCTGGAAGGCGTGCAGTTCCATCCGGAAAGCGTGCTCAGCGAGCTGGGCCACCAGCTGCTGGATAATTTCCTCCAGCGTTAATCCCGATGCGTTTTTTTCGCCCGCCAGGCGTTTTGCGTTTGCGCTCGATTGGTTTTTTATGCATATTTCGTGATTATGTTTTCAATCTAACATTACGATAGCGCTGAAAAACCTTCAGGGTGGAGCCGAAAATGACTGAAAAATCCGCAGTGAGCCGCAGCACCTTTGACCAGGTGATCCTGCCTGTTTATGCACCTGCCCAGTTTGTGCCGGTGCGCGGCCAAGGCAGCCGGGTCTGGGATCAACAGGGAAAAGAGTACATCGATTTTTCCGGCGGCATCGCGGTGACGGCGCTGGGGCACTGCCATCCGGCGCTGGTCGAGGCGCTCAAACGCCAGGGCGAAACCCTGTGGCATACCAGCAACGTCTTCACCAATGAACCGGCGCTGCGCCTGGCGAGCAAGCTGATCGACGCCACCTTCGCCGATCGGGTGTTCTTCGCCAACTCCGGCGCAGAGGCCAACGAGGCGGCGTTCAAACTGGCGCGTCATTACGCCATCACCCGCCACAGCCCCTACAAAACCAAAATCATCGCCTTCTATAACGCGTTTCACGGCCGCACGCTGTTCACCGTGTCGGTGGGCGGGCAGGCCAAATATTCCGACGGGTTCGGGCCGAAGCCGGCCGACATCGTGCACGTGCCGTTCAACGACTTGGCGGCGGTGAAGGCGGTGATGGACGACCACACCTGCGCGGTGGTGATGGAGCCGATTCAGGGCGAGGGCGGCATTACGCCGGTCGATGCCGGCTTCCTCAAAGGCGTGCGCGAGCTGTGCGACCAACATCAGGCGCTGCTGGTGTTCGACGAAGTGCAAAGCGGCATGGGGCGCAGCGGCAAACTGTTCGCCTATATGCATTATGGCGTGACGCCGGACATTCTCACCACCGCCAAGGCGCTGGGCGGCGGTTTCCCGGTCAGCGCCATGCTGACTACCGAAGAGATCGCGTCGGTGATGCAGGTGGGCACCCACGGCACCACCTATGGCGGCAACCCGCTGGCCTGCGCGGTGGCGGAGGCGGCGCTGGACGTGATCAATACGCCGGAGGTGCTGAGCGGCATCGAGCAGCGTCATGCGCTGTATGTGCAGACTTTGCAGCATATCGGCGATAAATACGGTATTTTCACCGCGATTCGCGGCATGGGGTTGCTGATTGGCGCCGAGCTGACGCCGCATTATCACGGCAGAGCGCGCGACTTCCTCACCGCCGCCGCCGCGCGCGGGTTGATGATCCTCAACGCCGGGCCGAACGTGATCCGCTTCGCGCCGTCGCTGGTGGTGGAGCTGCAGGATATCGAGGCTGGCATGGCGCTGTTCGAGCTGGCGGTGCAGGATGTGATCAACGCCTGAAGCCCGCGCGGCATATAACGGGGCGCGGCATGCCGCGCCCTTATTGATCGTGCAGTTTGCGCTTGAGCCAAATGCCGTGGTGCGGGCGCTGGCGCCAGGCCAGCGAAGAAATGGTGTGCATCACGCTCAGGTGCGACAGAATGCGCCGCAGATGGCGCTCCATCTCGGTAACGGGCATCTCCGGATGCAGATCCGGCGGCTGCATGATGCCGCTGTTGCCGCTGCTCGGGCCGTCGTATTCCAACCGCTGTTGGCAGCTTTGCAGCGCGATTTCACAGGCCTGCAGATACGCTTCCGCCAGTTTTGGCGTCAGCATGTAGTGTTCGCGCGCCAGAATGGTCATGGCGTTCAGGTGCTCGACGATGAACTGGCTATGCGTGACCCACAGCCGCATGTCCGCCAGATAGTCCGACGCGAACCCCGGCTCCTGCATCGCCTGATTGAGCGAGGTGAATAGCGCATTGTGCGCCTGGTTGACCTGCATGCGGGTATAGGCCAACGCGGTGGCGTCCGGTTCCGGCTGTTCCAGCATCAACCGCAGCGCGGTTTGATCGTGCTCCAGCGCCTGATGGGCATTCTTGCGCAGCAGCCCGCTTTGCCACTGCGGCCACAGCCAAATGGTGCCGCCGAACGCCAACACGCAGCCGATCAGCGTATCGATCAGGCGCGGCACCAGAAAATGCGAGCCGTTCAGCGCCAGCAGCTGCAGGGTGTAAACCGCCGTGACCGTAAAGCCAATCACCGACAGCCCGTAGTTCTTGCGCGAAACCAGGTAGGCCAGCAGCGTGATCACCAACATGATGCTCAGCGTTTCTCCTTCTGGCAACTGCAGCTGCAGCAGCCCGGCCGCCAGCAAAAGCCCGGCAATCGTGCCCAGCGCACGGTGCTGAATACGCACCCGGGTGGCGTTATACCCGTTTTGGCTCACCAGCATGATGGTGAGCAGGATCCAGTAAGGCTTCGGCAGATTGAACACCGCACCCAGGCTGCTGCCGACTGCCAGCGTCACGCCCAGCCGCGCGGCGTTGCGCAGGGCGGTGGACTTGAACGACAGATAGCTGGCCAGCGCCGGCCAAAACGGCAGGCGGTGCTGGCCGGGCATCAGGTCGCGGCGGTATAGCGGATGCTGGGTGCGCAGCAGGCGGGCGATGCGGCTGAAGTGGTAATAACAAAACTGGCCGACCGGGTTATCGGGATGCTGCGCCGCCATTTTTTCCAGCGCCGCCAGCTCGTGGGCCATGGAGAAGCGCTTCGAATGTTGATGATAGAGAATATCGTGCGCCACTACGCGCAGCCGGCCGGCGATCACCTGAGCGTTGCGGCGAATGATCGCTTCGGCCTGGCTCTGCTCCACCAGTTTTTGCACCTCCTCCGGCAGATGCAGGCTGACGGTGATGTGCTCCTGCAGATCCATCGCCACCTGAAAGGCGCGCTGCAGGCGCTTTTGCTCGAGGTTGTTGGCGTGCGGCAGGAAATTAAGCTGTTGGTACAACAGGCTGATCAGATCCATCACCTTTTGCTGGCGCACCAGCAGCGGCGGCAGCGCGGTTTGCGGATCGGTGTGCTGGGTCAGCAGCGAGTATTTGGCTTCGAAATAGTCCGCCAGTTCCAGGTAGAGCTGGCTCAGGGTCTCGCGCATCGGCTGCTCTTTCCACAGCTTGAACCACAACCAGGTGAATAAGCCGTACCAGACGGTGCCGATGGCGTACAGCAGCGGCGCCTGCCAGATGGGTACTGTGCCGGCCGTGCTGAGGGCGAAGATGGCGGCCACCAGCGCCGCCGGCAACAGCCGGGCGTGCAGCGGGCTGATTTCACCGGTGACGCCGAGCAGCAGCGCCAGGCCCAGCATCAGCGCCGGCAGCGGCACGTGCCACAGCAGTGCCTGTTGCAGCAGCACGCTGCTGAAGGCGAACAGCGAGCCGCCAACCACCAGCCGTTTAAAGAAGCGCTTATGCGGCGTGTCCAGACCGGCGATATTGCAGCAGGCGGGCACCAGAGAGAACATCAGGCCGAGCTGCAGCTGGCCTATCAGCAGGCCGAACAGCACCGGCAGGCACAACACCAGCGTTTGTCGCAGTGCGTAGTTGATTTCCGGGTGGTAGATCAGGCGGCGCCACATGGCAGAGAGCAGATAAAAAAAACGGCGCAGATTGCGCCGTTTCTTCAGGGATTAACGGGTGCCGTAGACGACAATGGTTTTGCCGTGGGCGGAAATCAGGTTTTGATCTTCCAGCATTTTCAGAATACGGCCAACGGTTTCGCGCGAGCAGCCGACGATCTGGCCGATCTCCTGGCGGGTGATCTTGATCTGCATGCCGTCCGGGTGAGTCATGGCGTCGGGTTGCTTCGCCAGATTCAGCAGGGTTTGCGCGATGCGGCCGGTAACGTCCAGGAAGGCGAGGTTGCCCACTTTTTCGGAGGTGACCTGCAGGCGGCTCGCCATTTGGGCGGACAGACGCATCAGGATGTCCGGGTTCACCTGGATCAGCTGGCGGAATTTCTTGTAGGAAATTTCGGCCACTTCACAGGCGGTTTTCGCGCGAACCCAGGCGCTGCGCTCCTGGCCTTCTTCGAACAATCCGAGCTCGCCGATGAAATCCCCCTGGTTGAGGTAGGACAGGATCATCTCTTTACCTTCTTCATCCTTGATCAGCACCGCGACGGAGCCTTTCACGATGTAGTAAAGCGTTTCGGCCTTTTCACCTTGGTGAATCAGCGTACTCTTCGATGGATATTTGTGGATATGGCAATGAGACAGGAACCATTCGAGAGTAGGGTCTGTTTGCGGTTTGCCGAGAACCATTCGCTGTTATCCTCTGTTGTTATCGCTGCCTTGTGTCACAGGGGTCAGAGTTCCCTGTAAAACCCGCCTGTAGCCGCAGTCATGAGCGAGGGCTACCGGCAAGTTTTGAGGCGTGTCATAAAAATACGCTGTCGCTCTAGCATATTAACTTGCCGTAAGCGCTGCAAGCTACATTCTGTTAACATACCGGTAAAGGAGCCTTTCTCTGGGCGTTTCCCTGAAATTCAGTGTCCCGGAAAGATTTATTGCGGCTCTGTTTGTAGCACAGAGTAAGGCGGGTGTCTCGTGTTGTCTCGCTTCAGCATGATTAGCATCAGGTTACGTTGCCTGTTTCTATGCGAAAGCGTACTCTGATTTTTAAGAAATCAACCGGAGTGACCAGAATGCAGGCAAGAGTTAAATGGGTGGAAGGGTTAACGTTTTTGGGTGAATCGGCCTCCGGCCACCAGGTGCTGATGGACGGCAACGCCGGCGATAAAGCACCCAGCCCGATGGAGATGGTGCTGATGTCGGTGGGCGGCTGCAGCGCGATCGACGTGGTGTCCATCCTGCAAAAAGGGCGCAACGACGTGCGCGACTGCGAGGTGAAGCTGACCTCCGAGCGCCGCGAAGAAGCTCCGCGGTTGTTCACCCATATCAACCTGCATTTCATCGTTACCGGCCAGGACCTGACCGACAAGATCGTCGAGCGTGCGGTGAACCTGTCGGCGGAGAAGTACTGCTCGGTGGCGCTGATGCTCAACAAGGCCGCCACGGTGACCCACAGCTTCGAGATCCGCCAACCGGCGTAATCGAGGCGGAGCGCGGCCCGGCGCCGCGCTCAACGCGTTTATTCGATCTTCTTGCCTTCCAGCAACCGCTGCACCAGCGGCGCCATGATCAGTTCCATCGCCAGCCCCATCTTGCCGCCCGGCACCACTAACGTATTGATGTGCGAGATAAACGAGCCCTGCAGCATCGCCAGCAAATAGGGGAAGTCAATTTGATCCAGCCCGCGGAAGTGGATCACCACGAAGCTTTCGTCCAGTGAGGGAATCGCCTTGGCGGCGAACGGGTTGGAGGTGTCCACCGTCGGCACGCGCTGGAAGTTGATGTGGGTGCGCGAGAACTGCGGCGTGATGTAATTGATGTAGTCTTCCATCGAACGCACCACCGAATCCATTACCGCTTCGCGGGAGTGGCCGCGCTCGCCGGTATCGCGGATCAGTTTCTGGATCCACTCCAGGTTGACGATCGGCACCACGCCGACCAGCAGGTCGACGTGCTTGGCCACGTCATGGTGCTCGGTGACCACGCCGCCGTGCAGCCCCTCGTAAAACAGCACGTCGGTCGGCGCCGGCAGCGGTTCCCACGGGGTGAAGGTGCCCGGCACCTGATTGTAGGGCACCGCTTCGTCGTAGGTGTGCAGATACTTGCGCGAGCGCCCGGTGCCGTTCTTGCCGTAGTCGATGAAGCTCTGCTGCAGCAGGCCGAAGTCGTTGGCCTCGGGGCCGAAATAGCTGATGTGTCTGCCCAGATCGCGCGCCTTGCGGATCGCCGCGTCCATTTCCGGCCGGGTGTAGCGGTGGAAGCTGTCGCCCTCCAGCTCGGCGGCGCGGATGTTGAGTTGTTGGAATATTTTGCGGAACGCCACGCTGGTGGTGGTGGTGCCGGCGCCGCTGGAACCGGTCACCGCGATAACGGGATGTTTGGCAGACATGGTGGTTGTCACTCCGTGTTGAATGCGCCGGCGTCAGGGGATTATTGTGGCTCTTGTTGACGCTCTCTATCTCGGGAAAAAATGGCGCGCGCTGGTTTGCAATGCCCCATTGTTACCTGATTTTTTCCGTCAGTCATAGAACCGATCGCCACTAAATTTCTTCCTGCCCGGCGCGGAACTGGCCGCGCGGCATGATGTTGACGCTCTCGTGCAGTTCCGACCACACCAGCACCACTTCGCCGTTTTTCAGCTGGCGGCGCACGTCCTCCACCTTCTGTTCCAGCGAGCGTTCGTGCTCGCCGTAATCGGTGCCTTCGCGCAGTACAAAAGATTCGATCAGGCTGTTGAGGGTGTCGGTTGCCAGTTCTTGCCAGGGAATGATCACGTCGGGATGTCCAGATAAGGGGAAAGCCAGGCCGGAATGCGATGCTCCAGCCACATGTATGGTTTTTTCAGCGTGCCGCCGACGAAGCCGACGTGGCCGCCGAACTCGGTCAGCTGATATTCGATATTGCGCGGCAGGCCGGCGACGTCGGGGATCACCTCAGGGGTCATGAAGGGATCGTCCTTCGCATGGATGATCAGCAGCGGCGTTTGGACAGCCGGCAACAGCGGCAGGGCGCTGCAGCGGCGATAATAGTCGGTGGCGTCACTGAAGCCGTGAATGCGCGAGGTGATGGCGTCGTCGAATTCGCGGATGCGCCGCAGACCGTTCAGTTGGGACAGCTTGAGCGGCAGGGTGTCCGGGTAGTGCAACAGCTTGCGGGTGGCGTTTTGTTTCAGCTGCCCCAGCAGGTAGCGCTGATAAACGCGGGAAAAGCCTTGCTCCATGCGGTAGGCGCAGGGCTCCAGCATCAGCGGCGCCGAGACCACCACCGCCGCCTGCAGCAGGCTGTCGGCGCCTTGCTGCGCCAGATAGCAGGCCAGCATGTTGCCGCCGAGTGAAACGCCGACCGCCGCGGTCGGCACCTCGCCGTAGCGGTCGCGCAGCCAGCGCAGGAAGAAGCGCGCGTCTTCGGTTTCACCGGAGTGGTAGATGCGCTGCTTGCGATTGGGCACGCCGCTGCAGCCGCGAAAGTGCATCACCACGCCGAGCCAGCCGCGCTCGCGCCAGGCGTTGAGCAGGCCATGCGCGTAAGGGCTGTAGAAGCTGCCTTCCAGGCCGTGGAACAGCACCGCACGCGGTTTGTCGCGCGCCTGCGCCGGATCCTCGCTCCAGGCGAGATCGACGAAATCGCCGTCGGGCAATTCCAGCCGCTGCCAATGCGGTTTCAATAATACGCGGCGGCGCACCAGCCGCGGCAACAGCGTTTGCAGGTGCGGGTTACTGGCCCCGGTCAGAGGGCGAAAGGTGTTAGGCATAGGCTGAGTAAAATGTTGTGGGCGGCTATTGTGAGATCCCTAGCGCACTGTTAGCTTCAATACCAAGAATTAACAATGATACTGCAAAAAAGCGCCTTGGGTGAGGAGCACCCGTGCCATGGAACCGAGTTTATTCCTTTCGATGCTGGGCTTCCTGTGGGTCGCCGCCATCACGCCTGGCCCCAATAATCTGCTGCTGACCACCTCCGGCGCTAACTTCGGCTTTATGCGATCGCTGTGGCTGATGGTCGGCATCATGCTCGGCATGCAAAGCATCTTGCTGCTGGTGGCCTTCGGCGTCGGCAGCCTGATCCTGGTTTATCCGTCGCTGCACCTGATCCTGAAAATCCTCGGCAGCCTGTACCTGCTGTGGCTGGCGTGGAAAGTCGCCACCGCCGCCTATGAAAAACTGGAAACCGACGTGGCGCCGCCGCAGCCGGTGCGGCTGTATCAGGGTTGGCTGCTGCAGTTCCTCAACCCGAAAGCCTGGCTGATGGCGCTGGGGGCGGTGGCCAGCTTCAGCCTGGCGGGCGATAAGTACAACGGTTCCATTGCGGCGATCGCGCTGGGCATTTTGGCGGTCAACATCGTCGCCGGCATTATCTGGCTGGCGTTCGGCACCCTGATCGGCCGCCTGCTGCGCAGCAAAAAGGCCTGGGTTATCTTCAACGTTTCCATGGGGTTGTTGACCGCAGCCTGTGTGTTACTGATCTGGCATTAAGGAGCGAACGATGGCGGAAAATTATTATCACGTGGTTGCCTTTACCGGCGAAGGGCTGCGCGGCAACCCGGCTGGGGTGTGCCTACTGACGCAGCCGCTGCCGGCGGCGCGGCTGCAGGCGATCGCCAACGAGATCGGCCTGCCGGAAACCAGCTTTGTCTGGGATGACGGCGATATGACCGCCATCCGCTGGTTTACCCCGCAGCGCGAGGTCGATCTCTGCGGCCACGGCACCCTAGCGGCGGCGCATGTGATGTTCAGCGTGGTTAACCCGGCGCTGCAGGATATTCGCTTCCGCTCGGCCGGCGGCGAACTGTTCGTCAAGCGCGATGCGCAGGACGGGGAACGGCTGGTGCTCGACTTCCCCGCTCGGCCGCCGCAGAAGGTGGCTGAGTCGGCGGGCCTCGCGGCGCTGCTGGGCGTGCAGCCGCAGGAGGTGTGGCAGGCGAAAGCGCTGATGGTGGTGCTGGAAAACGAGGCGCAGGTGCGCGCGCTGCGGCCGGACATCCCGGCGCTGATCGCGCTGGCCGGGTGTGCGGTGATCGTCACTGCGCCGGGTGACACCGTGGACTTCGTGTCGCGCTATTTCACGCTCGACGGCGGTGAAGATCCGGTCACCGGCTCCGCGCACTGCACGCTGATGCCTTACTGGACGGCGCGTCTCGGCCGCCATCGGCTGCAGGCGCAGCAGGTCTCGGCACGCGGCGGCGAACTGTTCTGCGAACTGCAAGGGGATCGCACGCTGCTCGGCGGCTATGCTCACGTGTTCCTGCACGGGACGATCGCGCTGTAATCCGCGTTTATATTACACAGGGTAATAAAGAAGACTTTTTTATTCTTTTATCGCCCGTCACCGCTCAGATAAAACTGTCAGCAACTGAACAGATTTTTATCAACGGAGCGGAACATGGCGGGCAAACTCTTTTCCTTACGCAACGCGGCGCTGTTGGCGCTGGCGTTCAGCGCAGCCAGCGCCTACGCGGTGGACGTGACCGTGGCGTACCAGACGTCGGCGGAGCCGGCCAAGGTGGCGCAGGCGGAAAACAGCTTCGCCAAACGGTCCGGCGCGACCGTCGACTGGCGTAAGTTCGACAGCGGCTCCAGCGTGCTGCGTGCGCTGGCCTCCGGCGACGTGCAGATCGGCAATATCGGCTCCAGCCCGCTGGCGGTGGCCGCCAGCCAGAAACTCCCCATCGAAGTGTTCCTCATCGCCTCGCAGCTCGGCAGCTCCGAAGCGCTGGTGGTGAAAAATGACATCAAAAGCCCGCAGGATCTGATCGGCAAGCGCATTGCGGTGCCGTTTATCTCCACCACCCATTACAGCCTGCTGGCCTCGCTCAAGCATTGGGGCATCAAGCCTGAGCAGGTGAAGATCCTCAATCTGCAGCCGCCGGCCATCGCCGCCGCCTGGCAGCGCGGCGACATCGACGGCGCTTACGTCTGGGCGCCGGTGGTCAACGAACTGGCCAAACAGGGCAAGGTGTTGACCGACTCCGCGCAGGTGGGCGAATGGGGCTCGCCGACGCTGGATGTGTGGGTGGTGCGCAAAGACTTTGCCGAGAAACATCCCGACGTGGTGACCGCCTTTGCCGCCAGCGCCTTACAGGCGCAAAAGGCCTACCTGGCGGCGCCGGAGCAGTGGCTGAAAGATCCGAGCCACCTCAGCACGCTGGCGCGCCTGAGCGGCGTGCCGGAAGCGCAGGTGCCGGAGCTGGTGAAGGGAAACCGTTATCTGCCGGTGGCGGAGCAGGTTGCCCAGCTCGGCCAGCCGCTGGACAAGGCGATCCGCGATACCGCCGAATTCCTCAAGCAGCAGGGCAAGATCCCGCAGGTCGACAGCGACTACAGCGCTTACGTGACCGACCGTTTTGTGAAACAGGTGCAGGCTGCGCCGCAGTCGTAAGGAAGCAGGATGCTAAACGTCAATCATCTTTCAGCAGAGTATCAGGGGCGGCCCGCGCTGCGTGACGTGTCGTTCCAGATTGCCGCCGGGCAACTGGTGGTGGTGCTCGGCCCGTCGGGCTGCGGCAAGACCACGCTGCTGAATTTGATCGCCGGGTTTATCGAGCCTTCAGCTGGCAGCATCACGCTGGATGGAACGCCCGTTCACGGCCCGAGCGCCGAACGGGGCGTGGTGTTCCAGCATGAGGGCTTACTGCCGTGGCGCAACGTGGTGGACAACGTCGAGTTCGGCCTGCAGCTGGCCGGCGTCGGCAAGGCGCAGCGCCGCCAGGTGGCGGAGCAGATGCTGCAGCGCGTGGGGCTGGCGGGCTATGAACAGCACTTTATCTGGCAGCTTTCCGGCGGCATGCGCCAACGCGTCGGCATCGCCCGCGCCCTGGCCGCCGATCCGCGGCTGTTGTTGCTGGACGAACCGTTCGGCGCCCTGGACGCGTTCACCCGCGAGCAGATGCAGGAGCTGTTGCTGACCATTTGGCGCGATACCGGCAAACAGGTGCTGCTGATCACCCACGATATCGAAGAGGCGGTGTTCCTCGCCAGCGAGCTGTTGCTGCTGTCGCCGGGGCCGGGGCAGGTGGTGGAGCGGCTGTCGCTGAACTTCGGCCAACGCTATGCCGAAGGCGAAGCCTGCCGCGCCATCAAGTCCGATCCTGAATTTATCGCGCAGCGCGAATACGTGCTGGGCAAAGTTTTCCAACAGCGCGAGGCCTTGCTATGAGCCTGCATTCCACTATAAAGGCCGCGGCGCAGCCGCAGGGCAAAGCGGCGCACCGTTTCAGCGTGCCGCGCAACGTTTGGCTGAGCGGCGCCACGCTGTTGACGGTGTTGATCGTCTGGTGGGGCGTGACGGCGCTGCAGCTGATCAGCCCGCTGTTTTTGCCGGCGCCGCAGCAGGTGCTGCACCAGCTGATCACCATCGCCAGCCCGCAAGGCTTTATGGACGCCACGCTGTGGCAACACCTGGCGGCCAGCCTGGGGCGCATTCTGGTAGCGCTGTTGGCGGCGGTGATCGTCGGCATCCCGGTGGGCATCGCCATGGGGCTGAACGACACGGTGCGCGGCATTCTCGATCCGCTGATTGAAATCTATCGCCCGGTGCCGCCGCTGGCCTATCTGCCGCTGATGGTGATTTGGTTCGGCATCGGCGAAACCTCAAAGATCTTACTGATTTATCTGGCGATCTTCGCGCCGGTGACGCTGTCTGCCGTGGCCGGCGTGCGCAGCGTGGCGCAGGTGAGGGTGCGTGCCGCCCGGGCGTTGGGCGCCACGCGTTGGCAGGTGCTGCGTTTCGTGGTGCTGCCGAGCGCGCTGCCGGAGATCCTGACCGGCATTCGCATCGGGCTGGGCGTCGGCTGGTCGACGCTGGTGGCCGCCGAACTGATCGCCGCCACGCGCGGCCTGGGATTTATGGTGCAATCCGCCGGTGAGTTTCTGGCGACCGACGTGGTGTTGGCCGGCATCGGCGTGATTGCGGTGATTGCATTTGGGCTGGAGCTGGGGCTGCGTGCTCTGCAGCGCCGATTGACCCCGTGGCATGGAGTACAGCAATGAACGAACGTCTGAATATCACCCCGCTGGGGCCTTACATCGGGGCGCTGGTGGAAAACGTCGAGTTGGCCCGGCCGCTGGGCGACGGCCAGTTTGAGCAGCTTTATCACGCCTTGCTGAAGCATCAGGTGCTGTTCTTCCGCAATCAGCCGATCACCCCGCTGCAGCAGCGCGATCTGGCCGGCCGCTTCGGCGATCTGCATATCCATCCGGTCTATCCGCACGCCACCGACGTGGAAGAGATCATCGTGCTCGATACCCACGACGACAACCCGCCGGACAACGATAACTGGCACACCGACGTGACCTTTATCGACAACCCGCCGCTGGGGGCGATCCTGGCGGCCAAGACCTTGCCTTCCACCGGCGGCGATACGCTGTGGGCCAGCGGCATCGCGGCCTACGAGGCGCTGTCGGCGCCGTTCAGAACGCTGTTGGCGGGGCTGCGTGCGGAGCATGACTTCACCAAGTCGTTCCCGGAACACAAACATCGCGGCAGTGTAGAGGAGCATCAGCGCTGGCAACAGGCGGTGCAGAAAAACCCGCCGCTGCTGCATCCGGTGGTGCGCACCCACCCGGTCAGCGGCCGGCAGGCGCTGTTCGTCAATGAAGGGTTTACCACGCGGATCGTCGATCTGGCGCCGAAAGAGAGCGACGCTTTGCTGAACTTCCTGTTTGCTCACATCACCAAACCGGAGTTTCAGGTGCGCTGGCGCTGGCAGGAAAATGACGTGGCGATCTGGGATAACCGCGTGACGCAGCACTACGCCAACGCGGATTATCTGCCGCAGCGGCGCATCATGCACCGCGCGACCATTCTGGGGGATAGGCCTTTTTATAAGGCCTGAGGCTTAGGCTTCGAACGCCTGCGTTAACTGTTCCAGCTGTTCCTGCGCATCCAGCCAGGTCATTTCCGTCTCTTCCAGCGCGGATTTGGCCTGGCTTTGCTTTTGCAGGCAGTCGGTCAACTCGGCCTTGCGGCTGATGTCGTACAGCGCGGGATCCGCCAGCTGTTCCTCCACCGCCGCCAGTTCGGCGCCCAGTTTTTCCATCTGCTGTTCCAGCTTGGCGATCTGCTTGCGCAGCGGCTGGGTCTGCGTACGGAACTCCGCCTCGCGGCGTTTTTGATCCTTGCGCGCCTGCGCGCTGTTGCCGCCGCTCTCTTTTTCCGGCGCGTCCTGCTGGCTTTCCTGGCGCTGCAGGTCGACAAGCCACTGCTGGTAGTCGTCGAGATCGCCCTCGAAAGGCTCGACCTGGCCGTCGTGCACCAGGTACAGATCGTCGGTGGTGGAGCGCAGCAGGTGACGGTCGTGCGAGACCACCACCAACGCGCCTTCGAAATCGATCAGCGCTTCGGTCAGCGCCTGACGCATGTCGAGATCCAGGTGGTTGGTCGGTTCATCGAGCAGCAGCAGGTTAGGGCGCTGCCAGACGATCAGCGCCAGCACCAGCCGCGCCTTCTCGCCGCCGGAGAAGCGTTCGGTCACTTCGCTGACCTTGTCGCCCTGGAAACCGAAGCCGCCCAGATAGTCGCGCAGCTGCTGTTCCAGCACCCGTGGTGCGATGCGGCTCAGGTGCTGCAGCGGCGATTCGTCGGCGCGCAGGAATTCCAGCTGGTGCTGGGCGAAGTAACCCAGCTTGATGCCTTTCGCCAGGCCAATCTCGCCGCTCAGCGGCTCCAGGGTGCCGGCCAGCAGTTTGATCAGCGTGGATTTACCGGCGCCGTTGCGGCCGAGCAGGCCAATGCGCGAGCCGGGCACCAGGTTCAGCTTGATTGACTTCAGGATCACTTTATCGCCATACCCGGCGCTGACTTTGTCCATGCGCAGCAGCGGGTTCGGCAGGCTTTCCGGCGGACGGAAGCTGAAGGTGAACGGGTTGTCGACGTGCGCCGGGGCGATCAGCTCCATGCGCTCCAGCATCTTGATGCGGCTCTGCGCCTGCTTGGCCTTGGTGGCCTGCGCGCGGAAACGGTCGATATAGCTTTGCAGGTGCGCCACTTTCTCTTGCTGATGCTGATACAGCGACTGTTGCTGCGCCAGCTTGGTGGCGCGCTGGCGTTCGAACGACGAATAGTTGCCGGTGTACTCATTGATCGTCTGCTGTTCGATATGCAGGATCTTGTCGACGATCGGATCGAGGAAGTCGCGGTCGTGCGAGATCAGCACCAGCGTGCCGGGATAGCTTTTCAGCCAGCGCTCCAGCCAGATCACCGCATCGAGATCCAGGTGGTTGGTCGGTTCGTCGAGCAGCAGCAGATCGGAACGGCACACCAGCGCCTGCGCCAGGTTGAGGCGCATGCGCCAGCCGCCGGAAAAGTCGCGCACCGGGCTTTGCAGCTGTTCGTTGGAGAAGCCGAGGCCGTGCAGCAGGCTGGCGGCGCGGGAACGGATGGTCCAGGCGTCGATGGCGTCCAGCTTGCCGTGCAGGGTAGCGATGGCGTGGCCGTCGTTGCGGTCGTTGGCCGCCTGCAATTCGGCTTCGAGCTGGCGAAACTCGCGGTCGCCGTCGATAACATACTCGATCGCCGGCACGTCCAGCGCCGGCGTCTCCTGGTTGACCCAGGCCAGCGCCCAGTTGCCGGGGAAGGTAAAGCTGCCGCCATCCGCCGCGATCTCGCCCTTCAGCAGCGACAGCAGCGTGGATTTGCCGCAGCCGTTTTTGCCCACCAGGCCGACCTTCTGACCTGGATTAACCGTCGCCGTGGCGTTGTCCAGCAGGACGCGGATGCCGCGTCGGATTTGTAGCGAGGAGAATACAATCATAAAGCGCCGTATGTTCAGAGTATGTTAAATTATCATTAAGGTAACAGAACGCGCACCGCGCGCTGTTTTTGTCTTTGCGATGCATGG
The DNA here is from genome assembly GCF_052166535.1 of Serratia sp. CY82433. Lineage (NCBI taxonomy): Bacteria > Pseudomonadati > Pseudomonadota > Gammaproteobacteria > Enterobacterales > Yersiniaceae > Serratia > Serratia sp. CY82433. The sequence continues at coordinate 214,035 of NZ_JBJNOR010000006.1, forward strand.
TAACGGAAAACCGCTACCCTGACGACGCTTTGGAGGGGAATGATGTCGCAGCCGCCCAAGGTCTTGCTGCTGTATGCCCATCCGGAATCTCATGACTCGGTGGCGAACCGGGTTTTGCTTCGACCGGCGCAGCAGTTGGAACATGTCACCGTGCACGATCTCTACGCGCACTATCCCGATTTTTTTATCGATATCCATCACGAACAACAGCTGCTGCGTGAGCATCAGGTCATCGTGTTTCAGCACCCGCTGTATACTTACAGCTGCCCGGCGCTGCTGAAGGAGTGGCTGGATCGCGTGCTGTCGCGCGGCTTCGCCAGCGGGGTGGGCGGCAATGCGCTGGCGGGTAAATACTGGCGCTCGGTGATCACCACCGGTGAGCCGGAAGGCGCCTACCGCACCGGCGGTTATAACCACTATCCGATGGAAGATATCCTGCGGCCGTTCGAGTTGACCGCCGGGATGTGCCATATGCATTGGCTGACGCCGTTCGTGGTCTATTGGGCGCGGCGGCAGAAGCCGGAGGTGCTGCGCAGCCATGCGGACGCCTACGGCGAGTGGCTGAGCCACCCGCTGCCGCACGGAGGGCGGTGACGATGGAAGGATCGACCTTACTGACCGCCATTTTGCTGTTCCTGTTCGCCGCGGTGGTGACGGTGCCGATCGCCCGTCGCCTGGGGATCGGCGCGGTGCTGGGCTATCTGATCGCCGGCATCGCCATCGGCCCCTGGGGATTGGGCTTCATTCGCGACGTCGACGAGATCCTGCACTTCTCCGAGCTGGGCGTGGTGTTCCTGATGTTCATCATCGGCCTGGAACTGAACCCCAGCAAGCTGTGGGAGCTGCGGCGCTCGATCTTCGGCGCCGGCGCCGGCCAGGTGTTGATCACCGCTGCGGTGCTGGGCGCGTTGCTGTATCTGACGCACTTCGCCTGGCAGGCGGCGGTGATCGGCGGTATCGGCCTGGCGATGTCTTCCACCGCCATGGCGCTGCAGCTGATGCGCGAGAAGGGCATGAACCGCAACGAAGGGGGGCAGCTCGGCTTCTCGGTGCTGCTGTTCCAGGATATGGCGGTGATCCCGGCGTTGGCGCTGATCCCCATTCTGGCCGGCGCCGGCGGAACCAGCGACGACTGGGCGAAGATCGCGCTCAAGGTGGCGGCGTTCGGCGGCATGCTGATCGGCGGCCGCTTCCTGCTGCGGCCGCTGTTCCGCTATATCGCCGCTTCCGGCGTGCGCGAGATCTTCACCGCCGCGGCGCTGTTGCTGGTGCTCGGCTCGGCGCTGTTTATGGAGACGCTTGGCCTGTCGATGGCGCTCGGCACCTTCATCGCCGGGGTGCTGTTGGCGGAGAGCGAATACCGCCACGAACTGGAGATTTCCATCGAGCCGTTTAAAGGGCTGCTGCTGGGGCTGTTCTTTATCTCGGTAGGCATGGTGTTGAATATCGGCGTGCTCTACACCCATCTGGCCGAGGTGTTGATCGGCGTGCTGGCGCTGGTGGCGATCAAATCCGGCGTGCTCTACGGGGTGTCGCGTCTGTTCGGCCTGCGCAGTTCGGTGCGCCTGCAGTTCGCCGGGGTGCTCAGCCAGGGCGGCGAGTTCGCCTTCGTGCTGTTTTCTGCGGCGGGCGCGCAAAAGGTGCTGCAGCCGGATCAACTCTCCTTGCTGCTGGTAGTGGTGACGCTGTCGATGATGACCACGCCGCTGCTGATGCAGGCCATCGACCGCATTTTGGCGCGTCGCTATAACGCCAAGGGCGAAGAAGAGGAAACGCCGTACGTAGAGGACGACGATCCGCAGGTGATCATCGTCGGCTTCGGGCGTTTCGGCCAGGTGATCGGCCGCCTGTTGATGGCCAACAAAATGCGCATTACCGTACTGGAGCGCGATGTCAGCGCCGTCGGCGTGCTGCGGCGTTACGGTTACCAGGTTTATTACGGCGACGCCACCGAGCTGGAGCTGCTGCGCGCGGCGGGCGCCGAGAAGGCCAAGTCGATCGTGATCACCTGCAATGAGCCGGAAGACACCATGGAGATCGTGCGGCTGTGCCAGCAGCACTTCCCGAATCTGAGCATTCTGGCGCGGGCGCGCGGCCGCGTGGAGGCGCATGAGTTGCTGCAGGCGGGCGTGAAGCAGTTCAGCCGCGAGACCTTCTCCAGCGCGCTGGAACTGGGGCGCAAAGCGCTGATGGAGTTGGGCATGCACCCGCATCAGGCCTTCCGCGCCCAGCAGCATTTCCGCCGCCTGGATATGCGCATGCTGCGTGAACTGATGCCGCCGCATCAGGGCGACGTGGCGCAAATTTCCCGCGTGAAAGAGGCGCGGCGCGAGCTGGAAGAGCTGTTCCATCGCGAAATGCAAAAAGAAAGTCGCCAGTTCGACGGCTGGGACGAATACGAATAAGCGGGAGCATAACGATGTCTGCAACACGTAAGAGATTTATCGCCGGGGCGGTGTGCCCGAGCTGCAGCGCCATGGATACGCTGGCGGTATGGCGGGAGGATCAGGTGGAGGTGGTGGAGTGCGTCAAGTGCGGCCACCATCAGCGCCAGACCGAACAACAGGTGGAAAAACACGTTCGCCCGCAAGAGCAGGTGATCGGCATTTTCCAGCCGAAGTAGCGTTTTTTTATCCCGGAGGGTACAGCGAGGCAGATTTCCGTTACAATCTGTCCGGAAAAGGCGCGCATCCCGATAACGGTGCGCGTCCTAGTAGCCAACGGTAGGAGATATCATGAAAGTAGCAAAAGACTTGGTGGTCAGCCTGGCTTACCAAGTACGTACAGAAGACGGTGTTTTGGTTGATGAGTCTCCGGTGAGCGCACCGCTGGACTATCTGCACGGGCATGGTTCTCTGATCGCAGGTCTGGAAAAAGCACTCGAAGGCCACGACGTTGGCGATCGTTTTGACGTTCACGTCGGCGCGAACGACGCGTACGGCAACTACGACGAAAACCTGGTGCAGCGCGTACCGAAAGACGTCTTCATGGGCGTTGATGAACTGCAGGTCGGCATGCGTTTCCTGGCTGACACCGATCAGGGCCCGGTACCGGTTGAAATCACCGAAGTTGACGGCGACCACGTGGTGGTTGACGGCAACCACATGCTGGCCGGCCAAAACCTGAACTTCAACGTGGAAGTTGTCGCGATCCGCGAAGCGACCGCAGAAGAACTGGCGCACGGTCACGTACACGGCGAGCACGACCATCACCACGAACACGGTGACGGCTGCTGCGGCGGTCACGGCCACAGCCACGATCACGATCACGACCATGGCCACGACCGCGGTAAAGGCGGTTGCGGTAACGGCGGCTGCGGCTGCCACTAAGCAGATCGCAGTGACGAGACAAGAGGGCGGCCATCGGCTGCCCTTTTTTATGCGCGGCGCACCGGGCGCCGAACGGCACAACAGGACATGCCATGGCCACCATGAAAGACGTGGCGCGGCGCGCCGGCGTTTCCACGGCCACCGTCAGCCGGGTGATCAATAATACCGCCTACGTTGAACCGGTGACCCGCGAACGCGTCGAGAAAGCGATGCGCGAGTTTAACTACCACCGCAACGCCGCCGCGCTGGCGCTGGCGAAAAGAAGCGGCAATATGCTGGGATTGCTGACCGGCAATCTCGACGATCCGTTTTTTTCACGCCTAGCGCGGGGCGTGGAAGACATCACGCGGCAGGCCGGCGTGCGTTTGATGTTGTGCAGCGGCGGGCATCAGGCCGAGCTGGAAAAAAGCGGTCTCGATTTTCTCATCAATCAGGGATGTGAAGCCATCGTGGCGCACGTCACGCGCATGGGGGAGGAGGCGCTGCTGCGCTACGCCGCCCATACGCCCGCGCTGGTGCTGATCAATCGTTATCTGCCCGCCATCGCCAACCGTTGCATCTGGCTCGACAACGCCAATGCGGCGCAGACGGCGACCGAGCTGCTCATACGCCAGGGGCATCGAAGAATTGCCTGCGTGACGGCGGATCTGCCGATCGACGATCGCGCGCAGCGGCTAGCGGGTTACCGCCAGGCCATGGCCGCCGCCGGCATTGAGGTGCCCGGCAGCTGGATCATCAGCGTGCCCTTCAACGAGCGAGGGGGCGAACTGGCGGCCGAGCGCGTTCTGGCCAGCGACCAACGCTTCACCGCCGCAGTGACGTTCAACGACGTGATGGCCGCCGGCATGATGCGCACCTGCCATCAACGGCAAGTTCAACTGCCCGAGGCGCTGTCGATCGTCGGCTTTGACGACATTGCCCTGGCGAAATATCTCCATCCTTCGTTGACCACCGTGCATTACCCGATCGAGAAAATGGCCCGACGCGCTGCGCGCTTGGCGCTGCAGATCCACAGCGGCAGCGACGTCGCGCCGCAGAACAACCGCTTTTCGGCCGAACTTATCCTGCGAGACTCCGTAACCGACGGTGAGGCGCATGCGCAAAGCAAGCGCGGCAAATGAGAGACGGCTCACACAACGCTACCTCATGAAACCGATTACATGGCCGATTGCCTGCGCTCACATCCTCCGATTATCGAAGCCATTACGCTGTTGCAGTACCCCATCTTCAACAGGAGCCGTATATGGATAATAAGAAAACGCTCAACCTTGGGTTGGCGACGCTGCCGATTGTGGCCATGCTGTTGCTGCTCATCATCGGCTATGGCCAGTTTGGCCTGCGCATTGAACCGCTGCTGCTGGTTTCCGCCGCCATCGCCGCCGCGTTGGCCTGGTGGCAAGGCTACCGCTGGGAAGACATCATCGAGGCCATCGTGGCCAAACTGGCGAAGGCGATGCCGGTTATCCTGATCCTGATCTGCGTGGGCGGCCTGATCGGCACCTGGATGATCAGCGGCACAATCCCTTACATGGTGTACTGGGGGCTGAAGCTGATCAGCCCGCAATACATTCTGATCGCCGCATTCTTCATCACCAGCGTGATCTCGGTGTGCACCGGCACTTCCTGGGGAGCGGCCGGCACCGTGGGCGTGGCGCTGATGGGCGTGGCCGCCGGTCTGGACGTGCCGCTGGCCGCCGCGGCCGGGGCGGTGGTGTCCGGCGCTTACTTCGGCGACAAAATTTCGCCGTTGTCCGATTCGACCAACTTCGCGGCCATCGTCGCGGATACCGATCTCTACAGCCATATCCAGCATCTGATGTACACGACGCTGCCGAGCTTCATCCTGGCCGCCGTGGTGTACCTGATCGCCGGCCACACCGGTGCGGTGGGCAGCGTGGCAACGCCGGAAAAAGTGACCGAAATCGTCGGCGCGCTCGAGGGGCTGTACCACTTCAATCTGCTGCTGATCCTGCCGCCGGTGCTGGTGCTGTGGGGCGCGGTGACCAAACGGCCGGTGATCCCCGTCATGCTGGCCGCCTGCGCGCTGGCGATCGCCATCGGCGTCGCGCTGCAGGGCTTTAGCCTGCAGCAGGGGCTGAATGCGTTGATGGACGGTTTCAATCTGTCGATGTTCGCCGCTCAGGGCCATAACGTCGAAGGGATCGTCGCCGATGTGCCGCGCCTGCTGAACCGCGGCGGCATGTTCTCGATGATGAGTACGATCCTGCTGGTGTTCTGCGCCTTTTCCTTCGCCGGCGCTCTGACGCTGACCGGCGCGCTGACGGTGATCATCAGCCGGCTGCTGAAAGTGGTGCACACCACCGGCCAGCTGATCGCCGCCACCGTTGCCACCACTATCCTGGTGACCGGCGCGACCAGCGACGGCAAGCTGGCGCTGCTGATCCCGGCGGAGCTGTTCAAAGGGGCCTATCGACGCATGGGGCTGGACAACAAAAATCTGTCGCGCACCGTCGAAGATGCGGGCACCGTCATCGAACCGCTGATCCCGTGGACGGCCGCCGGCATTTACATGGCCACCACGCTGGGGGTCAGCACCCTCGATCTGCTGCCGTGGGCGATCCAATGTTATGCCGCGGTGGTGTTCGCCCTGATTTATGGGTTCACCGGCTTCGGTATCGCCAAACTCCAACCTCAGAACGACTTGCAGCGTAAGGAAGCCTGACATGACGAGTCATTTCAACGCCATCATCGATCGCCACAACACCGGCTCCGTGAAGTGGGACTTCATCGACCGCTATCTGCAACTGGACGGCAGCGAACTGTTGCCGATGTGGGTGTCCGATTTCGATTTTCCGTGCCCGCCAGAGGTGCAGCAGGCGCTGCATCAGCGGGTGGACCACGGCGTCTTTGGCTACAGCGAACGCGACGACGCTTACTATGAGGCGGCGATCGACTGGTTTGCCAAGCGGCACGGCTTGCCGCTGCGGCGCGAGTGGTTCACGTCGATTGAAGGGGTGGTGCCGGGGCTGGCGATGCTGATCCAACTGCTCAGCAAGCCGGGGGACGGGGTGGTGGTGCAGGGGCCGTATTATGGCTCGTTCGCCAAGATAGTCACCATGAACGGCAGAGAGGTGATTGAAAACCCGCTGCGGGAAACCCCGCAGGGATACCGGATCGATTTCGACCAGCTGGCCGCCTGTCTGGCGCTGCGTAAACCGCCGCTGTTGTTGCTGTGCAATCCGCACAACCCGACCGGCCGTTGCTGGCGCCGTGATGAACTGGAGCGGCTCATGGCGCTCTGCCACGCCCACGACGTCACGGTGATCTCCGATGAAATTTGGGCCGATCTGCTGCTGCCCGGCGAGACGTTTACGTCGGTGTTGCATCTGGGCGAGGAATATCGCGATCGGGTGATTGCGGCGACGTCCGCCAGCAAAACGTTCGGCCTCTCCTCGCTGCGCATTTCGAATTTCCTGATCCCCAACGCCCGGCTTCGGCAGGCGTTTGTCGATCGGCTGAACGCCCACGGGCTGGATGTATTCAACGCGCTGTCGATGACGGCGGCGACCGCGGCCTATCAACGGGGCGCTGCCTGGCTTGATGAGCTGCTCGACTACCTGGCGGAGAATCGGCGTTGGTTTGAGCAGGCGCTGGCGGCCGCCGCGCCCTGGTTCGCGATGACCCAGGCTGAAGGGACCTATCTCGCCTGGCTGGATTGCCGCTCGCTGGGTTTGAGCGATACAGACTTGCAGCAGGCGCTGGTGGCGGTGGCGAAGCTGGCGCCGTCGATGGGCAGCGGTTTCGGCCCGCAGGGGCGCGGTTTTATCCGCATCAACCTGGGGTGCCCGCGCCGGTATCTCGAGCGTGCCGTCGAAGGGTTGGCACGCCTGAAATAACCGCATGGTGAGCCCTCAATAGTGCGGCGGAGGGGTTTCTTCCGATTGCGAGGCGATCATTGAGGTTTGGGTCGAGCGCAGCTTGTCGGTCAACATGCGCAGATGTTCGCGCATCTTCAGCATTTCCATTTGATGCTGGATGACGGTCTGGTTGAGCTCTTCGATGGTGAGCTCTTGGAAGGCCTGACGGCTCTCCAGTTCTTCAAGCCGCTGTAGCAGGCGTTGAATGTCGGCGTTGTGCATGAGGCTACCTCTGACGCGATAAAATCCTGATTCGGCGCTATGGTAACAGCTGGCGCCGGGTTTGCTCGCGCTATTTCTCCAGACGGCGCGCAACGTTGCGATCGGCAGTGTAAAGTGCTGAAAAGTTGCACGCTCGATCTGCCGTTTTTTGCGAGCCTGGCCGAATATTCCGCAAGAAAAATCTGATTTATCATGGGAGTAGCACGCAGGGGGAAACTTCTTGGCAAAGCGGGAGTCACACTTTGACTCGATTGGTTACCTGTGCGACTGTTTTGTTTTGTTTCAGGCAGCTATAGTAGCCCGGTTATCTTACCTAATGATTGTTTGGGGCATTGCTTCAGACACTGGAGAAATGGATGAAATCTTTGTTTAAAGTCACGCTTCTGGCAACCACCATGGCTTTTGCTCTGAATGCGACCCAGGTCATGGCAGCCGATGCCGCCAAACCGGCAGAAGCCGCTAAACCAGCGGACGCGGCAGTAGCACCGAGCACCGGCAAGTTCAAAAACGACGACGAGCAAGCGGCTTACGCACTGGGCGCCTCTCTCGGCCGTTACATGGACAACTCTCTGAAAGAGCAAGAGAAGCTGGGCATCAAGCTGGACAAAGATCAGCTGATTGCCGGCGTTCAGGACGCGTTCGCCAACAAGAGCAAACTGAACGACGCCGACATCGAGAAGACCCTGCAGGGCTTCGAAGCGCGCGTGAAGGCTTCCGCTCAGGCGAAGATGGAGCAGGACGCCAAGGATAACGAAACCAAAGGCGCCAAGTACCGCGATAGCTTCGCTAAAGAAAAAGGCGTGAAGAAAACCGAATCCGGCCTGCTGTACCAGGTAGAGAAGCCGGGCGCGGGTGAAGCGCCGAAAGACAGCGACACCGTGGTGGTGAACTACAAAGGCACCCTGACCGACGGTACCGAGTTCGATAACTCCTACACCCGCGGCGAGCCGCTGTCGTTCCGTCTGGACGGCGTGATCCCAGGCTGGACCGAAGGCCTGAAGCACATCAAGAAAGGCGGCAAAATCAAGCTGGTGATCCCACCGGCGCTGGCCTACGGCAAAACCGGCGTTCCGGGCATCCCGGCTAACTCCACGCTGGTCTTCGACGTTGAGCTGCTGGACGTGAAAGCGGCGCCGAAAGCCGACGCTAAAGCCGAAAAACCGGCGGACGCGAAAGCCGACGCCAAAGCGAAATAACATCGCCGCTTTGTTTGCCACCGCCGCGGATGCCCTCCGCGGCGGTTTTCATTTCGGCAGCCGCCGCCTCTCTCTCCATTGAACGCTTGACGCCTGCCGGGCATCGGGCTTAACGTCAATACCACGCGCAAACGCAAGGACTTTGCTCCGGCCGCTTTGCTAGACTAATAATTCTGACTTATCAGTCATGCGTCTGCCCCTTAGGGCGTGTACCTAAAATTGTTCCCGGCCGCCTCGCCCGCGGATGTCATCGTGCCGTTTGATGGCGCTCTCAGCCGGCCGCGCTGCGGCGTGCCGACGACGGCAGCGATCCGGTTCGAGCGGTTTTAGCTGCGCCCCCTGGCACAGGCGATCTATGAGGGTGGTATCTTCGATGTCGAATTCGCTTTTATCCAGCGAAGCCAGCGAACTTGATTTGCTGAATGAACGTCCGTTTACTCAAACGGATCATGAAATCCTGAAATCCTATGAAGCGGTGGTCGACGGGCTGGCGATGTTGATCGGCGGCCACTGCGAGATCGTACTGCACGCGCTGGAAGACCTGAACAGCTCAGCGGTACGCATCGCCAACGGTGAACATACCGGGCGTAAAATCGGCTCGCCGATCACCGATCTGGCGCTGCGCATGCTGCACGACATGGCCGGCGACGACAGCAGCGTGTCGAAAGCCTACTTTACCCGCGCCAAGAGCGGCGTGTTGATGAAGTCGGTGACCATCGCCATTCGCAATCGCGAGCAGCGGGTGATCGGCTTGCTGTGCATCAACATGAACCTCGACGTACCGTTTTCGCAGATCATGCAGACCTTTATGCCGCCGGCCACGCAGGACGTGCCGTCGTCGGTGAATTTTGCGTCTTCCGTCGACGATCTGGTGGCGCAGACGCTGGAGTTCACCATCGAAGAGGTGAACGCCGACCGCTCGGTGTCCAATAACGCCAAGAACCGCCAGGTGGTGCTCAACCTCTATGAGAAAGGCATCTTCGACATCAAGGATGCGATCAACCAGGTGGCGGATCGCCTGAACATCTCCAAACACACCGTGTATCTGTACATCCGCCAGTTCAAGAGCGGCGATCTGTTGGGAAGCGACCGTTGATGCTCGATTATTGCCTATTGGTCACCGGCCCGGCTTACGGCACGCAGCAGGCCAGCAGCGCCTATCAGTTCGCTCAGGCTTTGTTGGCGAAAGGGCACCGGCTTTCCAGCGTCTTTTTCTACCGTGAGGGCGTGCTGAACGCCAACCAGCTGACCGCGCCCGCCAGCGACGAGTTCGACCTGGTGCGCGGTTGGACGCAACTGGCGCAGCAACACGGCGTAGCGCTCAACGTCTGCGTAGCCGCCGCGTTGCGCCGTGGGGTCACCGACGAGAAGGAGGCGGCGCAACAGGGGCTGGCAAGCGCCAACCTGCAGCCTGGCTTTACCCTGAGCGGGCTGGGTTCCCTGGCCGAAGCGTCGCTGAGTTGCGACCGTCTGGTGCAGTTCTGAGGATATGATGAAACGAGTCGCTTTTGTTTTCACCCACGGGCCGCACGGCGGCGCCGGCGGCAGGGAAGGGCTGGATGCGCTGCTCGCCACGTCGGCGCTCAGTGAAGATTTGGGGGTGTTTTTTGTCGGCGACGGCGTATTGCAGCTGTTGCCGGGCCAGCAACCGGAAAAGATTTTGGCGCGCAATTACATCGCCACCTTCGGCGTGCTGCCGCTGTATGACGTGGAGCGGTGCTATCTGTGCCAGGCTTCGCTGCAGGAGCGTGGGCTGAGCCAGGTGACCGATTGGGTGCTGGATGCCGAGGTGCTGGCGCCGGACGAACTGCGCCGCGAACTGGCCGGCTACGACGCCGTGATTACGTTTTAGGATCCTCTGATGCTGTATACCCTGAGCCACTCGCCAAACCAATGTGACTTGCCTGCGCTGCTGCGCCTGACGGCGGAGGGTGACGCGCTGCTGCTGCTGCAGGACGGCGTGCTTGCAGGCCTTGCCGGCAGCGCCCATCTTGAATCGCTGCTCGCCGCCCCCATATCCCTTTATGCGCTGCAGGACGACCTGGAAGCCCGGGGATTGGTTGGTCATTTTTCGCACAAAATCACTGTCGTCGGCTATAATCACTTCGTTGAATTAACCGAACAACACCGCAGCCAAATGGCCTGGTAATGAGAGTGATGTTGTATATTTCTTGACACCCATACTGGTCAGCCCTAAAATTCTGCGTCCTCGTACTTTGCCAATAGTGCATACGAGGGGATTTATCACATGTTTACGAAGCTAGTACGAAGCAAAAACCAGGAGCTTTTTTAATGGCAACAATTAACCAGCTGGTTCGCAAACCACGCTCTGTGAAGGCTGCTAAAAGCAACGTTCCAGCGCTGGAAGCCTGCCCGCAGAAACGTGGCGTATGCACCCGCGTATACACCACTACCCCGAAAAAACCAAACTCCGCACTGCGTAAAGTTTGCCGTGTGCGTTTGACCAACGGTTTCGAAGTGACTTCCTACATCGGTGGCGAAGGCCACAACCTGCAGGAACACTCCGTAATCCTGATCCGTGGCGGTCGTGTAAAAGACCTGCCAGGTGTGCGTTACCACACCGTCCGCGGTGCGCTTGACTGCTCCGGTGTTAAAGACCGTAAGCAAGCTCGTTCCAAGTACGGCGTGAAGAAGCCAAAGGCTTAATGGTTCTCCGTTAAGTAAGGCCAAACGTTTTAACTTTAATGTCAAAATAAACTCGTAGAGTTTTGGACAATCCTGAATTAACAACGGAGTATTTCCATGCCACGTCGTCGCGTAATCGGCCAACGTAAAATCCTGCCAGATCCTAAGTTCGGATCTGAGCTGCTGGCCAAATTTGTAAATATCCTGATGGTAGACGGTAAAAAATCTACTGCAGAAGCAATCGTCTATACCGCGCTGGAGACCCTGGCTCAGCGTTCTGGTAAAGATCATCTGGAAGCTTTCGAAGTCGCTCTCGACAACGTTCGCCCGACTGTAGAAGTTAAGTCGCGTCGCGTTGGCGGTTCTACTTATCAGGTACCAGTTGAAGTCCGCCCGGTTCGTCGTAATGCTCTGGCAATGCGTTGGATCGTTGATGCTGCACGTAAACGCGGTGATAAATCCATGGCTCTGCGCCTGGCGAACGAGCTGTCTGACGCAGCAGAGAACAAAGGTTCTGCTGTTAAGAAGCGTGAAGACGTTCACCGTATGGCCGAAGCCAACAAGGCGTTCGCCCACTACCGCTGGTAATCATCCGGCTGTAGTCATGCTAACCAAGCGGGCGCGTCAAATCGGCCCGCTTGGGTTAACTGAACTTGAACGCCCTAGGAATAGAGGAATCAAATGGCTCGTACAACACCCATTGCACGCTACCGCAACATCGGTATCAGTGCTCACATCGACGCCGGTAAAACCACCACTACCGAACGTATTCTGTTCTACACCGGTGTAAACCACAAAATCGGTGAAGTTCATGACGGCGCTGCCACCATGGACTGGATGGAACAGGAGCAGGAGCGTGGTATTACCATCACTTCTGCAGCGACTACTGCTTTCTGGTCTGGTATGGCCAAGCAGTTCGAACCGCATCGCGTAAACATCATCGACACCCCAGGGCACGTTGACTTCACCATCGAAGTAGAACGTTCCATGCGTGTGCTGGATGGCGCGGTAATGGTTTACTGTGCTGTTGGTGGTGTTCAGCCACAGTCTGAAACCGTATGGCGTCAGGCTAACAAATACAAAGTGCCACGTATCGCGTTCGTTAACAAAATGGACCGTATGGGCGCTAACTTCCTGAAAGTTGTAGGCCAGATCAAATCTCGTCTGGGCGCCAACCCTGTTCCTCTGCAGCTGGCTATCGGCGCAGAAGACAAATTCACCGGCGTTATCGACCTGGTGAAAATGAAGGCGATCAACTGGAACGAAGAAGACGCAGGCGTAACCTTCGAATACGAAGACGTCCCGGCTGACATGATGGATCTGGCTGAAGAATGGCGCCAGAACCTGATCGAGTCCGCTGCGGAAGCTTCCGAAGAGCTGATGGAAAAATACCTGGGCGGCGAAGAGCTGACCGAGGAAGAAATCAAAACTGCTCTGCGTCAGCGCGTACTGAACAACGAAATCATCCTGGTTACCTGCGGTTCTGCGTTCAAGAACAAGGGCGTGCAGGCGATGCTGGATGCGGTAATCGAATACCTGCCGGCACCAACTGACGTTCCTGCGATCAACGGTATCCTGGACGACGGTAAAGACACTCCGGCTGAGCGTCACGCAAGTGATGACGAGCCGTTCTCTGCTCTGGCGTTCAAAATCGCTACCGACCCGTTCGTAGGTAACTTGACCTTCTTCCGCGTGTACTCCGGCGTTGTTAACTCCGGCGACACCGTGCTGAACTCCGTTAAGTCTGCGCGCGAGCGTTTCGGCCGTATCGTTCAGATGCACGCTAACAAGCGTGAAGAGATCAAAGAAGTTCGCGCAGGCGACATCGCCGCTGCGATCGGTCTGAAAGACGTGACCACTGGGGACACCCTGTGTGATCCAGACTCTCCAATCATCCTGGAGCGTATGGAATTCCCTGAGCCGGTAATCTCTATCGCCGTTGAACCGAAAACCAAAGCTGACCAGGAAAAAATGGGTCTGGCTCTGGGCCGTCTGGCTAAAGAAGACCCGTCATTCCGCGTATGGACTGACGAAGAGTCTAACCAGACCATCATCGCCGGTATGGGTGAACTGCACCTCGACATCATCGTTGACCGCATGAAGCGTGAATTCAACGTTGAAGCTAACGTGGGCAAACCTCAGGTAGCTTACCGCGAAGCGATTCGCGCGAAGATTACCGATGTTGAAGGTAAGCACGCCAAGCAGTCTGGTGGTCGCGGTCAGTACGGTCACGTTGTGATCGACATGTACCCACTGGAGCCGGGCTCTAACCCGAAAGGTTACGAGTTCATCAACGACATCAAAGGTGGTGTAATTCCTGGCGAATACATCCCTGCCGTTGATAAAGGCATCCAGGAGCAGCTGAAGTCTGGTCCGTTGGCTGGTTACCCGGTAGTAGACATGGGTATTCGTCTGCACTTCGGTTCTTACCACGACGTTGACTCCTCTGAACTGGCGTTTAAACTGGCCGCGTCTATCGCCTTTAAAGAAGGCTTTAAGAAAGCGAAACCAGTTCTGCTTGAGCCTATCATGAAGGTTGAAGTTGAGACTCCAGAAGAGAACACCGGTGACGTTATCGGTGACTTGAGCCGTCGTCGCGGCATGCTGCGCGGTCAGGAATCTGAAGTGACTGGCGTTAAGATCCACGCTGAAGTACCGTTGTCCGAAATGTTCGGCTACGCAACTCAGCTGCGTTCTCTGACTAAAGGTCGCGCATCATACACCATGGAATTCCTGAAGTATGATGATGCACCGAACAACGTCGCTCAGGCCGTAATCGAAGCCCGTGGCAAATAAGCCGCAGGGTTAAAACCAAAGTCCCGTGCTCTCTCCAGAAGGGGAGAGCGCTATAGTAAGGAATATAGCCGTGTCTAAAGAAAAATTTGAACGTACAAAACCGCACGTTAACGTTGGTACTATCGGCCACGTTGACCACGGTAAAACTACCCTGACTGCAGCGATCACCACCGTTCTGGCTAAAACCTACGGCGGTTCTGCACGTGCTTTCGACCAGATCGATAACGCGCCAGAAGAAAAAGCTCGTGGTATCACCATCAACACCTCTCACGTTGAGTATGACACCCCGACTCGTCACTACGCGCACGTTGACTGCCCAGGGCACGCCGACTACGTGAAAAACATGATCACCGGTGCTGCTCAGATGGACGGCGCGATCCTGGTAGTTGCTGCGACTGACGGCCCAATGCCTCAGACCCGTGAGCACATCCTGCTGGGTCGTCAGGTTGGCGTTCCTTTCATCATCGTATTCATGAACAAATGCGACATGGTTGATGATGAAGAGCTGCTGGAACTGGTAGAAATGGAAGTTCGCGAACTGCTGTCCGCTTACGACTTCCCAGGCGACGACCTGCCAGTAATCCGCGGTTCCGCGCTGAAAGCGCTGGAAGGCGAAGCTGAGTGGGAAGCGAAAATCATCGAACTGGCCGAAGCGCTGGACAGCTACATCCCAGAGCCAGAGCGTGCTATCGACAAGCCGTTCCTGCTGCCAATCGAAGACGTATTCTCCATCTCCGGTCGTGGTACCGTTGTTACCGGTCGTGTTGAGCGCGGTATCATCAAAGTTGGCGAAGAAGTTGAAATCGTTGGTATCAAAGACACCGTTAAGTCTACCTGTACTGGCGTTGAAATGTTCCGCAAACTGCTGGACGAAGGCCGTGCTGGTGAGAACGTAGGTGTTCTGCTGCGTGGTATCAAGCGTGAAGAAATCGAACGTGGTCAGGTACTGGCGAAGCCAGGCTCTATCAAGCCACACACCCAGTTCGAATCTGAAGTGTACATCCTGAGCAAAGATGAAGGTGGTCGTCACACTCCATTCTTCAAAGGCTACCGTCCACAGTTCTACTTCCGTACAACTGACGTGACCGGTACCATCGAACTGCCAGAAGGCGTAGAGATGGTAATGCCAGGCGACAACGTGAACATGGTTGTAACCCTGATTCACCCAATCGCGATGGACGACGGTCTGCGTTTCGCAATCCGTGAAGGCGGCCGTACCGTTGGCGCGGGCGTTGTTGCTAAAGTTATCGCTTAATCGCGAATAATTTTTTCGACACAAAAAAGGGCACTTCGGTGCCCTTTTTTTATGCAATTTGTTTAAATCTTAATTGAAATAAAAACCATTCCCATTTAGACTCAGTGCATTGGTTAAGAAGTGAGTCTCTCTATGTATGTATGTCTGTGTAATGCGGTGACTGACAAAGCGATCCGTAATGCGGTGCGTCAGCACAATCCCCATACCATGAAGCAGCTGCGTGAACTTGTGCCGATTGGTACCGATTGTGGAAAGTGCATTCGTCAGGCAAGACAGATTATGGTGGAGGAACGCGGAACTATCATCCCAATGCATGAAGTTGCCTAACAAAGGGTAAGGTTATTTTTGACTCTTGGCTTACAGGTTCTACACTTTTAGAACTGGCCAGGAGGAATTACCTATGAAAGGCGATAAAAAGATCATTGCTCACCTCAACAAGCTGCTCGGTAACGAGCTGGTTGCCATCAATCAATATTTCCTGCACGCCCGCATGTTCAAGAATTGGGGGTTAATGCGCCTCAACGACAAGGAGTACCACGAGTCGATCGACGAAATGAAACATGCCGATCGCTACATCGAGCGTATCCTGTTCCTGGAAGGGATCCCGAACCTGCAAGATCTCGGCAAGCTGAACATCGGCGAAGACATTGAAGAGATGCTGCGTTCCGATTTGGCGCTGGAGCTGGCGGGTGCCAAAAACCTGCGCGAAGGTATCGCCTATGCCGACTCGATCCACGATTACGTCAGCCGCGATTTGATGATCGACATCCTGGCCGATGAAGAAGAGCATATCGACTGGCTGGAAACCGAGCTGGATCTGATCGCTCGCCTCGGTATTCAAAACTATGCCCAGGCCCAGGTTCTAGAGCGCAAAGAGTAAACCTGCCTTCTGTTCGTCATCGTTTCTCCTGCCGGCAACCGTTTTTACGGTGGGGCAGGGGAGCGTCCCTGCCAAGCATAATTCATACCCTGTTTGCCGCCTTCATCTCGCGACTGCATCTGAACGCGCAAAAATGACGATTTCCTGAGCATATTTCCAACTGTGGCTTGCTTCCTCGGCCATTTTGCGTATAATGCGCGGGCTTACCTAATCTTGGTAAGCCTGATTTTAGCGAATCAGTCGATTGGCAGGCCTTTTTTGCCTCTCGAACAATACTCCCGATATGGGGGTTATATGTTGACGATTACACTCCCCCATCAATCGAAATGGGTGTGAGGAGTAATTATTTACGTTTATAAATAATTGGAGCTCTGGTCTCATGCAGAACCAAAGAATCCGTATCCGCCTGAAAGCGTTTGATCATCGTCTGATCGATCAATCAACCGCGGAAATCGTCGAGACTGCAAAGCGCACTGGTGCGCAAGTCCGTGGTCCGATCCCGCTGCCAACTCGCAAAGAGCGCTTTACCGTTCTGATTTCTCCGCACGTCAACAAAGACGCGCGCGATCAGTACGAGATTCGCACTCACAAGCGTCTGGTTGACATCGTTGAGCCAACCGAGAAAACCGTTGATGCTCTGATGCGTCTGGATCTGGCTGCCGGTGTAGACGTGCAGATCAGCCTGGGTTAATCAGGTCATTGAGCGATTGAGAGGTTGAAACAATGATTGGTTTAGTCGGTAAAAAAGTGGGTATGACCCGTATCTTCACTGAAGATGGCGTTTCTATCCCAGTAACCGTAATTGAAATTGAAGCGAACCGCGTGACTCAGGTTAAAAGCCTGGACACCGACGGTTACCGTGCCGTTCAGGTTACCACCGGTAGCAAAAAAGCTAACCGTGTAACCAAGCCGGAAGCGGGCCATTTCGCTAAAGCTGGCGTTGAAGCTGGCCGTGGTCTGTGGGAATTCCGCCTGGAAGAAGGTCAAGAATTCGCTGCAGGTCAGGAAATTAGCGTAGAAATCTTCGCTGACGTTAAAAAAGTCGATGTTACCGGTACTTCTAAAGGTAAAGGTTTTGCTGGCACTGTTAAGCGCTGGAACTTCCGTACCCAAGACGCTACCCACGGTAACTCCTTGTCTCACCGCGTTCCGGGTTCTATCGGTCAGAACCAGACTCCGGGCAAAGTGTTCAAAGGCAAGAAAATGGCTGGCCACCTGGGTGATGAGCGCGTAACCGTTCAGAGCCTGGACGTAGTACGTGTTGACGCTGAGCGCAACCTGCTGCTGGTTAAGGGTGCTGTACCGGGCGCAACCGGTGGCAACCTGATCGTTAAACCAGCTGTGAAGGCGTAAGGGGATAGCAATGGAATTAGTATTGAAAGACGCGCAAAGCGCGCTGACTGTTTCCGAAACTACCTTCGGTCGTGATTTCAACGAAGCGCTGGTACACCAGGTTGTTGTTGCTTATGCAGCAGGTGCCCGTCAAGGTACCCGTGCTCAGAAGACCCGTGCTGAAGTAACTGGTTCCGGCAAAAAGCCATGGCGTCAGAAAGGCACCGGCCGTGCGCGTTCAGGTTCTGTAAAGAGCCCGATCTGGCGTTCAGGCGGCGTGACCTTTGCTGCTAAGCCACAGGA
Source organism: Serratia sp. CY82433 (assembly GCF_052166535.1). NCBI lineage: Bacteria > Pseudomonadati > Pseudomonadota > Gammaproteobacteria > Enterobacterales > Yersiniaceae > Serratia > Serratia sp. CY82433. The sequence goes on from NZ_JBJNOR010000006.1 coordinate 231,872, forward strand.
CCACAGTCAGAAAGTAAACAAAAAGATGTACCGCGGCGCGCTGAAAAGCATCCTGTCCGAACTGGTACGTCAAGATCGTCTGATCGTTGTCGAGAAGTTCTCTGTAGAAGCGCCTAAAACTAAGCTGCTGGCACAGAAACTGAAAGATATGGCTCTGGAAGACGTGCTGATCGTGACCGGTGAACTGGATGAGAATCTGTTCCTGGCAGCTCGCAACCTGTACAAGGTTGACGTGCGCGATGTAGCAGGTATCGATCCGGTTAGCCTGATCGCCTTCGACAAAGTGGTTATGACTGCTGATGCTGTGAAGCAAGTTGAGGAGATGCTGGCATGATCCGTGAAGAACGTTTGCTGAAAGTGCTGCGTGCACCGCACGTATCTGAAAAAGCATCCGCTGCGATGGAAAAAAGCAACACCATCGTTCTCAAAGTTGCCAAAGACGCGACCAAAGCAGAAATCAAAGCTGCAGTGCAGAAACTGTTTGAAGTCGAAGTCGAAGACGTGAACACCCTGGTAGTTAAAGGGAAAGTGAAGCGTCACGGTCAGCGTGTTGGTCGTCGTAGCGACTGGAAAAAAGCTTACGTCACCCTGAAAGAAGGCCAGAATCTGGACTTCATCGGCGGCGCAGAGTAAGTCGGAGGAGTAAGAACAATGGCAATTGTTAAATGTAAACCTACATCTCCGGGTCGTCGCCACGTTGTTAAAGTGGTTAACCCTGAGCTGCACAAGGGTAAACCTTATGCCCCGCTGCTGGAAAAACTGAGCAAAAGCGGTGGTCGTAACAACAATGGCCGTATCACCACCCGTCATATCGGTGGTGGCCACAAGCAACATTATCGTCTGGTTGACTTCAAGCGCAACAAAGACGGTATCCCTGCTGTGGTTGAGCGTCTGGAGTACGATCCGAACCGTTCCGCGAACATCGCGCTGGTTCTGTACAAAGACGGCGAACGCCGTTACATCCTGGCGCCGAAAGGCCTGAAAGCTGGTGACCAGATTCAATCTGGCGTTGATGCTGCAATCAAAGCGGGTAACACCCTGCCGATGCGCAACATTCCAGTTGGTTCAACGGTTCACAACGTAGAAATGAAACCAGGTAAAGGCGGCCAGATGGCTCGCTCCGCTGGTGCCTACGTTCAGATCGTTGCTCGTGATGGTTCCTACGTAACTCTGCGTCTGCGCTCCGGCGAAATGCGTAAAGTTCCAGCTGATTGCCGCGCCACCCTGGGTGAAGTCGGTAACGCTGAACACATGCTTCGCGTTCTGGGTAAAGCAGGTGCTGCACGTTGGCGTGGTGTTCGTCCTACCGTTCGCGGTACGGCGATGAACCCGGTAGATCACCCGCACGGTGGTGGTGAAGGTCGTAACTTTGGTAAGCACCCGGTAACTCCGTGGGGCGTTCAGACCAAAGGTAAGAAGACCCGTAGCAACAAGCGTACTGATAAGTTCATCGTACGTCGCCGTAGCAAAAAATAATTAGAGGATAAGCCATGCCACGTTCTCTCAAGAAAGGTCCTTTTATTGACCTGCACTTGCTGAAGAAGGTAGAGAAAGCGGTGGAAAGCGGTGACAAGAAGCCTTTGCGCACTTGGTCCCGTCGTTCAACGATCTTTCCTAACATGATCGGTTTGACCATCGCTGTCCATAATGGTCGTCAGCACGTACCAGTGTTCGTTTCCGATGAAATGGTCGGTCACAAACTGGGTGAATTCGCGCCGACTCGTACTTATCGCGGCCATGCGGCTGATAAAAAAGCTAAAAAGCGCTAAGGTAGGAGGAAGAGATGGAAACTATCGCTAAACATCGCCACGCTCGTTCTTCTGCTCAGAAGGTTCGCCTTGTTGCTGACCTGATTCGCGGTAAGAAAGTGTCGCAAGCTCTGGAAACTCTGACCTACACCAACAAGAAAGCTGCTGGTCTGGTTAAGAAAGTGCTGGAGTCTGCCATTGCTAACGCAGAACACAACGATGGCGCTGACATCGATGATCTGAAAGTTACGAAAATCTTCGTAGACGAAGGCCCAAGCATGAAGCGCATTATGCCGCGTGCAAAAGGTCGTGCAGATCGCATCCTGAAGCGCACCAGCCACATTACTGTGGTTGTGTCCGATCGCTGAGACTCTGGAGACTAGCAATGGGTCAGAAAGTACATCCTAATGGTATTCGCCTGGGTATTGTCAAACCTTGGAACTCTACTTGGTATGCGAATACCAAAGAATTCGCTGACAACCTGGACAGCGACTTTAAAGTTCGTCAATTCCTGACTAAGGAACTGTCGAAAGCTTCCGTTTCTCGCATCGTTATCGAGCGTCCTGCGAAGAGCATCCGTGTGACCATTCACACTGCTCGCCCAGGCATCGTTATCGGCAAGAAAGGTGAAGACGTCGAAAAACTGCGCAAGGTCGTAGCGGACATCGCTGGCGTTCCTGCACAGATCAACATCGCCGAAGTCCGTAAACCGGAACTCGACGCTAAATTGGTTGCTGACAGCATCACTTCTCAGCTGGAACGTCGCGTGATGTTCCGTCGTGCTATGAAGCGTGCAGTACAGAACGCAATGCGTCTTGGCGCTAAAGGTATCAAAGTTGAAGTAAGCGGCCGTCTTGGCGGCGCTGAAATCGCACGTACCGAATGGTACCGCGAAGGTCGTGTTCCATTGCACACTCTGCGTGCGGACATCGACTACAACACATCTGAAGCGCACACCACTTATGGTGTAATCGGCGTTAAGGTATGGATCTTCAAAGGTGAGATCCTGGGTGGTATGGCTGCAGTTGAACAACCGGAACCGGCTGCTCAACCTAAAAAGCAGCAGCGTAAAGGCCGCAAGTAAGGAGAGTCGCTGATGTTACAACCAAAGCGTACAAAATTCCGTAAGGTGCACAAGGGCCGCAACCGTGGTCTGGCGCAAGGTACGGATGTTAGCTTCGGCACTTTCGGTCTGAAAGCTGTTGGCCGTGGCCGTCTGACTGCTCGTCAAATCGAAGCAGCTCGTCGTGCAATGACTCGTGCAGTTAAGCGTCAAGGCAAGATCTGGATCCGTGTATTCCCGGACAAACCGATCACCGAGAAGCCGCTGGAAGTGCGTATGGGTAAAGGTAAGGGTAACGTGGAGTATTGGGTTGCCCTGATCCAGCCTGGTAAGGTCCTGTACGAAATGGACGGCGTGCCAGAAGAGGTTGCCCGCGAGGCATTCAAACTGGCAGCAGCGAAACTGCCGATCAAAACCACCTTTGTAACTAAGACGGTGATGTAATGAAAGCACAAGAGCTGCGTGAAAAAAGCGTTGAAGAGCTGAATGCCGAGCTGCTCAACCTGCTGCGTGAGCAATTCAACTTGCGCATGCAGGCGGCCAGTGGCCAGCTGCAACAAACTCACCTGTTGAAACAAGTGCGTCGTGACGTCGCACGCGTTAAGACTTTACTGACTCAAAAGGCGGGTGTGTAAATGACTGAAGTTATCCGTACCCTGCAGGGTCGTGTTGTTAGCGATAAAATGGAGAAATCCATCGTTGTTGCTATCGAACGTACTGTGAAGCACCCGATCTACGGGAAATTCATCAAACGTACGACCAAGCTGCACGTACATGACGAGAACAACGAATGTGGTACCGGCGACGTGGTGGAAATCCGCGAATGCCGCCCACTGTCCAAGACCAAGTCCTGGACGCTGGTTCGCGTTGTAGAGAAAGCGATTCTGTAATAGAGTAGCTGGCTCTCACTTAATAAACGGCTCAGAAAATGAGCCGTTTATTTTTTCTACCCATACCAAGTAAGCGGTGTTATAATGCTGCGCCCTCGGTTATGGGGCTTTTCAACGGCCTAATTTTTACTTGGGTCTTTAAAGTAGTAGTTGACATTAGCGGAGCACTAAAATGATCCAAGAACAGACTATGCTGAACGTCGCCGACAACTCCGGTGCACGTCGCGTAATGTGTATCAAGGTTCTAGGTGGCTCGCACCGTCGCTACGCAGGCGTCGGCGACATCATCAAAATTACCATCAAGGAAGCAATTCCTCGCGGTAAGGTGAAGAAAGGCGATGTTCTGAAGGCGGTAGTGGTGCGCACCAAGAAGGGTGTACGTCGCCCGGACGGTTCTGTCATTCGCTTCGATGGCAATGCATGCGTTATTTTGAACAATAACAGCGAGCAGCCAATCGGTACGCGTATTTTTGGGCCGGTAACTCGTGAACTGCGTAATGAGAAGTTCATGAAAATTATCTCTCTGGCACCAGAAGTACTCTAAGGAGCGAACATGGCAGCGAAGATCCGTCGTGATGACGAAGTTATCGTGATTACCGGGAAAGACAAAGGTAAGCGCGGTAAAGTAAAAAATGTCCTGTCTGCTGGCAAGGTCATTGTTGAAGGCATCAACCTGGTTAAGAAACACCAGAAGCCGGTTCCGGCTCTGAACCAACCAGGCGGCATTGTTGAAAAAGAAGCTGCAATTCAGGTTTCTAACATTGCTATCTTCAACGCGGCTACCGGCAAGGCTGACCGTGTAGGCTTTAGATTCGAAGACGGCAAAAAAGTCCGTTTCTTCAAATCTAACAGCGAAACTATCAAGTAATTTGGAGTAATACGATGGCGAAACTGCATGATTACTACAAAGACGAGGTAGTCAAACAACTGATGTCTCAGTTTGATTACAACTCTGTCATGCAAGTCCCTCGGGTCGAGAAGATCACCCTGAACATGGGTGTTGGTGAAGCGATTGCTGACAAGAAACTGCTGGATAACGCCGCAGCGGACCTGACAGCTATCTCCGGTCAAAAACCGTTGATCACCAAAGCCCGCAAATCTGTTGCAGGCTTCAAAATCCGTCAGGGCTATCCGATCGGCTGTAAAGTAACTCTGCGTGGCGAACGCATGTGGGAGTTCCTTGAGCGCCTGATCTCCATTGCTGTTCCACGTATCCGTGACTTCCGTGGCCTGTCCGCCAAGTCATTCGATGGCCGTGGCAACTACAGCATGGGCGTGCGTGAGCAAATCATCTTCCCAGAAATCGACTACGACAAAGTCGATCGCGTTCGTGGTTTGGATATTACCATTACCACTACTGCGAAATCTGATGATGAAGGCCGCGCGCTGCTGGCTGCTTTTAACTTCCCGTTCCGCAAGTAAGGCAGGGTTACTGATGGCTAAGCAATCAATGAAAGCACGCGAAGTCAAGCGCGTGAAATTAGCTGACAAGTTCTTTGCAAAACGCGCTGAACTGAAAGCTATTATCTCTGATGTGAACGCATCCGATGAAGATCGTTGGAATGCCGTTCTCAAGCTGCAAACTCTGCCGCGTGATTCCAGCCCGTCTCGTCAGCGTAAACGCTGCCGCCAAACTGGCCGTCCACATGGTTATGTGGGCAAATTCGGGTTGAGCCGTATTAAGCTTCGTGAAGCCGCTATGCGCGGTGAAGTACCAGGCTTGAAAAAGGCTAGCTGGTAATTACCAATTGAATCACGGGAGTAAAGACAGATGAGCATGCAAGATCCGATCGCGGATATGCTGACCCGTATCCGTAACGGTCAAGCCGCGAACAAAGTTGCGGTCACCATGCCTTCCTCCAAGCTGAAAGTGGCAATTGCCAACGTGCTGAAGGAAGAAGGTTTTATTGAAGATTTCAAAATCGAAGGCGACGCCAAGCCTGTTCTGGAACTGGTACTGAAGTACTTCCAGGGCAAAGCTGTGGTAGAAAGCATTCAACGTATCAGCCGTCCAGGTCTGCGCATCTACAAGAAAAAAGATGAGCTGCCAAAAGTTATGGCCGGTTTGGGTATCGCTGTTGTTTCTACCTCTAAAGGTGTTATGACCGATCGTGCAGCTCGCCAGGCTGGTCTTGGTGGCGAGATTATCTGCTACGTAGCTTAATTCGGGAGGAAAGAATGTCTCGTGTTGCAAAAGCACCCGTCGTCATTCCTGCCGGCGTAGAGGTAAAACTCAACGGTCAGGTTATTTCGATTAAGGGTAAAAACGGCGAGTTGACTCGTACTATCCACGACGCCGTTGAAGTGAAGCAAGAAGCTAACGCACTGACTTTCGCTCCGCGCGAAGGTTTTGCTAACGCATGGGCTCAAGCGGGTACCACGCGCGCTCTGCTGAACGCAATGGTTGTTGGTGTTACCGAAGGCTTCACCAAAAAGCTTCAACTGGTAGGTGTTGGTTATCGTGCTGCCGTTAAAGGCAACGTGGTGAATTTGGCCCTGGGCTTCTCTCACCCTATCGATCACCAGCTGCCGGCAGGTATCACTGCTGAATGCCCAAGCCAAACTGAAATCGTGCTGAAAGGCGCTGATAAGCAGGTAATTGGCCAGGTAGCAGCAGATCTGCGTGCTTACCGTCGTCCTGAGCCTTACAAAGGCAAAGGTGTTCGTTACGCCGACGAAGTCGTGCGTACCAAAGAGGCTAAGAAGAAGTAAGGTAACACTATGGATAAGAAATCTGCTCGTATCCGTCGTGCGACCCGCGCACGCCGCAAGCTCCAAGAGCTGGGTGCAACCCGCCTGGTGGTACATCGTACCCCGCGTCACATTTACGCACAGGTGATTGCTCCAAACGGTTCTGAAGTACTGGTAGCCGCTTCTACTTTAGAAAAAGCTATCGCGGAGCAACTGAAGTATTCCGGTAACAAAGACGCAGCAGCAGCCGTAGGTAAAGCTCTGGCTGAGCGCGCGTTGGAAAAAGGGATTGCGAAAGTATCCTTTGACCGTTCCGGTTTCCAATATCATGGTCGAGTCCAGGCACTGGCAGATGCTGCCCGTGAAGCTGGCCTTCAGTTCTAAGGAAGAGGTTTAAGATGGCTCACATCGAAAAACAAGCTGGCGAACTGCAGGAAAAGCTGATCGCGGTAAACCGCGTATCTAAAACCGTAAAAGGTGGCCGTATTTTCAGCTTTACCGCACTGACTGTAGTTGGTGATGGTAACGGTCGCGTTGGTTTTGGCTACGGCAAAGCACGCGAAGTTCCAGCAGCGATCCAGAAAGCGATGGAAAAAGCCCGTCGCAACATGATGAACGTCGCGCTGAACAGCGGCACCCTGCAGCACCCTGTTAAGGGCGCTCACACGGGTTCTCGCGTGTTCATGCAGCCTGCTCATGAAGGTACCGGTATCATCGCGGGCGGTGCAATGCGCGCCGTTCTCGAAGTTGCTGGGGTGCACAACGTATTGGCTAAAGCTTATGGTTCCACCAACCCGATCAACGTGGTTCGTGCAACTATCGACGCTCTGGCGAATATGAAGTCTCCTGAAATGGTCGCTGCTAAGCGTGGTAAATCCGTTGCCGACATTCTGGGGTAATTGACCATGGCTAAGACTATTAAAGTTACACAAACTCGCAGCTCAATTGGCCGTCTGCCGAAGCATAAAGCTACTCTGCTCGGTCTGGGTCTGCGTCGTATTGGTCACACCGTAGAGCGCGAGGATACTCCTGCTGTTCGCGGTATGGTCAACCTGGTTTCCTACATGGTTAAAGTTGAGGAGTAACAGATGCGTTTAAATACTCTGTCTCCGGCTGAAGGTGCCAAGCATGCGCCTAAGCGTGTAGGTCGTGGTATTGGTTCTGGCCTGGGTAAAACCGGCGGCCGTGGTCACAAAGGTCAGAAGTCTCGTTCTGGCGGTGGCGTACGTCGTGGTTTCGAAGGTGGTCAGATGCCTCTGTACCGTCGTCTGCCGAAATTCGGCTTCACTTCACGCAAAGCGATGATCACGGCAGAAGTTCGTCTGTCTGAACTGGCTCTGGTTGAAGGCGATGTTATCGACCTGAACGCGCTGAAAGCCGCTAACGTAGTTGGTGTCCAGATCGAATTCGCGAAAGTTGTACTTTCTGGCGAAGTCGCTCGTCCGGTAACCCTGCGTGGTCTGCGTGTCACCAAAGGCGCTCGTGCTGCTATCGAGGCTGCTGGCGGTAAAATTGAGGAATAAGTAGCAGATGGCTAAGCAACCAGGATTAGATTTTCAAAGTGCTAAAGGCGGGCTCGGCGAGCTGAAGCGCAGACTTTTGTTTGTCATCGGCGCGCTGATTGTCTTCCGCATCGGCTCTTTCATTCCGATTCCTGGTATCGATGCCACTGTGCTTGCCAAATTGCTTGAGCAGCAGAGAGGCACTATCATTGAAATGTTTAACATGTTCTCTGGTGGTGCCCTCAGCCGTGCTTCTATCTTTGCTCTGGGGATCATGCCGTATATCTCGGCGTCGATCATTATCCAGCTGCTGACGGTGGTTCATCCAGCGTTGGCGGAAATCAAGAAAGAAGGGGAGGCTGGCCGTCGCAAGATTAGCCAGTACACCCGTTACGGTACGCTGGTATTGGCCATATTCCAGTCGATCGGTATTGCTACCGGTCTGCCGAATATGCCTGGTATGCAGGGCCTGGTGTTAAATCCAGGCTTTGCATTCTACTTTACTGCGGTTGTGAGCCTGGTAACCGGGACAATGTTCCTGATGTGGCTGGGTGAGCAGATTACTGAACGCGGTATCGGCAACGGTATCTCGATCATTATCTTCGCGGGTATTGTAGCGGGGCTCCCGCCGGCAGTGGCCCATACTATCGAGCAAGCGCGGCAAGGCGACCTGCACTTCCTCCTGCTGCTGTTGGTTGCAGTATTGGTGTTTGCAGTAACCTTCTTCGTTGTTTTCATCGAGCGTGGTCAACGTCGTATCGTCGTTAACTATGCGAAGCGTCAACAAGGTCGTCGTGTTTATGCAGCACAGAGCACACATTTACCGTTGAAAGTGAACATGGCGGGTGTTATCCCGGCGATTTTCGCTTCCAGCATTATTCTGTTCCCGGCCACGATTGCATCATGGTTTGGGGGCGGTACCGGTTGGAACTGGCTGACTACGATTTCGCTGTATTTGCAGCCAGGGCAACCGCTTTATGTGTTACTCTATGCGTCTGCAATCATCTTCTTCTGTTTCTTCTACACGGCGTTGGTCTTCAACCCGCGTGAGACAGCAGATAACCTGAAGAAGTCCGGTGCCTTCGTACCAGGAATTCGTCCGGGAGAGCAAACGGCGAAGTATATCGATAAAGTAATGACGCGTTTAACCCTGGTGGGCGCGATGTACATTACTTTCATCTGCCTGATCCCGGAGTTCATGCGTGATGCAATGAAAGTACCATTCTACTTTGGTGGTACCTCGCTACTGATCGTGGTTGTCGTCATCATGGACTTTATGGCTCAAGTGCAAACTCTGATGATGTCAAGTCAGTACGAGTCTGCATTGAAGAAAGCAAATCTGAAAGGCTATAACCGCTAGTCAGATTCGTTTGAGAAGTTACGGAGAGTAAAAATGAAAGTTCGTGCTTCCGTCAAGAAATTATGTCGTAACTGCAAAATCGTTAAGCGTAACGGTGTCGTTCGTGTGATTTGCAGCGCCGAGCCGAAGCATAAACAGCGTCAAGGCTGATTATCTCGCATATTTTTCTTGCAAAGTTGGGTTGAGCTGGCTAGATTAGCCAGCCAATCTTTTGTATGTCGCACTGCAACACTATTTGAGTATCCTGAAAACGGGCTTTTCAGAATGGTGTTGCTGTATAAAATAGTAGGAGTGCATAGTGGCCCGTATAGCAGGCATTAACATTCCTGATCATAAACATACCGTTATCGCCTTAACGTCGATCTTCGGTATCGGTAAAACCCGTTCACAGGCTATCTGTGCATCCACGGGTATTGCTGAAAATGTTAAGATCAGTGAGCTGTCTGAAGAGCAAATCGAAAAGCTTCGTGATGCAGTTGCCAAATACACCGTTGAGGGTGATTTGCGTCGTGAAATTACCCTGAGCATCAAGCGTCTTATGGACCTTGGTTGCTATCGTGGTTTGCGTCATCGTCGTGGTCTGCCGGTACGCGGTCAGCGCACCAAGACCAACGCTCGTACCCGTAAGGGTCCGCGCAAGCCGATCAAGAAATAATCGGGGTTATTGAATAATGGCAAAGGCACCTGTTCGTACACGTAAGCGTGTAAGAAAGCAAGTCTCTGACGGCGTGGCTCATATCCATGCTTCTTTCAACAACACCATCGTTACCATCACTGATCGTCAGGGTAATGCTTTGGGTTGGGCAACAGCCGGTGGTTCCGGTTTCCGTGGTTCTCGTAAGTCCACTCCGTTCGCAGCACAGGTTGCAGCAGAACGTTGTGCTGACGCAGTAAAAGAATACGGTATCAAGAACCTGGAAGTTATGGTTAAAGGACCTGGTCCTGGTCGTGAGTCTACTATCCGCGCTCTGAACGCGGCTGGTTTCCGCATCACTAACATTACTGATGTGACTCCGATCCCTCATAACGGTTGTCGTCCGCCGAAAAAGCGCCGCGTGTAACGCAGCTTTTAGGATTGTTGGAGAAAGAAAATGGCAAGATATTTGGGTCCTAAGCTCAAGCTGAGCCGTCGTGAGGGCACAGACCTGTTCCTTAAGTCTGGCGTTCGCGCGATCGATTCCAAGTGTAAAATTGAACAAGCACCTGGTCAGCACGGTGCGCGTAAACCGCGTCTGTCTGATTACGGTGTTCAGTTGCGTGAGAAGCAGAAAGTTCGCCGTATGTACGGCATTCTGGAGCGTCAATTCCGTAACTATTACAAAGAAGCAACCCGCCTGAAGGGCAACACCGGTGAAAACCTGTTGCAGCTGCTGGAAGGTCGTCTGGACAACGTTGTTTACCGTATGGGCTTCGGCGCTACTCGTGCAGAGTCACGTCAGCTGGTTAGCCACAAAGCAGTTATGGTAAACGGTCGCGTTGTTAACATCGCTTCTTATCAGGTATCTCCGAATGACGTAGTCAGCATCCGCGAGAAAGCTAAAAAGCAGTCTCGTGTTAAAGCTTCTCTGGAGCTGGCTGAGCAGCGTGAAAAGCCGACTTGGCTGGAAGTTGATGCTGCTAAGATGGAAGGCGTGTTCAAGCGTATGCCTGAACGTACCGATCTGTCTGCGGACATTAACGAACACCTGATCGTCGAGCTTTACTCCAAGTAAAGCTTAGTACCAAAGAGAGGACACAATGCAGGGTTCTGTGACAGAGTTTCTAAAACCGCGCCTGGTAGATATCGAGCAAGTCAGTTCGACGCACGCCAAGGTGACCCTTGAGCCTTTAGAGCGTGGCTTTGGCCATACTCTTGGCAACGCACTGCGCCGTATTCTGCTTTCATCTATGCCGGGTTGCGCGGTGACCGAGGTTGAGATTGATGGTGTACTGCATGAGTACAGCACCAAAGAAGGCGTACAGGAAGATATCCTGGAGATCCTGCTCAACCTGAAAGGGCTGGCGGTGAGAGTTCAAGGCAAAGACGAAGTTATTCTTACCCTGAATAAATCTGGCATTGGCCCTGTGACCGCTGCCGACATCACCCATGATGGTGATGTCGAAATCGTCAAGCCTCAGCACGTGATCTGCCACCTGACTGATGAGAACGCGGCTATCAGCATGCGTATCAAAGTTCAGCGCGGTCGCGGTTATGTGCCGGCTTCTGCCCGAATTCATTCGGAAGAAGATGAGCGCCCAATCGGTCGTCTGTTGGTTGACGCCTGCTACAGCCCTGTAGAGCGTATCGCCTACAATGTTGAAGCTGCGCGTGTAGAACAGCGTACTGACTTGGATAAGCTGGTCATCGAGATGGAGACCAATGGCACGATCGATCCTGAAGAGGCGATCCGCCGTGCGGCCACCATTCTGGCTGAACAACTTGAAGCTTTCGTTGACCTGCGTGATGTGCGTCAGCCGGAAGTTAAAGAAGAGAAACCGGAATTCGATCCGATCTTGCTGCGCCCTGTTGACGATCTGGAATTGACTGTCCGCTCTGCTAACTGCCTCAAGGCAGAAGCTATCCACTACATCGGTGATCTGGTACAGCGTACCGAGGTTGAGTTGCTGAAAACGCCAAACCTGGGTAAAAAATCTCTTACCGAGATTAAAGACGTGCTGGCCTCACGTGGTCTGTCTCTGGGCATGCGCCTGGAAAACTGGCCGCCGGCAAGCATTGCTGACGAGTAACCGGATCACAGGTTAAGGTTTTACTGAGAAGGATAAGGTCATGCGCCATCGTAAGAGTGGTCGTCAACTGAACCGTAACAGCAGCCATCGCCAGGCTATGTTCCGTAACATGGCCGGCTCTTTGGTTCGTCATGAGATCATCAAGACGACCCTGCCAAAAGCAAAAGAGCTGCGTCGCGTTGTTGAGCCGCTGATTACTCTTGCCAAGACCGACAGCGTAGCTAATCGTCGTCTGGCATTCGCCCGTACTCGTGATAACGAGATCGTGGCAAAACTGTTTAACGAGCTGGGCCCGCGTTTCGCGAGCCGTGCCGGTGGTTACACTCGCATTCTGAAGTGTGGCTTCCGCGCAGGCGACAACGCGCCGATGGCATACATCGAGCTGGTTGATCGTGCTGAGTCTCAAGCAGAAGTAGCAACTGCAGAGTAATCTGTAGACGCGTAAAAAAACCGGGCTTGCCCGGTTTTTTTACGTCCAAACCCAGCCAAATGTGCGTAATTCCCCCGCTGCGCTTAAGATCCCCGCCCCTATCCGCTATGCTAAGGCTTAATCATTAGGCTAACCGAGGCTGTCTTTCATGGGGCTGCTCGATCAATGGGCGGAACGCCATATCCTTGATGCCCAGGATAAAGGCGAGTTTGACAATCTGCCCGGCCAGGGCCAACCGTTGGCGCTGGAAGATGACAGCGCGGTGCCAGCTGAACTGCGCGCCGGTTACCGTTTGCTGAAAAATGCCGGTTACCTGCCGCCGGAGCTGGAAGACCGCAAAGAGGCGTTGACCGTTGCTCGTTTGCTGCAAGGGATTAACAGTGAGCATCAGGACTATGTCGAACTCAGCAAACGCATGGCGCTGCTGGAGCACCGGTTGCGTCAGGCTGGGATGAGTACGGATTTCTTGCATGGTGAATATCAGCGTGCATTGGACGGCAAATTCACCCGGGAGGAGAAGTAATGTTCAAGATAGGTCAGTTGGCCAAGCTTGCCGAAGTGACGCCGGATACCGTGCGTTACTATGAAAAGCAGGGCATGATGGATCACAATGTCCGCACCGAAGGTGGTTATCGGCTCTACACCGAGCAGGATCTGCAGCGGCTGCGCTTCATTCGCTATGCCAAGCAGCTGGGATTTACTCTGGAAACGATCGCTGAGCTGCTGTCGATCCGCGTCGATCCTGAACATCATACCTGCCAGGAGTCGAAGTCGATCGTCGATGCGCGCCTGAGCGAAGTGGAAAGCAAGTTGGCGGAGTTGACTCGCATGCGCGAATCGCTGAAGCGGCTGAGTGATGCCTGCTGCGGTACTGCCCATACCAGCAATTATTGTTCTATTCTGGAAGCCTTGGAACAGGGCGCCAGCGATGAAAAAGGCAAAAAAGGTTGCTGACGGCACTTTAATTTTTATACCGCCGGCAGTATTATCGCCCCGTTTTATCACCACACCTTTTACAGGAGCATTATCATGACGAAATATCGTCACACTAAAGGTCAGATTCAAGATAACGCCATTGAGGCGCTGCTGCATGATCCGCTATTCCGTCAACGAGTAGAAAAGAATGTGAAAGGCAAAGGCAGCTATCGGCGTAAAGAAAAACACAGCAAAGGCGGTAACTGGGAGGCCAGTGGTAAACTATCAAGCGATAATTTACCACTGGCCTTCTGGTTTTAAGGCATTAAAAAAGCCACCTTCGTCAGGTGGCTTTTTATTGGCATAACCAAACGCTGTTTTACAGTTTTGGCTGCTGTTGCTGGCTCAGCAGGTCACGGATTTCCGTCAGCAGTTTCTCCTCTGCGGTAGGTGCTGGCGGCGCTGCCGGCGCTTCTTCCTGCTTGCGGCGCATTTTGTTCATCAATTTAATTGCCAGGAAGATGGCGAAGGCGACAATCACGAAGTCGAATACGGTTTGAATGAATGAACCGTAGTTCATTACCACCGCCGGTACGGCGCCCTGAGCTTCACGTAATACCAGATGGAATTGTTTAAAGTCGACGCCGCCGATCAGTAACCCCAGTGGTGGCATGATGATATCGGCCACGAAGGACGAAACAATCTTGCCGAATGCGGCACCGATAATCACACCGACGGCCAGATCGACCACGTTGCCACGCATGGCAAATTCGCGAAACTCTTTCAACATACTCATAGAACGCACCCCTTGCAGAATTAATAACTCAAGTTTAACAAAGCAATTTCCCTTTGCCACAAAAGGAGAGAAGTTTTATCTCCTCCCAAGGCAGAGAACAACTACGCGATTATAGACCATCGCCTAATAAATTTGTTCTACAAGAAGAACGGGCTCGGTTGGAACAGGCGTTCAACGTCCGGCACGAATTTCTTGTCGGTAATAAACATGATGACGTGATCGCCCTGTTCGATTTTGCTGTTGCCGTTGGCGATGATCACGTCGTCACCACGTACGATCGCGCCGATGGTGGTGCCCGGTGGCAGCTTGATGTCTTCGACGATGCGGCCGACCACTTTGGACGTGCTTTCATCGCCGTGGGCAATCGCTTCGATCGCTTCCGCCACGCCGCGACGCAGCGACGAGACGCTGACGATATCCGCTTTGCGCACGTGCCCCAACAGGGCGGAGATGGTCGCCTGCTGCGGCGAAATGGCGATATCGATCACGCTGCCCTGCACCAGGTCGACATAGGCGCGGCGCTGGATCAAGACCATCACCTTCTTGGCGCCCATGCGCTTGGCCAGCATGGCGGACATGATGTTGGCCTCATCGTCGTTGGTGATGGCGATGAAGACATCCACTTGTTCGACGTGCTCTTCGGCCAGCAGCTCCTGGTCGGAGGCATCGCCGTAGAACACGATGGTATCGTGCAACTGCTCGGCCAGTTCGGCGGCGCGTTGCTGGTTCCGCTCGATCAGTTTGACGTTGTAGTCTTTTTCCAGCTTGGCGGCCAGGCCGGCGCCGACGTTGCCGCCGCCGACGATCATGATGCGCTTATAGGGTTTTTCCAGCCGCTGCAGTTCGCTCATCACCGCGCGGATGTGCTGTGATGCGGCGACGAAGAAGACTTCATCACCGGCTTCGATAATGGTCGAGCCTTGCGGACGTATTGGTCTGTCCTGGCGGAAAATAGCGGCGACGCGGGTGTCGATATGCGGCATGTGTTCGCGCATCGAAGAGAGCGCATTGCCGACCAGCGGGCCGCCGTAATAGGCTTTAACCGCAGCGATGCTGACCTTGCCTTCGGCGAAGTTGACCACCTGCAGCGCGCCGGGGTATTCAATCAGCTTGTAGATATAGTCGATGACCAACTGCTCCGGTGAAATCAGATGGTCGATCGGCACCGCTTCCGGCAGGAACAGTTTCTCCGACTCGCGGATATATTCCGGCGCGCGGATACGGGCGATACGGTTGGGGGTATTGAACAGAGAATAGGCGATCTGGCAGGCAACCATGTTGGTTTCGTCGGAGTTGGTGACGGCGACCAGCATGTCGGCGTCTTCTGCGCCGGCTTCGCGCAGCACCCGAGGATGAGAGCCGTGCCCCTGAACCACCCGCAGATCGAATTTATCCTGCAGCTGACGCAGCCGGCCGGAATCGGTATCGACGACGGTGATATCGTTGTTTTCACCCACCAGGTTTTCCGCCAGCGTCCCGCCAACCTGACCGGCACCAAGAATAATTATTTTCATCGTGTTCTCTGCTTCACACTGAAAGACTTAGGGCGCGCACGCACGCCCCGAAGCATTACATTTTAATCAGCTTAGCGTAAAAGAAGCCATCGCCGTCCTCGGGATGCGGGATATTCTGCCGCCCCGGTCGCTGCGGATCGCCGGTTTCAACCAGCTTGGCATCGGCGTGGCGCTGCAAGAACGCGGCGATCTGGCTGCTGTTTTCATCCGGCAGGATAGAGCAGGTGGCGTAAACCATCACGCCGCCCGATTTCAGATGGGGCCAAACGGCTTCCAGGATGTCGGCCTGCAGCGCGGCGAGTTCGGCGATGTCACGATCGCGGCGCAGCCATTTGATGTCGGGGTGACGGCGGATCACGCCGGTGGCGGAACAAGGCGCGTCCAGCAGGATCCGGTCGAACTGCTTGTCACCGCACCATTGCTGCGGGGTGCGGCCATCGCCCAGCTTAACCTCTGCGTGCAAACGCAGGCGCTGCAGGTTTTCCTTCACCCGCGCCAGGCGCTGTTCGTCGATATCGACCGCCATGACGTGCGCTTTCGGCGCCGCTTCCAGAATATGCGTTGTTTTGCCGCCAGGCGCGGCGCACAAATCGAGGATCTGTTCACCGTCTTGCGGATCCAATAGATCGACACAGCCCTGGGCTGAGGCATCTTGCACGGTGATCCAGCCGTCGGCGAACCCAGGCAGCTCGGTCACGGCGCAAGGCGCCAGCAAACGCACCGCGTCGGCATAGTCTGAATGAGGCTCCGCGGCGATGCCTGCGTCGGTCAGCAACTGCAGATAAGCTTCGCGGGTGTGATGCAGGCGGTTGACGCGCAGCCACATCGGTGGCTTCTGGTTATTGGCGTCGACGATCTGTTCCCAGTTGGCGGGATAAGCCTGTTGAATGCGTTTCAGCAACCAGCTCGGGTGCAAATAGCGGCTGTCATTGTTGGCGGCGCGCTGCAGCAGCTCTTCCTGCTGGCGCTGGAATTGCCGCAAGACGCCGTTAATCAGGCCTTTCAACTGTGGGCGTTTCAGCGCCACCGCGCCTTCCACGGTTTCGGCCAATACGGCGTGCGGCGGGATACGGGTATACAGCAGCTGATACAGGCCGACCATCAGCAGATAGTGCAGCGTACGCTGTTTGCCGGTCAGCGGCTTGGCCATCAATTGTTGAATGCACCATTCGAGCTGCGGCAGCACGCGCAACGTGCCGAAGCACAGTTCCTGCAGCAACCCGCGGTCCTTATCGCTGATGGTGGTTTGCAGCGCCGGCAGGACAGTGCTGAGCGACTGCCCTTGATCCAGCACCTGGCCGATGGCTTTGGCAGCGATGCTGCGGAGATTGTAATTATTTTTCATAGGCTGAAGCTGATAACGATCGGCATTAAGAAAATAACGGCCCGGCGATGAACGGCCGGGCAGTGGGGTGACTTACAGCCGGTTACCCGGGGTAAACCATTCACGGCGTGAATTTAACAGGTCCTGCGCCGACATCGGTTTCTTGCCGGCGGGCTGCAGTTGGATCAGATTGAGGATGCCGTCGGCGGTCGCCACCTGAATGCCGTGCTTGTCGGCATGGACAACGGTGCCCGGCTCCGCATTGGCGCTTTGCGCCAGTACGCTGGCTTGCCAGACTTTCACCGGTTGATCGTCGATGGTGAAGTAGCTGATCGGCCAAGGGTTGAAGGCGCGGATGCAGCGCTCCAGTTGTTCGGCGGACAGCGTCCAGTCCAAGCGAGCTTCTTCTTTGCTCAGCTTCTCGGCGTAGGTCACCAGCGCTTCGTCCTGCACTTCGCGGGTGGCGCTGCCGTCGGCCATTTGGCGCAGCGTCGTCAGCATGCCCTGCGGGCCGAGCTGCGCCAGCTTGTCGTAGAGACTGGCGCTGGTATCGCTGCTCTCAATCGGGCAGGCAATCTTGTGCATCATGTCGCCGGTATCGAGACCGACGTCCATCTGCATGATGGTCACGCCGGTTTCGCTGTCGCCGGCCCAGAGCGAGCGCTGGATCGGCGCCGCACCGCGCCAGCGAGGCAGCAGCGAGCCATGTACGTTGATACAACCGAGACGCGGCATATCCAGCACCGCCTGCGGCAGGATCAGCCCGTAGGCAACCACCACCATCACGTCGGCGTTAAGATCGGCCACCAGGCGCTGGTTCTCTTCGGGGCGCAGCGATTTGGGCTGAAATACCGGCAGTTGGTGTTGCTCAGCCAGCACTTTTACCGGGCTAGGCGTCAGCTTGTTGCCGCGGCCTGCCGGGCGGTCGGGCTGGGTAAAAACGCCGACAATCTGGTGCTCAGATGACAACAGCGCGTCAAGATGACGCGCTGCGAAGTCTGGTGTTCCGGCGAAAATAATCCGTAAAGAGTCAGACACGTTGATTTCCTGATCGGTTAGGCGCGGGCTTGAAGCTTGGCCATTTTTTCCAGTTTCTGACGAATGCGCTGACGCTTGAGCGGCGACAGGTAATCGACGAACAGTTTACCCATCAGGTGATCCATCTCGTGCTGGATGCAGATCGCCAGCAGATCGTCCGCTTCCAGTTCGAAAGGTTTGCCTTCGCGATCCAGCGCGCGGATCTTCACCTGCGCGGCACGTGGTACCAACGCACGCTGCTCGGGAATGGAAAGACAGCCTTCCTCGATGCCGGTTTCGCCGCTCTTTTCCAGCAGCTCCGGGTTGATCAGCACCAGGCGCTGATCGCGATTCTCGGAGACGTCGATCACGATAATGCGCTGATGGATATCCACCTGAGTCGCAGCCAGGCCAATGCCTTCCTCTGCGTACATGGTTTCAAACATATCATCCACGATGCGCTGGATATCTGCATTGACTTCTTTTACCGGCGCTGCGATTTTGCGCAGACGCTCGTCTGGGAAATGTAATACCTGCAAGACTGACATATATCTTTAGATCTGTATCCGAGTAATGAACGAGGTTTAACCTCTATTCTAGACATTTCCCGGCCTGATTGACAGCATTGCGCACCAATTGCTCAGATTGGTAATACCACCGTTTTTGCTGAGGGAACAGACGATGCGGCCGGAAGAGATCGCTTTACGGATGCGAGGGGTAACGGGGCTGCAGACCGTCGTGGCCAGGCGGATCGTGCGGCAGCTATCGCAAATGGGGCGCGAGCCTCGCAGCGCGTTGCGTGAACTGGGGTTGAACGAGCGGCAGCGGGCGCAGTTCAACCAAGCGGATCCCGCTTATCTGGCGGCCAGCCTGCGTTGGCTGGAACTGCCGGCGCACCGTATGCTGAACTATGGGGCGGCCGGCTATCCGGAACGCCTGGCCCAGATCGACGATGCGCCGCTGTTTTTGCTGATCGAGGGCGATCCTCAAGCGTTGCTGCGTCCGCAGCTCGCCATGGTTGGCAGCCGGCAGTTCAGCCACTACGGCGAGCGTTGGGCCAATCATTTCGCCGCGGAATTGGCGCGTTGCGGTTTCACCATCACCAGCGGTTTGGCGATCGGCATCGACGGCATTTGCCATCGCGCAGCGCTGGCGGCCGGCGGTTGCACGGTAGCGGTATTGGGCAGCGGGTTGGCCAATGTTTATCCACGCCGGCACCGCAGGCTCGCGGAGCAGATTGTCGAGCAGGGCGGCGCGGTGATTTCTGATCATTTGGTCACCGATTTGCCTCTGGCCGACCATTTTCCGCGCCGCAACCGTATTATCAGCGGGCTGAGCCAGGGCGTTCTGGTCATAGAAGCCTCGTTGCGCAGCGGTACCCTGGTGACGGCCCGCTATGCGCTGGAGCAGGGGCGTGAGGTATTCGCCTTGCCGGGGCCGTTAGGGAACCCGATGAGCGAAGGCACGCACTGGCTAATTCAGCAGGGCGCGCATCTGGTTACCGGGCCGAAAGATATCGCAGAATTGCTGGGAAGCGGCCTTCAATGGCTGCCACTGAACGAAAATACAACTATTTGTGCGTCGCAGGCTGAAGTTGAATTGCCATTTGCCGATGTGTTGGCTAACGTAGGAGATGAGGTGACACCTGTTGACGTCGTCGCTGAACGTGCCGGCCAACCTGTGCCAGTGGTGGTAATCAAGTTACTCGAACTGGAGTTAGCAGGGTGGATCGCAGCTGTACCCGGCGGCTATGTCCGAATAAGGAGGGCAAGCCATGTTCGACGTACTCATGTACTTGTTTGAAACTTATATCCACAATGAACCAGAGATGCGCGTCGATCAGGATCAACTGACCGATGATCTCGCCCAGGCGGGGTTTCATCGGGATGATATCTACAACGCGTTGAATTGGCTTGAGAAGCTGGCTGACCTGCAAGAAGGCCAAAATGCGCCTTACTTTATGGATGCCGATCCGCTGGCAATGCGGATCTACACCGAAGAGGAAAGCGCGCGTTTGGACGCCGGCTGCCGTGGTTTTCTCCTGTTCCTGGAACAGATTCAGGTATTGAACCTCGAAACCCGTGAAATGGTTATCGACCGTGTTATGGCTTTGGATAATGCGGAATTCGATCTCGAAGATCTGAAATGGGTCGTGTTGATGGTGCTGTTTAATATTCCCGGATATGAAAGCGCCTATCAGCAAATGGAAGAACTGTTGTTTGAAGTGAACGAAGGTTATCTGCATTGAGCCGATAACGCGCATAGAAGACGTTATGACAAAAAACGCGATTTTTGCCGCCAGGCAAAATGAACCCTGTCCGGAATGCGGGGCCGAGTTGGTGATCCGTAGCGGTCGCCACGGCCCCTTCCTCGGCTGTTCCCAGTACCCTGAATGCCAATATATTCGGCCGCTGAAAGCGCAGGCCGACGGGCATGTCGTCAAGGTGCTGGATGGGCAGCAGTGCCCGAAGTGTCAGGCGACGTTGGTGCTGCGCCAGGGGCGCTATGGCATGTTTATCGGTTGCAGCGATTATCCGCAGTGCGATCACACTGAAGTGATCGATAAGCCTGATGAAACCGCCATTACCTGTCCGCAGTGCGGTCAGGGCAAGCTGTTGCAGCGTAAATCGCGCTACGGCAAGGTTTTTCATTCCTGCGATCGTTATCCGGAATGCCAATTCGCCCTCAATGTTAAACCCGTCGCCGGTGAATGCGCCTATTGCCATTACCCGCTGCTGATGGAAAAACGTACGGCAAAAGGCCCCGTCCTGTGCTGTGCCAGCAAGCTGTGCGGAAAACCCGTGGCGACTACAGAATAATCACATCATGAACTCAGAATTAAGCCCGAACCTTTTATCTATCATCGATGCTTTGCATCAACAGCAGGTGATTGCCTATCCCACCGAAGCGGTATTCGGCCTGGGGTGCGATCCCGACAGCGAACAGGCGGTCAATGCTTTGCTGGCATTGAAACAGCGGCCGTGGGAAAAGGGGCTGATTCTGATCGCCGCCGACTATACGCAGCTTAAGCCCTATATCGACGACAGCGCGCTCAGCGAACAGCAGCGCGTGACGATGTTCGCCAGCTGGCCTGGGCCGGTAACCTGGGTGTTGCCTGCCCGGCCGGAGACGCCGCGTTTGCTGACCGGGCGTTTCAGCTCGCTGGCGGTGCGCGTCAGCGATCATCCGTTGGTGCAGCAACTGTGCCGGCAGTACGGCAAGCCGCTGGTATCGACCAGTGCCAATCTCAGTGGGCTGGAGCCGTGCCGCAGTGCGGATGAAGTCGCGCGGCAATTCGGCGAGGCTTTCCCGGTATTGGCTGGCGAGGTGGGTGGCCGTCTTAATCCTTCCGAAATCAGAGATGCTCTGACCGGCGAACAGATCCGTCAGGGCTAGAGGTAATGGGCATGGAGAAGTTTGCGGTATTTGGCAACCCTATCGGTCACAGCAAGTCGCCGCGAATTCATGCGCTGTTCGCTGCCCAGACTGGCATTGAGCATCCCTATGGAGCGGTGTTGGCGCCGTTGGACGGTTTTGAAACCAGCCTGCAGGCGTTTATCCACGCCGGAGGGCTGGGGGCGAATGTCACGGTGCCTTTCAAAGAGCGTGCTTATGAGGCCGCTTCCGAGCTGAGCGAGCGCGCAGCGATGGCCGGCGCGGTCAATACCCTGAAGGTATTGCCGAATGGCGGTCTGCTGGGGGACAACACCGACGGCATCGGTTTGCTGACCGATCTGCAGCGTCAGCAATTGATTCGGCCGCAGGATCGCATCTTGCTGGTGGGGGCCGGCGGCGCGGCGCGCGGCGTGATCCTGCCGCTGCTGTCTTTCGGCTGCCGGCTCACGATCACCAACCGCACCTTCAGCCGCGCCGAGGAGTTGGCCGACGCTTTCCGGCATCTGGGAGAGATCTCGGCGGCGCCGATGGATCAACTGAATCAGCAAGCGTTCGATCTGGTGATCAACGCGACGGCGTCCGGCATCAGCGGGGAGATCCCGGCGTTGCCCGCGGGCGTAGTCAACGCGCAAACCCGTTGCTATGACATGTTCTATCAGCAGGGCGTCACGCCGTTCCTGGCCTGGGCGCAGCAGCAAGGGGCAACGGAATATGCCGATGGGCTGGGTATGCTGGTGGGGCAGGCGGCGCATGCTTTCCTGCTTTGGCACGGAGTGATGCCAGAGATCGAGCCGGTATTGCGCCAGCTGCGCAGCGAACTGGCGGCATAATTCCCACCCCGTTCTCTATATAGATATAGGGAACGGGGTGGCCGTCAGATGTCTTCCGACAGGTATTCGTCTTTCCAACGCACATAGTTGTTAGAAGAATAAAGCAATCCTTCCAACTCGGCGGCGGTCAACGGCCGAACCTGGCGTGCCGGGCTCCCCATATAGAGATAGCCGCTGGCCAGCCGTTTGCCCGGCGCCACCAAACTGCCGGCGCCAATCATTACGTCGTCTTCTACTACTACACCGTCCAACAGGATCGATCCCATACCGACCAGCACCCGGTTGCCGATGGCGCAGCCGTGCAGCATGGCTTTATGACCCACGGTCACGTCTTCCCCAATCAGCAGGGGATAACCGTCTGGGTTGTGTTCGGAACGGTGAGTCACATGCAGTACGCTGCCGTCCTGAATATTGCTGCGCGCGCCGATCTTTACCGCATTGACGTCACCGCGGATAGCGACCAGCGGCCAGATACTGACGTCATCCGCCAGATCGACGTCGCCGATCACGACGCTGGAAGGATCGATCAAGACACGCTGACCGAGTTTGGGGGTGTATTGAAGATAAGAACGTACTGCATCGGACATAGTGCTGCCTCACGTCGGGATCATATTTACCGGCAATACTAGACCCTGGCGATGGAATTACAACCAACGGCAGCGCCGGATCCTGCTGAAAATGGCCCTGATCGCACAAGATCCACACGGAAGGGCTGAAAAGTGTGCAAACAGAAAGAAAAGATCAAAAAAGGGGTTGTGCAAAAAACTCGGATCCCTATAATGCGCCTCCATCGACACGGCGCAAGTGATTCACTTCACACAGCGGCCGGGAAGAAAGAGAAAAAATCCTGAAAATTAGGGTTGACTCTGAAAGAGGAAAGCGTAATATACGCCACCTCGAGTTAGCAAGCGAAAGCGCCTAACTCACTGCTCTTTAACAATTTATCAGACAATCTGTGTGGGCACTCCACAAGACGATATCCAGCATCTTCGGATGCAAAAAAATATCAAGTCTTGAAGAGTGACTAACTGAAGTAAAATTCA
>NZ_JBJNOR010000007.1:0-253696 GCF_052166535.1 Serratia sp. CY82433
GACTGCGCGGGCACGCCGGACGTCATCCTGATTGCCACCGGCTCCGAAGTGGGCATCACGGTGGAAGCGGCGGACAAGCTGACCGCGGCGGGCCGCAAGGTGCGCGTGGTGTCGATGCCGTCGACGGACGCGTTCGAC
Source organism: Serratia sp. CY82433 (assembly GCF_052166535.1). Lineage (NCBI taxonomy): Bacteria > Pseudomonadati > Pseudomonadota > Gammaproteobacteria > Enterobacterales > Yersiniaceae > Serratia > Serratia sp. CY82433. Next base: position 139 of record NZ_JBJNOR010000007.1, read on the forward strand.
AAGCAGGATGCGGCGTACCGCGAATCGGTGCTGCCGGCGGCGGTAACGGCGCGCGTGGCGGTGGAAGCGGGTATCGCGGACTACTGGTACAAGTACGTGGGGCTGAACGGCGCCATCGTGGGCATGACCACCTTCGGTGAGTCGGCGCCGGCGGAGCAACTGTTCGCCGAGTTCGGCTTCACCGTGGACAACGTGGTGGCCAAGGCGCAGGCGCTGCTGAAGTAAGCGGCCTGGCACCAGCCAATAAGAAAGCCGGTCATCGTGACCGGCTTTTTTTATGGGCGGAACCCGCGGTTACGACGCGGCGTTGGCGCTTTCGACGCTGCGCAGCCGATCGTAAGCCGCCGCCAGCAACAGCACCAGCAGCGTAGGCTGCAGCCAGACTAGACCCTGTTCGGCCAGCGGCAGCTTATCGAACCAGGCGGGCAGCAGGCCGCTGAAGCTGGAGGCCTTCAGGCCGTCGGCGAGGCCAAACACCAGGCTGGTGGCGATCACCGGCGCGAAGACGCGCTTGGCGCTGCGCCAGCGGTTCTGGCTGAAGCTGAGTAACACCAGTGCGATGCAGGGCGGATAGATCGCCGTCAGCACCGGCAGCGAGACGCGGATCAGATTGGCCAGCCCCATGTTGGAGACCAGCATGGCGAAGAGGGCGAGGATGACCACCAGCGCGCGGTAAGAGAGCGGCAGGTAGCGGGAGAAGAAGTCCGCGCAGGCGCAGGTCATGCCGACCGCCGTCACCAGGCAGGCGATGAACATCAGCACCGCCATAAAGATGCTGCCCAGATCGCCGAAGGTGTGCTGCACATAGGCGTGCAGGATCGCCGCGCCATCCTGAGCGCCACTCTCGACCAGGCCGCCGCTGCCGGCGCCGAGCTTGAACATGCAGATATAGACCAGCGTCAGGCCGACGCCGGCGATCAGGCTGGCCCACAGGGTGTAGCGCAGCAGCAGGCCGCTGTCGCTGACGCCGCGCGAGCGGGCGGCGGTGACGATAATCGAGCCGAACATCAGCGCCGACAGCGTGTCCATGGTTTGATACCCCTGCACGAAGCCGGTGGAAAACGCCGCTGCCTGATAGCTGCCGACGGCGGAGACCGGTTCACCGGCGGGCCAAACCAGGGCGGCGATGCCGAGCGCGGCCAGCGCCAGAATTTTTAGCGGCGCCAGAATATGGCCGACGTTATCGAGCAAGCGGCCGGGATACAGCGAGACGATCATCGCCAGGGTAAAGAACAGCAGGCTGTAGATGAACTGCGGCAGGGCGCCGTCGCCGGTGAAGGGCGCGATGCCGAGGGCGAAAGAGACATTGGCGGTTCGCGGCGTGGCGAACAGCGGGCCGAGCGCCAGATAGCAGACGGTCGCCAACAGCAGGCCGGCGGTGCGGCCGATGGGGCCGGTCAGCAGGCTGATGCTGCCGCCGACGCGCGCCAGCGCGATCACGGCGATCACCGGCAGGGCGACGGCGGTCACCATAAACCCGAGGGCGGCCGGCCACAGATGTTCACCGGACTGCAGTCCCACCAGCGGCGGGAAAATGATGTTGCCGGCGCCGACAAACAGGGCGAAGGTCATAAAGCCCAGGGCGATAATGTCTTTCGGGGATAAATTCTTGGTCATAACGGTATGGCACTGCCTGTATTCATGAAATAAACGGCCTGGCTGCGGATGGAGAACCGCAGAAGGGCAGGCGCAGGGGGCCGCGAGCGCCCGCAAAATTTTCGTCCGGCAGGATATAATAATTCGGCGACAAAAACCTGATTAATCCAGCGCTGTTTATCCTGGCGTGAACCGGCCGCACAGAGGGATCATGGCGGCCGGCCCGGCAGGGCTTTAGCTCGCGCGCGCCACCATGTCTATCGACAGCGGGATTTCGATATGCGGTTTGAAAGAGTCATAGGCGAAAGAGACATGGCCGTCTTCGACCGGTTTGCGGGTGAAAAAGATCGGCATATCGCGGGTTGAATGCCGGCGTTTGTCCTGAAGTTTCCAAGATCGCCATCGTACAGCGAATTCGCCTGCTGCGGCGCTCTCGCCTGGCCGAATAGTCTGCAACAGAAAGTGCCGTAAAGCCCGCGCTGCCGGGCTTTTTTGTTGGCTAAAAAATGTCCAACCTCACAAAACCGAAAGATAACAAAGCAACGCCGTTGCCTCGTTGCAGTTATTAACTATATGTTAATTTTTGGTTTATTAAATGTGATCAGGGGATGGATGATGATGAAAAAAATCAGCGCGACCGTAGCTGCAATCACCTTACTGGGCTCCGTTTCCGCCTATGCGGCCTTCCCGGCGGGCTACCCCGCCGACTATCAGAAATGGGTCGACGGCGCGAAGAAAGAAGGCAAGGTGGTGATTTACTCGACCACCGACACCAAGGCGGCGGCACCGCTGATCCAGGGGTTCGAGGCGTTGTATCCGGGCATCAAGGTGGAATACAACGACATGAACAGCACCGAACTCTATAACCGCTTCATCAGCGAGCAGGCGGCCGGCGGCACCAGCGGCGACGTGGTGTGGAGCTCGTCGATGGACACCATTTTGAAACTGGCGGGCGATTACGCGCAGGAGTATGCCTCCCCTGAGCAGGCCCAGCTGCCGAAATGGGCGGTATGGCAAGATAAAGTGTATGGCACCACCTATGAGCCGGTGGTGTTTATCTATAACAAACGCCTGATCCCGCAAGGCGATGTGCCGGATTCGCACGCGGCGCTGGCCAAGCTGATCGCCGGCCAGACGGACAAATTCAAGAAGAAAGTCACCACGTACGACATCGAAAAATCCGGCGTCGGCTTCATGCTGTCGGTGCAGGACTTCAAGGCCGATCCTAACTACTTCAAAACGCTGGCCGACGTGGCCAAGGGCGGGTTGGCGGTGCAATCCTCCACCGGCACCATGATGGAGCGCGTCTCCTCCGGTGAAAACCTGATCGGCTTCAATATCCTCGGTTCGTACGCCGAGGCCCGCGCCAAGAGCGACCCGTCGCTCGGCATCGTCTATCCGAAAGACTATACCCTGGTGCTGTCGCGCGTGAGCTTCATCAGCAAAGAGGCCGGCAACCCTAACGCCGCCAAGCTGTGGTTCGACTACGTGCTGTCGGAGAAAGGGCAAAGTATTCTCGCCAATCAGGCGGATATCCCCTCGATCCGCAACGACATCGAAGGCAAGAACGACATCGACGGCATGACCAAGCTGTTGGGTAACGCGCTCAAGCCGATCCCGGTTGACGACAGCCTGCTGGAATATCTGCAGCCGGCCAAACGCCTCGACTACATCAAACAGTGGCGCGCCGCCGCGGCGAAATAACAGGGACTGCATTCGGACGCGCGCCTGCCTTATAGGCGCGCGCCCTTTGGTCGTCGTTTACAACCATAGGGAGCATTTATGCAAGCATGGCGCAGAAAGTGGCAGAGCCTGCCGCGCGGCCTGGTGGTGTTGATAACCGCGCTGGTTATCTATGTCCCCCTGTCGTTTATCATCATTCAAAGCTTCCTCTCGGCACCGTTTTTCTCTCCCTCCAAGGTCTTCAGCCTGGAGGCCTTCGAGTTCATCTTTACCGATCCGGATTTCTACAAAGCGCTGAAGAGTGGCTTTATTTTGGCATTCGGCCTGGTGATCATCGCCATCCCCCTCGGTGGCATTTTGGCCTTCCTGATGGTGCGCACCGATCTGCCGGGGCGGCGGATCATCGAGCCGCTGATTCTGGTGCCGATCTTCGTGTCGCCGATGGTGCTGGGCTTCGGCTACGTGGTGGCGGCGGGGCCGGTGGGCTTCTTCTCGCTGTGGGCGCAGGCGCTGCTGGGCTTCGTGCCGTGGAACATCTATTCGATGGCCAGCATCGTGGTGATAGCCGGATTGACGCACGTGCCCCACGCGTATCTGTACATCTCCTCGGCGCTGCGCAGCGTGGGCTCCGACGTTGAAGAGGCGGCGCGCACCGCCGGCGCCACGCCGCTGCAGGTGATGACCGCCGTCAGCCTGCCGATGGTGCGGCCGTCTATCCTGTACGCCGGGGTGCTGCTGTTCTTCCTCGGGCTGGAAGTGTTCGGCCTGATGCTGGTGCTGGGGGATCCGGAGGGCAATCTGGTGCTGGCGACCTACCTGTACCAGTTGACCAACAAGCTGGGCACGCCGTCTTACCACCTGATGGCGGCGGTGGCGGTGGTGCTGATCTGCATCACCATTCCGCTGGTGATGCTGCAGCGCCGGCTGATGCGCACCGCCAACCGCTTCGTTACCGTCAAGGGCAAAGCCTCGCAGGCCCGCGCGCTGCCGCTGGGCAAATGGCGCTGGGTGGCCGGCGCGGTGGTGGTGTTCTGGCTGACCGTGACCATCGGCGTGCCGCTGATCGGCGTGGTGCTGCGCGCCTTTATCTCCAACTGGGGCGTGGGCGTGTCAGTCTGGGACGAGCTGTCGATCAACACCTTCCGCACCATCTGGGCGCAGCCCAACCTGCTGCGCGCCATCGTCAACTCAATGGCGATTGGGGTGATTGGCGGGGCGCTGGCGGTGGCGTGCTACCTGTTCATCGGCATCGCCATGCACCGCAAGCCGGATGGCGCCACGCGCTTCCTCGATTACAGCGTGCTGGTGCCGCGCGCTGTGCCGGGGCTGCTGGCCGGTCTGGCATTCCTGTGGGTGTTTCTGTTCCTGCCGATGTGGCTGGACAAATCGCTCAAGGAGGGCTGGCTGTCGGCGCTGCCGATGGCCGAGTGGCTGCGTGCTAACTGGATTGTCTGGCTGCGTTCGCTGCGCAGCACCATCTTCAGCGTCTGGCTGGCGTACACCGTGGTGTGGATGGCTTACGGCCTGCGGCTGATCTCTTCCACGCTGCTGCAGGTGGGGCCGGAACTGGAGGAGGCGGCGCGCAGCGCCGGCGCCAGCCGTGGCCAGATCACCCGCCACGTCACCATTCCGCTGTCGCGCTACGGCCTGATTGGCTCCTGGCTGCTGATGTTCCTGATTTTTGAACGCGAATATTCTACCGGGGTGTATCTGCTGTCTCCGGGCACGGAAACCATCGGCTCGATGCTGGTTTCCCTGTGGGCCGCGGGCGCTATCGATATCGTCGCCGCGCTGTCGTTCATCAATATCCTGCTGGTGGTGCTGGGGCTGGGGATTGCCTTGCGCTTTGGAGTGAAATTACATGATTGAACTTTCGGTAGAGAATCTGCATTTGACCTATGGCGACAACCCGGTGTTGAAAGGGGTGTCGATGGATCTGAAACGGGGCGAAGTGGTCTCGCTGCTGGGCCCGTCGGGCAGCGGCAAAACCACGCTGCTGCGGGCGGTGGCCGGGCTGGAGAAACCGAGCCAGGGGCGGATCGTCATCGGCAACAGCGCGGTGTACAACGGCAGCGCGCGCAGCGAAATTCCCGCCGAAGAGCGCAACCTGGGGCTGGTGTTTCAGTCCTACGCGCTGTGGCCGCATAAAACGGTGTTTGAGAACGTCGCTTACCCGCTGAAGCTGCGTAAGATCGCCTCGGCGGAAATCACCCAGCGGGTGCAGGCGGTGCTGGATCAGCTCGGGTTGGGGCATCTGGCCAAGCGCCATCCGCACCAGCTATCCGGCGGCCAGCAGCAGCGCGTGGCGATTGGGCGTGCGCTGGTCTACAACCCGCCGGTGATCCTGCTGGACGAGCCGCTGTCCAACCTTGACGCCAAGCTGCGCGAAGAGGCGCGGGTATTCCTGCGCGAATTGATCATCAAGCTTGGCCTGTCGGCGCTAATGGTGACTCACGATCAGAACGAGGCGATGGCCATTTCCGATCGCATCCTGCTGCTCAATAACGGCAAAATCGAGCAGCAGGGCACGCCACAGGAGATGTACGGTTCGCCCACCACGCTGTTCACCGCCGAGTTCATGGGCAGCAATAACCGCTTGCCGGGCAAGATCGTCGCGCTGGAAGGCGACCGGGCGCGCATCGAAGGCAAGGATTGGGCGCTGTGGGGCAAAGCGGGCGCAGGCGTGCAGGTCGGCCAGGAGGGCTCGGCGGTGATCCGCGTGGAGCGCGTGCGGTTGGGCGAAGATCCGCAGGGCAACCAGCTTGAGCTGCCGCTGCTGACCAGCATGTATCTCGGCGATCGCTGGGAATACCTGTTCCGCACCGTGGCCGAGGATTTCGTGGTGCGCGCCTATGGCCACGAAGCGCGCGATCGGGCGCTGTGCCGGCTCTCCCTGCCGGCCGAACATCTGTGGATATTCCCGAAAGCCTAGTCAGGACGCCCGCAGGCGCGGGCGCTCCGTTTACAGATCCAGCACCAGCCGGTTGCCCTTGGCGCGCGAGCAGCAGATCAACAGGGTTTGCTGCGCCGCGCGCTCTTCGTCACTGAGATACTGATCGCGGTGATCGGCTTCCCCTTCGACGATGCGGGTTTCGCAGGTGCCGCAAATGCCTTCGCGGCACAGGCACTCGACTTTAGCCGCCTTGCTGTTTTCCAGCGCCTGCAGGATGGTCATGTCTTCCGCCACTTCAAGCTCAATACCCGAGCGGGCCAGCACCAGCGTAAAGGCACCGCCCGCCGTGTCTTCGGCGGCGAAGGCTTCGCTGTGCAAGCGACCGGGGGCGATGCCCAGTTCGGCGGCGGTCCGGTAAACCGCTTCGTTCAGCGCCGCCGGGCCGCAGACATAGATATGGGCACCGGGCTCCACGTCGGCCAGCGTGCGCGCTAGATCCAACCGGCCGTTAAGACTGGAGACATGGCAACTGACGTTGTCGGTGAACGGCGCTTGCGTCAGCTGCTGCTGGAAGGCGTTGTGTTCCTCGCTGTGGAAGCAGTAGTGCAGATGATAGCGTTGCCCGCTGCGCTGCAGCTCGTGCAGATGGGCCATAAACGGCGTGATGCCGATGCCGCCGGCGATCAGCACGTGATGCTGCGCCTCCGGCGCCAGCGCGAACAGGTTATTGGGGGTGCTGATGGTCAGCGTATCGCCGATCGCCAGCCGGTCGTGCATGAAGTCGGAACCGCCTTTGGAAGGGGACTCGCGGCGCACGGCGATCTGGTAACGGTCGAGCTCGAACGGTGAGCTCAGCAGCGAATAGGCATTGCTGTAACGCTGCTCGCCGTCCTGCATTTGCACGATGATGTGGCTGCCGCCGCTGAAGGCGGGCAGCGGCCGGCCCTGCGGATCCGCCAGGGTAAAGCGCTTGACCTGCGCGGTGACGGGTTCGATGTCGACGACGCGAACATCAAGCATCTGATAGCTGGTCATTTATTGGCTCCAAAGCGCGGGCGTCCCCGCGCATGAAAAAGTTATACCGCCTGGCACAGGTATTTGAGCTCCAGATAGTCTTCGATGCCGTATTCGGAGCCTTCACGCCCCAGGCCCGACTGCTTCACCCCGCCGAACGGCGCCACCTCGTTGGAGATAAGGCCGGTATTGATGCCGACCATGCCGTACTCCAGCCGCTCCGAAACGCGCCAGATGCGCGCCGCATCGCGGGTGTAGAAGTAGGCGGCCAAGCCGTAGATGGTGTCGTTGGCCTGGTGGATCGCCTCGGCTTCGTCATCGAACACCACCAGCGGCGCGACCGGGCCGAAGATCTCTTCTTCCAGCAGCAGCGAGCCGGGCTGCACGTCGCCCAGCACCGTCGGCGTGAAGAAATTGCCGCCCAGCGCGTGCGGCGTGGCGCCGGTCAGCACCCGAGCGCCTTTGCTCAGCGCATCATCGAGCAGCTCCAGCACCTTGTCGCGCGCCTTGCAGTTGATCAGCGGGCCGATCTGTACGCCGGGTTCGAAGCCGTTGCCGACCTGCAGCGCCGCCACCCGGGCGACAAACTTCTCGGCGAACTGCGGGTAAACGCCGCGCTGCACGTAGAACCGGTTGACGCAGACGCAGGTCTGCCCGGCGTTGCGGTATTTGGCGATCAGCGCGCCTTCCACCGCGGCATCGATGTCCGCGTCGTCAAACACGATGAACGGCGCGTTGCCGCCCAGCTCCAGCGACACTTTCTTGATGGTGTCCGAGCTCTGGCGCATCAGCAGCCTGCCCACCGGCGTGGAGCCGGTAAAGCTCAGTTTGCGCACCTGCGGGTGGCGGGTCAGCTCGGCGCCGATCGCCTGCGAGTTGCCGGTCACCACGTTGAACACCCCGGCGGGAATGCCGGCGCGTTCGGCCAGCTCGGCCATCGCCAGCGCCGAGTAAGGGGTTTCGTTAGCGGGTTTGACCACCAGCGTGCAGCCGGCCGCCAGCGCCGGCGCAGCCTTGCGGGTGATCATCGCCGCCGGGAAGTTCCAGGGGGTGATCGCCGCGCACACGCCAATGCCCTGCTTCAGCACCATCAGGCGTTTATCGCCGCTCGGCGAGGGAATGATGTCGCCATTGGTGCGCTTGGCCTGTTCGGCGAACCATTCGATAAAGGAGGCGGCGTAGCGGATCTCGCCCAGCGATTCCGCCAGCGGCTTGCCTTGCTCCAGCGTCATCAGGCTGGCCAGATCCTGCTGGTGTTCCAGCATCAGTTCGAACCAGCGGCGCAGCAGCTGCGCGCGCTGTTGTGCCGGCAGCGCGCGCCAGCCTTCCAGCGCCTGTTGGGCGGCGTCGATCGCCCGTTGGGTTTCGGCTGTCGCCATGTTGGGCACGCTGCCGATGAGTTGGCCGGTGGCGGGATCGCTCACCGGCAGGGTTTCCTGGTTGTCGGCATCGCGCCATTGCCCGTTGATGTAGGCCTGTTGGCGGAATAGCGCCCGATCGGAAATATTCACAAAGAACCTCACAAGTCAGGGGGAGGGGGCCCGTGGGCCCCGTCGCATCAGGGTTGATAAACCTGCGCCAGCAGGTTGTGGAAGTGGGCGATGCCGTGCTCGCTGACGCCGCTGCCGGCGCCGTCGGCCATGATGCGCCCCTGGCCGCGATAGCCGCGCGATTTGAGGCCTTTTTGCACGCTCTCCACCAGCCGCAGATCTTCCGGGCGGAACACGTCGCGGTACCAGTCGATCAGTTTGAGCTGTTCGTCGCTCAAATCGGCGTTGGTGAAGTAAATGTCGTAGTGCTGCAGGGTGGTTTCCGCATCGACCGGGAACTCATAGATCACCGTCATCATGCCTTCCAGCGGCGGCATGTTGAACATGGTGCACGGCCACAGCCAGATGCCGTGGAAGCTGGCTTCTTTACCCTCTTCAAACTTGAACGACTGCTCGGAAGGGCGGGCGTAGCCGAACTGCAGCGTCCAGTTGCCGTGCAGGGTGTGCCAGTAGCGGTCGACTTGCACCGAGTCGGCGAAGCCGGGGTGCGCCGGGCCGCAGTGGTAGCACTCGAGGTAGTTGTCGACGATGTTCTTCCAGTTGGCCGGAGTGCGGGTGACGAAACGCGCCGCCAGCTTGAGATCGTCGACCTGCGGGCAGGCTTCGCGCACTTTGGCGCCGAGGCCCGGCAGCTGGTCTTCAACCGTGCCGGCCTGCGAGTCCAGATTGACGTAAATAAACCCGGCGTACTCTTCGACCCGCACCGGCATCAGGTGCGAGTTTTCCTTATCGAAGTTCTGCACGTTTTCGCAGTTGCGCGCGTGCGCCAGTTCGCCGTCCAGCTTGAACGCCCAGGCGTGATAAGGGCAGGTGATGACGTTTTTCGCCCGGCCGTCGCCCGCCAGCAGCTGGTGGCCGCGGTGCGGGCAGACGTTGTAAAAGGCGCGCAGCACGTTGTCGCGGCCGCGCACCACCAGAATGTTTTCACCGATGATCTCGCGGGTGATGTAGTCGTTCGGTTCGGCGAGCTCGCTGCGGTGCGCCACGCAGATCCAGCTGGTGGCGAACACCTGCTCTTTTTCGTGCTCGAACGCCGCCTGGTGGGTATAGAACCGGGCCGGAATGGTGTAAGCCTCGCGGGCGTCGGCGCAGAAATCTTTCGGTAAGGTAAATTCAGGGATCAGAGTGCTCATAAGTTAACCTTCCTCTTTTCTTATTGTCATTTCGCCATAGGGCGCGGTTGATACGACGATGGAGCGGAGAGTTCGGCGGCCGGCGGCGCTTCGGGCAGCGCCGGCGCGCTGCTTTCGATCAGGTGCGCCGGGATGGCCGCGTAGTCCTGCTTCAGCCAGCGGGTGAAGCCGTAGGTTTTCACCAGCAGCACCAGCAGGAACGGCAGCGCGGTCAGGATCACCGTGGTTTTCATGGTGTCCAGCGAGGCGCCGGTGAACAGGATAGACAGCGGGATCAGGGTGATCACCACGCACCAGAACAGGCGCAGCATCGGGCTGGGATCTTGCCCCTCCTGCAGGTTGCGGGTGCTGGTGGCGGCCATGGTGTAGGCCACCGCGTCCATGTGCGAGGCCAGGAAAATGATCATGATGAACAGATAGGCGGCCAGGAACAGCTTGCCGAGCGGCAGCGCCGTCAGCAGCATTTGCACGGCGGTTTCGCCGCCCTGGGTGCTGAGGATCTCCGGCACGTTGAGCTGCCCGCTGATGAACTGGTGCATGGCGTAGCTTTCCAGCGAACCGAAGAAGAACCAGCAACCGAGGGTGCTGCCGAGCAGCAGCGCCCAGATCACCTCTTTAATCTTGCGGCCGCGCGAGACGCGGGTGACGAACATCGCCACGCCCGGGGTGTAAGAGATCCACCACAGCCAGTAGAACACCGTCCAGCTGCGGCTGAAGCTGCCGTCGCCCATCGGATCGGTGAACAGGCTCATCTGCAGGAAGTTTTGCGCCGTCAGGCCGATAGCGTTGATGGTGTTGTTGATGGTGAACTCGGTGGGGCCGACCAGCAGCACCAGCCCGGCGAAGGCGAATGCGCCCCAGCCGACCATTTTGCTCAGGCGCTGCATGCCGCCGTCGATGCCGATGTAGGAGCTGAGGCAGAAGATCACCGCCGCCAGCAGGATCACCGTCGCCTGCACCGCGAAATTGTCGGGGATGCCGGTCAGCGCCGTCAGCCCGCGGGTAAAGGTGGAGGCGGTCAGCACCAGCGAAATGGTGAGGGCGCCGACGGTGGCGACCAGGAAAATCAGATCCACCATCCGCCCGATCGGGCCGTTGGCGCGCACGCCGGTGATGGCGGAAATGATTCCCGACAGGCTGAGCCCTTTGTTCTTACGCACGTGGAAGTGGTAGGCCATGATCAGCGAGGCGAGGGCGTAGGTCGCCCAGGCGCTCAGGCCCCAGTGGAAGAAGGAGTAGCTGATGCTGTATTCCAGCGCCTTCGGGGTGCGCGGCGCGATGTTCAGCCCCGGCGTCTGGTAGTAATACGCCCATTCCATCACCCCCCAATACAGGGTGGACGAGCCCAGGCCGGCGCAGATGAACATGAACAGCCAGGCCAGCGTGGAGTATTGCGGTTTGCCTTCGCCGAGGCGGATGTTGCCGTATTTGCTCAACGCCAGATACAGCACCACCAGCAGGGCGATCAGCACCAGGATTTGAATGGTTGAACCGAACAGCCGGGTGACGCCGTTGAAAATGGTGTTGGCGATAAGCGCGGATTGAGCCGGAAAGAGCATCAGGCAAATGGCGATCAGCGCAATGCTGCACAGGCTGATGGCGATGAGCGTGACATCCTTTTTAGGGTTGCTCTGCATGGGAGTGAACTCCTGTTATCGGTGGTGGGCCGGTGCGCGGAGCGTAGGGTGCGCCCGGGCCTTATTGGTTTGAACCCTTTGTTTTGTTACACCGCGAGGAGTAAACGCCCCGGCAGAACGCCGCCGAGAATATTTACTCTTCATTAACATTTTCGAGTGTGCACAAATTACAGGAGGGCCACAATTGGGGCATCTGTAAAAGGATAAAACACAGTATGTAAACAATTTGTTGTGATCTTGGCCGGGGTATTGGCGTGCTTTCTGCGGTGGTTTTCAGCGGATTTGCGGCGGCGATCGAAGCGGAAAAACGGACGTGGCAAAGCAGGGCGCGAAAGGGCGCCCTGCGCAGGAAAACCGGCGATGCTTAGCGTTGCAGCAGGGAGGCGATCGCCTGGCCAACTTGCTGGGTGGAGGCATCGCCGCGCATGTCAGGCGTGCGCGGCCCGTCGGCGATGATGTGCTCGATCGCCTGCAGGATGCCGTCGTGCGCCTGGCGGTAACGGGCATCGCCGTCGCCGAGGAAGTCCAGCATCATCGCACCGCTCCAGATCATGGCGATCGGGTTGGCGATGTTCTTGCCGAAAATATCCGGCGCCGAGCCGTGCACCGGTTCGAACAGCGACGGGAAGTTGCGCTCTGGATTCAGGTTGGCCGACGGCGCAATGCCGATGGTGCCGGTGCAGGCCGGGCCGAGATCCGACAGAATATCGCCGAACAGGTTGGAGGCCACCACCACGTCGAAGCGTTCGGGGTTCAGCACGAAGCGCGCGCACAGAATATCGATGTGCTGTTTGTCCCAGGCGATATTGGGGTACTGGCGCGCCATTTCCGCCACGCGCTCGTCCCAGTACGGCATGCTGATGGCCATGCCGTTGGACTTGGTGGCGGCGGTCAGGCGTTTGCGCGGGCGCTGCTGCGCCAGCTCAAAGGCGTACTTCAGGATGCGGTCCACGCCCTGGCGGGTGAAGACTGATTCCTGGATCACCATTTCGCGCTCGGTGCCTTCGAACATCCGCCCGCCGAGCGAGGAGTATTCCCCTTCGGTATTTTCGCGCACCACGTAGAAATCGATGTCGCCCGGCTGCTTGTTCGCCAGCGGGCAGGGCACGCCGGGAAACAGCCGCACCGGGCGCAGGTTGACGTACTGCTCGAAGTCGCGGCGGAATTTCAGCAGCGAACCCCACAGCGAAATGTGATCGGGCACCGTATCCGGCCAGCCGACGGCGCCGAAATAGATGGCGTCGAAGCCCTTGAGCTGCTCAAACCAATCGTCCGGCATCATCTGGCCGTGGTGCTGGTAGTAGTCGCAGCTGGCCCACTCGAAGGTGGCGAACTCCAGCGACAGATCCCAGCGCGCCGCCGCCGCCTGCAATACCCGTATGCCTTCCGGCAACACTTCCCGCCCGATACCGTCCCCGGGGATAGCGGCAATCTTGTAAGTTTTGCTCATACAGAGGTCTCATTTGTAGGTAGGGGAGATTGACAACACTCTTATCCTATAATTGACTAACTGTTAATCAATCTCGAAAACGGTGAAACATAAAACACGAATCATGAACAATATGCCGATCCTGAGTGACCTGCGGGTGTTCGTGCTGGTGGCACGCCGCGCCGGGTTTGCCGCCGCCGCCGAAGAGCTGGGCGTGTCGCCGGCCTTTATCAGCAAACGCATCGCGTTGCTGGAGAAGGCGCTGGACGTGTCGCTGCTGCACCGCACCACGCGGCGGGTGGCGATCACCGAGGACGGCGAGCGCATCTACGAATGGGCGCAGCGCATTCTCAACGATGTCGATCAGATGATGGACGAGCTGTCCGAGGTACGTCAGGCGCCGCAGGGCATGCTGCGCGTGGTCAGCAGCTTCGGCTTCGGCCGACGCTTCGTGGCCCCGGCGCTGTCGGCGCTGGCGCGGGAGTATCCGCAGCTGGAGCTGCGGCTCGACGTGTCCGATCGGTTGGTGGATCTGGTCAGCGAAGGGTTCGATCTGGATATCCGCATCGGCGACGATATCGCCCCCAATTTGATCGCGCGCAAGCTGGCGGACAACCAGCGCATCCTGTGCGCTTCGCCGGCGTATCTGCAGCGCCACGGCGTGCCGAAAAGCGTGGCGGAGCTGGCGGGCCGCACCTGCCTGGTGATCAAGGAGCGCGATCACCCGTTCGGGCTATGGCGGCTGCAGGGGCCGGGCGGCGAAGAGACGGTGAAGGTGACGGGGGCGCTGGCGTCGAACCACGGCGAGATCGTGCACCAGTGGTGCCTGGACGGGCAGGGCGTTGCGCTGCGTTCCGCCTGGGACGTGAAAGAGAACATCGACAGCGGCCGGTTGGTGCACATTCTGCCGGAGTATTTTCAGCCGGCCAACATCTGGGCGGTGTACGTTTCCCGGCTGGCAACGTCGGCGAAAGTGCGGGTGACGGTCGAATTTTTGCGCGACTATTTCCGCGAGCACTACGGCGAAACGGGGCCGGCGAGTGAAAATCCGCCGCGGCCTTGAGGCCAAAAATGTGCGCCAGATCATCTTATGCTCGTAAAACTCCTCTCCGTTACTTGTGGAACTGTTGCACCTGTTCCTTTTGCCAAAACTTTGGTTTATGCTCAGCTGAAGCGTTTCAGTTGAAGCGCTCTTCGACAGAAATGCCGATGTGACGGCGGCGAAAAGCTGCTGAAGCGCAGGAATAATGCAAACGCGGCGATTCACAGCGGGCGGTGCGATCCACTACTCTATGCGGGTTAGTGAGACAACCAGTCAGCGCCGGCCCGGCGCCGGTGAGTCAGCCCGGCGGGACGGCCCTTTTTCAGGAGCAGCATGACCATCCGCATAGCGATAAACGGCTTTGGCCGCATCGGCCGCAGCGTATTGCGCGCACTGTACGAATCGGGACGACGGGCGGAAATCTCCGTGGTGGCGATCAACGAGCTGGCGAACGCCGAGGGCATGGCTCATCTGCTGAAGTACGATTCCAGCCACGGCCGCTTCGCCTGGGATGTGCGGCAAGAGTGCGACACGCTGAGCGTCGGGGACGACGCGATTCGCCTGTTGCATCAGCCGGCGGTGGAGCAGTTGCCCTGGGGCGAGCTGGGCGTCGACGTGGTGCTGGACTGCAGCGGCGTGTACGGCAGCCGGGCGGATGGCGAAGCCCATCTGGCGGCGGGGGCGAAGAAAGTGCTGTTCGCCCATCCGGGCGGCAACGATCTGGACGCCACCATCGTGTTCGGCGTCAACCATCAGACGCTGCTGGCGGAACATCGCATCGTGTCCAACGCCTCGTGCACCACCAACTGCATTATTCCGGTGATCAAGCTGCTGGACGACGCCTACAGCATCGAATCCGGCACCGTGACCACCATTCACTCGGCGATGAACGATCAGCCGGTGATCGACGCGTATCACGCGGATTTGCGGCGCACCCGCGCGGCGAGCCAGTCGATCATTCCGGTCGACACCAAGCTGGCCGCGGGCATCACCCGTATCTTCCCGCAGTTTTGCGATCGCTTCGAGGCGATCTCGGTGCGCGTGCCGACCATCAACGTGACGGCTATCGATCTCAGCGTCAGCGTGAGCGCCGCGGTGAAGGTGGCGGAGGTCAACCAGCTGTTGCAAAAGGCCGCACGGGAATCATTTCGTGGTATAGTTGACTACACGGAATTACCATTGGTCTCGATCGATTTTAACCATGACCCGCACAGCGCTATCGTCGACGGTACGCAGACCCGGGTCAGCGGGCAGCACCTGATAAAGACCTTGGTCTGGTGCGACAATGAATGGGGCTTTGCCAATCGGATGTTGGATACAACACGGGCAATGGCCGCCAGCGGTTTCTAGTACGGCGGCGCCGGCGTGATTGGCGCGCTGCTCAGGCAATTTTATAGAGATTCAATAAAGAGGGTTCACCATGTCTGTAATTAAGATGACCGATCTGGATCTGGCGGGTAAACGCGTACTGATCCGCTCCGATCTGAACGTGCCGGTAAAAGACGGTAAAGTGACTTCCGACGCGCGTATCCGCGCTTCCCTGCCGACTATCGAAGCTGCGCTGAAGCAAGGCGCCCGCGTGATGGTAACCTCCCACCTGGGTCGTCCTACCGAAGGCGAGTACAACGAAGAATTCTCCCTGCTGCCTGTTGTTAACTACCTGAAAGATCACCTGAAATCCCCAGTGCGTCTGGCGAAGGATTATCTGGATGGCGTCGACGTCGCCGAAGGCGAACTGGTGGTGCTGGAAAACGTCCGTTTCAACAAGGGCGAGAAGAAAGACGACGAAACCCTGTCCAAGAAATACGCGGCGCTGTGCGACGTGTACGTAATGGACGCGTTCGGCACCGCGCACCGCGCGCAGGCTTCCACCCACGGCGTGGGCAAGTTCGCGCCTGTCGCCTGTGCCGGCCCGCTGCTGTCCGCCGAGCTGGAAGCGCTGGGCAAGGCCCTGGGCAACCCGGCCCGTCCGATGGTTGCCATCGTGGGCGGTTCTAAAGTCTCCACCAAACTGACCGTGCTGGATTCCCTGTCCAAAATCGCCGATCAGCTGATCGTCGGCGGCGGCATCGCCAACACCTTCGTGGCGGCGCAGGGCAACAACGTGGGCCAGTCCCTGTACGAACCTGACCTGATCCCGAACGCGCAGAAACTGCTGGAAACCTGCGACATCCCGGTTCCGACCGACGTGCGCGTAGCGACCGAGTTCTCCGAAACCGCGACCGCGACCGTGAAGCAGGCCAACGAGATCCAGGACAACGAGCAAATTCTGGATATGGGCGACGTCTCTGCCGAGCGTCTGGCCGTTATCCTGAAGAACGCCAAGACCATTCTGTGGAATGGCCCGGTTGGCGTATTCGAGTTCCCTAACTTCCGTAAGGGCACCGAAATTGTCGCCCGCGCGATCGCCGATAGCGACGCTTTCTCTATCGCTGGCGGCGGCGACACTCTGGCAGCCATCGATCTGTTCGGTATCGCTGACAAAATTTCCTACATCTCCACCGGCGGTGGCGCATTCCTGGAATTCGTTGAAGGGAAACCGCTGCCTGCAGTCGTGATGCTGGAAGAGCGCGCTAAGCAGTAATTCAGACAACGGGAGGCGAAAGCCGCCCGTTTGTTTTATACCGCGCGGCTCACGCTGCGCGGCGTGAAAACATCGATTTACATCCATCTACGGCCGACGAAACAGGACAAAGTAACATGTCTAAAATTTTTGATTTCGTAAAACCGGGTGTCATCACGGGTGATGACGTTCAGAAAGTCTTCGCAGTTGCTAAAGAGAACAACTTTGCGCTGCCAGCGGTAAACTGCGTGGGTACCGACTCCATTAACGCAGTGCTGGAAGCCGCGGCTAAAGTGCGCGCGCCGGTCATCGTTCAGTTCTCCAACGGCGGCGCCGCGTTCATCGCCGGCAAAGGCGTGAAGACCGATGTGCCTCAGGGCGCAGCGATTCTGGGTGCCATCTCCGGCGCACACCACGTTCACCAGATGGCTGAACACTACGGCGTGCCGGTGATCCTGCACACCGACCACTGCGCGAAGAAACTGCTGCCATGGCTGGACGGCCTGCTGGACGCTGGCGAGAAGCACTTCGCCGCTACCGGCAAACCGCTGTTCTCTTCTCACATGATCGATCTGTCTGAAGAGTCTCTGGAAGAAAACATCGAGATCTGCAGCGCCTACCTGAAGCGCATGGCCAAAATCGGCATGACGCTGGAAATCGAACTGGGCTGCACCGGCGGTGAAGAAGATGGCGTGGACAACAGCCATATGGACGCTTCCGCACTGTACACCCAGCCGGAAGACGTGGCTTACGCGTACGAAAAACTGAACGCCATCAGCCCGCGCTTCACCATCGCTGCCTCCTTCGGTAACGTGCACGGCGTGTACAAGCCAGGCAACGTCAAGCTGACCCCGACCATCCTGCGTGATTCTCAGGACTACGTGTCCAAGAAATTCAACCTGCCGCACAACAGCCTGAACTTCGTGTTCCACGGCGGTTCCGGTTCTACCGACGCAGAGATCAAAGAGTCTGTGGGTTACGGCGTGATCAAGATGAACATCGACACCGACACCCAATGGGCGACCTGGGACGGCATCCTGCAGTACTACAAAGCGAACGAAGCTTACCTGCAGGGCCAGCTGGGCAACCCGAAAGGCGCCGATCAGCCGAACAAGAAATACTACGATCCACGCGTATGGCTGCGCGCAGCGCAGACCAGCATGGTGACGCGTCTGGAGCAGGCTTTCAAAGATCTGAACGCGGTAGACGTTCTGTAATCTTCGGCACCTGTTGCACGATGCCAAAGGCTCCCTGCGGGGAGCCTTTTTCGTTTTCAGCCCAGCAGGCCGGCGCCGACGTTGATAGACAGGCCCAGGATCAGCATGTTGAACACGAACGAAATAACCGACTGTACGAGCGCGATTTTACGCACCTCCGCGGCGCCGACCGCCACGTCGGCGGTTTGCGACGCGACCGCGATGGTGAAAGAGAAGTAGGCGAAGTCCAGATAGGTCGGCTCGGTGAGATTGCCGGGGAACAGCAGCGGCAAAGGCTCCTGCTGCGCACCCTGGCGATAAAATTGATGGGCGTAGTGCATGGTGAAGGCGGTCGGCAGCAGCAGCCAGGAGACCGCCAGCGTTCCGCCGGTTAACGCCAGATGCAGGGTTTTCAGCGAGTCGCTGGCCTGTTTGGCGCTGCTCAATTCGAACAGGATCGCCAGAATGCTCACCAGACAACCGAAACTGACCAGCGCCAACACCGTGCTGGCGCTTTCATCCTGTCGCCGGGCGATCTGGCGAATGTGCTGCGGCGTGCTGACCAGCATCAGCCGCCAGAGAAACAGCAGGTAGAGCCAGGCCAGCGTATTCCAGCCGATCATCAAGCGCTGCAGCAACGAGAGCTGGGCGGGCAGCAGCAGAAAGCACAACAGCCCGGCGCCGACAGAAAACAGCAGCCTGGGCCGCACTTGCCAATAATGTTTGAGCGAAGAGCGAATGTGCATGAAGAACGGATCCCTTGTCGTGAAATGGCCAACGCGCTGTTTTCAGCATAGAAGAAGCGGCGGGCGGTTTCGGCTATTTTTAACGCTGACGGTTGGCATGAGCCTTTAATGTTGGTTACCCTTAGGCGGTGGTTTCCGACTGGCTGCCGAGGCCAGTGTATTTTTGCGAGTTTCTCCCGTTAGGGACTGAGTTAGGACGACACGAATGAAAGATTTGAATGTAGTAGACGGCATCAACGGTGCCGGCAACTGGTTGGTGAAGAACCAGGATCTGTTGATCCAGTACGCGGTGAATATCGTCGCCGCCATCGTTATCCTGATCATCGGTTCGATCGTGGCCCGCGTGGTCGGTAATGCGCTGAACCGCGTGATGAAGCTGCGCGGCATCGACGCCACGGTGGCAGACTTCCTGGCGGCGATCGTGCGCTACGGCGTGCTGGCGTTCACCTTCATCGCCGTGCTGGGGCGTGTCGGCGTGCAGACCACCTCGGTGATCGCCGTGCTGGGCGCCGCCGGTTTGGCCGTCGGCCTGGCGCTGCAAGGCTCGCTGTCCAACTTCGCCGCCGGCGTGCTGCTGGTGATCTTCCGTCCGCTGCGCGTGGGGGAATATGTCGATCTGGGCGGCGTGGCCGGTACCGTCGATCAGGTGCAGATTTTCTCCACCACCCTGCGTACCGCAGACAACAAAACCATCGTGGTGCCGAACGGTAAAATCATCGCCGGCAACATCATCAACTACTCCCGCGAGCCGAACCGCCGCGTGGATATCGTGGTAGGCGTGGCCTACAACGCCGATATCGACGTGGTGAAGAAGGTGCTGGGCGATGTGATCGCCGCCGACAAGCGCATCATGCACGCCAAAGGCGTGACCGTGCGTCTGAACGAGATGGCGCCGTCTTCCCTGAACTTTGTCACCCGTTCCTGGACCACCAACGCGGAATACTGGAACGTGTACTTCGATCTGATGGAAAACTTCAAGCGCGCGCTGGATGCCCACAACATCGGCATTCCGTTCCCGCAGATGGACGTGCACCTGTATCGCACCGAAGATGCTTCCGCCAAGGCGGAATAACAGAGAAGGGGGCCTTGGCCCCCTTTTTCATTACAGGCCGAGACGTCTCCAAGGGCGTCTCGGCCTTTTCTTTTCCGCGAGTTCAGGCGCCGGCGACCGGCTTGGCGAGCGGCGCGCGGCGGCGCAGGCTGAGGCGATAGAGCAGGAAGATGGCGCCCGCGCCCAGCAGCGCAGGCAGCGCCAGCCAGAGGAAGAACACTTCCGCCGAGCCGGCGGTGGTCATCATCCAGGCGCCGAGCATCGAGCCGACGATCGAGCCGAAGCGGCCATTGGCCATGGCCCAGCTGACGCCGGTGACGCGGGCCGCGGTCGGATAAAGGGTGGCGGAAACCAGATTCAGGCCGTTCTGCGCGCCGGCCACGCCGAAGCCTATCAGGAACACGACGGCGGCCAGCGTGTAGACGTCGCCCATCAGATACCCGGTCGCGCCAATCACCAGCGCGGCGCCCAGGTAGGAGACGGCCAGCACGCGGTAGGGCCCGATCCGGTCCATCAGCATCGCCATCAGGATGGCCCCCAGGGTGCCGCCGAGCGGCACCATCGCCCCGATGCGCGAGGCGTGGACGATATCGTAACCGGCGTCTTTAAGTATCGTCGGCAGCCAACTGGTGAGCAGGTAGAACACGAACAGCGAGCAGAAGAACGCCGCCCACAGCAGCAGGGTGCGCACGGCGCGTCCTTCGATAAACAGGTGCGAGATCGGCGACTTGGCCTGTGCCGGGCGCTCGTCATCGACAATGGTTATCCCCGTCCAACGTTGGCCGGTGATACGCTCGACCACCCGGCGCAGCCGATCGGCATGCCTGGCGCTGGCGGCCATAAAGCGCACCGATTCGGGCATCTGCCAGGCCAGCAGCGGCAGCAGCGCCAATGGCGCAATGCCGCCGACCAGCAGCACGCCGCGCCAGCCGAACGCCGGGATGATCTGCCCGGCCAGCAGGCCGCCCAGGGCCAGCCCGGCGGTAAAGCCGCTCCAGCTCAGGGTGACCATCAGCATGCGGCGGCGCGCCGGTGAGTACTCCGAGCTGAGGGTGATGCAGGTCGGTATCGCACCCCCGAGGCCAATGCCGGTGATGAAGCGCAACAGGGTCAGGGATTCGATCGAATGCGTATAGGCCGAAGCCAGGGTGCAGCCGCCAAACACCAGCACCGCGACGAGCAGCACGCGTTTGCGGCCGATGGCGTCGGCGATCGGCCCGAACAGCAGGCTGCCGATCAGCAGGCCGAACAACCCCGCGCCGAAGGCGGGGGAGAGCTGCGAGGGCTGCAGGCCCCACTCTTCGCGCAGTGCCGGGGCGATATAGCCGATGATGGCGGTATCGAACCCGTCCAGCAGGGCGATCAGGAAACACAGGGTGAGGATGAGGATTTGATAAGGCGAGATCCTGGCGCGATCGATAATTTCGCTGATGCGAGCGGTATCTGGGCTCATGAGGGTTCCACTGTTATTAAGCTGGTGTGGGCTGGCTGAGGGGCCGTTCAGGCCGCCGTGGCTGGCATCGCGTAGAAACCCGAGTATACACCAGAGCGGGGGCGTTGCGGGGAGGGGGAGTCGATGATCATCGCCCGCCGCAGGAGGCTACTGCGGCGGGCGCTGGCGCGATTATTTGGCCAGCAGTTCTCGGCGCACGATCTCGGCGCCGGCACTCAAGGCATTCAGCTTGCCGCTGGCGACCTGACGAGGCAGGGGAGCCATGCCGCAGTTGGTCGACGGATAGAGCTTGTCGGCATCGACAAACTGCAGCGCTTTGCGCAGCGTAGCGGCCACTTCCTCCGGCGTCTCAACGGTATGATTCGCTACATCAATGGCGCCGACCATCACTTTTTTGCCGCGAATCAGTTCCAGCAGATCCATCGGGACGTGCGAGTTATGACACTCGAGCGAGATAATATCGATAGTAGACGTTTGCAGCTTAGGAAACGCCTCTTCATATTGCCGCCACTCTGAGCCCAGCGTCTTTTTCCAGTCGGTATTGGCCTTAATGCCGTATCCATAGCAGATATGCACCGCCGTTTCACACTTAAGCCCTTCAACGGCCCTTTCCAGGGCGGCGATGCCCCAGTCATTCACCTCGTCAAAGAACACGTTAAATGCGGGCTCATCAAACTGAATAATGTCGACGCCGGCGGCCTCGAGCTCTTTGGCTTCCTGATTGAGGATCTTGGCGAACTCCCAGGCCAATTTTTCGCGGCTTTTATAGTGGTTGTCATAGAGCGTGTCGATCATGGTCATCGGCCCCGGCAGGGCCCATTTAATCGGCTGCTTGGTCAGCTGGCGTAAAAATTTGGCGTCTTCAACGAAAACGGGCTTTTGGCGCGCCACGGCACCTACGACGGTTGGCACGCTCGCCTCATAGCGATTGCGGATTTTAACCACTTCGCGTTTCTCGAAATCGACGCCGCTGAGGTGCTCGATAAACGTCGTGACGAAGTGTTGGCGCGTTTGCTCGCCATCGCTGACGATATCGATGCCAGCCTGTTGTTGTTCAGCCAGCGACAAACGCAGGGCATCCTGTTTCCCTTCGATTAATTCTTCATTTTGCAATTTCCAGGGCGACCACAGGGTTTCCGGTTGGGCCAGCCAGGAAGGTTTGGGCAAGCTGCCGGCGGTCGAGGTAGGGAGCAATATTTTCATAATAGATGACCTGTATTTGAGTGAATCAAAGCGCGTAGTGAGCAGACCATTGCTCAAGAATGGGCTTGTAGGGTTTGATAAATTGCTCTTCCGTAAATTTCCCCTGCTCAATCGCTAACTGGCTACGCTCTTCGCGATCGTAAACAATCTTGGTTAATGAATAGTCCTGGTTATTCAGGCTTGGCTGATAGCATTGCCCCGCCGCCGAGTTGGCATTGTAAATTTCAGGCCGATAGATTTTTTGGAAGGTCTCCATCGTGCTGATGGTGCCGATCAGCTCCAGATCGGTGTAATCGCTCAGCAAATCCCCGGGGAAATAAAACGCCAAGGGCGCGACGCTATTTTTCGGCATGAAATAGCGCACCTGCAGGCCCATTTTTTTAAAATACCGGTCGGTCAGCGAAGCGCCGTCTTGCCGATACTCGTCGCCCAACACCGGATGTTGATTGCCCGTCCGATGATAGGTGTCTTTGCTGGACACGCTGAGGCAGATCACCGGCGGTTTGCTGAAATTCTCATGGTATTCGTTTGAATTGACGAAGTGCTTAAAGATATTGCCGTGCAAATCGCCGAAATCATTCGGGATAGTGAATTCCGCCGTGTTTTTATTGTGCGCCGGCAGCAAGACGCTAAAGTCATAATCGCGCACGTAAGACGAGAAATTGTTTCCGACGATGCCCTCAATTCGCTTTTGCGTTTTTTTATCGATGATGTTGGTTTTCAGGATTTCGATCACCGGGAAGCTGGCGCCCTGATCTTCAACGCGCATCTCCACCGAAATGATGTCAAGCTCAACCGAATAGCGGTCGGCCTTGGGGTTATCCCAATGCGCCAACGAATTGAAGCGATTGTTAATCATCACCAGCGTGTTGCGCAGGTTCTCCCGGCGGTTTTCCCCTCTGGCCAAATTGGCGAAGTTGGTGGTGATACGCGTACTTTCAGAAGGGTTATAATCTTCATCGAAAGAACTGCTCTTAATCGTAAAGGCAAAGTCTCTATTCATCGTCTTATAGCATCCTGTTATATGATATGAAGGCTGGATTTATCCATTTCTTTCAATGGGTTGTTTTTCTCTTTTTTTATTCAGCCGATTTCATATTGTCTGTCGTTAATGAGGTCTATTTTTGCCAGAGTCCCGGTGGGAGTGAAAGAGACTTAATTTCATTACCACATGAGCGCTATTCATGATCTGGCGTGGCCGCCGTCGCCCTGCGGCGCAAACCGCCAACGTACCGGGCCGGCAACCTGGTGCAGCCTGAAAAATTACGGGTATAATCCCCCAATGATCCCACGGCTTCAGACACGAACATGACAAAACTCACCTTACAAGAGCAGATGCTCAAAGCGGGCTTGGTAACCAGCAAGAAAATGGCCAAAGTCCAAAGAACGGCTAAAAAATCACGCGTTCAGGCCCGCGAGGCCAGAGAGGCGGTGGAAGAGAATAAAAAGGCGCAGCTTGAGCGCGATAAGCAGCTGAACGAGCAGCAAAAGCAGGCCGCGCTGTCCAAAGAGTACAAGGCGCAGGTGAAACAGCTGATCGAAATGAACCGCATCGTTCTGGCGAAAGGCGATATCGGTTTCAACTTCACCGACGGTAACCTGATCAAGAAAATCCTGGTGGATAAGGCGACGCAAACCCAGCTGATCAATGGCCGCCTCGCCATTGCACGCCTGGTGGTCGAGAACCGGGAAGAGTGTGAATACGCGATTATCCCCGCGAGCGTCGCCGATAAAATCGCGCAGCGCGATGCGGCCAGCATTGTGCTGCACAGCGCGCTGAGTCAGGAAGAACAGGATGAAGACGATCCGTACGCCGACTTT
Organism: Serratia sp. CY82433; assembly: GCF_052166535.1. Lineage (NCBI taxonomy): Bacteria > Pseudomonadati > Pseudomonadota > Gammaproteobacteria > Enterobacterales > Yersiniaceae > Serratia > Serratia sp. CY82433. Next base: position 24,149 of record NZ_JBJNOR010000007.1, read on the forward strand.
AAAGTGCCCGACGATTTGATGTGGTAAGCCGCGTTCAGAACGGCGCGGCGTGACGAGCGGCGATCCGCTCCCCGCTAATGGGGTGCACAAAGTCCAGCTCGCTGGCGTGCAGCATCAGCCGCGGCGTCTGTTCGGTACCCGGCAGCAGTCGCCCGCCATACAGATCGCAGCCTAAAATAGGGTGGCCCAACTGCCGGCTGTGAATACGCAGCTGGTGGGTGCGCCCGGTCTCCGGGATGAGCTGCACCCGCGTCAGCGGCAGCGAGATCCCGTCTTCCGCTTCACGATAAAAACGCTCGACGACCCGATAGCGGGAGCGGGCGGGCTTGCCGTGGAGGGCGCAAATCGACATCAGCGGGAACAGCGCCGGATCTTTGGCGATCGCCGCGTCTATTACCCCTTCGTTATCCGCCAGATGGCCGCACAGCAGCGCGCAGTACACTTTGCCGACGGTGCGCTCGCTGAACTGCCGGCAGAGTGCGGCGTTGACGGCCTTGTTGCGGGCCACCACCATCAAGCCGGACGTGCCGAAATCCAGGCGGTGCACCAGGGTGCAGCCGGGGAAGATCTGTACCAGCCGATGGTGTACCGAATCGAGATTCTGCGGATTCTTGCCCGACAGGCTGAGCAGCCCGGCCGGCTTATTGATCAGCGCCAGATGATCGTCCTGATAGAGGATCTCTATTTGGTCATGGCATGGCGGGGCGATAAAGGTATCGGTGATCGTAGACATCGGGCGGCCGGCTGGAGGGTGGGTGCGGATGATAGCGAATTTTTCGCCGATGGGCGAATGCGGTTATCGTTATCACTGCGCCTCATGCCCGCTGGCACCCGATGCGGCAAAGCATCGGGCGCAACGATTATGGCCCTGGCGCGCTACTGCCCGTAGTAGGCGTTTTGGCCGTGTTTGCGCAGGTAGTGTTTGTCCAACAGTTCGCGCTGCATGCTGTGGATGCCCGGCGTCAGCTGGCGTGAGAAAATGCCCATGTAGGCAATTTCTTCCAGCACCACCGCATTATGCACCGCATTGTGGGCGTCTTTGCCCCAGGCGAAGGGGCCGTGGGCGTTGACCAGTACCGCTGGGATAGCGTTGGGATTGATATCGCGCCGGCGGAAGGTTTCGATAATCACCTTGCCGGTTTCCAGTTCGTAATCGTGCTCAATTTCATCCTGGGTCATCAGGCGCGTGCAGGGGATAGCGCCATAAAAATAGTCGGCGTGGGTGGTTCCCCAGGCGGGGATGTCCAGCCCGGCCTGCGCCCAGATGGTGGCGTGGCGGGAATGGGTGTGGACGATGCCGCCGATATCGGCAAATTCGCGGTACAGCGCCAGATGGGTGGCGGTGTCCGACGACGGTTTCTTTGCCCCTTCGACGGTGCGGCCGCTGGCCAGATCGACCACCACCATATCCTCCGCCGTCATATGCTCGTATTCAACGCCGGAAGGCTTGATCACCACCAGGCCGCGTTCGCGATCCACCGCGCTGACGTTGCCCCAGGTAAAGGTCACCAGCTTATGGCGCGGCAGATCGAGATTGGCCTCCAGCACCTGTTGTTTTAACTGAGTCAGCATGTCATGCCCCCTTGTTGCATTTTCTGTTCGATCCAGCGGCGGGCCTGAACGATCTCGGCCACCGGCTCCTCGGCTTTTTCTGTCCACATCTCAATCAGGAATGCGCCGCGGTAATTGAGGCGCTGCAACGTGCGAAACACCTCGACGAAGTCGACGCAGCCTTCGCCAAACGGCACGTCACGGAAGTGCCCCGGCGAAGCGGCGGTGACCGGGTAGGTGTCTTTCAGGTGAATGGCGGCGATGCGATCGATGCCCAGCTCCAGCTCGCGCGGCACGTCGTTGCCCCAGGCGCTGAGGTTGCCAACGTCTGGATACACCGTGAACCACGGTGAGGCCAGCAGGGCGTCCCAGGCTTTCCATTTACCGATCGAGTTCATAAAGGCGGTATCCATAATTTCCACCGCCAGCATCACCTGGGCGGCGGCGGCACGTTCTACCGCCCACTGCATGCCTTCGCTAAAGCGCGCCAGCGTCCCCTCGTCCTGCTCTTCGTAATACACGTCGTAGCCGGCCAGCTGGATGGTGCGGATACCGACGTCTTGGGCCAACTGAATGGCCTGTTCCATCACGTCGAAGGCGCGCTGGCGCAGCGCCGGATCGTGGCTGCCAAACGGAAAGCGCCGGTGGCCGGAGAGGCACATCGACGGGATGCGGATGCCGGTTTCCAGCATGGCGTCCACCAGCGCCAGGCGCTGCGCCTTGCTCCAGCTCAGACGCGCCAGGCGTTCATCGCTTTCGTCCACCGACATTTCGACGAAGTCGAAGCCGCAGGCCTTGGCCAGCGCCAGGCGTTCGGGCCAGCTCAGGTGTTTCGGTAGCGCTTTCTCGTAAATTCCCAACGGGTGCTGACGCATATCATGATCTCCAGATGTCATCGATGGCGGTGCGGAACTGCCTGGCGGCCGCCGGCGGATCCCCGGCTTCGGCCAGCGCGCGGCCAGCGATAAAGGCGATGACGGCGATCTCTTTAAACAGCGACAGGTCGGCGGGCGTAATGCCGCCGGTCACCGACAGTTCGATGCCCAGATCGGACAGCGCCTTCATCCGATCCAGATCCTGCCGGCTCCAGGTTTGCCCGCTGGCCTGCGCGTCGCGGCCGCGGTGATAGATCGCCTGGCGAATGCCGAGGCCGCGCCATTGCCGTGCATCCTCCAATGTCCAGCGGCCGAACAGTTCGATCTGGATTTCACCGCCGTGACGCTCGGCGACCTCCCGCGCGCTGGCCATGGTGGCCAACGGCGCGGCGCAGATCACCGTCATCCAGTCCGCGCCCTGGCCGAAAGCCTGCTCGGCCAGCGTCGCGCCGGCGTCGGCCACCTTGAGATCGGCCACCAGCGTGTGCTGCGGGCAGCGTTCGCGCAGCGCGCTAACCGCCTGAATGCCGGCGCTGATGCACAAAATGGTACCGGCCTCGATGATGTCCACATGGGGGCTGAGGGTCTCGGCGGTGCGCAGCGCCGTATCCAAACGGGTTTGATCGAGCGCCAACTGCAGGCGCGGTTTCGTGCTCATGGAGCCTCCTTGTTGGCGGGCTGCAGATTTTGCAATGCAGCAATCAGTGCCTGATAACGTTGGTGTTTGTTGTCGTAAGCTTCAGCGGCGGCCGCATCTGGCAGCAGCCGCTCGATACGCGGCGCCAGCCGGTGCTGGGCGGCGGTGAAATCGTTGAAGGCGCCGCTGCCGACCATGGCCGCCATCGCCGCGCCCAGACAGCCGGTTTCTTCCACCTGCGGCAGCTCCACCGGCAGGCCGCTGACGTCGGCGAACATTTGCATCCAGGGGAGGGATTTGGCAGGGCCGCCGGTCACGCGCAGCGCCTGCGCCTCAGGGAAACGCCGGCGCATGCGGTTAAGGTGCGTCATGTGGCAGAACACCACGCCCTCGTAGATCGCCTGCACCAGGTGCTCGCGCTGGTGGAAGGCCTGCAGGCCGTAGAAGCTGGCGCTCAGCCCCAGGCCGGCGTTGGATCCGTACAGGAAAGGGGCGAACAGCAGATCGCCGGCGGCTTTCGGCAGGGCGGCGACCCAGCGGTTAAGCTGGCCGTAGTCCTGCAGCCCCCATTGGCGACAGAACCATTCCAGGTTGGCGGCGGACGTGGGGCTGGCTTCATGCACGATGTATTGGCCGCTTTCGGCGTGGCGGCCATAGACAAAGGGATGATCGAAACCCTCGACGATGGCGTCGGTGATGCCGCTGGTGACTGACCAGGTTCCCATCACCGCATTGAGCCGGGTTTCGTCCTGCAGGCCGGCGCACAGCGCGGTGGACACCACGTCGAACAGCCCGCCGACCACCGGGGTGCCGGTTTGCAGGCCGGTGATGGCCGCGGCGTTTGCCGCGACGCGCCCGGCGATATCGGCCGAACCGACAATCGTCGGCAGGGCGGGCATGATGTCGCCGATACCCAGCAGCTGCGCCAGCGCCGGGTCATAGCGTCCGCTGCGCATCTGATACAGGTTGGATTCGGAGATATTGGTTTCTTCGCAGGCCAGCTCGCCGGTCAGGCAATAGCGCAGGTAGTCGTGCGCCATCAGCACGCTGCCGATGCGGGCGTAACGTTCCGGCTGATGCCGCTTCAGCCAGCGCAGCAGCGAGACCGGGTGCCCGGTCCACAGCGTTTGGCGCGTTTGCGGATACAGCGCCTGCGGCACGCCCTGCCGTTGCCATTCCTGCACCAGCGCCAGCGCGCGCTGATCGGAAGAGAGCATGGCGTTGCCCAGCGGCTGCCCCTGCTTATCCAACAGAAATGCGCCCTTGCCCTGCGCCGAGATGCCGATGGCCTGGATGGCGCCGGCGGCGACGCCGCTGGCGGACAGCACTTCGCGGATCACGTCGGCGGCGGTGCGCCACAGCGATGCCATATCGCGCTCGGCCCAGCCGGGCTGCGGCGCGACGATCGCCAGATTGCGCCGCGCAACGCCGTGTTCATGGCCCCTGTGGTCGTATAATCCCGCCTTGATGAAGGTGCCGCCGCAGTCGAGCCCCAGCCAATATTCCATCATTCTTTCCTCGTGCCGTGGTCGCATTTATTGGGCAGCATCAACGCCAGCACGGAGGCGATCGCCAACGAGGCCGCCAGGCTGTAGACGCCGACGTCCTTGCTGAACAGGCTGATCAGGACGCCGACCATATACGGGCCGCAAAAGCCGCCGAGGTTGCCCAGCGCATTGATCACGCCGCGCGCGCCGCCGGCCACTTCGGCGTTGAACAATTTGGGCGGGATGGTCCAGAACACCCCGGCTGCCGCCTGAATAAACACGCCGCAGCCGACCAGCGCAGCGTAAGACCACCAGACGTGATCCTTCAGCAGCACCGACAGCGCCATGCAGGCAGCAAAGCAGGCCAGCGGTAGGGCGACGAAGACTTTGCGCTTGCCGGTGCGATCAGAGAGGGTGGAGATGATCAGCATGCCGAAGATGGCGCCGATATAGGGCAGGATAGCGAGCAGGCCCACTTGCTCCATATCGCCGTGGGTCAGCCCTTTCAAAATGGTCGGCAGCCACAGGGTGTAGCCGTAGATACCGGTCTGGTAGAAGAAATTCACCAGGATCAACTGCCACATGATCCGGTCGCCCAGCACCCGGCGCAGCGAGGCGTTGCGCACCGTTTTTCCTTTAATCAGCAGCTGTTCGTCGTGCAGGGTCTTCACCAGATACTCTTTTTCCGCCTGCGAGATCCATTTGGCTTCCTGCGGCCGGTTGCTGATGGTGAAGTACCACAGTGCCATCACCACCAGCGACAGAGCCCCCTCCACCAGGAACAGCATGCGCCAGTCTCAGGCGGTGATGATCCAACCCGACAGCGGGGCGGTGAGGATGCCGGCGATCGGTACGAACATGATGACGATGGCGTTGGCGCGGCCGCGCTCCTTATCCGGGAACCAGTTGCTGATCATGGTCAGCACCACCGGCAGCATGCCGCCTTCGGAAACGCCGAGGGCGAAGCGCAGGAACAGCAGCTGGTATTGGTTGGTGACCAGGCCGGTCAGCACCGAGATCACCGCCCAGGCCAACAGTGACCAGCCGATGAATTTCTTGCCGTTGCCGTATACCGCCAGCTTGCCGCCGGGCACCTGCAGAAACAGGTAACCGATGAAGAAAATGCCGCCGGCCAGCCCGGCCATCGAGGCGGTGATGCCGAGTTCGTCATCCATGCCGCCGGGCATGGCGAAGGCGATATTGACCCGGTCCATGTAAGAAATGATGCAGGTGATGAGGATCGGCGGCACGATCCTCAGCCAGCGGAGCTTGGGTATCGCCTGGCTTTGGCTGACGGAAACGGAGGCTGTATTCATAAGGACCTCTTTCGATGTTCGCTTTTTTGTAGGGTCGGGCGTTATTGTTTTGCTTGGTTTGAGCGCAAGGGCGCCCGCACAGGCCCCATGGACCGGTGTTGTTATCGTTACGGGTGTTGCGGCCGATCAGGCGCTAAACGACGCCAGCGGTATCTTCACCACCACCTTGCGTATCGCGCTGGGGCGCTGGTTAATGCAGGCCGGGCGATGCACGTCCTGCGGAAAAAATACCGCGAAGTTGCCGGGTTGCATCGTGAGCCAGGATTCGTCGGCCACGTCCTGATAAAACAGGATGTCGCGCTGCGCCAGCAGCTCCTGATGAACGACGTTGTCGCCGCTGTCCGCCGCTACGCCGATAAGCTCGGTGCCGCTGACCAGAAACTGCACGTCGACGTTTTGCCTATGCACTTCCGGGCGCAGCGCATCCGGTGGTTGGGTATGCAGATCCAGCACTTGCACCACGTAGCCGGTGGCGGGATCTTCATAACGCCCTGCGGGCAAGACGCTGAAATCGGTGCGTTGCAGATAGACGACGGCGTTGGCGACCGGCGTCGGATACTGCTCGGGCGCGGTGTTGGCGATGTGGCCGAATATCATGATGATCCTCCCGTTATAGCGCCTGAATGCGCGCCCAGACTCGTTCGTCAATCGGAATGCCGTCGCGCAGGTTTTCTTCCAGAATGAGCGGGAACTTGTGGCCCGGCAGGCGAATGGCGACGTCGGGGTTGTCCCGTTCGGCGCTGGTGACGTAGTCCATGATGCGCTGCAGTTTTTGATCGCGGCTGTCGCCGTCGATCAACCGGTCTATCTCAATCGCGATGAACACCTGGGAGACGCCGTATTCGTCGCGGTGATCTTCCGTCACTTCCGCCACCGAGGCGCCGCCGGACAGCAGGGTAGCGATCATGTCCAGCACGATCGACAGCGCCGATCCTTTCCAATACCCCATCGGCAAAATGCGCCGGTTCTCTTCGATGGTGGCCGGATCGCGGGTCAGGTGGCCGTCGTTGTCGAAGCCGCCGTCCACCGGCAGGGTTTTGCCCGCCAGCCGGTTCAGCTCCAGCGCGCCGTAGGAAAACATCGACATCGACATATCCACCATGGTGATCGGGTTGCCGGGCACGGCGACGATCAGCGGGTTGGTGCCGATACGGCACGTTTTGGCGCCCCACGGCGGCATCACGGCGATCGAGTTGGTCCAGCAAATGCCGATATAGCCTTTCTCCGCCGCCTGCCAGCCGTAACCGCCGCCGCGCATCCAGTGGTTGGCGTTGCGCAGCGCCACCAGGCCGATGCCATGATCGTCGGCTAATTGCATGGCGCGATCCATCATGCGGCGGGCGGTAAGGTTGCCGATGCCCTGGTGCGCATCCCATTGCTCGATCGCCCCCAGAGACAACAGTTTGCTGGGTTCGGCGTCCGGCACGATATCGCCGGCGTCCAACTGCTGAATAAAGCGCGGAAAGCGGTTAACGCCGTGGGAGTAAACGCCGCTGGCGGTGGTGTCGGCGAACATGCCGGCGCAGTCGTCGGCGGTGTGTTCCGCCACGCCGCGCGCCAGCAGCACGCGTTTGAATTGCTGTTTTAACTCGCTGTAACTCACTCTCATGCCGGTTCTCCGCCTGTGCGAATCGTCTGTTTTTGGTTCGCTAAATTTCAATATACGAAATTGCATTTCAAATAAATGCTATCCCGGCGGTTCAGGGAAGTCAAAGCAAGAGGGGGTAAAATTATTCATGAAAAACATGACGTTAAAATTGAGTGGTGGTTTTGTGATCGCCGCCACGTTTTGGTGGGAATGACGTGCTTCAGACGCGACAAAGCAGGGCGGATCGAAACCCACCCTGCGTCTTGCGAGGCCCCGGCTAACCGCGGGTGTTCAGCACCATGCGGTAGAGCGAGGTCGTGGCGGTGATATAGAGCTCATCGCCGTTCGGGCCGCCGAAGGTACAATTGGAGACGCGTTCCGGCACGCTGATTTTGTCGATCTGTCGCCCCTGTGGATCAAAGACCAGCACGCCGTCGGCGCAGCTGCAAAACAGATTGCCGGCCCGATCGACGCAGAAGCCGTCCGGGAAACCGGGCTCCACCGTCGCGAAACGGCGGCCGGCTTCCAGCTCGCGGCCGTTGACCGCATAGACGCGCAGCTCGCGGCGGCCCTGCGTCGGAAAATCCACGATCGACATGTCCGCAACGTACAGCCATTTTTCATCCGGTGAAAACGCCAGGCCGTTCGGGCGCTGCAGGTCGCAGGCGGCGATGGTCAGCGAACCGTCGCGCGGATCGAAGCTGTAGAGATAACAGCCGATCACCTGGCTTTCCGATTTGTAACCCTCTTCGTCGCCGATGATGCCGTAGGGCGGATCGGTGAACCATAGGGTGCCGTCGGAGCGCACCGCCACGTCGTTCGGCGAATTAAAGCGCTTGCCGTCGACGCGGTCGATCAACAGGCGTACCTCGCCATCGCTTTCGGTGCGGCTAATGCCGCGCCGCCCGTGTTCGCAGCTGATCACGCGCCCCTCGCCGTCGCGCGCATTGCCGTTGGCGTAGTGAGACGGCGAGCGGTATAGGCTTAGCTCACCCCGGCGCGACCAGCGGAACATGCGATTGCCTTTCACGTCGCTGAACACCACCGCATCCTCCTGCGGCAGCCACACCGGCCCCTCGGCCCAGATCGCCGGCGAACACAGGCGCTCGAGCCGGGCGTGCGTGCGCAATGAATCGCCGTTCACTTCACGCCCCAGATCGCTTTGTAATGGCCCTGATAATCGTTTTGCGGGTCATACAGGTTATTGGCACCGCCGTCGGCGGCGATATTGTCGCGGGTGACCAGATGCGCCGGGGTGACGTAGCCGGAAGGCGGCTGCTTGGCGAAGGCGCGGTTGAATTCGTCCAGCAGTTGCCAACCGTGCAGCTTCAAGGGTTCCGGCACCGTCGCCGACTGGCTGTCGCCTGAGCGGATACGCTGGTAAGCGGAGATTGAACCGTCGCCGGCCGATACGTTGTAAGGTGCGTTCTTGCCGCCTTTGCCGGCGGTCTTCAGCGCCGGCGCCATAAAGTCGAAGTACAGATCGTTGATCGCCAGCGCATATTGGAATTTGTCGCCGTACTTCTGCAGCAGGCTGAAGGTCATCGCCGGCATGCGGTTGGCGGTATCGGCCAGCGGCGTGTCGATGAATTCCAGCAGCGTGCAGCCGCTGCATTTGGCGATCTCTTCTTTCATGACGTTGGCCTTGTCCAAGGCGATTTGGTACAGCGAGTCGGTGAAGATCAACACGCTCGCCTTGCCGCCGGACTGCACCACCGCGTATTGCGCGGCGATGCGCGCCACTTCGTTGGAGTCCGACGTGACGTTATAGAACACGTTGTATTTGGCGATGGGGCCCGGTTCCGGCACCGCATGCCAGGCGGTCAGCACGATACCCTGCTGCACGGCCTTTTTCAGCGGGATCTTGGCGACGTTAGGGTTCCAGCCGCCGATCACGATGCCGTCCGGTTTCTGGGCGATGGCCTGATTGAGCGATGCCAGCTGATCTTTCACCGAGCCGCCGCCGTCGAGCGTTTCCAGCTTCCAGCCGGCGGCTTTCGCCGCTTCGCTCAACCCCTGTTGCACCCCTTGCACGCCGCCGTTCTTCATGTCGGAGGCGATAAAAATGATCTTCTTGTTGGCCTGCAGCTGCGGGCCGCTGGTGGGGCCGTCCCACTGGGTGGCGCTGGCGGTGGCCTTCGCGACGGCGGCGGTGGCCTGATCGAGATAGACGTCGGCCCAGGTCGGCGATGCGGCGAGCAATAATGTGGTGAACCCCGGTAACAGCCAAATGCGTTTCATGGTGTGCTCCTGGTTTAAGGGTGGGTCGCTGTCTGATTGTTGTTGTCAGCCGGCGTCGCCTGGCTGCGTTGTACCGCTTTCTGATTGAGCAGCCGGCGGCGTTGGGCATAGCCGGCCAGGGTGATCGACAGCAACAGCGTCGCGCCGTTGAACAGCGGCTCGACCCAGAATTCACCGCCGAACTGCTGAATGCCGGCGATGCCGATAGCCAGAATGGCGATGCCGACCACGGTGCCCCAGACGTTGACGCGCCCAGGGCGAATGGTGGTGCTGCCGAGGAAGGCGCCGACCAGCGCCGGCAGCAGATAGTCCATGCCGACGCTGGCCTGGCCGACGCCCTGTTCGGCGGCGATCAACACGCCGCTGAAACCGGTGAGCACGCTGGAGGCGATGAAAGCGCCGATCGTGAAGCGGTTGACCGAGATGCCGTTCAGGCGCGCCGCCGCCGGGTTGCCGCCCACCGCATACATGCAGCGGCCGAGCGGGGTATGTTCGGTGATGAGCCACAGCACCACCGCGACGATCAGCACGTAAAACGCCACGATCGGAATGCCGGCGATCTCGGTGTGGTGCAGCGCGATAAAGGCATCCGGCAAGTCGCCGACGATCTGCCGCCCGCCGGAGTGCCACAGGGCAATGGCGTACAGCACGGTGCCGGAGCCGAGAGTGGCGACGAAGCTGTCGATATCGGCCAGCGCCACCAGAATGCCGTTCAGCAACCCGTACAGCGCCGAGATCGCCAGCACCGTCAGCACCGCCATCTGCCAGGAGAAGCCGTATTCCACCTGCAGCGTGATCGCCAGGATATGCCACAACACAATGCCGAAACCGACGTTAAGATCGATCTTGCCCACGATCATCGGGATGGTCGCCGCCAGCGCCAACAGGGCGATTTTGGCCTTGCTCGACAGGATCGCCTGCAGCGTCAGCATCGACGCGAAGGAGGGGGTGAGCAGTGAGAACAGCACGACCAGCGCGACGCACAGCAGCAGCAGGCCATAGCGGGTGAGAACCTGCATCAGCCAGGGGCCGGCGCCGTCCTGCGCCAGACTGACGCGCTGCTCCAGCGCGGTTGATTTAACGGATGTTTTAGACATGGCCTACCTCGGATTCTGACGTGATTGCGACGCTTTCCCCGGTGCTGGCAGAGGCCAGCTCCAATAAATTGGCGAATGACACCTGCTGATTTTTCAGCTCGCCGACCACTTTCCCACGGTTGAACACCAGTGCGCGGTTGCAAATATGGGCGATCTCCTCGAAATCGTTGGAGATCACCAGCACCGCTACGCCTTCCGCCAGGGATTTATTCAGCAGGTGGTAGATTTCCGCTCGTGCGCCGACGTCCACGCCGGCGGTGGGATCTTCCAGGATCAGCAGCGGCGCTCCCAGGTGCATCCAGCGCGCCATCACCACCTTTTGCTGGTTGCCGCCGGACAGTGCGCTGATATCGATATTGACGTCCTTGGGGCGCACGTCGAACAGCTGCACTTTCCACCAACTGGCGCCGATCTCCGCTCGCCGCCCGTAGCGGGAGAGCAGCCGGTGGCCGCTGGCGCAGGGGTTGATAAACAGGTTTTCACGCACGCTCATCGACATCACCAGGCTTTCGCCGGTGCGATCGCCCGCCACCAGCGAAACGCCGCACGCCATCGCCTGCTGCGGGGAGCTCGCCTGATAGGGCCGATCGCGAAACCGAATCGCGCCGCCTACGGCCTGGCGCAACCCGAACAGCAGCCGGCCAATCTCTTCTTGCCCGGCCCCGCGCAGGCCGGCCAGTGCCAGCATCTCGCCCGGCTGCAAATCGAAGCTCACCGGGCCGATGTCGCCTACCGTGACGCTATCGAGCTGCAGCACCGGCGGACGATGTTCCGGTAGCGGTTCGCGCTGATCGTCCGCCATCGCTTCACCGACGATGGTTTGCACCAGATCGCGCAGCGAGTAGTCGGCGGTGCGGCCGCCGGCGACATAGCGCCCGTCGCGCATTACGCAGACCCGATCGGCGATTTCGATCACTTCGTCCAGGCGGTGGGTGACATAAATCATGCCGACCTTTTTGGCGCGCAGCCGGTTGATCACGGCGAACAGATGGCGCACGTCGTTGGCGGGCAGGGAGGCGGTCGGTTCATCCAGCACCAGCAGCTCGGCGTTGACCGCCACCGCGCGGGCGATCGCCAGCAGCGATTTTTCGGTGCGCGACAGTTCGAAGACGCGCGCATCGGGATCGAGCGCGATACCGACGTCGTGCAGCGCCTGCGCCGCCCGGCGGCGAATGGCTCGCCAGTCGATCAACCCAAAGCGGCGGGGAAACCCCATCACCAGCGCCATGTTCTCCGCCACCGTCATCCATTCAATCAGGCCGAGATCCTGATGAATAAAGGCGATCGGCTGGCGGCTGGCGCTTTTTATCGCGGCGGCGGAGGCGATGCTTGCGCCCTGAAAACGAATATCGCCGCCGTCGCGCGGGTAGACGCCCGCCAGCACTTTGATCAGCGTCGATTTGCCGGCGCCGTTTTCGCCCAGCAGCGCCAGAACCTCGCCCGGCATCACCTGCAGGCTGACGTCGTTGACCGCCACGTTGCCGCCAAATCGCTTGACGATGTGGCTGAGGGTAAGGATGGGTTGTGCCGCATTATCGATAGTCATGTGATGCGCCCCTGGTGTTGTGCCCATGCGACGATGCCGGGCAAATCAGCTAAACCGCTGGTGAGTATCTGGCCTTTAGATTTCAATATGCGAAATTCAATTTCAAAAATAATATGACGTTCGTTGCGCTAAATCAAAGGGGATTAGGTTTTAATTGTTTTTATTAAACAATGGGTTATTTATTACTTTGCGGAAGTGTGACCGATGGCTCACTTCAATGCGGGGGAAATATTGCGGATTTTTGGCCCGCTGCGGACAATGAAACGGCGTTCCGTCTTCACCTGATGCAGGCCTTGGGGTAACATGCCCGGCAAAGAGCCTGCTGACTTCGCCGCGGCGCCGGTTGGCGGTTCGACACTGGAGAGATTTTCGCTATGAGCCTGAAAGCCGTCGACGAGAAAGATGACAAGAAAGACAAACCGCTGGGCAGCCAAAGCCTGTTCCGCGGTTTGCAGTTGATTGAGATCCTGAGCAATTTCCCTAATGGATGCCCACTGGCGCATCTGTCCGAACTGGCCGGCATGAACAAGAGCACGGTGCACCGCTTGCTTCAGGGGTTACACACCAGCGGCTATGTGACCCAGGCGCCGTCGCCGGGCAGTTACCGCCTGACCACCAAGTTCATTTCCATCGGCCAGAAGGCGCTGTCGTCACTCAATATCATTCACGTGGCTGCGCCGCATTTGGAACAGCTGAACCTGGAAGTGGGGGAGACGGTCAACTTCTCCAGCCGCGAAGACGACCACGTCATCCTGATCTACAAGCTGGAGCCAACCACCGGCATGATGCGCACCCGCGCCTATATCGGCCAGCATATGCCGCTGTACTGTTCGGCGATGGGTAAAATCTTCATGGCCTACGGCAACGACGATTACCCGGCCCACTACTGGCAGAGCCATCAGCAGGAGATTCAGACGCTGACGCGCAATACCATCACCGAGCTGCCGAAAATGTATGAGGAACTGGCCGATATTCGCCAGCGCGGTATGGCGATGGATCGCGAAGAAAACGAGCTGGGGGTCTCCTGCGTGGCGGCGCCGGTATTCGATATTCAACAGCGCGTGCCCTATGCGGTGTCTGTTTCTCTGCCGACCGCCAAGCTGCAGCAAATCGGCGTCAAAAGTCTGATTAAACCGGTGCTGGCCACTGCGCAACGCATCTCGCAGGAGCTGGGGTTCGTCACACCGATTTAAGTATTAGCATCTCTGATACTGGATTAGAAACATCAATTTCACCTAATGATCGCTTCCTCGTATGATGCGCGTGTTGACCGACACGCGCCCTCGTCCGGCGCCTTTTATCATTCGAGGAATCTCCCATGTTAGCCGTCTTCCTGCAGGGTTTTGCCCTGAGCGCCGCCATGATCCTGCCGCTGGGCCCGCAGAACGTATTCGTGATGAATCAGGGCATTCGCCGCCAGTATCATTTGATGATCGCCTCGCTGTGCGCGTTGAGCGATATCGTGCTGATCTGCGCCGGTATTTTCGGCGGCAGCGCGTTGCTGACCCGCTCGCCGCTGCTGCTGGCGCTGGTCACCTGGGGCGGGGTGGCGTTTCTGCTGTGGTACGGCTGGGGCGCGTTCCGTTCCGCCTTCAGCCCGCAACCGGCGCAGGCCGCGGCGCAGGAGCTGGCGCAGAGCCGCTGGCGCCTCGTGGTCACCATGCTGGCGGTTACCTGGCTGAACCCGCACGTTTATCTGGATACCTTTGTGGTGCTCGGCAGCCTGGGCGGGCAACTGACGGCGGACGTACGCTCCTGGTTCGCGCTCGGCGCGGTCAGCGCGTCGGCGGTGTGGTTCTTCGGGCTGGCGCTGCTGGCCTCCTGGCTGGCGCCGTGGCTGAACACCCAGCGGGCGCAGCGCATCATCAACGCGCTGGTCGGGCTGGTGATGTGGGGCATCGCGCTGCAGCTGGCCTGGCAGGGGGCAAATTTATAAGAATTTGCCACTAATCCGAATTCAAAACGCCGCGCGATATGCTACGTTTGATGCCAGGAATCCGGCGGTTCTCACAGGGAAAAGCCGGCGATCAGAGACAGCCTGTCATTAAGGAGACACTGTGAAGCTAAAAGCATTGGCTATGGCCGCAATGGTCGGATTAGGGACGTTACCGATGGCGCTGCAGGCGGCTGAAGTGCCTGAAGGGCCGCACGTCGTCACCTCCGGCACCGCCAGCGTGGACGCCACGCCGGATATCGCCACCCTGGCGATCGAAGTGAGCGTTTCCTCCAAAGACGCCGCCCAAGCGAAGAAGCAGGTGGACGAGCGCGTAGCGCAGTACTTTGATTTCCTGCAGAAAAACAACATCGAGAAGAAAGACATCAGCGCCGCCAACCTGCGCACCCAGCCGGAGTACGACTACCTGAAAACCGGCGAGTCGGTGCTGAAGGGCTACCGGGCGGTGCGTCAGGTGCAGGTGACCCTGCGTCAGTTGGACAAGCTGAACGAGCTGCTGGACGGCGCGCTGAAATCCGGCCTGAACGAGATCCGCGCGGTGGAGCTGGGCGTCGCCAAGCCGGACGTGTATCGCGAGCAGGCGCGGCAAAAAGCGATCGAGAACGCGACTCAGCAGGCCGAATCCCTGGCCAAAGGCTTCCACGCCAAGCTGGGGCCGGTGTACAGCATTCGCTACCGGGTTGCCAACTACCAGCCGATGCCGGTGGCGCGGATGTATAAGGCGGCCGGTGCGGCGGCGGAAAGCGACGCGGCGCAAACCTATGAGCAGCAAAGCATTCACTTCGACGATCAGGTGGATGTGGTGTTCGAGCTGCAGCGCAACGCCGCGCAGTAAGGTGTTCGTATTGAAGAAAAGGTTCGCTGCGGCGAACCTTTTTTCGTTTTAATCCTGGCGCAGCACCTGATGGCCGTGTTCCAGCAGCGCGTCGGTCACTTTGCGCATCATGCGGCTTTCCGGCGCGAAGCGGTGCCAGTACAGCATGCGGCGCTGGTACAGCCCCGGCGTCAGATCGATCAGTTCACCGGATGCCAGCTCCTTTTCGATCTGCAGGTGAGGGATCATACAGCAGGTGGTGCCCTGACGCGCCAGCTGCACGAAGGCTTCTGACGAGTTCACGATGTGGCAGGGCACGCTGCCCGGCGACAGATCGAAGTTCTGCTGCAGGAACGCCTGATGCATGTCGTCGAGATGGTCGAAGGCCACCGCCGGCGCTTTCAGCAGCGCGGAGCGGGTGACGCCGCTCGGGAAATAGCGCTCGGCGAAGGCGCTGGAGGCCACGAACAGGTAATCCAGCGCCCCCAGCCGATCCACCAGGCAGCTCGGCAGCGGCTGCGGCTGAATACTTACCGCGCCCACCACCTCACCGCGGCGCAGCCGCTCCTGGGTGCGGGTTTCATCTTCCACCTGCAGATTCAGGCGAATGGGGGAATCCGCCAGCACCGGCTTCAGCGCCGGCAGCAGCCAGGTTGCCAGACTGTCGGCGTTGACCGCCAGCGACAGCAGCAGCGGCGTATCGACGCCGGTGTCGTTGCCCAGCCACTCTTCTTCCAGCAATTCCACCTGATGCAGCAGCGCCAGCAGCTTTTGCCCTTGTTCGGTCGGGCGCGGCGGCACGGTACGGACCAGCAGCGGTTGGCCGAACAGGTTTTCCAGCTGTTTGATGCGTTGGGATACCGCCGATTGCGTGATGCAGAGTTTTTGAGCGGCGCGCTCGAAGCCGCGCTCACGGATCACCGCGTCCAGCGCTTGCAGCGTACGATAGTCTGGGCGTTTCATCGGAAAGATATCCCTTAAATTAGAATGATACCGGCACTATGCCACATTTTGCGCGCGGCGCAGGTGGAAAAATCACGCCCCCGTCTCGCCGCTAAGCGGCTAAAAATGCGGGCTGCGGCAAATAAGTGTGATCCTGCCGGCGTGAAAAACAGCGTTTTACCCTATAATACGCACACGTTTTCGTACAGAGGCAAGGGACATATTATGACGCAGGATGAACTGAAAAAAGCGGTGGGCTGGGCAGCGCTGGAATACGTGACGCCGGGCACCATCGTCGGGGTCGGCACCGGTTCTACCGCCGCCCACTTTATTGACGCGCTGGGCTCCATCAAGCACCAGATCGAAGGCGCGGTATCGAGCTCCGACGCCTCCACCGCCAAGCTGAAAAGCCTCGGCATTCACGTGTTCGACAGCAATGAAGTGGACTCGCTCGATATCTACGTGGACGGCGCGGACGAAATCAACGGCCATATGCAGATGATCAAGGGCGGCGGCGCGGCGTTGACGCGCGAGAAGGTCATCGCCGCCATCGCCAAGAAATTCATCTGCATCGTCGACGCCAGCAAGCAAGTGGACGTGCTGGGCAAGTTCCCGCTGCCGGTGGAAGTGATCCCGATGGCTCGCTCTTACGTGGCGCGTGAGCTGGTGAAACTCGGCGGCCTGCCGGAGTATCGCCAAAACGTGGTGACCGACAACGGCAACGTGATCCTCGATGTGCATAACCTGAGCATCACCGACGCCATCGCGCTGGAGAACAAGATCAACGGCATCGCCGGCGTGGTGACCGTGGGGCTGTTCGCCAACCGCGGCGCGGACGTGGCGCTGGTCGGCACCCCGGAAGGCGTGAAAGTGGTCAAATAAACCTCCGCCGTTTGTGGCCCGGTAGTGCCGGGCCGCATAATTCTTCGGTTAAAATATCTTTTCTGAAAAACGGCAAATTTGGTGACTTATGTCACATTGTGAAAACTGACTCCCCAAAGCTTCTGCCGAAAACTTTCCCTATGGCATTTTCTGCCGTAAACCGCCATCAACGCTGCGCCTTGTCCTGCCGGGCAGGCAATCGTTTGTATTGCCGCCCGCGTTATTTTTGTTATGTTGGATGGGAGCTGTGTCGTCACAGCCGCTTCTGAAGTCTGAACATAGGGTCGGGTAAATGGCAAAAGTATCATTGGAGAAAGACAGGATTAAATTCCTGTTGGTGGAAGGGGTTCATCAGAGCACGGTCGATAATTTACGTGCCGCCGGTTATACCAACATCGAATACCACAAGGGTGCGTTAGACACCGAATCGCTGAAGGCATCCATCCGCGATGCGCACTTCGTCGGCATCCGATCGCGTACGCATCTGACCGAAGAGGTGTTCGCCGCCGCAGAAAAACTGGTGGCGGTGGGCTGCTTCTGCATCGGCACCAACCAGGTTGATCTGAAAGCGGCGACCAAGCGCGGTATTCCGGTCTTCAACGCCCCGTTCTCCAATACCCGATCCGTGGCCGAAATGGTGCTGGGCGAGCTGCTGTTGATGCTGCGCGGCATTCCGGCCGCCAACGCCAAGGCGCACCGCGGCGTGTGGCACAAACTGGCCGTGGGCTCCTACGAGGCGCGCGGCAAAAAGCTGGGCATCATCGGCTACGGCCACATCGGCACCCAGCTGGGCATTCTGGCCGAAGGGCTGGGCATGAAGGTGTTCTTCTACGACATCGAGAACAAGCTGCCGTTAGGTAACGCGCAGCAGGTGCGCCATCTGTCCGATCTGCTCAATATGAGCGACGTGGTGACGCTGCACGTGCCGGAAACGCTGGCCACCAAGAACATGATGGGGGCGGAAGAGCTGGCGCTGATGAAACCGGGCGCCATTCTGATCAACGCCTCGCGCGGCACCGTGGTGGATATTCCCGCGTTGTGCGACGCGCTGGCCAGCAATCACCTGGCGGGCGCGGCGATCGACGTCTTCCCGGAAGAGCCGGCGACCAACAGCGATCCGTTCAACTCGCCGCTGTGTGAGTTCGACAACGTGCTGCTGACGCCGCACATCGGCGGTTCCACGCAGGAAGCGCAGGAGAATATCGGCGACGAAGTGGCCGGCAAGCTGGCGAAATACTCCGACAACGGGTCGACCCTGTCCGCCGTCAACTTCCCGGAAGTGTCGCTGCCGGCGCATGGCCCGAACGCCAGCCGCCTGCTGCACATCCACGAAAACCGCCCGGGCGTGCTGACGCAGATTAACCAGATCTTCGCCGAAGAGGGGGTTAACATCGCCGCACAGTATCTGCAAACCGGGCCGGAAATTGGCTACGTGGTGATCGACATTGAAGCGGAAACCGCGCGTGCCGACGCCGCGCTGCAGCGCATGAAGGCCATCGACGGCACCATTCGCGCCCGTCTGCTGTTCTGATTCGGCGGCTCGCCGCAACGAAAAAGGCCGGAGCGATCCGGCCTTTTGCTATTTGGGCTCGTGCCACGCCCAGCTGCAGAGCGGGGTGAGGATTTCCGGCAGCGGGATATCCCAGTGCTCGATCGGCAGGCGCTCCACCTGCTGGCAATCATGGGCTAGGCCGATAGGATAGGGGCCGCCGCTGCGCCAGTTTTGCAGGGTGCGATCGTAAAAGCCGCCGCCCATGCCCAGACGCTGCCCGGTATGATCGAACGCCACCAGCGGCGTCAGCACGACGTCCAACTCGCCCAGCGGCAGCACCTGGCGCACATCGAGGCGCGGTTCGAGAATATTGAAGCGATTGCGCACCAGCGGCGTTTCCGGCGCATAGCGCAGGAACAGCAGGTGGCCCGGGCTGAACGGGTGCAGCACCGGCAGGTAAACCCGTTTGCCGAGCGTCCACAGTTGCTCGATCAGCGGCCCGGTGTCGAGTTCACCGTCAAACGACAGGAATACCGCGATGCTGTGCGCCGCCTTAATGTGCGTATGCGCGACGAGGCGCTCGGCTATCTTGTCTGCGGCAAAGCGTTGCTGGCCCGGCGTAAGCTCGCGCCGACGTTGGCGTATGAGTTGACGAATGGCTTGGCGCTGCTGCGCGAATTGGGGTTGAAAAGGCATCGTATCAGGCTTGCTCAGTGTGGCGTTCGGCACACATAAACCGCTGAGAAGGGGAATCTCCGAGATGCCGTCGCAGGCTGTAACCCTTGAACCCATGGTTCAAGGTGAACGTGCCGTCGCAATCTTAAGGCTTCTCGGCGCACCGAGCGTGCTCACCGATCGCGGAGCAACACATTCTGTTTGTACTAAATATCGGCTCAGGGGACTGGCCCGCTGGCGAACATCTCAGAGAAATTTTGTACTCGTTGCCGAAACTGTGATTTCAACAACTTAAGTTATTCGAATTGTGCATCCTGACGTTCAGAGATGCGACCTTGTTCAAGCAACGCTTGTTCAATGGTCTGCTGCAGCATCCGTATGCGTTGTTCCATATTGGACGCATAGTCACGGGTTTTCAACCGTTCTTGAGCAAGTTCGTGACAGACGTTCAATGCCGCGATGAAAACCAGTTGCTCAGTATTGGAGACTCTAGTGCGAACTTTAAGATCTTGCAACCGTTGGTTAAGATCGTCCGCCGCCATATTCAACGCATCTTGTTGTTCTGGCGGGCAATTGACTCTTAACGAGCGGCCAAAAATTTGAATATCTACCGGTTGTGCAGACATGCCACCTTCCTGCCTAAATTTCGCGCCAGCCTTGTCCGCCCTGGCCGGGCCGTCAAAGCGGGCGCCACTATATATACCTCGGTACCAAGATACAACCCCTTTTTCAGTACCTGGTTGTAATCTACTGTGGCGCACATTGCCAGTCAAAAAAGGGTTTCAAAATGCGTATTTACCGCACTTTCGTTACCCGCCGGCGCAGTGTGAAACCTGCCACATCGCGATTATAACTAGCCACTGAGGTGTCGCGCTTATCTGGTATAGCGACGGACCTTGGTGGTAGCATAACACGAACTTATCCTGCCAACGATGACGAATGCGCATGTCTATACAGAATACATTTCCAAGTTACCAATCTTTGACCGTGGCCCTCAACCAGCAGTCGGTGGCGCTGACCGCGGCAGAAATGCACGGCCTGATCAGCGGCCTGCTGTGCGGCGGCAGCCGTGATGCCGGCTGGCAGGCGCTGGTGCACGATCTGACCAACGAAGGCGTCGCCTTCCCGCAGGCGCTCAGCCAACCGCTGCAACAGCTGTATGAAGTGACGCGCGAAACGCTGGAAGACGACGAATTCCTGTTCCAACTGATGTTGCCGGAAGGGGAAGCCGTCAGCGTGTTCGATCGCGCCGACGCGTTGGCCGGTTGGGTCAACCACTTCCTGCTCGGGCTGGGCATGATGCAGCCCAAACTGGCCCAGGTGAAAGACGAAGTCGGTGAAGCGATCGACGATCTGCGCAACATCGCGCAGCTGGGCTACGACGAAGACGAAGATCAGGAAGAATTGGAGCAGTCGCTGGAAGAAGTGGCGGAGTATGTGCGGGTTGCCGCCATCATGTGCTACGGCGAATTCACCCGTCACAAGCCAACGGCGCCGGAAAACATCAAACCGACGTTGCACTAAACGTCCTATCGGCCCTCCGCCGGCGATGCGGATGGCATGATTTCAGGAGAAGGTAATGACTCAGCAGGAATTCAACAACCGCCGTCAGGCGCTGTTGGCGAAAATGGCGCCGGCCAGCGCGGCGGTTATTTTCTCTGCGCCGGAAACGACGCGCAGTGCAGATTCAGACTATCCCTATCGGCAGAACAGCGACTTTTGGTACCTGACCGGCTTCAATGAGCCGGAAGCGGTGCTGGTGCTGATCAAAAGCGACGAAACGCACAACCACAGCGTGCTGTTCAACCGGGTGCGCGATCTGACGGCGGAAATCTGGTTTGGCCGCCGCCTGGGGCAAGACGCCGCGCCGGCGAAGCTGGGCGTGGATCGCGCGCTGCCGTTCGATGAAATCAATGACCAGCTGCACCTGCTGCTCAACGGCCTGGACGTGGTCTACCACGCGCAGGGCGAATACGCCTATGCCGATCAGATCCTGTTCGGCGCGTTGGACAAGCTGCGCAAGGGGTTCCGCCAGAATCTGCAGGCGCCGGCCACCGTGACCGACTGGCGGCCGTGGCTGCATGACATGCGCCTGTTCAAATCGCCGGAAGAGCTGGCGGTGATGCGTCGCGCCGGTGAGATCAGCGCGCTGGCGCACACCCGCGCGATGGAAAAATGCCGCCCGGGCATGTTCGAATACCAGCTGGAAGCGGAAATTCACCATGAATTCACCCGCCTCGGCGCCCGCTACCCGTCTTACAACACCATCGTCGGCAGCGGCGAAAACGGCTGTATCCTGCACTACACCGAGAACGAGAGCCAGATGCGCGACGGCGATCTGGTGCTGATCGACGCCGGTTGTGAGTACCAGGGGTATGCCGGCGACATCACCCGCACCTTCCCGGTCAACGGCAAGTTCAGCAAGCCGCAGCGCGCGGTGTACGACATCGTGCTGGCGTCGCTGCAGCGCGCTTTGGAACTGTTTAAACCCGGCACCAGCATCCGCGAAGTCAACGACGAAGTGGTGCGCATCATGGTGGTCGGGCTGGTGGAACTGGGCGTATTGAAAGGTGAAGTCGATCAGCTTATCGCCGAGCAGGCGCACCGGCAGTTCTTCATGCACGGGCTGAGCCACTGGCTGGGCCTCGACGTGCACGACGTCGGCCACTACGGCACGCCGAGCCGCGATCGGCTGCTGGAGCCGGGCATGGTGCTGACCGTGGAACCGGGGCTGTACATTGCGCCGGATGCGGACGTGCCGGCGGAATACCGCGGCATCGGCATCCGCATCGAGGACGACATCGTGATCACCGCCGACGGCAATGAAAACCTGACCGCCACCGTGGTGAAAGACGCCGATGCCATCGAAGCATTGATGGCGGCGGCAAGGTCATAAAATGAGCGTAATTATCGTTGGTGGCGGTATGGCGGGTGCGACGCTGGCGCTGGCTATCTCGTCGCTTACTCAGGGAAGAATGGCGGTGGATCTGGTCGAGGCGACTCGGCCGGACGGCCGCAGCCATCCGGGCTTTGACGCCCGCGCCATCGCACTGGCGCAGGGCACTTGCCAACAGCTGGCGCGCATCGGCGTTTGGCCGGCGCTGCGCGACTGCGCTACGCCGATCGCTCAGGTGCACGTCAGCGATCGCGGCCACGCCGGTTTCGTGAATCTGCAGGCGCAGGATTATCAGGTCGATGCGCTCGGTCAGGTGATCGAACTGCATGACGCCGGGCAGCGGCTGTTCGCGCTGCTGGCGAAGGCGCCAGGTGTTACGCTGCACTGCCCCGCGCGGGTGGTGGACGTGATTCGCACCGCAGAGCGGGCGGAAGTACAACTGGATACCGGTCTGCGCCTGTGCGGGCAACTGCTGGTGGCGGCCGACGGTTCGCGTTCGGCGCTGGCGCAGGCCTGCAACGTGCAGTGGCGGCAGGAGGACTATCCGCAGTTCGCCACCATCGCCAACGTCACCACGGCGGAGGATCCGCAGGGGCGCGCCTTCGAGCGTTTTACCCGCTACGGGCCGCTGGCGCTGCTGCCGATGTCGCAGGGGCGCAGTTCTTTGGTGTGGTGCCATGCGCGCGAAGATCGCGCCCGGGTGGATGCTTGGGACGACGAGCGATTTATCGCCGAGCTGCAACAGGCCTTCGGCTGGCGGCTGGGGCGCATCCTCAAGGCCGGTAAACGGCACAGCTATCCGCTCAGCCTGCTGACCGCCGATCGGCATGTCAGCCATCGTCTGGCGCTGGTGGGCAACGCGGCGCAGACGCTGCATCCGATCGCCGGGCAGGGGTTCAACCTCGGTCTGCGCGACGTGATGTCGCTGGCGGAAACGCTGGCAGAAGCGATGGACAGTGGCGAAGACGCCGGTGGTTATGCGCTGCTGAGCCGCTATCAGCAGCGGCGGCAAAACGATCAGCAGGCGACGATCGGCGTGACCGACGGATTGATCCGCCTGTTCGCCAACCGGTATGCCCCGCTGGTGGTCGGCCGCAACCTGGGGCTGATGGCGATGGAGCGTTTGCCGGCGGTGCGCGACGCCTTCGCCAAGCGCACGCTCGGCTGGGTGGAACGTTAGACACAGAATCGGGCGCCCTGTGGCGCGCCCAAAACGCGGCGCGGCAAGGCGTCGCGCGTTATTTAAGGAAATCGAGCAGCATGCAATCATTTGACGTGATTATCGCCGGTGGCGGTATGGTGGGGCTGGCGTTGGCCTGCGGCCTGCAGGGCAGCGGGCTGCGCGTGGCGGTGCTGGAGCAGCGCCAGCCGGACATGGCGCCGCCGTCGGAGCAGCCAGCGCTGCGCGTCTCCGCCATCAATGCCGCCAGCGAGCGTTTGCTGCAGCATATCGGCGTGTGGGATGACATTCTCCAGCTGCGCGCCAGCGCTTACAACGCGATGGAAGTGTGGGATCGCGACAGCTTCGGCAAAATCGCCTTCCGCGGCGACGAGTGCGGCTTCAGCCATCTTGGCCACATCATCGAAAACTCGGTGATCCAGCAGGCGCTGTGGAAACGCGCCGAAAGCCTGTCGGACATCACGCTGATTACCCCGGCCGCGCTCAAGCAGGTGGCATGGGGCGAGAACGACGCTTTCGTCACGCTGGAGGATGGCCGCATGCTGACTGCCCGCCTAATGATCGGCGCCGACGGCGCCCAGTCGTGGCTGCGCCAGCACGCCGACATTCCGCTTACCTTCTGGGATTATCGCCACCATGCGCTGGTCGCCACCATTCGCACCGAAGAGCCGCATCAGGCGACGGCGCGGCAAATTTTCCACGGCGACGGCATTCTGGCGTTCCTGCCGTTCAGCGATCCGCATTTGAGCTCCATCGTCTGGTCGGTGACGCCGGAAGACGCCGAGCGGCTCAAGCAGCTGGAACCGGCGCAGTTCAACCGCGAACTGGCGATGGCCTTCGACATGCGCCTGGGGGCTTGCAGCCTGGAAAGCGAACGGCTGGCGTTCCCGCTGACCGGCCGCTATGCGCGCAGTTTCGCCGCGCACCGCCTGGCGCTGGTGGGCGATGCGGCGCATACCGTGCATCCGTTGGCCGGGCAGGGCGTGAATCTGGGCTTTATGGACGCCGCCGAGCTGATTTCCGAACTGCGCCGCCTGCAGCGGCAGGGCAAGGATATCGGCCAGCACCTCTATCTGCGCCGCTATGAGCGCCGCCGCAAACATGGCGCGGCGGTAATGCTGGCCAGCATGCAGGGGTTCCGCGAACTGTTCGACGGCAACCACCCGGCCAAAAAGCTGCTGCGCGACGTGGGCCTGCGGCTGGCGGACAGCCTGCCGGGCGTCAAGCCGAAGCTGGTGCGTCAGGCGATGGGCCTGAACGATCTGCCCGAGTGGCTTGCCTGACATCCTGCCTTCTGCGAGCCCTCCGCGGGCTCGCGCTTCTTGCCTTATGCCATCGTTTTTCCTTATATAACCCTTCATTTGAAATAATCTAATTTCAGCCGCTTTTTATCATTACTTTTTCTAATTCCATGTCCGGTTATCAAAAGTCGGAATCTCATGTGCGGCCGTCGGTTTGTTATATAACTTCGGAGTTTTGCCGCTTTAATTGTTAATTTTGTGCCTTAAAGCGCATTTTTCCAGTGAAAAACTCTGCACACTAGCCCGGCATTTTACCGCCCCGGAACGGCGATGAGCCTATTTTAACTTATGGTTAATGTGGTCGTTCGGTGATAAGTTCGAGGGAAAGGTATCGTTTGCGTCACGGCGGTTGCACGCAGTTTCCGCCCGTCCCGGCGCAGCATTTGTGTTGAGCAGTCAGTGCGCCATGGCGATCGGGCCGCGAGCCAGGCTCCGCCGCATTGCGTGGCAGCACCCTAACTTCTAGCGACGAGTGGAAAGAGGGAAAAGATGGCAAAGCAAACCCCACTGTACGACCAGCACGTGGCGTGCGGTGCGCGCATGGTAGACTTTCACGGCTGGATGATGCCGCTGCACTACGGCTCGCAGCTTGATGAGCACCACGCGGTGCGTCAGGATGCCGGCATGTTCGACGTGTCTCACATGACCATCGTGGATCTGCACGGCGCCCGCACCCGCGAGTTCCTGCGCTACCTGCTGGCGAACGACGTCGCCAAACTGACCCAACCCGGCAAGGCGCTGTACACCGGCATGCTGAATGCCTCCGGCGGCGTGATTGACGACCTGATCGTTTATTTCCTCACTGAAGACTATTTCCGCCTGGTGGTGAACTCCGCCACGCGCGACAAAGACCTGGCCTGGATTGAAGAGCACGCCGCGCCGTATGGCGTCGCGCTGACGGTGCGCGACGATCTGGCGCTGATCGCGGTGCAGGGCCCGCAGGCCAAAGAGCGCGCCGGCACGTTGTTCACCCCGGAACAAAAAAGTGCGGTTGAAGGCATGAAGCCGTTCTTCGGCGTGCAGGCCGGCGAGCTGTTCATCGCCACCACCGGTTACACCGGCGAGGCCGGCTATGAGATCGCGCTGCCGAAAGCGCAGGCGGCGGATTTCTGGCAAAAATTGCTGGCCGCGGGCGTCAAGCCGGCCGGTCTGGGCGCGCGCGACACGCTGCGTCTGGAAGCGGGCATGAACCTCTACGGGCAAGAGATGGACGAAGGCATTTCACCGCTGGCCGCCAACATGGGCTGGACCATCGCCTGGCAGCCGGAAGATCGTCGTTTCATCGGCCGCGAAGCGCTGGAACAACAGCGCGAGCAGGGCACCGAGCAACTGGTCGGCTTGATCATGACGGAAAAAGGCGTATTACGTAATGAGCTGCCGGTGCGTTTCACCGACGCGGCGGGGCAAACCCACGAAGGCGTGATCACCAGCGGTTCGTTCTCTCCGACGCTGGGCTTCAGCATCGCGCTGGCGCGCGTGCCGGCAGGTATCGGCGAGCAGGCCATCGTGCAGATCCGCAACCGTGAAATGCCGGTCAAAGTGACCAAGCCCGGTTTCGTTCGCGCCGGCAAGCCGCTGACAAATTGATTTTTTATTGATTGATTCTTTTATTTCTTCGAAGGAGTAACCGGCGATGAGCAATGTGCCAACAGAATTGAAATACGCATCCTCCCACGAGTGGGTTCGTGCAGAAGGTAACGGCGTTTACACCGTAGGCATCACCGAACACGCGCAGGAACTGCTGGGCGATATGGTGTTTGTCGATCTGCCGGAAGTGGGCCGCCGCGTCGCCGCCGGTGAAGATTGTGCCGTGGCGGAGTCCGTCAAGGCGGCGTCGGACATTTACGCGCCAATCAGCGGCGAAATCGTGGCGGTGAACGGCGAGCTGGAAAGCTCCCCGGAGCTGGTCAACAGCGAACCTTACGGTGACGGCTTCCTGTTCCAGATTAAAGCCGCCGACGAAGGCGAACTGGCGAACCTGCTGGACGCCGCGGCTTATCAGGCCTCGATCGACGAGTAATCGTGACCACGCCCCAGGCCTTTCGGCCGGGGCGTTTTAGTTACCGCTCAAGCTATATCCCGTATCACGCAAGCATTCAGGAATTTGTAGCAATGACCCAGACACTCAGCCAACTCGAACACAGCGAAGCGTTCATCGAACGCCACATCGGCTCTTCTGCGGAACAACGCCAGGAGTTGCTGGCAGCGGTGGGCGCTCGCTCGCTCAGCGCGCTGATCCAACAGATCGTGCCGGCGGACATTCAGCTGCCGGGGCCGCCGCCGGTCGGCGACGCGGCGACCGAACACCAGGCGCTGGCTGAGCTGAAGGCGATCGCCTCGCAGAATCAGCGCTACAAATCCTATATCGGCATGGGCTACAGCGCCGTGCTGACGCCGCCGGTGATCCTGCGCAACATGCTGGAAAATCCGGGCTGGTACACCGCTTACACCCCTTATCAGCCGGAAGTGTCGCAGGGCCGTCTGGAAGCGCTGCTGAACTTCCAGACCGTGACCCTCGATCTGACCGGCCTGGATCTGGCTTCCGCTTCGCTGCTGGATGAAGCTACCGCCGCCGCCGAAGCGATGGCCTTGGCCAAACGCGCCAGCAAGCTGAAAGACGCCAACCGCTTCTTCGTGGCTGACGACGTGCATCCGCAGACGCTGGACGTGGTGCGCACCCGCGCCGAAACCTTCGGCTTCGACGTCATCGTCGATAAAGCGGAAAAAGTGCTGGAGCTGGACGGCGTGTTCGGCGTGCTGCTGCAACAGGTGGGCACCACCGGCGAGCTGCACGACTACAGCGCGCTGCTGGCCGAACTGAAATCGCGCAAAATCATCACCAGCGTGGCCGCCGACATCATGGCCCTGGTGCTGCTGACAGCGCCGGGCAAGCAGGGCGCCGACGTGGTGTTCGGCTCCGCGCAGCGCTTCGGCGTGCCGATGGGCTACGGCGGCCCGCACGCCGCCTTCTTCGCCTGCCGCGACGAGTTCAAGCGCTCGATGCCGGGCCGCATCATCGGCGTTTCCCGCGATGCCGCCGGCAACACCGCGCTGCGCATGGCGATGCAGACCCGCGAGCAGCATATCCGCCGCGAAAAGGCCAACTCGAATATCTGTACCTCGCAGGTGCTGCTGGCCAACATCGCCAGCCTGTACGCGGTGTACCATGGCCCACAGGGGCTGCAGCGCATCGCCGGGCGTATCCATCGCCTGACCGACATTCTGGCCGCCGGGCTGCAGAAGGCCGGCCTGACGCTGCGCCACAACACCTGGTTCGACACCCTGACCGTTGAAGTGAAAGACAAAGCGGCGGTGCTGGAACGCGCGCTGAGCTTCGGCATCAACCTGCGTACCGATATCCACGGCGCCGTAGGCATCACGCTGGACGAAGCCACCTCGCGCGAAGACGTGCAGACGCTGTTCGCACTGCTGGCCGGCGACAACCACGGCCTGGACATCGACGCGTTGGACGCGGCGGTGAGCAAGAACAGCCCATCGATCCCGGCCGCCATGCTGCGTCAGGATCCGATCCTGACCCACCCGGTATTCAACCGCTATCACAGCGAAACCGAGATGATGCGCTATATGCATCGCTTGGAGCGCAAAGATCTGGCGCTGAACCAGGCGATGATCCCGCTGGGCTCTTGCACCATGAAATTGAACGCCGCGGCGGAAATGATCCCGATCACCTGGCCTGAATTCTCCGAGCTGCACCCGTTCTGCCCGCCGGAGCAGGCTGCCGGCTACCAGCAGATGATCGGCCAACTGTCTCAGTGGCTGGTGCAACTGACCGGCTATGACGCGGTGTGCATGCAGCCGAACTCCGGCGCGCAGGGCGAATACGCCGGCCTGCTGGCGATCCGCCGCTACCACGAAAGCCGCAACGAAGCGGGCCGTCACGTCTGCCTGATCCCGAGCTCCGCGCACGGCACCAACCCGGCATCCGCCCAGATGGCGGGCATGAGCGTGGTGGTGGTCGCCTGCGACAAGAACGGCAACATCGATCTGCACGATCTGCGCGTCAAGGCGGAGCAGGCGGGCGAAGAGCTCTCTTGCATCATGGTGACCTACCCGTCGACCCACGGCGTGTATGAAGAAACCATCCGCGAAGTGTGCCAGATCGTGCATCAGTTCGGCGGCCAGGTGTATCTGGACGGCGCCAACATGAACGCCCAGGTGGGTATCACCACGCCAGGCTACATCGGCGCGGACGTTTCGCACCTCAACCTGCATAAAACCTTCTGCATCCCGCACGGCGGCGGCGGCCCGGGCATGGGCCCGATCGGCGTGAAAGCGCACCTGGCGCCGTTTGTGCCGGGCCACAGCGTCGTGCAGATCGACGGCGTAACCACCCAGCAGGGCGCGGTCTCCGCGGCGCCGTTCGGCAGCGCCTCCATCCTGCCTATCAGCTGGATGTACATCCGCATGATGGGCGCGGAAGGCCTGAAGCAGGCCAGCCAGATGGCGATCCTGAATGCCAACTACATCGCTACCCGCCTGAAAGACGCCTATCCGATTCTGTATACCGGCCGCGATCACCGCGTGGCGCACGAATGTATCCTTGATATTCGTCCGCTGAAGGAAGAGACCGGTATCAGCGAAATGGACATCGCCAAGCGCCTGATCGACTTCGGCTTCCACGCGCCGACCATGTCGTTCCCGGTGGCGGGCACGCTGATGGTCGAGCCGACCGAGTCGGAAAGCAAAGTGGAGCTGGATCGCTTTATCGATGCGATGCTGGCGATCCGCAGCGAGATCGACCGCGTCGCCAAAGGCGAATGGCCGCTGGAAGACAACCCGCTGGTGAATGCGCCGCACGTGCAGGCTGAGCTGGTTAACGACTGGCAGCATCCGTACAGCCGTGAGCTGGCGGTGTTCCCGGTGGCCGGTGTGCGCGAGAACAAGTACTGGCCGAGCGTTAAGCGTCTGGATGACGTGTACGGCGACCGTAACCTGTTCTGCTCTTGCGTGCCGATGAGCGACTACGAATAACACGTTCGGCAAAGTTTGTGTTCGGGGGACACCGCATCATGCGGTGTCCCTTTTTATTTTATTGCGGCCTATTCTTTCCCGTACGTTCCCACGATTTGAGGAGTCACCATGCAAGCGGCAATCGTAACAGCGCTGGGGCAAGCCCCGGTTTTCGGCACCTTTGAGGAGCCTCAGGCGCAGGCGAATGAAGTGCCGATCGACGTTCTGGCGGCCGGCATCAAACAGCTGGATCGCGCCACCGTCGCCGGCACCCATTACTCCAGCCCGAAGCAGTTGCCGATCGTACCCGGCACCGACGGCGTGGGCCGGACGGCCGACGGGCAACGGGTGTATTTCGCCTCCTTCCGCCGCCCTTACGGCGCGATGGCTGAGCGCAGCGTCGCGTCATGGACGGTGCCGGTGCCGGAGGCGGTGGACGACGCCACGGCGGCGGCGCTGATCAATCCGGCCTTCGCCGCCTGGCTGCCGCTGCGCTGGCGGGCGGATCTGCAGCCCGGTGAAACGGTGCTGATCATCGGCGCTACCGGCACCTCGGGCAAACTGGCGGTCGCCGCGGCGCGTCAGGCGGGAGCCGGGCGCATCGTTGCCGCCGGCCGTCGGCTGAGCGTGCTGGAAGCGTTGGGCGTGGATGCCACGGTGGATCTGAGCCTGCAGGGCGAGGCGCTGACGCAGGCCTTCGCGGCGGCGGCGGGGCCGGGCGGTTATCAGGTGATCGTCGATTATATCTGGGGCCCGGCGACCGAAGCGCTGCTCGCGACGCTCAATAATCACGATCTCTCGTCTTACGCCGGCGGGCGCGGCATTCGCCTGGTCAACGTCGGCTCGATGGCCGCGCCGGACATCCGGCTGCCGGCGGCGGTGCTGCGCAGCAATCAGCTGCAGATCCTCGGCAGCGGCACCGGCAACTTCCCGCCGATCCCGGAGATGCAGCGCTACGCGACCGAAATTCTGGCGCTGGCGGTAACGGGCGCACTCACTATCGAGACGCAGGAGCACGCGCTGGCGGAGATCGCCGAGGTATGGGATCTGAACAAGAAAAGCGACGTGCGTTCGGTGATACGCATCGCCCGCTAAGTTCCTGCCGCTAGCGGCAAGGGCAGACCAGGTGAATATCCTCCGGCTCGCGGGCGAACAGCTCGGCATCCGGGCGCTCGATGAGCCGGCACCCTTGCGCCAGATAGAAGTCTACGGTGCTTTTGTTGGGGATGGAGGAGACGTACAGCCCGGCGGCGCCTTCTTGCGCCGCCTGACGCAGGCAGAGCTGGAACAGCTGCTTGCCTAACCCCTGGCCGCGTTTGTGCGCGCTGACATAAAAGAACAGCAGCTGGCGCAGATCCCGCTGCGGGCCGCGCGGCTCGGTGTCCAACGCCGCCGCCGCCACGATCTCCTCGCCTTCGAACCGCGCGAAAAACGCGCCGCCGCGATCGAAGCAGGCTTCGTGGATCGGCGTATAGGTTTCCCGGTCGTGCGGATCCCAACCGCGCACGTCGTAGTAGTCCGGGTAGGCTTGCAGTTTACCGTCCTGCAGGCGATACAGGGTGTCGATGATTTCGCTGCGGTCAATATCCCATAGTCGGTCGAGTTGCTGCCGTTGCAGCAGGACAGGGGCGCTCATGATCGTTGTTCACTCTCAGTCTGTGGCCGGTAACTTTCCGGCAAATCGATAATAAAACCGATGCCGCGATCGTCGAGGCCTTCGGTGACGCGCAGCTGCGCGCCGATCTTGTCGGCCAGGTTCCGGGCGATGGCCAATCCCAGTCCGCTGCCGGTCTGCTGCGTGCCGGGCACGCGGTAAAAGCGTTCAAACAGGCGCGGAAGGTGCTCTTCGCTCACTCCGGGGCCGTTGTCGCGCAACGTAATATAGCAGCCGAGCGGTGCCAGCGAACGGATATGGGCTTCGATGCGGCTGCCGGGCGGCGCGTACTTGAGTGCGTTGTCCAGCAGGTTGGTGAAGATGGCGATCAGCGCATGGCGATCGGTGGTTACCACCACGTCCTCGCTGCCGTCGAGCGAGAGTTCCACATCCTTTTCCAGCGCATAGGGGACGTGCTGCGCGATGCATTTTCCGATCTCTGCGTAGATGTCCACCGCCTCGATTTTCAGCGGAAAATCTTCCGCCTCCAGCTTGGCCAGGTTGATCAGCTGGCGCGACAGCGACGCCGCGCGATCCAGCCCCTGCTGCATGTCGCCGATGATCTCCCGGCGCTCCTGCTGCTCGCTGACCTGGGTCAGCAGATGCAGCTGCGCCAGCACGGCGGCGATCGGCGTGCGCAGTTCGTGCGCCGCATCGGCCATAAAGCGTTTCTCGCGCTGATTGGCGGCGTCGATGCGTGCCATCAGTTTGTTGACCTCCACCACCACCGGCCGGATTTCCTGATACTGCTCGCTGACATTGATCGGCGATAGGTTGCCCGGCTGGCGATCGGAGATGGTGCGGGCGATCTGGCGCAGCGGCCGCAGGCTGAAATAGGCGGTAAATAACAAGGTGACGATGATGGCTGCCAGAATGCCCAGCAGCGGTACGGCGGTGCTTTCCGCCGGATTGCCGAACTGCGTGGTGCGATCGTTGAACGATTCGCCGACGATGACCCGATACTGACGCTTTTCGCTCCAACTGCCGGCGAGATGCCAGTTGGCGCCGGCGTATTTAACGGAGCCGGACAGCACCGAAGGCGGCAGGCGCAGCGGTTCTCCCTGCGTCAGCGAACTGTAAAGCATCCGGTTTTCCCGATCATAAACCACGAACAGCGGGTGATAGTCGATTTGATCCTGCATGCCATTATTGATGGAATCAATGTACATGCCTTCAATGGTCTTGATGATGCCGAGATAATCGATATTGTCAGTGCCGGTTTCATCGAGAATATTGGCGATGCCTGCGGCGACGATGCGTTGCTGATTATCGAAATATTTCTCCATGTCGGGGTAATACCAATATTTCACCCAGGCGACGAGGAGCCCCCACAATAATAAAATGGCCAGCACCTGGAAAATAATGGTGCGCATAAAGAAGGATTTAAAACCGATCATGCCGCTACTCTTTCTTCAGCAAATAACCAATGCCGCGTACGGTAATAATCCTTTCTTTACCGATCTTGCGCCGTAAATTATGCATGTGCACTTCCAGCGAGTTGCTTTCCACACTGTCGCCGTGGCCGAACAGCCGCTGCTCCAACACCGCTTTGCGCACCACGGTGCCGGCGCAGCGCATCAGTTCATGCAGCAGGTGATACTCTTTTTTCGACAGCATCAGCAGCTCGTTATCCAGCGTCACCTGATGGTTGACCGGATCGAGATACAGCGTGCCGAGGCTCCAGGTTTGCGAAGCAAAGCCGGCCATACGCCGGTTGACCGCCTTGACGCGCGAGATGAGTTCGAGTAGCGCAAAGGGTTTGGCCAGAAAGTCGTCCGCGCCGGAGTCCAGGCTGTTCACCAGGCTTTCGATGCGGTCGCGAGCGGTCAGGATGATGATCGGGATATTTTGCCCGGCGGCCCGCCAGGCGATCAGCTTCTGCAAACCGTCGCCGTCCGGCAGCGTGAGATCCAACAGCATCAAATCGAACCCGCCGGATGAAAGTTTATTTTCCGCGTCGGCGAGCAGGCGCACCCAGCATAAATTAAAGCCGGCCAGCTCCAATGCGCGGCACAGCGCCTTGCCTAATTGCAGGTCGTCTTCCACCAACAGTATGTTCACGTTTTTTCCGCTGAGATCTTTGAGTCGCGCTTATCTAACTATAACGTTGACGGGAAGACAACGGGGAAACCTGCACTGCCTGCACGTTCTTAAGCAAACCTTAATCTGGCTTTAATCTCGCGTTAAGGGAGCAAGAGGGAATTTCAGTTATTTTGCAGCCATTCGAAATCATGACAGAGGGCGCGAAACATGCAGACTGACGGTTCCCCGCTCGCGGGCACCTCGCGGCGGCTGATATATACAGGCGTGGCGACGCTGCTCGTTCTGTTGACGCTGTCTTTTCGCGGCGATGCGCAGAGCCATAGCGACAATGGTCCGCATGCTGCCGGCTTGCAACGGGGGCATCAGGCAGCGACGTCGGACGCCTACGGCTGCGTCAAAGCGCGGATTAAAAAGCAGCTGCGCCGCCTGGCTCAGCTTTGAAGCGCTTTTTAGGGCGCAGCTCTATACTCTGACGGGCAAACGGGGCGTCTGCATGCAGGCCGCTGTGTTGACATCGCTAACCAGAGAAAAAACAGTATGACGAAAGTGGCATTGGTGACCGGCGCGAGCCGGGGAATTGGCCGTGCGGCCGCGTTATTGCTGGCCAGGCAGGGTTATGCAGTGGGCGTGAATTACCTGCGTGACGAAAGCGCGGCGCGGCAGGTGGTGGCAGAGATTGAGGCGCAGGGCGGCAAGGCGCTGGCGTTGCAGGCCGACGTGGCCGATGAAGCGCAGGTGATGGCGATGTTCGCCGCGCTGGACGCCCGGCTGGGCACGCTCAGTGCGTTGGTCAACAATGCCGGCATTCTGTTCCGGCAGGCGAACATTGAGCAGTTGACCGCCGAGCGCATCAATCAGGTGCTCGGCACCAACGTGACCGGCTACTTCCTGTGTTGCCGCGAGGCGGTGAAGCGCATGGCGCTGCGCCATGGCGGCCAGGGCGGCTCCATCGTCAACGTTTCTTCCGCCGCTTCTCGTTTAGGCGCTGCGGGGGAGTACGTGGATTACGCCGCCTCGAAAGGCGCCGTCGATACCCTGACCATCGGGCTAGCGCGCGAGGTGGCGGCGCAGGGCATCCGCGTCAACGGCGTGCGGCCCGGATTCATCTATACCGAGATGCATGCCAGCGGCGGCGAGCCCGGCCGGGTGGATCGCGTGAAGGACAGTTTGCCGATGCGGCGCGGCGGCCAACCGCAGGAAGTGGCGGAGGCGATCGCCTGGCTGCTGTCTGACGCCGCGTCTTACGTGACCGGCACTTTTATCGAGGCCGCCGGCGGGCGTTGAACGCATGAGGGGGGTTTGACATCCCGCCGTGCGGAGTGTATTTTGATTAAATAACAATCAAAATGTAGTTACAAAAATGTATGTTTATTTTGAATGGAATCAGGATAAAAATCACAGTAACCAGCGCAAACACCGCGTCAGTTTTGAGATTGCGCAACGGGTTTTTCTGGATCCTAACCATTTGGCCGTGCTGGAAAGGATTGAGGATGGAGAAGAAAGCTGGCAAACGATCGGTATGGTCGGCTCCTGTTTGCTGTTGCTGGTGGCACATACGACGACCGAAACGGATGTCGAAGGCGATGCCGTAGAGATCGTGCGCATCATTTCAGTACGCAAGGCCGATGCCAAAGAGAGGGGAAGATATGAAGCGCAAAAATTCAGCCAAAAATCTGGCGCATAGCGTACTCCCTCCGTTGACGGAGGAGCAGAAAGCGCAAATTGCTTCACTGAGCGCGCTGCCGGATGAGGATATCGATTATACCGATGCCCCGGCCCTGGGTGAGGAGAAGTGGCAGGCTGCGGTTCAGGGGCGTTTTTATAAACCGATGAAAGTATCGAAAACCATCCGAATCGATGCGGATGTGTTGGCCTGGCTTCAGCGGCCAGGCAAGGGCTATCAGAAACGCCTGAACGCTGTGCTGCGTGAGGCGATGTTGAAAGAGCATGAGCACGAGGAATAATTTGTGTCAGGTGGCTAACGGTCCGGTGAGATTCTCACCGGATTTTTTTTGCTGTTTTTTAAGGCAACGCCTACCAACGTCGGCCACCTCTCGACGGAGCTCGGTCAAAACTATAAAACGGTCATTCCGTGGAACGTGAAATGTGACCGTTTACCGTTTATCTCCTGCTCATCGGCAGAACAGGGTCATCATAACTATTCCCGGTAATATCCTGCGCCGCGGGGTTACCCGTCGTGCAGCAGCGCGCTGCGGAATGACAGGATATGCGCCTGCGCGGCCTCGGCGGCGGCGGCGCTGTCTTGTGCGGCCAGCGCGGCGATAATTGCCCGGTGTTCGTCGATCACTTCGCGCATATGCCCTTCCCGCGACAGGGTGCTGGCCCAAAAACGCTGCGCCCTGGCGTGCAGCACACTCAGGATATCCGCCAGCATGTTATTGCCGGCGATCTGCGCCAGCTCCTGGTGAAACTCATGATCGAGTGTCATCATTCGCACTCTATCTCGCTCCTGGCTCGCGGCTTCGATTTGCCGATTGAGTTCGGTCAGCGTCGCGATTTGCCTCTCGGTAATCCTCTGGCTCGCCAGCTGCATGCACAGCATCTCGTTAGCCAGCCTTACTTCGATCAATTCCAACGCATCGTCCATCGACAACGGTGAAACCATCACGCCTTTGCGCGGGATGACCTGCAGTAACCCCTCGTTGGCCAAGCGGTGGATTGCCTGATTGATCGGCGTTCTGCCCATATCCAGATCGTTCATCACCTGCGCGGTATTGAGATATTCGCCCGGCTTGTAGCTGAGTGTGACCAGCGCCTGTTTGAAGCGCCTGTAGGCCAGCTCGTTCAGTGAGACGCCGGCTTCTTCCGTCATCGGGCGCTGCGGGCTTTCTGCGTCAACAGTCTTCACGTTTTGCTCCTGCAAGAAGAAAGTTTTTAGACATAGTACACAAAAACATGGCATGAAAATCGCTTATTTGGTAACTAAAGATATAGTGAAATTTCACAGTGTTTTAACAAGAGGGGCGAAACTGCCATGAGACTGACCTTCACTTTACCTGAATCCCGCGGCGCGGCGACGTTGAATGTTGAGATTGATCATCTGGTGATCGCCGGTTGGACCGGACGCGATCGCGAAGCGATCTTGCACCATATTCGTGAATTGGCCGAGCTGGGCGTGCCCCAGCCCAGTGCAATCCCCCTGTTTTACCGCGTTGCCGCCAATCAGTTGAGCCAGCAAGAGACCATTGAAGTCATTGGCAACGCGACGTCCGGCGAAGCGGAGCCGCTGATTTTTGCCCATCGCGGCGAGCTGTTCGTGTCATTGGCGTCCGATCACACCGATCGTCAACTCGAAGCGCACAGCGTGGCGCTGTCGAAACAGATTTGCGTTAAACCGGTGGCGCGAGCAGCCTGGCCGCTGCAGGAGGTGCTGGAACATTGGGACAGTTTGATCTTGCGTTCGTGGATCAAGGAAGAGGGCGAATGGCGATTGTATCAACAGGGCAGCCTTGCCGCGCTGCGTACGCCTGGTGATTTGCTGGAGCGTTACTTCACCGGTATGCAGCCGCCGGAGTGCGGGCTGGCGCAACCGCAAACGCCCGACGGGTTGGCGATGACTTGCGGCACGGTAGCGGCGATCGGCGGCATTCGACCGGCCGGCGAGTTTCGCATGGAACTGGTGGACGATGTGCTTGGGCGCACCATCAGTCACGGTTATCGCAGCATTGAACTGCCGGTGGTGGCGTGATGAAAAAGCTGACGTTGATGCAGGCCAGCGCCGGCCTGGCTAGCGGTGAGTTCACCGCAGCGCAGCTGACCGCCGCCGCTTTGGCGCAGATCGCCGATGAGCGGGGAGAGGGGGCGCGCGCGTTTACGCGAACCTACGCCGAGTGGGCGCAACGGCAAGCGCAGGCCTCCGATCGGCGGCGTGCCGCCGGCTCGCCGCTGTCGGCGCTGGATGGCGTGCCTGTCTCAATCAAGGATCTGTTTGACGTGGCCGGTGAGGTGACCACGGCGGGCTCGTGCGTGTTAGCCGACGCGCCGCCCGCGGAAAAGCACGCTGCGGTAGTGGAACGGCTGTTGCAAGCCGGCGCGGTGGTGGTGGGCAAAACGACGATGACGGAATTCGCCTATTCCGGGCTGGGCATCAACCCGCATTACGGGACGCCGGCCAATCCCTGGGAGCGCCAGGCGGCGCGTATTCCCGGCGGCTCCTCTTCCGGTGCGGCGGTGGCGGTGGCCGACGGCATGTGCCTGGGCGCGATTGGCAGCGATACCGGCGGGTCGGTACGCATTCCCGCCGCGCTGTGCGGGTTGACCGGGTATAAACCCACTGCACGGCGCATCAATGACGCTGGCTTATTGCCGCTGTCGCCTTCGCTGGATTCGATCGGCGTGATCGCTCATGACGTCGGCAGCTGTATTGCGCTGGACGCACTGATTGCCGACAGCCCGCTGCGGGTGCCGCAAAAAAGCTTGGCGCAGGCGCATTTTGCCGTGCCGCAAACGGTGGTGCTGGATGAACTGCAGCCGGCGGTTGCCGAGGCATTCCAGCGCAGCCTGCAATGCCTGTCTCAGGCGGGGGCGCAGATTGAATTCATTCCCGCTACGGCGTTCGCCGAACTGGCCGCGTTCAATGCCAACGGTGGTTTCACCGCCCTGGAGTCCTGGCGCTGGCATCAAGTGTTGATCGCTGAACGGGCCGAAGGCTATGACCCGCGGGTGCTGTCGCGCATTCGCCGCGGTGCATCCTTGGGCGACGCCGATCTGCAGCTGTTGCAGCGGCAACGCGCCGACTGGCAGCGGCGGATTACGGCGGAGCTGCAGAGGTTTGACGCTCTGCTGATGCCGACCGTGCCGATGATTGCGCCAACTATCGGCGA
The DNA here is from genome assembly GCF_052166535.1 of Serratia sp. CY82433. NCBI lineage: Bacteria > Pseudomonadati > Pseudomonadota > Gammaproteobacteria > Enterobacterales > Yersiniaceae > Serratia > Serratia sp. CY82433. Next base: position 62,135 of record NZ_JBJNOR010000007.1, read on the forward strand.
GCTGGCGGCGGATGATGCCTACTTCCGTTGCAACGGACTGATGCTGCGCAATCCCGCGATCATCAATTTCCTCGACGGCTGCGCGCTGTCCTTGCCCTGCCAGCGGCCGGGCGCTGCGCCGATCGGCCTGATGCTGGCGGGCTTGCCGATGTGTGATGAGGCGCTGCTGGGATGGGCGCTGGCGATCGAACGCCGTCTTGCCGAGGCGTGATTTTCCGGTGGGCGCAGGCCTGCCTTTTGAGATGACCAGGAGAATATCCATGAACGATTCCCCGAACGGAATGCTGTTTGTCGCGACGGATGTCGCCACGCAGGATGATGCGGATTTCAATCGCTGGTATGACCGCGAACACGTGGAGGAGCGGGTGCGGGTGCCCGGCTTTTTATCCGGCACACGCTATCGGGCATTGCAGGGCGGGCGTCAATATTTGGGGCTGTATAAAACCGAATCGTTGGCCAGTTTTACCTCCGAAGCCTATCGCGCCGCGTTTCAACACCAAACGCCTTGGTCGGTGGCCAGCCTGGAGAAAATGCGCGATCCAATGCGCCGGGTGTGTGCGGTGGAGGCGGTCACCGGCCAAGGGTGCGGCAGTCATCTCTGTATCTTCGTGCTGCCGTCGGCGGCATCGGAAGCGCTGCATGCCCGCATCTTGCAACTGGGCGCGCGGCTGGCTGAACAGCCTGGCTTTGTGCGCAGCAGCCTGTTGACGCCGGATGCCGAACTCAGTTCCCCGCTGCCGAAAGAATCGCGAGAAAACCGCCGAATGCTGCCGATGCTATTGATCGAAAGCAGCGACGCCGAAGCCGGCCTGCGTTTAAGCGAGCAGGCCGCTGAAGCGCTGAACATGCCCGCCGCCGATGCCTGGCACTATGCCCTTGGCTGGCAACTGACCGCACAGGAGCTGACATCATGAACGCATACACCACTGAAACGGCACAGGCTGCCGCGCCGGCCGCAGAAAGTGCCGCTGCACCGCCCAATACCGGCAAGTTGGCGGCGGCCAGCTCGATCGGCACGGCGTTGGAATGGTACGATTTCACCGTCTACAACATCATGGCCGCGTTGATTTTCAACCATGTATTCTTCCCATCGTTCGATCCGCTGGTGGGCACGATTCTGGCGTTCTCCACTTACGCGGTGGGTTATGTTTCCCGGCCGATCGGTGGCATCGTGTTCGGCCACCTTGGCGATGTGTTGGGACGGCGTTTTGTGCTGGTCACCACGCTGGTGATCATGGGCGTGACCACGGCGCTGATGGGGTTGCTGCCCGGCTACGCCAGCTGGGGGATTTGGAGCCCGCTGCTGCTGGTGACGCTGCGCTTTATTCAGGGCATTGCGCTGGGCGGAGAATGGGCGGGGGCGGTGCTGTTGTCGATGGAACACGGTAAGCCGCATCAGCGCGGGCGCAACGCGTCCTTTGCTCAGGTAGGGCCGTCCTGCGGTTCGCTGATCGGCACCGGCCTGATTACGCTGGTGACGTTGGCGATGTCGGCGGACGATTTCCAGCAATGGGGCTGGCGGATCCCGTTCCTGCTGAGCCTGGTGCTGGTCATCTTCGGTTTGTGGCTGCGTCGGGGGGTGGGTGAGACGCCGGCATTTTTGCAACTGGAGGCGTCGAAAGATGTTACGCAGTCGCCGATCCGCGAAGTCTTCACGCAGCACATGCGCCCACTGCTGATCGCCGGCGGATCGCGTATCGGCTCTGACGTGCTCTATGCGTTGGTGGTCGTGTTCACATTGACCTACGTCACCACCGTGCTGAATCTGCCGCGCCCGCTGGCGCTGGGCGCCACCATGCTGGGGGCGATAGGCAACGCCGTCGCGGTACCGCTGTTTGGCGCCTTGTCGGATCGCTTCGGCCGTCGTCCGGTGTATATCGGCGGTGCATTGGCGGCGATCGCGTGGGCGTTTGCATTCTTCGTCCTGCTCGACAGCAGTCAACCGGTGTTGATCTGCACGGCAGTAGTGATCGGGCTGTTGATCCATGCGGCGATGTATGGGCCACAGGCGGCCTTCATCACGGAACAGTTCCCGACACGGGTGCGTTATGCCGGATCGTCGTTAGCCTATACCTTGGCGGGGATTATCGGTGGCGGCTTTGCCCCGCTGATCATCACTTCGTTGTTTAAATCTTACGACAGCACGCTGGCGATTTCCGCCTATGTCGCGTTGGCTCTGCTTATCACGCTTTGGGCGGTATGGGCGGCGCGGGAAACGGCGCATAAGCCGCTGTAAATAGAATGCCGGGCTACTTTAGGCCCGGCGTTCGGTCAAAACCACAAAAACGGTCATTAACGGTCATGTTGCGGAACGTGGAATTGTGACCGTTTACCGTTTCTCTCCTGTCTGCCTAAGACGCACGCGCATCATAACTGCCTGTTACTCCACACTTTCATAATTATTCATTTCATTTTCCTCCCGATTTTTTTGACAACTATCACACCGCCATCGTTGACCGATCGCGGGGCGATGCGCTTTGCGTCTGCGCGCAAAACGCGGCGCGGCAAATCGATATCGTAATCAACGTCGTGGAGGAGAAAAGAAACATGCTGCCTGTAGAACGTCATCGTTTTATCACCGAAGTCTTGAGCCAGCGCGGCCGCGTGATGGTGCAGGAGGTGGCGCAGCTGTGCCACATCTCTATCGAGACGGCGCGGCGTGATCTGGCCTTGCTGGAACGGCGCGGCCTGCTGCTGCGCAGCCACGGCGGCGCGGTGTTCGTCGAGCCGCCGGCGGTGGAGAAAACCTATGTGCCCGCCGAGATAGACCAGGGGGAATCTTTCCGCCAGCGCAGCAATGAGGCGCCGGAGCAGAAGACGCGCATCGCCAAACGCGCGCTGGAGTTTATCGCGCCGGGGGATTGCCTGCTGCTGGACAGCAGCTCCACCAGCTGGTTTTTGGCGCGCCAACTGCCGGATATCTCGCTGGTGGTGTTGACCAACTCGCTGCACATCATCCAGACGCTGGCCTGCAAGGCCAACGTGCGCACCATCGGACTGGGGGGCGAGTATTCCGCCAAGTATGAGGATTTTATCGGCGTGCTGGCGGAGCAGATGCTGAAAGAGTTCGTGATCAACAAGCTGTTTTTCTCCTGTCACGGCATCTGCCAGGACGGCGGCATCCGCGAAAGCAACGAGCACCATGCGCGGCTGAAGCAGCAGATGCTGCTGGCGTCGGAACGCAAGTTCCTGCTGGTGGACAGCAACAAGTTCGGCCGCCGCTCGTTCGCGCGCATCTGCCACTACCGGGAGATAGATACCTTAATCACCGATCGGCTCAGCGACGACGAATTTCGTCAGGAACTGGCCTGGAACAACGTCGACGTGATTGAAGTTTCACCCGCCGCGAAAAGGGCGGCGCGATAACAACAACGAAACCCCCTTATTTACAGCCAACACTTGTGGAGAGAGAACAATGAAAAAATCCGTACTGGTCGGTCTGTTTGCCTCGCTGCTGCTGTCGCTATCCGCGCAGGCGGCGGACAAGCTGAAAATGGGCGTGGTGGTGAAGATCGGCGGCATTCCGTGGTTCAACGCCATGGAGGCCGGCATTAAAAGCGAAGGCGCCAAACGCGGCATCGACGCCTGGATGGTCGGGCCGACGGCGGCGGATCCGGCGCTGCAGGTGCGCGCCATCGAAGATCTGATCGCGCAGAAGGTGGACATCATTGGCGTGGTGCCGAACGACGCCCGGGTGCTGGAGCCAGTGCTCAAGCGCGCGCAGGAGGCGGGCATCAAGGTGATCGTGCACGAATCCCCCGGCCAGAAGTACGCCGACTGGGACTTTGAGCTGGTGGACGCCTCGCAGCACGGGGTCAACCACATGAAAGCGCTGGCCGCCTGCATGAAAGAGCAGGGCAAGTACGCGGTGTACGTCGGCAGCCTGACGGTGCCGCTGCATATCACCTGGTCGGACTCGGCCATCAACTACCAGAAGCAGCACTACCCGAACATGCAGCTGATGGGCGACAAGTTCGGCGTGGGGGAATCGCTGGATGACAGCGTGCGCACCACCAACGATCTGATGGCCAAATATCCCGATCTGAAAGGCGTGCTGGCGTTCGGATCGCAGGGGCCGATCGGCGCCGGTCGCGCGGTGCTCAACCGCGGCAAAAGCAACGATATCTGCGTCATCGGGCCGTTCAGCCCGGGCCAGGGCGCTTCGCTGGTCAATCGCGGCGCCATCAAGGGCGGTTACATCTGGAACCCGATGGTGGCGGGCGAAGTGTTCGTGCGCATCGCCGACATGATGCACAAGGGAGAAAAAATCACCGACGGCATGACCATCGAAGGCATGGGCAAGGTGCAGGTGGATGCGCAGCAGCACACCATTCTCGGCAACGCCACTGAAAGCCTGGATAAGCAAAACCTGCCGAAGCTGGTGAAGATGGGGCTGTAATCATGGCGATTTCCGGCAATACGGCAACCCAGGGCGCGCCGCTGATCGCGCTGCAACAGCTGTCGATGACCTTTGGCGGGCAACGTGCGCTGAACGCTATCTCGCTGGCGCTGATGCCGGGGGAAGTGCACTGCCTGGCCGGCACCAACGGCTGCGGCAAGAGTACGTTGATCAAGGCGATCGCCGGCGTGTATCAACCGGACGACGGCAGCCGCATCACCATCGACGGGCACACCTTCGGCCGGCTGTCGCCGGATCAGGCGCGCGCCTTCGGCATTCAGGTGATCTACCAGGATCTGTCGCTGTTTCCCAACCTGACGGTGGCGGAAAACATCGCCTTCGAGCACAACCTGCATGGGTTGCTGGGATGGTACCGCCCGGCGCGGCTGCGGCGCACCGCCGAGCGGCTGCTGCAGGAGCTGAGTTTCCATCTGGATCTCGATAAACGGGTGGCGGAGCTGCCGATCGCCCAGCGGCAGCAGGTGGCGATCTGCCGCGCGCTGGTGGCGGAGGCGCGGCTGGTGATCATGGATGAACCGACCGCCTCGCTGACCCGCACCGAGGTCAATCAGCTGCTGCGCACGGTGGATTACCTGAAAGCGAAAGGCATCTGCGTGGTGTTCGTCAGCCATCGGCTGGACGAGGTGCTGGAGATTTCGGATCGCGTCACGGTGATCCGCGACGGCAACAAGATCGGCACCTGGCCGGCGGCGGAGATCACCGGCGATCGTCTGACCGAGTTGATGACCGGTCTGAAGCTGGACTATCGCCTGAAGTCACCCAGCATGAATAAGGATCGGGTGATGTTGGAGGCGGATCGCCTCAGCCGCACCGGGCAGTATCAGGACGTGAGCTTCCGGCTGCATCAGGGTGAGGTGCTCGGTCTATGCGGCCTGCTCGGCTCCGGGCGCACCGAGCTGGCGCTGAGCCTGTTCGGCATGACCCGGCCGGACAGCGGCAAGCTCTACCTCGACAGCAAACCGGTGCGCTTTCGCGGCCATGAGGACGCGATCAAGGCCGGCATCGGCTACGTCTCGGAGGATCGCCTGACGCTCGGCCTGGTGCAGCAACAGTCGGTGGCGGACAACGCGGTGCTGACCATTCTCGATAAGCTGCGCGGGCGTTTTCGCCTGATTGACGACTACCGCAAGAATCGCATCGTCGCGGAGTGGATCGCCAAACTCGGCGTACGGGTGGCGGATCCGGAGCAGGCGGTTTCGACGCTGTCCGGCGGCAATCAGCAAAAGATCGTGTTGGCCAAGTGGGTGCTGACCCAGCCACGGATCCTGATCCTCGACTCGCCGACCGTCGGCGTCGACGTTGGCGCCAAGGCCAGTATCTATCAACTGATCCATCTGCTGGCGCAGGAGGGGATCGCCATTTTGCTGATCTCCGACGAAGTGCCGGAGGTGTATTACAACTGCGATCGGGTGCTGCACTTCAGCGGCGGCAGCGTGATCGGCGAGTACCTGCCGGGGCAGGTGAGCCAGCAACAGCTGGCGGAGGCGGTCAATGCGTAGATTCAGCCTGAAACCGCGCGGTAACGAAGGCTACCTGGCCTGGGTGCTGTTGCTGACGGTCATCGTCTTTTCGCTGCTCAGCGAGCAGTTTTTAACGGTGCAAAACCTGCTCGATCTCTGCGAAAGCTATGCGGTGAGCGGCATCTTTGCCCTCGGCCTGTTCGTGGTGCTGGTGACCGGCGGCATCGATATCTCCTTCGCTGCGGTGGCCTCGGTGGTGCAGTACCTGATCGCCACGCTGGCGACCCATTACGGCCTGGCCAGCCCGGCGGGCAGCATTCTGCTGGCGTTGGCGATCGGCGCCGCGCTGGGCATGGTTAACGCGCTGCTGATCTACTGCCTGCGCATCGTCTCGATCATCGTCACCATCAGCATGCAGGCGTTGTTGTTCGGCATGCTGATGTGGCTGACCAACGGCCGCAGCCTGTACGCGCTGCCGGACTGGTGGACGCTGCCGCGCAGCGTGCTGCCGTTCCAGTTGGGTGAACAGAGCTATCAGCTCGGTTTGCCGACGCTGGTGATGCTGGCGGTGGCGCTGCTGACCTGGCTGCTGCTGAACAAGACGCACCTCGGGCGCCAGCTGTTTGCCGTTGGCGGCGATGCGGAATCGGCGCGGCGCATCGGCATCCGCGTCGGCCTGCTGCACTTGTTCGCCTACGGCTATCTGGGCGTGATGGCGGCGATCGGCGGCCTGGTGCAGGTGTACCGCATGGGGGAGGTGGTGCCCAATGCGCTGGTGGGCGGTGAGCTCGATGTACTGGCGGCGGCGGTGCTGGGCGGCGCCAGCCTGAACGGCGGCAAGGGCAGCGTGATCGGCACGCTGATGGGCGTATTCCTGATCGGCGTGCTGAAAAACGGTCTCAACCTGATCGGCGTGTCCAGCTACTTCATGAACGTGGTGATCGGCCTGGTGATCGTCGCGGCGATCACCGTCACTCACTACAAGAAACGCAAAGAAACCGACGTCGGTTTCGCCTGAGGAGCGCCTGATGGGCAACTACCTGAAATTTCGTCCGGACGGCACCGCCGTCGGCCTGTTGGCGCTGCTGCTGGCGGTGGTGCTGGCCTTCAGCCTGCTGATGCCGGGGCGCTTCTTCAGCGGCGCCACCTTCACCAGCGTGGCGTTCCAGCTGCCGGAGCTGGGCCTGCTGACCCTGGCGATGTTCATCCCGATCCTCAGCGGCGGCCTGAACCTGTGCATTATCGCCAGCGCCAACCTGACCAGCCTGCTGATGGCCTGGCTGTTCATCAGCTATCTGCCGCCGGACGCCGGGCTGGGATTGCAGGCGCTGTGGCTGGTGTTGGCGCTGGCGGCGGCGATGCTGCTGGCCGTGACGATCGGCGCGGCGACCGGCGCGTTGGTTGCGTACGTCGGCGCGCATCCGATTCTGGTGACGCTGGCGACCATGACTACGGTCAACGGCATCGGCATCTACCTGACGCGCGGCGCGGCCCTGAGCGGCATGCCGGAGATCGTGCGGTTTATCGGCGCCGAGCGCGTGCTGGGCGTACCGGTACCGCTGTGGATCTTCCTGGCGGTCGCCGTGCTGCTGGCGCTGTTCTTGCAGAAAACCCGGCTCGGCAAATGCATCTACATGAGCGGCAGCAACATCAACGCCACCCACTTCAGCGGCGTGAATACCCATCGGGTGCTGATCGCCATTTACACCCTCTCCAGCCTGCTGTGCGTCATTGCCGGGCTGGTGATGATGGCGCGCTTCAACTCGGCGCGCATGGGCTACGGCGACTCTTATCTGCTGCTGACGGTGCTGGCGATCATTTTGGGCGGCACCGATCCGTTCGGCGGTTTTGGCCGGGTCAGCGGCGTGGTGCTGGCGCTGGTGGTGCTGCAGGTGATCGCCACCGGTTTGAACCTGATGAACGTCAGCCCGCACTTCAGTCTGGCGATGTGGGGCGCGGTACTGATTGCGGTGCTGGCGCTGAAGTTTTTCCGCCATCGCTATCGGCAGCGGCGGGCGATGCGCCGTAGCGCGGCCCAGGCCAGAGCCGCGGCAGGCCACTGATCCTTTTTCCCTTTTGCGCAGGATAACGCTAATGAAATACCAGATTTCACCTTCACTGATGTGCATGAACCTGATGGATATCCGGCAGCAATTGGCGGTGCTGAACTGTCGCGCCGATATGCTGCATATCGACATCATGGATGGGCACTACGTTAAAAACATCACGCTGTCGCCGTTCTTTATCGAACAGATCCGCCCGCACACCTCGTTGCTGCTGGACGTGCATCTGATGGTGGAGAACCCGACCGATTTTATCGACCCGATCGCCCGCGCCGGCGCGGACTTTATCTGCCCGCACGCTGAAACCATCAACCGCGACGCGTTCCGGGTGATCAACCAGATCCGCGCGCTGGGCAAAAAAGTGGGTGTGGTGCTGAACCCGGCTACGCCGGTGGAGTTTATCCGCCACTACCTTCATCTGCTGGACAAGATCACCGTGATGACCGTCGATCCGGGCTATGCCGGGCAGCCGTTCATTCCCGAAATGCTGGAAAAGATCCGCCAGTTGCGCGATCTGAAACGCCAACAAAACCTGAGCTATCTGATCGAGATCGACGGATCCTGCAATCAGCGCACCTACCGCGATCTGATGGGCGCCGGCGCGGAAGTGTTGATCGTCGGCAGCTCCGGGCTGTTCAACCTCGATCCGGATCTGGAGACGGCATGGGAAAAAATGCTGGATCAGATGCGGCAGGCGGCCTGAGGCGGGGGACATGATGCGGCATTTTCTTGGCGTTGACGTCGGCGGCACCAACACCCGCCTGCTGTTGATGGATGATGACGGCGAGTTTAGCGGGTACCGCAAGATAGCGACCGCCGATTGGGCACGGCAGGCCGATCCGCTGGTGGCGTTGGGCCGCCTGATCGCCGGGCATTGCCAGGATCGTCAGGTGGCGCAGGTGATGCTCGGGCTGCCGGGGATCCTCAGCCGCGATCGCTCGCGGGTGCTGTCGCTGCCGTTCATTCCGGCGCTGGATGCCCAGCCGGTGGCGGCGCTGTTGGCCGATTTGCTGGCGCTGCCGGTGCGGATGGATAAAGACGTCAATCACCTGCTGTGGTGGGACTTGCAGCAGCTGCCGGCGCTGCCGCAGGTGGCGGTGGGGCTGTATTTGGGCACCGGCATGGGCAATAGCCTGTGGCTGAACGGCGATTTTTACCACGGGGCGCACGGCGCCGCCGGCGAGCTGGGGCACATTCCCTGGCCGGGCCATCAGGGCGAGTGCCCGTGCGGTAAACGGGGCTGCGTCGAGAGCCTGACCTCCGGTCACTGGCTGACCGGCTGGGCGCATGCCAACGCGGCGCAAACGCCGTTCGAACGGCTGTTCGAACGCCACGGCGAACATCCGGATCTGCGGCGCTTCGTCGAACGATTGGCGCAGACCATCGCCATCGAAATGAACGTGCTCGATCCAGAGCGGCTGATCCTGGGGGGCGGCGTGATCGCCATGAGCGGTTTTCCGTTGGCGCAGCTGGAGCACGAGATCCGCCGCCATCTGCGCGGGCCGCAGCCGGCGCAGGGGCTGGCGATCTCCATCAGCCGCCTTAGCGATGAAACCGGCAGCAAAGGCGCCTGCCTGGCCGCCCGGCGCCATTTCCAATTGAGCAGGGAGTACCCGCAATGAAAGGCAAAGTCTGCGTGTTCGGTTCGTTCAACCTGGATATCGTCGCCGGCATGGCGCGCTTTCCGCAGCCCGGCGAATCGCTGATCGCCCGCAACAGCATGATGGGCGCGGGCGGCAAGGGGGCCAACCAGGCCACCGCCGCGCTGCGCGCCGGGGCGCGGGTGCATTACATCGGCAAGGTGGGGCGCGACGACTTCGGCACCTTTGCCCGGCGCCATCTCGCCGCCGCCGGTTTCGATGCGGTGACGCTGTTCTCGACCGGCGATTGCCCGACCGGCAATGCGCTTATCTATGTTGCCGGCGAGGAGGCGGAGAACATGATCGCCGTCGATCCCGGCGCCAACCTGACGGTCAGCGAAGATGAGGTGCGCCAGTGCCGGCCGGCGATCGCCGCGGCGGACATTCTGTTGACCCAGCTGGAGAACAATCTGCCGGCGATTGAGCAGGTGATCGCCATCGCCCGCGAGGCGCAGACGTTCATCATTCTCAACCCGGCGCCGTTTCAGCCGGTGCCGGACAGCCTGTTGGCGCAGGTTGATATGCTGACGCCCAACGCCACCGAGTGTACGTTGCTGACCGGCGTGCCGGTGCGGGATGCGGCTTCGGCGCGCCAGGCGGCGCAGGTGCTGCACGCCAAGGGCATTCGCTTGCTGATCGTGACCCTGGGCACGCAGGGAGCGTTGTTCTCGGACGGGGAAAACAGCGAGCTGATCCCGGCGTTTCCGGCGCAGCCGAAAGACACCACCGGCGCGGGCGATGCGTTTAACGGCGCCCTGGCGGCGCAGCTGGCGAATCAGGTGCCGTTAGCCGATGCGGTGCGCTTCGCCGCCGCCTACGCGGCGGTCTGCGTGGAGCGCGCCGGGGCGGCGGGATCGATGCCGAGCTATGAGGAGGCGTTGGAACGCCAACGGGCGTTCGCTTGACGTTGAAGGGCTGCCGCGGCAGCCCGGTTCACTTACTTCAACCAGCCTTTGCGCTGCGCATCCCGCAGGTGTTGCTCCATGTGGTGCCACAGCTCGGGGTGCACGTCGGCGATCGATGCATTGCGCGCCAGCACCTGCTCCAGGCTGATGCCGTTTTCCACCCAGCTCTGGCCTTCATTGTGCAGGTTCATCAGCATCGGCATGGTGCGATCCAGCAGCAAGGCGAAGCGTGCATCGGCGCTTTCGCCATCTTCATATTCCTGCCATAAAGCGGTGAAATACTCGCGCTGAGCCTCCGGCAACATGCCGAACAGGCGGCGCGCCGCTGCCACTTCCTGATCGTGGATCGCCGCGCGGGCCGCCAGATCGTAGACCAGCACGTCGCCGGCGTCGATTTCCACAATGTCATGCAGCAGCGCCATCTGGATCACGCGCTGAATGTCTACGTCATCACCGGCGTAGGGCGCCAGGCTCATGGCGGCGATGGCGAAGTGCCAACTGTGTTCGGCGGAGTTTTCCTGGCGCTGGGTGCCCAGCACTTTGGTGCGGCGTTGCACGCCTTTCAACTTATCGATTTCCATCAGGAACTGGATGACCTGGGTCATTGAGCCGAAATCTAACGCGGGTACAGCGGATGACATGGTGTAAACCTCAAGGTGGGTGGGTTGAAGCCTGACGATTGTAGACCACCAGACGGGCGATTTCGATGGTTACACGCGTTCACATTTTTATTTTAGCGTACACGTGTACACTGGAATTATTCTCAGTTAAGCTGCTTTGCGTTAATTTCGCACAAAGCAGGGCATTTTGAGGGGTTGCGCGTTATGGGGAAAACGGACGTAGTGAAAGCCGGGAACAATAAGATTGTCGCCGCGGCTTATCCGTGGGCGGAAGAGATCGCCAACAGCATCAGCCACGGCATCGGGCTGGTGTTCGGTATCGTCGGCCTGGTGTTGCTACTGGTGCAGGCGGTGAATACCGGCGCCGATGCGACGGCCATCACCAGTTACAGCCTGTACGGCGGCAGCATGATCCTGCTGTTTCTCGCTTCCACGCTGTACCATGCGATCCCGCATCAGAAGGCCAAGCATTGGCTGAAAAAATTTGACCACTGTGCCATTTATCTCCTGATTGCCGGGACTTACACCCCGTTTCTGCTGGTGGGGCTGGATTCGCCGTTGGCAAAGGGCCTGATGGGGGTAATCTGGGGGTTGGCGCTGCTCGGCGTGCTGTTCAAGCTGGCCTTCGCCCACCGTTTTGAAGCCCTGTCGCTGGTAACCTACCTGACGATGGGCTGGCTGTCGCTGATTGTGATTTATCAGCTGGTTACGCGGCTGGAGGCCGGCGGCGTCACGCTGCTGGCGATCGGCGGGGTGGTCTATACCCTCGGCGTGATTTTCTACGCCTCCAAGCGCATCCGCTTTGGCCATGCCATCTGGCACGCCTTCGTGCTCGGCGGCAGCGCCTGCCATTTCATGGCGATCTATCTCTACGTCTAAACGTTATCGCTACGTCTGAATGCGTATTGAACAGGCGCCTCTTTTGTTTTAAAAAAGAGGCGCTTGCTTCTTTCGGGTATCCAGCAAGCCCGTTCTTTCATTTCTGAGCCCGCATACTCTTTCTCTAAACTTTGTTCAGGACTCATCACAATGATCGTTCGCTTATCCAAAGCGCTGCTGGTCTGCGCTATCGCTTTGTTCGCTTCGCTGGTGGCCTTCGGCAATATCACCGATTACGGCTCCAACTTCGCCTTCGTGCGCCACGTCTTTATGATGGACACCATTTTCCCCGACGCCACCATCGGCTACCGTTCGATACAGACGCCGTGGCTGCATCACGCCGGCTATATCTTCATCATTGCGCTGGAGAGCCTGACCGCGCTGCTGTGCTGGATCGGCGGCCTGCGCCTGCTGTGCGGCCTGAAACTGCCCGCTAAAGCTTTCAACGGCCGGAAAAAGCTGGCGGTTGTGGGGCTGACGCTGGGCTTCCTCACCTGGCAGGTCGGCTTTATGTCGATTGGGGGCGAGTGGTTTGGCATGTGGATGTCGAAACAGTGGAACGGCGTGCCCGATGCGTTTCGCTTCTTCGTCACCATCATTCTGGTGCTGATTTATCTGGTGCAGCGCGACGGGGAGTTGGACGAGTAACGAAGACGGCCGCAGGCAGGGCACCTGCGGCCGACGGATTATTTCTCTTCGGCCAGCGAATACGGCAGCGGTTTGATCGCCAGCTGGCTGGCGGCATCCTCGCGCACCCGCAGCTTGCTGTCGGCGTCCAAATCGTTGTTCATCACCACCTGCACCCACAGCCTGCCGTCGGCCAGTTGGCTCGACGCCAGCACGGTGCCGGTGCGGCGCCAGTTTTCACCCAGCTGCAGCTCCAGGTCTTCCGCCGCCTGCGGGGCGCGGGCCGCCTTACCTTCCAGCCAGTAGAGCGCACGCTTGTTGGCGCCGCGGAATTTGGCGCGCGCCACCATCTCCTGACCGGTATAGCAGCCTTTGCTGAAGCTGATGCCTTCCAGCGCCTGCAGGTTGGTGGCCTGCGGGATCAGCTGCGCGCTGTTGGCGGCGTCTATAACCGGATAACCGGCCTCGATCTCCAGCGCCAGCCACTGGCCGCTGTCATTCAGCTCCTCCTGGTCATGCAGTTTGCCGATCAGCTGTTCGGCCACGGTGGGGCGGGCCACCAGCAGAAAACGTTCCGCCGGCGCGTTGAAGTGCAGAATCGTGGTCTCGCCGTCCTGCACCACCGGGTGCTCGGCGCTCGGCAGCGTGGCGAACAGATCCGCCAGCGCGGCGCGCGCCTGGAAACCGGCGACGCCCAGCAACACCGCGTCGTTATCGGCGGCGATGGTGACTTTGGAGAACACCGCGTATTTTTTGATTTCCGCCAGCTGGCTGTCCAGCACGCTGCGGCGTTCCAGATAGGCGAAGCCTTCGCCACGGTGGAACAGACGCAGGTTGCTCCACATTTTGCCCTTGGCGTCACAGTGGGCGCACAGCACGTGTTGATCGGCCGCCAGCGCGTCGATGTCCGCCGTCACCTGGCCCTGGAGATATTTCACCGTGTCCGGCCCGTTCAGCGTCACCAGCGCCCAATCTTCCAGCGAGATCAGCGTCAGGGGCAGATGGGTGGAAGCGGAGGGCTGACGGGGTGGGAATGGAATGTTATGCGCCATAGTAAGTTCCTGCTCAACGTTTAGCTTACCTGAAGGGTATTGAACCCATGGTAAAAGAGGCGGCGGGCTTTGCAAACTGTTATTCGCGCCGCGGCGCCGGGGTGCGCTTTTTTTGGCATTTTGCGCTTTATTACGCTTTCCGCAGCAAAGCGCCTTCCCGGCGTGTATGTCAAATTGTTACTCTATAGGCTTGCGGCCAGGGCACCCTTGCAGACAGATCCCCGGCTGATGGAATTATATTGCGACGGCGTTGCCATACAGTGTGTCATTTGAACCCTGCGCTGGCGCTGCCGCGCTGAAAAGAGGTGAGTCATAACAACATGGATATTAACAACAAAGCACGTATTCACTGGGCTTGCCGCCGTGGCATGCGCGAGCTGGACATCTCCATCATGCCGTTCTTCGAGTACGAATACGACAGCCTGAATGACGCGGACAAGGCGCTGTTTATCCGCCTGCTGGAGTGCGACGATCCCGATTTGTTCAACTGGCTGATGAATCATGGCGCGCCGCAGGACGGCGAGCTGCAGAGAATGGTGACCCTGATCCAAACGCGAAATAAAGACCGTGGCCCAGTGGCGATGTGATATCCGCATTTCCTGGCGCACCCAGCTGTTTTCACTGTTGACCCACGGCGTGTTGATCCTGCTGATCCTGATTTCGCCCTGGCCGGAAGGTTTTGGCCCGCTCTGGCTGGTGCTGCTGACGCTGGTGGTGTTTCAGTGCATTCGCAGCCAGAAGCGCATCGCCGCGGCGCAGGGCGAGCTGCGGCTGCTGGCGGACCGGCGCTTCAGCTGGCACGGCCGCGAGTGGCGGCTGGCGAAAAAACCGTGGATGCCGGGTTACGGCATGCTGCTGACGCTGCTGCCGATGGAGGGCAAAAAGCGCCGCCGGCTGTGGCTGGCTTCCGACTGCATGAGCAAAGAGGAGTGGCGCCACCTGCGGCAGCTGTTGCTGTATCCGCCGGCGGGTGACGGCGAGGATCCCTGATGAAACCCGTACTCTGGTTGGTGGAGGATGAACCCAGCATTGCCGATACGCTGGTTTACACGCTGGAGAGCGAAGGCTTCGAGGTGCGCTGGTTCGAACGCGCGGAACCGGCGTTGCAGGCGCTGGCGCAAGGCGCGCCCGCGCTCGCTATCCTCGATGTCGGTTTGCCGGATATCAACGGCTTTGAATTGTGTCGCCGCCTGCTGGCTCAGGCGGCCGACCTGCCGATTCTGTTTCTCACCGCCCGCAGTGATGAAGTGGATCGCCTGATCGGGCTGGAGATCGGCGCTGACGACTATGTCGCCAAGCCGTTCTCTCCTCGCGAGGTCAGCGCGCGGGTGCGCACCATTTTGCGTCGCCTGCACAAGCAGCAGCGCCTGCAGCAGAGCGCGCCCTACCATTTCGGCGCTTTCGCGCTCGACGAAGACGCGGCCACCATCTCATACCATCAGCGGCCGTTGCCGCTGACCCGTTACGAATACCTGCTGCTGAAGACGCTGCTGTTGGCGCCTGGACGGGTGTTCTCGCGGCAGCAACTGATGGAAAGCGTTTGGGCGCAGGCGGAAGAAAGCCTGGATCGCACCGTCGATACCCACATCAAAACGCTGCGCGCCAAGCTGCGTGCGGTTGAACCCGGTGAACCGCCGATCCACACCCACCGCGGATTGGGCTACAGCGTGAGCCGCCAGCCATGAAAATTGGCCTGCGCCTGCTGCTGGGGTACTTTCTGATCGTAGCGGTGGCCGGGTACTTCGTGCTGAGCATTTTCGTCCAGGAAGTGAAGCCCGGCGTGCGGCGCGCTACCGAAGGCACGCTGGTGGACACCGCCAACCTGCTGGCGCAGATCGCCCGTCAGGACATGCAGCGCGGCGATGCGGCGCATGGCCAACTGGCGCAGGCGTTTACGCAGCTGAATCAGCGGCCGATCGGCGCCAACATTTCCGGCATCCGCAAGGACCGCAGTGAATACCACGTCTATCTTACCGATGCCCAGGGCCGGGTCATCTTCGATTCCGCCGGCCGCGCGCAGGGGCAGGATTATTCGCGCTGGAATGACGTTTATCGAACGCTGCGCGGCCAGTACGGCGCCCGCAGCACCCGCAGCGACCCGCAGGATGAAAACAGTTCGGTGATGTATGTGGCCGCGCCGGTGATAGAACAAGGGCGCATTATCGGCGTGCTCACCGTGGGTAAACCCAACAGCACCATGGCGCCGGTGATCAAGCGCAGCGAACGGCGCATTCTGTGGGCCGGCGCGTTGCTGCTGGGGATCGCTCTGCTGATCGGGGCGGTGTTCGTCTGGTGGATCAACCGGTCGATAGGCCGGCTGGTGCGTTATGCCGATGGGGTGGCGCAGGGCGAAAATGCGCCATTGCCCAAAGTGGGCGGCCGGGAACTGACCCAGCTGGCGCAGGCGCTGGAGAGCATGCGCCTGAAGCTGGAAGGCAAAGCCTATATCGAACAATATGCGCATGCCCTGACGCATGAGCTGAAAAGCCCGCTGGCGGCGATCAGGGGCGCGGCGGAGCTGTTGCAGGAGCTGCCGCCGCCGGAAACCGCTCGGCGTTTTCTCACCAACATTGAGCAGCAAAGCGCGCGCATCCAACAACTGGTGGATAAACTGCTGGTGCAGGCGCGGCTGGAGAGCCGGCCAGAAATGGAGACGGCGCCCATCGCGATCGCGGCGTTGATCGACCAGACGGTGGCGGGCAAAGAGGCGCAGGCGACGCAGCGCGGCGTCAGGTTGCGGCTGGAGGCGCTGGCGGAGGTGACGCTGAACGGCGATGCGTTGCTGATCAGCCAGGCGCTGACCAACCTGCTGGACAACGCGATCGACTTTACCCCGCCGGGCGGTTGCATCAGCGTGCGAGGCGAACGGCGGGAACAGCATTACTGCATCAGCGTTTGCGACGACGGCAGCGGCATTCCTGACTATGCGTTCGATAAGGTGTTCGAGCGCTTTTATTCGTTGCCGCGCGCCGAACGGCCAAAAAGCAGCGGGCTGGGGCTGAACTTCGTGCAGGAGGTCGCCCGTCTGCATCATGGCGGCATTCACCTGCGCAACCGCCGGCCGCACGGGGTGGAAGCGACGTTCATGTTATCGCTGTGACTTCACCTTCCCTTCACATAACCACATTCTGATTTCACCTGCGGGTTTTATCGTGGCCTCATTACCTACAAGGAGCGAGCATGATGAAATCGGTACTTTTCTGGAAAATAACCACGCTGCTGGGATTGATGGTGGTGATGTTGATCCCCATCGCCCAACTGATGAGCGTGATCGACGAACGCAGCGGCTATCGGCAAAGCGTGGTCGGGCAGGTGAGCGAAAGCACCAGCGGGGCGCAGCGCGTGCTCGGCCCGTTGATTGTCATTCCTTATGTTGAACGAGAAGAAAAAAAAGACGAGAAAGGGCAAACGGTGGTGCAGCGGGTGCAGCATCACCGCTATTTGCTGCCGGAGTCGCTTCAGGTGCAGGGGGCACCGAATGTGGAAGTGCGCAAGTTGGGCATTTATCAGACACAGGTTTACCAGGGGCCGCTGAACTTCAAGGTGCGTTTCGGCCAGCCGGAGCTGGCGGATTTGCAACGCGCCAACGTGACCGTCGGCCAGCCGTTCCTGCTGGTGGCGCTGAGCGATTCTCGCGGCATCAAGAGCATTTCCCCGCTGGCAACGCCGCAGCCGGTGGCGTTTGAGCCGGGCACCGGCGTGGGATCGTTGCGCCAGGGGATCCACGCACCGCTGACGCTGGCGGCGCTGCAACAAAAAGCGGGGCTGAGCGCCGACTTCACCCTGACGCTGGCGGGCACCAGCAGCCTGTCACTGGTGCCGTTGGGGCGCAGCAGCGAGCTGCAGCTGCAAAGCAACTGGCCGCACCCGAATTTCCTCGGCAACTTCCTGCCGGACGAACGCAAGGTGACGGAGCAAGGGTTTAGCGCTCGCTGGCGCAGCACCTGGTTCGCCAACAACATCAACAGTGCGTTCCATTACGACGATGGCATTATCGACGAGGACAAGCTGCCGGCCTTCAGCGCCAGCCTGGTTGAACCGGTCGATCACTATCAGTTGACCGAGCGCGCGGTCAAATACGCGCTGCTGTTTATCGGGCTGACGTTTATGGCGTTTTTCCTGTTCGAAACCCTGACCGGGCTGCGGGTGCACCCGATTCAATACCTGCTGGTCGGCGCGGCGCTGGTGTTGTTCTACCTGATTCTGCTGGCCTTCTCCGAACACCTGGGATTCGCTCTCGCTTACCTGGCGGCCAGCATCGCCTGTAGCGGACTGATCGGCTTCTACCTGAGCGCCGTGCTGCGCGGCAAGCTGCGCGGTGCGCTGTTCGCCGCGAGCCTATTGCTGTTGTACGGCGTGCTCTATTTGCTGCTGCAGTCGGAGGACAATGCGTTGGTGCTGGGGGCGGGGCTGCTGTTCGCCATTCTGGCGGGCATTATGCTGTTGACGCGCAAGTTGGACTGGTATCAGGTGGCCGATCCGGCGCGTCTGGCAAAGGAGACGCCGGCCGGCGAAGACGAGCCACGCTTCCGTCTGTGGAAATAAGCGGGGGAAATCGGGCGCGTTGAGCGCCCGATAGCGGCTACAGCAGCGGCTCCATTTCCAGCAGGATCTGTTCGCACCATTGCTGCAGGCGCTCTTCGCTCAGATCGTATTGATTGACCTCATCGAGCGCCAGGCCGACGAAGTGTTTGCCGTCGGCGCTCAGCGGTTTGGGGCTGGTGAACTCGAAGCCCTCGGTTGGCCAGAAGCCGATGAACTGCACGCCCAGCGGCGCGATGTGATCGTGCAGCATGCCCAGCGCGTCGAGGAACCACTCACCGTACCCGAGCTGATCGCCCATGCCGTACATGGCGACGATTTTGCCTTTCAGATCCAGCGCCGGCAGCTGCGGCCAGATCGCTTCCCAGTCTTCCTGCAGTTCGCCGAAATCCCAGGTCGGGATGCCGAGGATCAGTATGGAATAGTCCTCCATCAGCTTGGGAGAGACGTCTTTCAGGTTGTGCAGGTCGACCAGGTCTTCACCCAGAATCTCACGGATTTTTTCTGCCGCCATCTCGGTGTAGCAGGTGCTGGAGCCGTAAAACAGACCAATCTTCATGTGTAAACCGTTACGTTGCCGTTTAGAGAATTGCAGCGAGTATACCTGATTTACGTCGGCTTAAGGCATAATGGCGCGGGTGGAAATGCAACAAAGAGAGGACCGCGTGCAACAGCAAGACCATGCGCTGATTGAACAATTCCTGGATGCGCTGTGGCTTGAGCGCAATCTGGCGGAAAATACGCTGGCCTCCTACCGGCTGGATTTGCAGGCGCTGGGCACCTGGCTTGGCCAGCAAAACACCGCCTTGCTGCAGGCGCAGGCGTTGGATCTGCAGGCGTTTCTCGCTGAGCGGGTGGACGGCGGCTACAAGGCCACCAGCTCCGCGCGTTTGCTGAGCGCCATGCGCCGCCTGTTTCAGTACCTGTACCGCGAAAAGCTGCGCGCCGACGATCCCACCGCGCAGCTGGCGTCTCCCAAGCTGCCGCAGCGTTTGCCGAAGGATTTGAGCGAGGCGCAGGTCGATGCGCTGCTGCAGGCGCCCTGTGTCGATCAGCCGCTGGAACTGCGCGACAAGGCGATGCTCGAAGTGTTGTACGCCACCGGGCTGCGAGTTTCCGAACTGGTGGGGCTGAGCATCAGCGACGTCAGCCTGCGCCAGGGCGTGGTGCGGGTGATCGGCAAGGGCAACAAGGAGCGGCTGGTGCCGCTGGGCGAAGAGGCGGTCTACTGGATCGAAAATTATCTGGAGCACGGCCGCCCGTGGCTGGTCAACGGCCAGACGCTGGATGTGCTGTTCCCCAGCACCCGCTGCCAGCAAATGACCCGACAGACGTTCTGGCATCGCATCAAACACTATGCCATCCTTGCGGGCATCGACAGCGAGCGTCTGTCGCCGCACGTGTTGCGGCACGCGTTCGCCACCCATTTGCTGAACCATGGGGCCGATCTCCGTGTCGTACAGATGTTGTTAGGGCACAGCGATCTCTCGACCACGCAAATTTATACTCATGTAGCGACCGAACGACTGAAACAGCTACATCAACAGCATCACCCGCGCGCCTGAGCGGCGGGTTCGAAAGGATTGGAACAATGAAAAAAGGTTTAATGCTGCTCTCACTGCTGGTGGCTTCGGTGACCAGCGCCGCCCATGCCGATGACGCGGCGATCAAAAAAGCGCTCGCCAGCCTGGGCATCCAGCAGGCGGACGTGCAGCCTTCACCGGTCAATGGACTGAAAACCGTGCTGACCGACAGCGGCGTGCTGTACGCCTCCGAAGACGGCAAGCATATCCTGCAGGGCCCGCTGTTCGACGTCAGCGGCAAAGAGCCGGTCAACGTGACCAACCAACTGCTGGGCAGCAAGATGGACGCGCTGAAAGATCAGATGATCGTCTACAAGGCGCCGAAAGAGAAACACGTGATCACCGTGTTCACCGACATCACCTGCGGTTACTGCCACAAGCTGCACCAGCAGATGAAAGAGTACAACGATCTGGGCATCACCGTGCGCTACCTGGCGTTCCCGCGCCAGGGGCTGGCCTCCCAGGCTGAGAAAGACATGCAGTCGATCTGGTGTACCGCAGACAAGGCCAAGGCGTTCGACGCGGCCATGAAGGGCGACGCCGTTTCTCCGGCGACCTGCAAAACCGACATCAGCAAGCATTACGAGCTGGGCGTGCAGTTCGGCATTCAGGGCACGCCGGCGATCATCCTGGAAAACGGCATGATGATCCCGGGCTATCAGGGGCCGAAAGAGATGGCCGCTATGCTGGATGCGCACCAGGCCGCCACCAAAGCCGGTGGTTAATCGCCGGTGAGTATCAAAACGCAACTACGTCGCCGCCCGGCGGCGGACGACACGCATCTGCCCGCCAGTTTGCCGCCGCTGCTGCGCCGGCTTTACGCCCTGCGCGGCGTGCAGGCTGAGCAGGAGCTGGAACGCGGCGTCAAGGGCATGCTGCCCTGGCAACAGCTGGACGGCATCGACGACGCCGTCAGCCTGCTGCAACAGGCGCTGGCCGACGGCCGCCGCATCATGGTGGTGGGCGATTTCGACGCCGACGGCGCCACCAGCACCGCACTGACGGTGCTGGCGCTGCGCAGCATGGGCGGCGCCAGCGTCGACTACCTGGTGCCGAACCGCTTTGAAGACGGCTACGGCCTGAGCCCCGAAGTGGTGGAGCAGGCGGCGGCGCGCGGTGCGGAGCTGATCGTCACCGTCGATAACGGCATCTCCTCCCACGCCGGCGTCGACGTGGCGCATGCCAAGGGCATGCAGGTGTTGGTGACCGATCACCACCTGCCGGGCGAGACCCTGCCGGCGGCCGAAGCGATCGTCAATCCCAACCTGCGCGGCTGCGCCTTCCCGTCCAAATCGCTGGCCGGGGTGGGCGTCGCGTTCTACCTGATGTTGGCGCTGCGCGCCCGGCTGCGGGACAGCGGCTGGTTCGAACAGCGCGCGCTGGCGATGCCCAATCTGGCGGAACTGTTGGATCTGGTGGCGCTCGGCACCGTGGCCGACGTGGTGCCGCTGGACGCCAACAACCGCATTCTGGTGTATCAGGGGTTAAACCGCATCCGTGCCGGCAAATGCCGTCCGGGCATCCGCGCGCTGCTTGAGGTGGCCAACCGCGATGCCCGCCAGCTGGCGGCCAACGATCTCGGTTTCGCTCTCGGCCCGCGTCTTAACGCCGCCGGCAGGCTGGACGACATGTCGATCGGCGTGGCGCTGCTGCTGAGCGATGACATCGCGCAGGCGCGTATGCTGGCCAACGATCTCGACGCGCTGAACCAGACGCGACGCGAGATAGAGCAGGGCATGCAGGTGGAAGCCCTGCAGCTGTGCGACCAGTTGGAGCGCACCAGTACCGAGCTGCCTTACGGGCTGGCGATGTATCACCCGGAATGGCACCAGGGCGTGGTGGGTATCCTCGCCTCACGTATCAAAGAGCGTTTCCACCGCCCGGTGATCGCGTTCGCGCCGGCGGGCGACGGCATCCTGAAAGGCTCCGGCCGTTCGGTGCCTGGCCTGCACATGCGCGACGCGCTGGAGCGGCTGGATATGCTGAACCCCGGCCTGATGATGAAGTTCGGCGGCCACGCGATGGCGGCCGGGCTGTCGCTGGAAGAGGCCAGGTTCGACGAGTTCCGCCAGCGCTTCGGCGAGCTGGTGGGGGAATGGCTCGATCCGGCGATGCTGGAAGGGGTGATCTGGTCTGACGGCGAGCTGGCGATGCAGGAGCTGTCGCTGACGACGGCGGAGCTGCTGCGCGAGGGCGGCCCGTGGGGCCAGGCGTTCCCGGAACCGACCTTCGACGGCAAATTCCGCATCCTGCAGCAGCGGCTGGTGGGCGAGAAACACCTGAAGCTGATGGTGGAGCCGCTCGGCGGCGGCCCGCTGCTCGACGGCATCGCATTCAACGTGGACACCACGCTGTGGCCGGACAGCAGCGTGCGCGAGGTCGAACTCGCCTACAAGCTCGACGTCAACGAGTTTCGCGGCAACCGCAACGTGCAGCTGCTGATCCAGCATCTTTGGCCGCGCTGAGGCGAAATTGAACACAATTCGGGGATTGGGCTCTCCAATCCCCCGCATCCTTCCCGATCGCCACAAAAACTGACCAACTCGCTATAAACTGCCGCCCGGATCCGTTAGAATTAGCGGTTCCAATGGCATTCCGCCATCGACGACATCAACGTAAAAGAACGAAACCATGTTTGAAATTAACCCGGTAAAAAACCGAATTCAGGACCTGTCCGAGCGGACTGCGGTTCTTAGGGGGTATCTTTGACTATGATGCCAAGAAGGAACGCCTAGAAGAGGTCAACGCCGAGCTGGAGCAGCCGGACGTGTGGAACGAGCCGGAGCGCGCACAGGCGCTCGGCAAAGAGCGCGCCGCGCTGGAAGCCATCGTTGAAACCATCGATCAGCTGGAGCAGGGCGGCGAAGACGTCGGCGGGCTGCTGGAACTGGCGGTGGAAGCCGACGATGAAGAGACCTTCAACGAAGCGGTCGCCGAGCTGGATCAGCTGATGAGCAAGCTGGATCAGTTGGAATTCCGCCGCATGTTCTCCGGCGAATACGACAGCGCCGACTGCTACCTGGATATCCAGGCCGGCTCCGGCGGCACCGAAGCGCAGGACTGGGCCAGCATGCTGCTGCGCATGTACCTGCGCTGGGCCGAAGCCAAGGGCTTCAAGACCGAAGTGATCGAAGAGTCCGACGGCGACGTCGCGGGCCTGAAATCCGCCACCATCAAGATCATCGGCGACTACGCGTTCGGCTGGTTGCGCACTGAAACCGGCGTTCACCGCCTGGTGCGCAAGAGCCCGTTCGACTCCGGCGGCCGTCGCCACACCTCGTTCAGCTCGGTGTTCATCTACCCGGAAGTCGACGACGATATCGATATCGAAATCAACCCGGCGGATCTGCGTATCGACGTGTACCGCGCCTCCGGTGCGGGCGGTCAGCACGTCAACAAAACCGAATCCGCCGTACGTATTACTCACCTGCCAACCAACATCGTGGTGCAGTGCCAGAACGATCGTTCTCAGCATAAGAACAAGGATCAAGCGTTTAAACAGCTGCGAGCCAAGCTGTACGAGTTTGAGATGCAAAAGAAAAATGCTGATAAGCAGACGATGGAAGACAACAAGTCCGACATCGGCTGGGGCAGCCAAATCCGTTCTTACGTGCTGGATGACTCCCGCATCAAGGATTTGCGCACCAACGTCGAAACGCGTAACACGCAGGCCGTACTGGATGGCGACCTGGATAAATTCATTGAGGCAAGTTTGAAAGCCGGGTTATGAGGAATAGAAATGTCTGAACAACAAGTACAGGGCGCCGATCAGGCGCTGGATCTCAATAACGAACTGCAGTCCCGCCGCGAGAAACTGGCCGGCCTGCGCGAGAACGGCATTGCGTTCCCGAATGACTTCCGTCGCGACTCCACCTCCGACAAACTGCACGCCGCGTACGGCGATAAAGGCAACGAAGAGCTGGAAGCGCTGGGCGTAGAAGTGACCGTCGCCGGCCGCATGATGACCCGCCGCATTATGGGCAAGGCATCCTTCGTCACGCTGCAGGACGTGGGCGGCCGCATTCAGCTGTACGTCGCGCGCGACGATCTGGCTGAAGGCGTGTACAACGACCAGTTCAAGAAGTGGGACCTGGGCGATATCCTCGGCGCACGCGGCAAGCTGTTCAAAACCAAGACCGGCGAACTGTCGATCCACTGCACCGAGCTGCGTCTGCTGACCAAAGCGCTGCGCCCGCTGCCGGACAAATTCCACGGCCTGGCGGATCAGGAAACCCGTTACCGCCAGCGTTACCTGGACCTGATCGCCAACGAAGAATCGCGCAACACCTTCAAGGTGCGTTCTCAGGTGATGTCGGCTATCCGTAACTTCATGGTGGAACGCGGCTTCATGGAAGTCGAAACCCCGATGATGCAGGTGATCCCGGGCGGTGCGTCCGCGCGTCCGTTCATCACCCACCACAACGCGCTGGATATCGATATGTACCTGCGCATCGCGCCGGAACTGTATCTGAAGCGTCTGGTGGTTGGTGGCTTTGAGCGCGTGTTCGAAATCAACCGTAACTTCCGTAACGAAGGCGTTTCTCCGCGTCACAACCCAGAGTTCACCATGATGGAACTCTACATGGCTTACGCGGATTACAAAGACCTGATCGAGCTGACCGAGACGCTGTTCCGCACCCTGACCGAGAAAGTGCTGGGCACCTCTCAGGTGCAGTACGGTGACGAAGTGTTCGACTTCGGCAAGCCGTTCGAGAAGCTGACCATGACCGAGGCGATCAAGAAATACCGCCCGGAAACCGATCTGGCTGACCTGGCCGACATGGGCAAAGCGGTGGCCATCGCAGAATCCATCGGCATCAAGGTTGAGAAAAGCTGGGGCCTGGGCCGCGTCGTGACCGAGATCTTCGAAGAAGTGGCGGAAAGCCATCTGATTCAGCCGACCTTCATCACCGAGTACCCGGCTGAAGTGTCGCCGCTGGCGCGCCGCAACGACGTTAACCCGGAAATCACCGACCGCTTCGAGTTCTTCATCGGCGGCCGTGAAATCGGCAACGGCTTCTCCGAGCTGAACGACGCCGAAGACCAGGCGCAGCGCTTCGCCGATCAGGTGAACGCCAAAGACGCTGGCGACGACGAAGCGATGTTCTACGACGAAGACTACGTCACCGCGCTGGAGCACGGCCTGCCGCCGACCGCCGGTCTGGGCATCGGTATCGACCGCATGGTGATGCTGTTCACCAACAGCCACACCATCCGCGACGTGATTCTGTTCCCGGCGATGCGCCCACAGAAATAATTCCGTTTAGCGTGAAACCACCGGTGCAGGCAACTGCGCCGGTTTTTTTTGCCCACCGGACTTAACCGCTTAAAACATCGACAGTTACGCGCCATCTCCGCTTGCCCGCCGCCTATAACCGGTTATAATGCCTGTCGCACACCGATGCGGGTGTAGTTCAATGGTAGAACGGCAGCTTCCCAAGCTGCATACGAGGGTTCGATTCCCTTCACCCGCTCCATGTCTCTTTTAGCTACACTATCCAGCTAAAATAGCCCTCTGCAGAGGCGTTGCCTCTCTGATAGCTACCATTGAACTACACGCTCACCTGTCGCGACAGGGGGTGTTGATTGGTTAGAGATCATACCTTTTTGCTGGCGGTCGTTCCAACGTCTTACCGCGATAGCCCAACAAGAACAGCATGCCGCTAATCACGGCTCTAAACCTTCTCTAAAGCGCTCTACACAAACAGCATGATAGCCGATGCCTCCTTGATGCTTCCACGGTAGAGGGGATAAACAGGGTTATGGTGGTTTTGCACCGGTAGCAATAGACCGGCTCTGCCAGCGTGTCGCTTACGCTTCCCTATGGGATACACAAGTTACCTGATAAATGTTTGTGGTGTGTTACAGGCCAGTGGAGGTGCTTACTGATGCTCTCACTAACGCTCGTTGGTTTTCCTTACTGCCCGCGGGCTTTATGGATGCTATTGTCTTAAATTTAGTTCGCTGTAAAATTGAGCATAAAGAATAGATCAAACAAGAAGATTACCTATGGGATGGTGGAAAGATCTAACTAAAGACAGCGTATCGGGCGTAGTTGTAGCTCTTGTTACTGGCGGAGGTGGTTTGGCTGCGATTGTCTGGTTATGGAGCTACATTAAGTCGTGTTTCCTATGGTTGATTAATGTTCTATTTTATCCAGTAACTATGCCTGTATGGGCGGTGATTACTGTATCGATAATATTGTTGATTACGCTACCTACGGTTGGTTACGTTATACGCCAGAAACTTGCATCCGGAAATCTGGAGCAAGAAGATAGTTTTTTAAACTATACGAATGATACTATTTTTGGGATGCTGGTTTCATGGCGTTGGGTTAGAGGTATGGGGGGGTATTCGTTAGATTCGCTTAATATGAGGTGTCCTATTTGCTTTGGGATGTTGAGCGAACATGAAAATAACATATATGGTTTGAGTCCGTACCCATTAATAAAATGTACGGCTCATGGTTGTAATTGGAAAATTGCACGTGATTTTGAACGTGTAAGCTATAGGGAGATGCATGTTAAAATGGATCAAGAAATTGATCGGCGGTGTTACCAGATGTTTAGGAGTTAGTTTTATTCAAAATTTATATTAATAGCCTGTTTGGGATGCTAAGATTTTCACTATCAACGGACTCTATAGTTCTACAGGATTTTATGTTTAAGTGAATTTATGAGTGCAAGATGACCTTTTCGGTACGGAGTCGATATGAAAGGAATATGTAAGCTATGTCTTGAAGAGAAGGAACTACAAGAGTCACACAGTATTCCAAGAAGCTATTTCAAACGGTTAAAGAAAAACGATTCACAATTGATTTTGGTGCGAAAAGGCAGCAGGCCAAAGCGAGAAAACGTTGACCCTAAGGAGCCTTTGCTGTGTTTTGAGTGTGAGCAATTTATTAGTACTGAATACGAGTCATACGGCATTAGGTTGTTGAGAAATCATCATAATATAAGGAAAAACTCTGATCATATTATAATTAACTCATTTAATTATAAGAGGTTCTATCTGTATTTGCTTAGTATCCTGTGGCGTGCTTCAATATCAAAAAATATACATTACTCTACTGTTGTAGGCGCGCCTGAGTTAGATGAACTTATGCGGTACTGTGTAAAAAATAACTTGATCAGGATAAATAAGTTAAGCCAATTTAAGGTGGATTACTTCATAAAAATATGCGTTTTTCGGCTTGTTGATAGTACGAATAACATTCGTGACGTTGAACTTAAAGCGGTGTTAAGTAATTTCTCTTTTAGAGAGGTAGAGCAAGTTAACGGATTCTTATGGTTCTTTGTTGCGGAGGGTTTTGCTATTTTTTATGTATTTAGTATTGGTGAGAATTATAATGATGTCAGGAGAATTCGATTGAAGTCACAACTAAAGAGTGGTAGCCATCAGAAGATATACAAAATAGAAATTTCCCAAGATGCTCTATTTAGAGATATTTTCAATGATTTGATTGCCGCCGCAAAGGGTGATTTTGACAAAATTGAGAGAGAGTTGTATACGCGAGTAAAGTGAAATGCTTGATCTCTTCCCTGTAATCAGTACCGGTCTAAACTGCAGTATCCGGTCTTTCTTTTATCGAACACAGAGGCCATTTCGTCATGAAAAAGACCCGCTATACCGAAGAACAGATCGCTTTTGCGTTGAAACAGGCCGAAACCGGCAATCGGGTGGAAGAAGTGTGCAGAAAGATGGGCATTTCTGAAGCCACGTTTTACAACTGGAAGAAAAAGTTTGGCGGGATGGGGGTAACAGAATTGCGCCGTCTACGACAGCTGGAGGATGAAAATCAGCGGCTCCGTCGTCTGGTAGCATACCTCAGTCTGGACAAGGAAATGCTCCAGGATGTCATTCGAAAAAAGTTCTGAGGCCCGTCCAGAAACGGGAAGCGGTGGCTTATCTGCTCGACGCCTACCGCATTGGTCTGCGCCGTGGCTGTCGTCTGATGATGCAGAGTCGTACGGTATACAACTACCGTAGCTGCCGCGATGACAGGGCCCTGACTCAGAGGATAAGAGAGATTGCAGCAGCGCGAGTTCGCTACGGTTGCCAGCGCATTCATATTCTTTTACGACGGTCAGGCTGGTTAATAAATCATAAGAAAACCCACCGGATTTACTGTCTGGAAGGGCTGAATCTGCGGACAAAACGGCCCCATCGACATGTCACTGCCAGACATCGGCGCGTTCGTCCGGAAGTTAGCGCGGTAGATCAGTGCTGGAGCATGGATTTTGTTGCTGATAATCTGTTCAACGGCCGCCGGATCCGGGCGCTGACTATAGTCGATAATTTTAGTCGGGAATGTCTGGCTATCCAGGTTGGACAGGGGTTACGGGGTAAGGATGTAGTGGCCGTTATGGAGCGCCTGAAGCAAATGAAGCGCCGTGTCCCCCTCAGGTTGCAGACGGACAATGGCAGCGAATTTATCTTCAAATCTCTGGACCGATGGGCGTATGAAAATAAGGTGACGATGGACTTCTCACGGCCTGGAAAGCCCACAAACAACGCACTGGTCGAGTCATTTAATGGCAGCCTTCGTGATGAATGTCTGAATGTGCATTGGTTCCTGTCACTGGAAGATGCTCAGGAGAAGATCGAGTGCTGGCGGCAGGAATATAACCAGCAACGACCTCATTCATCATTAAACAACCTGACACCTGAGGAATTTATCCGAAGTCTGCAAAAATGCCCGGTTCTCTGATTTAGCCTGTTACCGATATTGGGAAGGGATCAAAACAGTTAAGTGTAAGTAGTACAAAAATAGTGAAAGGGAGGGGAGAACCTCCCTTAAAATATGGATGACTTAACGGTCTTTATTTGACTGGGAGAGAACAGAGGCTGCAAGCTCCTTAGTTTCCTCACTGTATTTGGAGCTTCTGAGTACTCTAGAGGCGATGTCTTCCATTTCGCTTCCGGTTTGATGTGTCGTACTTCTTTGAGATAGCGCAGAGCCTGCTAATTTTTTTTGGATATCTGATGCGTTGGAATTTGCCAGAACCTTTGCGGCTTTGCTAGCTATGTCCTGCGAGGTTTTCTTTGAGTTTGCCATAGAGATTATCTCTTTTTAAGTTGGGTACAATGAATCGCTCATATAGTGCCTGATTATTGCTTCATGGCACTATATGTGGTTAAAATGTATGTGTGCCCACCAATAAGATCAAGAAAAATGTGGGTAAAGCTCTGTAAAATTTTCAGCCACCTACCTAAGCCAAATTACAATCCCTCATAATCCACCAACTCTATGATCTTCCTTAATACTTCAAGCTCAGCTCCTTGACTGTAGACCTGTTTCGCCATGGTTTTCTGCGTGTGACCTACAAGTGCGGCTATCCGGCTGTCGTCTATGTTGTGCCTATCCAAACTGGTGATAAACATTCCACGCAAACTGTGGAAGCACTGCCTATCGCTCGCCGTAGGCAAGACACGATTCCTCAAACGGGTAAATTTCTGACTGAAATAAGGTGATTTCTTTCCGTCGCTTCGAGTAACGCTGTTTGCGCTTGGCAAAAGATATTCATTACCCCGGTTCAGGTACTTCTCTATTACTCCCACAATTAACGAATGCACCGGAATTGTGCGAACCCCCGCCTTTGTCTTGCTCTTGCTAATGTGGAGCGATAACCCACCGCCATCCATGATCACATCGACACACCGAATGCTGCAGATCTCATCCAACCGCATCCCCTGATACAGTCCGATTAGGATCACATACCTCAGTTCATCGTCTGCCGTGTTAAGCAGTTTCGTTGTGTCCTCAATAGTAAATGGTTCGTAGCTCTCGAGTGTGGATTTAGCTTCCAACGCATGGCCTTTGAATGGGCAGTCAGCAGGGATACCGTCATAACAGCGCCGGGCATACTCATAGACAGAAGATAGGCTTGAGAGATAGTTATGGACGGTTTGAGAGGATTTATCTCTCTTCTGCTCCCTGATAAAGCGTGCAACCTGTGTTCGCCTAATATCACTCAGGGGAACATCGGCGACACCCAGGGACTCAATGAACAAGTTAACGCTAAACAAGGTCTTAGAGAGAGTGGTTCATTCCCGCTTATCCTGATATTCGGATAGGTACTCGTCCCGGATTTGAGCAAGTGTAGGTGAAATGGATGGTTTGGCCGCATAGATATTGTGGTTTGTTGGCCTGCTCTTTTATCAGACCGCAGCAAGGCTGCGATTCCCCGTTGAATCTTCAACTGGTGAGTATCAGGTTTAAGCTGATTTTTGATCTTGTTGAACTCAATGATCATGTGGTCACGGAAGTTGATCGCTTTCTCGGTGTCACGCTCACCGTTCGAACGGCGGAAAATTCGCTTACCGTCTGTTAGGTGGCGCATGTAGGAAGGAACAAAAACCTGAAAAAGCCATATTCCATCATTTCGCATGAATAAATATTTTGTGTTGTGCTTGATCGCCATCTCAGTATTCCTCTAAGATGCCGCAATCAGGTGATCCGTCTGGTTACACTGGTGAGATATAGGAACGGCAACTTCCCAAGCTGCATACGAGGGTTCGATTCCCTTCACCCGCTCCAGCACCCCCTCTTGAAAACATCCTGATTCTTCGAAACGTTATCCCGAACCAATCCTTTGCTCATAAAGCGCTGTTTCTGTTTGTCCGCCATTCCAACCGCATCATCAGCACTGTGGTGAAGAAAACGGGGCAAAAAAATGCCGCCCCTGGGGACGGCATGTCGGCATTCAGCGAACCAGATGCAAGAAATGCAGGTGTTTCTCGTACTGGTCAAGAATATCGTTGATCAACTGCTCCTGATTCCAGCCCATGACATCGTAGTTCTGGCCGCCTTCTTTCAGGTAGATCTCCGCGCGATAATACTTGTGCTGCTCGGCTTGCTGTTCATCGTTATCCAGCCCGGCCAGAGCGAACGTCGGCGAACTGTAGCCGCGCAGTCTGACTTCATAGATAAAGTTAAGCTCATCGCCCAAATCGACCTCGAAACGAATACGGTCTTCCGCAGTGGCGTTGATGCTGCTGAGCGTGTTTTGTTTACTCAGCTCTTCCTGCACCAGCGTCATGGCAGGCTGGATGACCTCATCCATAAAGCGCTTAACCAGCGAGCGTTTTGGCAGATAGGCGATATTGCGCAGTCTGCGCTGCCAGGGAATGGGGTTGCGGGCGGCGGTGGGGGCGATGGTGGCCATATTTTGGCTGTCGCGCTTGGTCAGATCGCGACGCAGTGCCTTAAGCAAGCCGTAGATGGAGACCAGCAAGATGGCCGAGAATGGCAATGCGCTGGCGATGGTGACGGTTTGCAGCGCGCTGAGCCCCCCGGCGATCAGCAAGGCGATGGCGACGATGCCCATCAGCGACGCCCAGAAAATGCGTTGCCAAACCGGCGTGTTGCTGGAGCCGCCCGAAGCCAGCGTATCCACGACCATGGCGCCGGAATCGGCGGAGGTGACGAAAAAGACGATAACCATCGCCATGGCGATAAACGAAAGCACGCTGGAGAACGGGAAATGCTCCAGGAAGTTAAACAACGCCAGCGCCACGTCTTGCTGTACCGTAGCGGCGAGGTCTGTCGCGCCCTTTTCCATGATGAGGTAAATGGCGCTGTTGCCGAACACCGTCATCCACATGAGGGTGAAGCCGGCCGGGACGAACAGCACGCCCGTGACAAATTCGCGGATGGTTCGGCCGCGGGAAACTCGTGCGATGAACATACCGACGAAAGGCGACCAGGAGAGCCACCACCCCCAATAGAGCAGCGTCCATCCGCCTAACCAGTTGCTGGATTTCGGCTCATAGGCATACAGGTTGAACGTCTTGCTGACCAGCTCGGACAGATAGCCGCCGGTATTTTCCACAAAGGATTTCAACAGCAGAACGGTTGGCCCCAACAGCAAGACCAAGGCCAGGAGCAACAGCGCCAGGCCAAGGTTCAGCTCCGACAGAAAGCGTATGCCTTTCTCCAGCCCTGAAACCACTGAAATGGTGGCCAGCCCGGTAATCACCACGATCAATATCACCTGAACGGTTTCGTTGATCGGCACGCCAAACAGGTGGTTAAGCCCGGCGTTGACCTGCAACACGCCATAACCCAGCGAGGTCGCGACCCCGAATACGGTGCCGATGACCGCGAAGATATCGACGGCGTGGCCGATAGGGCCATAAATGCGGTCGCCGATGATCGGATAAAGCGCAGAGCGCAGGGTCAACGGCAGGCCATGCCGATAGCTGAAGAAGGCCAGAATCAACGCCACGATGGCGTAGATCGCCCAGGCGTGCAGCCCCCAGTGGAAAAAGGTCAGGCGCATGGCCTGTTTGGCCGCCTCGACGCTCTCGGGCGTGCCGACCGGCGGCGAAAGATAGTGCATAACCGGTTCTGCCACGCCGAAGAACATCAGGCCGATGCCCATCCCCGCTGAAAACAGCATGGCAAACCATGAGTGGTAGCGAAAATCGGGTTGCGCATGATCGGGGCCGAGTTTGATGTCGCCGTAGCGGGAAAGCCCCAGAAACGTCACGCTGAGCAAAATCAGCGCCACGGCCAAAATATAAAACCAGCTGGCGTTGGTGAAGATTTGTTGCTGCAGAAGTTTGAAGTTCTTGTCAGCGACGTCGGGGAAAAAGGCGGCGAACGCGACCAGAAGAAAAATGAGGACTGCAGAGGTGAAGAATACCGCTTTGTTGATATGGCTTTGCGGATTTTTTAGGGGGGTGTCTTTCTCACTCATAAATTGATTTATTCCATTTGTTTGATTATCGCCCTGAATGGAGGAGAGGTGTAACCTGTTATATCGTAGCAAAATAGTCAGGCTGTCGGTGCCGGTCAATAGGGCGGAATTACCGCTGCCTGAGTGCGGTAATTCCGAGTTATTCCGTGTTGCCGTTAGTTAAATAAAAATGCCAATAACCCCGTCACCTTATTTTTATTTTCCCATCCTTCCAATTTCATGCAGGCATTAACGTGTTCTGTTCTGCGCATTGCATTGCTGTCCGAGGGAAAGGCGCCGCCACCGGCGTTGGGGATCTCCGTGCCGTTGATAGTCATGGAGGAGAAGGCCGGTGAGCTGGCGTGCAAAGACAGGCTGACGGGATAGCGCTGTTCAGCTGCTTGCTGGCAGCTGGCTCTGGCCGCTTCCAGGGGCGTCGGGGTTGCCGTTTGCGCTTCCCATTTCTCCGGCGTGGCGCAGGAAGACACCATCAACGCGGCGGCGATAACTGCATATTTTCGCAAAGTAAAAATCCATTTCTAAAATAAAATCCTCTGTATTCTACCCCCGGCGTTGCGCGATGGGCAGCGTTGGTGAAGGCGTCTGTTGTTTGACCGATATGGCCTGCGAAAGATGTGGCACTGTGCGGCCCGCTCAATAAGGTGAGCGGGCCGATGTGGCGAGTTAACTGAGGATATCTTCGGCGATCACTTTAAACAGTGTGTCTATTTCACTCTGGGTGTTGTAGTGCATCATGCCGATGCGCAGCACGCCGCCGTCCTGTAACCCCAACTGCTGGATCAGGCCCAGCGCATAGAAATGCCCGCTGCCGGCGCAGATGTTGTGCTGCCCGAGATGACGGGCGATTGCGTCAGGCGTCTGGCCGCTGAAGGTCAGGGCGAAGGTTGGCGTGCGGCGCGCGCTGTCCGCCTGTGAATGGCCGTAGAGCCGCACGCCGTCGAGTTGCTGCAGCCGTTGCAAAAAGTGGCGGCACAGCGCCTCTTCATGCTGGTGGTAGGCGGCGAAACTCTCCTGCAAGCGCTGCCTTAACGGCGCGCCGGGCGTGCCCCACTGCGCCAGATAGTCGATCGCCGCCGCGACGCCGGCCAGCGCCTCGAAGCTTTGCGTGCCGGTCTCGAAACGGCCGGGGCCGACGTCGGTGGCCGGCTCGACTTTATATGGCCGCAAGCGTTGCAACCACTGCGGCGCGATATAGGCCATGCCGACGTGCGGGCCAAAGAACTTGTAGGCGGAGCACACCAGGAAATCACAGCTCAGCGCCTGCACGTCGATCAGGTTGTGCGGCGCATAGTGCACGGCGTCGATATACACCTGCGCGCCGACCCGATGCGCGGCTTCGACGATGGTTTTGATATCGACGATGCTGCCGGTGACGTTGGAGGCATAGCTGACCGCCACCAGGCGAGTGTTGGCGTTGATGCGTTCACACACCTTTGCGGCGTCGAGAGAACAGTCTGCGCTCTCCAGCGGTATCTGATGCACCACGGCTCCTTTGTCGGCGGCGGCCTGCTGCCAGCTGGAGACGTTGGCGTAGTGATCGAGCGCGGTGACGATGACCTCATCGCCGGCCTGCCAGTCGCGGCTGATGATGCGGCTGAGATGGAAAGTCAGCGTGGTCATGTTCATGCCGAAGACAATGTTGTCGGGCGACGGCGCATTTAACAAGGCGCGCACCGAT
Source organism: Serratia sp. CY82433 (assembly GCF_052166535.1). NCBI lineage: Bacteria > Pseudomonadati > Pseudomonadota > Gammaproteobacteria > Enterobacterales > Yersiniaceae > Serratia > Serratia sp. CY82433. Next base: position 96,308 of record NZ_JBJNOR010000007.1, read on the forward strand.
TCTCGCGCCTGGCCCATCACCTCGCCGGTGACCCGGCTGGAGAAGTAGTGGCCGCCCAGGTTGGCGTTGTATTTCCCCAGGTAGTCCGTCATTTTTTCCAGCACGCCCCGTGAAACCTGCGCTCCACCGGGGCCGTCGAAAAAGATCGCCGGTTTGCCGTCGATTTGCTGAGACAGGGCGCTGAACTGGCGTCGGGCGAGCTCGGGCGTAAAGGTCATGCTTTCTCTCCCCGCGCGGTGAGGACGAAGAGATCCAAATGGCCTTCCTCAGTTGGGTTCACGGCGTTGATCGGCGTGGCGTTGTGCCACAGTTTGCTGTCCGCCAGCAGCACGGCCTCACCGTCCGCCAGCGCTTTTTTAAAGAAGGGATCGTGGTGGCTGTCGTCGTACAGCATAATTTCACCGCCGACGATGTTGTGCCGGTGAATGGCGATCATCGCGATATGGTCGAAACCGTCCTGGTGAATGCCTTCCGGCGCCACCTGGGTGTCTTTCTCGATGGCGACCACGCGCATCTGATGGATCTCAATCTCGGCGCCTTCCGGCAGCTCGTTGCTTTCTGCAAACAGGTTGCACATCTCCGCCATGCCGGCGCTCTGCAGTACGGCGCTGTCGATAGGCTCGAAGCGGCGCACCACGTTGCCCTGGAAGTGGTTGATCTGATCGGACTGCATGAAGGTGCGTGGCCCCACTTCGGCGACGTTGGGGTTGAGGTATTTCACGACTGAATAACGGCGCAGGCGATATTTGCCGTCGGCGTGTTGCGTGTGGGGCAAGGAGGAAAACGAAGGCATCAGTTGTTGGGTGGCTTGCGGGCTTAGTACAGTCATACTTATTACGTTTTCGTGTTTCTGTAACATAATCACCTATAATAATAATAATTTCTGATGTTGTAGGGGGTAATTCGATTGAATTGTAGACGACTCTATAACCAACGCAATTTGGCGGTGGCGAGGTGTGACGGCGGTCGTAAAGTGGGGTGAACGCGGAGAGATAAAGTAGCGAAAAGTCGGCGGGCTCTACGATGAAACGGCGCGGCAGCTTGCCCGCACCGACAGGTATGAAGCGATGAGCGCGCGGCCCTTATGTTTAGAACGTCTCGAAATACAGCTCGCGCAGCAGCCAGGATATTTCGTTATTGGTGCGGTTCAGGACGTCTATTCTGTGAACCCCTATCGCTTCTGCGCGCAGGTCGAGCAGCAAGTTGCGAATCTGCCGGAATAACGGGGTTTGCGGGTTGGGTCTGGCCAACTGTTGACCACACAGTTTGATACCGGCGTCGCAGCCGGTGGCGATGTCCGTCAGGCAGCATGGACAGGTGGTTTTTTGGCGCGCCATATTGCGGCATTGTTGCCCGATTACCTGATTGAAGTGGCGTAATTGCAGGCAGACTTCCCGCGAGTTCAACGGGTTGGAATGGGTTGTCATCGGTTTCAGCTCCCTTGTCTGCGCCTATATTGGCACTTACCGATGAAGATAACCACGGACAAGCAGAGGGGGTATCGCCTTGTTTTATCTGCAAACAACCAAAGCGATGAGGCCCGCGGCGGCGGGCCGGTAACGTCAGGCGCGTTTAAACAGATTCGCCGCCTGGAACAGCGCAAAGGAGCTGACCAGCATCTCGATGCCGACGATCGCCGTCACCAGCGTGACCGACGCCGCCGGGCCTGAGCCAATCAGCATCCAGGCGATGATCAAATCGAGCACGCCGATAACGAACTGCAGCCAGTTGCCCGGCAGCCCGCGGCGCATGTAGCCCGCCGCCAGGCGCGCGATGCCGCCGAGCGCGAACAGCACGGCGAGGTACACCGCCAGCGCCAGAATGCCCGCCAGCGGGCTGGCGATGAACACATAGCCGATAATCAGGTAGGCCACGCCCAGCAGAATGCCGCCGATCATCGGCCAGGTATTCTGCGCCCGGTTGGCGATCATGGCGATAATCAGCCCGGCGCCACTCAACAGCAGCAGGATGCCGACTACGATGCTCAGCGCCGCGCCGGAGGCGAAAGGATTGACCAGGCACAGTATGCCGCCCGCCAGCAGCAGGAAGGCGATGATCAGCAGGGTGGTACGTTGCTTTTTGAGCAGTTCTTCGCTCAGGAGGGGCAGATTATTGCGGTCGAGGTTCAACATGATAGTTCTCCATTTTGCGTATTACGATCCTGAAATCTACGACTGTCGATTACTAGCATAGTCGCCATTGGGGATATAAGAGAAAATGCCGCGGCAGTAATGGGTTGAAAAATCGCCTGCTATCCATTGAATTCATCAACAATGAAATCAATTAATACTCTGACAGCGGGAGGCAGGCCTTGTCGGGTGGGGTAAATGGCGACAATTTTATGCGCCTCCACAGACCAATCGTCGAAAACGGTTTTCAGGCTTCCTGCCATCAACTCTTGCTCCGCCAGCGCCAGCGGCAAAAAACCAACGCCGACGCCGCCCACCAAGGCATCTTTTATCAGGCGAATATCGTCGCACACCAGGCATGGATCGCTGTTGATTTTGATCTCGCGCTTGGCTTGACGAAATGTCCAGGTAGCCTGGACGTGTGAAGACAGCCAGCCAAGCGTGGGCACTTTCGATAAATCCGCAGGTTTGCTTAAAGAATATTTGTCGAATGCTGATGCGCTCACCATAAATGCAGAAGGTATGGTGCAAATGGTCCGCATAACCAGATTGCTGTTTTTGGGCACGTCGGTGACAATTTTTAATGAGATATCATACCCTTCGGCAATGATATCAACATCTCTGTTGAATATCTTTACATGCAGACTGACCTCGGGATACTGCAACATGAACTTGGTTAAAATAGCTGGCAAGCCAAGATCAATAAGCATGTTTGAACATGTTATCCTTATTTTCCCCGTGGGTTTTTCGATTTTATTAATAATGAAATTATCCGCCTCTTCAGCGGCGGTGAGCATTTTTATACAGTAGCGATAATATTCCTTTCCGATATCGGTAATCATTATTTTTCGGGTTGAACGTTGAATTAACCTGACGTTAAGCCTCTTTTCAAGATTGGATATCTTTCTGGACAGCATGGATTTTGATATGCCGAATTTCTTGCTGGCGGCAAGAAAACCACCACATTCAACCACTTTGGCAAACATAAACATTTCATTGAAATCTATCATACAAATCTGACCTTCCCATTGGTGAAATACTCATTCCCAATTTTCTTACTGTTTATCCTGTCTATTCATTGCTAGTTTGAAAAGTGAAGATTTCATTGCATGGTAAATATTTGAAATGCTTCAAACCATCAGAATTTGATGATATGGCGCCGGGCGCGTTGAAATATCTCTGGTCGTTACGACGAGTTAGCCGCCGACCGGCGCTTAAATAATCGCCACAAGGTTTCAGGATGAATAAGTGAGGATATATGAGCTCTCCAGCCAACTTTAATAATCAACGCCCGGTGATTAACCCTGCCGATGCGGCAATGCTGCTTATCGACCATCAAAGCGGTTTGTTTCAAACGATCGGTGATATGCCCATGCCTGATCTGCGCCGCTATGCGACAGCGCTCGCCAAAATCGCCACTCTGGCGAAAATGCCTGTCATTACTACCGCTTCCGTGCCGCAGGGGCCAAATGGGCCATTGATTCCGGAAATCCACGAAAGTGCGCCCCATGCGCAGTATGTCGCTCGCACCGGACAGATAAACGCCTGGGATAACCCGGATTTCGTTGCGGCGGTGAAAGCCACGGGCAAAAAACAGTTGATCATCGCAGGTACGATCACCAGCGTTTGTATGGCTTTCCCGGCGATCAGCGCAATTGACGCCGGTTATCAGGTGTTTGCCGTGGTTGATGCCTCCGGCACCTATTCCAAGATGGCTCAGGAAATCACCTTGGCTCGCGTGGTGCAAGCCGGGGCGGTGCCGATGGATACCGCCGCCGTCGCGTCGGAAATTCAGCAAACCTGGAATCGCGCGGATGCGGCTGAATGGGCAGACGTTTACACCTTAATCTTCCCGAACTATCGCTTGCTGATTGAAAGCTACAACAAAGCGCAGGATGTGATTAAGAAAAACGAGATCCTGGACTCGCAGCGTTGAAACGTCCTTTGCCTGCTCGTTTTTCGCTTGGCGCCTGAGGGCGCCATTTTCGTGTTGTTTATCGCCCCCCTTTATCCCCCTTTTTTGACTGACCCGGCGCAAATGTTACACTGTGCGGCTGACGCGTATCAGAACCGAAACGACGACTGGGGACAGGATTTGAGCACAGGAAGCAAACTGGCAGGGTGGCGCCGCGTGGCGGTGTGTTTGGCATTGGGGCTGCTGTTGGCCGGGTGTTCGGGCAAAAACACCTATAACCGCGACTATGACAAACTGCCGAAGGGCAGTTATTCCGGCAAAACCTATACCGTCAAACGGGGCGATACGCTGTATTACATCGCCTGGATCACCGACAGTGAAGTCAGCGAGCTGGCCAGAATCAACAAAATTCGTCCGCCTTATAGCCTCGAGGTGGGGCAGAAACTGCGGCTGAGCGGCAGCGCGCCGGCCAAAACCGCCGCTACGCGCCGTAAAAAGTCGTCTTCCGCCGCAATCGTCAAACAAACGCCGCCGCCGGGCGCTTCCCGCTGCTGGCGCTGGCCGACCAGCGGTCGGATCGTGCAGGCGTACTCCAATTCCGACGGCGGCAACAAGGGCATCGATATCGCCGGCAAGCGCGGCCAGCCGATCTACGCTTCCGCCAAGGGCAAAGTGGTGTACGTCGGCAACCAGCTGCGCGGCTACGGCAATCTGATCATGATTAAGCACGGTGAGGACTTCATTACCGCCTATGCGCACAACGACACCACGCTGGTGCGCAACGGTCAGGATGTGAAAGCGGGGCAGAAGATCGGCACCATGGGCAGCACCGGCACCGATTCGGTATTCCTGCACTTCCAGATCCGCTACCGCGCGACCGCGCTCGATCCGCAGCGTTATTTGCCGCCGCAGGGTTCGTCGCCGTCTTGTTGACGTCAGTCAGGCTCCGTGAGGAGCCTGACTTTTGTTATTTCAGCGGCAGGTAAAGATCGGTCACCAGTTCATATTCCGCCACCTCGTGCACAAAGTTGTGGTAGTGGAAATAGAGCGGAAAATCGCGCGGTTCCTCGCCGCTGTTCGGCAACCACTCGCTGTAGAGATGGCGAGCGCTTTCAGACAGCCCATCCAGCGAGCCGTGATGGCGCAGCACCGCGCAGCGTCCGGCCGGCAGCGTGCTGTTCACCACGCCGAAGGCGTTGTCTTCGGGGATCGGCGCAGTGACCTCGCCGCAAATGAAGAAGCGGAAGTCCTGCGCTTCGGTGGTGGCCGGATCGTGCGGTGCGATGCCGTAAGTGCGGCTGCTTCTGACCGGCGACAGGCCGCTGGTTTTGCGCCACTCGATAAAGCGTGCGGCGGTTTCGTTGACCAGCGCGGACGGGCCGCGATGTTCGATCATCGCCACCGGCGTGGCCGGGAAGTCGACAATGTCTACCTTCATGGGTTGTTTCCTTGTGTGTTTCGGCTCGGGAAAGCGCTGCTGCCAATCGATCCAGGCCGGCCGTTTGCGAAACTGGCTTGGCGTTTGGCTGAACGCCTGTTTGAAGGCGCGACTGAAGGACTCCGGGTTTTGAAAACCGGCGTCCAGCGCGATGTCAATCACCGGCTCCAGTGGGTTATACGCCAGGCGGTACGAGGCGCGTTTGAGCCTCATCCACTGGATATAACGCCACACCGAGATGCCGCAATACGCGCTAAACTGGCGTTGAAAGTGAAAGCGCGAAAAGTGGGCCACTTCGCTCAGTTTTTCGACGGTGAGCGCCTCGTCCAGGTGGCGGTCGATATAGTCAAAGACCTGCGCAAAGCGCTTTGCATACGTCTGGGTCATGTGATTGTCTCCTCCATGCCTGAACTTTGCCCGAGCCGCCGCCGCTTCTCCTGACGGATGATGCTGAGTTGCCGCCGCAGGAAAACGGGATGGCTGCGGCGTTCGCCGCCGGCCAGGCCAAACTCATAACCCCCGCGCGGCCGTGCGCCGCGATCCCGACCGAGAAGATGAATATTACATGATGGATCGTTCCCGTTTGCTGAAATTCCTGCTGCCCTACCTGTGGCCGAAAGACAACCCGCGGCTGCGTGCGTATCTGGTGGTGGCCTTCGTGTTCATGGTGGCGGCCAAGGTCAGCACCACGCTGGTGCCGCTGGCCTACAAAGCGATGGTCGATGCGCTGAGCGGCGAGACGGCGAAAATGCTGGCGGTGCCGCTGGGGCTGATCGTCGCCTACGGCGTGGCGCGGGTGGGCGGCGCGCTGTTTGAGGAACTGCGCAACGTGATGTTCATTCACGTCAGCCAGAACGCCACGCGCCTGCTGGGCGTGCGGGTGTTTCGCCAGCTGCATGCGCTGAGCCTGCGCTTCCATCTGGAGCGCCAGACCGGCGGGCTGTCGTTGTCCATCGAGCGCGGCACCCAGGCGGTGTCCACGGTGCTGTCGCGGCTGCTGTTCTCCATCGTGCCGATCCTGTTCGAGCTCTCGCTGGTCACGGCGATCATGTGGCACATGCTGAACGGCTGGTTCGCGCTGGCGATCCTGACGACGGTCGGCTGCTACATCCTGTTTACCGTGCTGGCGGTCAGCTGGCGCACCCGCTTTCGCCGCGAGCTCAACAAGGCCAACGCCGACGCCAACAGCAAATCCATCGACAGCCTGCTGAACTATGAGACCGTGAAGTACTTCGGCAATGAAGAATTCGAAGCCGAGCGCTTCGACCTGTCGCGCCGGCTGTACGAATACGCCGCCATCAAGAACCAATTCAGTTTTACGGCGATCAACCTGGGGCAAACCGCCATTATTTCGATCGGGCTGATCGTGATGATGGCCATGGCGGCGCAGGGCATTACGCAGGGAACGATGACGGTCGGCGACTTCGTGCTGGTCAACGCCTATCTGCTGCAGCTGTATCAGCCGCTGAACTTCTTCGGCTTTATTTATTCCGAGGTGCGCCAGGCGCTGATCGACATGGAAAACATGTTCGATCTGCTGCAGGAAAAGCGTGAGATCGTCGATAGCCCGGATGCGCAGCCGCTGCGTCTCGATCGCGGCGAAGTGCGGTTCGACGCGGTCAGCTTCGGTTACGACACGCGGCGGCCGATCCTCAAGCAGGTGAGTTTTACCATTCCGGCGGGCCACACGGTGGCGGTGGTCGGCGCCTCCGGCGCGGGCAAGTCCACGCTGTCGCGCCTGCTGTTCCGTTTCTACGACGTGCAGGGCGGCGCCATTACCCTCGACGGCCAGGACATTCGCCAACTGACCCAGGCCAGCCTGCGGCAGGCGATCGGCATCGTGCCGCAGGATACGGTGCTGTTCAACGATACGCTGCGCTACAACATCGGCTACGGCAAAACCGGCTCCAGCGATGAAGAAATCGAGCGGGCGGCGCGGCTGGCGCATATCCATGATTTTATCGTCGGTTTGCCCGACGGTTACGACACCCGGGTGGGCGAGCGCGGGCTGAAGCTGTCGGGCGGTGAAAAGCAGCGGGTGGCGATCGCGCGCACCATTCTGAAAAATCCGGCCATCCTGGTGTTCGACGAGGCGACCAGCGCGCTGGATACCCAGACCGAGCGCGAAATCCAGGGGCACCTGCGCGAGGTAAGCCGCAACCACACCACGCTGGTAATCGCCCACCGGCTCTCCACCGTGGTGGACGCCGATGAAATCATCGTGCTGGAGGCGGGGGAGATCGTCGAGCGCGGGGGGCACGAGGCGCTGCTGGCGGCTAACGGCCGCTACGCCGCGATGTGGCAAACCCAGTACAGCGAAGAGCAGGAGCCACACTGACGGAGGCGATCACGCCGCCGATGGCGCGGCCTTGAGCCGTTGTATCACGTAGTCGCAGGCGATGCGGCAGTCCTGCTTCAGGTCCGTCTCGTCGCCGGCCAGGCTGCCGCGCAGCCAGAGCCCATCGATCATCGCCGCCAGCCCGCGCGCCGCGTCGCGCGCCTGCGGCAGCGGCAGCTCGCGGCGGAACTGGCTGCAAATATTGGAATAGAGCCGCCGATCGTTGGCGCGCTGCAGGCGGCGCAGCACCGGCTGATGCATGCTGGCGGCCCAGAAGTCGAGCCAGGCGCGCATGGACACGGCATTGGTTTGGCTGGGGTGGAAGTTGCCCTGGATAATGGCGAACAGCTGTGACTGGCTGTCGCTTGCCGCCTGCGCGCGGCACTCGGCCACCGCATCGCGCAGGTCGCGCAGGATTTTGCGCATGGTGGCGCTCAGCAGCCCCTCTTTATCGCCAAAATAGTGGCTGACGATGCCGGTCGACAGCCCGGCTTCTTTCGCCACCTGAGACAGGGTGACGCCGGCCAGCCCGACGACATTAATGGTCTCGAAGGCGGCGTTAATCAACTGTTCCTTACGCTGTTCCGGAATGTCTCTTCGGTACATATTTTCCTCAACTGATAGGCCAATCACACTTTGGATTTGATTGATTGAACGGTCAATCAATACTCTATATGCTGCGAAAATGTCAAATAAATGGCGATAATATGTTAACTAAAAGTTGCATTGAAATCGTCTGTCTTTCGCATCATGGAAGCCTGCCAATGACAACAAAAACTCCCCCATCGCTTGACGAAGAACCTGTCAGATTGAATGTTCCGGTATTTTTCGGCTCGGCGGCGGTGATCCTGCTGCTGGGAACGCTGGTCGTTCTGTTCCCCTCCGCCAGCAAACTGTGGCTGAACGCCGCGCAAAGCTGGGTCGCCGACGTATTCGGCTGGTACTACATGTTATTGATGGTCGCCTGCATGGCATTCGTGTTCTGGCTGGCGCTGTCGCGCTTCGGCCATATTCGCCTCAGCCAGGATGACGAGCCGCCGCAGTTCAGCTATCCCTCGTGGGTGGCGATGCTGTTCTCGTCGGGCATCGGCATTGCGCTGGTGTACTACGGCGCCTATGAGCCGCTGGATCACTTCCTGTCGCCACCGGAAGGCAGCGGCGGCACCGTGCAGGCGGCACGACAGGCGATGGCGCTGACCTTTTTGCACTGGGGGCTGCACGGCTGGGCGCTGTATGCGCTGATCGCCACCGCGCTGGCCTATTTCGCCTATTGCCGCGGCCTGCCGCTGGCGCTGCGTTCTGCGCTATACCCGATCTTCGGCGAGCGCACCCACGGTTGTGTCGGTCATCTGGTGGACAGCTTCGGCATTCTGGTGACGGTGATCTCGATGGTGACCAACCTGGGGATCGGCGCGCTGCTGGTGAACTCCGGGCTGTTTTATCTGTTCGACATCCCGCAAAGCACCGGCGTGCTGCTGGCGCTGATCGTGGTGATGATGGTGGTGGCCACGCTGGCGGCGGTCACCGGCGTCGAGAAGGGCATCGCCATGCTGTCGAACATCAACGTCGGCTTCCTGTGCCTGCTGCTGCTGTTCGTGTTTTTGGCCGGACCGACGCTGAACCTGCTGAACGGCATGTTGCAGAACCTCGGCGATTATCTCACCTCGCTGGTCAGCCGCAGCTTCGATATGTATCTGTACGGCAAGGCTCGCCAATGGCAGGGTGCCTGGACGCTGTTCTACTGGGCCTGGTGGGTGGCGTGGGCGCCGTTCGTCGGGCTGTTCATCGCGCGCATCTCCAAAGGGCGCACCATTCGCGAACTGATTTTCGGCGTGCTGCTGATCCCGCTGGGCTTCACGCTGGCGTGGCTGTCGATCTTCGGCAATACCGCCATCAGTCTGGTGCTGGAAGGCGGGCAGGCGATCCTGGGGCAGGTGGCGCAAAGCGATCCGCCGATGGCGGTGTTCAAGCTGTTCGAATACTTGCCCTATACCCAACTGACCGCCGGCTTTGTGGTGGTGATCAGCTTCGTGCTGTTCCTGACGCCGGTCGATTCCGGCACGCTGATGATAGCCAACCTCTCCTGCCAGGGCGGCTCCGCCCATGATGACGCGCCGGCCTGGCTGCGCGTGTTCTGGGCAGCGGTCACCACGTTGGTATGCGCCGGCTTGCTGTACGCCGGCAGTTTCAGCGCGATGCAGACCGCGGTGGTGCTGTGCGGCCTGCCGTTCTCGGCGGTGATCGTGCTGTACATGATCAGCCTGCGCAAGGATCTGCGCCGTTACGCCATGAAGCCGGCGCTGCCCTGAGGCGGTTTATTCGCCCGCGCGCGGCCGGTGATGCACGTACTCGACAATCGTGCCGTCCGGCAGGCGCGCATTGAAACAGGCGCCGGTGGGCACCTCCACCGGGCCGAAGAAAATCTCGGCGCCGGCGGCCAGCAGCCGCTGGTGGTAGGGATAAATGTCATCGACCAGCAGCGTGCCGACGGTGCTGCGGAAAGGGCGCAACTGCTCTTCCGCCCCTTCCAGGATCAGAAACGGCCCCACCGCCGCCAATACCAGCCGATGTTCGGGAAAATCGAAGCGCATGTCCGCCGTTACGCCGTGCAGCTGTTCGTAAAAGGCGATGGCGCGGTCGATTTCGCCTTCGCCAACGTAGACCCGAATCAGCACGCGCGGCTCACGCAGCGATGAAGAGTCGGCGGTTTTGCGCCAGAAACCGGCTTTTGTCAGTGCTGTCGTCATGTTCATCTCCTTGCTGGTTGCCTGCCGCTTATCATGCCGTTGTTTTCCCATCCGGGGTTGGATCGAGTTGGCATAAGCTAGCCGCGCCGGTAATAACCCGCTACCAGGGCGTTAAGGGGCGGTCTGTTTGTGATTCCTGTCACGGCCTGCGCTTTTATTATCATTCAGCATTGATAATGTCATTGCGTGATTATTGATTAACACAATGGAGTTAATAGTTCTCGTTATAGCCGCTATAAAGCAAACGGATTCAAATAATAAAGAGGGCGGGGTAATGCGGCTGATGAAAAGGGAAATACCGGCCATTTATAAGCAGGAGTTAAGTTTTATTTATTAACCTGTTTATAAATCAGCGCGTTTTGGCTTTTTCGATAAAAGTAAAAAGTGCCGTTTAATTTTATTTAAATCATTAAAAACATGATTTTGATTTATTTTCATGTCATTCGCGTTCTGTGAAAAATACCTGAATTGCCTCTCCGTCGCCGTTTTCAACGGCTGTTTGACATGCCCGTAGCTTGAGATAAGTTTATATCATTAACATGTTAATGAGTTGTTATCGTGACCGATGGCCAATATCTCTTTTGGCCGAGCGCTCAACCGACTTATGCCATGGCCGCTCGCCATTTATAAGTTAACTTATGGACCAATGACGCTATGAATAATTCGCCAGGACAGCGCTCGCGATTGAGCGAAGAGAACCGATTGCTGATTATTTTGTTTTTCGTTTTCGGCTGCGTGTTCGTCGATCGTCTGACCATCTCTTTTCTGTTTCCGATGATTGCCGCCGATTTGAAGCTGAGTAACGTGCATCTTGGCACGCTGTCGGCGGTGCTGGCATTGACCTGGGCGCTATCTGGCGCGGGGCTGGGGGCGATAGCCGATCGCTTTAATATCCGCAAACCGATGCTGATCCTGTCGAGCCTGGTGTTTTCGCTGTTCTCCGCGCTGTCGGGGCTGGTCAGCGGCTTTGCCATGTTATTGATCTTCCGCGCGCTGATGGGGATCGCCGAAGGGCCGGTGCTGCCGATCGCGCAATCGCTGATGGTGGAAAAATCGCAGCCGCAGCGCCGCGGCTTCAATATGGGGCTGATCCAGGGGGCGGCGCCGGGATTGTTGGGCGGTATTATCGCGCCGCCGCTGATCATCTATCTGGCGCAGAAGTGGGGCTGGAGCATGGCGTTTCACCTGACCGCCGTGCCGGGCATCATTCTGGCGTGGCTGATCTATCGTTATGTGAACGGCAAGAAGGATCCCGCTTTCAGCGCCGCGCCGGCGGCCGACAAGGCGGCGAACAAAGGCGCTTACGGCGAGCTGTTTAAAATCAAGAACGTAGCGCTGTGCATTCTGATCTCCTGCGTGTTCGTCACCTGGTTCATGATCATCATTACCTTCACCCCCAACTTTTTGGTGACCGACCGTGGCTTCAGCGAGGGCACGATGGGCGGCATCATGAGCGCCATCGGCGCCGCCTGGGTGTTTTGGGGCGTGGCGGTGCCGGCGATTTCCGATCGCCTTGGCCGCAAGCCGACGCTGATCTTCTTTTCGCTGCTGGCGGTGTGCTGCCCGCTGTTCCTCAGCTACGTCGATAACCCGTGGCTGCTGGGTGTGCTGGTGTTCCTGTCTTATACCGGCCTTGGCTGCTTCACGCTGTTTATGGCCACCATCCCGTCTGAAACGGTGTCGCCGGCCCGCATCGCGACCGCGTTGGGGCTGGTGATGGGGATTGGCGAGGTGATTGGCGGCTGTCTGGCGCCGTTTATCGCCGGGCTGATCGCCGATCGCTATGGGCTGGTCAGCGTGATGTGGCTGGCGGCTACCGGCGCCGTGTGCGCCGGCGTACTGAGTTGTTTTCTCGATGAAACTGCACCTGCGGTGGTGAGCCGCAGAGCGGTGAAACCGGCGGGCGTCGCCGACGTTTGAGGCGGTTTTCATCCCATTCAATCAAGGAGAGCGAAGATGTCAGCAGAACAATCCGTACTGAATCAGAATGCCGAACCGGACTGGAAGAATTACGACGATTTTGCGCGCGGTATCGACACTAACCGGCTGCCGGGCACCCAGGATTGGCGCGGCAAAACGCTGCAGATCGCTTTTGAAAGCAGCGGGGAAATCACGCTGCGCTTCAGCGCCGATCGGCAGCGGGTGCTGTGGGCCTGGGGCGGGGAGAGCGGCGAGGACGCTTACGAAGAGGTGCAAACCTCCGCCGCGCGCTATTTCTTCAATATTCCGCTGCAGTCGCCGGGCAACGAGTGCCTGACGCTGGTACTCAATCGTGACAGCGGCCGGGCGCTGCTGGTGCGCAGCACGCTGTTGCCGGAACAGACGGTGGAAAAGGGGTCCCGCCTCAAGCAAAGCTTCTACGTCGGCCGGATTGTCGGCGCCACGCCGGGTGGCGTCGCGCCGCATCTGACCCGCGAGCTTATCGGCTATCGCACGCTGAACGTCTACAGCCCCAACCACTATTACGAACATTTCTATGTCAACACCGAGCGCTACGCCTGGCAAAACCTGCGCGGCGAACAATTCGGTCACGGCGACATGGACTACGCCACCTACTACAAGTTTGAGGACGAGATGTTCCTGTTCACCTTCCGGGAAAAGATCATCCCGGTGTGCTCGGTGTTCTTCTTCGACTTTATTTCCGGGCGCTGCACCGGCACCTTCCTCGGGCTGGACGCCGCCGGCCGGGTGTTGGTGTCACCGGCCGGGGCCTTCATCAGCAAGATGAGCTATAACGCCTACCCGGAAGGCGTGCAGCCGCTTTGATTCAGGCGTTTCTGACCAGCGATCCGGCGTTGATTTCCGCAATGGTTTTCGCGCCGGTGAGCGTCATGGCGACGCGCATTTCCTTGTCGATCAGATCCAGCAAGTTAGCCACCCCGGCTTCACCGGCCGCCGCCAGCGCATAGACGAAGGCGCGCCCCAGCAGCACGCTGTCGGCGCCCAGCGCGATCATGCGCACTACGTCCAGGCCGCTGCGGATGCCGGAGTCGGCCAGCAGGGTAATGTCGCCTTTCACCGCGTCGGCGATCGCCGGCATGGCGCGCGCGGTCGACAGCACGCCGTCCAGCTGGCGGCCACCGTGGTTGGAGACGATGATGCCGTCGGCGCCGAAGCGCACCGCGTCTTTGGCGTCTTCCGGATCGAGAATGCCTTTGATGATCATCGGGCCGTCCCAGAATTCACGGATCCACTCCAGATCTTTCCAGGAAATCGACGGATCGAAGTTGGCGCCCAGCCAGCCGATGTAGTCTTCCAGGCTGGTCGGTTTACCGCGGTAGGCCGAGACGTTGCCCAGATCGTGCGGCTTGCCGAGCAGGCCGACATCCCAGGCCCACTGCGGATGCGCAAACGCCTGCAGCACACGGCGCAGGGCGGCATTAGGGCCGCTCATCCCCGAGTGGGCGTCGCGATAACGGGCGCCGGGCACCGGCATGTCGACGGTGAACACCAGCGTTTTCACGCCGGCGGCCTTGGCGCGCTCCAGCGCATTGCGCATAAAGCCGCGATCTTTCAGCACGTAGAGCTGGAACCACATCGGCCGATCGATCGCCGGCGCCACCTCTTCGATCGGGCAGACCGACACGGTGGACAGCGTGAACGGAATGCCTTTTTTAGCCGCGGCGCGCGCGGCCTGCACTTCGCCGCGGCGGGCGTACATGCCGGTCAGCCCCACCGGCCCCAGCGCCACCGGCATCGCCAGCTGCTCGCCGAACAGCGTGGTCTGCAGGCTGAGTTCGGACATATTGCGCAGCACGCGCTGGCGCAGGGCAATATCGGCCAGATCCGCGGTATTGCGCTTCAGCGTATGCTCCGCGTAGGCCCCGCCGTCGATGTAGTGAAACAGAAACGGCGGCAATTTGGCCTGGGCGGCGGCCCGGTAGTCGGTTGACGCGGAGATGATCATAGTGTTTACCTTCTTGTCTTGCTTGCGATAACGAGTGGTTAGTCAGAGCGTGAGGATCGCCGCCATACCGGCCGCAATCCCGCCGTACGCCAGCATCGGCAGTACGGTCTTTCTGATGATTTTGCCTTCGGCGTTACCGATCCCGAGGATCGAACAGACCGCGATAATGTTGTTCAGGCACACCATATTGCCCATGGCGCCGCCGACGGACTGCAAGGCCAGCGTCAGGTTGACGTCAAGGCCACTGCTCTGGGCGATCGATTGCTGAATGCCGCCGAACGTCAGGTTCGAAACGGTATTGGAACCGGAGAAGAACGATCCCAACGCGCCGAGGAACGAAGAGAACAGTAGCCAGCTCTCGCCGGTCAGCGCCGCCAGTGCTTTACCGATCAGGATCACCGGCGCGTTGTCGCCGCCCTGCATCATCAGGTTGACCATCACCAGCGCGCCGAACAGGGCGATAAAGGGCCGCGCGATGCGCCCGCCGGTTTCGCTGAACATTTGCCGCACCTGGCCGCCATTCAGACGGAACAGCGGAATGCACAGCAGCACGACCAGCAGGAACGGGATCAGCGCCGGGACATACAGCGTTTTGTAGCCGGCGGCGGCGGAGGTGCCCAGCACCTGCTGCAGTTCGACGATCAGCGCCCGGCTGATGCGCAGCTCCCCGAGCCAGCCGAGGTTTTCCTGCCACAGCAGCGCGGTGTTGTTGAGCAAGGCTTTAAGGCCCAGCTGGTGGACGCGCGTCACTATCAGGATAGCAATCAGCAGCAGGGTTGGGGTCATGGCCTTGACCACCTGCATGAACGGCACCGCCTGCCCGGCGCTCTGCGGTTTGCCGCTGCGGGCGAGGCCGATGCCGCCGCGCGCCAGCAGCACCGACAGCGCCAGGCCGATGGCGCCGCCGACCAGCGCCGGGAATTCATAGTTCACCTGAGCCAGCAGCAGATAGGGCAGGGTGCAGCTCAGCACGCTGAGCAGGATAAACGGCAGGTTGCGGCGGATATCCTGCCAGGAAACGATAAAGCGCAGCGCCAGCAGAGGAATGACGAAGCCGGCGACAAAATGGATCAGCGCGGTCTGCCGGCCGATCTCCAGCAGGCTGGCGTCCGACAGGCCGAGGTTGGCAAAGCCGAACCAGGTGGGGGTGCCCACGGCGCCGAAGGAGACCGGCACCGAGTTCATCACCAGTGTCAGCAGGGCGACGCGCAGCGGGTTGAAGCCCAGCCCGACCAGAATCGGCGCGGCGATGGCGGCCGGGGTGCCGAAGCCGCTGGCGCCCTCAATCATAAAGGCGAACGCCCAGCCGATAATCATCAGCTGGGCCACGGGATTGGGGCTGATGGTTTCCAGCCAGCGGCGCACTACGTTCTCCGCGCCGCTTACCTGCATCAGTTTGTTGAGCAGGATGGCGCCGGCGATGATGGTGATCGGCGTCAGCGTCGATACCAGCGCGGTGATGATATTGGCATGCAGCAGCCGCAGCGAGGCATCGAACCACAGGAGCTGTACGGCGTAGACCACGGCGGCCGTCAGCGGCAGGGCGAGATAAGAGGGCACGCCATTCCTTTTGGTCATCATCCAAATCAGCAGGACGATGGGCGCAATACTGAAAAACAGGGGCATAAGATCCTCAGGGTTATTATTTTTATGGGCAGAGATATGTAGCTGAAAGGTTAATTACCGCAACATTTTCATTCTAATCACAACGTCGACGACGATGCCATGCGGTATTTTTTTAACATCGGCGAACGGCGCCGGCGGTGGGAAATTGGCCGGTAGAAGGGGATGAATTAACTGATTAAAAATCATGTTGATAGAAAGTATTATTGTGTGATGAATGCGCAGGCTCACATTAATTAAGCGGTAATGTTCAATAGATTATGTCCAAAAATGCCGTAATCTCCGCGGCCTTTTGCGGCCGCGGGGAAATAATCAGCGAGGAAAATTCAAAAATAGTGGCTGATATTTTGGTAGGAACCGATGATATGCTCGATCAGCAGACGGGTTTTTAACGGCAGATTGCGGGTG
Source organism: Serratia sp. CY82433 (assembly GCF_052166535.1). NCBI lineage: Bacteria > Pseudomonadati > Pseudomonadota > Gammaproteobacteria > Enterobacterales > Yersiniaceae > Serratia > Serratia sp. CY82433. The sequence goes on from NZ_JBJNOR010000007.1 coordinate 112,813, forward strand.
TAAGGATAGACGGCGTAAATGCCCAATACCTTGCCGCAGTGGCCGGCCAGGATCTCCGTCAGTTTGCCGTCCTGCAAATCTTCATACACCATGCAGCGTGGCACCATGGCGATGCCGTGGCCGCCGATCACCGCTTTGCGGATCGCCCGCGCATTGTTGGCCGACAGGTTGCCGTTAACCTGCAGCTCGTAGATGTCGTTGCGCCCCGGCCGCTTCATCAGCCAGTTGGCGGTGCCGCTCTCCTGATAGGTGTAGGTCAGGCAGTTGTGGCCGAGCAGGTCTTCGGCGCAGCGCGGTTCCGGGTGGCTTTCCAAATACCCCGGCGAGCAGACGATCACCCAGCGGGAATCGAAGATCGGCCGGGCAATCAGGCTTGAATCCGGCATGGTGCCGGTGCGGATCGCCAGATCGATGCCTTCTTCCACCAGATCGGCAAAGCGATTTTCCAGCCGCATCTCGACTTTCAGGCTGGGATGCAGAGCGCAAAATTCCGCCACGCTCTCGCTCAGCAGCAGCTCGCCCGAAATGGTCGGCACCGACATGCGAATGGTGCCGGTCAACTCTTCGCTCTTTTCGCTGACGGCGTACAGCGCCTCCTGCACTTTGGCGCCGATCTCTTTGGCCTGCTGGTAGAGCGCCTGGCCGCTTTCGGTCAGCGTCAGGCTGCGCGTGGTGCGGTACAGCAGACGGGCGCCCAGCGATTTTTCCAGCCGCCCGATGCGTTTACTGACCACCGAGCTGGTGATGCCGGCGCTCTCCGCGGCCTTGCTGAACGAGCCGCAGTCGACGATCAGGGCGAACAGAATCAGGTCGTTGGCGTATTCGTGGGTGGCGAGCATGGGCATCCTGTAGAGTGAGAGTCCTTTTGTCCCAGTGTAAATCCGGCGCGGCAGGAAGCAATCTTTTCAGCGTGTCGCACGTCGTCACCAACTGGTCGGATCTGAATTTTTCTTATTTGTTTTTTCATTTTACTGAGAATTATCCTTTTTTATTTTTCTTGCTGTAACCGGTTTTAGTCTACTTTTCTTGTTTTTAGTCTTATTTAAATTGGAATAGTCCTGTAATCGAGCGTTACTTATTTGATTAACTTTAACTTGCAGTGTAAATAATTGTATTGATCTGCTCGTTTGGGATGGCTATGCTTTTTCCCGAAGCGCTCTCATTGTTATTGGTTAAATAGTTTTGAAACGTATTGAAGGATTGCTCTGTCTGCCGACAGGGTAATGGGTAGTGTGTTTATGTTTTAATATAAATAAGGATATTGTAATGAAAAAAATCAATCTGTCAGAAGCGGAAAACATCGTCGGCGGTACTTTTGTTTGTACCAAGGAATTTGCCTGGGTGGGCAGCGGTAACAACCGCACCTGCCAGCTGGTGAAAACCTGTGCGAACAAATTCGGTGGCGTACAGAAGTCTTATTACCCGGCGCCGGTAGCAAGCTGCCCGTCTAACCCAACCACGCCAAGCTGATGCGGGTTGACCCCCTGCATTTAGATTAGCGGTGGGCAGGCGGGCAGCGTTCGCGCTGTCCCGCCTGATACCGGCGAAAAAGTCGTCTTACGTTCTCATTATTTACGGCATTAACTCTTTTTCATGTATTCACTCTGCCGGGTGAATATTAATATATACGCAGGATGCGTCCGTTATGTATAAACGTCCCTTGCTTTTTATCGGCTACACGCTCGTTATTATTTTTGCCTCTTCTTTTTTGACCGCATTTTATTTTCAACATTACGTCATGCAACCGGCGGAGGCGGAAAGCCTGAGTTTTATCTCCCCGGAAAAAATCGAACAAAGCCCGTTGCAAGACGATAATACCATTGTCGAAGTCTTCTCTTACGCCTGCCACTATTGTGAAGTCAACGAAAGCGGCGTGGCAGAGCTGGAAAAACGTTTGCCGGCGGGCGCCAAATTGGTGCGCTTGCACCTCAGCGACGACAGTCAAGCCGGCATGGCGGCCTTTGCGCCCCTGTTCGCCACGCTGACGATCATGGGGATCGAAGCACAGCATCGCCCCGCCGCTTATCGCGCCATTATCAAAGAAAACCTCAACCTGACGGACGACAAGCAGCTTAGCGCCTGGCTGACGGCCAACGGTATCGATGAGGCTGCCTATCGGCAGGCCAGAGAGTCAGAGCGGGTCAAGGCGTTGTTGGCGCATATGACGGCGGTAAGCCGCTATTACCAGATCAACGCGACCCCCAGTTTTATCGTCAATCGCAAATGGCTGGCGCTGCAAGATCGCGAGTTTTCCGCTTTCAGCCGGCAGCTGCTGTCGCTGTTGCAGCACGATAAACCGCTGGCCCCCTGATGCGCCTGCTCGCGGTTCGGGGGTATTTGGCCTGGCGCAACGGCCTGGACGCGATGGCCCGCTTATCGGCTGCCGGTGCCGGGATGGGCAACCGCCTGACGTGTGCCCTGCTGCGGCGCGTGGACTATCGCCTGTGGCTGGCGGTGCGCCGGCGGTTGAGGGGAAGCAGGCCGCAGCGCCGCTTTCGCCACCGGCATGCGGTAGCGCTGGCGAACCGCCAAAGCCTGTTGGGTGAAGGCAAGCTGGACTTCGCCTGGCTGATGCAGCGGCGGCAGTGGCTGGACATGGCGGCGGTCTCTGCCCGCAATGCGGCGTTGATGAGCCATTTGGCGCACTGTTCCGCGCAGCTTGATCAGGTCGTGGAACCGCTGCATCGCGCGGGCGTGCCGGTGCTGCTGGCGCCGATGCATACGGTCTCCGACGTGTTGGCGACGCTGGTCGGCGCGGGCGTTTATCCCGGGCGGGCCACGGTGATCGTTTCCGGCGATGTGCAGGCGTTTGCGCGGCGATCGCCGGAAGACGAATGGCGGCAGCGGCTCGACTATTGCTCGATTCACGACGATCCGCGGCACATCGCCGGCACCCTGTCGCAGGCGATGCTGGAAGCGGCGGAACATCGGTGCAACATCATCCTCTTCCCCGATATCACGCCGGATTACACCCTGCACAGCAATCAGGATGTGGCGGCCAAACTGGCCTGCCATCTGTTCGGCCGGCCGGCGCATTTGCACAGCGGCATCGTTCGGCTGTCCCGGGCGTTGCGGGCTCAGGTGGTGTTCTATTCGCTTTATTTCGATCGCGGCATCCGCATTCACATTGAAGAACCGGTCGCCGCAGATCGGGTCGGCCGCGTCATGCCGGCGATCGTCGAGCGAACCCTCCGGCGGCATGCGGATGATTGGCTGCTATGGCATTCGCACTCTTTATTTTTTATTAACGAATAAGTCAGGGATATCACAACGTATGGAAAACACCCTTCCTACGCCGGTCTTGCAGAGCGAAATCAATGAGTGCGGGCTGGCCTGCATCGCCATGCTGGCGGAAACTCAGGGCATTCGCGCACCGTTGACGGAGCTGCGGGAGCGTTATCCCGCTTCGCAGCACGGCACTTCGCTGGCGACGCTGTGCGCCATTTTGGGAGAGCTGGCGCTACCGGCTTATCCGGTGGCGTTCGAGCACCGGGATCTGGCGGCGCTGCCGTTACCGGCCATTTTGCATTACGGCGCGGGCCACTATGTGTTATTGGCGTATCGCCAGGGGGGGTACGTGTGCGTAATGAACCCGGCGTTGGGGCAGCAGCTGCTGCCGTATGCCGCCCTGAAAGCGGAAATCAGCGGTTATGCGTTGGTGCTGGATCGCGATGATTTGCCAGCCACCGTCCCGGCCCGGCGCAGCCACCGCCGCAGCGCTTTCGCCAGCTTAAGCCTGAAGGATACCGCCGGCATCGCCGGCATCTATCGCCTGGCGGCGATGACGTTTTTTATCTCACTGACGCTGTTCATCATGCCGATGATGGTCGCCAGCGCGATCAATCAGGTGTTCGCCATGGCCGGCGAGGTCGCGTTCCCCTACGCCTATTATCTGCTGGCGTTTGTGGCGTCCACGGCGTTGGCGCTGATTGCGCGCACCCTCACCGAACGCTTCATCAAAAATTTCGTGTTGTTGCACGGCGCCGCCGGGTTTTCTCGCCTGCTGGAAAACTCACTCAATTTCTTCAGCAAGCGCGCCCCCGGCGAGATCTTCAGCCGTTTCACCAGCTGGCAGATGGCCGCCGGCCAGAAAATCGAACTGGACAACGGCCTGCGCACCGACTGGATCATCGGCGCCATCGCGTTGGCGGTGATGTGCTACCTGAGCCCGATGCTGGCGCTGGTGCCGGTTGTCGGCGTGCTGCTGATGGGGGCGGTCAGCGTATGGGCCATCTACCGCGATCGGCATTACACCCAGCAGCTGCAGGTGCGAGGCGCGGTGCAAAATGACTTCATCCTGGAAACCATCCAGGGGTTTTCGACCATCAAATCAGCCGGCCTGGCCGGCCAGCGGCAGGAAGGGTTCGCCGAACATGCCCGCTCGCTGTTCAATTGCCTGCAGCAGCAAAAGATCTATGAACAGATAAAAGGCAGCATTTACCAGCTGATCGGCAGTCTGGAGATGGTGTTGTTCATGCTGCTGGCGTTGCCGCTGCTCAAGGAGGGCGAGCTCAGTCTGGGGGCATTCTTCGCCTACAGCTTTCTGCGCGAAATCTTTACTTCGTACAGCAGCAAGATCTTTTTTGCCGTTTTGCAGAAAAACCAGCTGCACGTCATCGATGAACGCGCGCGGGATCTGTTTCCTGCGGTATCTGCTCGGGCCCAGTCTGCGGACGAAAGCGTGAGCCATTTTGACGCGCGGTTGGCGTATCGGGGGGTGGCCTTCGCTTACGACGCTGGTCAACCGGTGTTGTGCGATTTGTCGCTGACGCTGGAGCGTGGCGAGTGCATCGCCATTTGCGGCGGTTCCGGCGCGGGCAAGAGCACGTTGCTGAAGGTGCTCGCCTGCCTGCTGACGCCGCAGCAGGGGGAGCTGACGCTGGATGGGCGCGTACTGGCAAGTGCCGCCGCGCAGCGGCTGTTCTTCCTGCAAAGCCAGGAGGACATTCTGTTCAACGCCTCGGTGTTGCAGAACATCACGCTGTTCGCGCCGTCGGCGCCGGGCCAGCAACGGCAGGTGGAACAGGCGTTGCGCAGTTTGGGGCTGGCGGACGCGGTGGCGCAGCTGCCGGGGGGCGTGAACGCCCTGGTGCGGGAGAGCCATGCCGGGCTGTCGCTGGGGCAGCGGCAGCGTCTGTTGCTGGCGCGCGCCATGTACAGCCGTTGCCCGGTGTTGGTGCTGGACGAACCGACGGCGAATCTGGATGAAAAGACTGCGGCGGCGGTGATGTCGGCTCTGGTGGCGCATTGCCGTGAAAACCGTAAAACCCTGGTGACGGTCACCCATAATCCGCGGCTGTTGCCGTTATTCGATCGGGTCTTGCGCATGTCGCAGGGGCGGCTGGTGCCTGAATCCACCGACGACGCCAGGATGAATGATTGTGCAGAGGTGGAGTGAGGTGCCCGGAAAGAGACGCTGGCGGCGAGTGGCGTTGGCGATGGTCGTTTTGGCAGCGTTGCTTGGCGGGCTGTCGTTGCTGAATCGGCCCCCTGACACGCAACCACCGCAAACGGCGCGCGTCGAGCGCGGGGACATCGAAAAAAGCGTGTTGGCGACCGGGATTCTGAAACCGCTTCGGCAGGTGAACGTGGGCGCGCAGGTCAACGGGCAGTTGAAAAAACTGTATGTCAAACAGGGTGACAGGGTGATCCAGGGGCAGCTGTTGGCCGAGATCGATCCGACGCTGCAGCTTAACGAACTGCGCAAGTCACAGGCTGAATTACGCAGCGCGCAGGCGCAGAAACTGGCGAGCCAGGTACAGCTGAAGCAGTACCAGCTGGAGCTGAAGCGGCAAAGAGCGCTGGCGCGAGACCGCGCCGGCGTGGCCAGCGATTTGGAAAAAGCGCAGGCGCAGCACGACGCGCAACTGGCGCAGTTGAAAGTGAACGAGTCGCAGATCGTCCAGGCCGAAGTGGCGCAGGAAACCGCCAGGGCCAATCTGGCTTTTACCCGTATTACCGCCCCTATCGACGGCGAAGTGCTGGGCATCGTTACCCAGGAAGGGCAAACCATCGTCTCGTCGCAAAGCGCGCCGACCATTTTGGTGATGGCAGACGTGGATACGATGATGGTGCATACCCGCATATCGGAAAATGACATCTTGCAGGTGAAGACGGGGCAGCCGCTGTGGTTTTACGTCGCCGCCGATCCCCGCCGCCGCTATGAGGGAGCGATGGGCGCGATACAGCAGGCGCCGGCGGAGGCGCTGGAAACCGACCCGCTGGGCAGGAATTCAAGCCAGCAAACGGCGGCGGTGTATTACAACGGCGTGTTTGCCGTCGCCAACGGCGAGCGTCGATTGCGCACCTCGATGACGGCGCAGGTATTCATCATGACCGAACGCGCACAGAGGGTGGTGCGGGTACCGATGGCTGCGCTGGGCGCGGCATTGGATGAAGGAAGCTATCAGGTCAAGGTGCTGGAAGGCGGGCAAACGGTGGTGCGCCGCGTGCGTATCGGCACCCGCGATCGCCGCTATGCCGAAGTGTTGGAAGGGCTGAACGCAGGAGAGCAGGTGCTGCTGGAGCAACAGCCTGATGTGGAGGAGGGCGCTGATGTCAGTTAACACCGCTCCCATCATTGCGTTGGATAACGTCTCGCGCGAGTTTCAGGCGGGGGAGCAGAAAATTGCGGTCCTCAAGCGCGTTTCCCTGAGCATTCAACGGGGGGAAATGGTTGCTATCGTCGGCGCCTCCGGTTCCGGAAAATCGACGTTGATGAACATCATCGGCTGTCTGGACAAACCTTCTCAGGGCGACGTGCACATCAACGGAGTGGCTATTGGGCAAGCCGACGCCGATCGCCTGGCGCAGCTTCGCAGCCGGCATATCGGCTTTATCTTCCAGCGCTATCACCTGATGCCCTATCTGACCGCCGGTGAGAATGTGGCGATCCCGGCGTTGTATACCGCCATGCCGGCCGCCGAACGCCGCCTGCGGGCAGCGCATTTGCTGGCTCGGCTCGGGTTGGCGCAGCGCGGCGGTCATCGTCCGGCGCAGCTTTCCGGTGGGCAACAGCAGCGGGTCAGTATTGCTCGCGCCCTGATGAACGGCGCGGAAATTATTTTGGCCGACGAACCGACAGGTGCGCTGGATAGCGCTAGCGGTCAGGCGTTAATGACCATTTTGCACGAGCTGAACGCTATCGGGCATACCGTCGTCATCGTGACACACGATCGGCGGATCGCCGAACAGGCGCGGCGGATCATTGAGATCGGCGACGGCGAGATCGTGGCGGATCGTCGCCATGAAGCCTCCCGACATCTTTCTACGTTCGAACGACCGCTGGCGGCGCCGCTGAAACGCATGGCGCCGGGCGCGGCGTTGAAAGAGGCCGTCGGCATGGCCTGGCGGGCATTGCTGGGGCACCGGGTCCGGGCATTGCTATCGATGCTCGGCATCATTATCGGCATTGCGGCGGTGGTCTCCGCCATCGCCATCGGAGAAGGCACGCGGCGTAATATTCTCAAGGAAATCAGCCAGCTTGGCACCAGCACGCTGGAGATTCGCCCAGGCCTCGGGTGGGAGAAACCGCGGCCCGACCTTGCGCGCTCGCTGAGCGAGCGGGATGCCGCATTATTGGCTGCGCTGCCTTACGTCGACAGCGTTTCGCCGGTGATCGGCACCCAACTGCTGGCCGTTCGCGAAGGCAAACAGGTGCCGCTTGCCGTGATGGGCGTCGGCGAAGGGTATTTCCGCACGCAGGGCATTCGCCTGCTTTCCGGCGGCTTGTTTACCGCGCAGGATCTGAGTGAGCGCGCACCGGTAGCGGTGATTGATCCCTTGCTGAAACAGGCGCTGTTTGCTTCCCGGCAAGACCCTATAGGCGCGGTAGTGCTGATCGCGGGCGTGCCTTATCGGGTGATCGGCGTCGCGCAGCGCCGCGGCGCTCAATACGCCGGCTCTCAACCGCTTGCCTGGCTGCCCTATACCTCCCTGACCGGCCGCATCGCCGGCGATATGCCGCTGGAATCCATTGTGATGCGAGTGAATGAAAAACTGACGCTGGAAGAGGCAGGACGGGATGCGACCCGGCGTTTGATCGTAGAACACGGGCGGCGTGATTTCTTCACGTTGACCGACGATCAGCTGACGCAATCCATTCAGCGCGCCTCAGGCTCCATGCAACTGCTGATTACCGCGATTGCCGCCATCTCGCTGCTGGTGGGCGGTGTGGGGGTGATGAACATCATGCTGGTCTCGGTGACGGAACGGACCCATGAGATCGGTATTCGAATGGCGGTGGGCGCCGCCGAGAAGGACATTATGCGGCAGTTTTTGATTGAGGCGGTGGTGATCTGCAGCTTGGGAGGCGTATTGGGGATCGCCTGCGCCGCGCTGGTCAAAGGGGTTCTGAGCGGATTGGCGCCGCAGGTGACGATGATCTTTACCTGGCCGCCGTTGCTCCTGGCCTGTGGATTTTCAGCGTTGATCGGTGTCGGGTTCGGGTTCTTTCCGGCTCGCACCGCCGCGCGCCTGCAGCCGGTGGAGGCGCTGGCGCGAGAATGAGCCGACTTTGGGTTTACGGGCTGGTGATGCTGTCGCTGAGCGCCTGCGGAGGGCGGCCGATCGACGCCACGGCGCCGCCGTCGTTGCCGCCGCAGTGGCGCGTGGTCGATGAGCGTTCCGGTTCGCTGCGGGCGGGCGTCGCCTGGTGGGAAAACTTCAATGATCCGCAACTCTCCTCGCTGATCGATGGCGTGCTGATCGCGAATCAGGATTTGGCGCTGGCCGGATTGCAGTGGCGCGAGGCCATGTTGGAGGCCGGATTAACGGAGGGCAACTTGACGCCGGATTTCACCGCCAGCCTGAGCGGCCGCAATACCCGAGCGTTGCGGGGCGCGTCTACGCCGCAGGAAAGCTACCGTGCAGGGCTTTCTCTGAGCTATGAACTGGATTTATGGGGCAAGCTGGCGCGCATTCGCGAACAGGCCGAATGGCTGGCCGTCGCCTCGGAGTTGGATCGGCGCAATACCGCGTTGACCTTGATCGGTGCTACCGCGCGCGGGTACTGGCAGATTGCCGACTTGAATCAGCAAGTCCTCCATCAGCAACAGGCGCTGGCGATCGCGCGTGAAACTTTGCGGCTGGTGGCGGCACGTCACACCGCCGGCGACGTTGGCCGATTCGAGCTGTTGCAGGCGGAGCAAAGCTTGTTGGCGCGAGAGAATCAGCTGCATGAGCTGGAGCGACAGCGGGAAGATGCGCGTAACTCGTTGGCACTGTTGTTCGGGCGATCGCCGCTGCTGCGCTATAGCGAACGGCGTTCGTTGCCGCTTGACGAGGTGGCTGTCGCGCAGCGTCAGCCGGCGTGGGTGATTGCGCGCCGGCCGGATGTTCAGGCAGCAGAACGCCGTCTGAGAGCGGCGCTGGCCGGTGCCGAGGCGGCAAGATTGAGTTTTTATCCGGCGCTGAGCCTGGAGGCCGGGTTGGATGCCGGCAGCGGACTTTTCCGCCAGTGGTTCAGTGAACCTTCGCGCTCGCTGGGCGCCACGTTGACGCTGCCGTTTATCGAATGGCGCAAGATGCGCTTGTCCAGCGACAAAGCGGCGTTGCAGGCGCAGCGGGCGGAGATTCAATTTCGCGATGCGGTCTACCGTGCGCTGGCCGATGTGGACAACGCCATGCGACAACGCCTGGAAGCACAGCGGCAAATCGGCAATCAGCGGTGGCATCTGGCGATGAGTCGACAAGCCGTGGCGTTGGCGCGACATCAATATCAGGCTGGTTCCGTTGCGCTGCAAACGCTGCTGGATGCGCAAGAGGCGGTGTTGGCCAGCGAGAATTCGCTGTCGGCACTGCAATTCCGCTATCTGAACGCCACGATGCAACTCTGGCTGGCGCTGGGCGGCAACGAGGCTTTCGCATCCGGGCAAGGAGAATAAGCATGGAGAAAACAAGACGCGTAGTGGTTACCGGTTACGGTGCCGTCACCGCGCTGGGGGGCAACGCGCAGCAAAGCTGGCAGGCTATCATGGCCAGCCGTCTGGCCTATCGTTATCACGATAAATCGGCGGCGGGGATCCACGCGCGCTTTTTTGCTTTGCTGGAGGCCGAACCGCCGTTGGAGGGCGTTGCCGCACGGGTAAGCCGCCGCTTGCCCAGATTCGCCAGACTGGCGCTTGCCGCCGCCGCGGAGGCGATCGAAATGGCGTTTTCATCCAGTTTTGTGGGGCCCGCGCACTTTTATTCGTCGTTGGAGTGCGGAGCGATTATCGGCAGTGGCTGGGGCGGCCAGGATGAGATCATGCAAAACAATGCGGACTATCTGCAATCCGGATTGGGGCAGCTGTTTGGCTGTTTTCACGCGATGCCCAATATCGCGACCGCCATATGCGGCCAGCATTGGTTGCTACGGGGCTATCAAGGCTCGCCGGCGGCGGCCTGCGCGACCGGCGGCATCGCGATTGGCGATGCGTTTGAGGTGATACGCTGCGGCCGCGCTTCAATGATGCTGGCCGGCGCCTCGGAGTCGCTGCGCGGCAACGGCGCGATCTGGAATATGGATGCGTTGCGTTTGTTGAGCCGGGAGCAAAAGGATATCACCAAAGCCAGTTGCCCGTTTAGCCGGGAACGCAACGGTTTCGTCCTGGCGGAAGGGGCCGCCGTATTATGCCTTGAGGAACGGGAAGCGGCTTTAGCGCGCGGTGCGACGATTTTGGGCGAAATCAAAGGATACGGCAACTTTTCAGACGCTTTTGATCTTACCGCGCCGTCGAAGGATCCTCAGGCCAAGGTGAAAACCCTACGACGGGCCTTGGAGCAGGCGGGGCTCGGCAGCCATGAAATCGACTATATCAATGCGCATGGCACGTCTACGTTGCAAAACGACGTGAACGAAACCGAGGTGATCAAGGCGGCGCTGGGGCGTGATGCCTATCGCACACCGATTTCCAGCACGAAATCTTATACCGGGCACCTGCTTGGCGCATCCGGCAGCTTTGAGGCGATCGTCTGCCTGCAAGCGTTACAGCAGCAAATGATGCCGGCGACCTGCCATTTGCACGAAGCCGATCCCGCATGCGATCTCGATTATATTCGCGAAGGACATCGGCATGGTCGTCTGCGTAATGTCATGAGCCTCAGTTTCGGTTTCGGCGGCGCCAATGCGGCGCTGGTATTTGGCAATCACTATGAATAACGGTAGAACGCATGGAAAAATATCATCGGTTATATGAGACGATTTGCGGCATGTTGCATGAAGCCCGAGGGCTGGAGAGAACGCTGCTGTCGGCGGATATGCCGCTACAGCAGCTTGGGTTGGACAGCCTGGATTATATGGAGCTGATGTTGTTGGTTCGGCGAGAATTTGGCATTACGCTCACTGCGGAAATGCTTATCGAGCATCCTGAATTGACCCTCGGCGAATTGTGCCACCTGATAACCCGTCAATAATTTCATCCCCCCAGGCGATCGCTTGCTAGGGTCTGGCCTGGGTTTTTCATCTGTTGTAACGTCCATTTCATTCTTTTCGCATCCTGCCTCACTCAGTTATCGATATCCATAAATATTAATGCTTATCCGTCAGGTTAATATGGCCAGAGATGGCGTTTTTTTATTCAACCTTTGGCGGCGTTATGAATGATGAGTGTTAATTATGTGGCGATATTTTTTAGGAATATTCTTTGTTTTGCCGGTTAATTTATCAATCTCACTCTACATCGCGCTTGTAAGTGATAATGCAAGCTAAAGAAAATAGGGGCAGTGCGGCCTCATTATTTATGATACGGCCGGAAAGCTGCGCAGATTATTCACGATAGCGATTCTCAGAGGCGATTGATGGCCGCGAGAATAACGGTTGTCGCGCTGTTCGCATTCGGCAAATCCGCTATACTCCGCGCTGGATGCAGGAACCTATCCATATGTCAGGGGCTGCCCTGAGTGTCCATTGTGGTGATGTAAAAGGAAAATGACAGCCACATTTTTCCTATCAAAGTAATGAGGTTGTATGTCTAATCGTAAACATCTGACGCCTTCTGAAGTGGAGAGACTGCTTGAGGTCACGCTGCATGGAAAGAATCCAGAACGCGATTATTGTTTGATTTATATGTGTTTTATTCATGGGTGCCGCGCCAGTGAAATAGGGGGATGGCGTTTGTCGGATATCGATCTGGAAGGCGGTAATATCTATGTGCATCGGTTGAAAAATGGTTTTTCCACCGTGCATCCGCTTTATCTGCGCGAAAGACAATGTTTGCGGCGCTGGTTGGATAAACGTCAGCGGCACCGCTGGGCCGATCAGGAGTGGCTGTTTCTTTCCAATCGCGGCGGCCGCCTGTCGCGTCAACGTATTTACGGGTTGATTCGCCATTACAGCAAGGTGGCTAAATTGGAGGTCAATGCGCACCCGCACATGCTGCGGCATGGCTGCGGATTTGCATTGGCGGATCGCGGTGTCGACACCCGTTTAATTCAGGATTACCTCGGGCACCGAAATATCCAGAATACGGTGATTTATACCGCCAGTAATGCGCAGCGCTTCAAGGAAATTTGGTAAGTGTGATTTAAGTTAATAACGTTAAGGAGTCACTTTGAACTAAACTGAAACATACTGTAAGGACGCGTAAAAACAATGTCAATATTCCCATGCCTTCTTTCCAGGATAAAGATAAATATCATTTAAAAACAATGTGTTGTGTTTTTTGTGCATGCCGTGTCATCCCTGGCAATCTAAGTAAAATCCTACTCAAAACCCCACGAGTTTAAATCACTGCGTTATCACCTCGGTTTTTTAGTCTGATTTATCAGTTATTCATCAATTGGTTGGTTTTAAATTCCGACAAATGTCTGTTTATTGGTTTAAAAGTCCAAAGGAGTCACTTTAGTTCAAAATGAATCGTTTGGGTGAATAAGCCAGAATCCATCAATCAACTTGGCTTAAGACGTTTCCCATTCATGGAACTAAATAAAAGGAATGACATTAAGGATATGTCGGAAATAAACCCATGCACATTTTGCATAATTTTAAGGAAAGTAGGATGAAAAAGAATCTGTTGGCTGTAGCTATATTGACCGCGTCCGCATTTACCACTTCTGCATTTGCCGCCGACGGCGCGCTGAATATTACTGGCACCATCACCGATCAGTCTTGCACCGTCGATGCGGATTCCAAAAACAAGCAGGTCGCTCTGGGCAAGATCGCCAAAGATGCGTTCACCCTGTCCAAAACCGCCGGCGCCAAGGCGTTCAATCTGGTGCTGAAAAATTGCCCGGCCACCGTCACCGGCGCCACCGTGCGTTTTGACGGCACTCAGGTGCAGGGGCAGTCCGGGCTGCTGCAACTGACCGGCGCCGGCACCGCCGGGGTCGCGGGCGGCATTGGCGTGCAACTGCTGGACGACGGCAGCAACGTGTTAAATATCGGCAACGATTCCCGCGTCTATACCCTGGCAGAGAACAAAGACAACGTTCTGGGCTTTGTTGCGCGCTATTTCGCTTATGACAACGTTTCCGTCGGTAGCGCCAACGCTACGGCCAACTTCACCATCGTTTATCAGTAAGGCCATGCCGTTACGGCGGCGGAACAGTTAGAAAAATGAGCCAGAGAGCGTGTTCTCTGGCTCTTATTCATCGGTGATGGAAACGGGAAGAAAGAGAATGAAAGCGGGATACTTTGTGCTGACGGCGGCGTTGCTGATGACGCTTTGGACTCCGGTACGGGCCGGTGTAGTAGTGGGGGGAACGCGCCTGATCTACGACGGCGGCAAAAAAGAGTCTGCTCTGAATATCAGTAATCCGGATGCGATGCCTTATCTGATCCAATCCTGGGTTGATGCGCAAGAAGGCGATAGCGCGAAAGCGCCTTTTATCATTACACCGCCGCTATTTCGCTTGGATGGCGGCCAAAATAACCTGCTGCGCGTGGTACGTGCGGGCGGCAATTTACCGACGGACAGAGAGTCGCTGTATTGGCTGAATGTGAAGGCGATCCCCTCGGTGGAAAAGAAAGAAAATACCCTCCAAATCGCCATCAAGACCCGTATCAAGTTGATTTACCGCCCGCAGGGGCTCACCGGCAATCTGGAGGAGGCGGCCGGTAAAGTGACGTGGCGGCGCAGTGGCGATCGTCTGCAGGTGACCAACCCTTCACCCTACTACCTCACCTTTTTCAATTTGAAGCTGAATGGCCGCGCCATTACCGGCAACACCATGGTAGCGCCGCAGGCAAGCGCCAGTTTCCCGTTGCCGACGGCGAATGGCGCAGGAGGCGGTCTGAGCTGGCAAATCATCAATGACTATGGCGGCACCGGCCAGACCTTCACCAGCACATTATAACCGGGCTGCGGTACGTGTTTTTTGCTCCGGAATAACGCTGGAGCAGGTGTTCGGCTTACCTGGCTTTTCGTCGGGCCGAGCCAATCGGGACAGGGAGTTAAAAGGATGAATAACCCGAATTGCATTGGTTTACCAGGGGCGCGATCGGTTCTTGCCGGCCTGATATCTTGCCAGGTGGCGCTGCTGAGCCCGATCGGCACGGCTTATGCGCGCGATTATTTCAACCCGGCGTTGCTGGAAATCGATAATCCGGCGCTGCGCGGCGCCGATCTCTCCGTATTTGAGGAGAACAGCAGCCAGGCGCCCGGGAACTATCGGGTCGATCTTTACCTGAACGGCGAACAGATAGACAGCCTCGACGTCGAGTTCCGGCTTATGCCAGGGGCCGGCGGTAAACAAACGCTGCAACCTTGTTTCAGCACTGAAAAATTAGCTGAATTGGGCGTGAGGGTTGCCATGTTTCCGGCGATGGTGCCTGGGGAGAGTTGCGTCAATTTGGCGCAGGCCATTCCACAAGCCTCTTCGACATTCCTGTTCAATCAGTTGAGGCTGAATTTGAGCATCCCGCAGGCGGCACTGCGCTTGAATGCGCGCGACTACGTTTCCCCGGATAAATGGGATTCCGGCATACCGGCGCTGTTGGTCAATTACAATTTCAGCGGCGCCAATAGCCAGATGCGCGCCAGCGAACGGCAAAACAACAATAACTATTACCTCAATCTGCGCTCGGGCATCAACTGGGGCGCCTGGCGCCTGCGTAACTATTCGATCTGGAATCATTACTCCGGTGGCTCTTCTTCCTGGCGCTCAATCAATACCTACCTGCAGCGCGATATCGTTGCGTTGCAAAGCCGCCTGACCCTGGGTGACAGCACAACATCCAGCGATGTGTTCGATAGCGTGCAGTTCCGCGGCGGGCAGTTGGCCTCTGAGGACGATATCCTGCCGGACAGCATGAAAGGGTACTCGCCGGTAGTGCGCGGGATTGCACGCACGAATGCGCAAATCATAATCCGGCAAAACGGCTACGTGATTTATCAAAGCTATGTGCCGCCGGGGGCGTTTGAAATTTCCGATCTGTATCCCACGGGTGGCAGCGGCGACCTGAATGTAAACGTGCGTGAGGCAGACGGCCAGGAGCAGCATTTTGTGGTGCCGTACGCCGTGGTGCCGGTATTGCAGCGCGAAGGGCGGTTTAAATACAGCCTGACCAGCGGGAAATACCGGTCATACAGCGGCGGCGTTGATGAACGCCCGTTCAGCCAGGCAACCGGGATCTACGGTTTGCCTTGGGGGGCCACGTTGTATGGCGGCGTGCAGGCGGCCAGTAAATATCAGTCTTTGGCGCTGGGATGGGGGCAGAACATGGGGGCGGTAGGCGCGCTGTCTGCCGATGTCACCCAAGCCTGGACCAAGCAGGAAACCCGGCCGAAGGAACAGGGGCAATCATGGCGTCTGCGTTACGGTAAAAACTTCATTGAAACCGGCACCAACTTTAGTTTGGCCAGTTACCGCTACTCCACGCGCGGCTTTTATAGCCTGCAGGAGGCGCTGGAGAGCTATGGCGGCAACAGCGCCGTCTATAGCGATCACAAGAAGAGCCGCGCCGAGCTGACGATGAGCCAAAGCCTGTGGGAGCGGGGAGGAACGCTGTCGCTCAGCCTGTTTAACGAAGACTACTGGGATAACAATCGCCGTTCGCAGTCTGTCAGCCTCAGCTACAACAACAGCTGGGAAGCGGTCAGTTACGGGCTGAATTACACGTTCAACCAGAACGGTTACGACAGTAACGGCAATCGCAGCAGCATTCGTGACCATATCGTGGCTTTCAACGTCAGCGTACCGCTCAGCAAATGGCTGCCGGGCAGCTACGCCACCTACAGTATGAACGCCAGTCGCAATGGTGCCACTAGCAACAACCTTGGGTTGAGCGGTACGGCGTTGCCGGGAAACAACCTGAACTACAGCATCAGCCAGGGCTATACCGGCAGGGATGTGGGGGCGAACGGCAATATTCAGGCGGATTATAAAGGCTCTCTCGCCGAGTTGAACCTGGGGTACGGCTACGATCGCCATCGCCGGCAGGTGAACTACGGCGTGCAGGGCGGCGTTCTGGTGCACCAAAACGGCATCACGCTTTCCCAACCGCTGGGCGATACGGTGGCGTTGGTGCAGGCGCCTGGTGCTTCAGGGGTGAATGTCCTGAACCAGACCGGAGTCAGCACCGACTGGCGCGGCTATGCGGTTGTGCCTTACCTGACGCCTTACCGGCGCAACATCGTCGGATTGGACGGTGAATCTTTCGCAGAGGACGTCGACATGACGCTGAGTAGCCAAACGGTGATCCCAACTCGCGGCGCCGTGGTGCGCGCCCGCTTTAATCCGGACGTCGGTGCCCGCGTGTTGCTGACCTTGCTGACGCGCAGCGGCGCTCCGGTGCCGTTCGGCGCCACCGTCAGCACTCTCAACAGCCCCTCTGACAATGCAGCCATCGTCGGTGATGGCGGCCAGGTTTATCTGGCTGGCCTGCCGGATAGCGGGCGGTTGCGGGTTAAGTGGGGCAATGACGCGGCTCAGCAATGTCAGGCCAACTATCAATTGGCTAATCAGCCCGAGAGCGGTGGGATTCGCCTCGTTAACGGGCAGTGTTTATAAGGTGCATATGATGGCGACAGGAATATCGATTCAACGAGGGATCATCGTCGGTGGGCTATTGGCGTGCGCAACGTTGAGCGCACCACAGGTGCAGGCGGCTTTCGGGCAGTGTGTTCCTATTTCGGGGACCCATGGGTTTTCATTCCTTTTTTCCCCGGTTTTAACCGACCCGTCGCAAAACGTGGTGGGGCGGATTATTAAGAATGCTGACGGCGGCAACTGGAATTTGCCCGGTTCTTATCGGGTGAAGTGCGAATGTCAGACGCGTACGGCGTCTTATGTCACCGCCAAAATGCTGCTGAGCGAGCCGGTATTCAGCAGCGGGGGATTAACGTATTACGCGTTGAATGAATACCTGGGCGTGGCCAGCGAAGTTTTCGTTGCGGGGTATCGCAACGCGTTTATTGCCGCACCGTTCACCAATGAGTCTAACTTTAAGACCGATATGGATGGTGATGACGAATCCTGTGCCAGCACGCCCTACAACAGCGGTGCTCGCGGGCGAATTCACCTGTATTTCCGCCGCCCTTTCGTTGGCGTGACCACAATCCCCAGCACCCGCCTGGTAGACACCTACGTCTCCGTGGTGAGCGGGGTGAAAAGCGATGTGCCGGTCTCCACTATCTCCATGAGCGGCACCGTCACCGTGCCGCAGAGCTGTGAAATCAGTCCGCAAACGGTCACGATCGATTTTGGCGATATCTTGACGTCGAATATTCAAATCAAGGGGGCGATGGCGTCCGGCGTCACGCCAGAAGAGAGAACGCTGACGCTGGCTTGCCGCAATATTTCCGCCGGCGTCAAGGTCAGCCTGTCATTTCGCGGTGAGGCGGACGGCAGCATGCCCGAGGCTCTGAAGACCAGCAATCGCGACATTGGCGTGATGATTAAGGATATGCAGGGCAATGTTATTCGGCCTCAGAGCGGGCGCTTGCCGATCGATAACTTCCAATATCCCAACCAGAGTGGCAGCTCACGGATCAGCGTATATCCGATCAACACCACCGGCCAACCTCCTGCCGTGGGGCAGTTCAATGCAACGGCGACCATTCAGGCAGAAATTCAATAACGGATTTTTCAACGGTAGCACGCCGGGGGTCCGGCGTTTAACGAGAAGGAGCAGATTATGGGGAAGGTTTTTAGCGGTATTGGCTGCAAATTGGCGCTGGCGGGCCTGTTTATCCTGGCGATGCCGTCGGCGCATGCCGTATCAAAAATAGTGATTACCGGCAACATCAAAGCGGCACCCTGTGAAATCGACGGCGCGAACGGCACGGTTTCGGTCAATCTGGGGGACGATATTTCTGCCGCCGTACTGGCGACCTCCGGTGCCTTTAGCCCGTGGGTGGAGTTCCCTTTGACGCTAAAAAACTGCCCAAGCACCACCACGTCGGTCGTCGCAACCTTCAGCGGAACGGCTGCGGATGAAGGTGCCAGCTTGTACAAAAGCACCGGCAGTTCTCGCCGAGTACAAATTGAATTGCAAAATAGCCAAGGGGCAAACCTGGGCAATGGCAAGAGTATGGCCCAGTTAGTTAATCGGGCGACGAATGAAGCCAAATTCAATTTGCGGGCGCGGGCATTCAGCGTCAATGGCGGTTCAACGCCCGGTTCGATAGAAGGGGCTCTGCAGGTCACTTTCGTCTATCAGTAGACAAAGGGCTGCCCTAGATGGAAGGTTAACGACAGATTTAAGGTGATGATATGAATATTAATTATCCCTATGGAACAACCTTGGCGGCCGGCAATGCGGCGACGGGGGCCGTGGCTATCATGGAACCTTGCCCCCTCACGGCGTTGGGGATGAGAAACCGATTGATTGAGTCCTGCGGTCTACAGCCCGACAACGTTCGACAGGTGACGAACCTGGTGGCGCTGAGAGCCTTATTCACTCAGCACACGCATCGTTTACTGGTGATGGATTTGTGCGGCAAATCAGAATTGGTATTGGACGGCTTCAGGCTGATTGCCGATGTGCGTGAAAGCTCGCCGGACACCGCGATAATTATTTGTACGGCATTGGATGAACCCAGGCTGCTGCGGCAACTGATCGCATCCGGCATCCGCGGCCTGATGTTGAAGCAAGAGCCGGCCATTGCGTTGACTCATTGCGTCCAACAGGTCTTGGCGGGCTGCAGCAGTTTCAGCCATCGGGTGCGTCAGCGTCAATTGCATGAGGCGACAGCCGACAAGCCTTTGACGGCGAAGGAACTGGATGTGCTGACCCAGTTGTTTTCCGGTAAAAGCGTGACCAGCGTGGCGTTAACGATGTGCCGTGATATTCGCACCGTCAGCACGCATAAACGCAATGCGATGTTGAAGTTGGGATTTCACAGCGATGGGGAATTGTATCTTCAGGGGAAATGGATGGCTGCGCAAGGTTCGTCTTTTGTTCGCTAGGCAAGCGTGCGATGCCTCTGGGGTAAGCAAGCATAGGAGCAGATTATGCATTCATGGCGTCAGCAGCCGCTGAACATAGCATTAATGGACAGATGCCCATTAACGCTGGAGGGGCTGGCGAGTTTTTTAAAAACGCTGCCAACCCAGGCAAAAGTCGTCGTAAAGGAAACCAGCGTCCGCGCGGTGGCGGATAGCGTGGTCTATCAGCAGGCTGACGTGCTGATTAGCGAGATGGATGGTGAAGATGAAACGGTCGCTCAGGGCAGGGAAACGTTGCTTGCCTTGTGCACGCAGTTGCCCGAATTGCGGGTGATCGTCTATACCCGTTGCCAGAATGCAGAAGAGGTGGGGCGTCTGTTGAACCAGCCCAATATCAGCATTGTAGCCAGAGATGACGCTTTGCCGCTGGTGGCGGAGTTTTTTAATCGCGTGCTGCTTGGGGAACGCGTGTTGAGCCCGCAGATAGGCGCTTTTCTGGCGCCTTCCGTTAGCGGAGAGGAGGCGGCAACGCGAAAGTTGACCCGCTGTGAGAGCGACGTCTTGGCCTTTTTGTTCAACGGAATGAGCCTGCGGCAAATCGCCGAGTTGCAACGGCGCAGCATCAAGACGATCAGCGCGCATAAATGCAGCGCCATGCGTAAACTGCAGGTGAAGAATGACAGCGAACTGTTTTCTCTGCACGCCAATATTACGCGGCAATTGGGGGGGAAATGGTCAAAGGGCACCTAACCTTTAATGAAACGGTATGGGCTATGATTTATCGGCAGGCTTGCCGTTAAAAGCTTACCCAGCGTGGCCTATCCCTGGCGCCGATGCATGAAAAGCAGCTCGGCGTTAAAATATTGCTGAGTAGGCCGTTGATGACGTGCCGGGCTGCCTCTCCCATCTGAATATTGCATAGCACTCGATGTGTTGTTTAACGGAGGACGGGGCTGCGTAATTATTCTCGTCGTGAGGTTAAATGTTGATCGTGCGGAATCGCTCTACGTTGGTCGCGGTGTAAATCACCGTATTCTGGATGTTTTTGTGCCCTAAATAATCCTGAATCAAACGCGTATCGATCCCTTTATCCGCAAGGGCGTAACCGCAGGAATGTCGCAACATGTGAGGATGGACCTGAACGCTAATGCCGGCCATCTCGCCATACATTCTCATCAACCGATAGAGCTGCTGACGTGATATCTGCCCGCCGTGGCGCGACAGGAATAGCCATGGCGCTTCAGCGTCAGGATAGTTCGCCCGTTGGGCCAGCCAGTTTAACAGCGCCTGCCGTTCTCGCGGTTGAATGGGGTGCTGAACGGAAAACCCGTTTTTTAACCGGGATATATGGATCCTATTGGAGGTAAGGTCAATATCCTGAAGGCGCAATGCACGCAGTTCGCTAACCCGCAAGCCGTGAATAAAGCACATTAATAGTAAACAACGATCTCGAATGCTATTTTTTCCTTCATTCACAGCGGCAATCAATTGCTCAATTTCAACCTGACTAAGAAATTTCCTTTTTTTCATTTTCCCTTCCTGCGTCTTAGATGTTGGCGATTTCTATTATGATGTTTTATTAAAGCATTGGAACATAATAGGCGGCAAAGAAAATAAATAATTTCATTTGTGAATGCATGGGTTTTTATTGTTTTATTTTTCAAGTGAATGGCTTTTTGATTCATATATGTTTATTTAATTTATTTCGGGAAGCTATTTAATCAGCGAATATTGAGCGTCCTGTAAGAGCCGTATGGGAATTTTGCCCCCGTCAGATGACCACGGGGATACCGCCTCTCTCAGAACGGTGCTTGATAAACTGTGTTGAGAATTCGTCTTGATCTCATTCTCACGCCGCTTACAATGCCTGCCAGATCGCGACTTCAGAGGTTTTTTCATGGAACTGCTACGGGTGGTTTATCACCAGTATCGTTGGCCATTTCTGGCTGTCATGGCGTTGACCATGGCCAGCGCCGGCTTAGGTATCGGTATCATTGCTTTTATCAATCAATACCTGATGGACGCCGGCGGCGATGCCTTGGCCGTGCTGCCGGTGTTTCTCGCCCTGTTGGCATTGTTGATAGCGGTCACCTTGGGTTCGCAATTGGCGCTGACGACATTGGGCCATTACTTCGTCTATCGCCTGCGTGGGCAGTTAGTGAAGCGCATTTTGGATACCGATATTGAACGCCTCGAACAATTGGGCAGCGCCTCATTGTTGGCCAGCCTGTCCAGCGATATCCGCAATATCACCGTTGCCTTCGTGCGCCTGCCTGAACTGGTACAAGGGGTGATTTTAACCCTGGGGGCAGCGGCCTATCTGGGGTGGCTATCGCCGAAAATGCTGGCGGTCACGGCAGTCTGGGTGGCGGTGACCGTCGTGGGCAGCGGCTGCCTGGTATCACGGGTTTATCGTCATATGGCCAGTTTGCGTGAGTCGGAAGAACGTCTCTATCATCGTTATGAGTCGGTGATTGACGGCCGCAAGGAACTGACGTTGAACCGCAAGCGGGCGCAGGCGCTGTACGAACAGGCCTATCAGCCCGATGCGCAAGCTTATCGCCACCACATCATTCGCGCCGATACCTTCCATTTGAGCGCGCTCAACTGGTCAAACATCATGATGTTGGGCGCGATTGGGCTGGTGTTCTTTATGGCCAACAGTCTGGGATGGGCGGACTCGGCGGTGGCCGCCACCTATTCACTGACGCTGCTGTTTTTGCGCACGCCATTACTGCAAGCGGTCGGAGCGTTTCCGACGCTGGTCAGCGCCGAAGTGGCCTTTAACAAGCTGAAGACGCTGCGCCTGGCCGAGTATCAACCGGCGTTTCCTGCCGCCGTTGGTCGCTCCTGGCAGACGCTGGAGCTGCGCGACGTGGTTTTTCACTATGCAGATACGGAACAGCAGCCCGGTTTTGCCGTCGGGCCGCTCAATCTGACGCTGCGGCGTGGTGAGCTGGTCTTTCTGATCGGCGGCAACGGCAGCGGCAAGTCAACGCTGGCGATGTTGTTGACCGGGTTGTACCGGCCGGTGAGCGGCCATATCGTTCTGGATGGCGTCGCACAGAGCGCAGCGGATATGCCGGACTACCGGCGGCTGTTTTCGGCGATTTTCACCGATTTTCATCAGTTCGATCGCTTGCAAGGGCCGGAAGGCGGCGAACCCGATGCGGATCTGGTCGCCATCTGGCTCGAGCGGTTGAATATGAAAAGCAAACTGCAGTTTGACGGCACCAGGGTGACCAATCCGCAACTGTCGCAGGGGCAACGCAAACGTCTGGCTTTGCTGCTGGCGGTGGCGGAACAGCGCGATATCTTGCTGTTGGATGAATGGGCCGCGGATCAGGATCCGCAATTTCGGCGCACTTTCTATCGTGAACTATTGCCGGAGCTGCGCGCGATGGGCAAAACGGTGTTTGCCATCAGCCATGACGATCACTATTTCGAACACGCCGATCGGTTGCTTGAGATGCGCTCAGGCCATTTACGTGAGCTGACCGGCAGCGAGCGTGAACACGCCAGCCGGGATTCCGTCAGCAGAATCGGTTAACTCACGCCGGCCCGAGCGAGACCAAAACGGGCCGGTGTTCTCTCCGCATGATCCCAGTACATCGCTTCATTTTCTCCCCCGTCTCCAGCGCTGCCTGTTGCCGATTTGGCTTACGGGCAGTCAAATAATTGATAGTTGAATTATTTACCAGTGGTTTAATTTCGACCTTCCAAGGTATGGCACACTGCACCTTCGTTCGCCTATCAATACAAGTTATCGCCTGCCGATAACAGTGATATCCACGGTGTCGTTCTTACTGAGGCGGTGATGCAGGCCTATGGCTGGCAGCTGTTTTTTAAATTTCCATAGGAAAAAGCCACTTTATTGATCGTTAAAATAGATCAATAATCACGGTTTGAATGGTTTAATCTATTGGTTGAGGGCGCTGTGGTGAGCAAGGATGGATCAGATATCAAACGTAGAGCATGGCTGTGTGTATTTATCGGTAGCGGGCTGTTCTGGCTGTTAACCGCCGCCGTGATTTACTGGTTACTGAGTTAGCAGGTTAAGCAGGAAGGCGATTCGTGAACAAGAAGCAGGCTAAAAACCGTGAGGGCGCTGAGCGTCGCGCACAGTCCAAAATTCCGCCGTCATGGGTGCTGAGCGATGAGCAGCGCGCCTTTATTGAAGACTTATGGCAGGATACCGACTCTGAGCCGCCGCGGCCCCCATCGCGCAGCCGCGTTAGCTGATCACGCGGCGGCGGCCGGCCAGCGCGCCGAACAGCATTTGCAAGACGGTCAGGCACAGCAGGGCGATCAACGGCAAACGCCAACCTGCCGTCAGATCGTGCAGCAGGCCGAATAGGGTGGGCCCCAGCGCCGCCAACAGATAACCGACGGATTGCGCCATACCCGACAGCAGCGTCGCCTGATGATGATGCTGGCTGCGCAATCCAAAGAACGACAGCGCCAGCACCAGCGAACTCCCCGCCCCCAATCCGGCAAACGTCAGCCACACCAGTGAACTGGCGGGTTGCACCAACAATCCCCCGACGCCGATAAAGATCAGCAGTGAGCTGCCCAACGCTATCGCCCGTTGATCGTGTGCGCGCGGCAAAATCACCACCATGACAAAGTTGGCGACGATGGCCACCACCTGGTAAACGAACAGCTCGAAACCTGCCTGCTGAGCTGAGGTGCCGTAGCTGGCGGCAAAGGCGCTGAACCAGCCGATGATGGTGTAGAAGGCGATCGATTGCAGCCCCATGAACATCGCCACTTGCCAACCCAGCGCGCTGCCCCAGGGAGAGCGATAGCGCTGTGGCTCCGTCGGCTGCGGCGCTTTGGCGGCGGGAGTGGCTGAGCGTCGCAGCTGCGGCAGCCACACCAGCAGCGCCAGCAACGCGGGCAACCCCCAGCACAGTAAGGAGAAGCGCCAGCCGAGGTCGGCCAGGGCAGCCAGCGGCACCGCCAGGCCGGAGGCGATGGCGGCAACCAGCGACATCACCGCCGCATAGGCGGCGATCATCGCGGCGGCGCGATGCGGGAAATCTCTTTTCACCAGCGTCGGCAGCACTACGTTGGCGAAGGCGATGGCGGCGCCGATCAGGATGCTGCCCGGCCATAGCATGGCGTCTTGCGGCAGGGAACGCAGCGCGATGCCGCAGACCAGCAGCGCGAGGGCGAGACCCAGGGTGCGCTCGATGCCGATGCGTTTCGCCAGCGCCGGAGTCAATGGCGAGAGGATGGCGAACAGGATCAGCGGCAGCGAGTTGATCAGGCCGGCGGCGGTGGCGGACAACGCCAGCTGCTGCTGGATCTGTTCCAGCAGCGGGCCGACGCTGGTCAGGGCGGCGCGCAGGTTGGCCGCGATCAGCATAATGCCGACGATCAGCAGAACGGGGCGGTGTAATCGGCGACGCGGGGTCGCGGTGGACGCTGGGGGTGAAGCGGGTTGCGGCATGGGTTCCTCGCACCAGGGCATGCAGTCAATCAGTGCTGCATGGCATGATGCGTTGATTGACGTTAACGCTTACGTACCGACAAATCGACGGTATCCGATCGCAAGTGTAGGGAAGATGGCGCGCGCTGACAAGGGTATGACCCGGCGGGATGGCGGCGGTTAACCCCCACCGGCCGCAGGATAATTGCCATTATGTGATCCTGGTCACTGAGTGAACTAAAAGTCAGGGCGCGGGGCGCGCCAGGCGCCGCTTTCGCTTTCCTCGCAGCCCGCACCTCGGCGCTCCGGGCTTCTCGCCCATCCTGGCATTTCACTTTTTCTCCCTTCCGCTTTTTGGCTTTTCGATCCGTTTCGATTCGAAAGGTTTTTTGACGGTTTTTTTGCTAAAACCGGGCTGTAAGCCCGATCACAATTTCATTGCTTTCGCTTTGCTGTAATGCCTGCGCAGTAGAGCGAAAGCCATCTTCTCCCCGGCGATGCCGGAAACCTGAGGACCGCAGCTCATGCCAGTGAATACCGCAAAGCGACGTGAACACATTATCGATCTGTTATGCGAGCACGGCAGCGTGCGCGTGGAGCAGCTCAGCAAACAGTTTGCGGTATCCACGGTGACGATCCGCAACGATCTGCGCTTTCTGGAACGAAAAGGGTGTGCGCTGCGCGCTTACGGCGGCGCGATGCTCAATCAGCAATTCGCTTTCGATCGGCCGCTGCGGGACAAGGGGCGGTTGAATCGCGACGTCAAAACGCTGATCGCCAACGCGGCGGCCGGCTATGTGCGCGACGGCGATGCGCTGATCCTCGATTCCGGCTCCACCACCACGCAGATCGTGCCGTTCCTGAAGGGGCGGCGCGATCTGGTGGTGATGACCAATGCGCTGAACATTGCCTACGAGCTTTCGGGAAACGACGGGGTGGAGGTCATGGTGCTGGGGGGCAGCGTGCGCCGCAACTCTTACTCGCTCTACGGTCCGGCCGCCGAGCAGCAATTGCGTCAGTACCGCTTCGACAAGCTGTTTTTGGGCGTCGACGGGTTCGATCTGAGCGCCGGCATTACCACGCCTCACCCCGGTGAGGCGCACCTCAATCGCGTGATGTGCGAGGTGGCGCGCGAGATTATCGCGGTGGCGGATGCCAGCAAATTCGGTCGCAAGAGCTTTTGCATGATTCGCGAAGCCGGACAAATCCATCGGCTGATCACCGACAGCCGTCTTCCGGACGATTACGAGCGGGCGTTAACCGAGCTGGGCGTGGAGGTCATCATCGCCGATCGGTAGCAGGGCGCCTGCATGGGGGCTTCATGCAGCAGTTGTTACAGCTTGTCGAGCAGCACAAGGCCGGTATGCCGGTCGGGATCTTTTCCGTCTGTTCCGCCCATCCCTGGGTTCTGAAGGCCGCGCTGCGGCAGGCCAAAGCGCGCGGCACGCCGGTATTGGTGGAGGCGACGTCCAACCAGGTCAATCAGTTCGGCGGCTATACCGGCCAAACGGCGGCCCAGTTCCGCGATGCGCTGTGGCATCTGGCGGATGAGGTTGGCCTGGCGCGCGATCGCGTGTGGCTGGGCGGCGATCACCTGGGGCCCAACGCCTGGCAAGATCGCCCGGCTCAGGAGGCGATGGCGCTGGCGGAAACCTTGATCGACGATTACGTTCGCGCCGGATTTCGCAAGATTCACCTCGATTGTTCCATGTCGTGCGCCGGCGATCCCTCGCCCCTGGGGGATGCCATGGTCGCCGAGCGTGCGGCGCGCTTGTGCGCGGTGGCGGAGCGGGCCTGGATGCAGAGCGGCGGCGAAGCGCCGGTCTATGTGATTGGCACCGAAGTGCCGGTGCCGGGCGGCGCGCAGGAGGCGCTGGCGAGCCTGCAGGTCACCACGCCGCAGGCGGTGGCGCAAACGCTGGAAACGCACCGTATCGCCTGGCAACAGGCCGAGCTGAACGATGCCTGGCAGAGAGCCATCGCGCTGGTGGTGCAGCCGGGCGTCGAGTTCGATCACCACCGCGTCGAACGCTATCAGCCGCAGCGCGCCGACGCCTTGAGCCATTTCATCGAACGCCAGCCGGGCATGATCTATGAAGCGCACTCCACGGACTATCAGCCGCCGCAGGCCTACCGCCAACTGGTGCGCGATCACTTCGCCATCCTGAAGGTGGGGCCGGCGCTGACCTTCGCGCTGCGCGAAGCGCTGTTCGCCCTCGATCGCATCGAGCGTGAATGGCTGGGGGAGCGCCAGTCGGCGCAGCTGTGCGCCACGCTGGAGCAGGTGATGCGCGAGCAGCCGCAGCAGTGGAGCCGCTATTACCACGGCACGCCGCACCAACAGTACCTCGATCGCCACTACAGCCTGAGCGATCGAGTGCGTTACTACTGGCCGCAGCCGCAGGTGCAGCAGGCGGTCGACGGGCTGCTGGACAACCTGCGCCGCAGCCCGGCGCCGCTGGCGCTGCTCAGCCAGTACCTGCCGGATCAGGCGCGGGCGCTGAACGCCGGCGAATTGAGCGCCGATCCGCAAGAGTGGGTGCTGCATAAAGTGACGCAGGTGCTCGACGATTACCACGCCGCCTGCTACCCGGAGGGCCGCTGACATGCCGAACATTTTAATGACCCGCATCGACAATCGCCTGGTGCACGGCCAGGTGGGCGTGACCTGGACCAACACCCTCGGCGCCAACCTGGTGGTGGTGGCCAACGACGAGGCCGCCGCCGATCCGGTGCAGCAGAACCTGATGGACATGGTGGTGGCGGAAGGGGTGCAGACCCGCTACTTCACGCTGCAGAAAACCATCGACGTGATCCACAAGGCGGCGGATCGGCAGAAGATTTTTCTGGTGTGCAAAACGCCGCAGGATGTGTTGACGCTGGTGCGCGGTGGGGTGCCGATCCGTTTCGTCAACGTCGGCAACATGCACTTCGCCGAGGGGAAGCGGCAGGTGCACAAAACGGTGTCGCTGGACGACGGCGACGTGGCCGCGTTTCGCGCGTTAGCGGCGCTGGGCGTGGAGTGCGAAGTGCGCCGGGTGCCGGATGAGGCGGGCGAGGCGATCGGCAAATTGCTCTTTTGAGCCAGGGGGAAAGCATGTTGACGGATGCGTTATTGATTGCGTTGTTGGCCGGGCTGGCGGGGGTGGACCTGTTCGACGGCCTGACCCACTTCCATCGGCCGGTGGTGATGGGGCCGCTGGTGGGGCTGATTTTGGGCGATGTCTACACCGGCTTGCTGGTGGGCGGCACGCTGGAGCTGGTGTGGATGGGGATGGTGCCGCTGGCGGGCGCCCAACCGCCGAACGTGGTGATCGGCGGGGTGATCGGCACCGCGTTCGCCATTCTGACCAAGGCCGACCCTAAAGTGGCGATCGGCGTGGCGGTGCCATTCTCGATTGCGGTGCAGGGCTGCATCACGCTGCTGTTTACGCTGTTCTCGCCGATGATGCACCGCTGCGATCGCATGGTGAAAGAGCTGAACTGGCGCGGCGTCGAACGGGTGAACTATCTCGGCATCGGCATCCTGTTCATCTTCTATTTCGTGGTGGCGTTCCTGCCGATTTACTTCGGCGCCGATGCGGCCAGCGCCATGGTGCAGAAGGCGCCGGGTTGGCTGCTGGACGGGCTGGCGGTGGCGGGCGGCATGATGCCGGCGATCGGCTTCTCGCTGCTGATGAAGGTGATGATGAAAAAAACCTACGTGGCCTATTTTATCCTCGGCTTTATCTCGGTCACGTTCCTCAAGCTGCCGATCCTGGCGGTGGCGCTGGGTGCCCTGGCGATCGCCCTGATCGACTTCTTCAACACGCAACGCGGCGCGGCAGAGGCGACGGCCCGGCCCGCTCCGCAGGAGGATGCCGAAGATGGCATTTAACGATTCCGACGATCTGCTGGCGCAAAAGGCCGAGCAACGCATGGCGCAGGCGCTGGCCACCAGCCAGGTGGAGCAGGACGACTATCTGGACAGCCAGCCCGCCGACGCGCTGACGCGCGGCGACATCAATCGTATGGCCTGGCGTTCGCTGCTGCTGCAGGCGTCGTTCAACTATGAACGTATGCAGGCCGGCGGCTGGCTGTACCAGCTGATCCCCGGACTGCGCAAGATCCACCGCAACCCGCAGGATCTGGCCAACTCGATGAAGATGCACATGGAATTTATCAACGTGCACCCGTTCGACGTCACCTTCCTGTCCGGCCTGGTGCTGGCGATGGAGCAGAACAAGGAGAAGATCTCCACCATTCGCGCGGTGAAAGTGGCGCTGATGGGGCCGCTCGGCGGCATCGGCGACGCGCTGTTTTGGCTGACGCTGCTGCCGATCTGCGCCGGGATAGGCGCTTCGCTGGCATTGGAGGGCAGCCTGTTCGGGCCGATCGTCTTCCTGCTGCTGTTCAACCTGTTCCACTTCGGCCTACGCTTCGGGCTGGCGCACTACGGCTATCAGGCCGGCACCAGCGCGCTGGCGCTGTTGAAGACCCACACCCGGCGCATTTCTCACGCCGCGTCGATCGTCGGCATGACGGTGATCGGCGCACTGGTGGCCTCGTATGTGCATCTGTCCACGCCGTTGGTGATGCATGCCGGCAAAGCCAGGGTGGCGCTGCAGACAGACGTGCTGGACAAGTTGATGCCCAACTTGTTGCCGCTGTGCTTCACGCTGCTCATTTTCTTCCTGATGAAGCGCGGTTTCTCGCCGGTGAAGCTGATTGGCGTCACCGTAGCGATCGGCGTGGCGGGCAAATTTATCGGCATTTTGTGAGGAGTGGGCTATGCCAGGCATTGTGATTACCGGCCACGGCGGCTTCGCCACCGGGCTGTTGCAGGCGGTGGAGCAGGTGGTGGGGCCGCAGCCGCACTGCGCGGCGGTCGATTTCCCTGAACAGATGAGCACCGCGCAGCTCAACGACGCCTTGCGCTCGGCGCTGGCGGCGGTGGCGCAGCCGGACGGCGTGGTGTTTCTCACCGACATGCTCGGCGGCTCGCCGTTTCGCAGCGCCTGCGAACTGGCGGATGCGCAGGGCGATTGCGAAGTGCTGACCGGCGTCAACATGCAGCTGGCGGCGGAAATGATGCTGGAGCGCGACGGGTTGAGCCTGGATGAGTTTCGCGAGGTGGCGCTGGCGTGCGGCAAACGCGGCCTGACCAGCCTGTGGCATGAGCGCCGCCGGGTGAAATGTGAAGACGTGCCGGCCGACGGCATCTGAACGAACGCCGGGCGCCGCCGCGCCCGGCTCTGCGGGTTATGCCGGCAGCGGGCTCAGCGCCAGGCGCGCCGCTTGATCTTCGCTGCGGCTGAAGCGCCAGCAGGTCTGGTGGTACTTCGCCACGCTGTTGCGGTGCGCCACGCTGATCAGCGTCACGTCCGGCAGTTCATCCACCAGCAGGCAGTACATCAACTGTTCGGTTTCGTCGTCCAGCGCGCTGGTGGCTTCGTCGAGGAACAGGATGTTCGGGCGAATCAACAGGGCGCGAGCGAACGCCAGCCGCTGTTGCTCGCCCGGCGACAGGCGGTGGCTCCAGTTGGCGGAGGTATTCAGCCAGCGCTGCAGGTGTTTCAGGCGGCAGTTTTCCAGCACCCGCATCAGCTGCGGATCGCTGTATTCCGACGCCAGGCTCGGGTAGCTCAACGCTTCGCGCAGCGTGCCGATCGGAATGTAGCTGCGCTGCGGCAGGAACAACGTGTTGGCATTGGCCGCTACCCCGATGGCGCCCGCGCCGTAAGGCCAGATACCGGCGATGGCCCGCAGCAGCGTCGACTTGCCGCAGCCGGAAGGGCCGACGATCAGCAGGCGATCGCCGCGTTGCAGCGTCAGCTCGGCGCCGGCCAGCAGCGGCTGGCCGTCGGGCAAGTTCAGGCTGAGGTTATCCAGCGTCAACGGATGGGCGGTCTCTTCCCGCAGCTGAATGCCGCGCGGCTGATGATGCACCTGATCGACGGCGGCGTTGAAGCCGGCCAGACGGTTGACGCAGGCTTTCCAGGTCGCCAAATCGTTAAATGCGTCGATAAACCATGACAGCGCACCCTGTACCTGGCCGAAGGCCGAGGCGATCTGCATCAGGCCGCCCATCTGAATGGCGCCGGAGAAGTAGCGCGGCGCCGCCACCAGCAGGGGAAACACGATGGCGAACTGGCCGTAGAAGTTGGTGGCGATGTTCAGCCGCCGGGTGATGCGCATAATCGCCCACCAGTTGCTGCGAATAGTGTCAAAACGGTCGCCCAGCTGCTGCGCCTCGCGCGGTTCGCCGTGGTACAGCGCGATGGCGTCGTTGTTTTCGCGGATGCGGATCAGGCCGAAACGGAAGTTTGCCTCATACCGTTCCTGGTTGAAGCCCAGCATGACCAGAGGTTTGCCGACCCACCAGATCAGCAGCGATCCCAGCACCGCATACAGTAGCGCGAACCACACCATATAACCGGGCAAGGTGATGGCATGCTGGCCGAGCGCGAAGGTCATCGGTCCGCTGACGTGCCATAGGATGTCGATAAAGGAAAACAGCGTCACCAGGCTGGAGAGCAGCCCGAGCGACAGCGACAGGGTATATTGGGTCAAGACGTTGAGATCTTCGGCGATACGCTGATCGGGGTTATCGACGATCTGCTGCTGCTCGGCGTGGTAATACGCCTGGTGCGCCAGCCATTTTTCCATGAACTTTTCCGTCATCCAGCGCCGCCAGCGCATCTGCAGCCCCTGAGTCAGGTAGATCTTGTAGACCGCCAGCACGATGAAGATCAGCGCCAGATAGGTAAAGCGCCACAGCTGCGCCTTGAATACCGGGTAGTTCTTGTTCTGCAGCGCATCGTAGAACACCTGATTCCACTGGTTGATCTGCACGCTGATATAGACCAGACCGAGCGACAGGACGACGATGGCGATCAGCATCATCCAGGCGCGCCATCGCTCCTCCGACACCCAAAAGGGTTTGATCAGCTGCCACACGGCGTGTTTCTGCAAGGGGGTTGCGTTCATAACGGCTCGATAATTGCGGTATTTCGTTCAGCATGGGCTGCGGGGCGGTAACAAACAAACCGCGACTGTAAGCAGTTTTAACTCCGCTAACCGTTTGAAATAAGGCGGCTGAATCGACAGCGGCACGCCGACGGGCGCAATTGCGGCATACACTCCACCGCCGGGCGGTTATACTGGCGCCGAATTTTTGCAGAAAGGATAAACGATGAAGGCTTGGTTTCCCCTGTTGCTGACCTGCGGCGTCTTCGCCGGTGCCCGGGCCTGGGCGCACATTGACGAGCCGGACATCGCCGCCGACTGCCAAAAGGTGGCGAGCTACGCCGAACTGGGAAAAAAGGCCTATCAGCGGCAGGATTACGCCAAAGCTGCCGACATCTTTCGCGATCAGGCGGCCTGGAGCGAGTTTTGCGGCCTGAGCGAGCAGGCCATCGCCACGGCCTACAACAACGTGGCGCTGTCGCTGATGCGCGCCGGGGAATTGCTCAAGGCACAGGCCTACCTGGCGTTGGCGCCGCACGATGACAAATCGCAGCACAACATGAGCCTGTTGCGCCAACGCCTGGCGCAGCGGCCGCAGCCGCAGGGGCCGGGCGGCGTGTATTGGCAATACGCCGGGCGCGGCGTGTGGAGCGAAGTGGCGGTGAAGCCGCAGGGCGAGCGCTGGCTGATCGATTTTTCCGGCTACGCCATGCCGCAGATGGGGCTGTATTACGGGCCGAACATGGGTGACTTCACCGCCGAGCTGCCAATCGAGCACGGCAAAGCGGTCTACCATCAGCATGACTCGGAAAGCGCGCAGGTCTGCGACGTCACGCTGGAATTTGGCGAGCAAGCGCTGGAGATGCACACGCGGGGGGATTGCGGGTTCGGTCACAACGTGCGCGCGGAAGGGCGGTTCGTGCGGGTCGAATGACCCGCCCCGGCAGCCGGGGCGGGAAAGGTAGGTTACGCCAGCGCGGCGGCGCCCAGCAGGTTTTTCCAGGCTTCCACGTTACCCAGATAGTTGCCGGCCGGCAGCAGATGCAGACGGCCTTCGCTGTCCTGCAGCGCAAAGGTCGGGAAGCCCTGGCCTTGCACTTTGGCCAGTAGCGCCCGGCTTTCCGCGATGTGCTGCGCGGTTGGCGCGCCGGTGTTGAAACGCATTTCGGCGATAAACGCCGCCGAAGGCAACCCCAGCTCTTTCGCCAACGCTTCCAGCACCGGCGTATCGGCGATGCGCCGGCCTTCTTGATAGTGCGCCTGCTGAATGCGGTGCAGCATGTCCAGCCCGCGCCCCGCCAGCTTTTCCGCCGCCAGGATAGCGGTGATCGGCGGCTCGGAATCCATCACTGCCGTGGTGTCGCGCAGCAGGCCGTTGAAATAGGCTTCGCCAAAAGGCTGGCCCGTCATCTCGGCGATGCGTTTGTCGTGCGGAATGACGTAGTTGCGCCATTCGTCGGTAATCTGACGGCGGTTGTTGCCGGTCATCATGCCGCCGGCATGCGGCACGATCTTCAGCCCAGGGAGGCTCTGAGCCGCTTTCACCAGCGGTGCGGCGCCGTAGCACCAGCCGCACAGCGGATCGAAAATGTAATGCAGAGTGGTTTCGGTCATCTTTACTCCTCGCCTGGCGCGCGGCAGCTCACCGCGGCGCCAGGGCTGGTTCAATCACGCACGGGCGCTTATTGCGGCCACTTCATCTCGCCTTTCAGCACTTTCGCGCTCAGTTCCAGGCTCGACTCGTCTTTCAGCGTCGGGTAGTGCTTTTTCATCGCCTCAATCAGCGCGGCGGAATCCTTGGCCTTCGGCAGCTCGGCTTCCAGCGTGGTCAGGTATTTCTGGGTAAAGTGCACCGATGCCAGCGTTTGCGCTGCGCCCGGCAGGAAGTGGCCCGGCACCACGACCTGCGGCTTCAGCGCTTCGATGTTTTTCAGCGTCTGCTGCCAGTGCTGGCGCGATTCCACGCTCTGGTTGTCGGCGATCCACGGGTGGATATTGTCACCGGCGACCGCGACACCGCCAACGACCGCCTTCAGCGCCGGGATCCACACGAAGGTGCGATCGGGGGTCGGGCCGTTCAGGCCTTTCACTTCCACTTTCTGGCCGTCGATGGTGAAGCTGTCGCCCTGCAGCGGCTGCGGCACGATCACGGTTTTCGGCGCGTTGTCTTTCAGGATCGGGCCCCAATAGGCGACTTTACCGTCTTTGGTGGCGTTGATGTCCTTGATGGTGCCTGGCGAAGCGATGATTTTCGCCTCCGGGAAGGCCGCTTTAATCACGTCCAGACCGAAATAGAAATCCGGGTCTGAGTGGCTGATGTAAACGGTGGTCAGTTTCTTGCCGGTCGCCTTGATCTTTTTCACCAGCTCTTCAGCGTCGTTGCGTTGGAACTGAGCGTCGATCAGCGCCACTTCGTGTTTGCCGCTGATGATTTCGGAAGACACCGGGAACACGCTTTTCTCGCCCGGGTTATACACTTCCATGGTCAGGGTATCGGCCGCGGTGGCGTAGGTGCTGAGGGTGGCGACGCCGGTGAAGGCCAGAGTTAACAGTGATTTCTTAAACATGGGCAGAGGTCCTTAGGTATCGGTTAATGTTGTAATGATGTTAGGTTGCATAAAGCGATAGAAAAACCGGATAATAAGCAATTATTCGTTGCATAAATCGGACTAATTATGGATCGCATTACCGCCGCTGAGGTTTTTGTCACCATCGTCGATCGCGGCAGCATGATCGCCGCCGCGGAAACGCTGGAGATGTCGCGCGCGATGGTGACGCGCTACCTGGCGCAGATGGAGCAATGGGCCGGGGCGCGTTTACTGCACCGCACTACCCGTAAGCTTAGTCTGACCGACGCCGGGGAGCGCACTCTGGAACGCTGCCGGCAAATGCTGGCGCTGGCGGGGGAGATCGACCTGGTGGAGGAAGGGCAGAGCGACGAGTTGCGCGGCCTGCTGCGCATCACCTGTTCGCAATCGCTCGGGCAAACGGCGCTGGTGGGGGCGGTCGCTCAGTATCTGAAGCGCCACCCGCAGGTGGCGGTCGATCTGCAGATGAACAACCGGGCGGTGAACCTGGTGGAAGAGCGCATCGATCTGGCGCTGCGCATCACCAACGAGCTGGATCCCAACCTGATCGCCCGCCCGCTGTCCACCTGCGCATCGGTGGTGTGCGCCGCGCCGGCATATCTGGCGGCGCACGGCACCCCGCGTCAACCGCAGGATCTGGCGTTGCACAACTGCCTGACCTACTCCTATTTCGGCAAAAGCCTGTGGCACTTCGATGCTCAGGGCGTGAAATCGGCGGTGGCGGTCAGCGGCAACCTGAGTGCCAACGAGTCGGTGGTGCTGATGGCCGGCACGGTGCAGGGGGCGGGCATTTCCATGCAGCCCTATTATTCGGCGGCGCCGCTGCTGGCCAGCGGCGAACTGGTCGAACTGTTGCCGGATTACCGGCCGCAGTCGATGGGCATCTACGGCATCTATACCTCACGCCGCCAGATGCCCGCCACCTTGCGCACCATGCTGGACTTTTTGGTGGAGTGGTTCGCCACCGATCCGCAGTGGCAGGCGACGCTGCGCTGATGCTTCGGCAATATTCCCACGCCGCTTTCAGCGCCTGACGGCGGCGGCCAGCCGGGCGACAAAGGTGGCGGCCTGCTGATGAAGGTGGTCGATAAAGGCCGTCACCAGCGCCGACGAGGGGCGGTGTAGCGGCCGAATAAGGCTGACGGTGAATGGCACGTCGATGCTGAACGGCCGCACGTGCACGCCGTTGCCGGCATAGTCGAGCGCCGTCAGCGGGTTGACGATCGACACCCCCACGCCGGCCCTCACCATGGCGCATACCGATGCCGCGCTGTGCGTTTCCATCACCATGCGGCGCTCGACGCCCTGTTCGCCGAATAAAGCATCCAGCAGGTGGCGATAGCTGTCGGTGCTCGACAGGCTGATAAAGTTCTGCCCGGCGAAGTCCTGCGGCGTCAGCCGATCTTTCAGCAGCAGCGGGTGGCCCGTCGGCAGCACGCACACTTCGTTCAACGTCATCAGCGTCACTCGCTCGGTGCCCGCCGGCGTCAGGGTGGTTTCCGTCAGCCCGAGATCGTGGCGCTGGGCCGACAACCACTCTTCCAGCAGCGGCGACTCTTGCGGGATAACGCTGAAGCTGACTTCCGGGTAACGTTCGATAAAGGGCCGGCACACCGCCGGCAGCAGCGATTGGGAAAATACCGGCAGGCACACGATCGACAGCTGCGCCTGCTGAAACTGGCGGATGCCGGCGGCGGCGTTGACGATGCGATCGAGGCCGTAATAGGAGCGCTGCACCTCTTCGAACAACCGTAGGCCCTGCATCGTGGGGGACAAGCGACCGCGCACCCGGTCGAACAGCTGCAGCCGGATCAGCTTCTCAAAGCGCGCCAGCTCGCGGCTGACGGTCGGTTGCGAGGTCTGCAGCAGGGCCGCCGCCTCGGTCAGGTTGCCGGTGGTCATCACCGCCCGAAAGATTTCGATCTGCCGCAAAGAGATGCTGTGCATGGCGAGGGCGCTCGATTAAGGGGAAAGCCATATCATAAATGAATAGACTACGGCTAAATAGATATTTTCCACCCGATTCAGCGTGCGGCACTATGGCGTTATCTGCCGTCATTTTTGAATTGGGAATATCGCCATGCCACGCCCGTTGCACGACACCTCCACTGCGTTGAACGCCGCTAACCTGTTGGCCTTGCCGCAGCGTTTCGGCTGCCCGGTTTGGGCCTATGATGCGGACATCATCAGCCAGCGCATCGCTCAGCTGCGCCACTTCGACACTATCCGTTTCGCACAGAAGGCCTGTTCGAACATTCATATTTTGCGCTTGATGCGCGAGCAGGGCGTGAAGGTGGATTCGGTGTCGCTGGGCGAGATCGAGCGGGCGCTGCAGGCCGGTTTTCAGCCGGGCGGCGAACCGAGCGAAATCGTGTTTACCGCGGACGTGTTGGATCATGCCACGCTGGCGCGCGTCAGCGAATTGAAGATCCCGGTCAACGCCGGTTCCATCGACATGCTGGAGCAGCTCGGCCAGGTTTCCGCAGGGCACCCGGTGTGGCTGCGCATTAACCCGGGTTTTGGCCACGGCCACAGCCAGAAAACCAACACCGGCGGCGAGAACAGCAAGCACGGTATCTGGTATGCCGATCTGCCGCAGGCGGTGGAGAAAATTCGCCGCTACGGCCTGAGACTGATCGGCGTGCATATGCACATCGGTTCCGGCGTCGATTACCAGCATCTGGAGCGTGTCTGCGATGCGATGGTGCAGCAGGTGATCGATCTCGGTCATGATATCAGCGCCATTTCCGCCGGCGGTGGCCTGTCTATCCCGTACCAGTACGGCGAAGAGGCGATCGATACCGAACACTATTTCGGGTTGTGGAACCGGGCGCGTGAACGCATCGCTGCGCATCTGGGGCATCCGGTGCAGCTGGAGATCGAACCGGGGCGTTTCCTGATGGCGGAAGCGGGCGTCTTGGTGGCCGAGGTGCGGGCGGTAAAAGACATGGGCAGCCGCCACTTCGTGCTGGTGGACGCCGGTTTTAACGATCTGATGCGCCCGGCAATGTACGGCAGCTATCACCATATTTCGCTGTTGCCGGCCGATGGGCGCGACACCTCGCGGCAAGCGCTGTGCGAGACGGTAATTGCCGGGCCGCTGTGCGAATCCGGCGACGTGTTCACCCAGCAGGCGGGCGGCGGCGTGGAAACCCGCGAACTGCCGCCGGTGCAGATCGGCGATTATCTGGTGTTCCACGACACCGGCGCCTACGGCGCATCGATGTCCTCCAACTACAACAGTCGCCCGCTGTTGCCCGAAGTGCTGTTCGAAAACGGCGAACCGCGGCTGATCCGCCGCCGCCAGACCATCGAAGAGCTGATCGCGCTGGAGCTTATCTGATAAGCGGGCGGGCGCCTTGCGCTCGCTTCACAACGTCATGCGGCGGTGTTGGCCATTGGGCAATTGCACATCCAGCGACAGCGTGCCGCCCATGGCCTCGATATAGCGTTTGAGCGATGACAGCTTTATTTCGCTGCCGCGCTTTTCCAAATTGGCGACGGAGGGTTGGCTGATGCCGAGCCGCTTCGCCAATTCAACCTGAGAGACCGCCAGCTCTTCCCTCAGCATCGCCAGCCGCAGCTCGAAAATTTCCTGGTCCGCTTTTTGCCTGGCGGCGGCAACGACGGCGGGATCGAGTTTATCGATCAGTTGGGATAAAGGTTTGGCCATCTGCACTACCTCCGGGTTGCCAGATAATGT
Source organism: Serratia sp. CY82433 (assembly GCF_052166535.1). Lineage (NCBI taxonomy): Bacteria > Pseudomonadati > Pseudomonadota > Gammaproteobacteria > Enterobacterales > Yersiniaceae > Serratia > Serratia sp. CY82433. The sequence goes on from NZ_JBJNOR010000007.1 coordinate 150,794, forward strand.
GAAAACTCCATGGCGGCGATGGGCAACATGCGCTGGTAAAAGCGTTTGTCGCCGGTTTTATCGCCACCGCACAGCAATACCGCTTGCCGCTGTGGGTCAAAGGCGAAAAACACCCTGAAAGGGCGCCCGCGGTGTTGAACGCGCAGCTCCTTCAACTGCCGGACCGCGTCGGAAAAATACAGCGTATCGGCATGCGGCCGCGTCAACTGCGGGCCGAACGTCTGCAATTTGTAGATCGCCGCCAGGATACTTGTTTGCTGGGCGTTGTTCAGCGCTAAAAACCAGTCGTCGAACCGTTCGACGGTCACCACTTGCCACATGACGCGCTCCGAATATAGCGTTTATGCTATATAGTGTAAAGGTTATTGTGCCAACAATATGCACGAACGCTGGGAGCGGAAAAAATCCAAAAGCGGGAAATGCGGCGGGCTGCGCAATATGAACGCACGGGTGATGGCTCACCCATGCGGCGGCATGATTACGGCTGTTCGTGCGCGTTGTTGAGGGTGGCGACCGAGTGGCGGCGCACCAGCGTCGGGCTGAACATGTTGGTGATTTCCGGCAGCGGTTGACGATTGGCCAAGGCCAGGGCCAGTTCCGCCGCCTGGGTCGCCATCGCCACGATCGGGTAGCGAACGGTGGTCAGGCGCGGCCGCAGGTAGCGCGAAATCAGTACGTCGTCGAAACCGATCAGCGAAATTTGCCCCGGTACGTCGACGCTGTTGTCGCTCAGCACCGAAAGCGCGCCGGCGGCCATCGGATCGTTGTAGCAGGTAACGGCGGAGAAAGAGCGGCCGCGGCCGAGCAATTCGGTCATCGCCTGTTCGCCGCCGATCTCGTCCGGTTCGCCGTAGGCGATCAGCTTTTCATCCACCGCAATGCCGTGCTCCTGCAGCGCGTCGAGATAGCCTTGCAGGCGATCGGTGGCGTCGGAAATCTGGTGGGTGGAGCAGATGATGGCGATGCGCTGATGCCCTTGCTGGATCAGATGACGGGTCGCCAGCCAGGCGCCGTAGCGATCGTCGAGCGCCACGCAGCGCGTTTCAAAACCCGGCAGCGTGCGGTTGATCAGCACCATGCCCGGGGTCTGCTGCATCCAGCCGCCAAGTTCCCGATCGCTCAGACTTTTGGCGTGCACCACCAGCGCCTCGCAGCGATGTCGCACCAGCTGTTCAATCGCCTGACGCTCTTTTTCGGCGTCGTGGTAACCGTTGCCAATCAGCAGAAAATTGTGGGTGGCGTAGGCCACCTGCTCGACCGCTTTGACCATCGCCCCGAAGAAGGGGTCGGAAACGTCGGAGACGATCAGGCCCAGCGTTTCGGTGGACTGCTGCGCCAGCGCCCGTGCGTTGGCATTGGGGTGATACTGCAGCTGTTCCATGGCGGCCAGCACTGCGGTGCGCGACCCTTCGCTGGCCTTGGGGGAATTGTTTATCACGCGGGATACCGTGGCCACGGAAACACCCGCCAGCCTGGCAACATCCTTTATCGTAGCCATATCAGTCAACACATCCTGGGTAATCGCTTACATCCCCCAGTTTTGCGGAAAAAAACCGGGGCTGCAAGCGGTGTTGTGCGCAACTTGTGGCGGCCGTTGCAGAATCTTTTCGCGGCTGCGCGCATAACCGTCGGCCGCCGAACGATAGCGCAATTTGTACGTTGGCACTGGCGACGGGCTGAGGTAACGTCTGTGCATTCCGATTTGCGCCGAGAACGCCATGTCCATTAAACGCTATCCGCAGCTCGCCCATTGGGGCGCCTATACCGCCGTGGTTGAAGACGGCCGGCTTATCCGCTGTGAACCCTTCGCCGACGATCCCGACCCTTCGCCGTTGCTCGATTCCATCGTACCGATGGTTTACTCTGACAAACGTATCCGCAAGCCGGCGGTGCGCCGCTCGTGGCTGCAAAAGCGCGAGGGCAGCGACCGCACGCTGCGCGGCAGGGAAGATTTCGTCGAAGTGGACTGGGAACTGGCGCTCGATTTGGTGGCGCAGGAGAATCGCCGGGTGCGCGATCGCTACGGCGCCTCCGGGCTGTTTACCGGCTCTTATGGCTGGTCGTCGGCCGGGCGCTTGCATCATGCGCGCTCGCTGGTGCGACGGTTCTATTTCAGCGGCGGCGGCGGGGTCGATCAGCAGGGCAACTACAGCTGGGGCGCGGCGCAGTTTTTCCTGCCGTATGTGATCGGCACTTTCTCGCCGTTGACCGGGCGCGTCACCAGTTGGCCAAGCGTGGTGGAGCATTGCGAGCTGTTTGTGGCGTTTGGCGGGCTGGCGCTGAAAAATGCCCAGGTCTCTTCCGGCGGTGCGGCGGAGCATGCGCTCAAACCCTGGCTGCAAAAGCTGGCGCACAAGGGCACGCCGGTTGTCAACATCAGCCCGATGCGCGACGACTGCCCCGGGTTCGTCAACGCGGAGTGGATCCCGATCCGGCCGAATACCGACGTGGCGCTGATGCTGGCGCTGGCTTACGAAATTCAGCGGCTGGGCGCGCAGGACGAAGCCTTCCTGCGCAGCCACTGCGTGGGCTATCAACAGTTGGCGGATTACCTGAACGGCGTGAGCGACGGCGTGGCGAAAACGCCGGCCTGGGCCAGCGCCATTACCGGCATTCCGGCGGCGCGCATCGCCCTGCTGGCGCGGCAGCTGATCGGCGTGCGCAGTTTTATCACCTGTTCCTACTCCGTACAGCGCGCGCACCGCGGCGAGCAACCCTATTGGATGATGATCGCGCTGTCGTCGATGTTGGGCCAGGTGGGCCTGCCGGGCGGCGGCTTCTCGTTCGGCCACGGCTCGATGAACGGCGTCGGCAACCCGCGCGTGGACACCCCCGCGCCGACCATGCCGGTAGGGGAAAACCCGGCCGGGCTGGCGATCCCGGTGGCGCGCATCTGCGACATGCTGCTGCACCCCGGCGAAACCTATCAATTTTGCGGCGAGACGCGGCAGTACCCGGATATCCACCTGGTGCACTGGGCCGGCGGCAACCCGTTCCATCACCATCAGCAGCTGAACCGGCTGGTGGAAGGCTGGCAGAAGCCGGATACGGTGATCGTACAAGATATCTGGTGGACGGCGGCGGCCAAAATGGCGGATATCGTGTTGCCGGTCACCAGTTCGCTGGAGCGCAACGACATCGGCGGCTCCTCGCGCGATCGCTACGTGCTGGCGATGCATCAGGCGATTGCGCCGCAGCATCAGGCGCGCAACGATTTCGATATCTTCGCCGATCTGGCGGAGCGCCTGGGCTATCGCGAGCGCTTTACCGAAAACCGCGGCGAGCGGGCCTGGATCGAAGATATCTATCGGCAATGCGGCGCAGCACAGCGGCGCGCCGGCGTCGCCTGGCCCGAGTTTGAGGATTTTTGGCGCCGGGGCTATGTCGAACTGCCCGCGCCGGCCAAGGAGTTCGTATTTTTTGACGCGTTCCGCGCCGATCCGCAGGCTAACCCGCTTCAGACGCCCAGCGGCAAGATCGAACTGTTCAGCGAGCGGATCGCCGGTTATCGCTACGAGGATTTCGCTCCGCATCCGCAGTGGCGGCCGCCGGTCGAGTGGCTGGGGGCGCCGCAGGCCAAAACCTGGCCGCTGCATCTGATCTCCATTCAACCGAGCGATCGTCTGCACAGCCAGATGGATCCGGCGCCGCTGGCGCAGGGCAATAAGACCGCCGGGCGCGAAACCCTGTATATGCATCCGGAGGACGCGGCGCAGCGCGGCGTGGCGGACGGTGCCGAAGTGCTGGTCAGCAATGCGCGCGGCAGCTGTTTGGCGGGGGCCTCCCTCACCGACGGCGTGACGCGCGGCGTGGTGCTGATGGCGACCGGCGCCTGGTTCGAGCCGGGTTACGACGCGCAGCGCCGGCCGGTCGAGCAGGCGGGCAACCCGAACGTGCTGACGCTGGATATCGGCACCTCGCCGCTGACGCAGGGGCCGAACGCCATGAGTTGCTTGGTGGAGGTCAGCGCGCGATGAGTGAAGGTTTCACGTCGGGATAACCGGCTCGCCGTCGCGGCTGTATTTATTTTTTCGCCGCTGCGGGAAGGTTTAAGTTTCATTGAGTTATTACAGCAGATCGCGGGAAATTTACAGCTGGTTGCATTTGGAGCAGAACTCTTGCGATTCGCCGGTAGTTTCCTGCACGCCATCTCTCTAGAGTAGGTGATCCCAGAGGTATTGATTGGTGAGAAATCAGCATACTCTGTATGTTGAAGCCATTTTCAATTGCACCAACCTACGCGGATGCGTAGGTTTTTTTTTGCCTGCCATATAGTATTCTTTTCCCTACAACGATTTACGCCTCCATGGCCAAGGGAGAAGGGCATGATCTTTTCACTGCTGCGCGCGCTGTTTCGCCTGCTGTTTCGGGTTCGGGTCGAAGGGGACGTTCAGCACTTCGAGCGGCAAAAACTGCTGATTACGCCGAACCACGTCTCTTTCCTCGACGGCGTGTTGCTGGCGCTGTTCCTGCCGATTAAACCGGTGTTTGCGGTTTACGCCAGCATCGGCGAGAGCTGGTTTATGCGCTGGCTGCGGCCCTACATTGATTTCGTCTCGCTCGATCCCACCAAGCCGATGGCCATCAAGCAACTGGTGCGCATGGTCGAGCAGGGGCGGCCGATCGTGGTGTTCCCTGAAGGGCGCATCACCGTGACCGGCGCGCTGATGAAAATCTACGACGGCGCGGCGTTTATCGCTGCCAAATCGGGCGCCACCGTGGTGCCGGTGCGGATCGACGGCCCCGAGTTCAGCCCGTTCGGCCGCATGGCCGGGGTATTCAAGATCCGCTGGTTCCCGCGAATCAGCATCCGCATCTTGCCGCCGACCACGCTGCCGATGCCGGAAGCGCCGCGCGCGCGTGAACGCCGGGCGCTGGCGGGCGATCGGCTGATGCAGATCATGATGCGGGCGCGAATGGATACGCGCGAACCGCAGACGCTGTTCCATGCCTTGCTGGCGGCGCAGCACCGCTACGGGCGCCGCAAGCCCTGTATCGAAGACATCGCTTTCAAAGAAGACAGTTACCAGACGCTGATCAAGAAATCGCTGGGCGTCAGCCGCATTCTGCAGCGCTTTACCGCCGAAGGGGAACACGTCGGGCTGCTGTTGCCGAACGCCACCATCACCGCGGCGGCGATCTTCGGCGCTTCGCTGCGTAACCGCATTCCGGCGATGCTCAACTACACCGCCGGCGCCAACGGCCTGAACAGCGCGATGCTCGCCGCCGGCATCAAGACCATCGTCACCTCGCGCCAGTTTCTGGAGAAGGGCAAGCTGACCCACCTGCCGGAGCAGGTGACGCAGGCCAACTGGGTGTATCTGGAAGATCTGAAAGACACCGTTACGCTGGCGGACAAGCTGTGGATTTTGCGGCACTTGCTGCAGCCGCAGCGCGCGGCGTTGCCGCAACGCCCGGAGGACGCGGCGCTGATCCTGTTCACTTCCGGTTCCGAAGGCCACCCCAAGGGCGTGGTGCATTCGCATGCCAGCCTGCTGGCTAACGTAGAACAAATTCGCACCATCGCCGACTTCACGCCGCGCGACCGTTTCATGTCGTCGCTGCCGCTGTTCCACTCGTTCGGCCTGACGGTGGGGCTGCTTACGCCGCTGATCACCGGCAGCCGCATTTTCCTCTACCCCAGCCCGCTGCACTATCGCGTGGTGCCGGAGCTGGTGTATGACCGCAACTGCACGGTGCTGTTCGGCACGGCGACCTTCCTCAACAACTATGCGCGCTTCGCGCATCCGTATGATTTCGCCCGCCTGCGCTACGTGGTGGCCGGCGCGGAGAAACTGGCGGACAGCACCAAACAGATCTACCAGGACAAATACGGCATCCGCATTCTGGAAGGCTATGGCGTGACCGAATGTGCGCCGGTGGTGTCCATTAACGTGCCGTTGGCGACCAAGGTGGGCACCGTCGGCCGCATCATGCCGCAGATGGAGGCGCGCCTGATTGCGGTGCCGGGCATCGATAACGGCGGCCGCCTGCAGCTGAAGGGGCCGAACATCATGAAAGGCTATCTGCGGGTTGAGCGCCCCGGCGAGCTGGAACCGCCGGCGGCGGAAGATGCGAACGGAGTGCTGCAGCCGGGCTGGTACGACACCGGCGATATCGTCAGCCTGGATGAGCAGGGCTATTGCACCATTCGCGGCCGCGTGAAACGCTTCGCCAAGCTGGCGGGCGAGATGGTGTCGCTGGAGAGCGTCGAATTGCTGGCGCAACGGCTGTCGCCGGAAAAAATGCATGCCGCCACGGCCAAAGGCGACAGTAGCAAAGGCGAGGCGCTGGTGCTGTTCACCACCGATCCCGCCATCACTCGTGAAGCATTGCTGCGGGTGGCGCGTGAGCTGGGCAGCCCGGAGCTGGCGGTGCCGCGCGATATTCGCCTGTTGAAAACGCTGCCGGTGCTCGGCAGCGGCAAACCCGATTTCGTCACCCTGCGTCATATGGCCGAACAGCCGGAGAGTGCCCGATGAATCCTTCGACCGAGTCCCCTTTGCTGTCACGCGGCATGATCGCCGTCATCAGCGCGCAGTTCCTCTCGGCGTTCGGCGACAATGCGTTGCTGTTCGCCACGCTGGCGTTGATCAAGCAGCAGCTGTATCCGGACTGGAGCCAGCCAATCCTGCAGATGGCCTTCGTCGCCACCTACATCATTCTGGCGCCGTTCGTCGGCCAGGTGGCCGACAGCTTTGCCAAAGGGCGGGTGATGATGTTCGCCAACGCCTTAAAATTGGCGGGGGCGTTGGTGATCTGTTTTGGGGGAAACCCGTTCCTCGGCTACAGCCTGGTCGGGGTGGGAGCCGCCGCGTATTCGCCGGCCAAATACGGCATTCTGGGCGAGATCACCAGCGGCGAGAAGCTGGTCAAGGCTAACGGCCTGATGGAGGCCTCGACTATCGCCGCCATTCTGACCGGTTCGGTGGCCGGTGGCATTCTGGCGGACTGGCATGTGGTGGCGGCGCTGGCGGTCTGCGCCTTGGTTTACGCGGGGGCGGTGGTCGCCAACCTGTATATTCCGCGCCTCGCGGCGGCGCGCCCGGGGGCTTCCTGGCGCCCGCGGGCCATGACGAACAGCTTCTTTACCGCCTGCGTCACGTTATGGCGCGATGGGCAGACGCGTTTTTCCTTGATCGGCACCAGCCTGTTCTGGGGGGCCGGCGTGACGCTGCGTTTTCTGCTGGTGCTGTGGGTGCCGGTAGCGCTCGGCATCGCCGATAACGCCACGCCGACGCTGCTGAACGCCATGGTAGCCGTCGGTATCGTGGTGGGGGCCGGCGCCGCCGCACGCTTTGTCACGCTGAAGACGGTGAAGCGCTGCATGCCGGCCGGGATCCTGATCGGCGTTGCGGTCGCGGTATTCGCGCTGCAAACCACCATGCTCAATGCCTATGTCTTGTTGGCGATCATCGGCATGCTGGGGGGCTTTTTCGTGGTGCCGCTCAATGCGTTGCTGCAGGAGCGGGGCAAGCATTCGGTCGGCGCCGGCAATGCTATCGCGGTGCAAAACCTGGGTGAAAACGCCGCCATGTTGCTGATGCTGGCGCTGTATTCGCTGATGGTGAAGCTGGGCGTGCCGGTGGTGGGCGTCGGCGTAGGGTTTGGCGTGGTGTTTGCGCTGGCGATTAGCGCGCTATGGTGGTCGCAGCGGCGGTGAAACGGGGCGCAGCCAGGCTGCGCCCTTGCTGTATTAAGGCGCCGGAATGGTAAACCGGGTATGGATTTCTTCGAGCGCCTGCAGCACGTCTTCATCCAATACCACATCGAGGCTGTCGATGTTGATTTTCAACTGATCCACCGTGGTGGCGCCCAGCAGGGTGCTGGCGACGAACGGCTGTTGACGCACGAAGGCCAACGCCATCTGCGAAGGATCCAGCCCGTGTTTTTTGGCCAGCGCCACGTACTCGGCGATCGCCAGCTGGGTTTGCTGCCCTGAATAACGGTTGAAGCGGGTGAACAGCGTATTGCGCGCACCGGCCGGTTTTGCGCCATTGAGGTATTTACCGCTCAGGGTACCGAACGCCAGGCTGGAATAGGCCAGCAGTTCCACCCCTTCGTGCTGGCTGATCTCGGCCAAGCCAATCTCAAAGCTGCGGTTCAGCAGGCTGTACGGGTTTTGAATCGACACGATGCGCGGCAGCTCGTGTTTCTCCGCCAGCTGCAGGTAGCGCATCACGCCCCAGGGCGTTTCATTGGAAACCCCGATATAGCGGATCTTGCCGGCGCGCACCTGCTCGGTCAGCGCCTCCAGCGTTTCCAGCAGCGTGACCGTGGCTTTGTCGTCGGTGTATTGATAGTTGAGTTTGCCAAAACAGTTGGTGGCGCGCTGCGGCCAGTGCAATTGGTAGAGATCGAGATAATCGGTATTCAGCCGCTTGAGGCTGGCGTCCAGCGCGGCGCGGATGTTTTTGCGATCGAGCGCCTGCTGCGGGCGAATGCTGCTGTCGGTGCCGCGCACCGGGCCCGAGACTTTGCTGGCCAGGACGATTTTTTCGCGATTGCCGCGCGCCTTGAGCCAGCTGCCGATATAGCTTTCGGTCAGGCCCTGGGTTTCCGGACGGGGCGGCACCGGGTACAGTTCGGCGGTGTCTATCAGGTTCACGCCTGCGGCCAATGCATAGTCCAGTTGCGCATGGGCGTCGGCTTCGCTGTTCTGTTCGCCAAAGGTCATGGTGCCCAGTCCCAGCACGCTCACTTCTAAAGAACTGTGGGGAATACGGTGGTATTGCATTAACGGCCTTCCTTTCTTGTTAGCGCTTACGGGCCGCGCGGCCCGGTGAAACAGGAGCCCAATGTCAGAAGACGGCGCAGAGTCCGTCGGGCGGCGATGTCGCCTTTCCTGACTATAACCAAGCGGTGAAGATGGGGGAAGCGGATTCCGTGCGGACGCGAATGGGGGCTACCGCGCTTGAACGGGCGATAGCCGGCGGGCGGTGATTAGCGTTCGATAACCTGAGAAACTTGATCGCCGTTGATCTGGCGCTGGTTGCCTTTCTCGTCTTTATAGCTGATGAGGCCGGTATCTTCATCGATCTCCGGTTTGCCTTGCGTCAGGATCATGTTGCCGTCTTTGGTCGCCATCACGTAGTCGCTGGAACACCCCGCCAGGCCAGCCACCATCACCAGCGCAGACACTGCCATTACCCACTTTTTCATCCTGCGGATCCTCGATTATGCAGAAAATAATGTTCTTTCAAGATTAGCAAACTCTCGGCGAAGCGCGTCTCAGATAAGTCTTTATCTGATAAGAAAAAGTGAAATGAGAGGTCAACAAAGTGATGAAAGCCGCCAATGGCGGCTTTCATATAGATAGCGTTATTCCGGCGCGCGATTTTTTTTGCTGCGCATCAGATTGAGCGCTTCTACCGACATCGAGAAGAACATGGCGAAGTAGATGTAGCCTTTTGGCACGTGCACCTGGAAGCTTTCCAGCATCAGCGTGAAGCCCACCAGGATCAGGAACGCCAGCGCCAGCATTTTCACCGATGGATGGCGGTTGACGAATTCGCCGATCGGTCGGGCAGCGAACATCATCACGCCGACGGCGATCACCACTGCCGCCATCATGATGAACAGATGGTCGGAAAGGCCCACGGCGGTAATCACCGAATCCAGGCTGAAGATAATATCCAACAGCATGATCTGCACGATCGCGCCGAAGAAGCTGTGCACCTTGGTGTGGTGCTCTTCTTCCGACCCTTCGATGGTTTCGTGGATCTCTTTGCTGGCTTTCCAGATCAGGAACAGCCCGCCCAGCAGCAGGATCAGATCGCGAGCGGATACGCTGTGCTCCATCACGGTAAACAGCGGATGGGTCAGGCGAATCACCCAGGCGATGGAAGCCAGCAGCGCCAGGCGCATAAGCATGGCGGCGGCCAGCCCGATCCGGCGAGCTTTGTTCTGTTGCGCTTTGGGCAGCTTGGCCACCACCAGCGACAGAAAAATGATGTTATCAATACCCAGTACGATCTCAAGAATGGTTAGCGTGCCTAACGCTAACCAGGCATTGGGATCCATAATCCATTCGAACATTGCTCGACACACCTTATTAATACTTAATAAATGCAAAGCGTGAATTATACGCGTTTATCATGGCGCTGATAGGGGCAGCTAAACCAGAGTTAAACGAAATCGCTTAGATTGAGAAATGTCTTGCCAGCAGCGCGCCGGTAAAACTCTTTTTCAGATAGAAGCCGCGCGGCAGCGTCATGATCGGTTGCCCTTGTTCGCCGATGGCTTCGGTGAGCGTCTTGCTGTTAGCCGCTTTGGGGCGCAGCTGCAGCACTTCGCCGTGGCGTGCGGTGATGCGCTCTACGTGGCCGAGCACGATCAGATCCATCAATTCTTCCCAGTCGCGGCGCAGCATTTCGTCTTCTGCCGCGCTTGGGCTCCACAGCAGCGGCGAACCGACGCGGCGTTCGGCCAGCGGGATCTGGCGTTCGCCTTCTACCGGTATCCACAACACGCGCGCCAGCTTGTAGCGAACGTGGCTGTTGGCCCAGGTGACGCCGCTGTTGCCGGTGAGCGGAGCGACGCAGACAAAAGTGGTTTCCAGCGGTTTGCCGGCGGCATCGACAGGAATGGTTTTCAGCTCGATGCCCAGCTCGGGAAAGTCCTGCTCCGGTTTGCTGCCGGCCATGGCGCCGAGATACAGCTCCAGCAGCATGCCTACCCAACCTTTATCGCGTTTCAGATCCTTGGGGATTGGCAGCTGCGCGCGAGCGGCCAGTTCGCCAAAGCTGGCGCCGGCCAGCGCCTGAGCGCGCTCGAACAGCTGCCGTTCATTTTCCGGCGGGGGCGGCAAAGGGGATAAAAACGCCATAAATCAAGCCTGTCTGGTTTGGTTGAAAAACGTACTGCAATTATGCGCGGTGAGCGATAACCGCCATCGCTTGGGGAAAAGAATAATAGTAGCATGATTTTACATGACTTTTTTCCTTTCTTGGCGTGGTGGACAATGCACTGGCGGGGCTTGTTCACCTGAAGCCACCGACAATAAACAGGATCTTACACCTATTTATCCACAGATTTTTGGGATAACCCAAATTTTTGCCGATCACTGGTTCAATTTACAGCCTTGACTCGGGCGGTTTTTTACGAATTTGTCCGTTTTGTGCGTAACTCGCCCGGATAATCTGTGGATAAAAACGACGTTGGTGGATCTTTCGCCAGGGTAAGATCCTTACCGTGCACAGATCACATTTTTGCCCTGTATATAACGATGCGTTAATACATAATTGTATGTTTTTAAAATAAATATGCGTTTTTAGTGTTGAGGGGGGATTTTGGGGGGTAAGAGTTTTACCGGCTTATTCCTCGAGTTCTGCACACACCTATCCACAGAAAAAGTGAATAAAACCGGTCTGAAAGGCTAGGGTATGTTTATAACTTTGCCTATATCTGTGAGTTATCCCAATGTTATTCGGCCCGCAGCGCCGTAAAGCAGTGGTTTACCGCCTGTAGCTTGTGTGAAACAATCAGGACATCTATGCGAATTTAAGCTTATCGAGGTAGTCCGGTGATCGATGATGATGGCTACCGCCCGAATGTTGGTATCGTAATCTGTAATCGTCAGGGGCAGGTCTTATGGGCCCGCCGTTACGGTCAGCACTCCTGGCAGTTTCCCCAAGGTGGGATTAACCCTGGCGAAACTGCGGAGCAGGCGATGTACCGTGAGCTGTTCGAAGAAGTGGGGCTGAGTAAAAAGGATGTGCGCATCCTGGCTTCGACCCGCAACTGGTTGCGCTATAAATTGCCGAAACGTTTGGTGCGTTGGGACACAAAGCCGGTTTGTATCGGCCAAAAGCAAAAATGGTTTTTGTTGCAGCTACTGTGCAATGACGCTGATATCAATATGCAGCGCAGCAGCACGCCGGAGTTCGACGGTTGGCGCTGGGTGAGCTTCTGGTATCCGGTACGCCAGGTGGTGTCGTTCAAACGCGACGTCTACCGCCGGGTGATGAAAGAATTCGCCGTGACCGTGATGCCGATGCAAGAGCAGGCGGCGCCGCGGCAGGCCCCTGCTTATCGCCGAAAGAGAGGTTAAGTTAAGCCGACTATGCTCACGCGCTTGCGAGAAATTGTAGAGAAGGTGGCTGCGGCGGCCAGTCTGACGGATGCGCTGGATCTGCTGGTCAATGAAACCTGTCTGGCGATGGACACCGAAGTGTGTTCCATCTATCTGGCGGACAACGATCGCCGCTGCTACTACCTGATGGCCACGCGCGGGCTGAAAAAGCCGCGCGGGCGCACCATCGCATTGGCGTTTGACGAGGGCGTCGTCGGGTTGGTCGGCCGCAGAGCCGAGCCTATCAACCTGGCCGATGCCCAAAGCCACCCCAGTTTCAAATACGTTCCGCAGGTGAAAGAGGATCGTTTCCGATCCTTCCTCGGGGTGCCGATCATTCATCGGCGCCAGCTGCTGGGTGTGCTGGTGGTGCAGCAGCGCGAGCTGCGCCAGTTCGACGAAAGCGAAGAGTCTTTCATGGTCACCCTGGCCACGCAGATGGCCGGGATCCTGTCACAGTCGCAGCTTAACGCCATTTTCGGCCAGTATCGCCAAACGCGCGTGCGCGCGCTGGCGGCCTCGCCCGGCGTGGCGGTGGCGGAAGGGTGGCAGGACAGCAGCCAGCCTTCACTCGATCAAGTTTACCGCGCTTCGACGCTGGACACAGCCAGCGAGCGCGAGCGCCTGACGCTGGCGCTGGAAGAGGCCGGCGCGGAATTTCGCCGCTTCAGCAAGCGTTTTGCCGCCAGTTCGCAAAAGGAGAGCGCGGCGATCTTCGATCTTTACTCTCACCTGCTAAACGACGCCCGCCTCAAGCGCGAACTGTTCGCCGAAATCGACAACGGTTCGGTGGCGGAGTGGGCGGTGAAACAGGTGATAGAGGCCTTTGCCGAGCAGTTCGCCAAACTGCAGGACACCTACATGCGCGAGCGCGGCAGCGATCTGCGCGCGCTGGGCCAGCGTCTGCTGTTCCACCTCGACGACACCACTCAGGGCGCTACCCAGTGGCCGGCGCGTTTTGTGCTGGTGGCGGATGAGCTGACCGCGACATTGCTGGCCGAAGTGCCGCAGGATCGCCTGGTCGGCGTGGTGGTGCGCGACGGTGCCGCCAACTCGCATGCGGCGATTCTGGTGCGGGCGATGGGGGTGCCGACGGTGATGGGCGCCGACATCCAGCCTTCTCTGCTCAGCCAGCGGCTGCTGATCGTCGACGGTTATCGCGGTGAACTGCTGGTCGATCCTGAACCGGTGCTGGTGCAGGAATATCAACGGCTGATCAGCGAAGAGCTGGAACTGAGCAAGCTGGCGGAAGACGACGTCGAGCAGCCGGCGCAGTTGAAAAGCGGCGAGCGCATTCAGGTGATGCTGAATGCCGGCCTCAGCCCGGAACATGAACAGCTGTTGGGCGGCCGGGTAGATGGCGTGGGGTTATACCGCACCGAAATCCCGTTCATGTTGCAAAGCGGCTTCCCCTCCGAAGAGGAACAGGTCGCGCAGTACCAGGGCATGCTGCAGCTTTACCCGAGCAAGCCGGTTACGCTGCGCACTCTGGATATCGGCGCCGACAAGCAACTGCCTTATATGCCGATCAGCGAAGAGAACCCCTGCCTGGGCTGGCGCGGCATCCGCATCACCCTGGATCAGCCGGAGATCTTTTTGATTCAGGTGCGCGCGATGCTGCGCGCCAACGCCGGCACCGGCAATCTGGGCATTTTGTTGCCGATGATCACCAGCCTGGAAGAGGTCGACGAGGCCAAACGCCTGATTGACCGCGCCGGGCGCGAGGTGGAAGAGGTGCTCGGCTATGCGATCCCGAAACCGAAAATCGGCGTGATGCTGGAAGTGCCGTCGATGATTTTCCTGATCCCGCATCTGGCCGGGCGCGTTGATTTCATCTCGGTCGGCACCAATGATTTGACCCAGTACCTGTTGGCGGTAGATCGCAACAATACCCGGGTCGCCTCGCTGTATGACAGTTTGCATCCTGCGATGCTGCAGGTGCTGAAATTGATCGCCGAGCAGGGGAACGCTGCCGGGTTGCAGCTTAGCCTGTGCGGTGAACTGGCCGGCGATCCCATGGGCGCGCTGTTGCTGGTGGGCATGGGCTATCGCAATCTGAGCATGAACGGCCGCAGCGTGGCGCGCATCAAATACCTGCTGCGGCATATCGACCTTGCCGACGCCGAAATGTTGGCGCAGCGGGTGTTGAACACCCAGATGACCACGGAAGTGCGCCATTTGGTGGCGGCGTTTATGGAGCGACGCGGCATGGGCGGATTGATCCGCGGGGGCCGGTAGCCGCCGCGCGTTGTGATTTTTTTACAGAACTTTTCCCAGCCTGCCGGACCGGACCGCGCTAAGCCTATGTTATGATGCGCAACCTCAGTGCGGCGCAGGCTCGTCGCCTTGCACACCGCAGCGGCCAATGCTGCTGCTTGCAAGACGCGGGACAATCTCCGCCGCCGCTTGGCACCTGCCGCCCCCGCATGGGGAAAAATAACAGACATGTTGTGGTGATAGATGAGCAATAGCTATCTGGCGTTTCCTAAATTTGATCCGGTCATTTTCTCCATTGGCCCGGTTTCTCTGCATTGGTACGGCCTGATGTACCTGGTCGGCTTCGTTTTTGCCATGTGGCTGGCTGTGCGCCGTGCCAACAAGCCGGGCAGCGGCTGGACCAAAGACGAAGTTGAAAACCTGCTCTACGCCGGTTTCCTGGGCGTATTCGTCGGCGGCCGCGTAGGCTATGTGCTGTTCTATAACCTGCCGCTGTTCCTGGATAACCCGCTCTATCTGTTCAAGGTCTGGGATGGCGGCATGTCGTTCCACGGCGGCTTGATGGGGGTGATTCTGGTGATGTTCTGGTTCGCTCGCCGCACCAAACGCACCTTCTTCCAGGTTTCCGATTTTATCGCGCCATTGATCCCATTCGGCCTGGGCGCCGGCCGCCTCGGCAACTTTATCAACGGTGAACTGTGGGGCCGCGTGACCACCGACACCCCTTGGGCGATGCTGTTCCCAAGTTCGCGCAGCGAAGACGTGGCCCTCGCCGCCGCCGATCCTTCCTTGCTGCCGTTATTGAATCAGTACGGCGTACTGCCGCGCCACCCATCGCAGCTGTATGAACTGCTGCTGGAAGGCGTGGTGCTGTTTATCATTCTGAACCTGTTTATTCGCAAGCCGCGGCCGATGGGCGCCGTCTCGGGCCTGTTCCTGATCGGTTATGGCACATTCCGCATCATCGTTGAAGCGTTCCGCCAGCCGGATGCCCAGCTCGGCCTGTTCGACGGCGTGATCAGCATGGGGCAGATCCTGTCCATCCCGATGGTGGTGGCCGGTATTATTATGATGATTTGGGCGTACCGTCGTCGCCCGCAGCAACAAATGTCGTGAGGGACAAATGAAACAGTATCTGGATTTGATGAACAAGGTGCTCGCCGAGGGCACCCCTAAAGCCGACCGTACCGGCACTGGCACGCTGTCGATTTTCGGCCATCAGATGCGTTTCAACTTGCAGGAAGGTTTCCCGTTGGTGACCACCAAGAAATGTCATCTTCGTTCGATCATTCATGAGCTGTTGTGGTTCCTGAACGGCGATACCAACATCGCCTACCTGCGTGACAACAAGGTCACCATTTGGGACGAGTGGGCCGATGAAAACGGCGATCTCGGCCCGGTGTACGGCAAACAGTGGCGCGCCTGGGGCGCGGCGGACGGCCGTCAGATCGATCAGCTGAGCAACGTGCTCCAACAGCTGAAGCAGGATCCGGATTCGCGCCGCATCATCGTTTCCGCCTGGAACGTCGGCGAGCTGGATCAGATGGCGTTGGCGCCGTGCCACGCGTTCTTCCAGTTCTACGTCGCGGACGGCAAGCTCTCTTGCCAGCTGTACCAGCGTTCCTGCGACGTGTTCCTAGGCCTGCCGTTCAACATCGCCAGCTACGCGCTGCTGGTGCATATGATGGCGCAGCAGTGCGATCTGGAAGTGGGCGATTTCGTCTGGACCGGCGGCGATACCCACCTGTACAGCAACCACATGGAACAGACTCAGCTGCAGCTAACGCGTGAACCGCGTCCGTTGCCGAAACTGGTGATCAAACGCAAGCCGGCTTCGCTGTTCGATTACCGTTTCGAAGACTTCGAGATCGAAGGTTACGATCCGCACCCGGCCATCAAGGCGCCGGTCGCGATCTAACCTTAACCGCATCACACCAGGGGGGCAGCGATTGCACCCCTTTTTTTATCCGCATTGCGCACCGCGCCGCATTTTTTTGTCGTCCTCTGCCGTCGTAAATAAAACATTGCGCAGCTTGCCGCAGCGATTACGCATGCGGCTTTACCGCGTTGTGGCGATCCTTACACTGGCGGCATGAAAGACAATACTCTCTCGAACATCGATGATCGCCAGCGTGGCATGACGCTGATTGAGCTGTTGGCGGCGATATTGATCGCCGGCATGCTCACCGGCTGGGGCGTCGGGCAATGGCGTTATCATCAGCAAGCGCTGCGGCTGGAACACACGGCTCAGCAGCTGCTGGCGTTTTTGCTGCGATTGCAGGCGGACGCCAACTGGCGTAACCGCGCGACGCTGCTGTGGTTCAAGAACGGCACGCCCTGGTGTCTGGGCGGTGGCGTGCCGCCGACGGATTGCGCTTCCGCCGAAGGCGCCGTTTTCTCGCCGTCTTATCGCGACGTCGCTTTGAGCGGCTACACCGGCAAAGAGATTGGGTTTTACGGTTTGCGCAATACTGCGCAGGCGGGGCACATCCTTCTCAGCAACGACGCAGGCAGCCTGCGGCTGGTGCTGTCCGCCCGTGGGCGGCTGCGTTTGTGCAGCGAAGGGCAGCGGGTCAGGGGCATTGCGCTATGTTGACTTTAGAACGCGGTTTTACCTTGCCGGAGGTGATGTTGGCGTTGGTCTTCGGCAGCGTGATCGCGCTCGGCGCGGCGAAAACCTATCCGTTGTTGCGCCAGCAAAGTGTAGTCGTCAGCCAGCACTTTCGGCTGGAGTCAACGCTGCGGCAACTGGCGTTCGGCATTGAGAAAGATCTGCGCCGCGCCGGTTTTTGCGCCGGGCAGTGCGCCGGCCGTCCGTTGCTGATCGGTCAGGCATCGGGAGAAGCGGCGGGCAGCTGCGTTATCGTTGCCTACGACATCGCTCGCAGCGGGCAATGGCTCGCTTCGGGCGAGAATGCGGGCTATTTCGGTTATCGGCTGCGCAATGGCGGCTTGGAAGGGCAGCGCGGCGTGAGCCAATGCGATGGCGGTGGCTGGGAGCGGTTGCTCGATCATGACGAAGTGCGCATTGAGCGGTTTCATGTGGCGATCGAGCGGGGCTATCACGGCGCGACCTTGGCTCGCCTGACGCTGGCGGGGCGCTCCGCCAGCGATACGCGTATCAGGCGCAGCCTGAGTGCGAGCGTCGAAATGGCGGCGCTGCCATGAATTGGCGAACCCAGCGGGGCGGTAGCACTCTGGCGGCGGTGATGTTGCTGTTGGCGCTGGGGCTGATGTTGCTTAACGCTCAGCATCGGCAGTTGGATAACGCGCTGTTACTGGCCGCCGATCAGCAGCGTTACCTTCAGGCTTATAATCAGGCCGCTTCGGCGCTGAGTTGGGGCATGAGCCAGCGCTGGCCACGCGCCGAGCTGAGTGCGGCGGCCTGGTTATGCAGGCAGCGCGCGGAACTGACGGCCTGCGCCCGGCTGTCTGCCAGAGCGGGCGTTGTGACGATACGCGGCCTTGGTGAGATGCGCGGCGGTGAACCGCTTTGGCTGTATCAGTGGGGCACCTTTAACGGCGCAGAGACCGCTGGCAAGGTGCAAGCTCAGCCGGGCGGTCGGCTGGATTTTTGCCCAGAGAAAAGGCTGACCGACTGTGACGGCTAACGCTCGGGCAGGGCGGCTATCCCGCAACGGCTTCAGCCTGCCGGAAGTGTTGGTGGCGGCCTTGCTGTTCTCGGTGTCGCTGCTTGGCTTGTTACAGTATCATCAGGTGCTGTTGCAGTCGTTTCAGCGCCAGTGGCACTACCGGCAAGCCTGGGCGCTGGCGCATCAGCAGTTAGAAGCGTTCGCCGTCACCGGGCGGCTCGAGGCCGAATCGCCGCCGGAAGGTTGGCGACGCGAGACGGCGCTTGACGATGCGGAGAGTGATTGCCGCCGATTGACGGTTAGAGTCCAAACGCCGCAGCGGCAGTGGGCGACGCTGAGCCGCTGGTATTGCACCCGCTTTTAAGCCGGTATGTCTTTTGTTTTAAAGGAGCCTTGATGTTCACGGTTTATCATTCCAATCAGCTGGATTTGTTGAAAACGCTGACCAGCGCGCTGATAGCCAGAGATCCGTTGGCCGATCCTTTTCAACCGGAAGTGGTGCTGGTGCAGAGCCCCGGTATGGCGCAATGGCTGCAGATGCAGTTGGCGGAACAGTTCGGCATCGCCGCCAATATTGCGTTTCCGCTGCCGGCGACCTTTATTTGGGACATGTTCACCCGGGTGTTGCCGGATATCCCGAAAGAGAGCGCCTTCAGCAAGGACGCCATGACCTGGAAGCTGATGTGGTTGCTGCCGGAGATGCTGACTCAGCCGGCGTTTGCGCCACTGCAGCACTATCTGACCGATGACGGTGACAAGCGCAAAATTCACCAGTTGGCCGGTCGGGTCGCCGACCTGTTCGACCAATATTTGGTTTATCGCCCGCAGTGGCTGGAGAGCTGGCAGCGCGGTGAGCGCATCGACGGCCTGGCGGAGGCTCAGCAATGGCAGGCGCCGCTCTGGGCGCGGCTGGTGGAGTACACGCGCGAGCTGGGGCAGCCGGAATGGCACCGCGCCAATCTGTACAGCCGATTTATCCACGCGCTGGAGCAGGCAAAAACCTGCCCGCCCGGGTTGCCGCCGCGGGTGTTTATCTGCGGCATCTCGGCGTTGCCGCCGGTCTATCTGGAAGCGCTGCAGGCGCTGGGGCGGCATATCGATATCCACCTGATGTTCACCAACCCCTGTCGCTACTATTGGGGCGATATTCAGGATTACGCTTTCCTGGCTCGCTTGCAGAGCCGCAAACGCCGTCACTACCACCAGGCTCGTGAGCACGGGCTGTTCCGCCAGCCGGATGACGCGGCGCGCCTGTTTGACGCCGAAGGCCAGCAGCAGCTCAGCAACCCGCTGCTGGCCTCTTGGGGCAAGCTGGGGCGCGATCACCTCTATCTGCTGTCGCAGATGGAAGGGGCGCAAGAGGTTGACGCCTTTGTCGATATCCCGGCCGATACCATGTTGCACGCCGTTCAGCGCGACATGCTGGAGCTGGAAGACCATGCGGTGATCGGTATTACCGCGGAAACGCTGGAAAGCAGCTTCAGCAAACGTCCGCTGGATGAGAACGACCGCTCCCTCAGCCTGCATGCCTGCCACAGCCCGCAGCGGGAAGTGGAGGTGCTGCACGATCAACTGCTGACCATGCTGGCGAAGGATCCGTCGTTGACGCCGCGCGACATCATCGTGATGGTCGCGGATATCGACAGCTACACGCCTTACATTCAGGCGGTGTTCGGCAATGCCCCTGCCGAGCGCTACCTGCCGTTCGCCATTTCCGACCGTAAAGCGCGCCAGGCGCATCCTGCGCTGCAGGCGTTCATTTCACTGCTCGATCTGCCGCAAAGCCGTTTTACCTCGGAACAGGTGCTGGCGCTGCTTGAGGTGCCGGCCCTGGCCGCCCGTTTCGCCATTGGCGAAGAGGGGCTGCGCCTGCTGCGCCATTGGGTCGGTGAATCCGGCGTGCGCTGGGGCCTGGACGACGATAACGTGCGCGAACTGGATCTGCCCGCCACCGGCCAACATACCTGGCGCTTTGGCATCACGCGCATGTTGCTTGGCTACGCGATGGACAGCAATGCCGGCGATTGGCAGGGCATTTTGCCTTACGACGAATCGAGCGGATTGGTCGCCGAACTGGCGGGGCAGCTGGCAGACCTGCTGGCGCAGCTCAGCCACTGGCGGCAAATCTTGAGCGAAGCGCGCCCGCTCGAGGCGTGGCTGCCGCTGTGCCGGCAACTGCTGGATGCTTTCTTCGCTGCGGACAGCGACACCGAGGTGGTGCTGGCGCTGATCGAACAGCAGTGGCAGCAGGCCATCAATTTTGGCCTGGCGGCGCGCTATCCCGATGAAGTGCCGTTGACCATTCTGCGGGACGATCTGGCGGCGCGTCTCGATCAGGAGCGCATCAGCCAGCGCTTCCTCGCCGGGCAAATCAACTTCTGTACGCTGATGCCGATGCGTTCCATTCCGTTCAAGGTGGTGTGCCTGTTGGGCATGAACGACGGCGTGTATCCGCGCACGCTGCCGCCGCTGGGTTTCGATCTGATGGCGCAGCAGGTCAAACGCGGCGACCGCAGCCGACGCGATGACGACCGTTATCTGTTCCTGGAAGCGATTTTGTCCGCGCAACAGCGGCTGTATATCAGCTTCATCGGCCGTTCCATTCAGGACAACAGCCCGCGCTACCCTTCGGTACTGGTCACCGAGCTGCTGGAGTACCTGGAACAAAGCTATTGCCTGCCGGGAGATGAAGAGCTTAGCGCAGACGACAGCGCCCGGCGGGTTGGTGAGCACTTGCTGAAGTGGCACGCGCGCATGCCGTTCGCCGCCGAGAACTTCTTGCCGGGCTCGGAGGCGCAAAGCTATGCCGCCGAGTGGCTGCCTGCCGCCGATGGGCGCGGTGCGGCGCATCCGGCGTTCAACCAGCCGCTGCCCGCCGAAGCGCTGCAGCAAATATCGCTGGAGGAGCTGCTGCGGTTTTACCGCCATCCGATTCGCGCGTTTTTCCAACTGCGGCTGGGCGTCAGTTTTATCCTGGAAGAGACCGAGCTGCCGGACGAAGAGCCCTTCACGCTGGATAACCTCAGCCGCTACCAGTTCAACAGCCAGCTGCTGAATACGCTGATCGACGGCGACGATCCCGAACGGCTGTTCCAGCGGGTGCGCGCCGCCGGCGGCTTGCCCTATGGCGCCTTCGGCGAAATTTATTGGCAAAAGCAGCAGGAAGAGATGAGCGAACTGGCCGAGCAGGTGCGTGCGGAACGCGCAGAGAGCCATAGCCTGGAGCTGGATATCGATATCGCCGGCGTGCGCCTCAGCGGCTGGCTGCATCAGGTGCAAGGTGACGGCCTGTTGCGCTGGCGGCCCGCGACGCTGTCGGCGGTGGATGGCATATTGCTGTGGCTGGAGCACCTGGTGTACTGCTGCGCCGGCGGCACCGGCGAGAGCCGCATGTATGGCCGCAAGAACTCCGCCTGGCGCTTTGCCGCGCTGGCGCCTGAAGAGGCACAGGCGCAGCTGGCGGAACTGCTGACGGGCTATCAGCGCGGTCTGAGTCAGCCGCTGCTGTTGCTGAACAAGAGCGGCTGGGCGTGGCTGAGTCAGTGCTATCTGCCGGAAACGCAGCAAATCGACTGGGAGGAAGAAGCGCAAATCAAGGCGCGCGCCAAATTGCTGCAGGCTTGGCAGGGCGATCAGCGCATTCCCGGAGAAGGGGAAGATCCCTACGTGCAGCGAGTGTTTCGCCAATTGGATAATGAATACTTAGCGCAAATACTGGCCGAAACAGAGCGTTATCTGCTGCCGGTGGCGCGGCATAACCTGGGGTAACAATCCCCCGGTGGTGCTGTGCGGCGGTAGGTGGTAAAAATAACGAAGGTTATATTCAACCATTGGGGTCATTCCCGGTCTTACATAACGTACAGGCATATACCCGCCGAGTTCGGGTCGGCATATTGGCGAAGAACCCGGTGAGTACAGATTTGGTTATGTGGTTTTGATGAACGTCGCCACCGTCAGGGAGTGGGCGCAGCGACGTCAGAATAGGGGTTTATTTTGGATATGCGCAGACAGTTGGCCCGTATCACCGGGCTGGTATTATTGGCTATGTGTTGGGCGCCGTTGAGTTGGGCCGCGCAAGGATGGCAACCGCTGGCGGAGAAGATCAACAAAAGCGAACACGATCCGCGTCAGTATGAGGCGATCAAATTGACTAACGGCATGACGGTGTTGCTGGTGTCCGATGCCCAGGCGCCGAAATCGCTGGCGGCGCTGGCATTGCCGGTCGGCTCGCTTGAAGATCCGAACAGCCAACTGGGTTTGGCGCACTATCTGGAACATATGGTGCTGATGGGCTCCAAGCGCTATCCAGAGCCGGAAAACCTGTCCGAGTTCCTGAAAAAGCATGGCGGCAGCCACAACGCCAGCACGGCTTCTTATCGCACCGCCTTCTATCTGGAAGTGGAAAATGACGCGCTGGAGCCGGCGGTCGATCGCATGGCCGACGCCATTGCCGAGCCGCTGCTGGATCCGGGCAATGCCGACCGTGAGCGCAACGCGGTTAACGCCGAGTTGACGATGGCGCGTTCGCGCGACGGTATGCGTATGGCGCAGGTGGGCGCGGAAACCCTTAACCCGGCGCACCCGAGCGCGCGCTTCTCCGGCGGCAATCTCGATACGCTGAAAGACAAGCCGGACAGCAAGCTGCACGATGAGCTGACCGGCTTCTATAAGCGCTACTATTCCGCCAATTTGATGATGGGCGTTTTGTACGGCAATCAGCCGCTGCCTCAGCTGGCTGATATTGCGGCGAAAACCTTTGGCCGCGTGCCGAATCACGACGCCAGCGTGCCGCCGATCACCGTGCCGGCGGTGACGCCGGAACAACAGGGCATCATCATTCACTATGTGCCGGCACAGCCGCGCAAACAGCTGAAGGTCGAGTTTCGCATCGATAACAACAGCGCCGCGTTTCGCAGCAAAACCGATACCTACATCAGCTACCTGATCGGCAACCGCAGCAAGAACACCCTGTCTGACTGGTTGCAGAAGCAGGGGCTGGCGGACGCCATAAATGCCGGCGCCGATCCGATGGTGGATCGCAACGGCGGCGTCTTCGCCATCAGCGTTTCACTGACCGACAAAGGCCTGGCCAAGCGCGACGAGGTCGTCGCCGCCATTTTCAACTACCTGAAAATGCTGCGCAGCGAAGGCATCAAGCAAAGTTACTTCGACGAAATCTCGCATGTTCTGAATCTGGATTTCCGTTATCCGTCGATCACGCGCGACATGGACTACATCGAATGGCTGGTGGACACCATGCTGCGCGTGCCGGTTGAACATGCGCTGGATGCGCCTTACCTGGCCGATCGCTATGATCCTAAGGCGATCGCCGAACGCCTGGACGCCATGACGCCGCAAAACGCCCGCATCTGGTTCGTCAGCCCGGATGAGCCGCACAACAAGACGGCCTATTTCGTCAACGCGCATTACCAGGTCGACAAAATCACGCCGCAGCGCTTTACGCAGTGGCAGCAGTTGGGGAGTGGGATTTCCCTGTCGTTACCGACGCTCAATCCGTACATCCCGGATGACTTTACCCTGACCAAGCCGTCGCACGAGTTCAAAAAGCCGGAAATGGTGGTGGATAACCCCGGCCTGCGTGTGCTGTACATGCCGAGCCGTTACTTCGCCGATGAGCCGAAGGCCGACGTCACCGTCGCTTTCCGCAACGCCAAGACCATGGATTCCGCGCGCAACCAGGTGCTGTTCTCGCTGACGGATTATCTGGCCGGCCTCGCGCTGGATCAGCTGAGCTATCAGGCATCGGTTGGCGGGTTGAGCTTCTCGACCTCGCCGAACAACGGCCTGATGTTTAACGCCAACGGCTTTACCCAGCGCCTGCCGCAGTTGCTGACGGCGCTGATCGAGGGCTATTCCAGCTTCACGCCGACGGAAGATCAGCTGGCGCAGGCCAAGTCCTGGTACCTGGAGCAGTTGGACGCCGCCGAGAAGGGCAAGGCGTTTGAATTGGCCATTCAGCCGGTGCAGATGGTTTCCCGCGTGCCGTATTCCGAACGCAGCGAACGCCGCGAAGTGCTGAAGACGCTGACGCTGAAAGACGTGCTGGCCTATCGCGACAGCCTGCTGGCCGAGGCCACGCCGGAGCTGCTGGTGGTGGGCAACATGAGCAAGCAGCAGGTCGACAAGCTGGCGTCGACGCTGAAACATCGCCTGGGCTGTACCGGCATCGAATGGTGGCACGGCGAAGACGTGGTGGTGGACAAAAATCATCTGGCCAATCTGCAACAGGTGGGCAGCAGCACCGATTCGGCGCTGGCGGCGGTCTATGTGCCGACCGGTTACGACGAAGTGGCCGGCATGGCCTACAGCTCATTGCTGGGGCAGATTATTCAGCCGTGGTTCTATAGCCAGCTGCGCACTCAGGAGCAATTGGGGTATGCGGTCTTCGCCTTCCCGATGTCGGTGGGGCGCCAATGGGGCGTGGGCTTCCTGTTGCAGAGCAACAGCAAACAGCCGGCATACCTGTACCAGCGCTATCAGGATTTCTACCCGAAAACCGAGAAACGCTTGCGCGACATGAGCGAAGCGGACTTTGAGCAGTACAAACAGGCGCTCATCAATGAGCTGAAGCAGCGGCCGCAAACCCTGAGCGAGGAGGCCAGCCGGTTCGCCAACGATTTCGATCGCGGCAATTTCGCCTTCGATACTCGTCAGAAGCTGATCGCGCAGGTGCAACAGCTGACGCCGGCCAAACTGGCGGATTATTTCCACCAGGCGGTGATCCAGCCACAGGGGCTGGCTGTGCTGTCGCAGGTGAGCGGCAGCGGGCAAGACAAGGCGGATTACGCGGCGCCTAAGGGCTGGGTCACCTATCCGAACGCGTCTGCATTGCAGCAGATCCTGCCGCGCAAAGTGGCGACGCCATGACGGAAACTGCCCCGCAGAGGCTGGAGCCGCTGACGCTGCCGCTGTTCGGCGAACGCCTGATCGAGGCGTCGGCGGGCACAGGCAAAACCTTTACCATCGGCGCGCTGTACCTGCGTTTGCTGCTGGGGCTGGGCGGTGAAGCGGCGTTTCCCCGGCCGCTGACGGTCGAAGAAATCCTGGTGGTGACCTTTACCGAGGCCGCCACCGAGGAGCTGCGCGGGCGTATCCGCGACAATATCCACGGATTGCGCATCGCCTGCGTGCGTGGCGTCAGCGCCAACCCGCTGTTTTCGGCGCTGATGGCTGAAATTGACGATTTGACCGACGCCGCCTCGCAGTTGCTGGCGGCGGAGCGGCAAATGGACGAAGCGGCGATCTACACCATTCACGGCTTTTGCCAACGAATGCTGACGCACAACGCCTTCGAATCCGGCATGCTGTTTGAACAAACGCTGGTGCAGGACGAGTTGCCGCTGCGGCGGCAGGCCTGTGCCGATTTCTGGCGTCGCCACTGCTATCCGTTGCCGCTGGGCGTGGCGCGTGCGGTCAGCCAGGAGTGGAGCGGCCCGGAAGCGTTGCTGGCCGATCTCTCCGGCTATCTGCACGGTGAGGCGCCGGCGCTGCGCCGGCCGCCGAAAGAGGAAGAAACCGTCCTGATGCGCCACGAGCAGATCGTCGCGCGCATCGATGCCATCAAGGCGCAATGGCGTGCGGCGGCGGGCGATCTGGAGGCGTTGATCGCCCAGTCCGGCGTCGATAAGCGCAGCTACAGCAGCAAGCACCTGCCGAACTGGCTGAACAAGGTCGGCGAATGGAGCGGGCAGGAGACTCAGGACTACCAGTTGCCGAAGGAACTGGATAAATTTCGCCAGTCGGTGCTGCTGGAGAAGACCAAGAAAGGCGAGCCGCCGCGGCATGCGCTGTTCACGGCGATCGACGAACTGTTCGATGAGCCCTTGACGCTGCGCGACCTGATCATGGCGCGCGCGCTCAGCGAGATCCGCACTTCCATTCAACAAGAAAAGCGCCAGCGCGCCGAGCTGGGGTTTGACGACCTGCTCAGCCGGCTGGACGGCGCCCTGCAAAGCGGCGGCGGCGAACAGCTGGCGCAGGCGATCCGCCAGCGTTACCCGGTGGCGATGATCGATGAATTCCAGGACACCGATCCGCAGCAATACCGCATTTTCCAAAAGCTTTACGTCGGCCGGCCCGATTGCGGCCTGCTGCTGATCGGCGATCCCAAGCAGGCGATTTACGCCTTCCGTGGCGCCGACATCTTTACCTACATGCGGGCGCGCTCAGAGGTGAGCGCCCACTATACGCTGGAGACCAACTGGCGCTCGTCGCCGTCGATGGTCGCCAGCGTCAATCACCTGTTTTCTCAGGTAGAAAAGCCTTTCCTGTTCGGCCAAATCCCCTTTATCGAGGTCAGCGCGGCGGAAAAGAACCAAGGGTTGGCGTTTGACCTGCACGGCAAGCCGCAACCGGCGATGCAGTTCTGGCTGCAGCAGGGGGAAGGCGCCGGTGTAAGTGATTACCAACAGCTGATGGCGCGCCTGTGCGCCACGCAAATTCGCGACTGGCTCAGCGCCGGGCAGCAGGGCCAGGCGTGGCTGCAGGGCGGCAAGGAGCCACGGCCGGTGCAAGCCTCCGATATCACGGTGCTGGTGCGCAGCCGCAATGAGGCGGCGCTGGTGCGCGATGCGCTGAGTGCGCTGTCCATTCCGTCGGTCTATCTGTCCAACCGCGACAGCGTGTTCGACACCCCGGAGGCCAAAGACCTGCTGTGGTTGCTGCAGGCGGTGTTGGCGCCGGAGCAGGAGCGCACGCTGCGCAGCGCTATGGCCACCGGTCTTATGGGGCTGGACGCGCCGACGCTGGACGGCCTGAGCCGCGATGAGCGCGCCTGGGACGCATTGGTTAACGAGTTCGATAATTACCGCACGCTCTGGCTGCGCCGCGGCGTGTTGCCGATGCTGAGCGAGGTGATGAAAGCGCGCCAACTGGCGGAGAACCTGCTGGCCAGCGCCGGTGGCGAGCGTCGTTTGACCGACGTGCTGCACCTGGGGGAGCTGTTGCAGGAGGCGGCGGCGCAACTCGACAGCGAACATGCGCTGGTGCGCTGGCTGGCACAGCAGATCGCCCAGCCTAATCGCCAGTCCGATAATCAGCAACTGCGGCTGGAGAGCGACCGGCATCTGGTGCAGGTGATCACGATTCATAAATCCAAGGGGCTGGAGTTCGATCTGGTGTGGCTGCCGTTCGTCGGCAATTTCCGCCAGCAGCAGCAGGCGTTGTATCACGATCGCCACAGTTTCCAGGCGTTGCTGGATCTCGACGCCAATGAAGAGAGCCAGGCCTGGGCGGAGGAAGAGCGGTTGGCAGAAGACCTGCGCCTGTTGTACGTGGCGCTGACCCGCTCGGTGTACCACTGCAGCATCGGCATCGCGCCGCTGTTCCAGGGCACGCGCAAGAAACAGGGCGATACCGATCTGCACCGCAGCGCATTGGGTTATCTGGTGCAGGGCGGGCAGGCCGGCGACGCCGCGTATCTGCAGGAGCGCCTGCAGCAATTGGCGGGCGGCGGCATCGCGCTGTCGCTGGTGGAACCGCCGGACGAGGCGCCCTGGCAGCCCCAGGCATCGCTGGCCGCTACGCTGGCGGCGAAAAGCTTTACCCGACGGATCCAGGATTTTTGGCGGGTGACCAGCTATACCGGTTTGCAACAGCACGGTTCGAGCCTGATGCAGGATCTGCTGCCGCGTCTGGATGTCGACGCCGCGGGCGAGCGGGGTGAGGAGAGTGAGCCAGCGCTCACACCGCATACCTTCCCGTGCGGCGCAACGCCCGGCACCTTCCTGCACAGCCTGTTTGAAACGCTGGACTTCACCCAGCCGCTGGACGAACAGTGGCTGTTGGCACAGCTGCAACAGCAAGGCTTCGCTGAGCACTGGCAGCCGATTCTGCTGGCGTGGATGCAGGTGTTGCTCAACACGCCGCTCGACGACAGCGGCGTGACGTTGTCGGCGCTGACGCCGCAGCACAAGCAGGCCGAGCTGCAGTTCTATTTGCCGATTAACCGGTTGTTGCAGGCGAAGGCGCTCGATGCCCTGATGAAGCGTTACGATCCGCTTTCCGCCCGCTGCCCGGCGCTAGATTTTCATCAGGTGCAGGGCATGCTGAAAGGCTTTATCGACCTGGTGTTTTGCTGGCAGGGCAAATACTACCTGCTGGACTACAAATCCAACTGGCTGGGGGAAGACAGTAGCGCCTATACCCGGCCGGCGATGGAGCAGGCGATGGCGGAGCATCGTTACGATCTGCAATACCAGCTGTATACGCTGGCGCTGCATCGTTATCTGCGTCATCGGTTGCCGGATTACGATTATCGGCGCCATTTTGGCGGGGTGATATATCTGTTCCTGCGCGGCGTGGATGCGGCGCACCCGGGCAACGGCATTTTCACCTGTCTCCCCGAGCTTGAGCTGGTGGAGGGGATGGATCGCTTGTTCAGCGGCGAAGCTGCGGCGACGGAGGAAGGATCATGATCGCACTGCTGGAGCAGGCGGTGGCGCTTGGCGTGCTGCGCCCGCTGGACGTGCAGTTCGCCCGCGTGGTGGCGAGCGAAGACGAGCCCGATATTTTGCTGGCCGCCGCCTGCCTGAGCGCAGAGGCGGGGGCCGGTCACGTCTGCCTGATGCTGGAGCAGCTGCAGGCGGACACGCTGTTTGAAGGGCGCCAGCCGGCGTTGGCGCTGGCGGTGTGGGAGGCGGCCGGGCGGCCGGATAGCGCGCGTTGGCAGCAGCGTTTGGCGACCAGCGCGGCGGTCGGGGACGGCAGCGGCGCTACGCCGCTGGTGCTGCGCGGGCCGCGCCTGTATCTGCAGCGCATGTGGCAAAACGAAGGCGAAGTGGCGGCGTTTATCGGCGGTGAAGGCGAATCGCTGGCGGTGCCGGAGGCTGAGCTGCGCACCATTCTCGACCGCTTGTTCGGCGCCGCGAGCGACGAGCCCGACTGGCAGAAAATCGCCGCCGCGGTGGCCGCCACGCGGCGCATTGCGGTCATTTCCGGCGGGCCGGGCACCGGTAAAACCACCACCGTCGCCAAACTGTTGGCGGCGCTGGTGCAGCTGGATGAAAGCGCGCGCTTGCGCATTCAGCTGGCGGCGCCGACCGGCAAGGCGGCGGCGCGCCTGACGGAGTCGCTTGGCAGCGCCAGCCGCCAGCTGGCGTTGACCCCGGCGCAGCAGGCGCTGTTCCCGACGGAGGCGGCGACGTTGCACCGTCTGTTGGGGGCGCAACCGAACAGTCAGCGCATGCGTTATCACCGTGGCAACCGGCTGCATTTGGATGTGCTGGTGGTGGATGAGGCCTCGATGGTCGATCTGCCGATGATGGCGCGCCTGATTGCCGCGCTGCCCGATCGGGCGCGGGTGATTTTCCTCGGCGACCGCGATCAGCTGGCTTCGGTGGAGGCCGGCGCGGTGCTGGGCGATATTTGCCGTTTTGCCGAGCAGGGATACAGCGATGCGCGCGCCGCTGAGCTGAGCCGCCTGACCGGTTGTTCGCTCACGGGCCAGCAGGCCGACGCGGAAGCGGCGGTGCGCGACAGCCTGTGCCTGCTGCGCAAGAGCTATCGCTTCGACGCCCGTTCCGGCATCGGTCAGCTGGCGTTGGCGGTCAACGCCGGAGCGGGGGATCGCGCGCTGGCGGCATTAAACGGCAGTTTCGGTGATGTTGCGGGCTATGCGCTGGCGACGAGCGAAGAGTATCAGGCGCTGTTGGATGCCTGCGTGGCGGGCTACCGCGACTATTTGCGGCTGACCGCAGAAGGGGCGGACGCGGCGACGGTGCTGGCGGCCTTTGGCCGTTTCCAGGTGCTGTGCGCGCTGCGTGAAGGGCCGTTCGGCGTCGCCGGCCTGAACGAGCGCATTGAGCTCGGGCTGCAGCGTGCCGGTTTAATTGACCGCAAGCCGGGCGTACTCGGCCGCTGGTACCGGGGGCGGCCGGTGATGATCGGCCGCAATGACAGCGCGCTGGGGCTGTTCAATGGGGATATCGGCATTACGTTGCCGGATGAGCACGGCGATCTGCGCGTGCATTTCCAACTGCCCGACGGCAGCATCAAGTCGGTACAGCCAAGCCGTTTGCCGGCGCATGAAACCGCTTATGCGATGACGGTGCACAAATCTCAGGGATCGGAGTTTGACCATACGGTGCTGGTGTTGCCGAATCACTTTCTGCCGGTGCTGACGCGTGAGCTGGTCTATACCGCGATCACTCGCGCGCGTAAGCTGCTTTCGCTGTACGCTGCGGAGGCGGTGCTGCTGCGGGCCATTCGCACGCCGACCCAGCGCCGCAGCGGATTGGCTGAACGGCTGCAGGCGACGGAATAAGCGCTGAGGGGCGCGGCAACGGCCGCGCCCGCAGGGATTACAGATCCGCCAGCAGAATTTTGGAGCGGCGCTGGTAGTTGTACAACGCCTGTTTCTGCATCGGCAGCACGTCGACCTCCGCCGGGGTAAAGCCACGCTCCTGGAACCAGTGGATGCTGCGGGTGGTCAGCACGAACAGCTTCTTCAATCCCATCTGCCGGGCCTGATTTTCCACTCGCTGCAGCAGCATCTCGCCGCGTGATGAGCTGCGGTAATCGGGGTGTACCGCGACACAGGCCATCTCACCGATTTTTTCCTCCAAGAACGGGTACAGCGCCGCGCAGGCGATGGTCAGGTTGTCGCGTTCGATAATGGTGAACTTGTCGATTTCCATCTCCAGCTGTTCACGCGAACGGCGCACCAGAATACCCTGCTGCTCGAGTGGCCGAATCAGCTCCAGGATGCCGCCGATGTCGTTGATCGTCGCCCGGCGCACCTGTTCGGCGCTCTCCATCACGATTTGGGTGCCGATGCCGTCGCGCGAGAACAGTTCCTGCACCAGCGCACCGTCCTCTTGATAGCTGATCAGGTGGCTGCGGCGCACGCCGCTGCGGCAGCCTTTCACCGCACCGCGCAGGAAGCGCACGGTGCCGGAATGGTAATCGCCGCCTTCTTCCAGCTCTTCAAGGCGCTTTTGCGCGTCGTTGGGGAACAGCTCGGAAAGGATGTTACCCTCCGCGTCGGTCACGCCCTGCGAGGAGCAGAAGCCGATCATTTTTTCCGCTTTCAGCTTGATTGCCAGCTGGGTGGCCACTTCTTCCGAGGTCAGGTTGAAGCTCTCGCCGGTAACGGAAACCGCGACCGGGCCGATCAGCACGATGGCGTTGCTGTCGAGCTGGCGGTGGATCGCGTCTTCATCGATGCGGCGAATGCGGCCGCTGTGACAGTAGTCGATACCGTCATCGATGCCCAGCGGTTGCGCGATGATGAAGTTGCCGCTGACCACGTTGATATGCGCGCCCTGCAGCGGCGTATTGTTGAGGCTCATCGACAGCCGGGCGGTGATGTCGAGCTGCAACAAACCGGCGGCTTGCTTGACCAGTTCGAGCGTATGGGCGTCGGTCACGCGGGTGTGCTTGTGGTAGATCGGCTCAAAGTTATGCTGCGCCAGGTTAGCGTCGATCTGCGGCCGCGCGCCGTAAACCACCACCAGGCGAATGCCCAGACTATGCAGCAGCCCGATATCATTGACGATGTTGGAGAAATTCTCGTGTTCGATGGCTTCCCCGCCGAGCATGATGACAAACGTTTTGCCGCGGTGGGCGTTGATATAGGGGACTGAGTGACGGAATCCTTGCACCAGCTCTGTACTACGTTCCTTCACGACAAACCTCTTTTGCATATTTATACGGTATTTTTGTATTTTTATTCTTTTATGGCGCCGATGGCAAGCGAGAAATCATCATGAAGAGTGCGCTAAGGGCGCCAAATCGTTAATAAATTGAAAAACCATAAAAAGATTTTCTGATGACAGGGCTGGAATGATTGGTTAAAGTTTTCGGCATCCCCATTTTATTGATGTTTTTTTCATCTGTTGTAAACAGCTATTACTGCCGGAGCCGCATGCCAAACTCTAATCACAATCTGGGCCGCCGTCGTTTATTACAGGGCGTTGCCGCCAGCTGGTTGCTGAGTGTGAGTCGCACGGGCTTCGCCGCGTCATCGCACGTGATCGCCGTGCGCGTCTGGCCATCCTCCACCTATACCCGCGTCACGCTGGAATCCAACGTCGAGCTGAAATACAAGCAGTTTGCCCTGACCAATCCTGATCGCGTGGTGGTGGATATCGAAGGCGTCCACCTCAACAGCGTGCTGAAAGGCATCGCCGGGCAGGTGCGCGCCGACGATCCGTATCTCAAGCAGGCGCGCGTCGGCCAGTTCGATCAGAATACCGTGCGGCTGGTGCTGGAGCTCAAGCAGAGCGTCAGCCCGCATATTTTTACGCTGGCGCCGGTGCCGGAGTATCGCAATCGCCTGGTGATGGATCTCTATCCGACCAAGGGCAGCAGCGGCGGCGAGGAGTATGATCCGCTGCTGGCGTTACTGGAAGATTACAACAAGGGCGATCTGGAGCGCACGCTGCCGCCGGAAGCGCCGCAGGCCGGTAAGGCGGGGCGCGATCGGCCGATCGTCATCATGCTGGATCCCGGCCACGGCGGCGAAGATCCCGGCGCTATCGGCAAGTACAAGACGCGCGAGAAAGACATTGTGTTGCAGATTGCCCGCAAGCTGAGCGCCATGATCAAGCGCGAGCCAAACATGAAAGTGTTCATGACGCGCAACGAAGACGTGTTTATCCCGCTCAAGGTGCGCGTCGCCAAGGCGCGCAAGCAGCGCGCGGATTTGTTCGTTTCGATTCACGCCGACGCCTTCACCAGCCGCGCCGCGCGCGGTTCATCGGTGTTCGCGTTGTCCACCAAGGGCGCCACCAGCTCGGCGGCCAAGTTCCTGGCGCAGACGCAGAACGCCTCGGACCAAATCGGCGGCGTCAGCAAGAGCGGCGACCGTTATCTCGACCACACCATGTTCGATCTGATCCAGACCGCGACCATCAACGACAGCCTGAAGTTCGGCAAGGAAGTGTTGAATCGGATGGGGAAAATCAACCGGCTGCACAAGAATCGCGTCGATCAGGCCGGTTTTGCGGTGTTAAAGGCGCCGGATATCCCGTCGATCCTGGTGGAGACGGCGTTTATCAGCAATATCGAAGAGGAGCGCAAGCTGCGCACCAGCCATTTCCAGCAGCAGGTGGCGGAGTCGATTCTGGCGGGCATCAAGGCTTATTTCGCCAACGGCGGCGCGCTGGCGAGCCGATAGAGGCAGGGCCGGGCGCGAGTCCGGCTAGTTTCGCGGATTGCAGATACAAAAAAACACCCGTCAGGGTGCTTGTCTGTTGTCATCAAGAGTTGGTTGCGGGGGCCGGATTTGAACCGACGACCTTCGGGTTATGAGCCCGACGAGCTACCAGGCTGCTCCACCCCGCGTCCGTCTTGATGCTGTATTACTACGAACTACCGTTTCATGTTATGCCGCTGGTACGACATTCGGTTGGTTGCGGGGGCCGGATTTGAACCGACGACCTTCGGGTTATGAGCCCGACGAGCTACCAGGCTGCTCCACCCCGCGTCCGTGTAATACTTTGTTATCGAAACCAAACGCAAAATACCGCCGCTGCGGCATCGGTTGGTTGCGGGGGCCGGATTTGAACCGACGACCTTCGGGTTATGAGCCCGACGAGCTACCAGGCTGCTCCACCCCGCGTCCGATGGATGCGCACTATACTCTCCATGCGTTTTGTTGCAAACCCTTTTTGCATTTTATTGGCCTAAACCCGTTTTTCTGCTGAATTTGCCCGCAATTTGCCTTCTTTTTCATCACCATCCTCCGTGCGGCTTTTTTTATTTGCAGCGATTCCTTTATCAATGAGCGTTTGTTATCGTTCAGCCGGTAGATCATATCAGTTTGAGAGTGTGCGCGATGAAAGGACGTTGGGGCAAATACCTGCTGGGCGGGTTGATGGTGGCGGTGTTGGCGGGCTGTTCGTCCAAGCCGACCGATCGGGGTCAGCAATATAAAGACGGCCGTCTGGATCAGTCGCTGGAGCTGGTCAATCAGCCCAACGCCAAAGGTTCGCCGGTCAACGCCAAGGATTATTCGGATCAGCTGATGGAGATCAAGTACGCGTCGCCTTCGCTGTTCAACCGCAACAACGGCACCTATCAGGCGGTACAAAATTGGATGGCGTCCGGCGCCGACACGCGCATGCTGAGCCAGTACGGCCTCAGCGCTTACCAGATGGAAGGCGTCGACAATTACGGCAACGTGCAGTTTACCGGCTACTACACGCCGGTGGTGCAGGCGAGCTATACCCAACAGGGCGAGTTCCGCTATCCGCTGTACCGCATGCCGCCGAAGGGCAGGGGCCGCTTGCCGGATCGCGCGGGCATCTATTCCGGCGCGCTCGACGATCGCTATATCATCGCTTACACCAACTCGCTGATGGACAACTTCATGATGGAAGTCCAGGGCAGCGGCTATGTCGACTACGGCAACGGCCAGCCGCTGGTGTTCTTCGGCTACGGCGGCAAGAACGGCCACGCCTATCGCAGCATCGGCAAGGTGCTGATCGATCGCGGTGAAGTGGCCAAGGCGGACATGTCGATGCAGGCGATCCGTCAGTGGGCGGATACCCACAGCGCCGCAGAGGTGCGTGAGCTGCTGGAGCAAAACCCATCGTTCGTGTTCTTCCGCCCGGAAGCTTTTGCGCCGGTGAGAGGCGCCAGCGCGGTGCCGCTGATCGCCAAAGCCTCGGTGGCTTCCGACCGTTCGCTGATCCCGGCGGGCACCACGCTGCTGGCCGAAGTGCCGCTGCTGGACAACAAGGGTAAATTCACGGGAAAATACGAGATGCGCCTGATGGTCGCGCTCGACGTGGGCGGCGCCATCAAGGGCCAGCATTTTGACATGTATCAGGGCATCGGACCGGAAGCCGGCCACTCGGCGGGGTACTACAACCACTACGGCCGCGTCTGGGTGCTGAAGAACAACGGCGGCGGTCAGCTGTTCAGCGCCAATCAGTCAAACGGCGGCGGTTCGTTGCTGGCCACCCGGTAAACGCATACGGCGTGAAAAGAGTGACCCGCAAGGGCCGGATTTTCCGGCCCTTATCATTTGCATTACGAAGGTAATTAAAGCGTTATGAGCACAGCTTATTCGGAAGCCTATCTGCAGCGTTTCGGCGGCACGGCGCGGTTGTACGGCCAGCAGGCGCTGGCGGTGTTCGCGCAGGCGCACGTCTGCGTGATCGGCATCGGCGGCGTGGGTTCCTGGGCGGCTGAGGCGCTGGCGCGCACCGGCATCGGCGCCATCACCCTGATCGACATGGATGATGTTTGCGTCACCAATACCAACCGCCAGATCCACGCGTTGCGCCAACACGTCGGGCAATCGAAAACCGAGGTGATGGCGGAGCGTATCCTGGCGATTAACCCGGAATGCCGGGTGACCTGCATCGACGATTTCATCACCCCGGACAACGTTGCCGAGCTGCTGGACCATAACTTCAGCTACGTCATCGACGCGATCGACAGCGTGCGGCCGAAGGCGGCGTTGCTGTCATACTGCCGCCGCTTCAAGATCCCGGTGGTGACCACCGGCGGCGCCGGCGGGCAGATTGACCCGACCAAGATCGAAGTGGCCGATCTGGCGAAAACCATCCAGGATCCGCTGGCCGCCAAGCTGCGCGAGCGGCTGAAGCACGATTTCAACGTGGTGAAAAACGGCAAGGGCAAGCTGGGCATCGACTGCGTCTTCTCCAGCGAGCCGCTGGTTTATCCGCAGCCGGACGGTTCGGTGTGCGCTTCACGCAGCACGGCGGAAGGGCCGAAAAGAATGGATTGCAGCGCGGGGTTCGGCGCGGCGACCATGGTCACCGCTACTTTCGGCTTCGTCGCCGTGTCGCACGCGCTGAAAAAGATGGTGGCGAAGGCGGCGCCTCAGGCGTAACGGGCGGCGATCGCCTTGACGGCGGCGGCCAATGCCGCCAGGCCGCCGGCGCGGGTGGCGCTCAGCTGGGCGCGCAGCGCTAACCGGTCGAACAGCGCCAGCGGATCCAATGCGGCGATCTGCTGCGGCGTTTTCCCTTCCACTTCGGTCAGCAGTACCGCCAGCAGGCCGCGCACGATGCGGCCTTCGCTGTCGCCATAGAAGTGCAGCGTGCCGTCTTCCAGCAACTGGTGCCCCAACCAGACGCGGTTTTCACAGCCGCTCAACGCCATTTCTTCACTGCGCAAGGCCTCCGGCAGCGGCGGCAGCCGTTTCGCGAGCATAATCAGCTGGCGGTAGCGATCTTCCCACTGTTTCAGCGTGCTGAAGGTGGCGATCAACGCCTCGGCGGTGACCTCTCGGCCAAAAGGATGGGGGGCGAGCATAGCGTCTCCGGGAATCAAGTCAGTCGGCCAGCAGATCGAGGGCGTGAGTCAACGCGCTGACCAGCGTATCGACGTCCTGTTGCGTATTGTAGGGGGCGAACGACGCGCGCAGCGTGCCGCTGACGCCCAACGCCGCCATCAGCGGCTGCGCGCAGTGTTGGCCGGCGCGCAGCGCAATGCCTTGCTCCGCCAGCAGGGTGACGATGTCGCTGTGGTGTACGCCGGCGATGTCGAACGCCAGCAGGCTGGAGCCGGAGCTGCGGAAGCTGCGAAAGCCCGGCAGCTGCGCCAGCCGCTGTTCCGCCTGGTCCGCCAGCTCGCGGCTGTAGCGCTCCGCCGCCGCCATGTCCTGCTCGCTGAGCCAGGTGAGCGCCGCGGCCAACCCCAGCACGCCGGCGATATTTGGCGTGCCGGCTTCGAAGCGATGCGGCGGCTTTTGCGGGGTAAAGCCGTCGAACGATGCCTGGGTCAGCATCTTGCCGCCGCCTTGCCAGGGTGCCATCTGCGCCAGCAGCTCGGCTTTGCCGTACAGCGCGCCGATGCCAGTCGGGCCATACAGCTTGTGGCCGGAAAAGGCGTAGAAGTCGATGTCGAGCAGCCGTACGTCGGCCGGGCCGTGAACCACGCCCTGTGCGCCGTCGATCATCACGCGTGCGCCGGCGGCATGCGCCATCGCGATCGCCGGCGCCAGATCCGGGCAGCCGCCGGTGACGTTGGACATTTGCCCCAGCGCCAACAGGCGGGTTTTGTCGTTGAGCAGGGTGGGCAGCTGCGTCAAATCCGGCAACCGATCGGCGCCGATCGGCAGTTTCACCACCCGCGCGCCGGTTTGTTCCGCCACCATCAGCCAGGGGATCAGGTTGGCGTGGTGTTCCGCTTCGCTCACCAGGATTTCATCGCCCGGCTGCAGACGCGGACGCAGGTAGCTCTGCGCCACCAGGTTGATCGCTTCGGTGGTGCCGCGCGTCCAGACGATGTCGTCGGCCGACGGCGCATTGATCAGCTGCGCCACCTGGCCGCGCGCCTGCTCGAAGCGGGCGGTCAGATCCTGCGCCGCCCGATGCTGGCTGCGGTGCACGGTGGCGGCGTCATCGCGATAAAATTGCTGCGTGGCGTCGATCACCGCCTGCGGTTTTAACGCGGTGGCGGCGCTGTCCAGATAGATGCCGTCCTGCGCGAGCGCGGGAAACTGTTGGCGAAAAAGGCTGGGGTTAAAAGGCGTCATACCCTGATTGTCACTGGCTTGAGTCGATGGGGGATCCTGTCCTATTTTGCCGCCGGAGACAAGCGATCCTGCCTATTAGGACTTATCGCCTGGCAAAATTGGGAAAGTTTGTTATGCTATTAAATGTGCGCTTATTAATCGCATCTATACACATAAAAGGTATTTATCAGCATTTAAAACTAAAAAGGAGTCCTCAATGAAGAAAACAGCCGCAGTTCTCTCTGCCCTGATGCTTACGTTTACCCTGGCCGCCTGTTCCAGCAACTACGTGATGCATACCAATGACGGACGCACCATTGTCGCTGACGGCAAGCCAAAAGTGGACAACGATACCGGCATGATCAGCTATAAAGACGCCAACGGCGTCGAGCAGCAGATCAACCGCGCCGATGTGAAAGAGATGGTTGAAAGCAACCAGTAACCGTCAGGCAAAAAAAAGCACCGCAAGTTTTGCGGTGCTGCATAAAATCACTATGGACAGACAGGGTAAATGTACAGGAAGTGAAAAAACAGTAGCCTAGCTACCATGTCCGGAATCGCCGGACAATTTGCAAACACAACATCACAACCACAAGCCAAAAGTTCATCGGCGTCCTCGACACCCACTCCCTTTTCGTTCCGGCCCGGGAAGTGCCGCCACTATAGGTATTTGCTGGCGCATCCTCAACGGACAAATTATAATGGCTCGGATTAAAAAAACTAATGGCAATACGCCGTTAGCGTTTACCGATGGCTTGCCACACAAAGCCGCCCGATTTTCGGCGCCGAATCATTCGGATTAATGTTACACAAAAGTAGCTAATTTAATGTCTAAACGCTTACCTCCCCTCAATGCGCTGCGCGTGTTCGATGCGGCCGCTCGCCACCTGAGTTTCACCAAGGCGGCGGAAGAGCTGTTCGTGACCCAGGCCGCGGTGAGCCACCAGATCAAGTCGCTGGAGGACTTCCTCGGGCTGAAGCTGTTTCGCCGGCGTAACCGCTCGCTGCTGCTGACCGAAGAGGGGCAAAGTTACTACCTCGATATCAAGGAGATCTTCTCTTCGATCAACGAGGCGACGCGCAAGCTGCAGGCGCGTAGCGCCAAGGGGGCATTGACCGTCAGTTTGCCGCCGAGCTTCGCCATTCAGTGGCTGGTGCCGCGCCTGTCCGGCTTTAACTCAGCTTATCCGGGGATCGACGTGCGCATCCAGGCGGTGGACCGCGAAGAAGACAAGCTGGCGGACGACGTCGACGTGGCGATTTTCTACGGCCGCGGCAACTGGCCGGGGCTGCGCGCCGAGCGCCTGTATGCGGAATATCTGCTGCCGGTGTGTTCGCCGAGCCTGCTGACCGGCGATCATCCGCTGAAAACCGCAGAGGATCTGGCTTATCATACGCTGCT
The DNA here is from genome assembly GCF_052166535.1 of Serratia sp. CY82433. Classification (NCBI taxonomy): domain Bacteria; kingdom Pseudomonadati; phylum Pseudomonadota; class Gammaproteobacteria; order Enterobacterales; family Yersiniaceae; genus Serratia; species Serratia sp. CY82433. The sequence continues at coordinate 189,535 of NZ_JBJNOR010000007.1, forward strand.
GCATGACGTTTCACGCCGCGACTGGCTGGCCTATACGCGCCAGTTGGGGTTGCAGCACATCAATGTGCAGCAGGGGCCGATCTTCAGCCATAGCGCGATGGTGGTGCAGGCGGCGGTGCACGGCCAGGGCGTGGCGCTGGTGAACAATGTGATGGCGCAAACCGAGATCGAAGCCGGTCGCCTGGTGTGCCCGTTCAACGATGTGCTGGTCAGTAAAAACGCTTTTTATCTGGTATGTCATGACAGCCAGGCAGAACTGGGTAAAATAGCCGCCTTCCGGCAGTGGATCCTGGCGCGCGCCGCCAGCGAACAAGAGAAGTTCCGCTTCCGCTACGAACAATAAGACCGGCCGCCGCCTTGCCGCGGCCGGTGATTTTAAATGGGATAAATCACGATGAGCAGCCGTTCCATGCTGGTTTTCGCCGCTATCAGCGGCTTTGTGTTTGTCGCGTTGGGCGCATTCGGCGCGCATGTATTAAGCGGCACGCTCGGCGCCAACGAAATGGCCTGGATCCGCACCGGGCTGGAGTATCAGGGGTTCCACACCCTGGCCATCCTGGCGCTGGCGGTCGCGATGCAGCGCCGCGTGAGCCTGTGGTTTTACTGGAGCGGAGCGCTGTTGGCGTTCGGCACCGTGTTGTTCAGCGGCAGCCTCTATTGCCTGGCGCTGTCGCACCTGAAGGTCTGGGTATACATCACGCCGGTTGGCGGCGTGTGCTTCCTGATCGGCTGGATATTGATGTTGATTGGCGCTTTGCGTCTGAGGAAAAAGGCCGAGCGCCATGAATAAGATTGCGTTGTACTGCCGCCCTGGCTTTGAAAAAGAGTGTGCGGCGGAGATCACCGACAAAGCCGCCCAGCGGGAGATTTTCGGTTTTGCGCGGGTAAAAGAGCACAGCGGTTACGTGCTGTTCGAATGCTATCAGCCGGACGATGCCGATCGCCTGGCGCGGGAAATTCCGTTCCGCGAACTGATTTTCGCCCGCCAGATGATCGTGGTGGGTGAGCTGCTGCGCGATCTGCCGCCGGAAGATCGGGTATCGCCGATCGTCGGCATGCTGATCGGCGTGGTTGACCGCGGCGGCGAGCTGCGGGTGGAAGTGCCGGACACCAACGAAAGCAAAGAGCTGATGAAGTTCTGCCGCAAGCTGACGGTGCCGCTGCGCGCCGCGATGCGCGAGCAGAAGGTGCTGATGGCGCGCGAGAACCCCACTCGCCCGGTGGTGCACGTGTTCTTCATCGCGCCGGGCTGCTGCTACGTCGGTTACTCCTACAGCAACAACAACTCGCCGTTCTACATGGGCATTCCGCGTCTGCGCTTCCCGGCCGATGCGCCGAGCCGTTCGACGCTGAAGCTGGAAGAAGCGTTCCACGTGTTCATCCCCGCCGACGAGTGGGACGAACGCCTGGCCAGCGGCATGCACGCGGTCGATCTGGGGGCCTGCCCGGGCGGCTGGACCTATCAGTTGGTGAAACGCAGCATGATGGTGCATTCGGTGGATAACGGCCCGATGGCGCCGAGCCTGATGGAAACCGGCCAGGTGACGCACCACCGCGCCGACGGCTTCAAGTTCGAGCCGAACAGCAGCAAGATCTACTGGCTGGTGTGCGACATGGTGGAGAAGCCGGCGAAGGTAACCAGCCTGATGGTCCAGTGGTTGGTGAAAGGCTGGTGCCGCGAAGCGATTTTTAACCTCAAGCTGCCGATGAAAAAGCGCTATGAGGAAGTGTCGCAGAACCTGATGAGCATCCGCGAAGCGCTGGGCGCTGCCGGCGTCAGCGTCGAAGTGCATGCCAAGCAGCTGTATCACGACCGCGAAGAGATCACCGTACACGTGCGCCGCATGTGGTCGGCGGTGCCGGGCCGGCGCGACGAGCGCGATTAATCGCGTTAAGCCTGATGAAGGGCGCTGCTTGCAGCGCCCTTATGGTATCGGCAGGCGCAGCTGCTGCAGGTTGCCGTCCAGCGACAGATCGGTGCGCAGCGTGGCGACTTGTTTGCTGACGTAGGCCAGCTCGCGGTGTTGCTCCAGCTTGCCGCGCCATTTCTCCGGCACCTGTTCCAGCTGCTGATAGAGCCCGTCCAGGCTGCCCGACTGCTGCAACAGCAGCACGGCGGTTTTCGGCCCGATACCGGCCACGCCGGGGATCTTGCTGCTGCCGATCCCCGCCAGCCCCCAATAGTCCGGCAGCTGCTGCGGCCGCACGCCGAATTCCTGTTGCACGAAAGGCATATCCAGCCAGCGTTTCTGGAAGTAATCGCGGATCTGCACGTTCGGCGCCAAAAGCTGGCAGTAGCCTTTGTCGGTGGAGACGATGGTCACCTGGTGGCCGCCGCCGGCGACCTTCGCCGCCAGCGTGGCCGCCAGATCGTCCGCCTCGTTGCCGGGAGAATGCCAGCTGGCGACGCCCAGTTCGGCGAAGGCCTCGCGCAGCTGCGGCATCTCCTGCTGCAGATTTTCCGGCATCGGCGAACGCCCGGCCTTGTAGTCCGGCAGAATTTGGTGACGCCAGCTGTCGCGGCGATCGTCCTCGTCGAAGACCGCCACCGCGTGGGTCGGGCGGCTGTGCTGGATCAACTGCTGCAGCGCGTGGCGGCAGGCGTTGACGCAAGGGGAACCCTGCACGGCGTGAATGCGGCGGATGAGGTTCAGGGCGTCGACAATCAGTAGGTGTATCATCATGGGCGGCAAGGTCAGAAAACGGGGCGGCCGTTACGCCGCCCGGGATTGAGGGTCAGGCGACGATTTCGTAGCAGGGCACATAGGCGCTGCCCGGCAGCTTCATGCGGTGCTGGGCGACAAAGCCCTGCAGCAGGCTGTCCATCTGTTTCATCATCTGCGGCTCGCCGTGCAGCTTGTACGGGCCGAACTGCTCGATGGCGTGGATGCCGTTTTCCTTCACGTTGCCGGCCACGATGCCGGAGAACGCGCGGCGCAGCGCGGCGGCCAATTGCTCCGGCGGCTGGTTCGGATACAGGTTGAGGTTCGCCATGTTCTCGTGGGTCGGCTCGAACGGCAGCTGCAGATCCGGCGCGATGCGGATCGACCAGTTGAAGCTGTAGGCGTCGCCGGTGTTGCGGCGGTTTTCCTTCACCAGCGGCATGGCTTTCTTCATCTGCCGCGCCACTTCCGCCGGATCGTCGATGATGATGGTGTAGTGACGGCGCGCGGCATCGCCCAGCGTGTTCATGATGAACTCGTCCAGCACGCGGAAGTAATCGGCGCTCTCTTTCGGCCCGGTCAGGATCAGCGGCAGCACCTGTTCGCTGTTCTCCGGGTTCATCAGGATACCCAGCAGGTACAGCAGCTCTTCGGCGGTGCCGACGCCGCCCGGGAAGATGATGATGCCGTGCGCGATGCGCACGAAGGCTTCCAGGCGCTTTTCGATGTCCGGCATGATCACCAGCTCGTTCACCAGCGGGTTTGGCGGCTCGGCGGCGATGATCGACGGCTCGGTCATGCCGATGAAGCGGCTGTTGCGGTAACGCTGCTGCGCGTGACCGACCGCCGCGCCTTTCATCGGCGCTTCCATCGCGCCCGGCCCGCAGCCGGTGCAGATGTTCAGCTCGCGCAGGCCCAGTTGGCTGCCGACCTTGCGCGCGTACAGGTATTCGTTCTCGTTGATCGAGTGGCCGCCCCAGCACACCACCATATTGGGATCTTCATCCAGATGCAGCGTGCGTGCATTGCGCAGGATCGAGAATACCAGGTTGGTGATGTGGGCCGAGTTTTCCAGGTTCAGGTGCTGGAAACGGCCGGCGCTGGCGATTTGGCCGTGTACGAACAGGATGTCGCGCAGTACGGCGAACAGGTTGGCCTGCAGCGAGCGGATGATGCGGCCGTCGACGAACGCCTCTTCCGGCGGGTTGACCAGCTCCAGCTTCACCCCGCGTTCGCGGCGCAGCACGTTGATGTCGAAGGTTTCATAGCGTGACAGCAGCTGTTTGCTGTTGTCGGTTTGGCTGCCGGAGTTCAACACGGCCAGCGAACAGTTGCGGAACAGGCGGTACAGGTCGCTGCTGGCGGTACGCTTCAGCATGTCTACTTCCAGCTGCGACAATAAATCCATAGAGCCAAGCGGGCTGATGTGTGTAATCAAGGTAACTCCTTTGCACCCGGTGCGGGGCGGTAGTAATCCATACGCAGCAAAACAGCATCTCGTTATGGTTGGCGTGCTGCGGCGCAGCGGGCGCTCCGCCCGGCCGCAGCCTCGTTTTAACCTTACCGCCGTCCCTGCGCTTTTACCAACATAAACCGCTCGTTAGCTCAGTTGTTGAGCAATGTTTCGCACTTATTGGCGCGCCAGACGGCCGCGTTCGGGAGCGAATTCGACGTTGCTGCGCCACGGGTTGATATCCAGCCCGCCGCGGCGGGTGTAGCGGGCGTAAACCGTCAGGCTTTGCGGCCGGCAGTAGCGCATCAAATCGTTAAAGATGCGCTCGACGCACTGCTCGTGGAATTCGTTGTGGTGGCGGAAGGAGACCAGGTAGCGCAGCAGCGCTTCGCGATCGATCTTGCCGCCGCGGTAGCTTATCTGCACCGAGCCCCAGTCTGGTTGATGGGTGATCAGGCAGTTGGACTTCAGCAGGTGGCTGACCAATTGCTCTTCCACCACCTCTTCACCGGCGGCGTTCAACAGGTAGTCGGCGTTGAACTCATAATTGTCGATGCGGATATCCTGCTGATCGATGCAGTCGCCGGCCAGGCGGGCGATCGGCGTGCCTTCCAACTGCTCGACGCTGAACAGGGTGACGCTCACCTCGCCCTGGGCGCAGGCGGACAGATCGCGCTGCAGCGTGCTGCGCACCGTTTCCCAATCGGCGAACGGGGTTTGGTTGAAGCTGTTGAGATACAGCTTGAAGCTTTTCGATTCGATCAGGTTCAGGCTGTCGGCGTTGAGGCTGATTTCACCGACCGCCACCTGCGGCAGCCCGTTGGCGTTCAGCCAGGAGAGCTCGTACAGCGTCCAGATGTCCGCGCCGTGGAAGGGGAGGTTATCGGGGTACAGCCCCAGCGGCTCGCGGTTCATGCTGCGCGGCACCGCCTGCAGCAGCGAGGCGTCGTAGCGATCGCGGTAGGCGGTGGGTTTGCCCAGCGTCAGCCCCGACAGGGCCTGGTGGTCTTGATATGAGGACATCTGCTGTCACCTTGGTCAGAGATAGGTACAATGGCCGTCAGTTTAACGTATGCGGGAAAGAATATGGACCATGATGTATCGCACGCTCTGCGTGAATTCACTCAACGCTATGTCGAGTTGTGGCAACAAGAGCGCGGCCACGCGCCGGCCAGCCAGACGCTGTACGGCGTGCCGTCGCCCTGCATCGTGGAGAACCGCGAGGACGAAGTGTTGTGGTTGCCACAGCCTTTCGAACCGGCGGCGACGTTGGAAAAGGTAGAAGCCGCGCTGGAGCTGCGTTTGCAGCCGGACGCGCACCGTTTCTACACGCAGCAATACGCCGGCGACATGAGCGCGCAGTTCGGCGAGCATCGTCTGAGCCTGCTGCAGGTCTGGAGCGAAGAGGATTTTATCCGCCTGCAGGAGAACCTGATCGGCCATCTGGTGACGCAAAAGCGCCTCAAGCTGCCGCCAACGCTGTTCCTGGCGACCACCGAATCCGAGATGACGATGGTGTCGTTGTGCAACGTCAGCGGCAACGTGGTGCTGGAACAGTTCGGCAGCGATAAGCGTACCCTGCTGGCGGCGACGCTGGGGAATTTCCTCGATGCGCTGCGCCCGGTGCTGGACTGAATGGCGACGGATTCGCCGTCGCCCGTGTGCGAGATCTCTCACACGGGCTGTGAGAGATCGCTCTTAATTTTTCCCGCCTTTCTCCAGGCGATGAGATTATTGTTATCCAGATCAATTGGTTAGAATTTCTTTAGGATAACTCTTAGGCTTAATTTAGTGTGAGACACCTCCCAAACCCTTGTGATTCCGGGGAATTTAAGCGATCTTATCGTTACCGGAACGGAACCGGCGGAGCAGGAAAGCATCAGGATGATGCAGCTTCAGGAAGAACAAAGGGATGCGCTCAGGCAAGAGCGAAGGATGGCGTCAGGAGATGCCCAGGATGTTTCAGGATAGAAACCAGGGACACCTCCAGGACGGAGATTGAGAGCCGGCACAGGACTGTCGGCGGGTCAGGAAGGCTGAGGAACCGCGTCAGGACGATGCTGCAGGATGATGCAAGGATCGCTTGGTCAGGATGGCCGCAGGAAAAGTTTTCAAGGATTGAGCAGGGAGCACGCTGTGTAGCGGGATAGCTATAAAACGAACCGGGGGCACTGTTAACGCAGTGCCCCCAACTTTTTGTTCCATTCCGCCGCGCGTGCGGCCCTGCCTTAATCCCTCTTCAGCGTTAACCAATCGCGCCCAGCGTATCGCCTGCGCCCTGTTTTTTCGGCAGCAGGAACAGCGTGGCGTAGATATCCAGCAGGTAAATTGCCGCCAGCAGGCTGATGGCCGCGGTAAACGACACCTGCGTCACCAGCGCACCGATTACCAATGGCCCCAGGCCGCCGACGCCGCGCCCCAGATTGAACAGGATGTTCTGCGCGGTGGCGCGTGCCTGCACCGGGTAGGTATCGGAAATTAACGCGCCGTAGCCGCCGATCATGCCGTTGACGAACATGCCCATCACGGCACCGGCGAACAGCATCAGCGTCGGGTCGCTCAACTGGGCATAGCCGATCACCATCACCACGGCGCCGACCTGATACAGCACGAAGATCTTCCAGCGGGCGAAGCGATCGGCCAGCACGCCAAACAGCCAGATGCCGAACGTCATGCCGACTACCGTCACCGCCGTCCACAGGCCGGACTTGGTGAGCGAGAAGCCGAAGTTTTTCGCCAGGTAAGTCGGCATCCAGATCATCAGCCCGTAGTAGCCGAAGTTCTGCACCGAACAGAGAATGAAGATGCCGATGCTGGCCTTGCTGGTGGCGCGATCCTTAAACAGCAGGCGCAAACGCTGCAGGAAGGAGAGCGATTGCCCAGCGTCTTTCTGCCGTACGAATTCCTCCGGTTCACCCAGAGTGCGGCGGATCAGGAATGACGCCAGCGCCGGCAGCAGGCCGACCAAAAACATGCCGCGCCAGCCGATGTGTTCCAGCAGCAGCGGCGTCAGGAAGGCGGCCGCCAGCACGCCCAGTTGCCAGCCCATGCCGACGTAAGCCGAAGCGCGGTTGCGCTTCTCCGCCGGCCAGGCTTCGGCGATCAGCGCCATGCCGATGCCGAACTCGCCGCCCAGCCCGATGCCCGCCAGGGTGCGATAGGCCAGCAGATCCCAATATCCTTGCGCCACGGCGCACAGGCCGGTGAACAGGGAAAACATCAGGATGGTGATCGTGAGCACCCGGATTCGGCCGAAGCGATCGCTGAGGTGGCCGAAGATCACGCCGCCCAGCACCGCGCCGATCAGCGTCCAGGTGACCAGCGAACCGGCGGCCGATGAGGTTAATCCTAATTCGCTGCTGATGGCCGGCAGCATAAAGCCGAGGATCAGCAGGTCAAACCCGTCCATGGCGTAACCGGTGACCGAAGCCAGCATGGCCTTACCGGGCGTCGCGTGGTTTTTTTTCTCTGTTATTACGGACATGAATCTTTATCTGTGTGGTGAACTCGGTGGGCCTATTGTGCCGCGCGGCGGCGGACGCCACCAGATAAAAACGGCGGGCTGTCTCAGACGCGCCGAATTTGGGCTATAAAAATGCTATGCTTTGCCGCCTTTCAGCCAGCGCGCTGAATACCATGATGAAAAGAGATCGGGAATGCAGATGAGTATACATAACCAGGTGCGCCGCAGTTTGCAGGCGATTGAACAATCCATGCGCGATCTGGCGCTGTGGCAGGCCGCGCCGCCTGATCATGAGGCCTTCTCCAGCACCGAGCCGTTCTGCATCGACAGCATGTCGGCCGAAGCCTGGCTGCAGTGGGTGTTCTTGCCGCGCATGTATGCGTTGCTGGACGCCGAAGCGCCGCTGCCGACGCGCTTCGCCATCACGCCTTATTTCGAAGAGGCGTTGAAAGATCGTGAACCGAGCAGCCTGCCGCTGCTGGTGCTGCTGCAACAGCTGGATTTGATGTTGAATAAAGCGCCGTAATTCGCCGGCGGCGCGCAGATTTTTGCCGCCCGGCAGTGTAGAGTACTCGCGCGGATGCCGGGCAGGAGAGCCGAAGGCGTCTTTCGGCTCGGTTGAACCGCGGCGGTTGACCGGGGGCTGCATTAGGATGATGAGGTGCTGCAATAATGGATTTATTAAGGTTTATCCTGCGTTTGCCTTTTACCCTGGTTAAGGGCGTTTGCCGCCTGCTGGGCGGGATTTTGTCGCTGTTGGGGCGGTTGCTGAGACCGCTGGTCGGCAACCTCAGCTGGCGTGCGCCGGCCTGGTGGGCTGCGCTGCTGCGCGGTTTTTTGCGGCTCGAAAGCGGCGTAGATAAACACCCGAAAGCGATCGGTTTGGGCTTGCTGCTGCTGGCGGGCGCCACAGGCGGCGCGTTTTACGGCTGGCACTGGTGGCAAAACCGCCCCCAGCCCATCGAACCGGCGCCAATGGCGGTTCAGGAGATCAGCGCCGAGTTGGCCAACCCCGAGCTGATAGACTACGCCGCCGCCCGGCAGGCGCCGCAAACGGTGAGCCTGACCTTCAGCGGCTCGGCCGCGGCAATAAGCGCGGTGGGTAAAACCGTGAGCGCCGGCATCATCCTCAAACCGGCTGCAGAAGGGCAGTGGGCGTGGCGCAATGAGTCGACGCTGGTGTTCACGCCGAAAAAACCGCTGCCGATGGGCGCGAAATATGACGTAACCCTCGAGCCCGCCACCTTGCTGGCGCCGCAGGTCAAGCTCGCCAAAACCCGCTATGCCTTCACCGTGCCCGCGTTCGATTACCGCCTGGGGCAGGCCGAGTATTACCGCGATCCGCAAGATGCGCAGAAACGCAGCGCGATTTTCAATTTGCAGTTCAATGCGCCGGTCGACGTCGCCAGCTTTGAAAAACAGATTTCGCTGGGATTGAAGGAGGGCAGCGCTTCCTCCGAGAAAAAGCTGAACTTCTCCCTGGTCTATGACGAGAAAAAACTGAACGCCTGGGTGCATTCCGAGCCGCTGCAGGCGCTGGATCAGGGCGGTGCTGTGCATCTGACCGTCGGCAAAGGCGTTAAATCGACGGCGGCCGGCAATGCGGTCGCTGAGGCGAAAAGCAACTGGGTCAAAGTACCGACGCTGTACAGCCTGGCGCTGAGCGACGCCAGCGCCCAGGTGGTGGATACCGACGGCGGCCAAGGGCAGCGTGCGCTGGTGGTCGGCTTCAGCGATGCGGTGAAGGATAAAGAGCTGGCGCGGGCCACCAAAGCCTGGCTGCTGCCGCAGCACGATCCGAGCGATGCCGAGACCGCCAACGATGCTGAAGATTTCTATCAATGGACGGTCGACAGCGTCGGTAAAAACGTGCTGGCGCAGGCGACGGCATTGCCATTGACGCTTAACGAGGCGGAAGAGGCCTACCAGCCGCAGTTCAGCTTCCGCTTTGAAGCTCCGGCGCACCGCTTCGTGCTGATCGAGATAGACAACCAGCTGGTCTCCGTCGGCGGTTACAAAATGCCGAAGAAGGTTTATCGAGTGGTCGAAGTGCCGGAGTTCCCGAAATCGCTGCAGTTCATGTCCGCAGGCTCGCTGCTGTCGGTCAACGGCGACAAACAGATCAGCGTGGCGGCGCGCAACGTGGCGGGCCTGCGGCTGGACATCAAGCGGGTGATCCCGAGTCAGCTGCAGCACATCGTCTCCTTCAAAAGCCGGGAATACTCGTCAACGGAATTCAACCGGCTCAACGACGAATATTTCACCGAGCATTTCAAATACCAGACGGCGCTCAACAACGAGCGGCCGGGGGAAGTGAACTATCAGGGCATCGATCTCTCCCGCTATCTCTCCACCAACGCCAGTTCCCATCGCGGAGTATTCCTGCTGACGCTGTCCGAATGGCAGCCGAACCGGAAACCGGCGGCGGAAGAGGCGGGCGCCGAGCCAGAACAGGAACCGGACGAGAGCACCGGGGAAGATCAGCCCGACGTCGGCGATTCGCGCTTTGTGGTGGTGACCGATCTGGGCATCGTCGCCAAGAGCTCGCAGGATAAGACGCGCGACGTCTTTGTGCAGTCGATTCAAAGCGGCGCGCCGGTCAGCGGCGCCAACGTGTCGGTGGTGGCCAAAAATGGCGTGACGCTGCTCAGCCAAACCACCGGGGCCGACGGCCACGTGCGTTTCCCGGCGCTCGACGTGTACACCAACGAGCGCCAGCCGGTGATGTTCCTGGTGGAAAAGGAGGGGGATGTCTCCTTCCTGCCGACCGGCAGCTATAACGATCGCGGGCTGGATTTCTCGCGCTTCGACGTCGCCGGTGAACAAACGCCGACCGATCCGCGCACGCTCAGCAGTTACCTGTTCTCCGATCGCGGCGTTTATCGGCCGGGGGATACCTTTAACATCGGCCTCATCACCCGCGCCGCCGACTGGGGCGTTGGCCTGGCCGGCGTGCCGGTGCGCGCCGAAATCCGCGATCCGCGCGACAAGCTGATGACCACCGTGCCGCTGACGCTGGGCGCCAGCGGTTTCAATGAGCTGAGCTATACCACCGATGAAAACTCGCCTACCGGCGAGTGGAACGTCTATCTGTATCTGATCGGCAAAAACAACGATACCTCCACGCTGCTCGGCCATACCGCGGTCAATGTGAAGGAGTTCGAACCGGATCAGCTGAAAGTGAAGCTGGCGCTGACGCCGAACCGCCAGCAAGGCTGGGCCAAACCGTCCGAGCTGAAGGCCAGCATCGATGTGCAGAACCTGTTCGGCACCCCGGCGCAGGATCGCCGCGTGAGCACCAGGCTGACGCTGCGGCCGATGTATCCGAGCTTCGATCGCTTCCCGGATTATGCGTTCTATGAAAATCGGCAAAACAGCGACGGGTTCGAAACCGAGCTGGAAGATCGCACCACCGATGAGCACGGCGCGGCCGATATCCCGCTCGATCTGAAATCCTACGCCGACGCCACTTATCAGCTGCAGCTGCTGTCGGAGGCGTTCGTCGCCGGCGGTGGGCGCTCGGTGGCGGCGACCGCCCGCACGCTGGTTTCGCCTTACGATTACCTGATCGGGGTGAAGGCGGACGGCGATCTGGGCTACATCAACCGCGACGCGGAGCGCCATCTGAACGTGATCGCCATCGATCCGGACCTGAAACAGATCGCCATGCCGAACCTGAAGCAGGTGTTGATCGAGCAGAAATACATTTCGGTGCTGACCAAACAGGATTCGGGCGTTTACAAATACCAGTCGAAGATGAAGGAAGTGCAGCTGTCGGAACAGCCGCTGGCGCTGAGCGGGCAGGGCGCGGATCTGCGGCTGGCGACCGATAAGCCGGGCGACTTCGTGCTGGTGATTGAAGATGCGCAGGGCAAAACGCTCAACCGCGTCGCCTACAGCGTGGCCGGCAACGCCAACCTGAGCCGTTCGCTGGATCGCAACGCCGAACTGAAGCTGAAACTGAACCAGGCGGAATACCAGCCGGGCGAAGAGATCGAGGTGGCGATCAACGCGCCTTATACCGGCAGCGGCTTGATCACCATCGAGAAGGACAGGGTTTACGCCTGGCAGTGGTTCCACACCGACACCACCAGCTCGGTGCAGAAGATCCGCGTGCCGGCCGGCATGGAGGGCAACGGCTACATCAACGTGCAGTTCGTGCGCGATATCAACTCCAGCGAGATCTTCATGAGCCCGCTGAGCTATGGCGTGATGCCGTTCAAGATCAGCACCAAGGCGCGGCAAAACAGCCTCGAGGTGACGGCGCCGGAGGTCATCAAGCCGGGTGAAAACCTGACGATGACGGTCAAGACCGACGCGCCGCAGCAGGTGGCGCTGTTCGCCGTCGATGAGGGCATTCTGCAGGTGGCGCGCTACCGCCTGAAGGATCCGCTGGAGTTCTTCTTCAGCAAGCGCGAACTGAACGTGAGCAGCTCGCAGATCCTCGATCTGATCCTGCCGGAATTCAGCAAGCTGATGGCGCTGACCGCGGCGCCGGGCGGCGATGCGGGCGAGGGGCTGGATCTCAACCTCAACCCGTTCAAGCGCAAGCGCGACAAGCCGGTGGCCTATTGGTCCGGCATTACCGAGGTCAGCGGCGAGAAGCAGTTCGTTTACCCGGTGCCGGACTACTTCAACGGCAAGATCCGCGTGATGGCGATTTCGGTGACCCCGGAGAAAATCGGCAAGGCGCAAACCGCCGCCACGGTGCGCGACAATTTCATCATGACGCCGAACGTGCCGGCGATGGTGGCGCCGGGTGACGAGTTCGACGTCAGCGTGGGCGTCAGCAACAACCTCGACGGGCTGAACGGTCAGTCGGTGGCTATCAATGTCCTGCTGACGCCGCCGCCGCAGTTGGAGGTGGTGGGCAACGCGACGCAAAGCCTGACGCTGGCGGAAAAACGCGAAGGCGTGATCGCTTTCCGCCTGCGCGCCAAAGCCGTGCTGGGCGATGCGCCGCTGGTGTTCGACGCCCGTTACGGCGACCAGGCCAGCCGCCGCACTGTCAGCACCTCGGTGCGGCCGGCGGCGCCGTACCGTACCCAGTCGGTGATGGGGCGCATGAGCGGCGGCAGTCAGAACGTCGATGGCCTGCGCCAGATGTTTGACGCTTTCGCGCAGCGCCGGGCGGCGGTATCTAATTCGCCGCTGGTGCTGACCAGCGGGCTGGCGCAGTACCTGGCGGATTACCCGTATTACTGTTCCGAGCAGATCGTCAGCCGCTCCATTCCGCTGATGCTGCAGAGCCGCCACCCCGAGATGAAAAGCAGCCTGAGCCAGGCGGAAGTCAGCAAGCAGCTGCGCAACCTGCTTGGCGTGCTGCGCGCGCGCCAGAACGACAGCGGAGCGATCGGCGCCTGGCGTTCGTCGCCGGATGCCGATCCTTTCGTCACGCCTTATGTGGTGCAGTATCTGCTCGAAGCCAAAGCGGCGGGCTACGCCCTGCCGGAAGGCATGCTGGACGAGGCCAACGGCGCATTGCGCGAGCTGGCGGCCAGCGGATTCGACGATCTGTATCTGCTGCGCCTGCGCAGCTGGGCGGTTTACCTGCTGACGCTGCAGGGCGAAGTGACCACCAACTCGCTGGCGGCGGTGCAGGATACGCTGCAAAAACGCTATGGCGAAGGGTGGAAAACCGATCTGAGCGCGCTGTATCTGGCTTCTTCCTATCGGTTGTTGAAGATGGACGACGAAGCCGCCGCGCTGTTGCAACCGAGCTGGCAGCAGCTGAGCAAGGCGTATGACAGCGCCTGGTGGACGCAGAACTATTTCGATCCGCTGGTGCAGGATGCGACGCGGCTGTATCTGATTACCCGTCACTTCCCGGAGAAGGTGGCGTCGATCCCGCCGCAGGTGCTGGAGAATATGGTCAAGGCGCTGAAAGAAGAGCGTTATACCACCTACTCCTCCGCGATGAGCATTCTGGCGCTGGAAAGCTATTCGGCCCAGGTGGCGGCGCAATCCGCCAATGCGGACGCCTTGGGCATCGTGCAGGTAGGCAAAAGCGGCGGCGAGCCGCAGCGCATCAGTGAGCTGCAGGGGTTGTTCGTTCAGGGGCAGTTCAACGCCGATGCCACCGCGGTGCGCTTCACCAACGGCGGCAATGCGCCGGCCTGGTATGTGGTGACGCAGGCCGGTTACGACCTGAATGCGCCGCAAAAAGCGCTGTCGCGCGGCATTGAGATCGTCCGCGATTACACCGACGAACAGGGCAAGCCGGTGACGCAGGTGACGCTGGGGCAGAAGATCAACGTCCATCTGAAGGTGCGCGCCAACTCGAAAGAGGGGCAGAGCAACCTGGCGATCGTCGATCTGCTGCCGGGCGGGTTCGAAGTGGTGCAGCAGACGCCGCCGGAACCGGCCGATGCCGGCGAGGAGAGCGAAGAACGCGGCGGTTGGCAGTCGCCGCTGGCCGCTACCGGCTCCACTTGGGCGCCGGATTACAGCGATATCCGTGAAGATCGGGTGATTATCTATGGCAGCGCCGGCACCGAGGTGCAGGAGTTCGTCTATCAGATCAAGGCCACCAATACCGGCAGCTTTATTGTTCCACCGGCCTACGGCGAAGCCATGTATGACCGTGAAGTACAGGCGATGTCGGCCGGCGGCGGCAAGCTGGTGGTGGTGCCGGCGGGCAACGACTAGGCCGGCTCCGGCGCCAGGCCAGCGTCTGGCGCCGGGGTGGTGAGAACGTATGAAGATCCTGACCGGGCGCGTGCTGCAAAACGGCTTGATGGCGGTGTTTTTACTGGCGCTGCTGCTGGCCGCGATTCGGCTGTGGCCGCATCCGCCCCTGTGGCAGGGGCTGCCGCAGTCTTCCGTCTATTACGACAGGCACGGCGCGCTGCTGCGCATCACCCTGGCCAACGACGACCGCTACCGGCTGTGGACGCCGCTGGAGCAGGTGTCGCCGTTGGCGGTGCGCGGGCTGCTGCTGCACGAAGACCGCTGGTTCTACTACAACCCCGGTTTTAACCCCGTCAGCCTGATGCGCGGCTTCTGGCGCAGCTATGTCGCCGGCGGCAAAATGCAGGGCGGATCGACCATCAGCATGCAGCTGGCGCGCATGCGCTGGCATCTCAACACCCGCACGCCGGGCGGCAAGTTGCTGCAGGTGCTGCGTGCGGTGCAACTGGAACTGAGCTACTCCAAGCGCGATATCCTGGAAGCCTACCTGAATTACGCCCCTTACGGCCGCAACATCGAAAGCATCGGCGCCGCCAGCCTGATCTATTTCGCCAAGTCGCCGAAGGATTTGACCCTGCCGGAGGCGCTGACGCTGGCGGTGCTGCCGCAGTCGCCCAGCTACCGTCTGGAGCCGAAAACCGGCGTGCTCGGCGCCGCGTTGACCCAGGCGCGCAACCGTCTGTTCCAGCGCTGGCAGCGGGTTTACCCCACCGACGCCAGCCAGCAAACGCTGTTCCGCCTGCCGCTGGCGCTGCGCCAGCCCGAACAAGTGCCCTATATCGCGCCGCACTTTATCGAACAGCTGCGCCAGCAGACGCAGCAACTGGTGCAGCGCGATACCCGCGTCGACACCACGCTGGACGCCGGGTTGCAGCGGCTGGTTGAGCGGCAGGTCAATGCCTTTATCGCCCGCAACCGCAGCCGCGGCATCCAAAACGCCGCGGTGCTGCTGGTGGACAGCCGCGATATGGGGGTGCGCGCGCTGGTGGGATCGGCGGATTATTACAATCGGCCGATCCAGGGGCAGGTGAACGGCACCAACGCCAAGCGCTCGCCGGGTTCGACGCTCAAACCGTTCATCTACGCGCTGGGCATGGAGCAGGGCGTGCTGCATCCGATGACCATCCTGAAGGACGTGCCTTCGTCGTTCGGCGCCTATGCGCCGGAAAATTTCGACCGGCGTTTTCTCGGCCCGGTGACCGCCACCGACGCGCTGAATTTCAGCCGCAACATCCCGGCGGTGTATGTTGCCTCGCAGCTGCGCCAGCCGACCTTTTATCAGTTTTTGCGCCTGACCGGCGTCGCCAATATGGCCAACGAAAGCCACTACGGGCTGTCGCTGGTGCTGGGCGGCGGCGAGGTGACGACGCAGGAATTGGCGAAGCTGTATGCGTTGCTGGCGAACCGCGGCGAGCTGCGGCCGCTTCGTATGCAGCTGAAAGAGGCCGAATCGACGCCGGTGCGGCTGCTGAGCGAGGAGGCCAGTTTCATCACGCTGGATATGCTGCGTCAGCACCGGCGGCCGGGCGATACGCTGGCGCAGCGTTCTTCTTCGCTGCCGGTGTACTGGAAGACCGGCACTTCCTGGGGCTTTCGCGACGCCTGGAGCGTCGGGATTTTCGGCCCTTACGTGCTGGTGGTGTGGGAAGGCAACTTCGACGGGCGCGGCAACAATGCGTTGGTCGGCGCCGAGGCGGCCGCGCCGCTGTTCTTCAACATCATCGACAGCGTCAATGCCAGCTACCCTGGCCTGCGGGAACCGAAGCACCCGTTCCCCCAACGGCTGCGGCGGGTGGATATTTGCCTCGCCAGCGGCGATCTGCCGACGCCGTGGTGCCAGCAGAAGGGCAAGACCTGGTTCATTCCCGGCAAGTCGCCGATCAAGGTCGACAGCGTCTATCGGCCGGTGGTGCTGGATATTCACAGCGGCGAGGTCGTTTGCCCGCCGTATGACGCGGCGCAGACCCGCACCGAAATCTTTGAGTTCTGGCCTTCCGATCTGGCCAACGTGTTCGCCCAGGCCGGGCTGCCGAAGCGGGCGCCGCCGGTCAACCGCTGCAAGGACAACGGCATCGCCGTCGGCGGCAACGCGCCGCGCATCACTTCGCCGCTGAAAAACACCACCTATACCCTGCGCCAATCGCAGCAGGGGCGAGATAAAATCGCCTTCAACGCGGTGACGGACGCCGACAGCAAGACGGTGTACTGGTTCGTCGACGATATCTATCTCGGCAGCAGCGCCAGCAAAAAGCCGATCGACTGGCGGCCGATCGACAACGGGCGCTACCGCATTCGGGCGGTGGACGATCGCGGCCGCGCCGATACGCGGCTGGTGACCATCGAATGGGTGAACTAGCGCTGAGCCGCACGCCTGTTATACTCGCGCCCGAAACGGCTATTTACCTGGGAAAGCGATGTGATTGAGATTTTGTATCAGGATGAACACCTGGTGGCGGTGAACAAGCCGTCGGGTTGGTTGGTGCACCGCAGTTGGCTGGATCGTCATGAGACCCGCTTTATGATGCAGACGGTGCGCGATCAGCTCGGGCAGCACGTCTTTACCGTGCACCGTCTCGATCGCCCGACTTCCGGCGTGCTGCTGATGGCGCTCTCCAGCGAGGTGGCGCGCCTGCTGTCGCAGCAGTTCGAGCAGCATCAGGTGCAGAAAACCTACCATGCGGTGGTGCGCGGCTACGTGCAGGAGGGGGCGACCCTCGACTACCCGCTGACGGCGGAGCTGGACAAAATCGCCGATAAACATGCCGATGCCGATAAAGGGCCGCAGCCGGCGGTGACGCACTACCGGCCGCTGGCGCAGGTAGAGATGCCGGTGGCCGTCGGCCGCTACGACAGCGCGCGCTACAGCCTGGTGGAGCTGCAGCCGGAAACCGGCCGCAAGCACCAGCTGCGGCGCCACATGGCGCACCTTCGCCATCCGATCATCGGCGACAGCAAGCACGGCGATCTGCGGCAGAACCGCGGCATGGCGCAGCATTTCGGTTGCCCGCGCCTGATGCTGCACGCCAGCCATCTGCAGCTGACGCACCCGGTGACCGGTGAGCCGCTGCGGGTGACGGCGCGCTGGGACGAAGACTGGCAAGGGGTGATGGCGCAGTTCGGCTGGGCGGGAGTATTCCCTGAACTTGCCGGGGTTGAGTTTAGCGCGGCTAACGGTCAGGATAGCTGACAATTTTTAAAGGTAATGAAGGGAGTAGGAGCCATGGCTCAGGTTGGTATCTTCGTGGGAACGGTCTACGGCAATTCGCTGCTGGTGGCGGAAGAGGCGCAAAACATCCTCAGCGAACAGGGCCATGAGGTCAAACTGTTCGAAGAGGGCACGCTGGAGGCCTGGCAGTATTATCGTCAGCACTACGCGCTGGTGATTACCTCCACCACCGGGCAGGGCGATCTGCCGGACAGCATCGCGCCGCTGTTCCACGCCATTCGCGATCAGGTCGGCTACCAGCCGGAGCTGCGCTATGGGCTGATCGCCCTCGGCGACAGCAGCTATGACAACTTCTGCGGCGCCGGGCGCACGTTCGACGCGCTGCTGCAGGAGCAGGGCGCTACCCGCGTTGGCGAAGTGCTGGAGATCGATGCGATGGAACAGCCGGAGCCGGAAGTGGCCGCCTGCCCGTGGGTCGAGCAGTGGGGCACGCTGCTGCAATCGTAAAGTAAAAAGGCGCCGCGAAAGGGCGCCTTGGCGATGATGCGGGTCAACCGATCCGCATTACTTGCCGCGGGTGAGTTTTTCCAGATCGGCTTCGATCTCGGCAATCTTGTGCGACACCACGCCTTCGAGATGGCGCAGGTCGTCGAGGATTTTACGCTTCAGATCCACTTCCACCTGATCGCGTTGGCACAGCTGATCCAGTTCGTCGATCACGTAACGCAGGTTCGGGTTGATCTCGTGAATTTCCTTGTAGCCCTGGCCGGCGTTGTCCGCCACCACGGTTTTACGCTGGCGCGGGTACTTGAACTTCACGCTTTTAGCGAAGAACTCGCCCTTGTCCTTGCGGAAATAGATCTTGAGGATGTCGTTGTTGGCCTCTTGACGCAGGCTATAGCGATCGACGTCTTCCGGTTGATTGATGCCCAAACTCTTCAAGTTATCGTACATACTGCGCCCTCTTTAGATGTGATCGTTATATTCCACGACTGCGATTATGGCGGAAAGCGAGATTTGCGACTGTGACTGCCAGCGAAACGCAGACAAAAAAATAGCGGGTGAATCACCCGCTATTTCAATTTAGTCGATAGTGCGCAATAACTCATTAATGCCGACTTTACCGCGCGTTTTGGCGTCGACCTTCTTGACGATCACCGCGCAGTACAGGCTGTAGGAACCGTCTTTCGAAGGCAGGTTGCCGGAAACCACCACCGAACCCGCCGGTACGCGGCCGTAATGGATTTCGCCGGTCTCGCGGTCATAGATACGGGTGCTCTGGCCGAGGTACACGCCCATCGAAATCACCGAGCCTTCTTCCACGATCACGCCTTCCACCACTTCGGAGCGCGCGCCGATGAAGCAGTTGTCTTCGATGATGGTCGGGTTGGCCTGCAGCGGCTCCAGCACGCCGCCGATGCCGACGCCGCCGGACAGGTGAACGTTTTTGCCGATCTGAGCGCAAGAACCGACGGTGGCCCAGGTGTCGACCATGGTGCCTTCGTCGACGTAGGCGCCGATGTTAACGTAAGACGGCATCAGCACGGTGTTGCGCGCGATGAACGCGCCCTGGCGCACGGTGGCTGGCGGCACGACGCGGAAACCTTCCTTCTGGAAGCGCGCTTCATCGTAGTCGGCGAACTTCATCGGCACCTTGTCGTAGTAGCGGGTTTCCGCGCCGTCCATCACCTTGTTGTCGTTGATGCGGAAAGAGAGCAGCACGGCTTTCTTCAGCCACTGATGGGTGACCCATTGACCGTCGATCTTCTCGGCGACGCGCAGGGCGCCGCTGTCCAGCAGGCCGATCACCTGGTTTACCGCTTCGCGCGTTACGGTGTCTACGTTCGCCGGGGTGATGTCCGCACGGCGCTCGAAGGCGCTTTCAATAACGTTCTGTAATTGCTGCATGCTGTTCTCTTTCCTGATGTTGTCGGTAAAAAGTTACTTGTATCACATTTTATCGTTTGGGGTGAGGGCCTCTGTCAACCGTTGCTCCAACTTTCTGCGCGTTTCCTGGTCGAGCGCGCGCCGCTCGCCGTCGGCCAGGATAAACAAGTCCTCGACCCGCTCGCCGATGGTGGAAATGCGCGCGCCGTGCAGCGACAGCCCCAGGTCAGCGAACACTTCGCCCACCCGCGCCAGCAGGCCGGGCTGGTCGAGTGCGGTCAGCTCCAGGTAGCTGCGGCGATCGGTATGGGTCGGCAGGAAAGTGACCTCGGTCGGCACGCTGAAGTGGCGCAGCTTGGAAGAGGGCCGGCGCACGCGCGGCGGCTGATACTCCCGCTGGGTGATGGCCTGCAGCAGCGCCTGGCGGATCGCCGCGTGGCGATCCTGCGCCAGCGGGCTGCCGTCCGGCTCCAGCACGATAAAGGTGTCCATCGCCATGCCGTCGCGGTTGGTGAAGATCTGCGCGTCGTGTACGCTCAGGTTGCGGCGATCCATCTCCCCGGCGACGGCGGCGAACAGGTAGGGGCGGTCCGGGCTCCAGATGAAGATCTCGGTGCCGCCGCGCGTCGCCTGGCGGCTGACCAGCACCAGCGGCTGGGTGGAATCGTGGGCCAGCAGGTGGCGGGCGTGCCAGGCCAGCTGATTCGGCGAGTGGCGCAGGAAATAGTCGGCGCGGCAGCGGCTCCAGATGCGGTGCAGCGCCTCTTCGTCGATGTTGTCCATGCGCAGCAGCGCCAGCGCCTGCAGGCGGTGATGGCGCACGCGTTCGCGCAGATCCGGGCTGTTTTGCATGCCGCGGCGCAGCTGCTTCTCGGTGGCGAAATACAGCTCGCGCAGCAGGCTCTGTTTCCAGCTGTTCCACAGGGTTTCGTTGGTGGCGCAGATGTCGGCCACCGTCAGGCATACCAGATAGCGCAGGCGGGTTTCGCTCTGCACTTCGCTGCTGAACTGCTGGATCACTGTCGGATCCTGGATATCGCGGCGCTGCGCGGTGACCGACATCAGCAGGTGGCAGCGCACCAGCCAGGCCACCAGCTGGGTTTCACGCGAGTTGAGGCCGTGAAGTTCGGCGAACTCCACCACGTCTTCCGCGCCGAGGATCGAGTGATCGCCGCCGCGCCCTTTGGCGATATCGTGGAACAACGCCGCCAGCAGCAGCAGTTCCGGGTGCGGCAGGCGCGGATACAGCTCCACGCACAGCGGATGGCGCGGCCGAGTCTGGTCGTCGGCGAAACTCTCCAGCTTCTGCAGCACGCGGATGGTGTGTTCATCGACGGTATAGGCGTGGAACAGGTCGAACTGCATCTGCCCGACGATCTTGCCCCACTGCGGCATATAGGCCCACAGCACGCTGTGACGGTGCATCGGCACCAGCGCGCGCGACACCGCGCCGGGATGGCGCAGGATGGCCATAAACAGATCGCGCGCTTCCGGAATGGTGCACAGCGGCTGCTTCAGGTGGCGGCGCGCGTGACGCAGTTGGCGCACGGTGGTGGAATAAATGCCCTTGATCTCGCGGTTGCGCACCATCAGGTAGAACATGCGCATGATGGCCTGCGGCTCGCGGATAAACAGCGTTTCGTCGCGCAGGTCGATCAGATCGCCGCGCAGCTGGAAATCGTCGTTCAGCGGGCGCGGCTTCTCGGTGGCGTCCAGCGCCAGAATGGCCTCGTCGAACAGCTGCAGCAGCATGTGGTTCAGTTCGCTGACGCGCCGCGTCATGCGGTAGAAGTCTTTCATCATGCGCTCGACCGGCTCGTTGCCTTCGCCTTCATAGCGCAGCAGCTGCGCTACGCTGAGCTGGCGATCGAACAACAGGCGGTTGTCGTAACGCGGCAGCACCAGGTGCAGTGCAAAGCGGATGCGCCACAGGAAGCTCTGGCACTCGTTCAGCTCGTTGCGCTCGGCCTGGGTGAGGAAACCGAAGCCGACCATTTCGTCCAGCGAAGTGGCGCCGAAGTGGCGCCGCGCCACCCACAGCAGCGTGTGAATATCGCGCAGGCCGCCGGGGCTGCTTTTGATATCCGGCTCCAGGTTATAGCTGGTGCCGTGGTAGCGCTGATGGCGCTCCTGCTGCTCGTTGATCTTGGCGTGGAAAAACTGCGGCGAAGGCCAGAAGCCGTCGCTGAAGATATGTTTTTGCATCTGCAGGAACAGCGCGACGTCGCCGCAGATCATACGCGATTCGATCAGGTTGGTGGCCACGGTCAGATCCGCCAACCCTTCCAGCAGGCACTCTTCCAGAGTGCGCACGCTATGGCCCACTTCCAGCTTGAGATCCCACAGCAGGGTGATGAATTCGCCGACCCGCTGCGACTGCTGTTCCGTCAGCCGGCGCTGGCTGAGCACCAGCACGTCGATGTCCGACAGCGGGTGCAGTTCGCCGCGGCCGTAGCCGCCGACCGCCACCAGCGCCGTTTCCGGGATATCTTCGAAGCCGTAGAACGTCCACAGCCGGCGCAGCAGGCGATCGATAAAGTCGCTGCGCGCCGCCACCAGGCTTTCGGCGCTGGAGCCGGCATCGAACGCCGCCGCTAGCCACAGCTGGAACTGCTCCAGCCGCTGTTTCAGCATCGGGCAGGTGAGCTCTTCGTCGCCGTAGGTGCTGGGGGAGGCGGGCGGCATCGGCACGGCCGGGGCCGCTTGTTGAAGGAGATTGTCAGACATAGTGCGCAGCCCATAAAAAAGGCCGGCAAAAGCCGGCCTGGTGACATTCTGCACGCGGCGTGCGCCGCGGTGCTTACATCTCGTGCGTAATGATGTTGGGGATGGTGTCATCCTTGCGCAACGTCATTATCTCGCAGCCGTTATCAGTGACCACAATAGTATGCTCATACTGCGCCGACAAGCTGCGATCTTTGGTTTTTACCGTCCAGCCGTCTTTCATGGTGCGGATGCGGTAGTCGCCGGCGTTGACCATCGGTTCGATGGTGAAGGCCATGCCCGCCTGCAGCACCACGCCGCCATCGTCGGCATCATAGTGCAGCACCTGCGGCTCTTCGTGGAACACTTCGCCGATGCCGTGGCCGCAGTACTCGCGCACCACGGAGAATTTCTCGGCCTCGACGAATTGCTGGATAGCCTTGCCCAGGGTGCGCAGGCGGATGCCCGGCTTGACCATCTTCAGCGCCAGATACAGGCTTTCCTGAGTGACGCGGCACAGGCGCTCGCCCAGAATGGTTGGTTTGCCGACGATGAACATCTTTGAGGTGTCGCCGTGGAAGCCGTCTTTAATCACGGTCACGTCGATATTGACGATGTCGCCGTCTTTCAGCGTTTTGTCGTCGCTCGGGATGCCGTGGCACACCACTTCGTTCACCGAGATGCACACGGATTTCGGGAAGCCGTGATAGCCGAGGCAGGCGGAAATAGCCTGCTGCTCGTTGGTGATGTACTCGTGACAGATACGGTCCAGCTCGCCGGTGGTCACGCCAGGTTTGACGTGCGGCTCGATGATTTCCAGCACTTCGGCGGCCAGGCGGCCGGCCACGCGCATTTTTTGGATGTCATCAGGTGTTTTAATTGAGATTGCCATGAAATTCGTCCGCAGGTGTCGTTATCGTCGACAATAAGAAGCAGTGACTTATGGTATCAGCCCGGCCGGGGGCTGCCAAATTTCATTTCCCGATGCCCGGCGCAAAGCAACAAAAGTTGGTGTCGGCGGCGGGTTTATGGTATAAAGCGCGCCGGCGATCCGCGACTTGGTTCTTGTGACCTGGCAGGAATTGGCCGAAAATACTTTAACTGCACTCATTTTGTGTAAATAACACACACGTATCGGCACATCCGCCGGGGTGCCCTGAGGTGACTTGTCGCCGCCAGGGTCGGCGTTATGGGATACGTGGAGGCATAACCCCAATTAATCTATAGAGGTTTAATCATGGCAACTGTTTCCATGCGCGACATGCTCAAGGCTGGTGTTCACTTCGGTCACCAGACCCGTTACTGGAACCCGAAAATGAAGCCTTTCATCTTCGGCGCTCGTAACAAGGTTCACATCATCAACCTGGAGCAGACCGTACCAATGTTCAACGCCGCTCTGGCTGAACTGAGCAAGATCTCTTCCCGTAAAGGCAAGATCCTGTTCGTAGGTACCAAGCGCGCAGCAAGCGAAGCGGTAAAAGACGCTGCTAACAGCTGTGACCAGTTCTTCGTGAACCACCGCTGGTTGGGCGGCATGCTGACTAACTGGAAAACCGTTCGTCAGTCCATCAAGCGTTTGAAAGATCTGGAAATCCAGTCTCAAGACGGCACCCTGGACAAGCTGACCAAGAAAGAAGCGCTGATGCGCACTCGTGAACTGGCCAAGCTGGAAAACTCCCTGGGCGGTATCAAAGATATGGGCGGTCTGCCAGACGCACTGTTCGTTATCGATGCCGATCACGAGCACATCGCGATCAAAGAAGCCAACAACCTGGGTATCCCGGTATTCTCTATCGTTGATACCAACTCCAACCCAGACGGCGTTGACTTCATCATCCCTGGTAACGACGACGCAATCCGTGCAGTAAACCTGTACCTGACTGCCGTTGCTGCCGCTGTGCGTGAAGGTCGTTCTCAAGATCTGGCCGTTCAGGCGGAAGAAGGCTTCGTAGAAGCTGAATAATAAGGCAAGCTCGTCACTGAGCCCTTATTAACCAGGTATTGACATATGTTGGTTAGGGGGGCCTGTTAAGGCCCCCTTTGCTTATCTGAATGAGAACTGTCTCCACGCGAGATAACCGAGGAAAAATAAATGGCTGATATTACCGCTGCCCTGGTAAAAGAACTGCGCGAGCGTACCGGCGCTGGCATGATGGATTGCAAGAAGGCGCTGGTTGAATCCAACGGCGACATCGAACTGGCAATCGAAAACATGCGTAAGTCCGGTGCGATCAAAGCCGCTAAAAAAGCAGGCAACGTAGCTGCTGACGGCGTGATCAAAACCAAGATCGAAGGCAACTACGGCATCATTCTGGAAGTTAACTGCCAGACTGACTTCGTAGCGAAAGACGCCGGTTTCCAGGCGTTCGCCGACAAAGTGCTGGATGCGGCCATGGCCGGCAAAATCACTGACGTTGACGTGCTGAAAGCACAGTTCGAAGAAGAGCGCGTAGCGCTGGTGGCAAAAATCGGCGAAAACATCAACATTCGTCGCGTTGCTTCCCTGGAAGGCGAAGTGCTGGGCAGCTACCTGCACGGCGCGCGTATCGGCGTACTGGTTGCGGCTAAAGGCGCTGACGAAGAGCTGGTTAAGCAAATCGCAATGCACATTGCGGCAAGCAAGCCAGAGTTCGTTAAGCCGGAAGACGTGTCTGCTGAAGTGGTAGAAAAAGAGTACCAGGTTCAGCTGGACATCGCCATGCAGTCCGGCAAGCCGAAAGAAATCGCAGAGAAAATGGTTGAAGGCCGCATGAAGAAATTCACCGGCGAAGTTTCTCTGACCGGTCAGCCTTTCGTTATTGATCCGAGCAAATCCGTTGCTCAGGTGCTGAAAGAGCACAACGCTGACGTGACCAACTTCATTCGCTTCGAAGTGGGCGAAGGCATCGAGAAAGTCGAAACCGACTTCGCTGCTGAAGTTGCCGCGATGAGCAAACAGTCTTAATGACTGTCGATGGAACCGCCGTCTGGCGGTTCCATACTATCCAGCCAGAATTACACCGGTGGCAGGCCCTGCAGCGTGATGCTCACCTCAGGCGCGTTTCATCGGCTGAAATCCCCAATACTAATACTGCTTCTTAGGACAGAACACCATGGCAACCAATGCAAAACCCGTATATCAGCGTATTCTGCTTAAACTGAGTGGCGAAGCCCTGCAAGGTGCAGAAGGTTTTGGTATCGACGCCAGCGTTTTGGATCGCATGGCTCAGGAAGTGAAAGAGCTGGTCGAACTGGGAATTCAGGTCGGTGTAGTTATTGGCGGCGGGAACCTGTTCCGCGGCGCGGGCCTGGCGCAAGCCGGCATGAACCGCGTAGTGGGCGACCACATGGGAATGCTGGCTACCGTGATGAACGGCCTGGCTATGCGTGATGCACTGCACCGTGCCTATGTGAACGCCCGCCTGATGTCGGCGATCCCGCTGAACGGCGTGTGTGACAATTACAGCTGGGCAGAAGCTATCAGCCTACTGCGCAACAACCGCGTGGTGATCTTCTCCGCCGGTACCGGTAACCCGTTCTTCACCACCGATTCCGCCGCTTGCCTGCGCGGCATCGAGATCGAAGCGGACGTGGTGCTGAAAGCCACCAAAGTGGATGGCGTATACTCCGCCGATCCGGTGAAAAACCCGGATGCGACGCTGTATGAACAATTAACCTATCAGGACGTGTTGGAGCGCGAGCTGAAAGTGATGGATCTGGCGGCGTTTACGCTGGCCCGCGATCACGGTCTGCCGATCCGCGTGTTCAACATGAACAAGCCGGGCGCGCTGCGCCGCGTGGTGATGGGTGAGAACGAAGGTACGCTGATCAGCAAATAAGGCTGTTCACACCCCTTTTTCGGTGCGCGTGACGCCAGACGCCGCGCGCTCTCCGAGTACGATTACGGGCTATACTTGAGTATCGCCTGCCAAGTAACCAGCTTCCAAGGGTTTGCAACGTGACTAATGAAATCAGAAAAGATGCTGATTCACGCATGGAAAAAAGCGTAGAAGCATTCAAAAACCAAATCAGCAAGATCCGCACCGGCCGCGCTTCTCCAAGCATTCTGGACGGCATCATGGTGGAATACTACGGCGCCGCTACGCCGTTGCGCCAGCTGGCCAACGTGACCGTGGAAGACTCCCGCACGCTGAAAATCAACGTGTTCGACCGCAGCCTGAGCCAGGCCGTTGAGAAAGCGATCATGAGCTCCGATCTGGGCCTCAACCCGTCTTCTGCCGGTTCTGACATTCGCGTTCCGCTGCCTCCGCTGACCGAAGAACGTCGTAAGGATCTGATCAAGATCGTGCGTGGCGAAGCCGAGCAGGGCCGAGTAGCGGTGCGTAACGTGCGTCGCGACGCCAACGACAAGGTCAAGGCGCTGCTGAAAGACAAAGAGATCAGCGAAGACGAAGAACGTCGTTCACAAGACGAGATTCAGAAAATGACCGACGCTTACATCAAGCTGGTCGACGCCGCGCTGGCGGAGAAAGAAAAAGAGCTGATGGATTTCTAATCAGCATCGCGCAGAAAAAAAGCGTCGCCTGGGCGGCGCTTTGTTTTTTGTGGCGCAGATCCCGTTTCATCGTACTGAAAGATCATGGACAAGCGGTGTCCAAGGTTCCACACTGGAACACCTCCGATCTTATCAGACAGTTATTCAGAGTGAACTCATGAAGCAACTGACCATTCTTGGCTCGACCGGCTCGGTAGGGACCAGCACCCTGGCCGTGGTCAGGGCAAATCCCGACCTTTTTGCGATCAAAGCGCTGGTGGCCGGCCGCAACGTCGCGGTCATGGCGCAGCAATGCATGGAATTTCGGCCCGCCTTCGCCGCGATGGCGGATGAAAGCGCCGCGCGCGAGCTGCGCGCCATTCTGGCGGAAAACGGCGTCGCTACCGAGGTATTGGCCGGGGAGCAAGCGGCCTGCGAACTGGCGGCGTTGGACGACGTCGATCAAGTGACGGCGGCCATCGTCGGCGCCGCGGGGCTGTTGCCGACGCTGGCGGCGATCCGCGCAGGCAAGCAGGTGCTGCTGGCCAACAAAGAGTCACTGGTCACCTGCGGCCGTCTGTTTATGGATGCGGTGCGCCAAAGCCAAGCGCAGTTGCTGCCGCTCGACAGCGAGCACAACGCGATTTTTCAGAGTTTGCCTGAGAGCATTCAGCGTCAGTTGGGATACTCTTCCCTGGACAGTCATGGTGTTTCGCGCATCGTGCTTACCGGCTCCGGCGGCCCGTTCCGCACCACGCCGCTGGAGCAGTTCGCCGCGATGACCCCGGATCAAGCCTGCGCCCACCCGAACTGGTCGATGGGGCGCAAGATCTCGGTGGATTCCGCCACCATGATGAACAAAGGTCTGGAATACATTGAGGCCCGCTGGCTGTTTAACGCCTCGGCCGAGCAAATGGAAGTGATCCTGCATCCGCAGTCGGTGATTCACTCGATGGTGCGCTATGCCGACGGCAGCGTGCTGGCGCAGCTGGGTACGCCGGATATGCGCACGCCGATCGCCCACGCGATGGCGTATCCGCAGCGCGTGAACTCCGGCGTGGAGGCGCTGGACTTCTGTCGCATCGGTTCGTTGACCTTCGCCGAACCGGAGCGCGAGCGTTATCCTTGCCTGTATTTGGCGATTGAAGCGTTCGATGCCGGCCAGGCGGCGACCACTGCGCTGAACGCGGCCAACGAAATTGCCGTGGCGGCATTTTTGCAGCAGCAGATTCGCTTCACCGACATTGCGGCGGTCAACCGCCAGGTGGTGGAGCGCCTCGCGCTGCAGGAACCGACCAGCATCGAAGCGGTCTTAGACATTGATCGCCAGGCGCGCGCCGCCGCCGAGGAGCGCGTTCGCGCGTTGCGCGGTTGAGGGCGGCGATTATCCGATTTTGCTCGTAATTCACGCGTGCCGCAGCGGGGCCGTTTGTTCATGCCCCGCTGAGGTGGTATAGTCTGCGCCACCTGTCAGCGGTTATACCGTTGAATTATGGCCTGATTGGCGCCTTGTGCGCCAATGGCGGCCCGGCTGCGCCGGGCATCGCGAGGGCTGGCTGAAAGCCGTGTCGGGCACACGGCTTTTTTTGCGCGTAAGGGCCTGATGTTCCGGAAAGGCAGTTATATTTCTATTGAGGAAATAAGTACGAGTTATGTCGTCCGCAAACCAACAAGAGGCTAATCCATCTTCCCCGGGGCCGCGCCATGTCGCCATTATCATGGACGGTAACGGACGCTGGGCCAAACGTCAGGGCAAGTTACGTGTCTTCGGTCATAAAGCAGGGGTGAAATCGGTTCGCCGCGCGGTCAGTTTTGCCGCCAGCCACCATTTAGATGCGCTCACGCTTTATGCCTTCAGCAGCGAAAACTGGAACCGTCCGGTGCAGGAAGTCTCCGCCCTGATGGAGCTTTTTGTCCGTGCTCTGGATAGTGAAGTAAAAAGCCTGCATAAACATAACGTCAGGCTGCGGGTGATCGGCGATATCAGCCGCTTCAGCTCGCGTTTGCAGGAGCGGATCCGCCGCTCTGAAGCACTGACGGAAAATAACGATGGCCTGACGCTCAATATCGCTGCCAACTACGGTGGCCGTTGGGATATCATTCAGGGAGTAAGGGAACTGGCCGAACGAGTACGGGTGGGGGAGTTGCACCCGGATCAGATCAGCGAGGAATTATTGAACGAGCGGGTTTGCATGAGCGACCTGGCGCCGGTGGATCTGGTTATCCGCACCGGTGGCGAGCATCGCATCAGTAACTTCCTGCTGTGGCAAATCGCCTATGCTGAACTTTACTTTACTGATGTGCTCTGGCCTGATTTCGATGAACTTGTCTTTGAAGGTGCGCTGAATGCATTTGCACAACGTGAGCGCCGCTTCGGGGGAACAACACCTATCGGCGCCGATGCGTCCTAGGGAGAACTTTTGCTGAAGTATCGCCTCATAACTGCTCTGATTTTAATCCCGATCGTTATCGCGGCGCTGTTCCTGTTGCCGCCGCTGGCCTTTGCTCTGGTAACGCTCGTCGTGTGCATGTTAGCAGCCTGGGAGTGGGGCCAACTGGCCGGTTTTACCTCTCGTTCGCAGCGCATCTGGCTGGCGATACTGTGCGGTTTTCTGCTGGCGCTGATGATGCTCAGCGTTCCCGCGTACCATCAATCCGTGCCGCAGGTGAGCGGCTCGCTGTGGCTGTCGCTGGCCTGGTGGCTGGCGGCGCTGCTGCTGGTGCTGTTTTACCCCGGCTCGGCCGCCATCTGGCGCAACTCGCGCCCGCTGCGCCTGCTGTTCGGCCTGCTGACCATCGTGCCGTTCTTCTGGGGCATGCTGGCGCTGCGCCAGTTCGGCTACGAGCAAAACCCGTTTACCGGCGCCTGGTGGCTGCTGTACGTGATGCTGCTGGTGTGGGGCGCGGATTCCGGCGCCTATATGTTCGGCAAGCTGTTCGGCAAGCATAAGCTGGCGCCGAAGGTCTCTCCGGGTAAAACCTGGGAAGGGCTGATTGGCGGGCTGCTGACGTCGGCGGTCATTTCCTGGCTGTTCGGCCGCTACGCGCCGCTGAACGTGGTGCCGACCACGCTGTTGGCCTGTTCGGTGATCGCCGCGCTGGCTTCGGTGCTGGGCGATTTGACCGAAAGCATGTTCAAACGCGAAGCGGGCATCAAGGACAGCGGTCACTTGATCCCCGGTCACGGTGGCATACTGGATCGTATCGACAGCCTGACCGCGGCGGTGCCGGTGTTTGCCTGCCTGATGCTGTTGGTGTTTTAATCCGTCGATGACGGAAAGTGAGGGATGATGGTCAGCGTGCTTTGGAACCTGGTGGCGTTTCTGATTGCGCTCGGTATTTTGATCACCGTGCACGAGTTCGGACACTTTTGGGTTGCCCGCCGTTGCGGCGTGCGCGTTGAACGCTTCTCCATCGGCTTCGGCCGGGCGCTGTGGCGCCGCACCGATCGCCAGGGCACCGAGTACGTCATCGCCTTGATTCCGCTCGGCGGCTACGTGAAGATGCTGGACGAGCGCGTGGAGTCGGTGGCGCCGGAAATGCGCCATCAGGCCTTCAACAACAAAACCGTCTGGCAGCGCGCGGCCATCATCAGCGCCGGCCCCATCGCCAACTTCCTGTTTGCTATCCTTGCCTATTGGCTGGTGTTCATCATCGGCGTGCCGAGTTTCCGTCCGGTGATCGGCGAAATCGCGCCGCAATCCATCGCCGCCAAGGCCGAAATTTCGTCTGGCATGGAACTAAAGTCGGTTGACGGTATCGAAACGCCTGATTGGGAGTCAGTTCGTCTGGCGCTGGTGGCGAAGATTGGCGATGCGCAAACCGAAGTCGGCGTCGCGCCGTTCGGCTCTTCGCAGGTGGTGACCAAAACCCTGGATTTGCGCCAGTGGAACTTTGAACCGGACAAGCAGGATCCCGTTGTCGCGTTGGGCATTATGCCGCGCGGCCCGCAGATAGAATCCGTGTTGGCGGAAGTGCAGCCTAACTCGGCGGCGCAAAAGGCGGGTTTACAAGCGGGGGACAGGATCGTTAAAGTCGATGGTCAGCCGTTGGGTCGTTGGCAGACGCTGGTGAAGCGTATCCACGATGGCCCGGGGCAACCGCTGGCTTTGGAGATTGAAAGAAACGGCGCCCCCTTGTCTTTGACGCTGATACCGGATACAAAGCCGGTGGGAAAAGACAAATCGGTGGGGTTTGCAGGCATCATTCCAAAGGTGCTGCCGCTGCCGGACGAGTATAAAACGATTCGCCAGTATGGACCGTTCCCGGCGCTGTATCAGGCCGGCGACAAGACCTGGCAGCTGATGCGGCTGACGGTCAACATGTTGGGCAAATTAATAACCGGTGATGTAAAGCTGAACAACCTGAGTGGCCCGATCTCGATTGCACAGGGAGCAGGGGCGTCAGCCGGAGTCGGGTTCGTGTATTATCTGATGTTCCTGGCGTTGATTAGCGTCAACCTGGGTATCATCAACCTGTTCCCATTACCGGTGTTAGATGGTGGGCATCTCCTCTTCCTGGCGATAGAAAAGCTGAAGGGTGGGCCGGTTTCCGAGCGAGTACAGGACTACAGCTACCGCATAGGTTCGATCGTGCTGGTGTTGTTGATGGGTCTTGCACTTTTCAATGATTTTTCCCGCCTCTAGGGGCGGGGATAGGTTAGGAAGAACGCATAACAACGATGGCGATGAAAAAGTTGCTCATAGCGTCGCTGCTGTTTGGCAGCGCCACCGTATACGGTGCAGACGGGTTCGTAGTGAAAGATATTCATTTCGAAGGCCTGCAGCGAGTCGCCGTCGGTGCGGCGTTACTCAACATGCCGGTTCGCGTCGGCGATACCGTCACTGACGATGACATCAGTAATACCATCCGTGCCTTGTTTGCCACCGGCAACTTCGAGGACGTGCGCGTACTGCGCGATGGTAATACCTTGATCGTGCAGGTGAAGGAACGTCCTACCATCGCCAGCATCACTTTCTCCGGCAACAAGTCGGTGAAAGATGACATGCTCAAGCAGAACCTGGAAGCCTCCGGCGTCCGGGTGGGCGAGGCGCTCGACCGCACCACGATCTCCAGCATTGAAAAAGGGCTGGAAGACTTCTACTACAGCGTCGGTAAATACAGCGCCTCGGTGAAAGCCGTAGTCACGCCGCTGCCGCGCAACCGTGTCGACCTGAAACTGGTGTTCACGGAAGGGGTCTCCGCCAAGATTCAACAAATCAACATCGTCGGCAACCATGCCTTCACCAACGACGAACTGATCTCGCGCTTCCAGCTGCGTGACGAAGTGCCGTGGTGGAACCTGGTCGGCGATCGCAAATACCAGAAGCAGAAACTGGCGGGCGATCTCGAAACCCTGCGCAGCTTCTATCTGGATCGCGGCTATGCCCGCTTCAACATCGATTCTACCCAGGTGAGCCTGACGCCGGATAAAAAAGGCATCTACATCACCATCAACATCACCGAAGGCGATCAGTACAAGCTTTCCGATGTTGTCGTGAACGGCAACCTGGCCGGCCACTCGGCGGAAGTCGCTCAGATCACCAAAATCGAACCGGGCGAGCTGTACAACGGCAGCAAGGTGACCAAAATGGAAGACAACATCAAAACGATGTTGGGCCGTTATGGTTACGCTTACCCGCGCGTCGGCACTCAGCCTGAGATCAACGACGCGGATAAAACCGTCAAACTGCACGTCAACGTCGACGCGGGCAACCGCTTCTACGTGCGTCGCATCAAGTTCGAAGGCAACGACACCAGCAAGGATTCCGTACTGCGTCGCGAAATGCGCCAGATGGAAGGCGCCTGGCTCGGCAACGAGCAGGTCGAGCAGGGCAAGGAGCGTCTGAACCGTCTGGGCTACTTCGAAACGGTTGACGTGGAAACCCAGCGCGTGCCGGGCACCGCCGATCAGGTCGACGTCACCTACAAGGTGAAAGAGCGCAACACCGGTACCTTCAACTTCGGCGTCGGTTACGGCACCGAGAGCGGCGTCAGCTTCCAGGCGGGCGTGCAGCAGGATAACTGGTTGGGTACCGGCTACTCGGTGGGCATCAGCGGCACCAAGAACGACTACCAGACCTATACGGAACTGTCGGTCACCAACCCGTACTTCACCGTTGACGGTGTGAGCCTGGGCGGCCGCATCTTCTACAACGACTTTAAGGCGGATGACGCGGATCTGTCGGACTATACCAACAAGAGTTACGGTATCGACGGCACGCTGGGCTTCCCGATCAACGAAAACAACTCGTTGCGTACCGGCCTGGGCTACGTCCACAACGGCCTGTCGAACATGCAGCCGCAGATCGCGATGTGGCGTTACCTCGACTCGATGGGCGTGGATGCGAACAAGACCGACCGCGCCAGCTACTCGACGGACGACTTTACGTTGAACCTGGGTTGGACCTACAACAACCTAGACCGCGGCTACTTCCCGACGTCGGGTAACCGCACCACGTTGAACGGCAAGGTCACCATTCCGGGCTCGGACAACGAATACTACAAGGTGACGCTGGACAGCGTACAGTACGTGCCGATCAACGACGATCGCACCTGGGTGCTGTTGGGCCGTGGCCGTCTGGGTTACGCGGATGGCTTGGGCGGCAAGGAAATGCCGTTCTACGAGAACTTCTACGCCGGTGGTTCTAGCACCGTGCGTGGCTTCCAGTCCAACACCATTGGTCCGAAGGCGGTGTACTACAATTCCAACTCGTACCAGTGTCAGTTCAACGCCGGCAGCACGACCACGCGTCAGAACATCTGTAGCTCGGATGACGCGGTGGGCGGTAACGCCATGGCGGTCGCCAGCCTGGAGCTGATCACCCCGACGCCGTTCATCAGCGAGAAATACGCCAACTCAGTGCGGACGTCGCTGTTCATCGATGCCGGTACCGTGTGGGATACCAAGTGGAAGAATACCAACGAAACGCTGATGTACGGCGTGCCGGACTACAGCAAGGCCAGCAATATTCGTTCTTCCGCCGGTATCGCGCTGCAGTGGATGTCGCCGCTGGGGCCATTGGTGTTCTCTTACGCCAACCCGATCAAGAAATACGAAGGCGACAAGTCCGAACAGTTCCAGTTTAACATCGGTAAGACCTGGTAACGGGTCTCGCCTCTGGGCATAAAAGTTATTAAGAATCGCAATGGCCAGGCGCCCGCCGGCAGAGGGAGATGATTCTCATTGTTTGGTGGGATAAGTCTGGCAAATTGTGTACTTCAGTGTCATATGACACAAATGGGTGATGGTAAGGAGTTTATAGTGAAAAAGTGGTTGTGTGCCGCAGGCCTCGGTTTAGCAATGGCTGCTTCAGCTGGCGTTCAGGCAGCAGATAAGATCGCTGTCGTTAACGTCTCCAGCATTTTCCAACAGCTGCCGGCCCGCGAAGCGGTCGCTAAACAGCTGGAAAACGAGTTTAAAGGCCGTGCAAGCGAACTCCAGAACATGGAACGTAGCCTGCAGACCAAAATGCAACGTCTGCAGCGTGACGGCGCTACCATGAAAGCCAGCGATCGCAGCAAGTTGGAAAAAGACGTGATGGCGCAGCGCGAGCAGTTCTCTCAGAAAGCCCAGGCTTTCGAGCAGGACAACCGTCGTCGCCAGATGGAAGAGCGTAACAAGATCCTAAGCCGCATTCAGGACGCTGTGAAATCTGTCGCCAGCAAAGGCGGTTATGACGTGGTGATCGACGCCAACGCCGTTGCCTATGCAGACTCTTCCAAAGATATCACTGCTGACGTGCTGAAACAGGTTAAATAACACATGCTTTCAATTCGACTGGCTGATTTAGCGCAGCAGTTGGATGCACAATTGCACGGTGATGGCGATCTCGTCATCACCGGCATTGCTTCTATGCATTCGGCACAGCCTGGCCAAATCACGTTTTTGTCAAACAGCCGCTATCAAGAGCAGCTGTCTTCCTGCCAGGCAAGCGCCGTGGTGCTTACCGAAGCGGATTTACCACACTGCCGTACTGCGGCGCTGGTGGTTAAAAACCCTTACCTGACCTACGCGCGCATGGCGCAGCTGATGGACACCACGCCGGCGCCGGCGCAGGATATTGCGCCAAGCGCGGTTGTCTCGCCTGAAGCGCAACTGGGGCAGAACGTCGCCATTGGGGCGAACGCGGTGATTGAGTCGGGTGCGGTGCTTGGCGATAACGTGGTTATCGGCCCGGGCTGCTTCATCGGCAAACACGCGCGCATCGGCGCGGGAACGCGTCTGTGGGCGAACGTTACGATTTATCATGCGGTTGAAATCGGCCAGCGCTGCCTGATCCAGTCCGGCACCGTGATCGGCGCGGACGGTTTCGGCTATGCGAACGAGCGCGGCGAGTGGATCAAAATCCCTCAGTTGGGCACGGTGATTATCGGCGATCGCGTCGAAATCGGCGCCTGCACTACCATCGACCGCGGCGCTTTGGATAACACCCAAATCGGGAATGGTGTTATCATCGACAACCAATGCCAGATTGCACATAACGTCGTGATTGGCGACAATACCGCCGTCGCCGGCGGTGTAATCATGGCCGGCAGCCTGAAAATCGGCCGCTACTGCCAGATCGGCGGTGCCAGCGTGATCAACGGTCACATGGAAATTGCCGACAAGGTTGTTGTTACCGGAATGGGAATGGTTATGCGACCAATCACCGAACCTGGGGTATACTCTTCGGGCATTCCGTTGCAGCCTAACAAGGTTTGGCGTAAAACCGCTGCGTTGGTGATGAATATCGATGAGATCAGCAAACGCTTGAAAGCTGTCGAACGTAAAGTCGGAAAAGACTAATCATTGCCGCCCGCCTTCGCGGGTACAAAACGAAACGCGTTGGTCGTGAGACCAAAAGCGCAAAGAGATGTTAATTTGCGGCCTGCATGATGATCTCCTTTTGGGGTCAGCGCAGGCCGTGTTGTTGATGCCATCAGTTTTTAGAGACAGGAAGAGTATTTTGACTACTGACACTCATACTCTGGATATTGCAGAAATTTTGGATCTGCTTCCTCACCGTTATCCGTTCTTGCTGGTCGACCGCGTCCTCGAGTTTGAAGAGCACAAATATCTGCGTGCGGTGAAGAACGTATCGGTGAACGAACCGTTTTTCCAGGGCCACTTCCCTGGCAAACCGATTTTCCCAGGCGTATTGATTCTGGAAGCCATGGCGCAGGCCACCGGTATCCTGGCGTTTAAAAGCGTCGGCAAACTGGAGCCGGGCGAGCTGTATTACTTCGCCGGTATCGACGAAGCACGCTTCAAACGCCCTGTGGTGCCAGGCGATCAGATGGTCATGGAAGTCACCTTCGAGAAAACTCGCCGCGGCCTGACTCGCTTCAAAGGCGTGGCGACCGTTGACGGTAAAATTGTCTGCGAAGCAACCATGATGTGTGCCCGCAGCCGGGAGGCTTAATCCGTGATTGACCAAACCGCCTTTATCCATCCTAGCGCGATAGTCGAAGAAGGCGCCGTGATCGGCGCCAACGTGCATATCGGCCCTTTCTGCTACGTCGGCTCCCAGGTGGAAATCGGCGCCGGCACGGTGCTGAAATCCCACGTGGTGGTGAACGGCATTACCAAGATTGGCTGCGATAACCAGATTTATCAGTTCGCTTCCATCGGTGAAGTGAACCAGGATCTGAAATACGCGGGCGAACCGACGCGCGTTGAAGTGGGCGATCGCAACCGCATCCGCGAAAGCGTGACCATTCACCGCGGCACCGCGCAGGGCACCGGCCTGACCAAAGTGGGCAATGACAACCTGCTGATGGTCAACGTGCACGTTGCCCACGACTGCGTGGTCGGCAACGCTTGCGTGCTGGCCAACAACGCCACGCTGGCGGGGCATGTGGAAATCGACGATCACGCCATCATCGGCGGCATGACGGCGATCCACCAGTTCTGCATTATCGGCGCGCATGTGATGGTAGGCGGTTGTTCCGGCGTCGCTCAGGACGTGCCTCCCTTCGTCATCGCTCAGGGTAACCACGCGACGCCGTTCGGCGTCAACGCGGTCGGCCTGAAGCGTCGCGGTTTTGACAAGGATGAAATGCAGGCGATCCGCAACGCCTACAAGATCCTGTATCGCAGCGAGAAAACGCTGGATGAAGCGAAAGCGGAAATCGAAGCCCTGGCCAAAGAACAGCCGGTGGTGCAGCAATACCTCGATTTCTTTACCCGTTCCACCCGCGGTATCATTCGCTGAGTTATGTCGAATCGTCCATTGACTATCGGATTGGTCGCCGGAGAAACCTCCGGTGACATTCTCGGCGCCGGTTTGATCCGCGCGCTCAAGGCGCAGATCCCCGACGCGCGTTTTGTTGGCGTCGCCGGCCCGCTGATGCAGGCCGAAGGCTGTGAAGCCTGGTACGAAATGGAAGAGCTGGCGGTAATGGGCGTGGTGGAAGTGCTCGAGCGTTTGCCACGCCTGTTGAAGATCCGCAAGGATCTTACCCGCCGCTTCGGCGAGCTGCGGCCGGACGTGTTTGTCGGCATCGACGCGCCGGACTTCAACATCACGCTGGAAGGCCGCCTCAAGCAGCGCGGCATCCGTACCATTCACTACGTCAGCCCTTCCGTGTGGGCCTGGCGGCAAAAGCGCGTTTTCAAAATTGGCAAAGCCACCGATCTGGTGCTGGCCTTTCTCCCTTTCGAAAAAGCGTTTTACGATCGTTTCAACGTGCCCTGCCGGTTTATCGGCCACACCATGGCGGACGCCATGCCGTTGCAGCCCGATCGGCTGGCGGCGCGCGCTCAGCTTGGCATCGATCCGCAGGCGCGCTGCCTGGCGTTGCTGCCGGGCAGCCGCGGCGCCGAAGTCGAGATGCTGAGCGCCGACTTCCTCAAGACCGCGCAGCTGCTGCGCACCCGTTATCCCGAGCTGGAAGTGGTGGTGCCGCTGGTCAACGCCAAACGGCGCGAGCAGTTTGAGCGCATCAAGGCGGAAGTGGCGCCGGATCTGACCGTACACCTGCTGAACGGTCAGGGGCGCGAGGCGATGATCGCCAGCGACGCGGCGCTGCTGGCATCCGGCACGGCGGCGCTGGAGTGCATGCTGGCCAAGTGCCCGATGGTGGTGGGCTATCGCATGAAGCCGTTCACTTTCTGGCTGGCGCAGAAGCTGGTGAAAACGCCTTACGTTTCGCTGCCGAATCTGCTGGCGGGGCGCGAGATCGTTACCGAGCTGCTGCAGCATGACTGCGTGCCGGACAAACTGGCCGCCGCCGTGATGCCGCTGCTGGAAGAGAGCCCGCAAACCGAAGCGCTGAAACAGACTTTCCTTACCTTGCACCAAAGCATCCGTTGCGGTGCGGACGAACAGGCCGCTCAGGCTGTGTTGGAGCTGGCGAAAGCATGATTGAACCCTTTATCTATCCCGCTGCCACGCTGATTGCCGGCGTGGACGAAGTGGGCCGCGGCCCGTTGGTCGGCGCGGTGGTCACCGCCGCCGTGATCCTCGATCCGGCGCAGCCGATCGTCGGGCTGGCGGACTCCAAGAAACTCAGTGAAAAACGCCGCCTGGCGCTGTATGACGAAATCGTCGCCAAGGCGCTCTCCTGGAGCCTGGGGCGCGCCGAGCCGGCGGAAATCGACCAGCTGAACATTTTGCACGCCACCATGCTGGCGATGCAGCGGGCGGTGGCCGGGTTGCATATCGCGCCGGACATGGTTTTAATCGACGGTAACCGTTGCCCGAACCTGCCGATGCGTTCGCAGGCGGTGGTGAAGGGCGACAGCCGCGTGGCGGAGATCAGCGCGGCGTCCATTCTGGCGAAGGTCACGCGCGATCGTGAAATGGCCGCGCTGGACAGCGAGTTCCCGGACTACGGTTTCGCGCAGCATAAGGGTTACCCGACCGCCTTCCACCTGGAGCGGCTGGCCGCGCTGGGCGCCACCGAGCATCACCGCCGCAGCTTCGCGCCGGTGAAAAGGGCGCTGGCGCTGTAGCCTGCGGGCCTGGTTGACCAGGCCCGACGATAGCATTAACCCGGGTTCAGCCTGCTGAGCCCCTTCAATCAGGTATCTGGAGATGGCCGAACCTCGTTTTATTCACCTGCGCGTCCACAGTGACTATTCCATGATTGATGGATTGGCCAAGACGGCGCCGCTGGTGAAAAGAGCCGCCGCGTTAGCCATGCCTGCTCTGGCAATCACCGATTTCACCAACCTGTGCGGATTGGTGAAGTTCTACGGCAGCGCGCACGGCGCCGGGATCAAACCGATCATCGGCGCGGATTTCCATGTGCAAAGCGAAGAGCTGGGCGACGAGCTGGCTCAGCTGACGGTGCTGGCCAGCAACAACGAAGGCTACCAGAACCTGACGCTGCTGATTTCCCGCGCCTATCAGCGCGGCTACGGCGCCGCCGGCCCGATCATCGATCGCGACTGGCTGATTGAACATCGCGAAGGGCTGATTCTGCTCTCCGGCGCGCGTCAGGGCGACGTCGGCAAGTTTCTGCTGCGCGGCAACCAGGCGCAGGTGGATCAGTGTCTGGACTTCTACCAGCAGCACTTCCCGGACTGTTACTACCTGGAACTGATTCGCACCGGCCGCCCGGACGAAGAGAACTACCTGCATGCGGCGGTGGCGCTGGCCACCGAGCGCGGTTTGCCGGTGGTGGCCACCAACGACGTGCGCTTCCTGGTGGAAGATGACTTCGACGCCCATGAAATTCGCGTCGCCATCCACGACGGCTTTACGCTGGACGATCCCAAGCGGCCGCGCAACTACAGCCCGCAGCAATACATGCGCAGCGAAGACGAGATGTGCGAGCTGTTCGCCGACATTCCGGAAGCGCTGCTGAACAGCGTCGAAATCGCCAAGCGCTGCAACGTCACCATTCGCCTCGGCGAATACTTCCTGCCGCAGTTCCCGACCGGCGACATGAGCACCGAGGACTTCCTGGTACTCAAATCGAAAGAGGGGCTGGAAGAGCGTCTCGAGTTCCTGTTCCCCGATCCTGAAGTGCGCGCGCAGCGCCGCCCGGAATACGACGAGCGTCTGGACGTCGAGCTGAAGGTGATCAACCAGATGGGGTTCCCCGGCTACTTCCTGATCGTGATGGAGTTTATCCAGTGGTCGAAGGACAACAACGTGCCGGTGGGCCCGGGGCGCGGTTCCGGCGCCGGTTCGCTGGTGGCCTATGCGTTGAAAATCACCGACCTCGATCCGCTGGAGTTCGACCTGCTGTTCGAACGTTTCCTGAACCCGGAACGTGTCTCGATGCCCGACTTCGACGTCGACTTCTGCATGGAGAAGCGCGATCAGGTAATTGAGCACGTGGCGGAGATGTACGGCCGCGAAGCGGTATCGCAGATCATCACCTTCGGCACCATGGCGGCGAAAGCGGTTATCCGCGACGTGGGCCGCGTGCTGGGGCACCCGTATGGCTTCGTCGATCGCATCTCCAAGCTGGTGCCGCCGGATCCGGGCATGACGCTGGAAAAAGCCTTCGCTGCCGAACCGCAGCTGCCGGAAATTTACGAGGCAGACGAAGAGGTCAAGGCGCTGATCGACATGGCGCGCAAGCTGGAAGGGGTGACGCGTAACGCCGGTAAACACGCCGGGGGCGTGGTGATAGCGCCGACCAAAATCACCGACTTCGCGCCGCTGTACTGCGATGCCGAAGGGCAGCACCCGGTGACCCAGTTCGATAAGAACGACGTGGAATACGCCGGGCTGGTGAAGTTCGACTTCCTCGGTCTGCGCACCCTGACCATCATCGACTGGGCGCTGGAGATGATCAACGCCCGGCGCGCCAAGACCGGGCTGGAGCCGATCGACATCGCCGCCATTCCGCTCGACGACAAGAAAAGCTTCGACATGCTGCAGCGCTCGGAAACCACGGCGGTGTTCCAGCTTGAATCGCGCGGC
The DNA here is from genome assembly GCF_052166535.1 of Serratia sp. CY82433. Classification (NCBI taxonomy): domain Bacteria; kingdom Pseudomonadati; phylum Pseudomonadota; class Gammaproteobacteria; order Enterobacterales; family Yersiniaceae; genus Serratia; species Serratia sp. CY82433. Next base: position 229,899 of record NZ_JBJNOR010000007.1, read on the forward strand.
ATGAAAGACCTGATCAAACGTCTGAAGCCCGACTGCTTCGAAGACATGATCGCACTGGTGGCGCTGTTCCGTCCGGGGCCGCTGCAGTCGGGGATGGTGGATAACTTCATCGACCGCAAGCACGGCCGCGAAGAGATCTCCTACCCGGACATCCAGTGGCAGCACGAGTCGCTCAAGCCGGTGCTGGAACCCACCTATGGCATCATCCTGTATCAGGAACAGGTGATGCAGATTGCCCAGGTGCTGGCGGGCTATACGCTGGGCGGCGCGGACATGCTGCGCCGTGCGATGGGTAAAAAGAACCCGGTCGAAATGGCTAAGCAGCGCGGCGGCTTTGAAGATGGCGCGAAATCGCGCGGCATCGACGGCGAACTGTCGGTGAAAATCTTCGACCTGGTGGAGAAATTCGCCGGTTACGGCTTCAACAAATCGCACTCTGCCGCCTATGCGCTGGTGTCGTATCAGACGCTGTGGCTGAAGGCGCACTACCCGGCCGAGTTTATGGCGGCGGTGATGACCGCCGATATGGACAACACCGATAAGGTGGTGGGGCTGGTGGACGAATGCTGGCGCATGGGGCTGAAGATCCTGCCGCCGGACATCAACAGCGGCCTGTATCACTTCCACGTCAACGACGACGGCGAGATCGTTTACGGCATCGGCGCCATCAAGGGCGTGGGGGAAGGGCCGATCGAAGCCATCATCGAGGCGCGCAACAGCGGCGAGCAGGGTTACTTCAAAGACCTGTTCGATCTCTGCGCGCGCTCAGACATCAAGAAACTGAACCGCCGCATTCTGGAAAAACTGATCATGTCCGGCGCGTTCGATCGCCTCGGGCCGCACCGCGCCGCGCTGATGAATTCGCTCGGCGACGCGTTGAAAGCGGCGGATCAGCATGCGAAAGCCGAAGCGATCGGCCAGGTGGATATGTTTGGCGTGCTGGCGGAAGCGCCGGAGCAGGTGGAGCAATCCTACGCCAATATCGCGCCCTGGCCGGAGCAGGTGGTGCTGGACGGGGAACGGGAGACGCTGGGGCTGTACCTGACCGGCCACCCGATCACCCAGTACCTGAAGGAGATCGAACGTTACGCCGGTGGCCAGCGTTTGAAAGACATGCACCCGACGGATCGGGGCAAAATGACCACCGCCGTCGGGCTGGTGGTCGCCGCGCGGGTGATGGTGACCAAGCGCGGCAACCGCATCGGCATCTGTACATTGGATGACCGTTCGGGCCGCCTGGAAGTGATGTTATTCACCGAAGCGTTAGAAAAATACCAGCATTTGTTGGAAAAAGACCGTATCCTTATCGCCAGTGGACAGGTCAGCTTTGATGACTTTAGCGGCGGGCTTAAAATGATGGCCCGCGAGGTAATGGACATCAGTGAAGCCCGGGAAAAATACGCTCGCGGGCTTGCTATCTCGCTGACTGACAGGCAAATTGATGACCAGCTTTTGAACCGTCTCCGTCAGTCGTTGGAACCCCATCGCTCGGGGACGATTCCAGTGCATCTCTACTATCAACGGGAAGATGCGCGAGCCAAGCTGCGTTTTGGCGCAACCTGGCGCGTGACGCCCACCGACCGCTTGTTGATCGACTTGCGGACGTTGGTAGGCAATGAGCAGGTGGACTTGGAATTTGACTAAAATAGGAATGCTATGAGTCTGAATTTTCTTGATTTTGAACAGCCGATTGCAGAGCTGGAAGCGAAAATTGACTCGCTGACTGCAGTCAGCCGTCAAGACGAAAAATTAGATATTAATCTGGACGAAGAGGTTCAGCGCCTGCGTGAAAAGAGCGTTGAGCTGACGCGCAAGATTTTTGCCGATCTTGGGGCCTGGCAGATTGCCCAATTGGCACGCCACCCGCGCCGTCCTTATACCCTGGATTATATCAAACACATCTTTACCGACTTCGAAGAGTTGGCGGGCGATCGCGCTTACGCCGACGACAAAGCGATCGTCGGCGGTATTGCGCGCCTGGATGGCCGCCCGGTGATGATCATCGGGCACCAGAAAGGCCGTGAAACCAAAGAGAAGATCCGCCGCAACTTCGGCATGCCGGCGCCGGAAGGCTACCGCAAGGCGCTGCGCCTGATGGAAATGGCCGCGCGCTTCAAGATGCCGATCATCACCTTTATCGATACCCCGGGCGCTTATCCGGGCGTGGGCGCGGAAGAGCGCGGCCAGTCCGAAGCCATCGCGCGCAACCTGCGTGAGATGTCGCGCCTGAACGTGCCGGTCATCTGCACCGTCATCGGCGAAGGCGGCTCCGGCGGCGCGCTGGCGATCGGCGTGGGCGATAAGGTGAACATGCTGCAGTACAGCACCTACTCGGTGATTTCGCCGGAAGGCTGCGCCTCCATCCTGTGGAAGAGCGCCGATAAGGCGCCGCTGGCCGCAGAAGCGATGGGCATCACCGCGCCGCGTCTGAAAGAGCTGAAGCTGATCGACTCGGTGATCCCGGAGCCGCTGGGTTCCGCGCACCGCGACGTGCCGGCAATGGCCGCCGCGCTGAAAGCGCAGCTGCTGGCCGATCTGAAAGATCTGGACGGCCTGAACGACGAAGAGTTGCTCAACCGCCGCTACCAGCGTCTGATGAACTACGGCTACTGCTGAGTTCTGTGCTTCGCTGCAAGAAACCGCCTCCGGGCGGTTTTTTTTTGGCTACACACCACCGGATTTTCGTGGTGTTATAGAGACTTGGCCGTTAACTGACAGGAGCTGCCGATGAATATCATCGCCATCATGGGCCCGACGGGCGTCTACTACAAAGATGAGCCGATCCGCGAGCTCCACGCGGCGCTGGCCGCCATGGGATTCCAGCTGGTGTACCCCAAAAACAGCGGTGATCTGCTGAAGCTGATCGAAGCCAATGCCCGCATTTGCGGGGTGATCTTCGACTGGGACGACTACAGCCTGGAGCTGTGCAGCGAAATCAACGAGCTGAATGAATACCTGCCGCTGTACGCCTTTATCAATACCCATTCCACCTTCGACGTCAGCCTGCATGAAATGCGCATGGTGCTCTATTTCTTCGAGTATGGCCTGAATGCGGCGGACGATATCGCGCAGCGCATCCAGCAGTACACCGCGGAATACATCGATACCATTACGCCGCCGCTGACCAAGGCGCTGTTCAACTATGTGCGCGAAGGGAAGTACACCTTCTGCACGCCGGGCCACATGGCCGGCACCGCGTTTCAAAAAAGCCCGGTGGGCTGCCTGTTCTATGACTTTTTCGGCGCCAATACCCTGAAGGCCGACATCTCGATTTCGGTTACCGAGCTCGGTTCGCTGCTGGATCACACCGGGCCGCACCTGGAGGCCGAAGAGTATATCGCGCGCACCTTTAACGCCGAGCAGAGCTATCTGGTCACCAACGGCACCTCCACCGCCAACAAGATCGTCGGCATGTATTCGGCACCGGCCGGCAGCACGGTGCTGATCGACCGCAACTGCCACAAATCGCTGTGCCACCTGCTGATGATGAGCGATATCGTGCCGATCTATCTGCGCCCGCTGCGCAACGCCTACGGCATCCTCGGCGGCATTCCGCAGCGCGAGTTCACCCGCGAAAGCATCGCCGCCCGGGTGCAGGAGACCGAGAACGCCACCTGGCCGGTGCATGCGGTGATCACCAATTCCACCTATGACGGCCTGCTGTACAACACCGACTACATCAAGCAGACGCTGGAGGTGCCATCGATCCACTTTGACTCCGCCTGGGTGCCTTACACCAACTTCCATCCGATTTACGACGGCAAGAGCGGCATGAGCGGCGAGCGGGTGCCCGGTAAGGTTTTCTACGAGACCCAGTCGACGCACAAGCTGCTGGCGGCCTTCTCGCAGGCCTCGATGATTCATATCAAAGGCGACTACGACGAGAGCACCTTCAACGAAGCCTACATGATGCACACCACCACCTCGCCGCACTACGGCATCGTGGCGTCGATGGAGACCGCGGCCGCCATGCTGCGCGGCAACCCGGGGCGCCGCTTGATCAACCGCTCGGTGGAGCGCGCGCTGCATTTTCGCCGTGAAGTGCAGCGGCTGCGCGAGGAGAGCGACAGTTGGTTCTTCGACATTTGGCAGCCGGAAGAGATCGATGAAGCGCAATGCTGGCCATTGGATCCGGACGACAACTGGCACGGCTTCGGCCAGACCGATCGCGATCACATGTACCTCGATCCGATCAAGGTGACGATCCTGACGCCGGGCATGAACGAGCTGGGTGCGCTCGAGGAGGAGGGGATCCCGGCGGCGCTGGTGGCGAAGTACCTCGACGAGCGCGGCATCGTGGTGGAGAAGACCGGGCCGTACAACCTGCTGTTCCTGTTCAGCATCGGCATCGACAAAACCAAGGCGATGAGCCTGCTGCGCGGCCTGACCGACTTCAAGCGCGCCTACGATCTCAACCTGCGGGTGAAGAACATGCTGCCGGATCTGTACGCCGAGGATCCGGATTTCTATCGCAACATGCGCATTCAGGATCTGGCCGCCGGCATTCATCGCCTGATCTGCCAGCACGATCTGCCGCGCCTGATGCAGCGGGCGTTCGACGTGCTGCCGGAAATGAAGCTGACGCCGCACCAGATGTTCCAGGAGCAGGTGCGGGGCAACGTGGAAACCTGTGAGCTGGATCAGCTGGTTGGCAAGGTGGCGGCCAATATGATCCTGCCGTATCCGCCGGGCGTGCCGCTGGTGATGCCGGGGGAAATGATCACCGAAGAGAGCCGGGCGGTGCTCGATTTTCTGCTGATGCTGTGCTCGATCGGCGAACGTTACCCCGGTTTTGAAACCGACATCCACGGCGCCAGGCTGACGGAGGACGGGCGCTATCTGGTGAAGGTGTTGAAGCCTTCCTGATATCGGGCGTAGTGCGGTTTCCGGCGGTCAGCTTTCCGGCATGACGGAGGAGTGATGAGTGGAGATTTTCCACTCGTCACCGTCCCAGGCATAGGTAAAGGTATAACGCGCCGATACCGTCGATTTGTCTGCGAACGTAAAGGCATAGATACCGGTATCTATCGCGGTGTTGCAGCCAAGGCGTATGGTGCGGCTTTTAATGTTGCCCACCGGTCTTTTCGCCAGAAAATGTCTGAAGTAATCCACCCGTTCGGCATCCGTCAGCCGCATCTTGTTGGAAAGCGTGGGGAGCAACACCGCATCGTCCAGATAAGTATTCGCGACTTTTCGCGCTTCTCCACTCTGTAAAGCGGTATTCCACCGCTCGAACAACCCCTCGATTTGGAGCCGGTCTGTTTTTACGCAAACGGGCGCCGTCGTTGCCCAAACCGAAGTGGAAATACACATTAACGAACCGATGACGCCGGGGCGCATTTTCATACCTGTTCCTTTATTCAGGTGAGTTTTGTTGCCGTCATGGCGTGAATAGGCGGCAAATAAATTCAATACTAATATAATTTCGTATTGTAATTATCAAAAATAATTTGAATGTTACGGCGGGATTGTATGAGAGCGCAAATGGGGGAGAACAGCAGATAAGATTGACCATTGACGGCATCACCGCCGCCGGATACCTTGCCTCATCAGACCGAACAGGAGAGGCCGCCATGCTGGCGTTACGTCAGGTACACCATATCGCGATCATTGGCGCGGATTACGCCGCCAGCAAGCGTTTTTACTGCGACATTCTCGGATTCACCCTGCTGAGCGAGGTCTACCGCGAGGAGCGCGACTCATGGAAAGCGGATCTGGCGCTCAACGGGCAATACGCCATCGAGCTGTTTTCTTTCCCTTCGCCGCCGGCTCGCGTCAGCCGCCCGGAGGCCTGCGGCCTGCGCCATTTGGCGTTCAGCGTTGACGACATTGACCAGGCCATCGCCCATCTGCAGGCGGCCGGCGTCGCCTGCGAACCGGTACGCGTCGATCCTTACACCCAATCCCGCTTTACCTTTGTCAGCGATCCCGATGGTTTACCGTTAGAATTATACGAGAGTTAACGGCTTAATCGCCTCCCGGCGGCCACAGCCGGGGGCGGTTATGCTATGATCGCGCCCTTGCCCTACATGCCTACAGAGTTATTTCCGCCATGCAAGAGCCTGCTTTTCGCGTCGGGGAGTGGCTGGTTACCCCTGCCGACAACACCATCAGCCGCGACGGACGCCTAAAAACGCTGGAACCGCGCCTGATTGACATGCTGTGCTATTTCGCCCGCCATCCGGACGTGGTGCTGAGCCGCGACGAGCTGATCGACAACGTCTGGAAGCGCAATATCGTCACCAACCACGTGGTGACCCAATGTATTTCGGAGCTGCGCAAATACCTGAAAGACGGCGACAGCGACAGCCCGGAATACATTATCACCGTGCCCAAGCGCGGATATAAGCTGGCGACGTCGGTGATCTGGTGTGAAGAGGGGGAGACGCAACCCGCTACCGCACCGGCGCCGCAGATTGCGGTGATCATGCATGAACCGGAAGACGGCAGCGAGGAAGACGAGACGCCGTATGTGCCGCCGCGCCGGGCAAGCGCGCCGGTTGCCGCGCCCGGCGAAAAGAAGCCGCGCTTTTATCGCCGCTCAACCTTCTGGGTGTGGCTGGCGTTTCTGGCGGCGCTCAGCGTCTGCGTGGCGTTTGTCGGCATCGCCACGCTGTCGCAGCGCGTGCCTGTATCGACCATGCCGGTGCTGCTCAACCCGCGCGATATCGATATTCGCATCCAGGGCGGCGAGAGCTGCAGCAACTGGATGCCGCAGCTCTCCTATGTGGTGGGCGTCAGCGAGCTGATCACCGATTCGCTGAACACCTACTCGACCTTCCTGGTGCACGACCAGACCAACTACAACTATTCCGGCCCCAGCAACTCGGGCAAGTCGCTGTATATCGAGTTCGTCAATCAGCGCCACTACCGCGCCCAGCAGTGTTTCCTGTCCGTGCGGTTGGTGGATAACGCCGACAGCTCAGTCATGCTGGACAAGCGTTACTTCATTACCGCCGATAACCAGCTGAAGATCCAGACCGACTTCCTCTCCAGCCTGTCCGCAGCGCTGAAGCAGCCCTGGCCACCACAGCTGGAGCAGCGTCTGGCGCAGCTGCTGCCCGACAACGGGCCGCTGCTGCAGCGCTTCTACCAGGCGCATCAGTTGCTGATCCACGGCGACGCCGATTCGTTGACCCGCGCCAGCGCCCAGCTGAGCGAGTTGATTAAAAGCGCGCCGGATTTCCACTACCTGCTGGCGGAAAAAGCGCTGGTGGATCTGCTGCGCAATTCTTATCAACCGTTCGACAGCCAGGCCTTGGCGCAACTGCGCGCCGATATCAGTCATTTGGCGACCATCCCCGAACTGAAAAACACGCCAATCATGCAGCAAGTTCTGGCGGTAGATGCATTGACGCAGGGGCGCATTGACGAGGCGCACCGGGCGATCGATCTGGGGATTGAATTGCAAATGTCGTGGCTGAATTATGTGCTGCTGGGGAAAGTGTATGAAATGCAGGGGCAGAATCATTTGGCGGCGGATTCTTATATTACCGCATTCAATCTTCGCCCCGGCGAGGACACATTGCATTGGATCACCAATGGCGTATTCCAGACGTCGTTGACCAACGTGGTGCCTTATTTAAATAACTATCAGCGCCAATAATTAACCGCTATCACGCCGCCATTATTCTCCGGGGATCATGGTGGCGTTATTTATTGGTGAAGCCATGTTGCATGAATGTATTATTTTTCTGCGCAATATTGCTCTTTTTTTGCCGTTTGTTATGCGTGATTAACCTCGCTATTCTGCTGTTTTTAAATGATGTTTATCTTTTCTTTAGCTTACCTTTTTATCTTGATGTGTTAATGAAAAACCTCAGGTTATCATTTGTATGATCATGAGCGTAATCTCACTTTATCTTTAGGACTTTATTCCCCCCGATGGTTAGCATCCTGACTATCAAGCCGGCTCATTAAAATCTTTCATTTATGGGTGTGGCTTATAAGAAACGTAAATCAGGAGAAACTGACCATGGCTTCACCCAAGAAAATAGGGCTTATTGCCTGCACCGGCGTCGTCGCCGGTAATATGATGGGGAGCGGGATTGCCTTATTGCCCGCCAACCTGGCGAGTCTCGGATCTATCGCCATTTGGGGATGGGTGATCTCGATTATCGGGGCGATGTCGCTGGCCTATGTGTATGCCCGCCTCGCCACCAAAAACCCGCAGCAGGGCGGCCCTATCGCTTATGCGGGTGAAATTTCCCCGGCCTTCGGTTTCCAGACCGGCGTGCTTTATTACCATGCCAACTGGATCGGTAACCTGGCCATCGGCATTACCGCCGTTTCTTATCTCTCCACCTTCTTCCCGGCGCTGAATAACCCGGTACCTGCCGGCATCGCCTGTATCGCCATCGTGTGGATCTTCACCTTCGTCAACATGCTGGGCGGAACCTGGGTCAGCCGTTTGACCACCCTGGGCCTGGTGCTGGTGCTGATCCCGGTGATCGTGACTGCCACCCTCGGCTGGCACTGGTTTGACGCCGCCACCTACCAGGCTAACTGGAATACCTCCGGTACCACCGACAGCCATGCGGTGATTAAAAGTATCCTGCTGTGCCTGTGGGCGTTTATCGGTGTGGAATCCGCAGCGGTCAGCACCGGCATGGTGAAAAACCCGAAACGCACCGTGCCGCTGGCAACCATGCTCGGCACCGGCCTGGCGGGCATTATCTACATCGCCGCCACTCAGGTGATCAGCGGTATGTTCCCGGCGTCTGAAATGGCCGCCAGCGGCGCGCCGTTCGCCATCAGCGCCTCGGCGATTATGGGCAACTGGGCAGCACCGATGGTTTCCGCCTTCACTGCCTTCGCCTGCCTGACGTCGCTCGGTTCGTGGATGATGCTGGTCGGCCAGGCCGGGGTACGCGCCGCCAACGACGGCAACTTCCCGAAAGTGTACGGCGAGCTGGATAAAAACGGCATTCCGAAGAAAGGCCTGCTGCTGGCCGGCTGCAAAATGACCGCGCTGATGGTGCTGATCACCCTGATGAGCTCCGCCGGCGGCAAAGCGTCCGACCTGTTCGGCGAACTGACCGGCATCGCGGTGCTGCTGACCATGCTGCCTTACTTCTACTCCTGCGTAGACCTGATCCGCTTCGAAGGGGTCAACGTGCGCAACCTGCTGAGCCTGATCGCTTCGGTGTGCGGCTGCGGTTTCTGCTTCATCGCGCTGATGGGCGCCAACTCATTCGAACTGTCCGGCACCTTTATCATCAGCCTGATTATCCTGATGTTCTACGCCCGGAAAATGAATACCCGCCAGGCTGCCAACGCCGCGGCGGTCGATGAAAACACCACGGCCAAAGCGCACTGATTCGCGTCCGCTGACCGACTGAATTTACCCAGCCCCTTTCTTTCCGACCTGTCAGCCGCGACGGGAAGGGGCTTGCTTTGCCAGGAGAAATGCATATGAACGTTATCGCCATCATGAATCACATGGGTGTCTACTTCAAAGAAGAGCCTATCCGTGAACTGCATCAGGCGCTGGAAAGTCTGGATTTCCGCATCGTTTACCCTAACGATCGCGAAGACCTGCTGAAACTGATCGAGAACAACGCCCGCTTGTGCGGGGTGATCTTCGACTGGGACAAATACAACCTGGAGCTGTGCGAAGAGATCAGCCAGCTGAACGAGTACATGCCGCTGTACGCGTTCGCCAACACCTATTCGACGCTGGACGTCAGCCTGAACGATCTGCGCATGCAGGTGCGCTTCTTCGAATATGCGCTCGGCGCGGCAACCGACATCGCCGCCAAGATCAAACAGAACACCGACGAGTATATCGACACCATCCTGCCGCCGTTGACCAAGGCGCTGTTCAAATACGTGCGCGAAGGCAAATACACCTTCTGTACGCCGGGCCACATGGGCGGCACCGCGTTCCAGAAAAGCCCGGTGGGCAGCCTGTTCTACGATTTCTTCGGCCCGAACACCATGAAGTCGGATATCTCGATTTCGGTGTCCGAACTGGGATCGCTGCTGGATCACTCCGGCCCGCACAAAGAGGCGGAAGAGTACATTTCCCGCGTGTTCAACGCCGAACGCAGCTACATGGTCACCAACGGCACCTCCACCGCCAACAAGATCGTCGGCATGTATTCGGCGCCGGCGGGCAGCACGGTGCTGATTGACCGTAACTGCCACAAGTCGCTGACTCACCTGATGATGATGAGTGACATCACGCCGATCTACTTCCGCCCGACCCGCAACGCCTACGGCATCCTCGGCGGCATTCCGCAGAGCGAGTTCCAGCGCGCCACCATCGCCAAACGCGTGAAGGAGACCCCGAACGCCACCTGGCCGGTACACGCGGTGATCACCAACTCCACCTATGACGGCCTGCTGTACAACACCGACTTTATCAAGAACACCCTGGACGTGAAGTCTATCCACTTCGATTCCGCCTGGGTGCCTTATACCAACTTCCACCCGATCTATAAAGGCAAGTGCGGCATGAGCGGCGGCCGCGTGGAGGGCAAGGTGATCTATGAAACCCAGTCCACCCACAAGCTGCTGGCGGCCTTCTCGCAGGCTTCGATGATTCACGTGAAGGGCGATATCAACGAAGAAACCTTCAACGAAGCCTACATGATGCACACCACCACCTCGCCGCACTACGGCATCGTGGCGTCGACCGAAACCGCCGCGGCGATGATGAAAGGCAACGCCGGCAAGCGCCTGATCAACGGCTCTATCGAGCGCGCGATCAAGTTCCGCAAAGAGATCAAACGCCTGAAAGTCGAGTCCGACGGCTGGTTCTTCGACGTCTGGCAGCCGGAGCATATCGATGAGCCGGAATGCTGGCCGCTGCGTTCCGACAGCGCCTGGCACGGCTTCAAGAACATCGATAACGAACACATGTATCTCGACCCGATCAAGGTCACCATTCTGACGCCGGGGATGAGCAAGGAAGGCGAGATGCAGCCGTTCGGCATCCCGGCCAGCATCGTGGCGAAATACCTCGACGAACGCGGCATCATCGTCGAGAAAACCGGGCCGTACAACCTGCTGTTCCTTTTCAGCATCGGCATCGACAAAACCAAGGCGCTCAGCCTGCTGCGCGCGATGACCGACTTCAAACGCTCGTTCGATCTGAACCTGCGGGTGAAAAACATGCTGCCTTCGCTGTATCAGGAAGCGCCTGATTTCTATGAAAACATGCGCATTCAGGATCTGGCGCAGAACATTCACCGCCTGGTGGAGCAGCACAACCTGCCGGACCTGATGTATCGCGCGTTCGAAGTGCTGCCAACCATGGTGATGAACCCATACCAGGCGTTCCAGAAAGAGCTGCACGGCGAAGTGGAAGAGGTTTATCTGGAAGAGATGGTCGGCAAGGTCAACGCCAATATGATCCTCCCATACCCACCGGGCGTGCCGCTGGTGATGCCGGGCGAAATGCTGACCGAGGAGAGCCGGCCGGTGCTGGAGTTCCTGCAGATGCTGTGCGAAATCGGCGCGCATTATCCGGGCTTTGAAACCGACATTCACGGCGCCTATCGTCAGGCGGATGGACGTTATCGGGTGAAAGTGCTGAAGGCGAAATAACCGCAGCCAATAACAGGGGAGGCGCTCGCGCTTCCCCTTTGCCGTTCACCGACTGATGGGAGACCTCCATGAAAACACCCTCACAGCCGCGCGCAATCTACTATGTCGTAGCCATACAAATTTGGGAATATTTCAGCTTTTACGGCATGCGTGCGTTACTGATTCTCTATCTGACCCACCAACTCGGCTATACCGACAGCCACGCCATCGATCTCTACAGCGCTTACGCTTCGTTAGTTTACGTCACTCCTATTTTGGGCGGCTGGCTCGCCGACCGCCTGCTGGGCAATCGCGTCGCGGTGATTGCCGGCGCGGCGCTGATGACGCTGGGGCATATCGTACTCGGCCTGAGCGCGGTCTCCGCCCAGTCGCTCTATCTGGCGCTGGCCATCATCATCTGCGGCTACGGCCTGTTCAAATCCAATATCAGCTGCCTGCTGGGCGAACTGTATCCGGCGCACGACTCGCGCCGCGAAGGGGGCTTCTCGCTGCTGTACGCCGCCGGCAACGTCGGTTCCATTTTGGCGCCGATCGCCTGTGGGCTGGCGGCCGAGCGCTATGGCTGGCACGTCGGCTTTGCGTTGGCCGGGATCGGCATGTTCGCCGGCCTGGCGATCTTCCTGCTCGGCGGGCGCCACTTCCGCCATACCCGCGGCGTGAATGCACCGCTGATGCGCGCCAAAAGCCTGGGCTTGCCGCACTGGGGTTGGCTGCTGGTGGCGCTGCTGGCATCGCCGCTGTTCTTCACGCTGCTGTTTGTGCACGACTGGGCCGGCTATTTGCTCGGGCTGGTGTGCGTGGCGGCGGTGGTGCTGGTGGCACGCATTATGCTGCGTGCGGACGCCGGCCAGCGCCGGGGGCTGTGGCAGATTGTTGTGCTGATGCTGCTGGGCACGCTGTTCTGGGCTTTCGCCCAGCAGGGCGGCAGCTCCATCAGCCTGTTTATCGATCACTTCGTCGATCGGCGCTGGTTCGGCTGGACGGTGCCGACCGCGCTGTTCCAGTCGGTTAACGCCTGCGCGGTGATGCTGGGCGGCGTGGCGCTGGCATGGCTGGCGAACGGCGACGGTACGGGCGATCGCACGCTGCGCATCTGGTGCAAGTTCGCCTTCGGTCTGCTGTTGATCGGCGTCGGCTTTACGCTGATGGCACTCAATACGCGGCTGCACGGGCCGGGATCGATGGGGCTGATGATCGCCGGCCTGGCGGTGATGGGCTTCGCCGAACTGTTTATCGATCCGGTGGCGATGGCGCAGATCACCCGGCTGAATATCCCCGGCGCCACCGGCGTGCTGACCGGCATCTATATGCTGGCGACCGGCTCGATCGCCAACTATCTGGCGGGCATCATCGCCAACCAGACCGCCGAGGATCACGTCGAGGGGGCGGCGATGCAGGCGTATGGCCGCATTTTCGCCCAGATTGGCTGGGGAGCGGCCGGATGCGCGCTGGCGGTGATCGCGGTGCTGGGCGGTTGGTGGCTGCTGACGCGGCGCCAGGCACGGACGGTTAATGCTTGATTGATGACGGTAGGCGGGGTTAACGTGCAGCTATGTAGAAGTGACAAAGCCGACCGATGAATACTGATCAATTAACGACGCGGGTGGCAGACCAGTTGGGCGCGCAGCAGCGGCTGCTGGTGGCGTTCAGCGGCGGCCTGGATTCCAGCGTACTGCTGCATGTGCTGGCGGCGTTGCGCCGCCGGCGTCCGGGAATGCAACTGCGCGCGCTGCATGTGCATCACGGCCTGAGCGCCTTCGCCGACCGCTGGGTTGAGCATTGCCGCAGCCGCTGCGCCGACTGGCAGATCCCGCTGACGGTGACGCACGTGCAGGTGGACGCCCGCCAGGGCGGCATCGAAGCGGCGGCGCGCGCGGCGCGCTATGCCGCCTTCAGCGCCGCGCTAACGGAGGGCGAAGCGCTACTCACCGCCCAACACCTCGACGATCAAAGCGAAACCTTCCTGCTGGCGCTCAAGCGCGGCAGCGGGCCGGCGGGGCTGTCGGCGATGGCGGCGCGCACCGCGTTGGGCGAGCACCTGCTGTTGCGGCCACTGTTGGGTTGCTCACGCCAGACGTTGGAAAACTACGCGCAACGCCACGCCTTAACCTGGATAGATGACGACAGCAATCAGGACACGCGCTTCGATCGCAATTTCCTGCGGTTGCAGGTGTTGCCGCAGCTCAACCAGCGCTGGCCGCACTTCGCCTCGGCGGTGGCGCGCAGCGCCGGCCTGTGCGCCGAGCAGGAGCAGCTGCTGGACGAACTGCTGGCGGAACCGCTGCAAAGCCTGTTGGCGGCGGATCGCTCATTGGCGATCGACGGCCTGACGGACTGTTCGCCGGTGCGGCGCTTCGCCTTGCTGCGGCGCTGGATCGCGTTGTTTAACGTCACCATGCCGGCGCGTGAGCAGCTTCAGCGCCTGTGGGAGGAGGTGGCGCTCAGCCGGGAGGATGCCGAACCGCAACTGCAGCTCGGCGCCTATCAGATTCGCCGTTTCCGCGGCCGGTTGCACCTGTTGCCGCCGCTGGCGGCGCTGCGCGATGTGCATCTGCCCTGGCAGCCTGACCAGCCGCTGGCGCTGCCGGACGGGCTGGGGCGGCTTGTCGCCGGTGAGGGCGAGCTGGCGCTGCGCGCGCCGCAGCCGTCGCAGCGGATCAGCATTCGTTTCGGCGGCGTGCAGGGCGCGGTGCGCATCGTGGGGCGCGCCCATTCGCGGCCAATAAAAAAATTGTGGCAGGAGCTGGGGATCCCGCCCTGGCAGCGTGAACGCATCCCGTTGATTTATTATGATGAGCAGCTGATCGCCGCGCTGGGCGTATTCGTTTGTGAGGCGGGGCAGGTGCCGGAAGGCGAACGTCCGTGGCGGCTGCGCTGGGAAAAAAATCATAATTACGAGGAGCAATAATGAAGTTTGTGGGGATCACGCTGTTGGCCGCCGGTCTGTTCAGCCTGCCGGCGTTGGCGGCGGGGGATGCGGCGGCCGGCCAGGCGAAAGCCGCCGCCTGCGCGGCGTGCCACGGCGCGCAGGGCAAGGTGACGGTGCCGATGTACCCGAATCTGGCCGGGCAGAACGCCATGTACCTGCAGCACGCGCTGCAGGCGTACAAGAAAGGGGAGCGCAACGGCGGCCAGGCCGAGGTGATGAAGGCCTACGTGTCGGGGCTGTCGGATGACGATATCGCCGATCTGGCGGCCTTTTACGCCAGCCTGAAGCCGTAAATGACGAGGGCAGCCGTTGGGCTGCCCTGTTGGGATGGGGTTACCGCTGCTCAGTCCGACAGACTGACGACCACGGTACCGATTTCCGGATGACTGAAACTGCTGATATGGTCCAGACGCAGGTCGCGCTGTTGGCCATTCTGTTCGATGGTCAGATACTCAACGCGTTTCTTTTGCAGCAGGTCGATCGCCTTGGCCTCGATCACTTCTCCGTCGCGTAACTCCAGCTTCAGAATAAGTTTATGCTGACAGGCGAGTT
The DNA here is from genome assembly GCF_052166535.1 of Serratia sp. CY82433. Classification (NCBI taxonomy): domain Bacteria; kingdom Pseudomonadati; phylum Pseudomonadota; class Gammaproteobacteria; order Enterobacterales; family Yersiniaceae; genus Serratia; species Serratia sp. CY82433. The sequence goes on from NZ_JBJNOR010000007.1 coordinate 244,933, forward strand.
CCAGGTTGTCGTAGTCATCGCAATTGATGGGTTGGTACTCATCATTCATCAACATAGTCGCTCACCAATAAGTTAGCGGCGGCAAAGGCCGCCTGTTCCCTAACGGAGGACGGTAGCGCATCGTTCGCTGCGACATCGTCCAATGCCTTTAACGCACAAGCCAGCGCATCGGGCACGTAGCCAAGATCTCCACTGCCAATCTCGGCGTAAGTACGGCGTACTAACTCACAGTATTGTTGCACAGTTTCCTCCCTTAAGAACCTCTGCATCATCAAGACTACTATCGCGATGAGGCGCAGGCTCTTGGAGTTTTATCCTATCCCAGACGACTATAGCACAGCTGTTATGGAGTTATCAGCACCCCGGCACGCCTTTCGCACTGCCGCGGCCGGGCCGCGCTGGCGGCGTTCGGCCCTGATCAAGTACACTGTCGCCGGATAATAACGAGGTCACCCATGGCGCTGAAAGCAACCATTTATAAAGCCGCGGTCAATATCGCTGATATGGATCGTCACTTCTACCACGACGCCACGCTGACGCTGGCGCAACACCCGTCCGAAAACGAGCAGCGCATGATGCTGCGCCTGTTGGCCTGGATCTGCCATGCCGACGAGCGGCTGGTGTTCACCAAAGGACTGAGCGCCGACGACGAGCCGGAGATCTGGCAGCGCAACGACCACAATGGGCTGGAAATGTGGATCGAGATGGGGTTGCCCGACGAAAAACGCATCCGCAAGGCCTGCAACCAGTCGCCGCGCGTGGTGCTGTACGCCTACGGCGAGCGCGCCGCGCACGTGTGGTGGCAAGGAATGCAGGGCAAGGTGGCCGGCTACAAGAACCTGAGCGTGCGTTTCCTCGACGACGAACAGCTGGCGCGCCTGACTGCGCTGGCCAGCCGCACCATGACGCTGCAGGCGACGTTGCAGGAGGGAACTATTTGGCTGTCCGATGCTCAGAATAGTCTGGAAATCCAGTTTGCCGAGTGGCAGCAGGCACAGGTGTAACCGGTGCTGGAACTGTCAAGAAACGTCGCCATACCGGATAATGAGCTGGAATTGACGGCGATCCGCGCGCAGGGCGCGGGCGGCCAGCACGTGAACAAAACCTCAACGGCGATCCATTTGCGCTTTGACATCCGGGCATCCAGCCTGCCAGAGTATTATAAGGAACGGCTGCTGGCGCTGAATCATCATCTCATTACCGCCGATGGCGTGGTGATTATCAAGGCGCAAGAGTATCGCAGTCAGGAATTGAATCGCGAAGCGGCGTTGGCCAGGCTGGCCGCGCTGATTCGGCAGGCGATGGTGGTGGAAAAAACGCGCAAGGCGACCAAGCCCACAAAAGGGGCCAAACTGCGTCGCCTGGAAGGCAAGGCGCGTAAAGGCGCCACCAAGGCGCTGCGTGGCAAGGTTCGCACTTAGGAATACATGAACACAGTAGGAGAATAACTGTGAAAAAAATTACGGTAGCCCTGTTCCTCGCGGCAGGCGCACTCTCGTTGTTGGGATGCAACAATCATTATCAGCCGAAGGAACAACCGCTGCAGCCAATGCCGCAGAGCTATCAAGGGGTGTTGCCTTGCGCCGATTGCGGCGGTCTGGAGACGGCGCTGTTCCTGGATGAGGACGGCACCTTCGTGCTGCAGGAAACCTATCGTGGCACCAAAGACGGCGATCAGACCTTTGCCGACTACGGCAAATGGGCGCGCACCGCGGATAAGCTGGTGCTGACCGACAGCAACGGCGAGAAACGCTATTTCCGCCCGGTGGGCAAGAGCCTGGAAATGCTGGATCGCAGCGGCGTGCCGATCGAGTCCAAGCTGAATTACCGTCTGGATCCGGTTGAGAAGCCGTTGCCTAAAACGCCGATGACGCTGAAAGGCAGCTACACCTATATGGCGGACGCGGCGGTCTTCAAGGACTGCGCTACTGGCAAAACCTTCCCGGTGGACAACAACATCGCGCTGGAGCAAGGTTACGCCAAAGCATACAAGACCGCCGGCGAGCCGGTATTCCTGACGTTCAGCGCGCACTTCAGCGTGCAGCCGTCGATGGAGGAAGGTCTGACCGAGAAGGCGCTGGTGCCGGACGGCAAAATCGTGTTTGACCGCAGCAAGAACTGCAGCAGCAAATAAGCGATTTCGGATATAAAAAAACCCGCCTAGGCGGGTTTTTTACTTTCTGGCATTCGTCGCTTAGCGTTTGATCTGGCCCAGCAGGAAATCAACGATTTCGCCGGTTTTGATCATTTGCTTCTCGCCGACGCGGCGGTTCTTGTACTCGATCTCTTCGTTGTCGAGATTGCGGTCGCCGATAACGATAGAGTGCGGCACGCCGATCAGCTCCATATCCGCGAACATCACGCCCGGGCGCTCTTTGCGGTCATCGAGGATCACGTCGATGCCGTGGGAGCGCAGGGTGTTGTACAGCTCTTCGGCCAGCGCCTGCACGCGGAACGACTTGTGCATGTTCATCGGCAGGATAGCGACCTGGAACGGCGCGATGGCGTCCGGCCAGATGATGCCGCGTTCGTCGTGATTCTGCTCGATGGCGGCGGCCACGACGCGCGTGACCCCGATGCCGTAGCAACCCATGGTCAGCACCTGGTTGCGGCCGTCTTCGCCCTGCACGGTCGCTTTCATCGCTTCCGAGTACTTGGTGCCGAGCTGGAAGATATGGCCCACTTCGATGCCGCGTTTGATCAGCAGCGTGCCCTGACCGTCCGGGCTGGCGTCGCCGTCCACCACGTTACGGATATCGGCCACCTGCGGCAGCGGCAGATCGCGCTCCCAGTTGATGCCGAAGTAGTGTTTGCCGTCGACGTTGGCGCCGGCGCCAAAGTCGCTCATCGCCGCCACGCTGCGGTCGGCAACCACCGGCATCGGCAGGTTGACCGGGCCGAGTGAACCCGGGCCGGCGCCGACGATGGCGCGAATTTCTTCTTCAGTGGCGAAGGTCAGCGGCGTGGCAACCTGCGCCAGCTTCTCGGCCTTGACTTCGTTCAGCTCGTGATCGCCGCGCACCAGCAGGGCAACCAGCTTGTGGCCGCTCTCTTCGGTGGCGCGCACCATCAGCGTCTTCACGGTTTTTTCCACCGGCAGCTGGAACTGATCGACCAGCTCAACGATGGTTTTGGCGTTCGGCGTATCCACCAGACGCAATTCTTCGCCGGCCGCCGCGCGAGGCGCCGCCGGCGCGACCGCTTCCGCCAGCTCGATGTTGGCGGCGAAGTCGGAACCGGTGGAGAACACGATATCGTCTTCACCGCTGTCTGCCAGCACCTGGAATTCGTGCGAGGCGCTGCCGCCGATCGAGCCGGTATCGGCCTGCACCGGGCGGAAATCCAGACCCATGCGGCTGAAGATTTTGCTGTACGCTTCGTACATCGCGTCGTAAGTCTCTTGCAGAGACTCCTGCGAGGTATGGAAGGAGTAGGCATCCTTCATCAGGAACTCACGGGAACGCATTACGCCGAAACGCGGGCGCACTTCATCACGGAACTTGGTCTGGATCTGGAAGAAGTTCAGCGGCAGCTGTTTGTATGAGCTGATCTCGTTGCGGATCAGATCGGTGATCACTTCTTCATGCGTCGGGCCCAGCACGAACGGACGATCGCCGCGGTCGACGAAGCGCAGCAGCTCGGGGCCGTATTGCTCCCAACGGCCGCTTTCCTGCCACAGATCGGCAGGCTGAACCACCGGCATGGACACTTCGATCGCGTTAGCATTGTTCATTTCTTCGCGAACGATGTTTTCAACCTTTTTCAGAACGCGCAGGCCGGTCGGCAGCCAGGTGTAAAGACCGGAGGCCAGCTTGCGGATCATCCCGGCGCGCAGCATCAGCTGGTGGCTGATCACTTCGGCGTCGGCAGGTGTCTCCTTCAATGTGGAGAGCAGATATTGGCTAGTACGCATGGTGTTTTGGTTCCGTTAGAACTGCAAATTGCATCGGGCTGCCAGAGTGGCGGCCAAAAGTGACAAAAGTGGTTTAGTTTACCAGCGCGAGCGGGTCGCCAAAAGAGAGGCGGCGGAATTTTAACGCGGGTCGAGCGCCAACACTTCGGTATGACCGTCCACGACGCGCCAGCGCACGTTGAAATCCAGCAGCCAGACGGCGTAATCCCGTTCGACGTCCTCTCCTTTACGATAGGCGGGACGGGGATCTTGCGCCAGCACCTGGCTGATAAAACGCCTTAATTGCGGATAACGCGCCTGATGTTGCTGCAGCTGCTGCTCGGCCTGAGGCGCGAAATGCACCGGCATATCGCCGGCGGGCGCGGCCTGGGCAAAACCGGCGCGGGCCTGCGGTTGGCTCTCGGCGAACGGCAGATAAGGCTTGATGTCTACCACCGGGGTGCCGTCGACCAGATCGAGGCTGCCCAGCTCCAGCGCCACTTCGCCGTTTTTCACCCGCACGCCTTTCAGTTCGATCAGGGACATGCCGAGCGGGTTGGGGCGGAAGGTGGAGCGGGTGGCGAATACGCCCATGCGGGCATTGCCGCCTAAACGCGGCGGGCGCACCGTCGGCCGCCAGCCGCCTTCCAGGGTTTGATGGAAAATGAACATCACCCACAGATGGCTGAAATCGCTGAGGCCGCGTACCGCCTCCGCCTGGTTGTAAGGTGGCAGCAGCAGCAGTTCGCCGCCACCGTCTTCGACCAGCCCCGGCTGGCGGGGAACGGCGAATTTTTCTTTATATGGCGAGCGGATCACGCCGATCTGCTCGAAAACGAATTCGGTCATTTGGACGAGACGTTAAGCGCCGAGCCCTGGCAGACGGCCTGCTGGTAACAACCGGCGACGCCGCTGACAATCTGGCAGTCGTGCAGCAGCACGGCGTTGGCCTTCATGTAAGACGCGCGGATCTGCATGCGTTTACGGGCGGTGGCCAGATTCGGTGGGGAGTCTTGTACGGTGGTTTGGCACGATTCGCCGGACACTTCACCCAGATTGCGGAATGGCTTGCCCACGAGCTCTTCTGCACTTTTGTACAGTTTTACCGGAGCGGGGCGGGCGGCCGGCGTGGTCTTGGCCGGGGCGGTAGTGGTCGGCTTGCTGGTGCTGTTTGTTGAGGACGGCGCGATACGTTGCGATGAACATCCGGCCAGCGCGAGCGCTAACAAACAGAGAGGTAAAACACGCATTGAGATTCCTCTGCCTTAATGAAAGTGGCGCTATTGAAGCAATCTATGGCGGAAATAACAAGACGGGCCTTGGCCCGTCTTGCAATTATAGGAATAAAATTGGCGAATAAGCGCTTACCAGCCTTTCACCGCACCGCCGTTGAAGATTTTGTTGGCGGCGGCGTCCACTTCGTCAGACTGATAGGCCTGTACGAATTTCTTCACGTTTTCCGCATCTTTGTTATCTTCGCGCGCAACCAGCAGGTTGACGTAAGGCGAGTCTTTATCTTCCACGAACAGGCCGTCTTTCGCCGGCGTCAGACCGATCTGGCTGGCGTAGGTGGTGTTGATCACCGCCAGCGCGATCTGCTGATCGTCCAGAGAACGCGGCAGCTGAGGCGCTTCCAGCTCAACCAGCTTCAGGTTTTTCGGGTTCTCGGTCACGTCCAGCACGGTCGGCAGCAGGCCAACGCCGTCTTTCAGTTTGATCAGGCCGACTTTCTGCAGCAGCAGCAGCGAACGGCCCAGGTTGGTCGGATCGTTAGGCAGTGCGATCTGAGACCCCTCTTTCAGCTCGTCCAACGATTTGATTTTCTTGGAGTAACCGGCGATCGGGTAAACAAAGGTGTTGCCGACCGGCACCAGCTTGTAGCCGCGATCTTTGATCTGCTGATCCAGATATGGCTTGTGCTGGAAGGCGTTCAGGTCGATATCGCCTTTGCTCAACGCTTCGTTAGGCAGCACGTAGTCGTTGAAAGTGACCAGCTCAACGTCCAGACCGTATTTCTCTTTCGCCACTTTCTGAGCCACCTCGGCCACTTGCTGCTCAGCGCCGACGATCACGCCGACCTTGATGTGGTTCGGATTCTTTTCATCCTGGCCGCAGCCCGCCAGAGCCAGAGAGCCGATCAGTGCGCCAATTGCCGCGATGGATTTAAATTTTAACGACATATCCCTTCCTCATTAGACTCGCATTAACATGCTGTGAAACTATTTATGGGTAACGGCTTTGACGATGCGATCGCCGCAGAATTGGATCAGATAAACCAAAACTACCAGTAATACTAATACGGTATTCATCACTGTGGCGTTATAACCGATATAACCGTATTGGTAACCGATTTGGCCCAGACCGCCGGCGCCGACTGCGCCGCCCATGGCGGAGTAGCCCACCAGGGTGATCAGCGTGATGGTCGCGGCGTTGACCAGGCCCGGCAGGGCTTCCGGCAGCAACACTTTCTTGATGATCTGCATCGGCGTGGCGCCCATGGCGCGCGCCGCTTCCACCAGACCGGACGGGATCTCCAGCAGGGCGTTTTCCACCATGCGCGCGATGAACGGCGCGGCGCCCACGGTCAACGGCACGATGGCCGCCTGCAGACCGATAGAGGTGCCGACGATCATGCGGGTAAACGGAATCATCCAAACCAGCAGGATAATGAACGGGATAGAACGGAAGATGTTCACCAGCCCGGACAGGATTTTATACAGCGAGTTGTTGGCGATGATCTGCCCCGGGCGGGTGACATACAACAGCACACCTACCGGCAGGCCGAGCACGAAACCGAAGAAGCCGGAGACAAAGGTCATCATGACGGTTTCCCACACGCCACGCGCCATCAACCACATCATTGCCTCAGACATAACCCAGAACCTCTACTTTTACCTGATTTTCCTGCAGGAACTTAATCGTCGCCAGCGCGTCTTCGTCGCTGCCGTGCAGCTCCGCCAGCATCACGCCGAATTTCACGCCGCCGGCATAATCCATCTGGGCGCTGATAATGTTGTTGTTCACGTTGAAGCGGCGAGCGGCTTCAGACAGCAGCGGCGCATCGACCGACTGGCCGGTGAACTCCAGGCGCAGCAGCGGTTGGCGGTCGCCCTGACGCTCCGGCGACAGGCGCGCGGCGTAGTCGTCCGGGATATCCAGATGCAATGTGGACTGAATGAACTGCTGGGCCAGCGGGGTTTTCGGGTGCGAGAACACTTCGCTGACGCTGTCTTTTTCGATCAGTTGCCCCTGGCTGATGACCGCGACCTGGTCGCAGATGCGTTTCACCACGTCCATTTCATGGGTGATCAGCAGAATGGTCAGGCCCAGCCGGCGGTTGATGTCTTTCAGCAGTTCCAGGATGGAACGGGTGGTGGCCGGATCCAACGCGCTGGTGGCTTCATCGCACAGCAGCACTTTAGGATTGCTGGCCAGCGCGCGGGCGATCGCCACGCGCTGTTTCTGGCCGCCGGACAGATTGGCCGGGTAGGCGTCGTGCTTGTCCGCCAGGCCGACCAACTCCAGCAGTTCGGTCACGCGCTTTTTGATCTCGGCGCGCGGCGTATTGTCCAGCTCCAGCGGCAGCGCCACGTTGCCGAACACCGTGCGGGAAGAGAGCAGGTTGAAGTGCTGGAAGATCATGCCGATTTGGCGACGGGCGCGCGTCAGTTCGCTTTCCGACAGCGAGGTCAGATCCTGACCATCGACCAGCACCTGGCCGGACGTTGGGCGCTCCAGCATGTTGGCGCAGCGAATCAGCGTGCTTTTACCGGCGCCGGAGGAACCGATGACGCCATAGATTTGCCCGGCAGGGACGTGAAGGGTCACGTCAGAGAGCGCGGTAATGGTGCGCGAACCCTGCTGGAACACTTTAGTGATGTTAGAAAGTTTAATCATATTCTTCTTATTTTAGCGTGGTTGCCCGTGGCTAGATAAAAGTAAACCTCGGCGTGGAACCAAGGTATGAATCAGATGTTAAGGCGTCTAGACGTCCAAGTCAACGGCCAACGACGTTCTCCGGCGTTCTCAGCGTGGGGTAAAACATGCGATACTGTCAGCGTATACAGGCCCTCAGGAGCAAAGCGGTGACACAAAGCGTTCCAGCAATTTTTCTCGATCGTGACGGTACGATTAACGTTGACCATGGCTATGTCCATGAAATCGACAACTTCCACTTTATTGACGGCGTGATTGACGCCTGTCGCGAACTCAAAAAGATGGGCTTCGCGCTGGTAATGGTGACCAACCAGTCCGGCATTGCGCGCGGCAAGTTCAGCGAAGACCAATTCATGTACCTGACCGAGTGGATGGACTGGTCGCTGGCCGATCGCGACGTTGACTTCGACGGCATCTATTTCTGCCCGCACCATCCGGAGGCGGTAGTAGAAGAGTATCGTCAGGTGTGTGACTGCCGTAAACCGCAGCCGGGCATGCTGCTGCAAGCGCAGCAGGAATTGAACATCGATATGGCCGCTTCTTATATGGTGGGCGATAAACCGGAAGATATGCAGGCGGCGATCGCGGCCGGCGTCGGCACCAAGGTGCTGGTGCGTACCGGCAAGCCGGTGACGGAGCAGGGCGAAAAGCTGGCCGATTGGGTGCTAAATAGCCTGGCGGACCTGCCTGAAGCCATCAAAAAGCGGGTTTAATAGGCGTTACGAATGAATAGTGAGCGGTCAGATAAAAAATGCATATTATCGCTTGTTATTCTGAACCGGATCCCTATAATGCGCCTCCATCGACACGGCGCAAATGATTCACTTCACACAGCGGCCGGGAAGAAAGAGAAAAAATCCTGAAAATTAGGGTTGACTCTGAAAGAGGAAAGCGTAATATACGCCACCTCGAGTTAGCAAGCGAAAGCGCCTAACT
>NZ_JBJNOR010000008.1:0-125776 GCF_052166535.1 Serratia sp. CY82433
TAGCCCGGAGAGTCAAGCGTTTATTTCGCTGTCTTCTCGCTGACCCGGCGGCTTGTCAGTCGTTGTTCCCGGTCAGTGGAGGCGCATTATAGGGAGTTCTCGGCAGGCCGCAACCCCTATTTTCAATATTTTTTCCGACCGTTGAATGTTTAACCAAAACACCGTTAAAGCGGCAGTTTTTTCAACGATTTAAAGCCGTAGCTCTGCAAAACGGGCAATAAAGCGTCAGTATCTTCATTCAACGCCATGCAATAGGCCAGATTCTCTTCCTGGCTCGAGACCAGATTTTCCTGCGTCGAGATGAGCCAGGCGGTACGACGGGCAATCGCCGCGCCGGAATCCACCAGCCGGGTGCCTTCCGGCAACACCTGCATCAGCTCTTCAGCTAATAGAGGGAAATGGGTGCAGCCCAGCACGACGGTATCCGGCGGCTCGCGCATGCTCAGCCACGGATGCAGGATCTTCTTCAGTACCGGCAACGGCACGGCTTCGCCGTGCAGCTTAGCCTCCGCCAACTCCACCAGCTCTGAAGAGCCCAGCAGTTCAATCTTGCAGTCGGTAGCGAAACGGGAAATCAGTTCGTGGGTGTAGCTGCGTTGTACGGTGCCGCGGGTCGCCAACAGGCCGACGATGCCGTTAACGGTAAGACGGGCGGCAGGCTTGATGGCGGGCACCACGCCCACGACCGGGAAGCTGAAACGCTCGCGCAGGGCCGGCAAGGAAACGGTGCTGGCGGTGTTGCAGGCAATGACGACAATCGCCAGAGGATGCCGCTGCTGCACTGCGCCGACAATTTCCAGCACGCGCTCAACGATAAACTCTTCGGACTTCTCACCGTAGGGGAACGCCACGTTGTCGAAAGCGTATATATAGTGGAGATCCGGCAGCAACTGCCGAATCTCCTGATATACCGACAGCCCGCCGACGCCGGAATCGAAAACCAGCACCGTCGGGCGAGGTATGGCGGTGCTGTTAGAAGGTATAGCTTCCAGTGAGGTAGTATTCTCTTCCTGGAGTAGCGTAGCCATAGGCCGTCTCATAATCTTTATCAAACAGGTTGGCAATTCTACCACGAACTGTCAGATGAGATGTGACCGGATACGAAACTGCGAGATCCCACAGGCTCACGCCGCCGAGTTTCACGCTCTGCTCCGGATAGGTACTGTAGTCCTTGTCATAACGTTGACCCAAATATTGATAAGTCACCGCCCAGTCAAAGTCATACAGCTGCCAGTCCAGCTCATATTTCACCTGCTGTTTGGCGCGGCGCAGCAGCACTTCGTGAGTTTTTGCGTTGCGCGGGTCGACATAATCGTAACCAATCTGGTGCGTCAACGGGCCGGTATCAAACGAGGCCGTAGCTTCAATCCCTTTGATGGTGGCCTTACCCACGTTGTAATAGACGTAGTTGGTTTCCCCCGTGGAATCGATCAAATTGTCGATGTCGTTGCGATAACCGGAGATGCGCCAGGTCACCGGGCCGGTCAGCCCTTCAAAGCCACCTTCCCACTGCTTGCTTTCTTCCGGTTTCAGATCGGTGTTGTTACCGAAGTTGCCGTATAGCTGGCTCATATTCGGTGCTTTGAACGCCGTGCCATACGACGCGATAAAACGGTATCCCTCGACGAACTCCCAGGCCGCGCTGGTTTGCCAGGTGCCGTGCCAGCCAAACTCGGAATGATCGTCACCCCGAACCGCGCCTTCCAGCGTCACCGGGCCAACCAGTTGCTGCGCGGTCAGATAGATGCCTGCATCACGTTGGCTTTTTTCACCCTTTACGGTGGTGGAGTCCGGTTTGATTTTCTGTTGCTGCCAGTCGACGCCAGAGCTTACGGTCCCCTGTCCAACCTGCAGCGTATTGCCCCACTGCAGGTTGTACTGTTCGGAATCCACCAGGCTGGCCGAGCTATCATGCATACCGCGGCGAGGATCGTAATCGTAATCCTTGCTATGGCTGTAGCTGCCGGTCAATTGTGTTGCGTAAATGCCTTCTTTATAACGCAATCCGGTATCCCAGGTTTGGCTGTACAGCTTGCGAGTATCTAGCAGAGAGCTGGCCGGAGAGGAATAGTAACTATCGTACGCCGTGCGGTTGTCGTAGCCATACCCACGTACAAAACCGCTGACCGATTCGCTGAACTGATGCTCAAGCGCACCATACAGCGATTTACTCATAAAGCCATCGCGATCCTGCTGGCTTTGCATACCGGTACTGCCATAGGCCACCACGTCATACCCTTTGGTATAGGTGTAGTCACCCGCCACCGTCGCCACGGTGCTGTCGCCCAGCTGCTGTTGGGTCGACGCGTCATAGGATTGATAGCCGTTGGAGCCGAGGCCGGCGGAAAGCGTCGTGCCGTTCTTTTCGCGGGTGGTAATGATGTTGACCACGCCGCCGATGGCGTCGGAGCCGTACACCGCCGAACGCGGGCCGCGGATGTATTCGACTTTCTGCACCAGCGAAATTGGGATTTGGCTAAGATCGGAAGAGCCGCTGACGCCCGCCTGATTAAGGCGAATGCCGTCAATTAGCACCAGCACGTGGCTGGAGTTGGTGCCGCGAATAAACAGCGAGCTCTTTTGCCCCAGCCCGCCGTTCTGGCCAACATCCACGCCCGGCAGGCGGCGCATCACGTCGGTCAGGCTCTTGGCCTGCCAGCGATCGATATCGTTGCGGGTGACGATGGAAGTCGGCGCCAGCACGGAAGAAACCGGCTGCGGGAAGCGGTTGGCGGTCACCACCAGGTTATCGCCATTCGTGGTTGTGGTGTTGTCTTGCGCCCATCCAGAAAAAGCCGTGACGGAGGAAACCACCGCCAGCAGCGTATTTTTTGTAATTGTCATGAGAAAAGCATCCAAACTTAATTGGCGGATGCCGCAGGATCATGGCCGATAGTTCGCGACGGCCACGGACATTGCGACGTAACACCGGCAGGTCTTCGGGCTTGGGATTTGCAGGCCGCGGGGCGCGACCGGCAACGGGCGATGACTTCCCATCCTGCAATGGACAGTGTCTGCGTCGAAACGCTATCGCCGTGACTTCCCCTTACCGCTGCGCGTCAGCTCCGGATTCACACCGGATTCCCTTTTCACTCGCTGCTTGAGGCCGGACGGCAATGCTACGATCAATGAAAATAGATGTCTAGACTGCTACTAATGTTACAAATAATAAACGCGACAAAACTGGACTTCACGGGCTGATTCCCTACAATCCCCGCTGATCAAATTTGCCTGACGAGAAGACACACATGACGCCCGAGAATTTGCCTATTGAACGTTACGATGACCAACTGGCGGAGAAAGTCGCCCGCCTGAAGACGTTGATGTCACCGTTCGCGGCGCCCGAGCCGGAAGTGTTCCGCTCGCCAGTCGATCACTACCGCATGCGCGCCGAATTCCGCATCTGGCACGACGCGGACGACATGTACCACATCATGTTCGATCAGCAGACCAAGCAGCGTATTCGCGTCGATCGTTTCCCGGCCGCCAGCGAACTGATCAACCGCCTGATGAGCGCCCTGATCGCCGCGCTGAAACCGGAACCGATCCTGCGTCACAAGCTGTTCCAGATCGATTATCTGTCGACGCAAAGCGGCAAAATCATCGCCTCGCTGCTGTACCACCGCAAGCTGGATGACGTTTGGCAACGGCGCGCAGAACAGCTACGTGACGATCTGCGCGCGCAGGGTTTCGACCTGCAGCTGATCGGCCGGGCATCGAAGACCAAAATCATGCTCGACCAGGATTATGTTGACGAAGTGCTGCCGGTCGCCGGCCGCGACATGATCTACCGCCAGGTGGAAAACAGCTTCACTCAGCCCAACGCGGCCATGAACGTGCAGATGCTGGAATGGGCACTGGCGGTGACCGCCGGTTCCAAAGGCGATTTGCTGGAGCTGTATTGCGGCAACGGCAACTTCTCGCTGGCGCTGGCGCGCAATTTCGAGCGCGTGCTGGCGACCGAAATCGCCAAACCGTCGGTGGCGGCGGCGCAATACAACATCGCTGCCAACCATATCGACAACGTGCAGATCATTCGCATGGCGGCGGAAGACTTCACTCAGGCGATGAACGGGGTGCGCGAATTCAACCGATTGAAAGGCATCGATCTGAGCGGCTACAACTGCGAGACGATTTTCGTCGATCCGCCGCGCAGCGGGCTGGACGAGGAAACGGTGAAGATGGTGCAGGCCTACCCACGCATTCTCTATATCTCATGCAATCCGGAAACGCTGTGCGCCAACCTGGAAACGCTGCAGGCCACGCACCGGGTCAGCCGCCTGGCGCTGTTCGATCAGTTCCCGTATACCCATCACATGGAATGCGGCGTGCTGCTGGAAAAGCACCGCTGATACGACAGGGGCGCCATCATGGCGCCCCGTTTCATTACGACTCTTGAGTCGGCGCATCCGGCGCCTTGCGCGCCTTCAGTTTCATCCCGATCCACAGCACCAGCGCCACGCAGATCACCGACGGCAGGAAGTTGGAGCCGATCTGCGGATATTCGGCGCGCACGATGGCGCTGTACAGCAGCAGCCCCAGCAGGAAACAGGCCGCCGCCAGCTTCGGCATGCCGTCCGGCATGGCGCGGTTCAGGTAACGCTGATGCAGGCAGTACACCGCCAGCACCAACGCGATCAGCGGGAAGATCGAAAACGGCACCACCGAGCTGAACAGCGCGGCAAACGAACCGTTGATCGAAAGGCCGGCAATCAACGCCAGCAGTAAGGTGCCATTTTCACGGCCTGGTTTTTCCATCATTTTTTACCTTTTTTATACGTGGGACACAGAAGCTTTTTCTTGTTCGCGACGATACCAGTAATACGCCCCTTTGGAGATCATCCGCAGCTGCAGCACCAGCCGCTCTTCCAGCTGCTGCCGCTGCTCGACGTCGATATCCAGCGCTTCCGCGCCGGCGCTGAACACGATGGTGACCATCGCTTCCGCCTGCGCTTCGGTAAAGCTGCGCGGCATGTGGTTTTCCAACTCGAGGTAGTCCGCCAGTTCGGCGATGAAATGCTGGATCTCGCGCGCCACCGCCGCACGGAATGCCGCCGACGTGCCGGAGCGCTCGCGCAGCAGCAGACGAAAGGCGTTCGGGTTGTTGCCGATAAATTCCATAAAGGTGGACACCGAGGTGCGGATCACGCTGCCGCCCTTGGCGATGCGTTGGCGCGCCTGGCGCATCAACTGACGCAGCATCAGGCCGCTTTCGTCCACCATGGTCAGCCCCAGCTCATCCACATCGCGGAAATGGCGGTAAAACGACGTGGGCGCGATGCCCGCCTCGCGTGAAACTTCCCGCAGGCTCAGGCTGGCGAAGCTGCGTTCGGCGCTCAGCTGGCTGAATGCGGCTTCGATCAGGGAACGACGAGTCCGTTCTTTTTGTTGTGCTCTGACGCCCATATGCATATCCGGATAGGTTCCATTCTCTCAGTCTAACGCCCTAGACTCGGCAATATAGCAAATTTTATTGCAACAGCATTTATACTAACGCGCTCTATCACACTTCCGCCCTGAGCCGATTGTGCTTTGCCTCAAAAAGCCTAATGGTGATTGGGTGAGCAGCGCTATGATGTTAAGATACCGTTGTAATCTTGTATAAAAAAACAGGTCTCTCCTACATGCAACAGCACTATCAATTTGATGCCATTGTGATTGGCTCGGGCCCTGGTGGTGAAGGTGCCGCCATGGGGCTGGTGAAACAGGGCGCCCGCGTGGCCGTTATCGAACGGTACAACAACGTAGGCGGCGGATGTACCCACTGGGGCACCATCCCTTCCAAAGCCCTCCGCCACGCCGTCAGCCGCATTATCGAATTCAACCAGAACCCGCTTTACAACAACTCGCGCACGCTCAGCGCGACCTTCCCTGACATTTTACGCCACGCCGATAACGTCATCAGCCAGCAAACCCGCATGCGCCAAGGGTTCTATGAGCGGAACCAGTGCAAACTGTTCGCCGGCGACGCGCGTTTCATCGACGCCAACACCGTCAGCGTCAGCTACATGGACGGCACCCAGGACACCATCCGCGCCGACCACATCGTGATCGCCTGCGGCTCGCGCCCTTATCACCCGGCCAGCGTCGATTTCAATCACCCGCGCATCTATGACAGCGACTCCATTCTCGAGCTGAGCCATGAACCGCGCCACGTGATCATTTACGGCGCCGGGGTGATCGGCTGCGAATACGCGTCTATCTTCCGCGGTCTGAACGTCAAGGTCGATCTGATCAACACCCGCGATCGCCTGCTGGCATTCCTCGATCAGGAGATGTCGGATTCGCTCTCTTACCACTTCTGGAACAACGGCGTGGTGATCCGCCACAACGAGGAGTTCGAGAAGATTGAAGGCACCGAAGACGGCGTGATCGTGCACCTGAAGTCCGGCAAGAAGGTGAAAGCGGACTGCCTGCTGTACGCCAACGGCCGTACCGGCAACACAGATTCGCTGGGGTTGGAAAACGTCGGCCTGGAATCGGACAGCCGCGGGCTGCTGAAGGTGAACAGCATGTACCAAACCGCGCTGTCGCACATCTATGCGGTCGGTGACGTGATCGGCTATCCGAGCCTGGCTTCCGCCGCCTACGATCAGGGCCGCATCGCCGCGCAGGCGATCGCTTCCGGCGAGGCCAGCGGCCACCTAATCGAAGATATCCCGACCGGCATCTACACCATTCCGGAAATCAGCTCCGTCGGTAAAACCGAGCAGGAACTGACGGCGATGAAGGTGCCGTATGAAGTGGGCCGCGCCCAGTTCAAGCATCTGGCGCGCGCGCAGATCGCCGGGATGAACGTAGGCAGCCTGAAGATCCTGTTCCATCGCGACACCCTGCAGATCCTCGGGATCCACTGCTTCGGCGAGCGTGCGGCGGAGATCATCCACATCGGTCAGGCGATCATGGAACAGAAAGGTGAAGGCAATACTATCGAGTATTTCGTTAATACGACCTTCAACTATCCGACCATGGCCGAAGCCTACCGGGTGGCGGCGCTTAACGGCTTAAACCGCCTGTTTTAACGCGTTGTCGATGTAGCCCTGCATGTGCTCGCGGATCGCTTCGGCCAACTGCTCATAACGGCTGCGCAGTGGGGAACCGGGGCGATACACCAACGCGATGGTGCGCTTCGGTTCCGGCTTGTAGCAATCCAGATAGCAGACGCCGTCGCGTTCGCGCTGCGGCGGCACCGCCAGTGACGGCAGCAGGGTAATGCCGCTGCCGGCCGCGACCATATTACGCAGCGTTTCCAGACTGGTGGCGCGGAAGTGAGTATCTTCATCCGCGCCCGCCTGGAAGCAGAAGCCCATCGCCTGATCGCGCAGGCAGTGGCCATCCTCCAGCATCAGCAGCTTCTCACCCGCCAAATCCGGCATCGCCACGCGCTCGCGCTGCGCCCACGGGTGATCGGAATACACCGCCAGCTTCATCGGTTCATCGAACAGAGGCACTTCGATAAACGCCTCGGTTTCCTTCACCAGCGCCAGAATGGCGCAGTCCAATTTGCCGCTGTCGAGTTGCGCCAGCAGTTGCTGGGTTTGCGCTTCGTGCAGGTACATTTCCAGCTTCGGGAAAGTTTTGTGCAGCGTCGGGATGATCTGCGGCAGCAGATAAGGCCCCACGGTCGGGATCAGGCCGATGTGCAGCGGCCCGGACATGGCTTCGCCCTGCTGGCTGGCCATCTCCTTCAATACTTTCACTTCGCGCAGCACGGTACGTGCCTGCTCCACCAGCAACAGACCCGCCTGGGTGAACAGCACCTTGCGGCTGGTGCGCTCGAGCAGCATGACGCCCAACTCGTCTTCCAGCTTGCGGATCTGCCCGCTCAGCGTGGGCTGGCTCACATGGCATGAATCGGCCGCACGGCGGAAGTGCCGGTGCTCGGCCAAGGCGACCAGATACTCTAAATCACGAATATTCATTGTTTCCCTCCATTCCATGATAGCTCATGGCGATAGATAAGATAGCAATGAGCGATTAGATCTATCAAGCCCCAGCGACAATAATGTGTCCCAACGAAGCGATATCGCGCTAAATGCTAAAAATTACTTTTCCTAATTAAGGGGTTAATCAATGTTTACCAGTCAAGAAGGCAAGAAAGTTCCTCAGGTTACTTTCCACACCCGTCAGGGCGACCAATGGATTGATGTGACCACTGATGACCTGTTCAAAAACAAAACCGTTATCGTGTTCTCGCTGCCGGGCGCATTTACGCCAACCTGTTCTTCGAGCCATCTGCCGCGCTACAACGAACTGTCCAGCGTATTCAAGCAGCACGGCGTCGACGGCATTCTGTGCGTCTCGGTGAACGATACCTTTGTGATGAACGCCTGGAAAGCCGATCAACATGCGGAAAACATCACCTTCGTGCCGGACGGCAACGGTGAATTCACCAAAGGCATGAACATGCTGGTCGAGAAAGCGGATCTGGGCTTTGGCCCGCGTTCATGGCGCTACTCGATGCTGGTGCGCGACGGCGTGGTCGAGAAAATGTTCGTCGAACCGAACAAGCCGGGCGATCCGTTTGAAGTGTCCGACGCCGACACCATGCTGAAATACCTGGCGCCGGAATTCAAAGTGCAGGAGTCGGTCTCCCTGTTCACCAAGCCGGGCTGCCCATTCTGCGCCAAAGCCAAGCAGATGCTGCAAGAGCGCGGCATTCAGTATGAAGAGATCGTACTGGGCAAAGACGCCACCACCGTCAGCCTGCGCGCCGTCAGCGGCCGCGCCACGGTGCCGCAAGTGTTCATCGGCGGCCGTCACATCGGCGGCAGCGACGATCTGGAAAGTTTCCTGTCAGCTTAATAAGTAATAACAAAGCCAACGTGAACTTTGGCGGGCTACGGCCCGCCCTTTTTTTACCTTTCAGGAGCGGATATGAAACTGTTGAACGTTGATGTTGCGGTCATCGGCGGCGGCACCGCAGGGCTCGGCGCCTATCGCGCGGCCAAACTGTCTACCCCCAGCGTGGTGATGATCGAAGGCGGGCCTTACGGCACCACCTGTGCGCGCGTTGGCTGCATGCCATCCAAATTATTGATAGCCGCCGCCGAAGCGGTGCATCAAATCGAACGCGCGCCGGGCTTTGGCGTGCACCCAACCGGTACAACCCGCATCGACGGGCGCGAAGTGATGGCGCGCGTCAAACGCGAACGCGATCGCTTCGTCAGCTTCGTGCTGGAAGGCGTGGACGAGATCCCGGCCGGCGACAAAATTCAGGGCTATGCCCGCTTTATCGACGACAACACGCTGCAGGTCGACGAGCATACGCGCATCGTGGCGCAGCGCATCGTGATCGCCACCGGTTCCCGCCCCAGCTGGCCGGCGCCGTGGAACGAACTGGGCGATCGTCTGATCGTCAACGACGATCTGTTCAACTGGGATGATTTGCCGCAGTCCGTAGCGGTATTCGGCCCCGGCGTCATCGGGCTCGAGCTGGGGCAAGCGCTGCACCGCCTCGGTGTCGACACCAAGGTCTTCGGCATCGGCGGCGCCGTCGGGCCGCTGACCGACAGCGCCGTGCGCGACTACGCCGCCAACGCGCTGGGGGAAGAGTTCTATCTCGACGCCGACGTGAAGGTAGAGATGATGCAGCGCGAAGGCGACCGCGTATTTATCCGCTATCGGGATCTGCAGGGCCAACCGCAGGAGATCCTGGTGGACTACGTGCTGGCCGCCACCGGCCGCCGCCCCAACGTCGATCGGCTGGGCCTCGAAAACACCGGCTTACAGCTCGACGCCCGAGGCGTGCCGTTGGCCGACCGCCTGACGATGCAAACCAGCGTGCCGCATATTTTCATTGCCGGCGACGCCAGCAACCAGCTGCCGCTGCTGCATGAGGCCAGCGATCAGGCGCGCATCGCCGGCGCCAACGCCGGCAGCTTCCCGGAGATCAATCCGGGCCTGCGCCGCAGCGCGATTTCAGTGGTGTTCTCCGATCCGCAGATCGCCATGGTCGGCTCGACCTTCCGCGAGCTGAGCGAGAAGTTCAGCGCCTGCGGCTGCTTTGAAGTGGGCAAGGTCTCGTTTGAGAATCAGGGCCGCTCGCGGGTGATGCTGCGCAACAAAGGCATTCTGCACGTCTACGGCGAGCAAGGCACCGGCCGTTTCCTCGGCGCGGAAATGATCGGCCCGGACGCCGAACACATCGCGCACCTGTTGGCCTGGGCGCATCAGCAACAGATGACCATCGATCAGATGCTGGACATGCCGTTCTATCACCCGGTGATCGAGGAAGGCTTGCGCACTGCGCTGCGTGACCTGCAGGCGAAACTCAAACTCGGCACGACCGAAATCGAGCGCTGCCAGCGCTGCCCGGGCGAATAACCTCTCATTCTCTGCTCATCCCCACCGGGCCTTCAGGCCCGGTTTTTTTGCGCAGCACTTTCCACATTTTCCTCCCTCCTCTTGCCTCACGGCCCTTCTGCGCTCATTTTTTATGCTTCGACACTGAAGCGATACCAATAACGATACTAGAATAAAGCAGGGAGCCAGAATGGAGGAAGAACATGGCAAAGCATGAACACTATACCTATCGCATCACCTGGTCAGCGGATGATCGTGAATATGTCGGGCTGTGCGCCGAATTCCCCTCGTTGTCCTGGCTGGCCGCCACGCGTAGCGACGCGCTGGAGGGTATCGAAAAAGTGGTGAGCGAAACGATCGCCGATATGTTGGCGCAAGGCGAAACGCCGCCGCAGGCGCTGGCGGAAAAGAACTTCAGCGGAAAACTGGTGTTGCGCATGACGCCGGAACAGCATCGGCGGCTGGCGATCGGCGCGATGGAGGAAGGCGTGAGCCTGAACCGCTATCTGTGTGCACGTCTGGCGGGGTAAAGGTTCAAGGGCGGCACCGGGCCGCCCTTGTCGTCGTCAAGCCAAACGCTGTTTCGCTGCGGCGATTGCCGCGGCCACCTGCTGCGGCGCGACGCCGCCTTTGGCCGCACGCTTGTCCAGGCAGGATTGCAAGGCCAGGATCGGGTAAACGTCGTCGCCGATCGTTGCGCTGAACTGCTGCAAGTCCGCCAGCGGCAGCGCTTCCAGCGGTTTGCCCTGGCGAATCGCTTCTACCACCGCCTCGCCGACGATATGGTGCGCTTCGCGGAACGGCACGCCCTTGGCGACCAGGTAATCCGCCAGTTCGGTGGCGTTGGCATAGCCCTGCTCCGCCGCTTCCTGGCAGCGCGGGCGCTTCACCTGAATGCCGTCCAGCACCAGCGCCGCCATCTGCAGGCAGTCCATCCAGGTGTCGAGCGCGTCGAACAGCCCTTCTTTATCTTCCTGCATGTCTTTGTTGTACGCCAGCGGCAGGCCTTTCAGCGTCATCATCATGCCGGTCAGCGCGCCCTGCACGCGGCCGCACTTGCCGCGGATCAGCTCCAGCGCGTCCGGGTTTTTCTTCTGCGGCATCAGCGAAGAGCCGGAGGTCACGCGGTCGGACAGCTCGACAAACGCCGCTTCACCGCTGTTGAAGAAGATCAGGTCTTCGGCGAAGCGCGACAGGTGCACCATGCTGATGGCGGCGTTGGACAGCAGCTCCAGCACGTGATCGCGATCGGATACGCTGTCCAGGCTGTTGCGGGTCGCCGAGGCGAAGCCCAGCCAGCCGGCCAGCTGCTCGCGATCGATAGGATAAGCGGTGCCGGCCAGCGCGCCGCTGCCCAGCGGGCTGACGTCCAGCCGTTTCAGGGTATCCTGCAGGCGGCTCTCATCGCGCGCCAGCATCTCGACATAGGCCAGGCACCAGTGCGCGAAAGTCACCGGCTGCGCGCGTTGCAGGTGGGTATACCCCGGCATCACCGCATCCTGGTTGGCTTCGGCGGTCTCCACCAGCGCCTGCTGCAGCTGGACGATCGCCTGATGCAGGTCGCCGATCTGCTGTTTGCACCACAGCTTCAGATCGGTCGCGACCTGATCGTTGCGGCTGCGGCCGGTGTGCAGCTTCTTGCCCAAATCGCCGACCTTCTCGATCAGCTTCTGCTCCACCCAGCTGTGGATGTCTTCGGCATCGCTTTGGACGATCGCCAAAGGATCGGCCTGAACTTCCGTCAGTAGCGCATTCAGCGCCTGCTCCAGCTGCTGTTGCTCCGTTGCCGTCAACACGTTAACGGTCACCAGCGCCTTCGACCAGGCCACCGAGCCCACGATATCCTGCTCCGCCAGGCGATAATCGAACCGCAGCGAATCGTTGAGTTGCTTGAACCGCTGATCCGCCGCCTGAGTGAACCGTCCGCCCCAAAGTGCCATATCTTACTCCTGAATTTTTATGCGAAAGGGCGCAGCATGCTGCGCCCTTGCAGAGTCACGCCAATCGATTATTTATTCTTTTTCTCGTTCAACGCGCGGATGCGTGAAGACAGAGAGAACAGGCGGATAAAGCCGCCCGCGTGGCTGTGATCGTAAACTTCGTCTTCGCCGAAGGTGGCGAACTCTTCGGAGTACAGGCTGTTGGCGGATTTTTTCTGGATCGCCGTCACCTGGCCTTTGTACAGCTGCAGCACCACTTCACCGTTCACCTCTTCAGCCAATGCTTCGGCAGAGGCCTGCAGCGAGCGGCGCAGCGGCGCGAACCAGCGGCCGTCGTACACCACATAGGACATCTCCAGACCCAGCTGCTCGCGCCATTTGAAGCTGTCGCGGTCCAGCACCAGCTGCTCGACGGCGCGCAGCGCCGCCACCATGATGGTGCCCCCCGGGGTTTCATAGCAGCCGCGGGATTTGATGCCCACCAGGCGGTTTTCCACGATGTCGATACGGCCGACGCCGTGTTTGGCGCCCAGCGCGTTCAGGGTTTCCAAGCACTGGTACGGCGACAGCGCTTTACCGTTAACCGCCACAACGCGGCCTTTCTCAACGGTCACGGTCACCTGCTCAGGCTGGTCCGGCGCTTCCTGCGGATCGACGGTCCACACCCAGCAATCTTTGTTCGGCGCATTCCACGGGCTTTCCAGCACGCCGCCTTCGGTGGAGATGTGCCAGGCGTTTTCATCGCGGCTGTAGATCTTCTCCAGCGACGCGGTGGTCGGGATGTTGCGCTCTTTCAGGTAATCCAGCAGCGCTTCACGGGAACGCAGATTCCACTCACGCCACGGTGCCACCACTTTCAGCTGCGGCGCCAGCGCGGTGTAGGTGGTCTCGAAACGCACCTGATCGTTGCCTTTGCCGGTCGCACCGTGGCACAGCGCGTCGGCGCCCACTTTCAACGCCAGCTCGACCTGCGCCTTGGCGATGATCGGCCGCGCCATCGAGGTGCCCAGCAGGTAGCTGCCCTCGTACAGGGCGCCGGTCTGCAGCACCGGATAAACGTAATCGCGGATAAATTCTTCACGCAGATCGACCACGTGACATTCAGAGGCACCGGACTGCAGGGCTTTTTGCTCCACGCCTTCCAGATCGCTGCGCTCCTGACCGATGTCCGCCACGAACGCCACCACTTCACAGCCGCCGTAGTTCTCTTTCAGCCATGGAATGATGGCCGAGGTATCCAGGCCGCCGGAGTACGCCAGAACGATTTTTTTGATGCCTTGGTTTTGCATGATCTATTCCTTTCTAATTCTAAAATTAAGCGAGGATCCGGGTGCCAATCGACACACCGTTAAACAAAGCAGGAAGCTGATCGGCATGGCGCCAGCTGGCGATATCCACCGGGCGGCCGAGGGTGCGGGCAGCGTCGAGCGCCGCATTCACCTTCACCACCATACCATCGGTGATAATGCCTTGCGCGATCAGTTGTTCCGCTTTTTGCGCCGTCATTTCCGCAATGCGTTGCCCCTTGCCGTCGAGGATGCCGCTGACGTCCGACAGCAGGATCAGATCCGCCCCCAGCGTCGCCGCCAGCGCCGTCGCCGCCTGATCGGCGTTCACGTTCATTAACTGCCCATCGGCGGTGATGCCGATGGAGCTGACAACCGGCAGGTAGCCGGCGCTCAGCAGGGTATTGAGCAGCGCGGGGGAACCGGGCTGCGCGTTGCCGACGTGGCCCAATGCCGGATCGAGCGGGGTCACGACCGCGCTGCCGCCATCCGCCAGGCTCAGGCCGACGGCGTTGATTTGGTGTTTAATCGCCCACGCCAGCAGCGTTTTGTTGGCGGTGCCGGCCAGCGCGCCGGTGATGATGTCGATCTGATCGGCCGGCGTGACCCGCAGGCCGTTCTTTTTCACCACCGGCAAAGAGAGCTGCTTCATCAGTTCGTCCACCACGCAGCCGCCGCCGTGCACGATCACCAGCGGGCGCTGATGCTGCTGCCGGTAGCTGTCCAGCGCGGTAAACAGGCGCTCCAGCGCTTCTTCACTGTCTAATAACACGCCACCTAACTTGATAATTAACGGGTTCATTGCTGTTTACTCACGCTGGTTTAAAGGAGTGACTGGGTTTCCGGGAAGCCGAAACGGATATTCAGGCATTGCACCGCCTGCGCCGCCGCGCCTTTCAGCAGGTTGTCTTCCACCGCTACGGCGATCAGATGCTCGCCCTGCACCGCAAAACCGATGTCGCAGAACGGCAGCCCCACCACCGCTTTCAGCGCCGGCACGCCCTGGTCGTATAACCGCACCAGCGGCTTGTCGTCATAGGCGGCATGATAGGCGGCCGCGACGTCCTGCGCGGTCACGCCGGCCTTCAGGCGGCAGGTGATGGTTTCAAGGATACCGCGCGGGAAGTTGCCCAGGTGCGGCGTAAAGATAACCGGCACGCCCAGGTGCGCGGCGATCTCCGGCTGGTGCCGATGAGTGAAAATACCGTACGGCTGCAGGCTCACTTCGCAGAAGCTGGTGGTCATGCTGGCCTTACGACCGGCGCCGCTGACGCCGCTGGTGGCGTTGATCACCGGCCACTGGTCGAGGTTCAGCAGCTGCTTCTCGATCAACGGCTTCAGCGCCAGCTGCGCCGCCGTCGGGTAACAGCCCGGCACGGCAATCAGCTGCGCCTGTTTAATCTTGTCGCTCTGCCATTCCGCCAGGCCGTATACCGCCTGCTCCAGCAGGGCGCCATGCTGATGTTCAAAACCGTAGTACTGGCTATAAAAACCGGCGTCCTGCACGCGGAAGGCGCCCGACAGATCGAACACCACGCAGCCCGCCGCCAAGAAGGCCGGTGCGATATCGTGGCTGACTTCATGGGCGGTGGCGAGGAACACCACGTCGATGCCCTGCGCCGCCTTGGCAACGTCGGTCAACGGCTGCAGCGGCAGATCGACGATGCCTTTCAACTGGGGATGGAGATCGGAAAGCAACTTTCCTGCATCTGCACTTTGCGCTGAAACCGCTAAAGCGGTTATGTTCATGTGTGGGTGGCGATTCAGGTAAGCCGTGAGCTCCGCTCCGGCGTAACCGCTGGCACCAACGATCAGCGTATTCAACATGTGGCCTTTCACCTTCTAAACTGACGTGCGGTCGCTTGCGACCCAGGTAACAGGGCTAGCCAGCGTTGTTGCGCCGTTCACCCACGGAGCCTGGCGTTGATGCTTTTATAAACATCCGGGTATCGGGTTCCCTTACGCGTCGGCTTACTGTATTTTTATTCAAAATAAATGCATGAATATTGATACTATCCTAACCAAAGGCTGTCAACAGTGAAGATGAAATTACCTCCATTTATTGAGCTGTACCGGGCGTTGATCGCAACGAAGTCGATCAGCGCCACCGATGCCGGCCTCGATCAGAGCAATGAGGCGTTAATCAACTTGCTGGCCGGCTGGTTTGCCGACCTGGGCTTTCGCGTCGACGTACAGCCGGTGCCGGAATCGCGCCACAAATTCAACCTGCTGGCCAGCATCGGCGAAGGCAGCGGTGGCCTGCTGCTGGCCGGCCATACCGATACGGTGCCTTACGACGAAGGCCGCTGGACGCGCGATCCCTTCACCCTGACCGAGCACGACAACAAGCTCTACGGCCTGGGCACCGCCGACATGAAAGGCTTCTTCGCCTTTATTCTGGATGCGGTGCGCGACATCGACGCGAGCAAATTGACCAAGCCGCTGTACATTCTGGCGACCGCAGATGAAGAAACGACGATGGCCGGCGCACGTTATTTCGCCGCCTCCACCGCCATTCGTCCGGATTTCGCCATCATCGGCGAACCGACCTCGCTGCAGCCGGTGCGCGCACACAAGGGCCACATGGCCAACTCCATTCGCATCGTCGGCCAGTCCGGCCACTCCAGCGATCCGGCGCGCGGCGTCAACGCCATCGATCTGATGCACGAATCCATCGGCCGCCTGATGGAGCTGCGCAAAACCCTGCAGGAGCGCTACAACAATCCGGCGTTCGCCGTGCCTTATCCCACCATGAACTTCGGCCATATCAGCGGCGGCGACGCGGCCAACCGCATCTGCGCCTGCTGCGAGCTGCACCTGGATATCCGCCCGCTGCCTGGCATGACGCTCGACAACATCAACGAGCTGATGCATCAGGCATTGGAGCCGGTGAGCCAACGCTGGCCGGGCCGCCTGACCATCGAAGAGCTGCACGCGTCGGTGCCGGGTTACGAATGCCCGACCGACCACCGCATGGTGGCGGTGATCGAGGAGCTGCTGGGCACCCGCACGCAGGTGGTCAACTACTGCACCGAAGCGCCGTTCGTGCAGCAGGTCTGCCCGACGTTGGTGCTCGGGCCCGGTTCCATCGATCAGGCCCACCAGCCGGACGAATACATCGACACCGCGTTTATCGAACCGACGCGCAAACTGCTGGGCCAGCTGGTCAATCACTTTTGCCGGCAGTAAACCCGACATTTAACAGGGGAAACGCGCTATGCTTCCACTAACTCAAAATAAGTAGAAAACGGCGAAATAAGCCACGCTGATAACCGATGCGGCGTAATTAAATTTCAGAAAATGCGCCGATTTTGATGTTTTTTTGCTAAAAATAGTGTCAATTGACGATTGGATAGGAACGCGATGTGATCAGGCAGGCGGTCTGCGCCTGACGCGTGAAATTTATTTACAAGATAAAAATCATACAGAACTGGGTCAGGGGTTATATGAACGAACAATATTCGGCAATGCGCAGTAATGTCAGTATGCTCGGCAAATTGCTCGGCGATACCATCAAAGAAGCGCTGGGCGAGCATATTCTCGATCGCGTTGAGACCATCCGTAAGCTTTCCAAATCTTCACGCGCCGGCAACGAAGCGCATCGCCAGGAGCTGCTCTCCACCCTGCAGAACCTGTCCAACGACGAGCTGCTGCCGGTGGCGCGCGCCTTCAGCCAGTTCCTCAACCTGACCAACGTCGCCGAGCAGTACCACAGCATTTCGCCCAACGGCGAAGCCGCCAGCAACCCGGAAGCGCTGGCGCAGCTGTTCAGCCGTCTCAAAGACAAAAAGCTCAGCGACAAAGAGCTGCAGCACGCGGTGTCGCAACTTTCCATCGAGCTGGTACTGACGGCGCACCCGACGGAGATCACCCGCCGCACCCTGATCCACAAGCTGGTGGAGGTCAACACCTGTCTCAGCCAGCTCGATCACAACGATCTGGCCGACTACGAGCGCAACAAGATCATGCGCCGCCTGCGCCAGCTGGTGGCCCAGTCGTGGCACACCGATGAAATTCGCAAACATCGCCCTTCCCCGATCGACGAAGCCAAATGGGGCTTCGCGGTGGTGGAAAACAGCCTGTGGGAAGGCGTGCCGGCGTTCCTGCGCGAGTTCAACGAGCAGTTGGAAAACTCCATCGATTACAGCCTGCCGGCGGAAGCGGTGCCGGTGCGCTTCACCTCCTGGATGGGCGGCGACCGCGACGGCAACCCGAACGTGACAGCCGAAATCACCCGCCATGTGCTGTTGCTCAGCCGCTGGAAAGCCTGCGACCTGTTCACCCGCGATATTCAGGTGCTGGTCTCCGAGTTGTCGATGACCGAATGCACCCCGGAGCTGCGCGCCCGCGCCGGCGGTGACGAGGTGCAGGAACCGTACCGCGAAATCATGAAGCAGCTGCGCAGCCAGCTGATGAGCTCCCAGGCCTATCTGGAAGGCCGCCTGAAAGGCGAACGCGTGCTGAAGCCACACGACCTGCTGGTGAACAACGAGCAGCTGTGGGAGCCGCTGTATGCCTGCTACCAATCGCTGCAGGCCTGCGGCATGGGCATCATCGCCAACGGTCAGCTGCTGGATACCCTGCGCCGCGTGCGCTGCTTCGGCGTGCCGCTGGTGCGCATCGACGTGCGCCAGGAAAGCACCCGCCATACCGAGGCCATCGCCGAGCTGACCCGCTACCTGGGGCTGGGCGACTATGAAAGCTGGTCGGAAGCCGATAAACAGGCGTTCCTGATCCGCGAACTGAACTCCAAACGCCCGCTGGTGCCGCTGAAATGGCAACCGAGCGCCGACACGCAGGAAGTGCTGGAAACCTGCCGGGTGATCGCCGAAGCGCCGCAGGGCTCGATCGCCGCCTACGTGATTTCGATGGCGCGCACGCCTTCCGACGTGCTGGCGGTGCACCTGCTGCTGAAAGAGGCCGGCTGCCCGTTCGCGCTGCCGGTCGCTCCGCTGTTCGAAACCCTCGACGATCTGAACAACGCCGACGACGTAATGACCCAGCTGCTGAACATCGACTGGTATCGCGGCTTTATTCAGGGCAAACAGATGGTAATGATCGGCTACTCCGACTCGGCGAAAGACGCCGGCGTGATGGCCGCTTCCTGGGCGCAGTACCGTGCGCAGGACGCGTTGATCAAAACCTGTGAAAAAGCCGGCGTGGCGCTGACGTTGTTCCACGGCCGCGGCGGCTCCATCGGCCGCGGCGGCGCGCCGGCGCATGCGGCGCTGCTCTCGCAGCCGCCGGGCAGCCTGAAGGGCGGCCTGCGCGTCACCGAGCAGGGAGAGATGATCCGCTTCAAGTTCGGCCTGCCGGAAGTCACCATCAGCAGCCTGGCGCTGTATGCTGGCGCGATCCTCGAGGCCAACCTGCTGCCGCCGCCGGAACCGAAGAAAGAATGGCGGGCGCTGATGGACGATCTGTCAGACACCTCATGCCGGATGTATCGCGGCTACGTGCGTGAAAACCCGGACTTCGTGCCTTACTTCCGCGCGGCCACGCCGGAGCTGGAGCTGGGTAAACTGCCGCTGGGCTCACGCCCGGCCAAACGCAAGCCGAACGGCGGCGTGGAAAGCCTGCGCGCCATTCCGTGGATCTTCGCCTGGACGCAGAACCGCCTGATGCTGCCGGCCTGGCTCGGCGCCGGCGCCGGATTGCAGGAGGCGGTGA
Source organism: Serratia sp. CY82433 (assembly GCF_052166535.1). Lineage (NCBI taxonomy): Bacteria > Pseudomonadati > Pseudomonadota > Gammaproteobacteria > Enterobacterales > Yersiniaceae > Serratia > Serratia sp. CY82433. The sequence continues at coordinate 19,202 of NZ_JBJNOR010000008.1, forward strand.
AAGCCGGCAAACAGGCGGAACTGGAGGCGATGTGTCGCGACTGGCCGTTCTTCTCCACCCGCATCGCCATGCTGGAAATGGTGTTCGCCAAGGCCGACCTGTGGCTGGCGGAATACTACGATCAGCGCCTGGTGGATAAATCGCTGTGGCCGCTGGGCCAACAGTTGCGCGATCAGCTGGAAAGCGACATCAAGGTGGTGCTGACCATCGCCAACGATGCGCACCTGATGGAAGACCTACCGTGGATCGCCGAATCCATCGCGCTGCGCAACGTTTATACCGACCCGCTGAACGTCTTGCAGGCCGAGCTGCTGCACCGTTCACGCCAGCAGGAGCAGCCGGACGCCCGCGTCGAGCAGGCGCTGATGGTCACCATCGCCGGCGTCGCCGCCGGGATGCGCAACACCGGCTAGCGAGCCTCATCGCGGCCCCGTTTATCGGGGCCGTTTTTTTATGTCTTGTCTTCCCCACAAAAAAAGGGCGCCGCGGTAAGTGAACTGACCCCCAGAAGTTGGACGATGTAAATTCAGGCGGCTGCCACCGGGCGCACGCCCAGCGTGTGGCAGATGGCGTAGCTCATCTCGGCACGGTTCAGCGTATAGAAGTGGAAATCTTTCACGCCTTCGCGGCTGAGGATCTTCACCATGTCCATGGCGATGTTGGCGCCGACCATTTTGCGGGTCTCCGCATCGTCGTCCAGCCCTTCGAACATGCTGGTCATCCAGCTTGGCACCCGCACGTTGGTCATGGTGGCGAAGCGCTGCAGCTGCTTGAAGTTGGATACCGGCAGAATGCCCGGCACGATTTCCACGTCGATACCGGCGGCGACGCAGCGGTCGCGGAAGCGCAGGTAGCTCTCAACGTCGAAGAAGAACTGGGTGATGGCGCGGCTGGCGCCGGCGTCGATCTTGCGCTTCAGGTTGATTAAATCGGCCTGGGCGCTCTTCGCCTCCGGGTGCACTTCCGGGTAGGCGGCGACGGAAATGTCGAAGTCGCCCACGTCTTTCAGCAGCGCCACCAGATCGGTCGCGTACATGTCCGGCTTGCCGCCGCCCGGCGGCAGATCGCCGCGCAGCGCCACGATATGGCGAATGCCGCTGTTCCAATAATCGGCCGCGATGTCGCGCAGCTGCGCCGGGCTGGCGTCGATGCAGGTCAGGTGCGGCGCCGCCTCCAGGCCGGTGCGCTCCTTGATCCCTTTGATGATGCTATGGGTGCGATCGCGCTCGCCGGAGTTGGCGCCGTAGGTGACGGAAACGAATTTGGGTTTGAGGATGCTCAGACGATCGATCGACTGCCACAGGGTCTCTTCCATCTCGCTGGTGCGCGGCGGGAAGAACTCGAATGATACGTTAATCTGGCCGTTCAACTCCGCCAGACTCTGATTCAGCGCTTCCCGCTGGTTTGCGTGGAAAAAACTCATACCCTGCTCACCTCTTATCAATCACTGTTTTTTTCATCTTGATGAGCGTCTATACGTTTAGACGTCTAGATAGAAAATGCCGCATGTTGGCTAAAGAGTCAACAGGAAAATGAGGGGAATAAGATGATTAATCTTCACCCGCTCAACGAGGGAATTTCATGACGGCGGCAGGGATAAGTATGGCAGGAAAAGCAAAGGGGCGCGGTGAACCCGCGCCCGCAGAGGATTAAAGCAGCTGCGCCAACCGGTTAAGGTCTGACTGGATCGCTCCGGCGGTCACGTCGCGGCCGGCGCCCGGCCCGCGGATCACCAGCGGATTATCGCGATACCAGCGGCTTTCGATGGCGAACACGTTGTCGCACGGCAGCAACGAGGCCAGCGGATGCTCAGGACGCACCGCCTCCACGCCGACCCGCGCCTTGCCGTTGGCGTCGAAACGCGCCACGTGACGCAGCACCAGGCCCATTTCGCTGGCGGCCTCAAAACGCTGCTGCATCTGCTGGTTCAGCGCCTCGCCGTTCTCGAAGAACTGATCGACGGAGCCCTGCTCGCAGCCCGCCGGCACCAGCGACTCGACCCGCACCTGGTTAGGTTCGATGTCGTAGCCCGCTTCGCGCGCCAGGATCACCAACTTGCGCATCACGTCCTGGCCGGAGAGATCGACCCGCGGATCCGGTTCGGTCAGCCCCTGCTGCCAGGCCTGATCCACCAGCTCGGTGAACGGCACCGTGCCGTCATACTGCAGGAACAGCCAGGAAAGCGTGCCGGAGAAAATGCCGCTGATCGCCAAAATGCTGTCGCCGCTGTCGCGCAGATCGCGCACCGTGTGGTTGACCGGCAGACCGGCGCCGACGGTGGCGTTGTACAGCCAGTGGCGGCCGGTTTTGGCGAAGGCGTCGCGGATTTGGCGATAGGTATCGCTGCACGAGGCTCCCGCCAGCTTGTTGGCGCTGATCACGTGGAAACCGTAGCTGGCGAAATCCAGATACTGCCCGGCCAGCTCTTCGCTGGCGGTCACGTCGAGCACCACCAGATCGTCGAACGGGTGCGCGCGCATCCACAGGAACAGCGACTCTTCGTCGAGCGCCTGCGCCTCGTCCTCAAAGAACGCCAATGCGCGGCTGGCGTCCAGCCCTTCGTAGTTCAGCAGGCTGCGGCGGCTGTCCACCACCCCCGCCAGGATAAATTCGAAGCCGCTGCGCGCGGAAATATTGGTCTGCTCGCGGGCAAACAGCTCCAGCCAGCGCGACCCAATGTTGCCCTTGCCGAACAGCACCAGACCGATGCGCTTCTCGGCGCGGAACAAGCTTTGGTGCAGCCCCTGGATCAGCAGCGCGGTCGGCCCCTGGCGCAATACCGCCACCAGGCTGATGCCATCTTCCGCCTGCCAGATAAATTCGACCGGCTGATCTTTCAGCTGCTGATAGAAACGGTGGCTGTGCAGCGGGTTCTTGCACACCCCGGCGCCGACCATCGCCACCAGCGCCAACCCTTCGCGCAGGTGCAGTTCACCCGGCAGCGCCGAGGCCTGCAGGGTCGCCAGCGCGCTGTTGACCACCTCGGAGGTGTAGCACAGCTGTACCCGATTGCGATCAGGATGGATGCCCACCGCCAGCGGTTTGATCTGCGCGCGCTTGAGCACCAGATCCAACTCTTTCTGCGCCAGTTTGAAGTCATGCTGAGCGGCGACGTGCAGCTCAATCAGGCACACGTCATCGTGGCTGGTGACAATCTTGGCGCCGGTGCCGGACGCCAATACGCGCTCGATGCGCGTCGAGCCCTGCTCCGGCTGGTAGCTGCAGCGCAGCTGAAGATCGATATCGCTGCCGGAGACCGGCTGCAGGGTGCGGGTATGCAACACCGGTGCCGCCAGGCGCGCCAGCTCGCTGGCTTCGTCCAGGCGCAGCAGCGGCAGCAGGCAGGCGTCTTTCACCTTGCGCGGGTCGGCGCTGTACACCCCGGCCACATCGCTCCAGATGGTGACGCGCGCCGCGCCGGCCAACGCGCCGACCTGAGTGGCGGAGTAGTCGCTGCCGTTACGCCCCAACAGCACGGTTTCCCCGGCGTCGTTGCGCGAAATGAAGCCGGTCACCACCAGGCGCTTGCCCGGATGTTGAGCCAACAATTGCTGCAGCAGCGGATAAGAACGGCCTTCATCCACCTGCGGCTGCGCGGCGCGCTCGGCGCGCAGGAAATCACGCGCATCCAGCCAGGCCGCCTGCATATCCAGGTGGTTGAGCACCGCCGCCATCAGGCGCGCCGACCAGATCTCGCCGTGCCCGACCACTTCGGCATAGCACACCTCGTCGACTTTGCCGTCCAGCAGCACCGCCAGACGTTCCAGATCCTGAATGAACTCGGCGATCAGCGGCTCGGCGCTTTCCGGCGGCAGCAGGCCGCTGATAAGATCGCTGTGATAACGACGCAACGTCTGCTGCACCTGGTGCGCAGACAGGCGATCGCTCTGGCTGAGCTTCAGCCAGTTGATCAACTGGTTGGTGGTACTGCCGGCGGCCGATACCACCATCATGTCGCCCGGCTGGCTGTATTCCGCCATAATCCCGGCCACACGCAGATAACACTTCACATCCGCCAGACTGCTGCCGCCAAACTTGTGCAGTTGACGCCCACTCACCGGCCCTGCTACAGCAATTGCATTCATGCTTACCTCGTTGCCGCCGCCTGGAAAGCGCGTTCCAGATCGGCAATCAAATCTTCACTGTCTTCAATACCCACGGAAATGCGCAGCAGGCTCTCGGAGATGCCGGCCGCTGCCCGCGCCTCCGCCGCCATGCCGGCGTGGGTCATGGTCGCTGCATGCGAGATCAGGCTTTCTACGCCGCCCAACGATTCTGCCAGAGTAAACAGCTCAAGGGCAGAGAGAAAACGGCGCAGCACCGCTTCATCGCCGTCCAGTTCAAAACTCAGCATCGCGCCGAAACCGCGCTGCTGCCGGCGGGCGATCTCATGCCCCGGATTCTCCGGCAGGGAGGGATGATACAGCTTTTTCACCAACGGTTGCTGCTGTAAATAGTCAACAATCGCTTCAGCGTTTTGCTGCGCCGCCTTGATGCGCGGCGACAGCGTGCGCATGCCGCGCAGCAAAAGATAGCTGTCGAACGCGCCGCCGGTCACGCCGATGTTGTTCGCCCACCAGGCCAGCTCGACCGCCAGCTCGGGATCTTTGGCGATCACCGCCCCGGCCACCACGTCCGAATGCCCGTTCAGGTATTTGGTGCACGAATGGACCACCAGATCGGCACCGAGTTCGATCGGCTGTTGCAGGGCCGGGCTGAGGAAGGTGTTGTCCACCACCGTCAACGCGCCCGCCGCGTGCGCGGCGGCGCAGATCGCCGCGATGTCCACCACCCGCAGCAGCGGGTTGCTGGGGCTTTCAATCAGCACCAGCTTCGGCTTTTGCGCCAGCGCCTGTTGCAGGGCGGCTTCATTACCCTGATCGACGAACAGCACGCGATAGGCACCGCGTTTGCTCAGGCTGTCGAACAACCGATAGCTGCCGCCGTAGCAGTCGTGCGGCGCCACCAGCAGATCGCCGGGCTTCAGCAGCACGGTGGTCACCAGATGGATCGCCGACATCCCGCTGCTGGTCATCACCGCGCCGGCGCCGCCTTCCAGCTCCGCCAACGCGCGTTGCACCACGTCGCGCGTCGGGTTGCCGCGGCGCGAGTAATCATGGGCTCGGGGTTGGTTGAAGTCGGTAAAGTTATAGGTGCTGGACAGATGAATCGGCGGGACAACGCAGCCGTACTGTTCGTCGTCGTTCAGGCCGCTGCGTACGGCAATCGTGGCTGGTTTACGCGTCATGGGCTCGCTCGGCTCTCGGTTCGGTGAATGAGGCCTAAAGAGTAATCGCAGGATTGATAGACGTCAATACATCTGGACATCTAAACTTCTCTGCGTATAGATTGAGCAATGGCACAATACCCGCTAAAATTATGCCGATATGACATGACGATAAGATGTTAAGCCGCAATGCCCGGCCGAGGCGGGGCATTCAGTGACCCTGGTCGCGTAAAATTGACATTTATTTAGTGAGAACAGTGAAGATCGGGCATAATTGGCCGGTTTTTAGAATTTTGTAATTTTTCTGACAAAGTTAAGGTGTCCCATGGCTGAGTGGAACGGCGAGTATGTCAGCCCTTACGCTGAACACGGTAAAAAAAGCGAGCAAGTCAAAAAGATCACGGTATCCATTCCGCTGAAGGTCCTGAAAATCCTCACCGACGAACGGACCCGTCGCCAGGTGAACAACCTGCGCCACGCCACCAACAGCGAACTGCTGTGCGAAGCGTTTCTGCATGCCTTTACCGGCCAGCCGCTGCCGAACGATGAAGACCTGCGCAAAGAGCGCAGCGATGAAATTCCGGAAGCCGCGAAAGTGTTGATGCGCGAACTGGGTGTCGACCCCGATACCTGGGAATATTGAGAACCGCCCGGCGAACGCCGGCGGCAGAAACGAAAAAAGGCGCCAAAGGCGCCTTTTTCATCGGACGATAAGAAATCTTATTTCTTAGCGCCTGGTACGCTGAAACGCTTGTTGAAGCGGTCAACGCGGCCACCGGTAGCAACGTCACGCTGCTTGCCAGTGTAGAACGGGTGGCATGCGCCACAAACGTCCAGGTTCAGATCGTGGCCCACGGTGGAGCGGATCTTCATCACGTTACCGCAAGAGCAGTTAGCAGTAACTTCTTCGTATTTTGGGTGGATACCTTGTTTCATGGGAAACCTCAGTTAAGGCCGTGTCGCTATCCAGCCCTGTTTCGCCAGACACCACACGTGGTTGATAATAGAATTTTGGTATCGAATTATACCAAAGGCGGCAAATTATACAGCATTAGCCGGGGCGCGCAATCGGAACCGTACATTTGCCGATGCGCCGTGTAAACTGATGCCCACTTTTTTCAATTTGGATGAGATCATGCCCGTCGTACACGTTGCCTTGCCGGTCCCCCTCGCCCGCACCTTCGACTATCTGCTGCCGCCCGGCATGCAGCCGGTGGCCGGCGCGCGCGTGGGCGTGCCCTGGGGCAGGCAGCATGCGATCGGCATCGTCACCGGCTGCAGCGACACCAGTGAACTGCCGCTGGACAAGCTCAAACCGATCGACAGCGTGATCGACGCCGAATCGCTGTTCTCCCCCAGCCTGTGGCGCATCCTGCGCTGGGCCAGCGATTACTATCACTACCCCATCGGCGAAGTGCTGTTCCATGCGCTGCCGATCCTGCTGCGGCAAGGCAAACCGGCCGAGGCCGCGCCGCTGTGGCAATGGTTCGCCACCGAAGAGGGGCGCGCCACCCCGCCCGAAAGCCTGAAACGCGCGCCGAAACAGCAGCAGGCGCTCGCGGCGCTGCTGCAACGCCCGGTCTATCGCCACCAGGTCAGCCAGCTTGAGCTGACGGAAAGCGCCCTGCAGGCGCTGCGCGCCAAAGGGCTGATCGATCTGCGCGCTCAGGTCGCGGATACGCACGACTGGCGCCCCAACTTCGCAGTGCTCGGCGAGCGGCTGCGGCTGAACACCGAGCAGGCTACCGCCGTCGGGGCGATCAGAAGCGAGGATGAGCAGTTCGCCGCCTGGCTGTTGGCGGGGGTAACCGGCTCCGGCAAGACCGAAGTCTACCTCAGCGTGCTGGAAAACGTGCTGGCCAAAGGCCGACAGGCGCTGGTGCTGGTGCCGGAAATCGGCCTGACGCCGCAAACCATCGCCCGCTTTCGCGAGCGCTTCAACGCGCCGGTAGACGTGCTGCACTCCGGGCTGAACGACAGCGAACGGCTGGCGGTTTGGCTGCGCGCGCGCAGCGGCGAAGCCGCCATCGTCATCGGCACCCGTTCGGCGCTGTTCACGCCGTTCCGTCAGCTGGGCGTAATCATCATCGACGAAGAGCATGACAGCTCTTATAAACAGCAGGAAGGCTGGCGCTACCACGCCCGCGATCTGGCGGTGTTCCGCGCCCGGGAAGAGGACATCCCGATGGTGATGGGCTCCGCTACCCCGGCATTGGAAACGCTGCACAACGTGCAGCTGGGTAAATATCGCCAGCTGAAGCTCACCCAGCGCGCAGGCAACGCCAAACCGGCGGCGCAGCACCTGATCGATCTAAAGGGGCTGCCGCTGAAGGTCGGCCTGTCGCAACCGCTGCTGAAGAGCATGCAACATCATTTAAAAGCCGGCAATCAGGTGATGCTGTTCCTCAACCGCCGCGGTTACGCTCCGGCGCTGCTGTGCCACGAGTGCGGCTGGATCGCCGAATGCCAGCGCTGCGATCACTACTACACCTTCCACCAGCACCAGCGCCAGCTGCGCTGCCACCACTGCGACAGCCAGCGGCCGGTGCCGCACCAGTGCCCACAGTGCGGCTCCACCCACCTGGTGTCGGTCGGCGTCGGCACCGAACAGCTGGAGCAGGAGCTGGCGCCGCTGTTCCCCGACACGCCGATCACCCGCATCGATCGCGACACCACCAGCCGCAAAGGGGCGCTGGAGCAGCACCTGGCGGATATTCATCGCGGCGAAGCGCGCATTCTGATCGGCACGCAGATGCTGGCCAAGGGCCACCATTTTCCCGACGTCACGCTGGTGGCGTTGCTGGACGTGGACGGCGCGCTGTTCTCCGCCGACTTCCGCTCCGCCGAGCGTTTCGCTCAGCTGTATACCCAGGTCTCCGGGCGGGCCGGCCGCGCGGGCAAACAGGGTGAAGTGCTGCTGCAAACCCACCATCCGGAGCACCCGCTGCTGCAGGTACTGCTGCAACAGGGTTACGACGCCTTCGCCAAACAGACGCTGGCGGAGCGCAACAGCGTGTTTCTGCCGCCTTACACCAGCCACATCATCGTGCGCGCCGAAGATCACGACAACCAGCAGGCCCCGCTGTTCCTGCAGCAGCTGCGCAACCTGCTGGAAGCCAGCCCGCTGAAGGACGATTCGCTGTGGGTGATGGGCCCGGTGCCGGCGCTGCAGTCCAAACGCGGCGGCCGTTTCCGCTGGCAGCTGCTGCTGCAGCACCCGACGCGGCGCGTCCTGCAACAGCTGATGAAAAGCTCGCTGCCGCTGATCGGCACCCTGCCGCAAACGCGCAAGGTGAAATGGACGCTGGATGTCGATCCGATCGACAGCTGATCCCGGAAAAGTCCGATTTAGCTGCCGCAGTGCAAACGTTTACCCTTGAAATTGCGAGCGAACGCTAAAAAACCTTCTCAGGTCACATTTTTTATGCAAATTAGGTAACAAAGGCGGGGCGTATTCTGTTTAGAATGTCTGCGAGGGCAAATTTTGTCGCCACATCGCAGCGCGACGGAGTGCCCGAACGCGAGTGGCGCTCAATGACAACAATTTCGCCACCGCATGCCGGACATTGTGAGCAAACAGCAGTAGTGGCGTCGGCATGGGGCTGACGCAAGGAGAAAGGCGTTGGAACACAAGAAAGAGTTATCCATGGCGACCATGAAAGACGTCGCCGAAATGGCGGGCGTTTCAACGGCTACCGTATCGCGTGCGCTGATGAACCCGGAAAAGGTGTCAACGCCGACGCGCCAGAAAGTGGAACAGGCCGTCCTGGCCGTGGGTTATTCTCCTCATGCTCTGTCACGCAATATCAAGCGCAACGAATCCCGCACCATCCTGGTGATCGTGCCCGACATCTGCGATCCGTTTTTCGCCGATGTGATCCAGGGGATCGAACAGACCGCCGCCCAACAAGGCTATCTGGTGCTGATCGGCGACTGCGCGCAGCAAAACCAGCAGGAGCGCACCTTCGTCAATCTGATCATCACCAAACAGATCGACGGCATGCTGCTGCTGGGCTCCAACCTGCCGTTCGACGCCAGCAAGGAAGAGCAGCGCAACCTGCCGCCGATGGTGATGGCCAACGAGTTCGCTCCCGAGCTGGAACTGCCGACGGTGCACATCGACAACCTGACCGCCGCCTTTGAAGCCGTGCATTATTTGCATCAATTGGGCCACCGGCAGATCGCCTGCGTCGCCGGGCCGGAACAGATGCCGCTGAGCCATTATCGGCTGCAGGGTTACGTTCAAGCGCTACGTCGTAATGGCATTACCGTCGAAAGCAGCTATATTACCCGGGGTGATTTTACCTACGAAGCCGGCGCGCAAGCGCTGACGGCGCTGATGGCACAGCCGAAACCGCCAACGGCGGTATTCTGCCACAGCGACGTCATGGCGATCGGCGTGCTGTCCCAGGCGAAGAAAATGGGGCTGCGGGTGCCGCAGGATCTGTCGATCGTCGGCTTTGACGACCTCAAGCTGGCGCAGTATTGCGATCCGCCGCTGACCACGGTGGCGCAGCCGCGCTTCCAGATCGGCCAGCAGGCGATGTTGTTGCTGTTGGAGCAGTTGAACGGCCAGACAGTGGCCAGCGGCTCCCGGCTGTTGGACAGTGAATTGATTATCAGAGGCAGCACCGCTGCCCCGAAACGCTAGTCAAATATTTTAGGGTTCAGTAACATGACGGACTTATCCTTTCATCAGGACACAGCGGAATAATAGTGGCACAAAAAGACTATGTAAGCCGTGGGCGCGCAGCAGGAGCTAAGCGTAAAACCCCCAGCCGTAAAAAACGCAGTTCTCCGAAGGTTTCCAAAACCGTGCTGGCGTTAGCCGCCGCGTTGCTGGTTGTCTTTGTCGGTGGCCTCTATTTCATTACGCACAACAAGCCGGAAGACGCGCCGTTGTTGCCTGCGCACACCACGCGCCCCGGCAACGGCCTGCCGCCGAAGCCGGAAGAGCGCTGGCGCTACATCAAAGAGCTGGAAAACCGGCAGATCGGCGTGCAAACCCCGACCGAACCGACGGCCGGCGGCGAGCTCAATTCCAAAACTCAGCTGACCGCCGAACAGCGCCAACTGCTGGAACAGATGCAGGCCGACATGCAGCAGCGCCCGACGCAGCTGAACGAAGTGCCGTATAACGATCCGGGCCAGGCCAACGCGCGCAGCACTCGCCAGCAGCAGCAGATGCAACAACAGCAAATGCAGCAGCAGCCGGTGCAGCAACAGCAGCAGGTCAGCCAGCCGCCGCGCAACCCGTTCAACAACGGGGCCACCACCGCGCCGGTGCAGCCGCACCCGCAGCCAAAACCGACTACCCAGCAACCGGTGCAGGTGAAACAGCCTGAGCCGAAGCCGCAACCGAAACCGGAGCCCAAACCGGAAGTGAAACAGGAAACGGCCAAGCAGGAAACCAAACCGGAATCAAAACAGAAGTGGATGGTGCAATGCGGTTCGTTCCGCGCCACCGATCAGGCTGAATCCGTGCGTGCGCGCCTGGCGTTCGAAGGCATCGAGAGCCGCATCACCGCCGGCGGCGGTTGGAATCGCGTGGTGCTCGGCCCGTACAGCAGCCGCGCCGCCGCGGACAAAACCCTTTCGCGCCTGAAGGGCGTCGGCATGTCGAGTTGCATTCCCCTCTCCGTTGGGGGTTGAAAAGCGTCAATCCCCCCCCATCTATACTCTCAATATGCCTCGTAGCGTCTGCGAAAGCAGGCGCTGCGGGGGCTTCTTTCCGTCTTTAACGAGGGTCTGCTCGTGACAACAATTGTAAGCGTACGCCGCAACGGCCAGGTCGTCATCGGTGGTGATGGCCAGGCAACCCTGGGTAATACGGTGATGAAGGGTAACGTCAAGAAAGTGCGTCGCCTGTACAACGACAAAGTGATCGCCGGTTTCGCCGGTGGCACCGCTGACGCCTTCACGCTGTTTGAACTGTTTGAACGCAAACTGGAAATGCATCAGGGCCACCTGGTGAAAGCCGCCGTCGAGCTGGCGAAAGACTGGCGCACCGACCGCATGCTGCGCAAGCTCGAAGCGTTGCTGGCGGTCGCCGATGAAAACGCTTCGCTGATCATCACCGGCAACGGCGATGTGGTGCAGCCGGAAAACGATCTGATCGCCATCGGCTCCGGCGGCCCTTACGCCCAGGCCGCAGCCCGCGCCATGTTGGAAAATACCGAGCTGAGCGCCCGCGACATCGTTGAGAAATCCCTCAACATCGCCGGCGACATCTGTATTTACACCAACCATTTCCACACCATTGAAGAATTGCCTTCCAAAGCGTAAGGATCGAATACCATGTCTGAAATGACCCCGCGCGAGATCGTCAGCGAACTGGACAGCTATATCATTGGCCAAAACAAGGCCAAACGCGCTGTCGCCATTGCCCTGCGCAACCGCTGGCGCCGGATGCAGCTCAACGAGATGCTGCGTCACGAAGTGACCCCGAAAAACATTCTGATGATCGGCCCGACCGGCGTCGGTAAAACCGAAATCGCCCGCCGTTTGGCGAAGCTGGCCAACGCGCCGTTCATCAAGGTTGAAGCCACCAAGTTCACCGAAGTGGGCTATGTGGGCAAAGAAGTGGACTCCATCATCCGCGATCTGACCGATGCCGCCATCAAAATGGTGCGCATGCAGTCGATCGAGAAAAACCGCACCCGTGCCGAAGAGTTGGCCGAAGAGCGCATTCTCGACGTGCTGATCCCGCCGGCCAAAAACAACTGGGGCCAGCCGGAAGAAGGCCAGGAGCCGTCCGCCGCCCGCCAGGCATTCCGCAAGAAACTGCGCGAAGGCCAGTTGGACGACAAAGAGATCGAAATCGATCTGGCCGCCGCGCCGATGGGCGTGGAAATCATGGCGCCTCCGGGCATGGAAGAGATGACCAACCAGCTGCAGTCGATGTTCCAGAACCTCGGCGGCCAGAAGCAAAAACCGCGCAAGCTGAAGATCAAAGAAGCCTTCAAGCTGCTGGTGGAAGAAGAAGCCGCCAAGCTGGTGAACCCGGAAGAGCTGAAAGAGCAGGCGATCGAAGCGGTTGAACAGCACGGCATCGTGTTTATCGACGAGATCGACAAAATCTGTAAGCGCGGCGGCCAGAGCTCCGGCCCGGACGTCTCGCGCGAAGGCGTGCAGCGCGATCTGCTGCCGCTGGTGGAAGGCTGCACCGTGTCCACCAAGCACGGTATGGTGAAGACCGACCACATCCTGTTCATCGCTTCCGGCGCGTTCCAGACCGCCAATCCGTCGGATCTGATCCCGGAGCTGCAGGGCCGTCTGCCGATCCGCGTTGAGCTGCAGGCGCTGACCACCGGAGACTTCGAGCGCATCCTGACCGAGCCGAGCGCGTCGCTGACCGAGCAGTACAAAGCGCTGATGGGCACCGAAGGCGTCAACATCGAGTTCACCGCCGACGGCATCCGCCGCATCGCCGAAGCCGCGTGGCAGGTCAACGAAAGCACCGAGAACATCGGCGCGCGTCGTCTGCACACCGTGCTTGAGCGTCTGATGGAAGATATTTCCTACGAGGCGAGTGAAATTAATGGCCAATCCATTACAATTGATGCGGATTACGTGCGCAGTCATCTGGATGAACTGGTGGCGGATGAAGATTTGAGTCGTTTTATCCTATAATCGCTCAATCTTTGTCTTGTCAGTCATCTGTGTGGGAGGCATTGCCTCCCACAATTATTTCTAACGGACACCGCAACTTACTGACAGAAGCGAAACATGAGCTCATCGACCCCCACCACCCCGATCTCCGCCTGGCTGGAAAGTCTACGCCCCCGCACCCTGCCGTTGGCCTTTGCCTCCATAGTGGTCGGTTCGGCAATCGCCGCCTGGCACGGCAGCCTGAAACCCGAAGTGGCGCTGCTGGCGCTGTTGACTGCCGGCCTGCTGCAGATCCTCTCCAATCTGGCGAACGACTACGGCGATGCCGTCAAAGGCAGCGACAAAGAAGATCGCATCGGGCCGTTGCGCGGCATGCAAAAAGGCATGATCACCCAGGCGCAGATGAAACGGGCGCTGGTGGTGACGGTGGTGCTGATCGCCCTCGCCGGCTGTTCGCTGATCGCCGTCGCCTGCGAGCAACCCAGCGACGTGGTGGGCTTCCTGGTGCTGGGCGGGCTGTCTATCGTGGCGGCCATCACCTATACCGTCGGCAACAAGCCCTACGGGTATTTGGGGCTGGGCGACATCTCGGTGCTGGTATTCTTCGGCTGGCTGAGCGTAGCCGGCACCTACTATCTGCAAACGCACACCTTCGACAGCGTCGTGATGCTGCCGGCCACCGCCTGCGGTCTGCTGGCGACGGCGGTGCTCAACATCAACAATCTGCGCGATATCGAGAGCGATCGCGAAAACGGCAAGAACACGCTGGCGGTGCGTCTCGGCCCGCACAAGGCGCGCATTTACCATGCCCTGCTGCTCGGCGGCGCGGTGCTGTGTTTCGCGCTGTTTACGCTGTTCAATCTCCACAGCCCGTGGGGCTGGCTGTTCGTGCTGGCGATCCCGCTGCTGGTGCGCCACGGCCTGCGCGTACTGCGCGATCCGACGCCGGTCGGCATGCGGCCGATGCTGGAGCACATGGTCAAGGCGGCGTTGCTGGCCAACCTGCTGTTCGCCATCGGCGTGGCGCTCAGTTAAAAACTGATGATTTTGCCAACAGGGCGAATAAAGGGATATACTGAACATTCCAGCGGCAAACAGACGTAAAATCCTATGAAATACGATACTTCCGAACTTTGCGACATCTATCATGAAGAGGTGAACGTTGTTGAACCTCTGTTCTCCAATTTTGGCGGGCGTACTTCATTTGGCGGGCAGATCACCACGGTGAAATGCTTTGAGGATAACGGCCTGTTGTTCGATCTGCTTGAAGAAAACGGCCGCGGCCGCGTGCTGTTGGTCGACGGCGGCGGTTCGGTACGCCGGGCGCTGATCAACGCCGAACTGGCGCGCCTGGCCGCCCAGAACGAATGGGAAGGCATCGTGGTGTACGGCGCGGTGCGTCAGGTGGACGATCTGGAAGAGCTCGACATCGGCATTCAGGCGATGGCGGCGATCCCGGCGGGCGCGGTAAGCGAAGGCGTGGGGGAAAGCGATATCCGCGTCAACTTCGGTGGCGTCACCTTCTTCTCCGGCGATCACCTGTATGCCGACAACACCGGCATCATCCTCTCCGAAGACCCGCTCGACATCGAGTGATTTTCGGTCATGAAAAAGGGCGCCGCAGGCGCCCTTTTCGTTGCTGCCTGGCGTGAGGAATCAAACCTCTTCCATCTTGCCCAGCAGAGCGCGCAGGCGATCTTGCCATACGTGCTGTTCTTCTTTCAGCTGTTGGTTTTCGCGCACCAGCGCTTCGTGGTTGCCGGAGGCAGCCTGAACTTCCTGCGACAGAGAGTTGTTTTTGTCTTTCAGCTCTTCAATTTCCATCTGCAACAAGGTGATGGTATCAATCGCCTGCTGTACTTTTGCTTCCAGTTTCTCAAATACTTCAAATGACATGCTTCAGTCCCCTCATGATAGCAAGGCGTACATCTATAAGTAGCGGCCGCAACGTCGGCTGCAGCTACTGCGAATATTGCATCGCGCTCAGTGACGCGCGCCGTTATGGAAGGCGCGCCAGTCTCGATTCGTTAAAAACGATTGTAAGTAGCCAGTCTCCGCCTGTCTAGCAACATACCGGATCATCGCGCAGTCTGTTGCAATTTTCCTGCCTCCGCCATCAGCAAAAACTGAAAATCCCCGCCGCCGCCGCCGCGAGTTGTTAACGCCCCTCGCCAAACCACTGGTCAGATCACACTTTTATGGCTCAGAAAGAACACTAAACGACGCGAAATCGCTCAATTTTATGACGAGCTACACACATTTTGATTTCGCTATTTCTCGTTTATGTTCGTTAACGATAAATTTACATCACGTCCTCATTCAATAATTGGACGAGATGAAAAAAACTGTGCCCATAGGTCAGATGTATACCTAACTGAGCCTATAAACCAACAACCGCCGTTTTGCAGGACAACAACATTATGAGCCAAACCACCAGTCCGACATTAAAAGGCCAGTGCATCGCCGAGTTCCTCGGCACGGCGCTGCTGATCTTCTTTGGCGTAGGCTGCGTTGCCGCGCTGAAACTGGCGGGCGCCAGCTTCGGCCAGTGGGAAATCAGCATCATTTGGGGCCTGGGCGTCGCCATGGCCATCTATCTGACCGCCGCCATTTCCGGCGCGCATCTCAACCCCGCGGTCACCCTCGCTCTGTGGCTGTTCGCCTGCTTCGACGGGCGCAAAGTGGTGCCTTACATCATTGCGCAGATCGCCGGTGCCTTCTGCGCCGCCGCCCTGGTCTATGGGCTGTACTACAACCTGTTCTTCGACTTCGAAGCGGCTCACCACATGGTGCGCGGCAGCAACGAAAGCCTCGAGCTGGCCGGCATCTTCTCGACTTACCCTAACGCGCATATCTCCGTCGGCCAGGCCTTCCTGGTAGAAATGGTGATCGCCGCCATTCTGATGTGCCTGATCCTGGCGCTGACCGACGACGGCAACGGCATCCCGCGCGGCCCGCTGGCGCCGCTGCTGATCGGTATTCTGATTGCCGTGATCGGCGCCTCCATGGGACCATTGACCGGCTTTGCGTTGAACCCGGCGCGTGACTTCGGGCCGAAACTGTTCGCCTACCTGGCCGGCTGGGGCAAAGTCGCCTTCACCGGCGCACGCGACATCCCGTACTTCCTGGTGCCGATCTTCGCCCCTATCGTCGGCTGTGGCCTGGGCGCTTTCGGTTACCGCGCGCTGATTGGCCGCCACCTGCCGTGCGACGTCTGCGTGACGGAAGAAGAGCCCGACGCCAAGACCCAGCAGCGCAAAGCATGATGGGTGCAGTTTTACACGGTTAACAACAGCAGGATAATTACCATGACTGTAGAAAAAAAATACATTGTCGCACTCGACCAAGGGACCACCAGCTCACGCGCCGTCGTGCTCGATCACGACGCCAACATCGTTGCGGTATCGCAGCGCGAATTCCCGCAGATCTATCCCAAGGCCGGCTGGGTTGAGCACGACCCGATGGAAATCTGGGCGTCGCAAAGTTCGACGCTGGTAGAAGTGCTCGCGAAAGCCGACATCAGTTCCGATCAGATCGCCGGCATCGGCATCACCAACCAGCGCGAAACCACCATCGTCTGGGAAAAAGAGACCGGCAAGCCGATTTACAACGCCATCGTCTGGCAGTGCCGCCGCACCGCCGACATCTGCGAGAAGCTCAAACGCGACGGCCTGGAAGAGTACATCCGTCACAATACCGGCCTGGTGGTTGACCCGTACTTCTCTGGCACCAAGGTGAAGTGGATCCTGGACAACGTCGAAGGCGCCCGCGAGCGCGCCAAGCGCGGCGAACTGCTGTTCGGCACCGTCGACACCTGGCTGGTGTGGAAAATGACCCAGGGGCGCGTACACGTCACCGATTACACCAACGCCTCACGCACCATGATGTTCAACATCCACGAGCTGGACTGGGATGAACGCATGCTGGAAGTGCTGGATATCCCGCGCGCCATGCTGCCGAAAGTCCGTCCTTCCTCCGAGGTGTACGGCCAGACCAACATCGGCGGTAAGGGCGGCACGCGTATTCCTATCGCCGGTATCGCCGGTGACCAGCAGGCGGCGCTGTACGGCCAGCTGTGCGTTCAACCGGGCATGGCGAAGAACACCTACGGCACCGGCTGCTTCCTGCTGATGAACACCGGCAAAGAAGCGGTGCGTTCGAAAAACGGCCTGCTGACCACCATCGCCTGCGGCCCGCGCGGCGAAGTGAACTATGCGCTGGAAGGCGCGGTGTTCATCGGCGGTGCGTCTATCCAGTGGTTGCGCGACGAGCTGAAACTGATCAGCGACGCCGCCGACTCCGAATACTTCGCCACCAAGGTGAAAGACAGCAACGGCGTCTATGTGGTGCCGGCCTTCACCGGCCTGGGCGCCCCTTACTGGGATCCGTACGCCCGCGGCGCCATCTTCGGCCTGACCCGTGGCGCCAACAGCAACCACATCATCCGCGCCACGCTGGAATCCATCGCCTTCCAGACCCGTGACGTGCTGGACGCCATGCAGGCCGACGCCAACACCCGCCTGCAATCGCTGCGCGTGGACGGCGGCGCGGTCGCCAACAACTTCCTGATGCAGTTCCAGTCCGATATTCTCGGCACTCGCGTAGAACGCCCCGAAGTGCGTGAATCGACGGCGCTGGGCGCCGCGTTCCTGGCGGGCCTGGCCATCGGCTACTGGAACGATCTGGATGAAGTGAAGAGCAAAGCGGTGATTGAACGCGAATTCCGCCCAAGCATCGAAACCACCGAACGCAACTACCGCTACGGCGGCTGGAAAAAAGCGGTGGCTCGCGCTCAGGCGTGGGAAGATCACGAGTAATCCCGAAGCTGCCGTTTCTCCAACAAGCGCTGCCTGCGGGCGGCGCTTTTTTTTGCCCCGCCCCGCCGCCGCCGCGCTGTGATAGACTTTGCCGATATTTTCTTCCCTTTCTCACAGACAGGTTTGCCATGAAACGTGAATTAGCCATCGAATTTTCCCGCGTTACCGAAGCCGCCGCGCTGGCGGGCTACAAATGGCTGGGACGCGGCGACAAGAACGCCGCCGACGGCGCGGCGGTCCACGCCATGCGCATCATGCTTAACAACGTGGATATCGATGGGCGCATCGTGATCGGCGAAGGCGAGATCGACGAAGCGCCGATGCTGTATATCGGCGAACAGGTCGGCACCGGCCAGGGCGACGCGGTCGACATCGCGGTCGATCCGATCGAAGGCACCCGCATGACCGCCATGGGCCAGTCCAATGCGCTGGCGGTATTGGCGGTGGGCGATCGCGGCACCTTCCTGCACGCGCCGGACATGTACATGGAGAAGCTGGTGGTCGGCCCGGCGGCGCGCGGCGCCATCGATCTCAACCTGCCGCTGGCGGAGAATCTGCAGAACGTCGCCGCCCGGCTGGGCAAACCGCTGTCGCAGCTGACGGTGATCGTTTTGGCCAAACCGCGCCACGACGGCGTCATCGCGCAGATGCAGCAGCTCGGCGTGCGGGTGTTCGCCATTCCTGACGGCGACGTGGCGGCCTCCATTCTCACCTGCATGCCGGAAAGCGAGGTCGATGTGATGTATGGCATCGGCGGCGCGCCGGAAGGGGTGATCTCAGCCGCGGTGATCCGCGCGCTGGACGGCGACATGCAGGCGCGTTTGCTGCCGCGCCATGAGGTGAAAGGCGACAGCGCCGAGAACCGCCGCATCGGCGAACAGGAGCTGGCGCGCTGCCGGGAGATGGGTATCGAAGCCGGTCAGGCGCTGCGTCTGGATCAGATGGCGCGCAACGACAACGTGATCTTCTCCGCCACCGGCATCACCAAGGGCGATCTGCTGGAAGGCATCAGCCGCCAGGGCAATATGGCCACGACCGAAACGTTGCTGATCCGCGGCAAGTCGCGCACCATCCGCCGCATCCGTTCAACCCACTATCTGGATCGTAAAGACCCGGCGCTGCACGAGTTTTTGCTGTAACGAAACAGGGCGCCGAATGGCGCCCTGTCGTTATGCGGTATGCCCCTGATGTTGCATCCGGTTGGACAGCGGCCACCAGCACAGCAGGATCAGCAGCGCCATCGCGAACATCAGCAATCCGAGGCTGAACTGCCCAGTTTGCGGCAGCATGGCGGAAAGCCAGGTCGCAAGCCCCGATCCCATATTCTGCATGCCGCCAACCAATGCGCCCGCCGCGCCGGCCAGGTAAGGGAACGGCTCCATCGCCCCGGTGGTCGCCAGCGGGAACAGCATGCCGGCGCCGAAGAAGAACAGTGCGGCCGGCACGATCAGCGTCCAGATGTTCATCACGCCGAACCAGCCCGGGATCCACATCATCGCCCCCGCCAGCAGGCAGCTAATCACCGAATGCCACATCAGCGTGTGGAAGGTCTTGCCGTCGCGCCCGGCGTACCAGGCGCCGAAAAACGCCGCCGGGATCGGCAGAATGAACAGGATGCTGACGGTCAGACCGCTCAGCCCCAACACGCCGCCCATCAACACGCCGCAGCTGGCCTCGAATACCGCAATGCCCGCCAGCGCGCCGATCAGCATCACCAGATAGCAACTGAAGGTGCTGTCAGCCAGCAGCTGGCGGAAACTGGCCAGCATGCGGCGTTTTTCCGTTTGCACCGGGCGGGTTTCCGGCAGCCAGCGGAACATGGCGAAAGCGACGCAGGCGCACAGCGCCAGCAGGAAGGCGTAGCTGGCACGCCAGCCGAACACCATCGCCAATGCGCCGCCGATCACCGGCGCCAGCAGCGGGCTGACCAAAATCCCCATATTCAGCAGGCTGTTGGCATAGCGCAGCGCGGTGCCGGCATACAGATCGCGCGGCATGGTGCGCGCCATCACGCCCGCCACGCCGGTGCCCATCCCCTGAATGGCGCTGGCGGCGACCAGCATCGTCAGGTTAGTGGACAGCAGCGCGCCCAGCGCGCCGATCAGGAAGATCATCATGCCGGTCAGGATCACCGGACGACGCCCGATACGATCCGATATCGGCCCGTAAATCAGCTGGGAGAAACCGTAGGTCAGCAGATACGCCGCCATCACCCGTTGCACGGCGCCGGTGCGAACCGACAGATCGTGGGCGATATCAGCAATAACGGGAACATAAATGGTTTGCGCCATCTGGCCGACGGCGACCAACAGGATAAGCATCACCAGCAGGTGAAAATTCTCTAGTTTTCTCATTATCTTCGTTAACGTTTCAACTCGTCACAGCGTCCCGGAATGGCCGTTGCAGCAGCCAGAACGGCGAGCAGCCCTCTATGGCGGCATAAACTAATCAAATCTGATTTTTTTAGCGAGTTTCAGGCAGATATTGATCCAGGTCACACTGGCAGCAAACCCGACCAGGCTCGTAAATTAAACTGTACGTCTAACGCTTTGGAGTTAAAAACAGCGCCCTTGCAGTAGCCGCGCTTTAGCATTTAATCGATAATCCTTTTCATCAACTTGAAATAAAATAACACCATAGGGATTTGGTTCATGAAAACACCTGAGCTGATTTTATTGCAGTTAAAGGCTCTCGGCCCGCACTCGGCCAAAATGCTGGCGGAGCGTCTGGACATCACGCCGATGGGCATCCGACAACATCTGCAATCCCTGGAAAAACGTGAGTTGGTTTGTTACGAAGAAGCGCGCAGCAAGGTCGGCCGCCCGACGCGCTACTGGTCGCTGACCGAGCGAGGGCATGCCTTTACGGCCGCCGACCAGGAGCGGTTGCGGGCATCCGCGCTGCAGCTGTTTGGCGGCGCCGGGGTGGAACCGTTGCTCAGCGCGCGCGAAGAGCAGCTTTATCTGCGTTATGCCGAAGAGCTGTCCGCCGAGCGTAGCCACCATGATCGGTTAGCCCGACTGGTGCGCCTGCGGCAACATGACGGTTACATGGCTGAATTGCTCGACCACCCGCACGGCGCGCTGCTGGTGGAAAACCACTGCCCGATCGGCGTGGCCGGCTCCAGCTGCAGTAGCCTGTGCAATTCCGAGCTGCAGCTGTTTCACCGCCTGTTCGGCAACGACTACCGGGTAGAGCGCACCGCGCACGCCATTTCCGGCTCACGACATTGTGCTTATTTGATTCGACCACGGGAGCTTTAGAGTATGGCTGAATGGGTAAACGGCAAGGTTACGCAGGTAAAACAATGGACCGACGGGCTGTTCAGCCTGGTGGTCAATGCCCCTATCGATCCTTTCACCGCCGGGCAATTCGCCAAGCTGGCGCTGGAGATCGACGGCGAACGGGTGCAGCGCGCCTACTCCTACGTCAATGCCCCCGACGACGCCAATCTGGAGTTCTATCTGGTCACCGTGCCGGAAGGCAAACTGAGCCCGCGCCTCAATCAACTGCAGCCGGGCTCGGACGTGATGGTAACCAAAGAAGCCGCCGGCTTCTTCGTGCTGGACGAGGTGCCCGACTGCGACACGCTGTGGATGCTGGCGACCGGCACCGCCATCGGCCCCTATTTATCGATTCTGCAGCAGGGCATCGGGCTGGAGCGCTTCAACAACCTGGTGCTGGTGCACGCCGCGCGCTTTGCGCGTGACCTGAGCTACCTGCCGCTGATGCAGCAACTGCAGCAGCGCTACAACGGCAAGCTGCGCATCCAGACCGTCGTCAGCCGCGAAGAGGCGCCCGGTTCATTGACCGGCCGCGTACCGGCGCTGATCGAGGACGGCCGGTTGGAAGCGGCGATCGGCTTGACCATCGACGCCGAAACCAGCCACGTGATGCTGTGCGGCAACCCACAAATGGTGCGGGACACCCAGCAAACGCTGAAAGACCACCGCCAGATGCGCAAGCACCTGCGCCGCAAGCCGGGCCACATCACCAGCGAACACTACTGGTAACCCGAAGGGGATCAGCGGAACTTCACCGGTTCGGCTTCCGGGCCGAACCGGTTATCCCCCGGCGTGCCGACGAAGGCACCCAGATCGATCATCATCATCACGATAATCAGCGTCGGAATGAAACGCCCGACGCCCCATTGCCAGATCGGCGCCAGCATCTGCCAGTTCCCCGCCGCCAGCATCCACGCCAGGATCAGCAGCAGCGCCCACCAGCCGGCCTTGTTGCGATCGTGCAGGCGCTTGACCAGCACCGCCGCCGTCGGCCACAGCAACGCCACGATAAAGAAGGCGATGGATTGGATGGCGATCAGCTGATAATTGGCCAGCGTAAACGCCGCCGCCATCAGCGCCAGCCACAGCCCCATCCAAATCCAGAAGTCGCGCCGCCCGATGCGGCCCTTAAAAGAAAAACACCACTGTTGTAACGTCATCGATTCCTGCGCTCTAAGCCTGCCCATATTCTGCGCCGCAGTGTAACATAGGCGCTGCCGGGCCGAGTTTTCCGCCTTGCATAACGCGGTGCGCCGCACAGCTTTCTCGTCAGCGAACCGATAATGGCGTGGGATCTTTGACAAGCCCCGCGGGTTATCGCTTTAATCGGAGCCATCTTTGTCCTTGATGCCATACGCCATGCTGAGAAAAACCCTCGTCATCGCCTGCCTGCTGCAGGCGGCCGCCAGCGCCTGGGCCGATCCGCCGCCCACCGAAGCGACGCCCGCCGCACCTTACCTGCTGGCCGGGGCGCCGACGTTCGATCTGACGGTGGTCAAATTCCGCGAAAAATACAACCGCGACAACCCGAAGCTGCCGATTGGCGAATTCCGCGCCATTCCCGCCGCCGAAGACGATTCGCCGCTGCTGACGCGCGCCGCCAGCAAACTCAACGAAAACCTGTACGCCTCCACCGCGCTGGAGAAAGGCACCGGTAAAATCAAAACGTTGCAGATCACTCATCTGCCGCTGCAGCAGACCAATGAAGAAAAAGCCGCGCGCGCCATCGCCATCAGCTACATGGCGGCGCTGATGCGCCAGTTCGAACCGGCGTTGACTGTGGAACAGAGCCAGAACAAGGTGAACAGCCTGCTGGAAAAAGGCAAAGGATCGCGCTTTTACCAACAGCAGGTCGGCGCCATTCGCTATGTCGTTTCGGACAACGGCGATAAAGGCGTAACCTTCGCGGTTGAACCGATTAAGCTGGCGCTTTCCGAGCCGTAACGGCGCGGCATTTAATGACGAAAAGCAAAGCCTTCGCGCTTAATGATCTCTATACTGTTGGGCAGGTAAACTGCCGGTCCGGCAGTTGTCATTTCGACTCTCGCGTTCCCTAGTTGGAGGAAAAAACATGCGTCATCCATTAGTTATGGGTAACTGGAAGCTTAACGGCAGCACCCACATGGTCAACGAACTGATCGCCGGCCTGCGCAATGAGCTGAGCAGCGTTGACGGCTGTGGCGTCGCCATCGCCCCGCCGGTGATGTATCTGGATCAGGCCAAGCACGCGCTGGCCGGCAGCCGCATCGCGCTGGGCGCGCAGAACGTGGACGTTAACCTGTCCGGCGCCTTCACCGGTGAAGTTTCCGCCAACATGCTGAAAGACGTCGGTGCCCAGTACATCATCATCGGCCACTCCGAGCGCCGCACCTACCACAAAGAAAGCGACGAAGTCATCGCCGAGAAATTCGCCGTGCTGAAAGAAGCCGGCTTGATCCCGGTGCTGTGCATCGGTGAAACCGAAGCGGAAAACGCCGCGGGCAAAACCGAAGAAGTGTGCGCGCGCCAGATCGACGCCGTGCTGAAAACGCTGGGCGCACCGGCGATGAAAGGCACCGTGATCGCCTATGAGCCGGTCTGGGCCATCGGCACCGGCAAATCCGCTACCCCTGCGCAGGCGCAGGCCGTGCACAAATTTATCCGTGACCACATCGCCAAGCACGATGCCGCGGTTGCCGCTGAAATCATCATCCAGTACGGCGGTTCGGTGAACGACAAGAACGCCGCAGAGCTGTTCTCTCAGCCGGACATCGACGGCGCGCTGGTTGGCGGCGCCTCGCTGAAAGCCGACGCTTTCGCCGTGATCGTCAAAGCCGCTGCCGCAGCGAAAAAAGCCTGATTCCCTTAGGCCTGCCATAAAAAAACCCCGGCTTGCCGGGGTTTTTTATTGCCGCTCAACCGGCATCAGCGTTTGCTGATCTCGTCGAACACGCCGCCGGTGGCGAAGTGCACCTTCTGCGCTTCGGTCCAGCCGCCGAAGGTGTCATCCACGGTGAACAGCTTCAGCTGCGGGAACTGCCCGGCAAACTTGGCCGCCACCGCCGCATCGCGCGGACGGTAATAGTGCTGCGCCGCGATGGTCTGCCCTTCCGGCGAATACAGATACTTCAGGTAGGCGGTCGCCACATCGCGGGTACCGCGTTTATCGACCACCTTATCCACCGCCGACACCGTCGGTTCGGCCAGGATCGATTCGCTCGGCGTAATAATCTCGAACTTGTCTTTGCCGAGCTCTTTCTCCGCCAGCAGCGCTTCGTTTTCCCAGGCGATCAGCACATCGCCGATGCCGCGCTCAACGAAGGTGTTGGTCGCGCCGCGCGCGCCGGAATCCAGCACTTCGACGTTCTTGTACAGGTTTTTGACGAAGTCCTGCGCCTTGGCCTTATCGTTGTTGTTGTGGTGCAACGCGTAGCCCCAGGCGGCCAGGTAGTTCCAGCGGGCGCCGCCGGAGGTTTTCGGGTTCGGGGTGATCACCGACACGCCCGGCTTGATCAAATCGGGCCAGTCGTGAATTTGTTTCGGGTTGCCTTTACGCACCAGGAAGACGATGGTCGAGGTGTAAGGCGCCGAGTTGTCCGGCAGGCGCTTGATCCAGTCTTTCTCGATGCGCCCGCGTTCAGCGATGGCGTCGACGTCATAGGCCAACGCCAGCGTTACCACGTCGGCCTCGATGCCGTTGATCACCGAGGTCGCCTGCTTGCCGGATCCGCCATGCGACTGGCGCACCGTCACCTTGTCGCCGGTTTCCGCCTGATAGTGCTTGCTGAATGCCGTGTTGTAAGCCTGATAGAACTCACGCGTCGGATCGTATGACACGTTCAGCAACTGAATATCCTTCGCCATGGCGCCGGACGCCAACAACACCAATGTCAGACCTACACCCCATTTACGCATCGACAGGCTCTCCCAGAAAATTAAGCGCAACCTCAATCGGTTGGTTTAGCATCAGAGCCTGCCAGAAACTTTCCCGGCAATTAAAGAATAAAAAATTTTGGGATAGATGATTACGGAATATATCGCCGGCGGGCATCAAAAAGCCCCCGCAAGCGGAGGCTCTTTTGTCGTGCGGTGAGCGGCGTATCAGTACAGTTTTTTCGCCGTTTCCAGCCAGTCGCCCTTGAACGGACGCTTCATGTTTTCGATCGCGTCGATGATGTCGTGGTGCACCATTTTTTCGTTCTGGATACCGACGCAGCGGCCGCCGTAGCCCTGCAGCAGCAGCTCGATGGCGTAGGCGCCCATGCGCGAGGCCAAGATGCGGTCGTAGGCAACCGGTGAACCGCCGCGTTGAATGTGGCCCAGCACGGTGGCGCGGGTTTCACGCTTGGTTTCCTGCTCGATGTGGCGCGCCAGCTCATCGATGTCGCAGATGTGCTCGGTGATCGCCACGATGGCGTGTTTTTTACCCTTGGCGATACCGGCCTTGATTTCGCACACCAGATCTTCGCGGTTGAATTCGATTTCAGGCAGCACGATGAATTCGCAGCCGCCGGCAATCGCCGCCGCCAGCGTCAGATCGCCGCAGTAACGGCCCATCACTTCCACGATGGAGATACGCTGGTGCGAAGAGGAGGTATCGCGCAGGCGGTCAATCGCTTCCACCACGGTTTCCAGCGCGGTGAAGTAACCGATGGTGTAGTCGGTGCCGGCAACGTCGTTATCGATGGTGCCCGGCAAACCGATGCACGGGAAGCCTTCTTCCGTCAGGCGTTTGGCGCCCATGTAGGAACCGTCGCCGCCGATCACCACCAGCGCGTCGATGCCGCGATTCTTCAGGTTTTCAATCGCCTTGGCGCGCACGTTTTCATCCCTGAACTCCGGGAAGCGGGCAGAGCCGAGGAAGGTGCCGCCGCGGTTGATCATGTCGGATACGCTATAGCGATCCAGCTGCTCCATGCGATCTTCGTACAAGCCAAGGTAGCCATCGTAAATACCAAAAACTTCCAGACCTTCTGAAAGCGCAGAACGCACAACGCCGCGGATTGCAGCGTTCATACCCGGCGAATCACCGCCGCTCGTCAGTACACCGATTTTCTTGATCATGACTACCTCTGAACTGTGTAGATGCAATTTCTTAAGAATTCTGTCTCCGCCGATCGTCTTGAAACCTCTCCGGCTGCAGAAAACCAGCTTTACGGCTTATTGCTGGATATTATATCAAAAACACCCAGCTGAATTGATTCAAGTCACGCAATATAACGGTAAAAATACCGCATGGCACGCTGAGCTAACTCAGATATTCATGATAATACTTCGATCTGTGCCTCTATCTGATTATAGCTCCCAATGCCCCTGCCTACCCGGCGGCACCACGGAGCACGGATCCAGGTGAATGATGACGTCCGCCCCCGAAAAACGTTGCCGCAGCGCCTGTTCCACCTGATCGGCCAACCGGTGCGCCTCGCGCAGCGGCAGCGTGTCTTCCATCTCCAGATGCAGTTGGATGAAACGCGTCGGCCCCGACTGCCGCGTGCGCAGATCGTGCGCGCCTTTCACCCCGGGCCAGGAGGAAACCACCTCGATAATCGCCTGGCGCTCGTCATCCGGCAACGCCCGATCCAGCAGCGACTGCACCGCTTCGTAGCCCATGCGCAGCGCGCTATACAGGATGTAAACGCCGATGCCCAGCGCGAACAGCGCGTCCGCCCGCCGGAAGCCATACCAGCTTAGCCCAAGAGCGATAAGAATAGCACCATTCATCATGACATCTGACTGATAATGCAGCATATCTGCACGCACCGCCTGGCTGCGCGTTTTTCTGACCACCCAACGTTGGTAGGTGACCAGAATCAGAGTGCTGATCAACGCGATCACCGTCACGACGACCCCGACGCCGGGATCGCGCAGCGTTTGCGGCGCATACAGATGCTGGAAGCCTGTGAGAAACAAAAACAGGGCGGAACCGGAAATAAACATGCTTTGCGCCAGCGCCGCCAGCGATTCCGCTTTGCCGTGGCCAAAGGTGTGCTCGGCATCGGCCGGCTGCAGCGAATAGCGCACCACCAGAAGGTTGGTCAGCGAGGCGGCGATATCGACCAGCGAATCTACCAGTGCCGCCAGCAGGCTGACCGAACCGGTGTGGTACCAGGCGACGATTTTGATCAACAGCAGTGACGACGCCAGCGCGGTAGCGGCCAACGCAGCGGACTTTACCAGGCGTGCATAGCGCTGTTCCATCAAGGGATCCCGGTCAAAAGGTGTGGCGCTCAATATAGCGAAATGTCGGATAAAAAAAACCCCGCCATCATGGCGGGGAAGACAGGGATGGTGTCTATGGCAAGGAAAAACAGGGGACTACTCAGTCGTACTTCACTTCTGGGCAGAAGCTTGCTGCAAACCAGAAATTTGTTGCTCCATCTGCTGCATACGCTGCTGATGCTTCTGGTCTAAAACACTTTTTTGCTCTGGCGTCAGCAGGTTATACATTTGGTTGCGCACCCGGGCCATTTCGACCTGGCGCTTGACCTGCTGTTGGGCCATCTTTTCCGCCTGGGCATACACGGCGGCTTCGTCAAATTTCTCTGCGGTCACCAGTTTATGCATGGCTTCCATTTCAGCTACATTGACACCAGGCAGATCGTGCCGGGCCTGGCGCATCAAATCGCGCATTTGCTGGCGCTGCTGTTCGCTGAGGCTGACACCGTCGAACATATGGTGTTGGCCGGGTATTCGGGTCATCGCGTCGTTGCCGGGAGATTGGGCTGTGTCCGGTATAGTGTCGGCAGCGAAGGCAGCGGTCGAACCAATTGCCAGCAGTGATGCCATAACTAATGCGGTCACCTTACGCATTTCAACTCCTCAAGCTTTCTCACTTTGCGAATCAACGAGGAGCAGTGTACCGCTACACCTGAAAACCTGCGTCAGTGCATGTAAAACTACGTAAAGTCATGGAATGGCAACAGTTGATGACGTATTTTGCGTCTGGAGGTAAATCATAATGAACAAGATTCTGTTAGTTGACGACGACCGCGAGTTGACCTCGCTGTTAAAAGAACTGCTTGAAATGGAAGGTTTTAATATCGTCGTCGCGCACGATGGCGAGCAGGCGTTGTCGCTGCTGGACAGCTCCGTCGATCTGCTGCTGCTCGACATCATGATGCCGAAGAAAAACGGCATCGATACGCTGAAAGAACTGCGCCAACATCACCAGACGCCGGTCATCATGCTGACCGCGCGCGGCAGCGAACTGGACCGCGTGCTGGGCCTGGAGCTGGGCGCCGATGATTACCTGCCGAAACCCTTTAACGATCGCGAGCTGGTCGCGCGCATTCGCGCCATTCTGCGCCGTTCCAACTGGAGCGAACAGCAGCAGCAGGTCGACAGCGGCGCCCCGACGCTGGATGTCGATGGCCTGCAGCTGAACCCCGGTCGCCAGGAGGCCAGCTTCGACGGCCAGGTGCTGGATCTGACCGGCACCGAATTCACCCTGCTTTACCTGCTGGCGCAGCATCTCGGCCAGGTGGTGTCGCGCGAACTGCTGAGCCAGGAAGTGCTGGGCAAACGCCTGACCCCGTTCGATCGCGCCATCGACATGCACATCTCCAACCTGCGGCGTAAGCTGCCGGATCGCAAAGACGGGCATCCGTGGTTCAAAACCCTGCGCGGGCGTGGTTATTTGATGGTATCTGCAACATGATCAACAGTTTGACGGCACGCATCTTCGCCATTTTCTGGTTCACGTTAGCCCTGGTGCTAATGTTGGTGCTGATGGTGCCCAAGCTTGACTCCCGCCAAATGACTTCGCTGCTCGACAGCGAACAGCGGCAGGGGTTGATGCTGGAACAGCACGTCGAGGCCGAGTTGCAAAACGATCCGGCCAACGATTTGATGTGGTGGCGCCGCCTGTTCCGCGCCATCGACAAATGGGCGCCGCCGGGCCAACGCCTGCTGCTGGTCACCAGCGAAGGCCGGGTGATCGGCGCGCAGCGCAATGAAATGCAGATCGTCCGCAACTTCATCGGCCAATCCGACAACTCGGATCATCCGAAGAAGAAAAAGTACGGCCGCGTCGAGCTGGTAGGGCCGTTCGCGGTGCGCGACGGCGAAGACAACTACCAGCTGTACCTGATCCGTCCCGCCAACAGCCCGCAATCCGATTTCATCAACCTGATGTTCGACCGGCCGCTGCTGCTGCTGATCGTCACCATGTTGATCAGCGCCCCGCTGCTGCTGTGGCTGGCCTGGAGCCTGGCGAAACCGGCGCGCAAGCTGAAAAACGCCGCCGATGAAGTAGCGCGCGGCAACCTGAAGCAGCATCCGGAACTGGAGGCCGGCCCGCAGGAATTCCTGGCCACCGGCGCCAGCTTCAACCAGATGGTCAGCGCGCTGGAACGCATGATGAATGCTCAGCAACGCCTGATATCGGACATCTCGCACGAGCTGCGCACGCCGCTGACGCGCCTGCAGCTGGCCACCGCGCTGATGCGCCGCCGCCACGGCGAAGGCCACGAACTGGCGCGCATCGAAACCGAAGCGCAGCGGCTGGATTCGATGATCAACGATCTGCTGGCGCTGTCGCGCGGTCAGCAGAAGAGCGAGCTGGCGCGCGAGCAGCTGAAGGCCAACGAACTGTGGGCCGACGTGCTGGACAACGCCCGTTTCGAAGCGGAACAGATGGGCAAGCAGTTGGAGATCACCGCGCCGCCCGGCCCATGGACGCTGTTCGGCAACGCGAGCGCGCTGGACAGCGCGTTGGAAAACATCGTGCGCAACGCCCTGCGTTATTCGCACACCCGCATCGCCGTGGCGTTCAGCGCCGACAATCAGGGCGTGACCATCCAGGTTGACGACGACGGCCCCGGCGTCAGCGCCGAAGACCGCGAGCAGATCTTCCGTCCGTTCTATCGCACCGACGAGGCGCGCGACCGCGAATCCGGCGGCACCGGCCTCGGCCTGGCAATAGTCGAGGCGGCTATCAACCAGCATCGCGGCTGGGTGAAGGCCGAAGACAGTCCGCTTGGCGGCCTGCGGTTGGTGCTGTGGCTGCCGCTGCATCATCAACGTCTGTCGACTAAGACAGAACAGTAAGAGTTTGCTATCCTGCGCCCCTCGTTCACGAGGGGCCTGCAACATGCTGAACATCGTTTTATTTGAACCCGAAATTCCACCCAACACCGGCAATATCATCCGCCTGTGCGCCAATACCGGCTTTAACCTGCACCTGATCGAACCGCTGGGTTTCCCGTGGGACGACAAGCGCCTGCGCCGCGCCGGGCTGGACTACCATGAGTTCACCCGCGTCAGCCGTCATGCCGATTACGCCGCCTTTCTCGCCGCCGAAAAGCCGCAACGGCTGTTTGCCCTCACCACCAAAGGCACGCCGGCGCACAGCGCCGTCAGCTATCAGGCCGGCGACTACCTGCTGTTCGGCCCGGAAACGCGCGGGTTACCCGCCGATATCCTCGATGCGCTGCCTGCGCAGCAAAAAATCCGCATCCCGATGCAGGCGCAAAGCCGCAGCATGAACCTGTCGAATGCCGTCTCGGTGGTCGTGTATGAGGCCTGGCGGCAGCTGGACTATGCCGGCGCGCTGATCAAGGCGTAATCCGCGACGACGCGCCATACTGAAAGGGTCATCCTCTCCAGAGCACGGCACATGGTTTTCGTCGCAGATATTGTCACCCAGCTTCGCCGGCTTGAGCCGGCGCTGAACGAGGCGCTGTTGCGGCTGCAACAGGCGCAAGACACCGAAGCGCTGCACGACTTGCGCGTCTGTCTGCGCCGCATTCGCAGCCTGCTGCGCCCGTTGCGCGGCTGCCCCGGCGCAACGCGGCTCGATCGGGCCGCCGCCGAGTTGGGCAGGCTCACGACGCCGCTGCGCGATCTCGAGGTGCTGATCGCCGAACTGGCGCGCCATCGCCTGGATTGGCAGGCCAACGTGCGCCAGAGCGATCTTCAGGCCCGCTACCGTCAACTGCTCGCCCATCCGCAGATCATCGACTTTCCCTCGCTGTTGCACACCTGGCCGCGCCGCTTCCGCCGCACCGCGCGACGCACCGCCAAACACCGCCTGAACCGACGCCTGCAGCGCCAGCAACAGCAATTGCGCCGGGCATTGGCCGATACCGGCTACGATCGCCACCGCCTGCGGCTGCTGATAAAGCGCCTGCGCTACGCGGCCGAAGCCTATCCGCAACGCCTCCCCCTCTCTCCCGCCGCGATGGCGGGCCTCAAGGCGGCGCAAAGCGCCCTCGGCGACTGGCACGATCGTGAGGTCTGGTGCCTGCAGGCAGAACATCAGGCGGATCTCTGGCCCTTGTTGCCCCGGTGGCAAGCTGAGCAACGCCAGACGCTGGCCAAGGCGGACGACTTGCTCGCCGCCTTATCGTCGGCGCTGACGGCGAAAACCGGCGGCGCATCACGATCCTGAAAAAAGACCGCGGCAGGGCACGCCCGGCCCCGAAAATGCCCGATGAGGCGTAGATAATGCGCTATGTTTTGTAAGGGTAATCACCACTCATCATAGGAAACCATATGAAGAAACAACGCTTGAGCGTTGCCATGGCGGTTCTGGCAGCGGGCCTGTTGCTGGCGGGCTGTTCGTCCAAAGTCACCCAAACGTCGCAGTATTCGGGCTTCTTGTCCGATTACAGCAAACTGCAGGAAACCACCTCGCCAAGCGGCCATAAAACGCTGCGCTGGATAGACCCAAGCTACAAGGAATCCAACTATCGCGGCCTCTATTTCCAACCGGTGGTCTATTTCCCGGCGGAGAAACCCACGGCGCGCGTCAGCCAGGACACACTGAACAAGATTAAGGCCTACGCGACCCAGCGGATCAAAACCGCGCTGCAGAACCGCTTCACCATTCTGCCAAGCCCGACGGGCTCGCGCGTGCTGGTGGCCAAGCTCGCCATCACCGCCGTTTCCGCCGAAAATGAAGACATGAAATTCTATGAGGTGGTGCCGGTCGCCGCGGTGGTCGCCAGCACCATGGCTGCTACCGGGCACCGGACGCAAAATACCGCGCTGTATATCGAAGGCGAGCTGATCGACCAAGATACCGGTAAAACGGTGATGGAAGTGGTACGCAAGGCCTACGGTAAAACCGTCAGCAACGACAGCACGCCGGTCACGGCGGATGACGTCAAGGCGGCGATCGACGACATCGTTACCGATATCACCAACTTCCCGAAACAGGGCTGACCGCCGCCGGAAAAACGCAGGGGGAGCCGAAGCTCCCCCTGAATGGCTACGCAAACGGCGCTCAAATACCGTCGCCGTACTCGAAGCCATGATTGGTGCCGTTAAAGTATTGGTCCATATCCATCGACGGCGTGTCGCTCTCCGGCCGCCCGACGATGCGCGCCGGCACGCCGGCGGCGGTGGTGTGCGGCGGTATCGCCTGCAAGACCACCGAGCCCGCGCCGATCTTCGCGCCCTTGCCCACTTCGATATTGCCGAGAATTTTGGCGCCGGCGCCAATCATCACCCCTTCGCGGATTTTCGGGTGACGGTCGCCGCTGGTTTTACCGGTACCGCCCAGGGTGACCGACTGCAGGATAGAGACATTGTTCTCCACCACCGCCGTTTCACCGATCACGATGCCGGTGGCGTGGTCGAGCATGATGCCGCAGCCGATGGTCGCCGCCGGGTGGATGTCCACGCCGAAGGCGACGGAAATTTGATTTTGCAGGTAGATAGCCAGCGCTTGCCGCCCTTGCTGCCACAGCCAGTGACCGATGCGGTAAGCCTGCAGCGCATGGAACCCTTTCAGGTAAAGCAGCGGCGTGGAGTATTTATCGACCGCCGGGTCGCGCAGCCGTACCGCGAGGATATCGCGCGCCGCCGACACGATCATCTGGTTGTCGGACTTGTAGGCCTCTTCCACCACCTCGCGCACCGCGATGGCGGGCATGATCGGTGTCGCCAGCTTGTTGGCCAGCATATAGCTGAGCGCGCTGCCCAGGTTCTCGTGCTTGAGCAACGTCGCATGGAAAAAGCTGGCCAGCATCGGTTCACAATCAGCCAGTGCTCGCGCTTCTGATTTAATGCTGTTCCAGACCTGTTCCAACTCTTCTGACGACATCACATTCCCCTCTGCCTTGCCAAACGGGCCGCTTCACACGGTAGCGCGAAGCGGCCCAGGTCATTAGCGGGGTCAGCATGCTGCCCCGACATATCGTTTTATGTCACGCGCTGGGTTTTTCGTCCTTTCGGGCTCGCCCCAGCAGGCTCAGCGCCGCTTCGCGGGCGTCTTTATGGCAGTAAAGCACCTG
Organism: Serratia sp. CY82433; assembly: GCF_052166535.1. Lineage (NCBI taxonomy): Bacteria > Pseudomonadati > Pseudomonadota > Gammaproteobacteria > Enterobacterales > Yersiniaceae > Serratia > Serratia sp. CY82433. Next base: position 52,359 of record NZ_JBJNOR010000008.1, read on the forward strand.
ATAAATCTGTTCGGTGATCGGCATTTCCACACCGTGCCGCTGCGCCAGCGCCAACACCTCTTTGGTATTGCGATAGCCCTCGACCACCTGACCGATGCTGTCCTGCGCTTCCTGCACGCCTTTGCCCTGCCCCAGCATAATGCCGAAGCGGCGGTTGCGCGATTGGTTGTCCGTGCAGGTTAGCACCAGATCCCCCAGCCCCGCCATGCCCATGAACGTCGAAGGATCGGCGCCGAGCGCAGAACCCAGACGGCTCATTTCCGCCAGCCCGCGTGTAATCAACGCGGTGCGGGCGTTGGCGCCAAAACCGATGCCGTCGGACATGCCGGCGCCGATGGCGATCACGTTCTTCACCGCGCCGCCAAGCTGCACGCCGATGAAATCGGGATTGCTGTAGACGCGGAAGCTCTTGCCGCAGTGCAACAGCTGTTGCAGATCGTCGGCGAACTGCGCATCGGTCGCCGCCAGCGCGATCGCCGTCGGCAGGCCGGCGGCCAGCTCTTTGGCGAACGTCGGCCCGGAGAGCACCGCCAGCGGGATCGCCTCGCCCAGCGCCTCACGCGCTACGTCCTGCAGCAACCGGCCGGTTTCCGCTTCCAGCCCCTTGGTAGCCCACACGATGCGGGCGTCCGGGCGCAGATGCGGCTTCAGCTGGCGCAGCACGTCACCGAACACGTGGCTCGGCACCACCACCAGCACGTCGCGGCTGGCCGCCAGCGCCCGCGCCAAATCGGCTTCAAGCAGCAGGGTATCGGGGAAGGGAACGTCGGGCAGAAACGCCTGATTGCAGCGATCTTGCTGCAACGTTTGAACTTGCGCGGGGTTATGCCCCCACAGCACCACGGTGTGGCCGTTACGCGCCAGCGTAATGGCCAATGCGGTGCCGTACGAGCCGGCACCGATGACAGTCATTGAAGCATTGACGGTGTTCATCAGGCATCCTGATGTGGTGCGGCACCTTCGCCTTCCGCCTGCTGCTGCAGATAGTTCATGAACAGCGCGTCAAAGTTGACCGGTGCCAGGTTCAGCTGCGGGAACGTACCGCGGGAAACCAGGCTGGTGATGCACTCGCGCGCATACGGGAACAGGATGTTCGGGCAGTATGCGCCCAGGCAATGCGCCAGCTGCGTGCCTTCGATGCCTGCTACCGAGAAAATGCCCGCCTGTTGCACTTCGCACAGGAACGCGGTCTCTTCGCCCAGGGTCGCCGTCACGGTTACGCGCAGTACCACTTCATACACTTCGTCAGCCAGCTGGCTGGACGCGGTATCCAGATCAAGTTTAACTTCCGGCTGCCATTCCTGCTGGAAAACCTGCGGCGCATTCGGCGCTTCGAAAGAGATGTCCTTGGTATAAATACGTTGGATCTGGAAAGCCATTTCGGTGCTGTTTTGTTCTGACATGTGAGTAATACCCTTGGTTAAACGTCCTTATTGACACTCGGTGAACCGGCAAGCTGCTTAAAGCAGTGGATCCAGGCCGCCGCGAGCATCGAGTTCATATAAATCATCGCAGCCGCCGATATGCCGGCCATCGATGAAAATCTGCGGCACGGTGGTGCGCCCGCTGCGCTCGATCATCACTTCGCGCTTGGCGTTATCGCCGTCGATGGCGATCTCGTTAAACGCCGCGCCCTTGCTGTTCAACAGCGCCTTGGCGCGATGGCAGAACGGACAGGTCGCTTTGGTGTAGATATCAATGTTAGCCATGGATTGCCACCTCAAATAGGTTAAACGGTTACTTACCGCGCACCAGCGGCAGGTTTTCTCCGCTCCAGCCGGAAATGCCGTCTTTCAGCATAGTCACCTTTTCAAAACCGGCCTTGCTCAGGTTCTCTGCCGGCTCGCGGGAGGCGGTGCCGTTGGCGCACACGACGATGATCGGCTGCGCTTTGTGTTTTTCCAGCTCGCCCAGGCTGCCGCTTTTGATTTCGCTGGCGGTCAGGTTGATGGCGTTGGCCAGGTGACCACGGCGAAAATCGTCGCGGCTGCGGGTGTCGACCACCACGGCTTCTTCTTTGTTGATCAGACGAATAGCTTCACCGCGGGCGATCTCTTTGACCTTGGAGAAACGGCTTTTGAAGGTCATGACGATCACGGCGACCAGCAGAGCGATCCAAGCCAGGCTCAGAATAGGGTGTCTGCTTACGAATGGCATAATTTCTTGCAGCATGGGGTGTAACAACTCCCGTCAGTTAAGGGATAAATAAGTCAAGGTTCCAGAGTATACCTGCCGAGTGCGGCAAATACAGCCAATAAGCAAGCGCGATTGCAGAAACTGCGGGCTGCGCTGAGAAATTCCCGACGTCAGAGCATAAAAGCCCGCGCGATTCGCCGCAACCTTGATCTCTTTGGGCTATTTATCGCCGGCGGCGATGTAAAATCAGCCGGTTTTTCGAGGGTGAATAGCCATGCTTGCGGCGGGCGCATGGCTATTCGCAGCTTAAAAAGTTCATAAGAGGTCAATGCAATGTCGAGCAACAAAAAACCGATGGTTCTGGTGATCCTGGACGGTTACGGCCACCGTGAAGAGCGGCAGGACAACGCGATCCTGAACGCCGGCACTCCGGTGATGGACCGCCTGTGGCGGGAGCAGCCGCATACGCTGATCGCCGCCTCCGGGCTGGATGTCGGCCTGCCCGATGGGCAAATGGGCAACTCCGAAGTCGGCCACGTCAACCTGGGCGCCGGGCGCATCGTGTACCAGGATCTGACCCGGCTGGACAAAGCGATCGCCGACGGCGACTTCTTCGCCAACCCGGTGCTGACCGCCGCGGTCGATAAGGCCGTAGCGGCCGGCAAGGCGGTGCACATCATGGGCCTGCTGTCGCCGGGCGGCGTGCACAGCCATGACGAGCACATTCTGGCCATGATCAAGCTTGCCGCCCAACGCGGCGCCAAAGCGGTTTATCTGCACGCCTTCCTCGACGGGCGCGACACGCCGCCGCGCAGCGCCGAAGCCCCGCTGCAACGCTGCCGCGACGCCTTCGCCGCGTTGGGCGTCGGGCGCATCGCCTCGCTGATCGGCCGCTACTACGCGATGGACCGCGACAACCGCTGGGATCGCGTGCAGCTGGCCTATGACCTGCTGACCGCGGCCAAAGGCGACGCCGTGGCCGAGGATGCGATCGCCGGGCTGCAGGCCGCTTATCAGCGCGGTGAAAACGACGAGTTCGTCAGACCGACCGTGATACGCGCCGCCGGTGAGGCCGATGCCGCGATGCAGGACGGCGACGCGTTGATCTTCATGAACTTCCGCGCCGACCGCGCGCGCCAGATCACCCGCGCCTTCGTGAACGCGGATTTCGACGGTTTCCCGCGCGCCAAACAGGTGCAGTTCGGCGATTTCGTGATGCTGACCGAATACGCCGCCGACATCGCGACCGCCTGCGCCTATCCGCCGGCGTCGCTGGCCAACACCTTCGGCGAATGGCTGATGAAGCACGACAAAACCCAGCTGCGCATCTCGGAAACCGAAAAATACGCCCACGTCACCTTCTTCTATAACGGCGGCGTGGAAGCGCCGTTCAAGGGCGAAGACCGCGTGCTGGTCAACTCGCCGAAGGTCGCCACCTACGATCTGCAGCCGGAGATGAGCGCCGCCGAGCTGACCGACAAGCTGCTGAGCGCCATCCGCAGCGGCAAATACGACGCCATTATCTGCAACTACCCGAACGGCGACATGGTGGGGCATACCGGCGTGTATGAAGCGGCGGTCAAAGCGGTGGAAACGCTGGACGCCTGCATCGCCCAGGTGGTTGATGCGGTGCGCGACGTCGACGGTCAGCTGCTGATCACCGCCGATCACGGCAACGCCGAGCAGATGCGCGATCCGGCCACCGGCCAGGCGCACACCGCCCACACCAGCCTGCCGGTGCCGCTGATTTACGTCGGTAAACCGGCGCGGGCGGTCGAAGGCGGCAAGCTTTCGGACATCGCGCCAACCCTGTTAACGCTGATGGGAATGGAAATCCCGCAAGAGATGACTGGTAAGCCGCTGTTCATCGTGGAATAATCCTTCTCCATGAGGGAGAAGGCGTTTTTTGCACTATCAAGGGTAACCCGAAGCGCAAACGCAGGCAGCCGGCCGCTGCCTGAACGCACCGCGCCAAGGACGTTCACCGCCATGTGCGCCAGCGTATTTTGCGCTGGCGTCTTGCTGTTGCCGCTCGCCGGCCAGGCGGCGGAGGACAATAAATCCCAGCTGAAAGACATCCAGCAGAGCATCGCCGAGAAAGAAAAGGCGGTGAAGCAGCAGCAACAGCAGCGCAGCTCGCTGCAGGATCAGCTGCGTCAGCAGGAAAAAACCATCGCCCAGGCCAGCCGCCAGCTGCGCGACACCCAGAGCACGCTCACCCAGTTGGGCAAGGACATTGCCGGCCTGAACGCCTCGATAGCCAAACTGCAAAAGCAGCAATCAACCCAACAAAACCTCCTCGCCAAACAGCTCGACGCCGCCTTCCGGCAAGGGCAGCACAGCGCCGTGCAGCTGATCCTCAGCGGTGAAGAAAGCCAGCGCAGCGAACGTATTCTGGCCTATTTCGGCTATCTGAACGAAGCGCGTCAGAAAACCATCGAAGAGCTGAAGCAGACCCGCGCCGAGCTGGCGAAGCAAAAAACCACGCTGGTGGCCAAACAGGGCCAGCAAAAATCCTTACTGGGCGAGCAACAGACGCAGCAGCAGAAGCTGGAGCAGGCGCGCGGCGCCCGCAAGAAAACGCTGACCGCGCTGGAAGCCTCGCTGGAAAAAGACCAACAACGCCTGGTGGAACTGCGCCAGAACGAAGCCCGCATGCGCGACAAGATCGCCCGGGCGGAGCGCGAAGCCCGTGCGCGCGCCGAACGCGAAGCGCGTGAAGCGGCCAAGGTGCGCGAACAGGTGCGCATCAAGGAGCAGCAGGCGAAGAAAACCGGCACCACCTACAAACCTAGCGAAGCCGATCGCTCGCTGATGGCGCGAACCGGCGGCCTCGGTCGTCCGGCCGGCCAGCTGATGTGGCCGGTGCGCGGGCGCACGCTGCACGGCTTTGGCGAACAGCAGCAGGGCGAGCTACGCTGGAAAGGCATGGTGATCGAAGCCCGCGAAGGCAGCGAAGTGAAAGCCGTCGCCGATGGCCGCGTGCTGCTGGCCGACTGGCTGCAAGGCTATGGCCTGATGGTGGTGGTCGAACACGGTAAAGGCGACATGAGCGTGTACGGCTACAACCAGAGCGCGTTGGTCAACGTCGGGGCGCAGGTGCGCGCCGGCCAGCCGATCGCTCTGGTCGGCACCAGCGGCGGCCAGGGAACGCCGTCGCTCTATTTCGAAATCCGTCGTCAGGGACAGGCGGTTAACCCACTGCCGTGGTTGGGAAGATAGATTTGCGCTATGTCAAAACCCGTACAGCTCTGTTAATAGGCTGTCTGCTGCAGGTTTACGCTGCGCAGGCAGGAAAACTCTCCATCGTCATCGATGACGTGGGCTACCGCCCTCACGAAGAAAACGCGGTGCTGCAAATGCCGACGGCGATCTCGGTCGCGGTGTTGCCCAACGCGCCGCATGCCCGCCTGATGGCCACCCGCGCCCACAGCCAGGGCCGCGAAGTCTTGATCCACATGCCGATGGCGCCGCTCAGCAAGCAGCCGCTGGAGCGCGATACCCTGCAGCCTTCCATGAGCAGCGACGAGATCCAGCGCATCATCCGTAACGCGGTGAACAACGTGCCCTACGCGGTCGGCATGAACAACCACATGGGCAGCGCCATGACCTCCAGCCTGCCGGGCATGCAGAAAGTGATGCAGGCGCTCGAAAGCTACCGACTGTATTTCCTCGACAGCATGACCATCGGCAGCAGCCAGGCGACCCGCGCCGCGGCCGGCACCGGCGTGAAGGTGATCAAACGCAAGGTGTTCCTCGACGATACCGCGAACGAAGCCGACATCCGCCGCCAGTTCAACCGCGCGGTCGAATTGGCGCGGCGCAACGGCTCCGCCATCGCCATCGGCCACCCGCGCCCGGCGACGGTGAGGGTGCTGCAGCAGATGCTGCCGTCGCTGCCCGCCGATATCGTGCTGGTCAAGCCGAGCGCGCTGCTGAACGAACCGCAGGGCAACGGCGGCGGCTACGTCCCACCGCCGGTCAAACCGCAAAAACCGCAGCCGAAGAACCCGTTCAGCGGCGGCATCAAGCAGTGCAAGGTCAAACCGCCGAAGGAAAAAACCAACGCCGGCACCGCGCTGGGCGTCATCGCCGACAGCATCGCCACCTCGCCGCCGGTGACCTTCATCAAGCGTCATTGGCAGCACTGGACGCAAGCCAAACCACAAGCGTAAAAAAAGGGCCGGAATTCCGGCCCTTGTCACGTCTGCCGAGATTAATCCCAGCTCAGCACCACTTTACCCGACTTGCCGGAGCGCATGGCGTCGAAGCCCTGCTGGAACTCGTCGATCGAGAATCGGTGGGTGATGATCGGGCTCAAATCCAGACCGGACTGGATCAGGGCCGCCATCTTGTACCAGGTTTCGAACATTTCGCGGCCGTAAATCCCTTTGATAAACAGCCCTTTGAAGATGACCTGGTTCCAGTCGATCGACATATCCGAAGGCGGAATGCCCAGCATGGCGATGCGCCCGCCGTGGTTCATCGCATTGAGCAGCGTGCGGAACGCCGGCGGCGCGCCGGACATTTCCAGACCGACGTCGAACCCTTCGGTCATGCCCAGCTCGGCCATCACGTCGCTGAGGTTTTCCTTGCTGACGTTCACCGCGCGGGTCACACCCATCTTGCGCGCCAGTTCCAGGCGGTATTCGTTAACGTCGGTGATCACCACATGGCGAGCGCCGACGTGTTTGCACACCGCCGCCGCCATGATGCCGATCGGGCCGGCGCCGGACACCAGCACGTCTTCCCCAACCAGATCGAACGACAGCGCGGTGTGCACCGCGTTGCCGAACGGATCGAAGATCGAAGCCAGTTCGTCGGAGATGTTATCCGGGATCTTGAAGGCGTTGAACGCCGGGATCACCAGGTATTCCGCAAAGCTGCCCGGACGGTTCACGCCCACGCCGACGGTGTTGCGGCACAGGTGCGTGCGGCCGCCGCGGCAGTTGCGGCAATGGCCGCAGGTGATGTGGCCTTCGCCGGACACGCGATCGCCGATGCTGAAGCCTTTGACTTCCTGACCGATCGCCACCACTTCGCCGACGTATTCATGGCCGACCACCATCGGAACCGGAATGGTTTTTTGCGACCACTCGTCCCAGTTGTAGATATGCACATCGGTGCCGCAGATCGCGGTTTTGCGGATTTTGATCATGATGTCGTTGTGGCCCAGCTCCGGCTGAGGCACGTCGGTCATCCAAATCCCTTCTTCCGCTTTCAGTTTTGACAGTGCTTTCATGGTTTTACCTTATGCAATAACGCCAAGATCCTTACCGATACGTGTAAACGCCGCCACTGCGCGTTCGATTTGCTCCGGGGTGTGGTCGGCAGACATCTGGGTACGGATGCGCGCCTGGCCTTTCGGCACCACCGGATAGAAGAAACCGGTCACATAGATGCCTTCCTTGAGCAACGCATTGGCGAATTCCTGCGCCAGCTTCGCCTCACCCAGCATCACCGGGATGATGGCATGATCGGCGCCGGCCAACGTGAAGCCGGCGGCGGTCATTTTTTCGCGGAACAGACGCGCGTTGGCCCACAGGCGATCGCGCAGGGCATCGCCCTCTTCCAGCAGTTCCAGCACTTTGATCGACGCGGCGACGATCGCCGGCGCCAGCGAGTTGGAGAACAGGTACGGGCGCGAACGCTGGCGCAACCACTCCACCACTTCTTTCCTGGCGGCGGTGTAGCCGCCGGACGCGCCGCCCAGCGCTTTGCCTAACGTACCGGTGATGATATCGACGCGGCCCATCACTTCGCAGTATTCATGGGTGCCGCGCCCATTGGCGCCGACAAAGCCCACCGCGTGGGAGTCATCCACCATCACCAGCGCCTGGTATTCGTCCGCCAGATCGCACACCCCTTTCAGGTTGGCGATCACGCCGTCCATCGAGAAGACGCCGTCGGTGGCGATCAGGATATGGCGCGCGCCGTCGGCTTTGGCCTGCTTCAGCTGCGCGGCCAGCTCGGCCATGTCGTTATTGGCGTAGCGATAGCGCTTGGCCTTGCACAGGCGCACGCCGTCAATGATCGACGCGTGGTTCAGCGCATCGGAGATAATGGCGTCTTCCGGGCCGAGCAGGGTTTCGAACAGCCCGCCGTTGGCATCGAAGCAGGAGGAGTAGAGGATCGCGTCTTCCATGCCCAAGAAGGCCGCCAGTTTCTGTTCCAACTGCTTGTGGCTGTCTTGGGTGCCGCAGATGAAGCGCACCGACGCCATGCCGAAGCCGTGGCTGTCCATGCCCGACTTGGCGGCGGCGATCAGCGCCGGATGGTTGGCCAGGCCCAGGTAGTTATTGGCGCAGAAGTTGATCACATGGCTGCCGTCGGCAACGGCGATATCCGCCTGTTGCGCGGAGGTGATGATGCGTTCTTCCTTGAACAGCCCTTCACTGCGAGTGGCGGCAAGCTGTTGTTCCAACTGCTGATAAAAAGACGCTGACATTCGGTTATCTCCAGGATTGGGCTATTTGCGGCATATTTTACTGATTTGTAACCAAACTGACGAGAATGCGCGGGAGAGAATATTAAAATTGCAGCAGATATCACGGCAAAAAGCGGACTTCAATGGCAATGCGGGATATTCGGAGCCCTTCCGCTGTTTGCCGCGGCATGAAATGCTATTATAACCGCCATTGAGCGTGGGGCATTGTGCCCCGCCAGGCAGCTTAGCAGGGGTAACCCAATGATTATCGTCACAGGCGGCGCCGGCATGATCGGCAGCAACATCATTAAGGCACTGAACGACAAGGGATATCGCGATATCCTGGTGGTGGATAACCTGAAAGACGGCACCAAGTTCGTCAACCTGGTCGATCTGGACATCGCCGACTATATCGATAAAGAAGACTTTATCGCCAGCATCGTGGCCGGCGACGATCTGGGCGATATCGAAGCGGTCTTCCACGAAGGCGCCTGCTCCGCGACCACCGAGTGGGACGGCAAGTACATGATGGACAATAACTATCAGTACTCCAAAGACCTGCTGCACTACTGCCTGGATCGCGAAATCCCGTTCCTGTACGCCTCCTCCGCCGCCACTTACGGCGGCCGCGAAGAGTTCATCGAAGAGCGTGAGTATGAAGCGCCGCTCAACGTGTACGGCTACTCCAAATTCCTGTTCGATCAGTACGTGCGCGAGATCCTGCCGGAAGCGGACTCGCAGATCTGCGGCTTCCGCTACTTCAACGTTTACGGCCCGCGCGAAGGCCACAAAGGCAGCATGGCCAGCGTCGCCTTCCACCTGAATACCCAGATCAACCGCGGCGAAAACCCGAAACTGTTCGCCGGCAGCGAAAACTTCAAGCGTGACTTCATCTACGTCGGCGACGTGGCGGCGGTTAACCTGTGGTTCTGGGAAACCGGCAAATCCGGCATCTTCAACTGCGGCACCGGCCGGGCGGAAACCTTCCAGGCGGTGGCCGACGCGGTGGTGGACTTCCACCAGAAGGGCGCGGTGGAATACATCGAGTTCCCGGAGAAGCTGAAGGGCCGCTATCAGGCGTACACCCAGGCCGATCTGACCAAGCTGCGCGCCGCCGGCTACGACGCACCGTTCAAAACGGTCGCCGAAGGGGTGAAAGAGTACATGGCCTGGTTGAACCGCACCGCATAAGCAGAAGGAATTAACGCTGGGTATGAAAATACTGGTTATCGGCCCTTCTTGGGTTGGCGACATGATGATGTCGCAAAGTCTCTATCGCACCCTGAAGGCCGAATACCCGTCGGCGGAGATCGATGTGATGGCGCCGGCCTGGTGCCGCCCGCTGCTGGCGCGCATGCCGGAAGTCAATCAGGCGCTGGCGATGCCGCTGGGCCACGGCGCGCTGGGGCTCGGCGAGCGCCGCCGCCTGGGGCGCGCCCTGCGCGCCAACCGTTACGATCGCGCTTACGTTCTACCCAACTCATTCAAATCCGCGCTGGTGCCCTTCTTCGCCGATATCCCGCAGCGCACCGGCTGGCGGGGCGAAATGCGTTACGGCCTGCTGAACGACGTCCGCGTGCTCGACAAGGCGGCCTTCCCGCTGATGGTGCAGCGCTACGTGGCGCTGGCCTATGACAAAGGCCGCATTCAGCGCGCCGACGATCTGCCGCAGCCGCTGCTGTGGCCACAGCTGCAGGTGAGCGACGAAGAGATCGCCGACACCACCGCGGCCTTCAACCTGACCGACAGCCGGCCGATCGTCGGCTTCTGCCCGGGTGCGGAGTTCGGCCCCGCCAAACGCTGGCCGCACTATCACTACGCGGCGCTGGCTCAGCGGCTGATCGAGAACGGCTATCAGATCGCGCTGTTCGGCTCGGCGAAAGACCACGAGGCCGGCGAACAGATCCGCGCCGCGCTGCAGGAAGACGCCCGCGATTTCTGCCTTAACCTGGCCGGAAAAACCCAGCTGGAGCAGGCGGTGATCCTGATCGCGGCCTGCCGGGCGGTGGTCAGCAACGACTCCGGTTTAATGCACGTTGCCGCAGCGTTGAACAAACCGCTGATAGCCTTGTACGGCCCGAGCAGCCCCGACTTCACGCCGCCGCTCTCGGACAAGGCGCGGGTAATTCGCCTGATCAGCGGCTACCACAAGGTGCGTAAGGGCGATGCCGAGCAGGGATACCACCAAAGTTTGATCGATATTCAGCCGCAGCAAGTGTTGGACGCGCTGACGCCGTTACTTGTCGCCAGCGAGGAATAGTCATGCAGGTGTTAATCGTAAAAACCTCCTCAATGGGGGACGTGCTGCATACGCTGCCCGCCCTGACCGACGCGCTGCAGGCCATTCCCGATATCCGCTTCGACTGGGTGGTGGAAGAAGGTTTCAGCCAAATCCCGACCTGGCACCCGGCGGTGGATCGCGTGATCCCGGTGGCCATTCGCCGCTGGCGCAAGAACTGGTTCGGCAACGACACCCGGCAACAGCGCTGCGACTTCAAGCGCGCGCTGCAAGAACGCCGTTATGACGTAGTGATCGACGCGCAGGGCCTGATCAAAAGCGCCGCGCTGATCACGCGCATCGCCAAAGGCAAAAAACATGGCCTGGGCTGCAAGAGCGCGCGCGAGCCGTTCGCCAGCTGGTTCTACAACGTGCGCCATGAGATAGACAAGCAGCAGCACGCGGTGGAACGCACGCGCGAACTGTTCGCCAAAAGCCTTGGCTACGATAAACCGGGAAGCTACGGCGATTACGCCATCGCCGCGCGCTTTCTCAGCAGCCCGCCGGCCGATGCCGGGCGGTATTTGGTGTTTTTGCACGCGACGACGCGTGACGACAAGCACTGGCCGGAGCAAAACTGGCGCGAGCTGATCGCGCTGACGGCGGACAGCGGGTTGAAGATCAAACTGCCGTGGGGTGCAGAGCATGAACATCAGCGCGCGCTGCGCTTGGCGGAAGGTTTTTCACATGTCGAAGTGCTGCCGAAGCTCAGCCTGCAGCAGGTGGCCGAGGTGCTGGCCGGCGCCAAGGGCGTGGTCTCGGTCGACACCGGACTCAGCCATTTGACCGCCGCGCTCGACAAACCGAACATCACGCTGTTCGGGCCGACCGATCCCGGCCTGATCGGCGGCTACGGGCAAAATCAGCACTCGTTGATTTCGCCGGAAAAAAGCATGGCGACAATCGACGCCGATACGGCATGGCAGGCGTTGCAAAAGGTTATAGCATGAAAAAACTGCACATTATCAACCTGGGTAAAATGGGCGGCGTCGAACGCCTGTTCCTGCAGTACATCAACGATACCACCGACGGCAGCAACCAGGTCTTGTGCATCAGCGGCGACATTGGCGAAGAAATCCGCCGCCAGTTGCCTGCGCATCAGCCCGTCACCTTCGCCAACCGCCTGATCAATGCGCTGCCGTTGCGCTGCCCGCAGTTCCTGCGCAAATTTTTGCTGAAGTGGAAAATCGAGCGGGCGAACGCCGACGTGGTGATCGTCTGGGACCTGGTGCCGGGGCTGGCGGCCAAACCCAAGCGCGGCAAGCTGGTTTACTACGATCACGGCTGCTCCTGGCGTTACCCCAAGAATAAAAAGACGCTGCGCTTCTTCGCCATGCTGGACGGCGTCATTTCCGCCTCACACGCGTCGAAGCGGGTGATGGAGCTGCGCTTTAATCTGCCTTGCCCAAATCACGTGGTGATCAACCGCATCAAAACGCCGGCGGGGATCGATACTGCGCCGAAAACCCTGTCGCAGCCGGTCAGGATCGGCACTGCCTCACGCCTGGTCAGCCTGAAAGGCATCAGCGTGTCATTATTGATGATGCAGGAACTGCTGCGGCGCGGGCATGACGTCACGCTGGAAGTGGCCGGCAAAGGGCCGGATCGCGCGGCGTTCGAGGCGCTGGCGGCCCGGCTACAGCTCGGCGATCGCGTCACCTTCAGCGGTTATCAGGATGACGTCGCCGGCTTCTTCAATCGCACGCGCATCTACATGAGCACGCCGATCACCGAGCCGTTCGGCTTGTCCTGCATGGAATCGCTCTATTTCGGCGTGCCGGTCATCTTCCCGCAGGTCGACGGCCAGCCGGAAGCGGTGAAAGACGGGGTCTGCGGCATTGGCCTGACGCCGTCGGTCACCATCGAACAACACCGGCAGCTCACCGATATCGAGGTCGACTTCCCGCATGAGGTCTACGATCCGTTGACCGACAGCCTGGTCGCGCCCAAGCTGCTGTCGCATATCGACTGTGCGGATGCCGTTGAGAAATTGCTGGAGCGAGAAACCTACCAGACTCTGAGCCGAAATGCGCAGCGCTATCCTGCGGAACATTTTAACTATGCTCAGTTCAAAGTTGAATTCGACGACACGCTGCGATCCTTTATCGCTTAATTGAAACGTGAGCCGGAAAATACGCCCGATGCTAAAACACAGAACGCCGCACCCTGCCTTCAGCTATCTGATCTATCTGGGGTGCGCCATCGCTTTTTGCACCATTCCTTTCGGTTCCGCGACCGGACGCAATCTGTTTTACGTTTCCAGCTACATCGCCTTTATCGCCGTTTGCCTGTACCCGCGCTACTACTTCAGCAACGTTAGAAACCTGCTGCTGCCCGCGCTGATGTTCAGCGTGGGCATGGGAACCATCCTCTGGATGCATCACTTCAAACAGCCGGGTGAGTACATCAATATTTATCGCTCTTATATGTCGACCGGCAAACTGCAGCTCGCGACCGCTTTCATCTTGCTGATTGCGCTCAATGAGCGGTTGTGCGTACAGCGCCTGCTGATCGTTGTGGCTCTCGCCACCGGTCTGGCGATCAACGGTTATTCCCTCTATCAGGGGCTGCGTCTGGATATCCCGCGCGTAGAGCTCAACTTCGATCGCGCCACGGTCGCCGCCTATCTGATGACCGCCATCGATCTGGTCATGATGCAAGCCATCCTGATGCTGCGCACCCGCTACCGCCTGGTGTTGTACATTGCGGCATTCCTGCTGTCCTTCTCTGCGCTGGTGCTCACCGGCACGCGCGCAGCCATGTTGGTCTATCCGGTGGCGGTCTGCCTGTCGCTGCTGGCCACCAAGCAGTTGGTTTCCAGAAAACACAAGCTTGCGTTAGTGGCCTCGGTACCGCTGCTGCTCGTAGCCTGCGGCCTGGTGTTTAAACCGCAGATAGAAGAACGCATTCAGGCTTTTGAGACCGACATGCGCCTGATGGACCAGCCGCAGACTGAAAACTCCATCATTTCCCGGCTGTCGATGCAAACGCTGGCATGGCATACCGGATCACAAGCCCCGTGGGGCCAATCCGCCGAACAGCGCGGCGAAGAGATCCGTGCGATGGTCGCACAGCAACCCCGCCTGTCTGGCGTCATGCCCTACATCAACGTCCACCTGCACAACGAGCTGCTGGAAACTTACTCGCTCAAGGGCGTCTGGGGCGTACTGCTGCTGCTGGCGCTGTATGTCAGCCTGTTTTTCTCTTCCTTCCGGCCACAGCGCAACGCGCTGCTGCTGAGCGTCAGCGCCAGCCTGTTCGTTTACGGCCTGAGCGACGTCATCTTCTTCAGCACGGAAGGTACCGCCATGTTCGGCCTTGCGCTGATCGCCGCCGTTCTTTCCGTCACGAAACAGCCCCCTGTTCAGGAGCCCACCCCGTGAATCCTCAGCAGCCGCTGCTCAGCGTTATCGTGCCGTTTTATAATAACGAAGCGTTCGTTATCGCTGCGCTAGATTCGTTATTTGCACAGATTAGCGACGATATCGAGGTGGTGATCATCGACGATGGCTCCACCGACGCCTCCGGCGCGCTGGTCAGCCAATATCTGGCGCAGCGGCGGCACCCGCGCGTGGTCTTTACTTCACAGGCCAACGGCGGCATTGCGCACGCCCGCAACGTCGGCTTACGTCTGGCCACCGGACGCTATATCACCTTCCTCGACGGCGACGATCTGCTGAGCGACGACTATCTGGCGCTCCTGCGCCCCCAGCTTACCGCCGGTGAATATGACCTGATCGATTTTAATTATCAGAAGTTCACCGAGCATCCGCCGACACCGGATAACCGCGCGGCGCGGCCCGTAGCCTACGACTTTTCACAATTGGGACTGGGCAGCCTGCAACCGCTGTTTGCACGCTCGATGTGGCATCTCTGGAGCCGGGTATATAAACGCACGCTGCTGGCAGAGGAAGCGTTCGAAGAAGGCAGGCGCTACGAAGACGTGATTTTCACACCTTTTCAGTATTTCAAAACTCGCCGCATCGCCCATCTTGACGGCGAACTCTACTTCTATCGGGACAACAGCCAGGGCATCACCCGCAATATCAAACTCAAAGATATTGAAGATATGTTGTTCGCCATGGAGAAGATGCTGCGTTTTGTGGCGCAGCATCCCGGGGATGAGCCGCTGCGCCGGTTGGCCGCCCTGATGCTGGCCAACTGCTTTTCCGAGGTGAAAAGCATGTCGAAGGCGGTCTACGGCTATTACCATTACGCGCCGGCAACGCTGCACATCCTGCGCTGCGCCGCCGACGTCTGCCGCAACAGCGACGTGCCGGGCAAAAAAGTCCGCCAGATGCGCTATGCGCGAGTGGATACCTTTCTTTCTAAGCTGCGCGGGCGCAGGCCGCGCTAACCGCATCGGCCTGGCGGCCGATGGGTCGTCTCGCCTTTAGCGCGCTAAAGGCACGTGTGCGACCAGCTCGTCATAAATCCGCTGCGGTTGGATGACCCCCATCGGGCTTTCCGCCTCCAGCGGCATCGTATAACCGGTACGCGACACCTGAATGATGCGGTGCAGTTCAGCATCCTGAATCGGCCCGGTGGAGCGTGAGTCGGCGGTCACGAATAGGCTGATGGTTTTCACCTTCAACGCCACCGCCAGGTGCAGCGGCCCGGTATCGCCGGTGACCAGAACATGGAAACTGTCGATCAACGTCAGCAAGCCTTGCAGCCCCGTTTTACCGATCTGGTTATCCACGCTGGCCTGCGTTTGCGGGCCGATCAGGCTCATAAACTGTTTGGCCTTGCCGTCGTCAAACGGTGCGCCAATCAGCACGATGCGTACATTAGGGTGCTTCGCCACCAGCTCATCGGCCAGCCGCGCATAGTGCGAAACCGGCCAGCAACGCGACTCCGTAGATGCCCCCAATTGAAACCCGATGGTGGGATGCTCGCTGCTTTTGACGCCGCGCTGATAATCCACGGGAATTTCCATCGTCGGATCGTCGCTGCGGCAGCCCAAAATGGAAATCAGCTCCAGCTTGCGGCGCACGAAGTGGCCGTAATAATGGAAGACATAGTTGGTCAGCCAAGGCTCCAGCCCGCAAATGCCCGAACTGTAGTTATCGCGGATAATGTACTTCGCCCCGGCCAGTACGGCGCTGATGATGTCATAAGGCAGGTGGGAGTGCAGAATCAGCGCCAAATCCGGCTGATGTTCGCGCAGCGATTTCAGCAACGGGCGGATCGTCTTGATCTTGCTGTCCCAATACACCACGCGATCGTAATAGCGGCCGTTTTCCACCAGCTCGCGGTTTTTCTTGTGCACCACCAGCGTGATGTGTGCGTTGGGGTAGCGTTCCCGCATCGCCCTCAATGCCGGCGTGTTGAACATGAAGTCGCCCAACGCCGTGGTGGAATAGATGACGATATTGTCAAACTGCTGGGCGCCGTCGAACGTCGTCTTATCCTGAAAACGACCGTACTTCGCCGTATAGCGCCGCAAGAACCAGTCGGCAACCTTGATTTTCCATTTTTTCGACATGTGCGTGCTTAATTCGCTTTAAGTTGATAATACTCGGCCAGCGTCATGCCCACCGTGCGCTGCTGCAGCCAGTCAAACAGCTGTTCCAGATCGCGGTACAGCACTTCGATATCCTGCTCGGTTTTGAACGTCGGGCTGCCGCCCGGCATAAACTCGGAGGAGTGCAGCATAAATTCGACGTAGTCATGCCCCTGCGCCAGCGACGCTTCAGCCACGCTTATCATCTTGGCCACGTTGCCGCCACTTGGCCGCAGCCAGTTGACGGACGGCGAACGCCGCTTGCCGCGCAGCCGATCATAACCTTGCTTGAACGCGTTCATCAGCGCCGAGTGCTTATACTGAATGCTCATCGGCACTTCCAGCAGCGCCGAAGCGCCCGGTTTGGCAATGTTCTGCGGATCGATGAAATAGGCCTGCGACGGGAACCGGCTGTAATCGGTGCCGCCGTTGCCCTGCGGATTGCCCGGCGAAAACTGCCAGTTGACGCGCGGCGTCACCGAACAGTCCACCTGATAGCCATACTCCAGCAGCAGCGAGGCATAATATTCGTTGAACGCCCAGCGGCCGGCGCGATGGCTGAGCATTTTGGTCTGGAAGGCATCTTCCAGCAGCTTGGTCATGTGATCGACCTTGGCGCGGATCTGATCGGCGGGATACTCGATCAAATACGGTTTGTGGCGCCAGTCGTCGTCGGTGAGCGGCGTTAGCGGCGGGCTGTTCCAGGCGTGCAGGTGCATGCCGACTTCACCCGCGCCGCGGGCGATCACGTCACGCGCGAACTCGACGTAAGCCGGATCCATCGCCATTTCATAGTTGGTGAGATAAACCGGTTTGAAGGCGTATTTTTCGCACAATGCCTGAAAGCGCGGCAAGAAACGCGTGTTTTCGGTCGCGATGCGATCGTGGTTTTGCCACAGATTATCGCCTTCGGTATCAATGGTGATGAGAAACGCCGGTTTAGTCATGAATATCGAGCCTGATATCAACAGAATGCACTATGTTACGCAGCCCGTTTCCCCAGGGCAAACGACTTTGCTGCCTGGTTTGGACAACATTGAAACGCATTCGTCCCCGACTCGGCGATTTTTTTGCGGCCCGGCAAGAAAACCTTGCAACAGTAGCCACATGCGATCGGGTCATTTAGAATCAAAGATTGGTTTCCCAGAAAGCGACTCATGATGAACGACGCGCCAGCCCCAACTTCCGCCCCATCCGTACAGCGTATTTTGATCATAAAACTGCGCCATCACGGCGATATGCTGCTGGTCACGCCGGTCATCAGCAGCCTGCGGCAAAACTACCCGCAGGCGCAGATCGATGTGCTGCTGTATCAGGAAACGCAGGAGATGCTGGCCAGTAATCCGGAACTGTCGACGCTGTTCGCCATCGACCGCCAATGGAAAAAACAGGGCGCCCGCGCGCATCTGGGGCACGAACTGGCGCTGCTGCGCCGCCTGAAGGCGCAGCGCTACGATCTGGTGGTCAACCTGGCCGATCAGTGGCGCAGCGCCATCCTCACGCGCCTGACCGGCGCGCGCATCCGTCTGGGCTTCGATTTCCCCAAACGCCGTGGCTTCCTGTGGCGCCACTGCCACACGCAGTTGGTGCCGGTCGACAATCACGCCCACCTGCATACCGTCGAACAAAACCTCTCGCTGCTGGCGCCGCTGAACCTGCCCGCGCTCAGTGATCATGTGACCATGAGTTACGATCCGCAGGATTGGCAGGCATGTGAGCAACGGTTGCAGAAACAGGGCGTCACCGGCAGTTATATTGTGGTGCAGCCCACCTCGCGCTGGTTCTTCAAATGCTGGAGCGAAGAGAAAATGGCCGCCACCCTCACCGCCTTGCAGGCCGACGGCCACCAGCTGGTGATCACCTCCGGCCCCGACGCCAGAGAACAAGCCATGGTAGAGCGCATTTTGGCGCTCTGCCCGCCGCAGGGCGTGATTTCGTTAGCCGGCCAGCTGACGCTGCGCCAGCTGGCCGCCCTGATCGACCACGCCAAGCTGTTTATCGGCGTGGATTCGGTGCCGATGCACATGGCCGCCGCACTGCACACGCCGTGCGTGGCGCTGTTCGGCCCTTCCAAACTGACTTTCTGGCGGCCGTGGCAGGCTACCGGCGCCGTGATCTGGGCCGGCGACTTCGGCGAACTACCCGATCCGGACGCCATCGATACCGGCACCGACGAACGGTATCTCGACCTTATTCCTACAGACGCGGTGATTGCAGCCGCGCGGAGCACGCTGGCATGAAAGCATTTCGTTTGGCGATCGTTCGCCAAAAATACCGCCCGGACGGCGGAGCCGAACGTTTCGTTTCCCGCGCCCTAGAGGCGCTGGAGCAACAGGATCTCGATCTGAACGTCATCACCCGCGAATGGCAGGGTGACGCCAATCCCAACTGGCATATCCACCTGTGCAACCCGCTAAAACTCGGCCGCATCAGCCGCGAACGGGGCTTCGCCGTGGCGGCCAGGGCGCTGTGGCAGAAAGAGCATTTTGATCTGGTGCAAAGCCACGAGCGCATTCCCGGCTGCGACATCTACCGCGCCGGCGACGGCGTACACCGCCGCTGGCTGCTGCAACGCGCGCGTCTGCTGCCGGAATGGCGCCGCAAATGGCTGTTCTCCAACCGTTATCACCGCTATGTGATGTGCGCCGAACGCGCCATGTACGCCGCACCGGAGCTGAAAGCCGTCATCTGCAACGCCGAGATGATCAAGCAGGAAATCATCGCGGACTTTGGCGTGCCCGCCGAAAAAATCACGGTGATCTATAACGCCATCGATAATCAAAAGTTCCCGCCCGCCGACGAGGCCCTGCGCCAACGTCTGCGCGAGCAGTATCAGATCCCGCAACAGGCGCACTGCCTGATTTTCGTCGGTTCCGGCTTTGAGCGCAAAGGGCTGGCGGCCGCCATCCGCGCCGTGGCAGCGACCGACAGCCACCTGTTGGTGGTCGGCAAAGACAAGGCCGAAAAACGCTACCGGGCGCTGGCACAGTCGCTGGGCTGCAGCGATCGGGTTCACTTTATGGGCGTGCAGAAGCAGACCTTGCCGTTTTATCAGGCCGCAGATGCGCTGCTGCTGCCGACGCTGTACGATCCGTTCCCGAATGTGATTCTGGAAGCGATGTCGTGCGGCCTGCCGGTTATCACCAGCACCACCTGCGGCGGCGCCGAGTTTATCACCCCCGGCCAGAACGGCTTCGTGACCGATGCGCTCGACGTACCGGCCATCGCGGAGGCCATTCGCGCGCTGCCGCGCCAGGCGCTGGGATCATCCATGGGCGAAGCGGCAAGACTGCGTATTATGCCGGCTACGCCGGCGCATCTGTCCGAACAGCTTATTTCCCTCTATAACCGGTTACTGGATTAGCTATGCGTATTCTGATGATCATCGACGGCCTGCCGGGAGGCGGCGCGGAAAAAGTGGTGCTGACCCTGTGCCAGGGCATGCAGCAACAGGGGCATGACGTCAGTCTGATCTCGCTGCGCGACGTCTGCAATTACCCTATCCCGCCGGGCATTGATTATCAGGTGGTGGCCGATCGCAGCTGCGCCCCCTGGCGCAAGCTGACCGAGCTGTCGCGCCGCGCCGGCGCGCTGGATCGGGCGATAGCCGAACACGAGCGCCAACACGGCGCGTTCGATCTGGTGTTCTCCAACCTGCATAAAACCGATCGCATCGTCAGCCGCAGCAAGCGGTTGGCCACGGATCGCCTGTGGTTCTGCATTCACGGCATTCTCTCCACCTCCTACCTCGGCCACCGCAAGGGCCTGGATCGCTGGCTGAAGCAACGCAAAATCGCCAACGTTTACCAGGGAAGAAACATCGTCGCCGTTTCACGGGCGGTCGGCGACGATCTGCAGCAGAACTTGCCGATCCGCCCGCGTCGGCTGGCGGTCATCAACAACCCGTTCGATATCGACGCCATCCAGCAACAGGCGGCGATGCCTTGCGAACTGGCCGGCCAGGACTATCTGGTGCACGTCGGCCGCTTTCACGCCACCAAGCGGCATGACCGCCTGCTGAAAGCCTATGCGCACTCCGGCATTCAGGCGCCGCTGGCCTTGATCGGCGCCGGGGACGACGCCAGAGTCGCCGAGGTCAAACGTCTGGCGACAGACCTGGGCATTGCGGAGCGCGTGCTGTTTCTCGGTTTCCAGGCTAATCCCTACCCGTTTATTCGCCATGCCTCGCTGCTGGTGCTCAGCTCCGACAGCGAAGGGTTTGGCAACGTGCTGGTAGAATCGCTGCTGTGCGGCACACCGGTGGTCAGCACCCGTTGTCCGGGTGGCCCTGCGGAAATTCTGGAAAAGGCCGGCATGGCTAACGCGCTGGCGGAATTAAACGAAGCGTCGCTGGCAGAAAAAATGGCGGAGATTTACGCCAATCCGCCGCAGATAAATCAACAGCAATTGCTGAGCTATGGGCTTGAGCCTATTTGCCGCCAATATCTGGAACTGGAAAGAAAATAATAAAGAATGAAATAAGGCAGGGGATGCCTGCCTTATTTTCTTCGCTAGCTGAGCGCCTGCATTTTCTGCCAAACCTCATCGACAGAAACATCCTCACAGTGCCCCGACTCACTCTGCAAAATATGATGACGGCCGGTCCATGGATGCCAGGATGCTTTATCGGTATCGCCAAAGAACACTACCATGTCCTTATTCAACGCGGCGGCAAGATGCATCTGCCCACCGTCGCTGCACAGCACCCGGTCGCATAAATCAAACCCGCCCAACAGCTCACGCACCGACGCCGTCGGATAAAGCGCGACGCGTTCGTTTTGACACAGCGCCAGCAGCTGTTCGGCGCGCTGCTGGTCGCCGATGTCGTCCGGCGCCAGCGTGCCCTGCGGCGACCAGAAGATCAGCACGCCGGTGTGGGGATCGGCAACCAGACGGTTGATGATTTCGGCATAGCGTTCAACCGGCCAACGCCTTTTCGGGCTGCGGCTGCTGATATGCACGGCGCATACGCGCTCGACCGGCGGCAGACGCTCCTGCATCCGTTGCGCCGCCAATTGCCGCTCTTCAGGCGTCAGAAACACCCGCACCGGCGGGATCGGAATGGATTGATCGGTTATCGCCGATAAATAGCTGTAGGTATGTTCGACCTGATGTTGACCGTTGAAATCGTCCTTGCGGAACGGGCGATGAATATCTTTCGTGCCCAAATCGGCGCCGATGATATGGGTGGCGCCAGCCATTTTCGCTAAACGTAAACTGTATTTGCAAGGCACCGGGTTGGCCAGAATGACCGCATCGAATTTTATTTTGCGCAGCTTCAGGAAGATCATCAGACGCTCGAAATAAACGCCCAGCGTCGTTTCATTTTTCGCCTTGTGCTTGGCCTTTTTATAGACAAAGACTTTCTCGAGATGAGGGTTGTTTTTAACGACGTCCTGGCTGACTTTATTGATCAGCAGATAAACTTTTGCGTCCGGATAGGCAATTTTCACCCCTTCAATCAAGGGCGTGGTGCAAACAAGATCGCCGATGTTATCGCGGCGAATAATTAAAATATTCTTCATTCCGAGCCTGTCGGCGAAATCGCTCGCCGGTTGTCTGAAACTGACACCCAAGGTTACCAAATTAGCGCCTTTCCCTTCCAGTTATGGTACTATTCCGAATAACCCATATAAATGAAATTGATAGAATGTTGCTGCGTTTATATCAGGTACTACTCTACCTCATCCAACCCCTGATCTGGCTCCGCTTACTGCTGCGCAGCCGCAAAGCTCCAGCCTACCGTAAACGCTGGGCGGAACGCTATGGCTTCTGCGCCGGGAAAGTCGTGCCAGGCGGCATCATGCTGCATTCCGTCTCCGTCGGCGAAACGCTGGCGGCCATCCCGCTGGTGCGGGCGCTGCGCCATCGTTACCCCGCTTTGCCGATAACTGTGACCACAATGACCCCAACAGGTTCAGAACGCGTCCAGTCCGCTTTCGGCAAAGACGTGCATCATGTCTATCTGCCCTACGATCTGCCCGGCTCCATGAACCGCTTCCTCGATCAGGTGAATCCCAAGCTGGTGATCATCATGGAAACCGAGCTGTGGCCCAACCTGATCAACGCGCTGCATCAGCGGCAGATCCCCCTGGTGATCGCCAATGCGCGCCTGTCGGCCCGCTCCGCCGCCGGCTATAAGAAAATTGGCGGATTCATGCGCGATATGCTGCGCCGCATCACGCTGATCGCCGCCCAGAACCAGGAAGACGGCGATCGGTTTATCGAGCTGGGCCTGAAGCGCTCTCAGCTGGCCGTGACCGGCAGCCTGAAGTTCGATATCTCCGTCACCCCGGAGCTGGCCGCCCGCGCCGTTACGCTGCGCCGCCAATGGGCGCCGCGCCGCCCGGTGTGGATCGCCACCAGTACCCATGACGGGGAAGAAACCATCCTGCTGGAAGCGCACCGCAAACTGCTGGAAAAACACCCCGATCTGCTGCTGATCCTGGTGCCGCGTCACCCGGAGCGCTTCCCGACCGCCAAGGAGCTGGTGCAGAAAGCCGGCTTCAGCTACACCCTGCGCAGCAGCGGCGAAATCCCGTCCGGCAGCACCCAGGTGGTGATCGGCGATACCATGGGCGAGCTGATGCTGCTGTACGGCATCGCCGATCTGGCCTTTGTCGGCGGCAGCCTGGTGGAACGCGGCGGACACAACCCGCTGGAAGCCGCCGCGCACGCCATCCCGGTTCTGATGGGCCCGCATACCTTCAACTTCAAAGACATCTGCGCCAAGCTTTCGCAGGCCGAAGGCCTGATCACCGTGACCGACGTGGATTCGCTGGTGAAGGAAGTGGAAACCCTGCTGACCGACGAAGACTACCGCCGCTACTACGGCCGCCATGCGGTGGAAGTGCTGTATCAGAATCAGGGAGCGCTGCAGCGCCTGCTGCAGCTGCTGGAACCGCACCTGCCGCCCCGGAGCCACTAAATGAGCAGCCGCAAAAGCCTGTCGGTGGTGATGATCGCCAAAAACGAAGCCGGGCTGTTGCCGGACTGTCTGCGCTCGGTCGAGTGGGCCGATGAAATCATCGTGCTGGACTCCGGCAGCGAGGACGACAGCGTCGCCATCGCCGAAAGCCTGGGCGCCAAAGTCTTCACGCACACCGACTGGCAAGGGTTCGGCAAGCAGCGCCAGCTGGCGCAAAGCTACGCCAGCCATGACTACGTTCTGATGATCGACGCCGACGAACGCGTCACGCCCGAGCTGCGGCAATCCATCGAACGGGTGTTGAACGCGCCGGACGACGGCGCCGTCTACAGCTGTGCGCGGCGCAATCTGTTCCTTGGCCGCTTCATGCGCCACAGCGGCTGGTATCCCGACCGCGTCAACCGCCTGTACGCCAACCGACGCTATCGCTATAACGACGATCTGGTGCACGAATCGCTGAACATCGGCGGCGCCAAAGTGATCCCCCTCAGCGGCGATATGCTGCACCTGACCTGCCGCGATTTCTTCGCCTTCCAGCGCAAACAGCTGCGCTACGCCGAAGAGTGGGCGACGCAACGCCACCGGGCCGGCAAGCGTTGCGGCTACCTGTCTATCCTGACCCACACGCTCGGCGCCTTCGTCAAAACCTGGCTGCTGCGGGCCGGCTTCCTCGACGGTAAACAGGGGTTGCTGTTAGCGGTGGTCAACGCGCAATATACCTTCAATAAATATGCCGCATTATGGGCATTGGGCCGCAACTACTCAGAGAAGTGAATCATGACCAGCAAAGCCATCTATCCCGGGACCTTCGATCCCATGACCAACGGCCACCTGGATTTAGTGACGCGCGCATCACTGATGTTCGATCACGTGATTCTGGCCATCGCCGCCAGCCCGAGCAAAAAGCCGCTGTTCAGCCTGGATGAGCGCGTGGCGTTGGCGACGCAGGTCACCTCGCATCTGGGCAATGTGGAAGTGCTGGGCTTCAGCGAGCTGATGGCGCACTTTGCCGCTCACCAAAATGCCAATATCCTGGTGCGCGGCCTGCGTGCGGTGTCTGACTTTGAATACGAATTGCAGCTGGCGAACATGAACCGCCATTTGATGCCGACGCTGGAAAGCGTGTTCCTGATGCCTTCCGAAGAGTGGTCGTTCATCTCCTCCTCACTGGTGAAGGAGGTCGCCCGTCACGGCGGCGATATCGCGCCTTTCCTGCCGGATGTGGTCACCCAGGCGCTGATGGCGAAGCTCGCCGCCGAGTAATGCTCAGCGCTGGCAGCGGCGGCAAAAGAAGGTGCTGCGCTGCCCGTGCTTAGCGGATTCGATCGGCGTGCCGCACGCGCGGCAGGGTTCTCCCGCCCGACCGTAAACCTGCAGTTCCTGCGCGAAATATCCCGGTTTGCCGTCAGACTGCAAAAAGTCGCGCAATGTCGTGCCGCCCTGCTCGATAGAGCGCTGCAACACCGCCTTGATGGTCTGCGCCAGCAGCGCCGCTTCGGCTTTGCTCAACGATCCCGCGGGACGATCGGGCAGGATCCCGGCGCTGAACAGGGATTCGCTGGCGTAAATATTGCCGACCCCGACCACCAGCTTGTTATCCATCAACCACGGTTTGATCAGCGTGCGCTTATTACGTGATTTTTCATACAGGTAGTCGCCGTTGAACGCTTCGCTCAGCGGTTCCGGCCCCAGATGCGCCAACACGCTGCTGGTCGCCAAATCTTCGCACCACAGCCAGGCGCCGAAACGGCGCGGATCGGTATAGCGCAGGATCATGCCGTTGCTGATCACCAGATCGACGTGGTCGTGTTTGCCGGCTTCGTCTTCGTTTTCCTCGCGCAGCATGCGCAGGCTGCCCGACATGCCCAGGTGCACGATAATCCAACCGTTCTCCAGCTCGATCAGCAGGTATTTGGCCCGGCGCTGCACGCTGAGCACCGGCCGATCGCTCAGCGTCAGGATCTGCTCGGAAACCGGCCAGCGCAGGCGCGCGTTGCGCACCACCGCATACTGAATGCTGTGGCCGACAAGATAAGGCTCTATACCGCGTCTGCTCGTCTCAACTTCCGGTAATTCAGGCATCTGGCTTCCCCTCCGACGTTTTCTACCCTTTATAAAACAAAAAACCCGGCCAAGGCCGGGTTTTTCATTAATCCACTAAAATTATTTAATTTTAGCTTCTTTGTATACTACGTGCTGACGGACAACTGGATCGAATTTCTTCAGTTCCAATTTTTCCGGCTTAGTACGCTTGTTCTTCGTGGTGGTATAGAAGTGACCAGTACCAGCAGAAGAAACCAGCTTGATCTTCTCGCGAACACCTTTAGCCATGATTCAGTTCCTTAATACTTCTCACCACGGGCACGCAGATCGGCCAGAACCGTCTCAATACCCTTCTTATCGATAACACGCATACCTTTAGCAGATACACGCAGAGTTACAAAGCGCTTCTCAGCCTCAACCCAAAAACGGTGTGAGTGCAGGTTAGGCAGAAAACGGCGTTTGGTCGCGTTCATTGCGTGGGAACGGTTGTTACCGCTCACCGGGCGCTTGCCAGTAACTTGGCAGACTCGGGACATGTCTATTCTCCAAAAATCAAATCAGCTCGAGCTTCGTATAGGGTATGGCCGCCTCGTCAGGCTTTTAGAGCCCATCTCAGCAAACTTCATACTGAGGAGACTCTCGTCATCAGGTAGAAACCACACATCAGGTCAGAAACCTGCTGAGATAGGCTCTTGCGCCAAACCCAAGATTCTCAAAGGTGGCGTAGTATACGCTCTGAAGCGTAAGTGCTCAAGTCCCGAACAGCTAAAGATCCCACAAGGATCGCGAAAAAATCGCTTAAAGCCATCCGCGCTCGGCAAAAGAGACGCATTCACCCCGACCGATCACCAAATGATCAAGCACTCGGATCTCCAATAACTGACAGGCTTTCACCACCTGTTCCGTTATCAAGCGGTCGGCATGACTGGGTTCAGCCTTACCCGAAGGGTGATTATGCGCGAGAATCAGCGCGGCGGCATTAGCCTTCAACGCTTCGCGCACAATTTCTCTCGGGTAGACGACGACGCTGCTGATGGTACCAGCAAACATCTCCTGATGGCGAATAACCCGGTGCTGATTGTCTAAAAACAATACCAAAAAGACCTCCCGCTCGCGATGCGCCAGCAGGCTTTGCAGATAATGCTGGGTGACGCGCGGATTGAGCATGGCGTTTTCCTGCGACAAATGGCTGGAAAAGAAGCGCAGCGCCAGCTCGGCAATCGCCTGCAGCTGCGTATAGCTGGCGTCCCCCAGGCCTTTTTGGCTGCAAAAAGCCTGATGATCGGCCGACATCAGGTGATAAAGCGAGCCGAACCGGCGCAGCAGCTGCTCCGCCAGCTGCATCACGTGCACGCCGGGCAACCCGGTGCGCAAGAAAATGGCCAACAGCTCTGCGTCGGACAGCGCCGCCGCCCCCTGCATCAACAGCTTTTCACGCGGTGCCAGCGCGCCCGGCCAGCACGCCACAATCGGGTTGCTCATCGTGTTCCTCCCTGAAAGGGCTACAGCATGCCATGTGCCGCCCGGCGCGTTCGACAGGTGTTTGATAACATTGCGAAGTGTTTCGCAAAGCACAATGTAACGCCCTGCAGCCATTGCGGAATCGCTCACCTGAACCACGGATATGCTAAAATGGCGCATCTTTCGGCTTTCAATCGGACAATGATGATGACGGGACTTTCCGGCAAACATATTGTGCTTGGCATCAGCGGCGGCATCGCCGCTTACAAATGCCCAGAGCTGGTGCGCCGCCTGCGAGACAGGGGCGCGGAAGTGCGCGTGGTGATGACCCATGCCGCCAAGGCGTTCATTACGCCACTGACGCTGCAGGCCGTTTCCGGCTACCCGGTATCCGACGATCTGTTGGATCCCGCCGCCGAAGCCGCCATGGGCCACATCGAACTCGGCAAGTGGGCGGATCTGGTTATTCTGGCGCCGGCGACCGCCGATCTGCTGGCGCGCGTCGCCGCCGGCATGGCCAACGATCTACTGACCACCGTCTGCCTGGCGACCGATGCCCCCATCGCCGCCGCGCCCGCCATGAACCAGCAGATGTATCGCGCCGCCGCCACGCAGGCCAACCTGCAAACGCTGCAGGCGCGCGGCATGCTGCTTTGGGGGCCGGACAGCGGCAGCCAGGCCTGCGGCGACGTCGGCCCGGGCCGCATGTTGGATCCGCTGAACATCGTCGACCTGGCGAACGCGCATTTTTCCGCCCCGCAGGATCTGCAACATTTGCAGGTTATGATCACCGCCGGCCCGACGCGTGAAGCGCTGGATCCGGTGCGTTTCATCAGCAACCACAGCTCCGGCAAAATGGGCTTCGCCATCGCCCGCGCCGCCGCCGCCCGCGGCGCACAGGTGACGCTGATCGCCGGGCCGGTCAGCCTGCCGACGCCGCCATCGGTCACCCGAGTGGACGTCACCAGCGCGCTGGAGATGGAGCAGGCGGTGCAACAGCGCGCCGCGCAACAGCAGATTTTCATCTCCTGCGCCGCCGTGGCCGACTACCGCCCCGAGCGGATCGCCGATGAAAAAATAAAAAAACAGGGTGATGAAATCATCCTCAAGATGGTAAAAAACCCCGACATCGTCGCCGGCGTGGCGGCGATGACCAAAAATCGACCGTTTGTCGTGGGGTTTGCCGCCGAAACCCAGAATGTGGAAGAATACGCGCGGCAAAAACTGGCGCGTAAGAAGCTGGATTTGATTTGCGCTAACGATGTATCGCTTGCAGAGCACGGGTTCAACAGCGACACCAATGCCCTGCACCTTTTTTGGCAGGATGGAGAGAAACGCCTGGCGCTGAGCGACAAGGCACTCCTTGGCCAACGTTTAATAGACGAGATAGTCAGCCGTTATGATGAAAAAAATCGACGTTAAGATCCTCGACCCGCGCATCGGTCAGGATTTCCCGCTACCGACCTACGCCACCCCGGGCTCCGCCGGTCTCGACCTGCGCGCCTGCCTGGACAGCGCGGTAGAGCTGGCGCCGGGTGAAACCACGCTGCTGCCTACCGGCCTCGCGATCCATATCGCCGACGCAAGCCTGGCGGCGGTGATCCTGCCGCGCTCAGGCCTGGGCCATAAGCACGGCGTCGTGTTGGGCAACCTGGTCGGCCTGATCGACTCCGATTATCAGGGCCAGCTGATGGTGTCCGTTTGGAACCGCGGCCAGAAGCACTTCACCATAGAGCCGGGTGAACGCATCGCGCAGATGGTCTTCGTGCCGGTGGTGCAGGCAGAATTCAACCTGGTGGAAGAATTCGACGGCAGCGAGCGCGGCGAAGGCGGCTTCGGCCACTCGGGGCGCCACTAAGCGCCACCCAAGGCACGAGGGCCGGCAGGGAAACGTCGCCTGAACCTTGCCTTTCCGGGGAGAAGGATGTCTCTGCGGCAAGGTTTTACCGCGACAATTGCAGCGCACACCAGGCAGCGCGGAAAAGGCCGTTAAGGCCGCTGACCCCAGCATCGTAAAAAAGCTATCACATAAGCCGCACAGAGCCTGCTCTGCAGCGGCCGGTGCCCGGGTTTCCGTCAGTTAAGTTTTAGCAAGGGTCTAATCAGACATGGCAGAAAAAGAAAATACGAAAAGGAATCGGCGCGAGGAAATATTGCAGGCGTTAGCCCAGATGCTGGAGTCCAGCGACGGCAGCCAACGCATCACCACCGCCAAGCTCGCCGCGAACGTGGGTGTTTCTGAAGCTGCGCTGTACCGGCATTTCCCCAGCAAGACACGGATGTTCGACAGCCTGATCGAGTTTATCGAAGACAGCCTGATCACCCGCATCAACCTGATCTTGCAGGACGAGAAAGAGACGTTTAATCGTCTGCGCCTGATTTTACTGCTGATTCTGGGCTTTGCGGAACGCAACCCGGGGCTGACGCGCATCATGACCGGCCACGCGCTGATGTTTGAACAGGATCGCCTGCAGGGCCGCATCAACCAGCTGTTCGAACGCATCGAGGCGCAGCTGCGACAGGTGCTGAAAGAGCGCAAATTGCGCGAAGGCAAAGGCTTTATCGTCGATGAAACGCTGCTGGCCAGCCAGCTGCTGGCCTTCTGCGAAGGCATGTTGTCGCGCTATGTGCGTTCGGAATTCCGCTATCGCCCAACGCAGGAATTCGACGCCCGCTGGCCGCTGTTGGCGGCCCAGCTGCAATAAAGATAACGCCGGGTATGCCCGGCGTTTTTACTTACACCCCGTACTGCTCGCGGTAAGCGCGCACCGCCGCCAGGTGGTCCGCCATTTCCGGCTTCTCTTCCAGATAGGCGATCAGGTCCTTCAGCGTCACGATCGAAATCACCTTGCAGTGATAGTCGCGTTCCACTTCCTGAATGGCGGAGATATCCGCGCGGCCGCGTTCCTGACGGTCGAGGGAAATCAGCACGCCCGCCAGCGAAGCGCCGCTGGCGCCGATGATTTCCATCGACTCGCGGATCGCGGTGCCGGCGGTGATCACATCGTCCACCAACATCACTCGCCCCTGCAGCGGGCTGCCCACCAGCGAACCGCCTTCGCCGTGGGTCTTGGCTTCCTTGCGGTTAAAGCAGTAAGGCACGTCGCGCTCATGGTGTTCCGCCAACGCCACCGCCGTAGTGGTGGCAATAGGAATGCCTTTATAGGCCGGGCCAAACAGCAGGTCGAAATCGATGCCGGAGTCCATCAGAGCTTCGGCGTAGAAGCGCCCCAACAGCGCAAGATCGCGCCCGGTATTAAACAGACCGGCGTTGAAGAAATACGGGCTGGTGCGGCCGGATTTCAGGGTGAACTCGCCGAATTTCAATACCTGCTTGTTAAGCGCGAACTCGATAAACTGGCGCTGATAGGCTTTCATTACTGCTTCTCCTCGTCTGAATCTGCTTGGGTCTTGTCATTACTGCCGCCCGATCGCCGGGCATAAAAAAGGCGACTTCTCAGTCGCCTTAAAAAATCAGTCCGCCAGCGCCGCTTTCTGCGCCTGGAAGATGGTTTCGATGCCCCCTCGGGCCAGCGCCAATAGCGCCAACAGCTCATCGTGGCTGAACGGCTCGCCTTCGGCGGTGCCCTGCACCTCAATCATGCGGCCATCTTCCATCATCACCACGTTCATGTCGGTTTCCGCCGCGGAATCCTCCACATACTCCAGATCGCACAGCGCTTCGCCATTGACGATGCCGACGGAAACCGCCGCCACCATGCCCTTCATCGGGTTGGCTTTCAGCTTGCCGTTGGCCACCAGCGTGTTCAACGCATCGGCCAGCGCCACGCAGGCGCCGGAGATCGAGGCAGTTCGGGTACCGCCGTCGGCCTGCAGTACGTCGCAGTCGAGGGTGATGGTGAATTCACCGAGCTTTTTCAGGTCTACCGCGGCGCGCAGCGAGCGGGCGATCAGGCGCTGGATCTCCAGCGTGCGGCCACCCTGTTTGCCTTTGGCGGCTTCACGAGCGTTGCGGCTGTGGGTGGAGCGCGGCAGCATGCCGTACTCGGCGGTGATCCAACCTTGCCCCTGGCCTTTCAGGAAGCGCGGAACGCCCTCTTCTACCGTGGCGGTGCACAAGACTTTGGTATCGCCAAACTCAACCAGCACTGAACCTTCAGCGTGTTTGGTATAGTGACGGGTCAGTGTCAGGGGGCGAACTTGCTGTGGTGCTCTGCCTGCAGGACGCATGGGCTCTCTCCGGCTTCAAATCAACTATTGGCTGCGCATTATACGGGCTTCGTGACGTAATGCCTATCCTGCCCGCAGCCGCGACGCTATAATCGCCCCATCTTTTCCTATTACGGGTACGCATCAATGATCCGCAGCATGACCGCCTACGCCCGGCGTGAAATCAAGGGTGAATGGGGCAGCGCAGCCTGGGAGCTGCGTTCCGTTAACCAGCGCTACTTAGAAACCTACATCCGCCTGCCGGAACAATTCCGCAGCCTGGAGCCGGTGATCCGTGAACGTATCCGTAGCCGCCTGACCCGCGGCAAAGTCGAATGCAACCTGCGTTTCGAGCTGGATCCAAGCGCGCAAAGCTCGCTGATCCTGAACGAAAAACTGGCCAAACAGCTGGTCGAAGCCGCCAACTGGGTGAAAATGCAGAGCGACGAAGGTGAAATCAACCCGATCGACGTGCTGCGCTGGCCGGGCGTGATGTCCGCGCAGGAGCAGGATTTGGACGCCATCAGCGCCGAGCTGATGCAGGCGCTGGACGGCGCGCTGGATGACTTCATCGTCGCACGCGAAAGCGAAGGTGCCGCGCTGAAAACGCTGATCGAACAGCGCCTCGACGGCGTCAGCGCCGAAGTGGTCAAAGTGCGCGCCCAGATGCCGAACATCCTGCAATGGCAGCGCGAGCGCCTGGTCAGCAAGTTGGAAGAGGCACAGGTACAGCTGGAAAACACCCGCCTGGAGCAGGAGCTGGTGCTGATGGCGCAGCGCATCGACGTCGCCGAAGAGCTGGACCGTCTGGAAGCGCACGTGAAAGAGACGCACAACATTCTGAAGAAGAAAGAAGCCGTCGGCCGCCGCCTCGACTTTATGATGCAGGAGTTCAACCGCGAATCGAATACCCTGGCCTCCAAGTCGATCAATGCCGACGTCACCGCTTCCGCCATCGAGCTGAAAGTACTGATCGAGCAAATGCGCGAGCAGATCCAGAATATCGAGTGATATCGCTCCGCTCACCATCAAGCCCGTGCCACGCGGGCTTTTTTATGGCCTCGCCTTCCTTTTTTATGACTTTCTCCCTAGCAGGCCGATTATTTTGAGCATGCACAGGGCATATAACCCCACATGCAAAAATACATTTTCCGTCCCTTTTCCATGTCAGTGTTGAAACAGTTTACGATCAGTACTACAGCCACATGAAAAGTGGCACATGAAGCAGACTGGTCAATAGAGTATTACTCTAGTTAAAGAGTATAACTAGAATAAATAAGTATTAAAATATCTTAAATAAACTGCCGAGCTTCAAATTACAAACTCGGCACAATGGGGGAGGGAATTAACGTTTTTTGAAAATTTTATCAGCTTCTCTTTTGAATGATTTCATAATGGGATGATCGTAGTTATTTAGAGCTTTCAATGTAATGTCATATTTTTCATAGAACTCTCTTATGAGAGTAACTACTTCTTCTTTATGATCAGCTCCCAATCTATTTCCATGATCTTGTAGGAAATCACAATATTTAGTTGCTACTCTGAAAGGGTAATGTCTATTATTCTGATCAATAATTAACGAATGTGCGTGTTTCAATTGACCAATCATCGCAGTAGGAGTTGGTTGCATAGGAGCACTTTCGATCAATAACCTTGAAAACTGACAATTGATCCAATCATAGTTATAGCCTCTATGCCTTTTGGCCAGTGAATACGCCGTTTCAATAAATCGTTCGGCTACATCATGCTTTGAAGAAGTGATTTTAGCAATCGCATATTGTAGCCAAAAGTGTTGATTAGTTGTATTATCTAAATAATTTTTCACTCTATCATAAAAATCTTCAATGATATCAGAATTTTTACTCCCAAAGATCTTGAGTAAATTTGAGTATACGTTTAAGTCTTTAGCTAAGAACTTGAATTTTGGTTCATAAATATGATTCTTATCTAGCTTTGCATATATATCAACAATAAAATCAAGTACCATTTCAGGCTTTTTATTTACAAAAAGCTGAAGGAGATGCTTAGCAAGAATAGGATTCTTCAGTATAAAATTCCCTTTAACATCTTTTTGTAGAACCTGCGATATTGCAGTATTCTTCAAAAATGATACACTTCCAATCCCCCTCACATTTAATAAAGTTTGCACATCTAAGGAATCGAGTTCGAAGTTCAAGTAACTAGATAAAGAGCAAAGAATAACCATTTCTTCAAAGTCACTATTAGTTTTAATCTCATCTAATAAAACTGTAATTCTTTCTTTTATCTGTGGCGCATCAAGAATATCAGCCAATATTAATGAGAACTCTCCTCTCATTTTATTTTTTATATATTCAGTTTTCGACTTCTTAGACATTCCAGACCTAGCCCCAAAAAGACCATTGTTATCAAAAATGTCTACTACCGACTCTATTTCTATATTTCTTAAGTTGTTAATATCAATTTCAGAAAACGTTATTATCTCTTCATCTAGATTTTCACAGAAAATCTCATGAAGTTCAGTACGCGCAGTAAGTATGAGCTTTATAGTATCTTCATTCATAGAATTAATTAACTTGATACTCTTAAAATTTCTTTGATAGTTTTCAATTATTACTACTGGTTTTCTTTCCTTCTTTATCCATTCTATTTCCTCGCTGGTAATTTCCTTACCATCATTTAATTTAAATACAGTATAGCCATTTTCTATTAAATATTCAGCTGCCCCTTGCGAAAATAGAGTTTTACCATTTGCCATCTTAGAGTGAATAACCACACTGGAATTATTCTTAAAATCCAAAGAAATGCCATTTATTCCATCTCGGTAAATAAAATATTTCCTTTCCTTATTTAGGATATCATTTCTGATCATTTCCTCTCTAGACTTTCCATAAAGAAACAAGTCAATCACATCGTCTGTTATTGGAGTAGAGACTCTACCATCTCTCTCAACTTTAGTGAGTGAAAAATAATTTGGAACTAGAGTTTCACTTTCCCAGTCAATTTCTTTTTCTTTAATTTCCAGCTCCTTTAAGAAATTAGAAACACCTATATTTACTATCGTTCCATATTTCTCAAGTTTCCTGACAATACGTTTTGATGGAGATTTTTCCGTGATAAAAAAAGTTTTACTAATAAAATCTGGATTTTCAATCAAGATAGTTTCTATATCAATATCATATATAGAATAACCAATGAAAATTATCGCTTTAGAATCTCTCAAATCAGTGTTGAAAACGGTTTTCCATTTACTATCGACAAAAATTTCAGTTAGATAACTCGTTTCCGTCAATTTAAATTCCGAGTTGAACTCCTTTAGCGACATTTTCTCAACAAAACCATTGATATGAATGCAATTAGCTTTATTAGGCACTATCAATGACGGACTATCTTTTATAGTAAAGGAGTATATATCTTTACTATTTCTCCTATAACTATCCTCTATAACATTATCATAATTAGTAGTATATAATCGCCTCCAAGGCACTTGCGAGAAAACCTGATAGTCAGCAGAGTAATCTGATACTTGAAACTTATCTATTATGTATCTATATAAATTTTCTTTTCCTAGCTCATCGATAAAATCGTCAGATATTTCCTTTAAGGAATAATCTTCATCATCATCAAAATCTAATTCAGCTTTGAGATTTTTTGCCAGCTGATTTCCATTAGGGAACTGTTCGCCTGCCTTATTTCTAGCCTCAAAACTAAATCCCGCCCCCAAAAAAACAACTGCCTTTCCTTTAAACGCCCAATGTAAAGCTTGAGTGAAGTCCATCTTAATCCTCCATTCCCATGAGTTTCTATCAATAATTATATATAAAGTTTAAATAACTGTTAAGTTAGCCATCGCTAAACGGTGTAATCTACTATGTCAAACAATAAAATTATTATACATCTATGAATTAACATTGTTAATTATTCCATTTTATATATAAGATGTGCTGAGAGTATAGCAGCCGATGAATAATCTTAACAAATAAAGTAATAAAAAATGCACCTTCACTTGTAGAAGGTGCATTGCTTGAGAGCCCATAGAAACTCGCTAAGCTCGATACTGAGGTTACATACTTCACCTTCCATGTATTTAGACTCCGCGATGCCCTCTCACATCAGTTCCAACACTTTGTATACTCAACTCCAGCGAGACACAATCATCTCGTTTGTTTTGTCAATCTAAACGCCAAGTTCCTGTTAAACATAATACCTCTGTCATGTGCGTAAACGCCAACGACTCAATTGGATTGACTAACTCATCATCCCAGAAAGGATGATCAATAAGATAAAAGTGATGAAACGGATAGGTATCGGGATAACGCTTACTTATTTATGAAAATCAAAGTAGTACTCCTCGGTAAAATAAAATGAACCTTTTATAACTATAAATCAGTCGATCAACGATAGGCGGCCGCCTGTTCCTCACCGATCAACCCCATTTTCTGCAGCTGTACCGCAATGATCCAGGTTGAGCGCTCGAACTCATCGCTCAGCGCTTCCAGCGTCGCCCCGGCCGCATGGCTCTCACGCAGCCGCAGTTTTTCTTCTTCCGGCCAAGGGAAGTAGGCATTGGCCGGCCGGCCCTCGGCCAGATTCTTCTGCCGCTTCTCCTCCGGCGTCAGCCGGGCTTTTTTCTGCAGTTCGGATTCACCGTCGAACTCGTTGGCCAACGCGAACAGCAGGCGGATAGCCTCCGGCGCACAGGCCGCCGAAGCCGGTCTCAACAGCTCGCCGGTGTCGGGATTAACGCCGTTGGCCAGCGCCCTGAGCAACGTGCCGGTATTCATCGTTCGCCTCCTTGTCCGAGAAAATACGCGCCGGTCGTGGCGCTTTGTTCAGGCATTTTTCTCTGCCTCTCTCGAAAAAACCACGCTTTACGCCATGAAAAAGCGCCAGTTGCGAGCCAGATTCCAGGCGTTTGCACGCGAGTGACGGCGATTGCATCAGGTTGCGAGCCAGCAGGCCTCTGGGCAACCGGCCACCAGGAAGCTTATGAAAAACTGCCGAGCAGCGCGTGCGGATGACAATCGGCAAGATATCCCGCACGCCATAAGTATTTTGTTCTAATTATCACGCAAGGTAATGAAAGGGCGGCGATGCTGTGGCTAAATGTGTTTTTTTCCTGCCCGTGAACCGTACGGACCGTTTATGCCACAAATTCTGCAATTTATTATGGCTCTGGTGGTGATCATCGCCCTGGCGCTGCTGGTCAGCAATAATCGCAAGAAAATCCGCCTGCGCTATATCATCCAGCTGCTGGTGATCGAAGGCGCGCTGGCCTATTTCTTCCTGCACTCCGCCAGCGGACTCAGCGTGATCAAACACGTCGCCGGCTTCTTCGACACCCTGCTCGCCTACGCCGCCCAAGGATCGGAGTTCGTGTTCGGCGGCATGAGCAAGGATGGTCTGGCATTCATCTTCCTCGGCGTTTTGTGCCCTATCATCTTTATTTCCGCCCTGATCGGCATTTTGCAGCATTTCCGCATCCTGCCGCTGATCATTCGCCTGGTCGGCACCTTGCTGTCCAAGGTCAACGGTATGGGCAAGCTGGAATCGTTCAACGCCGTCAGCACGCTGGTGCTGGGGCAGTCGGAGAACTTCATCGCCTATAAAGGCATCATCGGCGATATCTCGCCGCGCCGCATGTACACCATGGCCGCGACCGCCATGTCGACGGTATCGCTCTCCATCGTCGGCGCCTACATGTCGATGATCGACGCGCAGTACGTAGTGGCGGCATTGATCCTTAACATGTTCAGCACCTTCATCATTCTGTCGATCATCAACCCGTATCAGGTCGAAGACGAGCCGGAGCTGAAGCTGAACAAACTGCATGAAGATCAGAGTTTCTTCGAAATGTTGGGCGAATACATTCTGGCCGGCTTCAAGATTGCGATGATCATCGCGGCGATGCTGATCGGCTTTATCGCGCTGATCTCCGCCGTCAATGCGCTGTTCTCCGCGGTGCTCGGCATCAGCTTCCAGCAGATCCTCGGCTATGTGTTCTATCCGCTGGCCTGGCTGATCGGTATCCCGGCGGAGGAGGCTCTGAAGGCGGGCAGCATCATGGCGACCAAGCTGGTGGCCAACGAATTCGTGGCGATGATTGAGCTGAAGAAAATCGCGGCGGAGCTGTCGCCGCGCGGGCTGGGCATTCTGTCGGTGTTCCTGGTGTCGTTCGCCAACTTCGCCTCCATCGGCATCGTCGCCGGCGCCATCAAGGGGCTGAACGAGCAGCAAGGCAACGTGGTTTCCCGTTTTGGCCTGAAGTTGGTTTACGGCTCGACGCTGGTGAGCCTGTTGTCGGCGGCCATCGCCGGCCTGGTGCTGTAATCCCCACTCCCGGCCGCAGGGCCGGGAGTTCGCTTTAAAACGCCACGCACACCGGCGCATCCACCCGCATTACCGAATCCTGCGCAAACTGCTGCTTGTAGCCGCTGCGCAGCGCCTCGATATTCATCTCGCTCTCTTTGCCCGGCGCATGGATCAGCAGCAGCGCCTTGCTGTTCTCGCGCGCCAGCTTGCCGTCGTGGCCCAGCCACTGCCCTTTGGCATCAAAGACCGTCAGCCCGTCTTTAAAGCGTGGCGTCACCTGGCTATCGACGAAGGTTTGCCACTCGGCGGCGGTGATCGCCGGCCCCGCCGGGCGATTCAGGCCGAAGTAGAGCGTTGTTTGCACCAGCGGATCGCCGGTGCGGCAAGCCGGGGCGGGTGGCACAGCCTGGTGGCCTGGCGCCACGCAGCCGCTCAGCAGCAGGGCGGCCACCACGGCGCCGGCGGCCAATCTCGGGGAGTTTTTCATCTGCAGTCTCGGTTTATCGGTTGAAGGATTCGCTGCAAAA
The DNA here is from genome assembly GCF_052166535.1 of Serratia sp. CY82433. Lineage (NCBI taxonomy): Bacteria > Pseudomonadati > Pseudomonadota > Gammaproteobacteria > Enterobacterales > Yersiniaceae > Serratia > Serratia sp. CY82433. The sequence goes on from NZ_JBJNOR010000008.1 coordinate 90,126, forward strand.
AGCATAGTCAGCGATGGAAACCAGCGCGAAATTTCTAATGCTTTCATCAACAGCCAGATGTTAAAAAAGGCTGGTTATCGGCAATAAAAACGGAGTTTGGATTAGCTAAATTAATCCGAAATGCCATCGGTGAAAAAAACTCAGTGGCGCGCGTCCTCGGCGGCGATTACCCTGCCGGCCATCATTCTGACGCAAGTACGCTGTGAATCCCTTATGTTACTGAGCATCCTTTATATCATCGGCATCACCGCCGAAGCCATGACCGGCGCGCTGGCGGCCGGCCGCCGCCAAATGGACATGTTCGGCGTGATCATCATCGCTTCGGTCACGGCGATCGGCGGCGGGTCGGTGCGCGATATGCTGCTCGGGCATTTTCCTTTGGGCTGGGTCAAACACCCGGAATACATCGTCATCGTCGCGATAGCGGCGATCGTCACCACCTGGGTGGCTCCCCTGATGCGCCATTTGCGCCGCCTGTTCCTGGTGCTCGACGCCGTCGGCCTGATCGTCTTCTCCATCATCGGCGCGCAGGTGGCCCTGGATATGGGACACAGCGCCATTATCGCCGCCATCGCCGCAGTGATCACCGGCGTCTTCGGCGGGGTGCTGCGCGACATGTTCTGCAACCGTATCCCGCTGGTTTTCCAGAAAGAGATCTACGCCGGCATCTCCTTCAGCGCCGCCTGGCTGTATATCGGCCTGCAGCACCTCAGCCTGCCGCACAATCTGGTGGTGATCCTCACGCTGGTCGCCGGCCTGAGCGCGCGCCTGATCGCCCTGCGCTTCCGCCTCGGCCTGCCGGTGTTCAACTACCAGCATCCGGATCATTGACCGTCCGGCAGCATGTACCGCGCCAGATAATCCACGAACACCCGGACTTTCGGCAACATGTGCCGGTTAGAGGGCCACACGGCAGAAAACGCGCCGCGCTCGGGCGTACTGTCTTGCAGCACCGCCGTCAGCTGCCCGCCGCGCAGGGCCTGGCTCAAAGTGAAATCCGGCAGGTAGGCGATGCCCAATCCCTGCTGCGTCGCGTGGATTAGCGCCTCAACGCTGCTGAAACTCATCGTCACCGGCAACCTTAACGGCAGCGCCTCATCGTCGGCGCTCAGCCGCCACGCTTGCAACTGCTGCCCGCCCGGGAAGCGATAACGCAGACAAGCATGCTCGAGCAGATCCGCCGGTTTCAACGGCGTTCCGCGCCGGCGGAAGTAGTCCGGCGCGCCGACCAAAACCTGGCGAAACGGTCCAAGACGCCGCGCCATCAGGCGAGAATCGGCCAGCTCGCCGCCGCGAACCGCCACATCCACGCCCTCGGCGATCAGATCCGCGATGCGATCGTTGAAGTCCACATCCAACTCAATCTCAGGATAACGCGCGGTAAAATCAGCCAACAGCGGCACCAGCATGCGGTAACCGATGGCGGGCATGCTGACGCGCAGCCTGCCGCGCGGCGCCTCTGAAATGCGTACCATCTCGGCTTCGGCGTTCTCGATGTCACTAACAATACGCCGGCAGCGCTCGTAAAATAGCGCCCCTTCCTCCGTCAAATTGATGCGCCGGGTGCTGCGGTTGAACAGCCTGACGCCCAACGACGCCTCCAGCCGCGCCACGCTTTTACCCACCGCCGAGGCCGACACCCCCAATCGCTCCCCAGCAGCGACAAAGCTGCACGATTCGGCAGCGCGAACAAACGCCAGCAGCCCGCTCAAACTTTCCATATTGCCCCCATTAGAGCGCTTTTGTCCTGAATGTGTGGAGTTCAGCCTTATTTTTATCCCATTCAGTCTTATTTATCATCCATACCCATCGAAACCACCGCATCAGGAATCGCCCATGAACGCTCATCCATCCCGGAATGCGCCCCCGCAGCGCTGGCTCATACTCTTTTCCGTGTGTCTCGCAGGCCTGATCATGCCACTGAGCTTTACCGGCCCCGCAGTCGCGCTCACCGCGATCGCCAAAGATTTGGGTGGCGGACTGGTCGCGCTCAGTTGGGTCACCAATGCGTTTATGCTGACCTTCGGCTGCAGCCTGATGCTCGCCGGAGCGCTCGCCGATCGTTTTGGCCGCAAGCGCGTGTTTATCTGTGGATTGGCGGCGCTCGCGCTCAGCGCTCTGCTCATGAGCGCGGCGCAAGACATTATGTCCTTCGACGCGATACGCGCGCTGCAAGGCATCGCCGCCGCAGCCGCGCTGGCCGGCGGTACCGCAAGCCTGGCCCAGGTATTTAACGGGCCGGAGAGAAGCAAGGCCTTCAGCCTGCTGGGCACCACGTTCGGCATCGGGCTGGCATTCGGTCCGCTGCTGGCCGGCACGCTGACGCAGCTCTTCGGCTGGCGCGCACTTTTTCTCTCCCTGGCGCTGCTCAGCGCCATTGCATTGTTCAGCGGCCAGCGCGATATGCCCGAATCGCGCGATCCCGCCGCCTCTCGCCTCGATTGGCCCGGCGCCATCGTCTTTACGCTGGCGCTGTCGCTGTTGACTTACGCCGTGCTGCTGGCGCCCGACGGCGGCTGGAGCAGCGCGCAAGTCATTATGCCGCTGACCGGCGCGCTGCTGTTTATGCTGGCTTTTATCCTGATCGAACGCCGCACGGCTCGGCCGATGCTCGATCTGTCGCTGTTTCGCTACCCGCGCTTTGTCGGCGTACAGCTGTTGGCGGCGGCGCCGGCCTATTCGTACGTGGTGTTGCTGGTGCTGCTTCCCCTCCGATTTATCGGCATCGAGGGTTACGGCACCGTGGAAACCGGCATAATGATGCTGGCGTTGTCCGCGCCAATGCTGGCGCTGCCGCTGCTGACCGGGGCATTCGCTCACCGCTTTTCCGCCGGCGCCGTTTCCAGCCTCGGTTTGTTGATTTGCGCCGCCGGGCTGGCATGGCTGGCGCACTATGCGCCGGGGCAATCGCTCGCGCGGTTACTGCTGCCGATGCTGACCATCGGTTGCGGCATCAGTTTGCCCTGGGGATTGATGGACGGTTTAGCCGTCAGCGTCGTGCCGCGAGAACGAGCGGGCATGGCGACCGGCATTTTCAGCACCGTTCGCGTCGCGGGGGAAGGCATTGCATTGGCGGTCGTCGGTGCCCTGTTGGCTTTGTTGGTTGGGCGCCATCTCGCTCCCCCAACCGCAAACGCCGCCGGCGCGCACGCCCTGGCCATGGGGGATATGCTGCGGGCGACCGCCCTGCTCAATACGGATGCCGCACGGCTGAAGCACGCCTACGAACTGGCTTTCCAGAATCTGCTGTACCTACTCGCCCTGACGACGCTGGCATCCGCCGTCATTATCTTTCTCTTTCTCCGCCACCCCGTGCGGGAAACTCCCTCGTCCGCCCCCCGCATTACCGACGCGCCGTAATCTGACATGGCCTCGCCGCCGAGGCCAAAACTGCAGAAATGTCGCCCTTCGACGCGCAAATTCGCTCATTCGCCGCTTTTTCCGCGCAAAGCGGCGGGCAAAATGCGAGCTAACGCTGCACCCGGCGCGTTAGCCGTGTATACTGTGCGGAGAAAATACACATCCGCTGTTATTGGCATATCAACCGTTATCAACGAACATCATCATGGCTCAAGGCACGCTTTATATTGTCTCTGCTCCCAGTGGCGCAGGTAAATCAAGTCTGATTCAGGCTTTGTTAAAGACGCAACCGCTGTACGACACGCAGGTTTCAGTTTCGCACACCACGCGCGACAGCCGCCCGGGTGAAAATCACGGCGAGCACTATTTCTTCGTCTCGAAAGACGAATTCCGCCGGATGATCGAGCAGGACGCGTTTCTTGAGCACGCCGAAGTGTTCGGCAACTATTACGGCACCTCGCGCGCCGCCATCGAACAAGTATTGTCGACCGGCGTGGACGTGTTTCTGGATATCGACTGGCAGGGCGCGCAGCAAATCCGCGCCAAAATGCCGCAGGCGCGCAGCATCTTCATTCTGCCGCCGTCGAAGGAAGAACTGGGCCGCCGCCTGCGCGGGCGCGGGCAGGATTCCGAAGAGGTGATCGCCAAGCGCATGGCTCAGGCCGTGGCGGAAATGACGCATTACGCGGAGTACGATTACCTGATCGTGAACGATGATTTCGATCTGGCGCTGTCCGATCTGAAGACCATCATTCGCGCCGAGCGCCTGCGTTTGGGCCGCCAGTTGCTGCGGCATGACGCTTTAATCAGCAAACTATTGGCAGACTGAAGGCAGTTTCAGTATCATGCCCAGTCTTTTCGTCACCTGTGGAGTAGCACAAATATGGCACGCGTAACTGTTCAAGACGCTGTAGAGAAAATTGGTAACCGTTTTGACCTGGTGTTGGTCGCTGCTCGTCGGGCGCGTCAGATCCAGACCGGCGGCAAAGATGCACTGGTTCCGGAAGAGAACGACAAGTACACCGTTATCGCCCTGCGCGAAATCGAAGAAGGCCTGATCACCAGCCAGATCCTCGACGTGCGTGAGCGCCAGGAGCAGCAAGAGCAGGAAGCCGCAGAGATTCAAGCGGTTACCGCGATTGCTGAAGGTCGTCGTTAATTAGACTGCGAGTCCGCCTTGTACCTGTTTGAAAGCCTGAATCTGCTGATTCAACGTTACCTGCCCGAGGAGCAGATTAAGCGCCTCAAACAGGCATACCTCGTCGCGCGCGACGCGCACGAGGGCCAGACACGCTCCAGCGGTGAGCCTTACATTACTCACCCGGTCGCCGTGGCCTGCATCCTGGCGGAAATGCGTCTCGATCACGAGACGCTGATGGCGGCATTGCTGCACGACGTCATCGAAGACACCCCAGCCACCTATCAAGATATGGAACAGCTGTTCGGCAAGAGCGTCGCCGAACTGGTTGAGGGCGTCTCCAAGCTCGACAAGCTGAAGTTCCAGGACAAGAAAGAAGCGCAGGCGGAAAACTTCCGCAAGATGATCATGGCGATGGTGCAGGATATCCGCGTCGTGCTGATCAAGCTGGCCGACCGTACGCACAACATGCGCACCCTCGGTTCGCTGCGCCCCGACAAACGCCGGCGCATCGCGCGTGAAACCCTGGAAATCTACAGCCCGCTCGCCCACCGTCTGGGTATTCATCACCTGAAGACCGAGCTGGAAGAGCTGGGCTTCGAGGCGCTGTACCCGAACCGTTATCGCGTGATCAAGGAAGTGGTGAAAGCCGCACGCGGCAACCGCAAAGAGATGATTCAAAAAATCCTCTCCGAGATCGAAGGGCGACTGACCGAAGCCGGCATCGCCTGCCGCGTCAGCGGGCGGGAAAAACACCTCTACTCCATCTACCTCAAGATGCACCTCAAGGAACAGCGTTTCCATTCCATCATGGATATCTACGCGTTCCGGGTGATCGTGAAAGAGGTCGATACCTGCTACCGCGTGCTCGGCCAGGTGCACAGCCTGTACAAACCGCGCCCGGGGCGAGTGAAAGATTACATCGCCATTCCCAAGGCCAACGGCTATCAATCGCTGCATACCTCGCTGATCGGCCCGCACGGCGTGCCGGTCGAAGTGCAGATCCGCACCGAAGACATGGATCAGATGGCTGAGATGGGGGTGGCCGCGCACTGGGCTTACAAGGAAAGAGAACAGGGCGAAACCGGCACCACGGCGCAGATCCGCGCCCAGCGCTGGATGCAAAGCCTGCTGGAGCTGCAGCAAAGCGCCGGTAGTTCGTTTGAGTTTATCGAGAGCGTCAAATCCGATCTGTTCCCGGATGAGATTTACGTTTTCACCCCGGAAGGCCGCATCGTCGAGCTGCCCGCCGGCGCCACGCCGGTCGATTTCGCCTATGCGGTGCATACCGATATCGGCCATGCCTGCGTCGGCGCGCGCGTCGATCGTCAGCCGTACCCGCTGTCGCAGTCGCTGACCAGCGGCCAGACCGTCGAGATCATCACCGCGCCGGGCGCGCGGCCCAACGCCGCCTGGCTGAACTTCGTGGTCAGCTCGAAAGCGCGCGCCAAAATTCGCCAGATGCTGAAGAACCTCAAGCGCGACGACTCCGTCGGCCTCGGCCGCCGTCTGCTCAACCACGCGCTGGGCGGCAGCCGCAAGCTGGCCGAAATCCCGCAGGAAAACATTCAGCACGAGCTGGACCGTATGAAGCTGGCGACGCTGGACGATCTGCTGGCGGAAATCGGCCTCGGCAACGCCATGAGCGTGGTGGTGGCGAAGAACCTGCAGGGCGATCAGTCCAGCCTGGGCGCATCCTCCGGCGTGCGTAACCTGGCCATCAAGGGCGCCGACGGGGTGTTGATCACCTTCGCCAAGTGCTGCCGCCCGATTCCGGGCGATCCGATTATCGCTCACGTCAGCCCGGGCAAAGGGCTGGTGATCCACCATGAGTCCTGCCGCAATATTCGCGGCTATCAGAAAGAGCCTGAGAAGTTCATGGCGGTCGAGTGGGATAAAGAGACCGAGCAGGAGTTCATCGCCGAGATCAAGGTGGATATGTTCAACCACCAGGGCGCGTTGGCCAACCTGACGGCGGCGATCAACGCGGCCGAGTCCAATATTCAGAGCCTGAACACCGAAGAGAAAGACGGTCGGGTTTATAGCGCCTTTATCCGCTTGACCACCCGCGATCGCATCCATTTGGCAAACATTATGCGTAAAATCCGTATCATGCCGGATGTGATCAAAGTTAACCGCAACCGAAACTAGCGCTTATGAGTCCTGAACGCTATGCGCGGATTTGTGAAATGCTCGCGACCCGGCAGCCGGATTTGACGGTCTGCCTGGAGCAAGTGCACAAGCCGCATAACGTCTCCGCCATTATCCGCACCGCCGACGCCGTCGGCGTGCATCAGGTCCACGCCGTGTGGCCCACCACCCGCATGCGCACCCTGGTTTCCTCCGCCGCCGGCAGCAACAGCTGGGTCAGCGTCAAAACCCATCGTTCCATCGGCGACGCGGTCGGTCATCTGAAAGCGCAGGGCATGCAAATTCTGGCCACCAATCTGTCTGCGCGCGCGGTCGATTTCCGCGAGGTGGACTACACCCGGCCCACCTGCGTGCTGCTCGGCCAGGAAAAAACCGGCATCACCGAAGAAGCGCTGGCGCTGGCCGATCAGGACATCGTCATTCCGATGATCGGCATGGTGCAATCGCTCAACGTCTCCGTGGCCTCGGCGCTGATCCTGTATGAAGCGCAGCGCCAGCGGCAGAACGCCGGCCTGTATCGCCGCGACAACAGCATGCTGGATGAAGAAGAGCAGCAGCGTCTGCTGTTCGAAGGCGGTTACCCGGTGCTGGCCAACGTGGCCAAGCGCAAAGGGCTGCCGCGCCCGCAGATTGACGAGCAGGGCCAGGTGGTCGCCAGCGCCGAATGGTGGGCGGCCATGCAGGCGACGGTGCGCAAATGAAAGGCCGCCTGCTGGATGCTGTCCCACTCACCACGCTTTCCGGGGTTGGCGCCAGCCAGGCGGGCAAACTGGCCAAACTCGGCCTCGAGACCATTCAGGATCTGCTGCTGCACCTGCCGCTGCGCTACGAAGACCGCACTCGCCTCTACCCGATCAACGATCTGCTGCCGGGTATCTACGCCACGGTAGAAGGGGAAGTGCTGCGCAGCGACATCAGCTTCGGCCGCCGCCGCATGCTGACCTGCCAGATCAGCGACGGCACCGGCATCCTCACCATGCGGTTCTTCAACTTCAACGCCGCAATGAAGAACAGCCTGGCCACCGGCCGCCGCGTGACCGCCTACGGCGAGATCAAGCGCGGCAACCACGGCGCGGAAATCATCCATCCGGAATACCGCATTCAGGGCGAAGCCAGCGAGGTTGAGCTGCAAGAGTCGCTGACGCCGGTCTACCCCACCACCGAAGGGGTGCGGCAGGCCACGCTGCGCAAGCTAACCGATCAGGCGCTGGAGCTGCTGGATACCTGCGCTATCGCCGAGCTGCTGCCGCCGGAGCTGAGCGGCGGCCTGATGAGCCTGCCGCACGCGCTGCACACCCTGCATCGCCCGCCGCCGGACATCCAGCTGGCGGATCTGGAGCTGGGCAAACACCCGGCGCAAAAACGCCTGATCCTTGAAGAGCTGCTGGCGCATAACCTCAGCATGCTGGCGGTGCGCGCCGGCGCGCAGAGCTATCAGGCGCAGCCGCTGCTGCCGGACGATCGGCTGAAAAACCGTTTTCTCGCCCAGCTGCCGTTCTCGCCGACCGGCGCGCAAACGCGAGTGGTGGCCGACATCGAAGCCGATATGCAAAAAGACTTCCCGATGATGCGGCTGGTGCAGGGCGACGTCGGCTCCGGCAAAACGCTGGTGGCGGCGCTGGCGGCGCTGCGCGCCATCGCGCACGGCAAGCAGGTAGCGCTGATGGCGCCGACCGAGCTACTGGCCGAGCAGCACGCCAACAATTTCCGTCAGTGGTTTGAACCGCTGGGACTGGAGGTCGGCTGGCTGGCCGGCAAACAGAAAGGCAAGGCGCGCATCGCGCAGCAGGAGGCTATCGCCAGCGGCCAGGTGTCGATGGTGGTCGGCACCCACGCCATCTTCCAGGAGCAGGTGCAGTTCAACGGCCTGGCGCTGGTGATCATTGATGAGCAGCACCGCTTCGGGGTGCATCAGCGGCTGGCGCTGTGGGAGAAGGGCGAAGAGCAAGGCTTCCACGCCCATCAGCTGATCATGACCGCCACGCCGATCCCGCGCACGCTGGCGATGACCGCCTATGCCGATCTCGATACCTCGGTCATCGACGAGCTGCCGCCGGGCCGTACGCCGGTGACCACCGTCGCCATCCCCGATACCCGCCGCGCCGACATCATTCAACGGGTGAAGAGCGCCTGTCTGGAAGAGGGGCGGCAGGCTTACTGGGTATGTACGCTGATCGAAGAGTCCGAGCTGCTGGAAGCGCAGGCGGCGGAAGCCACCTGGGAAGAACTGAAAACCGCGCTGCCAGAGCTGAAGGTAGCGCTGGTGCACGGCCGCATGAAAGCGCAGGAAAAGCAGGCGGTGATGCAGGCGTTTAAACAGGGCGAGCTGCAGCTGTTGGTGGCCACTACGGTGATCGAAGTCGGCGTCGACGTGCCGAACGCCAGCCTGATGATCATCGAAAACCCGGAGCGGCTGGGCCTGGCTCAGCTGCACCAGCTGCGCGGCCGCGTAGGGCGCGGCGCCGTGGCCTCACACTGCGTGCTGCTGTACAAAACGCCGCTGAGCAAGACTGCGCAAACGCGCCTGCAGGTGCTGCGCGACAGCAATGATGGCTTCGTCATCGCGCAGCGCGATCTGGAGATCCGCGGCCCGGGCGAGCTGCTGGGCACCCGCCAGACCGGCAGCGCCGAATTCAAGGTGGCGGATCTGCTGCGCGATCAGGCGATGATCCCCGAAGTGCAGCGCGTCGCTCGCCATCTCCATCAGCACTATCCGGAGCACGCCCAGGCGCTGATCGAACGCTGGCTGCCGGAGAAGGCGCGCTACTCCAACGCATAAAAAAGGGCGCCGCAGGCGCCCTTTTCGCGATGACCCGCGATATCACCCCACCGCCGGGAACACCGGCAGCAGCAGATACAGCTTGATGACGATGGCATTGGCGATATCGATAAAGAACGCCCCCACCATCGGCACCACCAAAAACGCCACGTGCGACGGGCCGAAACGATCGGTGATCGCCTGCATGTTGGCGATCGCCGTCGGCGTGGCGCCCATGCCGAAGCCGCAGTGGCCGGCAGCCAGCACCGCCGCGTCGTAGTTTTTACCCATCACCCGATAGGTGACGAAGATCGCGTACAGCGCCATGACCAGCGTCTGCACCGCCAGGATCGCCAGCATCGGCAGCGCCAGCGAGGCCAGCTCCCACAGGCGCAGGCTCATCAACGCCATCGCCAGGAACAGCGACAGGCTGACGTTGCCCAGCACCGACACCGCCCGCTCGAACACGGTATAGAAACCGGTGAAGGCCAGCGTGTTGCTGAGGATCACCCCGACGAACAGCACGCAGACGAAGTTCGGCAGTTCAAACACCGTGCCGCTCAGCAGGCCGGCAATCAGCTGCCCCAGACTCAGACAGATGGCGATCATGGCGATGGTTTCGATCATCACCAGCGAGGTGATCAGACGGCCGCTTTCCGGCTTCTCGAAGCCGCTCGGCTGCACGCTGTCATCCGGGGTGCCTTCCGGCGTGGAGGAGTGCTTGACCAGATAGCGCGCCACCGGGCCGCCGATCAGGCCGCCCAGCACCAGGCCGAAGGTGGCGCAGGCCATGGCGACTTCCGTGGCGTTCTCGAAGCCGTAGCGCTCGATGAATAGCTTGCTCCAGGCCGCCCCGGTGCCGTGGCCGCCCGACAGGGTGATCGACCCGGCGATCAGGCCCATCAGCGGATCCAACCCCAGCATTTTCGCCATGCCGATGCCGATGGCGTTCTGCACGATAAGCAGCCCCAGCACCACGAACAGGAACACCACCAGCACCTTGCCGCCGGCGCGCAAACGCGCCAGGTTGGCGTTCAGGCCGATGGTGGCGAAGAAGGCCAGCATCAGCGGATCCTTCAGCGACATGTCAAAACTGATTTCCCAGTTGACGAGCTTTTTCAGGGCTAACAGCAGGAGGGCCACCAGCAAACCGCCGGCGACGGGAGCGGGAATGGTATATTTTCGCAGCAGAGGAATGGTTCTGACGCACTTGCCCCCGAGGAGCAAAACCAGCGTCGCCGCGACTAACGTGCCATAAGTATCAAGATGAAACATCCAGGTACTCCATGTAAGGAAAAAGATCCAAATAAAAATAATAAGTTATAGAAAACCACTGAGTTTTTAAACTTGATGAGTGCAGGATTAGAAGTAAAAAACGCTGAGATGACAAGAAAAAATGAATGAAAATGCGACATAAACAGGAAAGTCGGCAACATAATATTTACGCGCAACCGTTTGCTTTTGTGGGGCGGAGCATTAAAATGCCTGCTTTGCCGTATCTGGAAACGCCACACCATGAGCATGTCATCCTCCGAGCTTGATGCCGCGCGCCAAGCCGCCTCAGAACCCCGCGCCAGTGAACTGATTTATCGCCTGGAAGATCGCCCGCCGCTGCCGCAAACGCTGTTTGCCGCCGGCCAGCATCTGCTGGCGATGTTCGTCGCGGTGATCACCCCGGCCCTGCTGATCTGCCAGGCGCTGGGCCTGCCGGCACAGGATACCCAGCACATCATCAGCATGTCGCTGTTCGCCTCCGGTCTGGCTTCCATTCTGCAAATCAAAACCTGGGGGCCGGTGGGTTCCGGGCTGCTGTCGATTCAGGGCACCAGCTTCAACTTTGTTTCGCCGCTGATCATGGGCGGCCTGGCGCTGAAAAACGGCGGCGCCGACGTGCCGACCATGATGGCCGCGCTGTTCGGTACCCTGATGGTCGCCTCCTGCACCGAAATTCTGCTGTCGCGCGTGCTGCATCTGGCGCGCCGCATCATCACCCCGCTGGTTTCCGGCATCGTGGTGATGATCATCGGCCTGTCGCTGATTCAGGTCGGCCTGACCTCGATCGGCGGCGGCTACGCCGCGATGAACGATCATAGCTTCGGCTCGCCGAAAAACCTGCTGCTGGCCGGCGCGGTGCTGGCGGTAATCATCCTGCTGAACCGCCAGCGCAACCCTTACCTGCGCGTGGCTTCGCTGGTGATCGCCATGGCGGTCGGCTATCTGTTGGCCTGGGCGATGGACATGCTGCCCGCCGATGCACCGGCGGCCCCCACGGCGGCAATCACTATCCCCACGCCACTCTATTACGGCCTGGGCTTCGACTGGAACCTGCTGCTGCCGCTGATGCTGATCTTTATGGTCACCTCGCTCGAGACCATCGGCGACATCACCGCCACCTCCGACGTCTCCGAACAGCCGGTCAGCGGGCCGCTGTATATGAAGCGCCTGAAGGGCGGCGTGCTGGCCAACGGCCTGAACTCGATGCTGTCGGCGGTGTTCAACACCTTCCCCAACTCCTGCTTCGGCCAGAACAATGGCGTGATCCAACTGACCGGCGTCGCCAGCCGCTACGTCGGCTTCGTGGTGGCGCTGATGCTGATCGCGCTGGGGCTGTTCCCGGCGGTGGCCGGCTTCGTGCAGCACATCCCCGAACCGGTACTGGGCGGCGCGACCATCGTGATGTTCGGCACCATCGCCGCCTCCGGCGTGCGCATCGTGTCGCGCGAGCGTCTGAATCGCCGCGCCATTATGATCATGGCGCTGTCGCTGGCCGTCGGCATGGGCGTCTCCCAGCAGCCGCTGATCCTGCAGTTCGCGCCGGACTGGCTGAAAACCCTGCTCTCTTCCGGCATCGCCGCCGGCGGCATTACCGCCATCGTGCTGAACCTGGTGTTCCCGCAGGAATACGAGAAGAAGTAACCCGTCCATCGGCGTTCAAACGGCCGCTTGCGGCCGTTTTTTATTGTCTATCAGACCATTGCCCTTGAGATGCCCGGCCAATTGCGGCATAAACAGGGTATCTTTTTTGACCGATGCGGATGTAGACGATGAAATTTATCGGAAAGCTGTTGCTGACGTTGCTGCTGCTGATCGTGCTGGCGGCAGTGGTACTGTACCTGGTGGGGCAAACCCGCTGGGCGGCAGGCCGCCTGAGCGCCTGGATCAGCGACAACAGCGAATACCGCCTGTCGATAGGAAAAATCACCCATTCGTGGAGCCAGCCGAACCAGATTGAGCTGGAAGACGTGCAACTGGCGCGCAACGGCCAGCCGCAGGCGCTGGTCGCCAAACGCGTCGATCTGGGCCTCAGCCTGCGCCAAATCACCGAGCCGCGCTATTTTCACAGCGTCACGCTGCGCGACGGCACGCTGAACGTGCAGCCGCAGGCGGCGGCGCTGCCTGTACAGGCCGACGTGCTGCAGCTGAGCAACATGGCGTTGCAGTCCAACGATAACGAGTGGCAACTCAACGCGCAGCAGGTCACTGCCGGCATCACGCCGTGGCGCCCGCTGGCCGGTCATCTGCTGGGGGACAACAACCAGTTCCAGTTCAGCGCCGGTTCGATGACGCTGAATGGCATCCCCGCCTCGAAGGTGTTGGTGCAGGGGGAGCAGAAGCAGGGCCAGCTGCTGTTGAACAACTTCGGCGCCGATCTGGCGCAGGGCGACCTGACCGGCGTGGCCAGCCGCGCCGCCGACGGCAGTTGGCAGGTGGATCGCCTGCGGCTGAGCGGCGTGCGCATGCAGACCCCGCTGACGCTGGCGGAATTCATGCAGCGCTTTACCACCCTGCCGCCGGTCACCCTCAAGCGTTTCGATCTGATCGACGCGCGCCTGGAAGGCAAGGCATGGGCGTTTAACGATCTCGATCTGTCGCTGCAAAACGTCAGCGTCGAAAAAGGCGACTGGCGCAGCGAAGACGGCTCGCTCAACGTCAACGCCAGCGACGTGATCAACGGCGGCTTCCACCTGATCGATCCGATCGCCACCCTGCGGCTCTCCTCCGCCGGCATCGCCATTCAACAGTTCACCACCCGCTGGGAAGGCGGGCTGCTGCGCACCTCCGGCAACTGGCTGCGCGCCGGCAAACGCCTGCAGCTGGATGAGGTGGCCATGGCGGCGCTGGAGTACACCCTGCCGAGCGACTGGCGCGAACTGTGGCTGAAACCGCTGCCGGACTGGCTGGCGGAGGTGTACGTCACCAAGCTGACCACCAACCGCAATCTGATCATCGATATCAACCCGGCATTCCCGTTCCAGATCACCGCGCTGGACGGCTACGGCAGCAACCTGCTGCTGGCGCGCGATCGCCAGTGGGGCATATGGTCCGGATCGCTCAACCTGAACGGCAGCGAGGCGACCTTCAACAAGATAGACGTGCGGCGCCCTTCGCTGGCGCTGAACGCCGACGCCAATCAGATTAACGTCACCGAGCTCAGCGCCTTTATGCCTAATGGGTTGCTTGAGGCCAAAGCGACCGTCGATCAGCTGCCGGGCAAGCCGTTCCAGCTGACGCTGCGCGGCCGTTCGGTACCGATCAACACCTTGCAGCAATGGGGATGGCAGCCGGTGCCGCTGACGGGCGACGGCAACCTTGAGCTGCAGTTGAAAGGGCTGCTGAACAGCGACGGGCCGTTCAAAGCCTCGTTGAAGGGAAATCTGCAGGCCACCGCCGGCGACGGCCAAGCGGTGAACCAGCAACTGCCGTAATGCCCTGCGCGGCCCGCCCTCAGGCAGGCCGCCGTCTTACTCTTCCAGCGCCTCAGAGCCGCCCTGATCCAGCGGCACATCCGGCTCGGCCGGCAGCACCATGTAGGTGCCTTCGAACACCGCACCTTTATCCTCGTCGCCGAACAGATGCACTTCGGCGTGCACGCGCGCGCGGCGGCCGCGCGCCAGACGCGCCAAATCGCCGCTCAGCGAGCCGAGATCCGCCACCGCTCGCGGCCTGCCGGTAATCGGTTTGCTGTAGCGAATGTGCGCGTCCGCCAGAATGATGGTGCCGCCGAGGTGGCGCTCGCGCAGCAGCAGCCAAATCAGCCCCCAGGCGGTCAGCGTCGCCAGCGAGAACAGGCTGCCGGCGAACAGCGTGTGGTGCGGATTCTGGTTGCCGGTCTCGGGCATGGTGGTGACGAAGCGCTGGCCGGTGTATTGGCTGATGCGCACGCCCATCTTTTCGCTCAGCGGGATGTGTTCATACCAGGCCTGCTGCAATTGGCCGCACCAGTCGGGGCGATGCAGGATATCGTCCAGCGTCGCTACCGGTTTGATCATCAAAAAGTGGCGGATCGGGGTGGTCTGCGGCGCAGTGATCTCCCCCTGATTGACGAACCCCAGCTTGGCGAAGAAGTCCACCGCGTCTTCACGGGCGCTGCACACCACCCGCTTCACGCCCTCCTGCCGCGCGACGGACTCCAGCGTCATCGCCACCAGCGTCCCCAGCCCTTTATCCTGCAGCGTCGGGTCTACCGCCAGAAAACGGATCGCCGCCTCGTTGTCGGCATTGATGTACAGCCGCCCGATGGCGACGATTTTACCGGCCTCGTCCACCACCATTTGGTGATGGGCCATGGCGTCATAGGCATCCTTTTCCGAACCCACCGGCTGGTGCAGCGGCTTGCGCAGCATTTCCCAGCGAAACTGGTAATACTCCTTCAGTTCTTGCTCTGTTACGGGTACTCGTAGGTGATACATAGACGCCTGTTCTCCGAATGCTTAGACCTGTAGCCAGAATGTCACCGGACCATCGTTGACCAGCGCCACCTGCATGTCGGCGGCGAATTCGCCGGTCTGGGTCTCTACGCCGCGTTCGCGGCACTGGCCAACAAAATATTGATACAACCGATCGGCGACCAAAGGTGCGGCGCCGCGCGAGAAGCTGGGCCGCATGCCCTTTTGGGTGTCCGCCGCCAGGGTGAACTGCGAAACGACCAGCACGCTGCCCCCGGCCTGCTGGACGTTGAGATTCATCTTGTCGTTCTCGTCGCCGAAAATGCGGTATCCCAACACGCGTTCGCACAGGCGCTGCGCTTTTTGCTCGTTATCGCCCTGCTCCACGCCCAATAACACTAACAAACCGGGGCCAATCTTGCCTACCGTCTCGCCACCCACCGTGACGCTGGCGTTTAACACCCGTTGAATCAACGCAATCATTCCTGCTGCCCTTCTGGTTTCTGTTCCTGTTGCTCCGCCTTCTGCCGGCGGTAGTCGCGGTATTCGCCGATGGTCACGGTGATTTCCGCGCCGAGTAACACGATACACCAGCTCCAGTAGACCCACAGGAATAAAATCGGGATCACCGCCAGCACGCCGTAAATCAGCTGGTAGGAAGGGAACATGGTGACGTACAGCGCGAATCCCTTCTTGCCCAGCTCGAACAGCAATCCGGCCACCAGCGCGCCAATCAGCGCATCTTTGGGCGGCACCCGCACCGTCGGCACGATGCAATACAGCAGCCAGAAGGAAGCGCACGACAAAATCAGCGGGAAGATGCGCAGCACCTGATCCACCAGGCCGTTGACGCCGGTCTGCGCCAGCCAGTTGAGCGACAGCAGGTAGGAGCTGATGGCCATGCTGGCACCCACCAGCAGCGGCCCCAGCGTCAGCACCATCCAGTACACGGCGAAGGAGAAGACGATCGGCCGCTTGTTCTTGCTGCGCCAGATGGTGTTCAGCACGCTGTCCACCGAGGAGATCAACAGCAGCGCGGTGACGATCAGCCCGCAGGTGCCGACGGCGGTCATCTTGTTGGAGTTGGCGACGAACTGTTCCAGGTAGTTCTGTATGACGTTGCCGGCGGCCGGCACGAAATTGGAAAAGATGAAGCTCTTCAGCTGTTCGCTGATGTCGGAAAACATCGGGAAAGCGGCGAACAGCGCGAACACCACGGTGACCAGCGGCACCAGCGACAGCAGGGAAACATAGGCGAGATGGCCCGCCAACATCGTCAGGCCATCGTGATCGATACGCTGGTACAGCAGCCGTCCGAAGGTGACGCCGGGCTTAATCGCAGAGGGCAACTTCTTGCGGCGGAAAAACGACATGGTCACTCCTTGATGTCCGTTGATACGCCTTAAGCTTAACGCGCCCTACGCTCATTGAGCAAAATAGGCCGGCACCACGTCGCGATCGGTGACGTGCACCGTCTTGATCCCCAACGCCTGCGCGGCGAGGACGTTCGCCGGGTGATCGTCGAAGAACACCGCGTCGGCGGCGGCGGTGTTTTCCGCGGCCAGCACATGCTGGTAGATCTCGGCCTCCGGCTTGCGCATGCCGAGATCTTGCGACAGATAGAGATGATCGGCGGCGGCGGCCACTTCAGGATAGTGCTGCGGCCAGTAGTTGCAGTGCAGACGGTTGGTGTTCGACAGCACCACCACCCGGTGGCCCTCGTTGCGCAGGCGCTGCATGATGTCGATCACTTCCGGGCGCAGCGCGACGAATACCGCCTGCCAGCCGGTGGCGAATTGCTCGAAGCTGAGCGCGATGCCCATTTCATCGCACAGCTTGCCGGCGAAGTCTTCGTCGCTGATTTCACCGCGCTCATGCTGCTGGAACACCTCACCCATAGTGAAACGATCGGACAGCACCGCCAACGGCGTGCCGCTCAAATTGCTCCACACGCCCAGCACACGCTTGAAATCGATATCGACGATCACATTACCTAAATCAAAGATATACAGCATAGTCCTCTCCTGATGGGCCGGTGAGATTTCACTGTAGCGGGAAAAGGAACAGCTGAACAGGGAACGAACGGAAAAGCGCATAGCGCGCCGCACAAACGGGGAACAACAGAGGAAAAAACTCAGGGCGCGAGAACCGCGCCCTAAGCATGAGGCACTCAATCAGCGATTAAGCGTCTTTAGGACCGCGGCTGGCACGCTTACGATCGTTTTCCGTCAGGTGACGCTTACGGATACGGATCGAGGTTGGCGTCACTTCTACCAGTTCGTCGTCATCGATGAACTCCAGAGCTTGCTCCAGGGTCATTTTGATGGCCGGAACCAGGGTAGTCGCTTCGTCAGTACCGGAAGCACGCATGTTGGTCAGCTTCTTACCGGTCAGGCAGTTTACGGTCAGGTCGTTGGAACGCGAGTGAATACCGATGATCTGGCCTTCATACACTTCCGCACCGTGGCCCAGGAACAGCTTGCCGCGATCCTGCAGGCCGAACAGCGCGAACGCGACCGCTTTGCCTTGGCCGTTGGAGATCAGCACGCCGTTCTGACGCTGGCCCACTTCGCCCGGACGCACGTCGTCGTAGTGGCTGAAGGTGGAGTACAGCAGACCGGTGCCCGAAGTCATGGTCATGAATTCGTTACGGAAGCCGATCAGACCGCGGCTTGGGATCACGTAGTCGAGACGCACGCGGCCCTTACCGTCCGGATCCATGTTTTTCAGGTCGGCTTTACGCTCGCCCATCGCCTGCATCACGGAACCCTGATGCTGCTCTTCGATATCCAGCGTCACGTTCTCGAATGGCTCCTGCTTGCGGCCATCGATTTCGCGGAAGATAACTTTCGGACGGGAAACCGCCAGCTCGAAACCTTCGCGACGCATGTTTTCGATCAGCACCGACAGGTGCAGTTCGCCACGGCCGGAAACGCGGAAGGCGTCCGCATCGTCGGTTTCTTCAACGCGCAGCGCCACGTTGTGCACCAACTCCTTGTTCAGACGGTCAAGGATCTGACGCGACGTCACGTACTTGCCTTCTTTACCGCAGAACGGCGAGGTGTTGACGTTGAAGAACATGGTGACGGTCGGTTCGTCGACGGACAGCGCCGGCAGCGCTTCTACGGCGTTGGTGTCGCAGATGGTGTCGGAGATGTTCA
This sequence comes from Serratia sp. CY82433, assembly GCF_052166535.1. Taxonomy (NCBI): domain Bacteria; kingdom Pseudomonadati; phylum Pseudomonadota; class Gammaproteobacteria; order Enterobacterales; family Yersiniaceae; genus Serratia; species Serratia sp. CY82433. The sequence continues at coordinate 108,360 of NZ_JBJNOR010000008.1, forward strand.
GCTCGCCCAGGCCGGTGATGGCGATGATGTCGCCCGCTTCCGCCAGGGTGCTGTCGATACGCTCCAGCCCCAGGTGGCCCAGCACTTTGCCCACTTTACCGTTGCGAGTTTTACCTTCGCTGTCGATGATGGTGACCTGCTGGTTCGGCTTCACTTTACCGCGCTTGATGCGGCCGATGCCGATAACGCCCAGGTAGTTGTTGTAGTCCAACTGGGAGATCTGCATCTGGAATGGCGCTTCCAGCTCAACCTGCGGCGCAGACACGTGGTCGACGATCGCCTGATACAGCGGGGTCATGTCTTCCGCCATGTCGGTGTGGTCGACGCCGGCGATGCCGTTCAGCGCAGAAGCGTAGATGATCGGGAAGTCGAGCTGCTCGTCGGTCGCGTCGAGGTTCACGAACAGGTCGAACACCTGATCCACAACCCAGTCAGGGCGCGCGCCAGGACGGTCAACCTTGTTGATGACCACGATCGGCTTCAGACCGTTGGCGAAGGCCTTCTTGGTCACGAAGCGGGTTTGCGGCATAGGGCCATCCATTGCATCCACAACCAGCAGCACCGAGTCAACCATCGACATCACGCGCTCTACCTCGCCGCCGAAGTCGGCGTGTCCTGGGGTATCCACGATGTTGATACGGTAACCGTTCCAATTAATGGCGGTGTTTTTTGCGAGGATGGTAATCCCACGCTCTTTCTCCAAATCGTTGGAGTCCATTACGCGTTCGGTGGCTTCCGCACGCTCTCCGAAAGTACCGGATTGTTGCAGCAGCTTATCAACCAGGGTGGTTTTACCATGGTCAACGTGGGCAATAATGGCGATGTTACGCAAATTTTCGATCACAGCTTTGCCTCGGGCATTAGAAATAGCGCGCTATTGTACACGTATTAAGCGAGGGACTAAACAAGATCACAACCATCTCTTATAAACAACCGCGTACCGGTCAGTTTGTGATCCCTTTCACGGTGCAAAAAGCCGCAATCGCTGCACTTTTGCACCATTTCGGTGCCTGCACCCGCCCTTATTGCACCATAGCAGTGCAATTTATCGTTGGTGGTGCATACTGTGGCTGGGTAAAACCCGCCCAGAAAGGCGATGAACGCCTTTTTAAAAAGTTGGCACGCTTTTCGCTTTAGTCTTTTCAAGGCGAAAAAAAGCCAGTTCCACAGATTCGTTCCACGACGACGACAATGATAAACCGGGAGAGTTAAGTATGTCCGCTGAACACGTTTTGACGATGCTGAATGAGCATGAAGTGAAATTCGTAGACCTGCGTTTCACTGACACCAAGGGTAAGGAACAGCACGTGACTATCCCGGCTCACCAGGTAAACGCCGACTTCTTCGAAGAAGGCAAAATGTTTGACGGCTCCTCTATCGGTGGTTGGAAGGGCATCAACGAATCTGACATGGTGCTGATGCCGGACGCCAGCACGGCGGTTCTGGATCCGTTCTTCGAAGAACCTACCCTGATCATTCGCTGCGACATTCTCGAGCCGGGCACCATGCAAGGCTACGATCGCGACCCGCGCTCCATCTCCAAACGCGCCGAAGACTTCCTGCGCTCCTCCGGCATCGCGGATACCGTGCTGTTCGGGCCAGAGCCTGAGTTCTTCCTGTTCGACGACATCCGCTTCGGCAGCAGCATCCGCGGTTCCCACGTGGCCATCGACGACATCGAAGGCGCTTGGAACTCCGGCACAAAATACGACGGCGGCAACAAAGGCCACCGTCCGGCGGTGAAAGGCGGTTACTTCCCGGTTCCACCGGTCGACTCTTCGCAGGATCTGCGTTCCACCATGTGCTTGACCATGGAAGAGATGGGCCTGGTGGTTGAAGCGCACCACCACGAAGTGGCGACCGCCGGTCAAAACGAAGTGGCAACCCGCTTCAACACCATGACCAAGAAAGCCGACGAAATTCAGATCTACAAATACGTGGTGCACAACGTGGCGCACGCTTTCGGCAAAACCGCGACCTTCATGCCGAAGCCTATGTTCGGCGACAACGGTTCCGGCATGCACTGCCACATGTCGCTGTCCAAGAACGGCACCAACCTGTTCGCCGGCGACAAATACGGCGGCCTGTCTGAAACCGCGCTGTTCTACATCGGCGGCATCATCAAGCACGCCAAGGCGATCAACGCCCTGGCCAACCCGACCACCAACTCGTACAAACGTTTGGTGCCGGGTTACGAAGCGCCGGTGATGCTGGCTTACTCCGCCCGTAACCGCTCCGCGTCCATCCGTATCCCGGTGGTCGCCAGCCCGAAAGCGCGCCGCATCGAAGCCCGCTTCCCGGATCCGGCGGCTAACCCATACCTGTGCTTCGCCGCGCTGCTGATGGCCGGCCTGGACGGCATCATCAACAAGATCCACCCTGGCGACGCCATGGACAAAAACCTGTACGACCTGCCGCCGGAAGAAGAAGCCGAGATCCCAAAAGTGGCCGGCTCGCTGGACGAGGCGATGGCCGCACTGAACGAAGACCGCGAGTTCCTGACCCGCGGTGGCGTGTTCACCGACGATGCGATCGATGCCTACATCGAACTGCGCAAAGAAGAGATGGACCGCATTCGCATGACGCCACACCCGGTTGAGTTCGAACTGTACTACAGCGTCTAAGCCCTACCCGCGCCGTCTGCGCAGGTGGACGGCGCCCACATTTTTGTTATCGCTTTTTTGTTGCCGTGGAAACTTTCAGCCCATCTTCGGATGGGTTTTTTTCTCCACCGTATTTTCTGCAAAACTATTCCATACCGCGCCGATCCCGGATGGAGTAGGATAGATGCACTAAAAAGGTGCAGGAGTCTGCTGTATGGCAACTGGCAAGCTGCCCGATGCTGGGCAGATCCTCAATTCACTCATCAACAGCATCCTGCTGTTGGATGACTCTCTGGCGGTTCACTACGCCAACCCTGCGGCACAGCAATTGCTGGCGCAAAGCTCCCGCAAGCTGTTCGGCACGCCGCTGCCCGATTTGCTCGGTTATTTTTCGCTGAACGTCTCTTTGATGCGTGAAAGCCTGCGCGCCGGTCAGGGCTTCACCGACAACGAAGTGACCCTGGTGGTCGACGGCCGTGCGCATATCCTTTCCCTGACCGCTCAGGCGCTGCCGGAAGGCTATATTCTGGTCGAGCTGGCGCCGATGGACAATCAGCGCCGCCTGAGCCAGGAACAGCTGCAGCATGCCCAACAGGTGGCGGCCCGCGATCTGGTGCGCGGTTTGGCGCACGAGATTAAAAATCCGCTGGGCGGTCTGCGCGGCGCGGCACAGCTGCTGGCCAAGGCGCTGCCCGATCCGGCGCTGACCGAATACACCAAGGTGATCATCGAGCAGGCCGATCGGCTGCGCAATCTGGTGGATCGCCTGCTCGGCCCGCAGCGGCCCGGCCAGCACATCACCCAGAGCATTCATCAGGTCGCGGAGCGCGTCTGCCAGCTGGTGTCGCTGGAAATGCCGGATAACGTCACGCTGGTGCGCGATTACGATCCGAGCCTGCCGGAAATGGCCCACGACCCGGATCAGATCGAGCAGGTGCTGCTGAACATCACCCGCAATGCGCTGCAGGCGCTGGGTGAGGCGGGCGGCACCATCACGCTGCGCACCCGCACCGCGTTTCAGATTACGCTGCACGGCACCCGCTACCGGCTGGCGGCGCGCATCGACGTCGAAGACGACGGCCCCGGCGTGCCGGCGCAGCTGCAGGACACGCTGTTCTACCCGATGGTCAGCGGCCGCGAGGGCGGCACCGGCCTGGGATTATCCATCGCCCGCAATCTTATCGATCAGCATTGCGGAAAAATTGAATTCAACAGTTGGCCAGGTCATACCGAATTCTCGGTCTACCTGCCCATTCGTCAGTGAGGTTTGCTATGCAACGAGGGATAGTCTGGATCGTCGATGACGATAGCTCCATCCGCTGGGTGCTTGAGCGCGCGCTCACCGGCGCGGGCCTGAGCTGCGCCACCTTCGAAGGCGGCAATGACGTGCTGGAAGCCTTGGCCACGCAAACCCCCGACGTGCTGCTGTCCGATATCCGCATGCCGGGCATAGACGGCCTGGCGCTGCTCAAGCAGATCAAACAGCGCCACCCGATGCTGCCGGTGATCATCATGACCGCGCATTCGGATTTGGACGCCGCCGTCAGCGCCTATCAGCAAGGGGCCTTCGACTACCTGCCGAAGCCGTTCGACATCGACGAAGCGGTGGCGCTGGTCGAGCGCGCCATCAGCCATTATCAGGAGCAGCAGCAGCCGGTGCGCAGCCAGCCGGCCAGCGATCCGGCGGCGGACATCATCGGCGAGGCACCGGCGATGCAGGACGTGTTTCGCATCATCGGCCGGCTGTCGCGTTCGTCGATCAGCGTGCTGATCAACGGCGAATCCGGCACCGGCAAGGAGCTGGTGGCGCATGCGCTGCACCGCCACAGCCCGCGCGCCAAGTCGCCGTTCATCGCCCTGAACATGGCCGCCATCCCCAAGGATCTGATCGAGTCCGAGCTGTTCGGCCACGAGAAAGGCGCCTTCACCGGCGCGAACCAAATTCGTCAGGGCCGTTTTGAACAGGCTGACGGCGGCACGCTGTTCCTCGACGAGATCGGCGATATGCCGCTCGACGTGCAAACGCGCCTGCTGCGGGTGCTGGCGGACGGCCAGTTCTACCGGGTCGGCGGCTATGCGCCGGTGAAGGTCGACGTGCGCATCATCGCTGCCACACACCAGAATCTGGAGCTGCGGGTGCAGGAAGGCAAGTTCCGCGAGGATCTGTTCCACCGCCTGAACGTGATCCGCGTACACCTGCCGCCGCTGCGCGAGCGCCGTGAAGACATCCCGCGACTGGCGCGCCACTTCCTGCAGATCGCCGCCAAAGAGTTAGGCGTCGAGGCCAAGAACCTGCACCCGGAAACCGAAACCGCGCTGACCCGCCTGCCCTGGCCGGGCAACGTGCGCCAGCTGGAGAACACCTGCCGCTGGCTGACGGTGATGGCCGCCGGGCAGGAAGTGCTGATCCAGGATCTGCCGGGTGAGCTGTTCGAAACCGCCGCGCCGGAAAGCCCCAGCCACAGTCTGCCGGACAGCTGGGCCACGCTGCTGGCGCAGTGGGCCGATCGCGCGCTGCGTTCCGGTCATCAAAACCTGCTGTCGGAAGCACAGCCGGAGATGGAGCGCACGCTGCTCACCACCGCGCTGCGCCACACCCAGGGGCACAAACAGGAAGCCGCGCGCCTGCTGGGCTGGGGGCGCAATACCCTGACCCGCAAGCTCAAAGAGCTGGGTATGGAATAGGAACGGGGATGGATGATGAAAAACGCCGTCCGGCGCACAAAAAAACGCCAACCGCAGGCTTTACAGCCGGTGCGGGCGCAGTATGATCGTGTCGCACACTCTGGAGGTTGACGATGCTGGACTCATTCATCGTATTCATTTCTCAGGGCGCGGAGCTGGGCTCCGCCGCCAGCCACACCCCGCAGGCGGCGGTTGCCGCGGTATTGTGCGCCGCGCTGATTAACTTCTTCAGTTAAAAAAACAGCCGCATCAGCGGCTGTTTTTTCATCCTCAGATCACCCGTGAGAATTGCTGGCTGCGCGCCTGTTGCCGCAGATAGCGGTCGAAACACATGCAGATATTGCGGATCAGCAAGCGCCCGCGCGGCGTGACGCGAATGCCCTGCTCGTCGCGCTCCACCAGCCCATCGCGTTCAAACGGCGCCAGCAGCTGCAGGTCTTCGGCGAAGTAGGCGGTGAAATCGATGCCGTATTGCCGTTCGAGCGGCTGATACGCCAACCGGAAATTGCAGATCAGGATTTTGATCAGATCGCGCCGCAGGCAATCGTCGTCCGTCAGCGCCAGCCCGCGCCACAGGGCGTTGCCCTGCGCTGGTACGCTCTCATAGTAACGCTTCAGCTCTTTCTGGTTCTGCGCATAGCTGTCGCCGAGCATGCTGATGGCCGACACGCCCAGCCCCAGCAGATCGCTGTCGCCCTGGGTGGTATAGCCCTGGAAATTGCGGTGCAGCTTGCCTTCGCGTTGGGCGATTGCCAGCTCGTCGTCCGGGCGCGCAAAGTGATCCATGCCGATGAACTGATAGCCGGCGCCGGTCAGGAAAGCGATGCTCTGCTGCAGAATATCCAGCTTCTGCTGGGCGCTGGGCAGATCGGCGTCTTTGATTTTGCGCTGGGCGGCGAACAAGTTTGGCATATGCGCGTAGTTGAACACGCTGAGGCGATCGGGATTCAGTTCAGCCACCCGCTGCAGCGTGAAAGCGAAGCTTTCCGGCGTCTGTTTCGGCAGGCCGTAGATCAGATCGATATTGGTCGAGCGGAAGCCCAGCGCTTTGGCCCGCTCAATCAGGGCGAAGATAAAGGCTTCGTCCTGCTCGCGGTTGACCAACTGCTGCACCTGCTTGTTGAAATCCTGCACCCCCATGCTCAGACGGTTAAAGCCTTCGACGCGTAAATGATCGAGCACATCCAGCGCTATCTCGCGCGGATCGACCTCGATCGACATCTCCGCATCGGGCAGGAAATCAAAGTGTTCGCGCAGCAACGCCACCAACCGGCTGATTTGCGCTTTATCCAGGTAGGTCGGCGTACCGCCGCCCCAGTGCATCTGGCCGACCTTGCGGCCGGCGAACAGCGGCGCACGGCTGGCGATCTCTTGCGCCAAAACGTTCAGGTACTCGTCGGCCTTGTGGGTCTGGCGCGTCACCAGCTTGTTGCAGCCGCAGAAGTAACACAGCTTATGACAGAAAGGGATATGCACATACAGCGACAGCGGCCGCTCAGGGTAACGCGCAGCGGCGCGTTGAAACGCCGCTTCGTCGTAGCGCTGGTTAAACTCCAGCGCCGTGGGGTATGAAGTATAACGCGGCCCTGAGTAGTTATATTTTTGGATCAGGGCCAAATCCCAGACAATCGTCTGCTCTGACATGCTCACTCCTTCCGATATCTTTTTCTACCGGGCCTGGAGAGAGGCGGTTGTCTGCGCTGTCTGGCCACGGAAGCGCTGCGAAAACGCGCTTTGCGCTTAGACAGCCGCCATAGTTTACCGAATAACCACAGCAGATAACACATCAAGAGTAGGGCTATTGCCGGGATTAGCCACATAGCGCGTTAAAAAGCGTCTTTCGGGTTGCCGCCTTTCAGCAGCTTCAGAATATCTTCCTGCTTCTCTTCTTCTTCTTCGTCGTCTTCACCCAGTTCGATGCCCAACACGTCCATCAGCACATCGATGCGATCCAACGTTTTGTCGACATAGGTCTGCTCTTCCGCGTTCAGCGTTTCGCCATCGTCGATGCGATCCAGCAGCGCGTTCAGGCGTTCGTCATTTTCCAGCTTCGCCAGCTCTTCTTCCGGCGACAGGCGCGGTTTCGCTTCGGCCTTTGGCTTCGGCTGCGGTTTGGCCTTCACTTTGGTTTCGTCGACCACCAGCGCTACCGGCACTTTACTGCCGATACGCGGATCTTTGGCTTCCGCCGCCGATTTGTTCTTCTGGCTGCCGGACTCGACCTGGGTGCGCGAACCGGAAGCGTGGCCGCGGCGCTTTTTCAGGCGTTTGCGCTCGCGCGCTTCCTGATCGAGCTCCATACGGCTTTTCTTTTTCGTTTTTGACTTCGCCGCGCTGCCGCGAGGTGCTTTTGATGGCTGGTTCATAGCGTGTGCTCTTAGGTATGTAGATTCAGTATAGAATTGCGGCGGAATCTAGCAGAAAGCGGACAAAGAAAAAAGGCGGCAGGTTAAACCTGCCGCCTATTTCGCACCTTCTTGCGAAGGGTATTCCAGTTACGCGCTCCTTGCGCACATGCAACATCCCGGTTTTTCCTTCTGCTATAACCGCATTCCCTGCCACTACGTCCTTCATCCTGAAAGAAAAATCGTCCATGGCGCAATCCATTCGCATCCGCTCTTCCCGAGCGAGCTTCCTGCCGGCATCCAAACTGCCAATACTTCACCATCCGATGTGCCTGCCGCCTGTTCCGGTGCGAAAGGGTCACTTCCTGTTGCGTTCATCCTGGCACTCATTGCACGCCCTGTGCATTCCCTGAGATTTGTCATCCTTCCCGGATGTTCCTTAATCCTGCGCAACCCTGCGTTAACGACTACTTTACGTTATTGTTGCCAAGGCTCAAGGCACCTGACGCCGATTTGGACGACATTTCCCTACAACGAAAAAACAACATATTGTTTTTAAAATAAAAACAGAAACATCACTTTCGAATAAAGCGACATTACCCGCGATTCGAATGGCAAATGTCTCACAACGTACGCGCGGCATAACCGTCGTTTTATCGCGTCCCGCCGCTTAAAAACCGAGAAACACGCCATTTTTACCGCTGATGCAGTTATAATCGCCAACCAGTTAGCCATCCTCACGGAGACGAAAAATTTTGACCAGCAAGAACTACAACTATCATGTGACCCATTTCGTCACCAGCGCACCCGATATTCGCCATCTGCCGGGGGATGCAGGAATTGAAGTCGCCTTTGCCGGCCGTTCCAACGCCGGGAAATCCAGCGCGCTGAATACGCTGACCAACCAAAAAAGCCTGGCGCGCACCAGTAAGACGCCGGGGCGCACCCAGCTGATCAACCTGTTCGAAGTGGAAGACGGCATCCGCCTGGTCGACCTGCCGGGTTACGGCTACGCCGAAGTGCCGGAAGAGATGAAGCGCAAATGGCAGCGCGCGCTGGGCGAATACCTGCAGATGCGCAACAGCCTGAAAGGCCTGGTGGTGCTGATGGATATTCGCCATCCGCTGAAAGATCTCGACCAGCAGATGATCCAGTGGGCGGTCGACGTCGGCACGCCGGTGCTGGTGCTGCTGACCAAGGCCGACAAGCTGGCCTCCGGCGCACGCAAGGCGCAGCTCAATATGGTGCGTGAAGCGGTGCTGCCGTTTATGGGGGATATCCAGGTTGAAGCCTTCTCGTCGCTGAAGAAGATCGGCGTCGACAAGCTGCGCCAGAAGCTGGACACCTGGTTTAACGAGATCCCACCGGAAGTGCTGCCGGAAGACGAAGCCGGCGAATAAGCCCAGGCCGAACGCCAGAGCCGATGCCTCGCCGCATCGGCTTTTTTATACCCGCAGTTCAGCCGCAGGCGGGATTTTTTGTTATCTAATTACAGTTCTGAAATAAAGCCATCATAAAAACTTATCGCCAGGGCTGGCTTATCTCGCCGGATTACGCGAGTCGAGAGGGGGGGAAGCAGGAACGAGAAGCGGTGCGGAGCGATAGGAAAAACGTATGGTTTGCTGCTGTTTTTACAATAAAAAACGCCCCAGTCAATACTGACTGGGGCGGCTAAATATTCAGCCAAATCCGATTACGTGAAGTAAAAGGTCTGAAAGATAGAACATCTTACCTCTGTACCCTACGCCTGTAACTCTACCTTATTTTTTCGCAGGGCAAAAGAATTTTTTGTAGTTTACTTACACAATTTGCGGCGCAAGAACGGCGAAGTTGGGGAAACTATCGCCGCATCTTGTAGCTTAATTACGAAAAGTGCTTAGGTTATCGCCAGTTAGCGCATCCGGCGATAACCCGGTAATCAGTGCGCCTCATCCCAGTTCATGCCGACGCCCACGTCGACCTTCAGCGGCACCGCCAGGGTCATGCTGCCTTCCATCAATTGACGGATGCGTTGGCTGGCTTCTTCGATCACCGACTCATGCACCTCAAATACCAATTCATCGTGCACCTGCATGATCGCGCGCACCAACGGCTTCTCCTGCCCTTGCAGCCAGGCGTCGACCTCGATCATCGCACGCTTGATGATATCGGCCGCGGTGCCCTGCATCGGGGCGTTGATGGCGGCGCGCTCGGCCGCCTTGCGGCGCATGGCGTTGCTGGAGCGGACGTCCGGCAGGTACAGGCGGCGCCCGTCCAGCGTGCTGACATAGCCCTGTTCGGCAGCCTGTTGACGGGTGCGCTCCATGTAGTCCAGCACGCCCGGGTAACGCTCGAAGTACAGATCCATATAGCGCTGGGCTTCCCCACGCGGGATCCCCAACTGGCGCGCCAGGCCGAAGGCGCTCATGCCGTAAATCAGGCCAAAGTTAATCGCCTTGGCGCTGCGGCGCTGTTCGCCGGTCACTTTATCCAACGGCACACCGAAGACTTCCGACGCCGTGGCACGGTGAATGTCTTTCCCTTCGGCGAAGGCCTTCAGCAGCCCTTCATCCTGTGACAGATGCGCCATGATGCGCAGCTCGATCTGCGAGTAGTCGGCCGCGACGATGCGGTAGCCTTCCGGCGCGATGAAAGCCTGGCGGATGCGCCGCCCTTCTTCGTTGCGCACCGGGATGTTCTGCAGGTTCGGATCGCTCGAGGAGAGACGGCCGGTCGCAGTCACCGCCTGATGGTACGAGGTGTGTACCCGGCCGCTGACCGGGTTGATCATCAGCGGTAGCTTGTCGGTATAGGTGGTCTTCAGCTTCGCCAGGCCGCGGTATTCCAGGATCACCTTCGGCAGCGGGTAATCCAGCGCCAGCTCGGCCAGCACTTCTTCGTTGGTGGACGGCGCACCGCCTGGGGTTTTCTTCAGCACCGGCAACTTTTGTTTCTCGTACAAGATAGCCTGCAGCTGCTTGGTCGACGCCAGGTTGAACGGCTCTTCCGCCAGCTCGTGGGCCTGCGCCTCCAGCTCAGCCAGACGCTTGGCCAGCTCCTGGGAGTGGGCCGACAAAATGGCCGGATCGATCAGCACCCCGGTGCGTTCGATATGCGACAGCACCGGCAGCAGCGGCATTTCAATCTCGTTGAACACCGTCAGCAGCTCTGCGCTCTGTTTCAACTGCGGCCACATCGCCAGGTGCAACTGCAGCGTGACATCGGCGTCTTCGGCGGCGTAAGGCGCCGCCTGCTCCAGCGCGATCTGATTGAACGTCAGCTGGTTTTTGCCCTTGCCGGCGATCTCTTCGAAGGTGATGGTTTTATGGCTCAGATAACGATCGGCCAGGCTGTCCATATCGTGACGGCCGCCGACGCTGTCCAGCACATAGGACTCCAGCATGGTGTCGTAGGCGATGCCGCGCATCTCAATGCCGTAGCGCGCCAGCAGGCTCATGTCGAACTTCAGGTTTTGCCCGACCTTCAGCGCCTTCTCGTCCTCCAGCAGCGGCTTGAGCGCTTCCAGCACGTAGGCGCGGTCCAGCTGTGGCGGTGCGTCCAGATAATCGTGCGCCACCGGCAAATAAGCCGCCTCGCCCGGCGCGATCGCGAAGGACAGGCCGATCAGGTTGGCGGTCAGGGTATCCAGACCATCGGTTTCGGTATCGAAGGCAAACACATCGGCCTTTTTCAGCCGCGCCAGCCAGTCGGTAAAGGCCGCTTCATCCAGAATGGTGACATAACCGTCCTGGGACAGCTTGGCCTCCGCCAGCGCCTTCGGCGCTTCCGCGGCGGCGGCGGCCGGTTTGGCACCGCCGGCAGCTTTCGCTCCCGCGCCTTTCTTGTTTTCCAGCCATACGCCGGCTTCCACGTCCGCCAGCCAGCGTTTGAATTCGTACTGTTTGAACAGCTGCTGCAGCGTATCGACATCCGGTGCAGAGACCGTCAGATCCGCGCAGGTCAGATCCAGCTCAACGTCGGTTTTGATCGTCGCCAGCTTATAGGAGAGGTACGCGACCTCTTTGTTCTGCTCCAGCTTGGCCGCCATGGTTTTGGCGCCGCGGAAGCTCAGCGTGGCGATATTCTCCAGATTACCGTACAGCGCATCCAGCCCGCCGATACCCTGCAGCAACGCCTGAGCGGTTTTCTCACCCACGCCCGGCACGCCGGGAATGTTGTCCGATGAATCGCCCATCAGCGCCAGGAAGTCGATGATCAGCTCCGGCGGAATACCGTACTTGTCGCACACTTCCTGCGGGCCGAGGATGGTGTTGTTCATAGTGTTGATCAGGGTGACGTTCGGCGTCACCAGCTGCGCCATGTCTTTGTCGCCGGTGCTGATCAGCACCGCGTGGCCAGCTTTTTCGGCCTCCAGCGCCAGCGTACCGATAACGTCGTCCGCCTCAACGCCGGGCGTCACCAGCAGCGGCAGGCCCATCGCCTTGACCATGTTGTGCAGCGGCTCGATCTGCGCACGCAGATCGTCCGGCATCGGCGGCCGGTGCGATTTGTATTCGGCGAAGAGATCATCGCGGAAGGTCTTCCCTTTAGCATCAAACACCACGGCAACGTGGCTCGGTTGATACTGCAGCAACAGGCTGCGCAGCATATTCAGCACGCCGTACATCGCGCCGGTCGGCTCGCCCGCCGAGTTGGTCAGCGGCGGGAAGGCGTGATAAGCGCGGTAGAGGTAGGAGGAACCGTCAACCAGGATTAGTGGGTTTTCTGCAATCTGGGCCATAGCGTTTCTTTATCGTGATCGGACATAGGGGTAAGCATGCCATAGCTGGCCGCCGGAGACGAACCTTAGCGTGCATTGCGGACGAAAATGATGAGATTGTGCGCGAGGATCCGCAAGATCTTACCTGTGGATAACTTTGTGCATAGAAAAGAGACCGAATTATAACGTTGTGATTATCGTTATAACGGCGAATAAAATTCCTATTTAAATCACCGCGTTAAAAGAACGAATTCCGGCGACGCTTTATTACTGGCTTTTATTGGATTTGTGGATATAACTTTCGCCGGATTTTAATCGCACTATTAATCAAATTCGGCGCCTCAATTACCTTAGCACAAGCTGGACAAGTTGCACAAAAACTCGGCAAATGGTTATCCGGCGAGGCCAAAAACAGTGATTTTTAGCGGCGCTTTACCCCGACATTCTCTGTTAAAATAGGCTTTTGTTCATGCGCTTCGGCATGCAACGATGTTCCCAACAACCGTCAGCCCATAACCATGCCAAGATTGTTAACGCCTGTTATCTTTATCATTTCCGTCATACTCACCATTCTGGTGACGGTGTTGTGTTCTATCCCCATCACGCTGGCCGGCATCGTGAAACTCCTGGTGCCCATTCCCGCCGTCTGGCGATATATCTCTGCTTTCGCCGATTTCATGATGTGGTGTTGGTGTCAGGGGCTGGCGCTGTTATTGCGCATTAACGGGCAATTGCGTTGGGATATTGAAGGGCTGGAAGGGCTGGATCGCAAAAACTGGTATCTGCTGATCAGCAACCACGAAAGCTGGTCAGACATTGTCGTGTTGTGCGTGCTGTTCAGAAATCATATTCCAATGAATAAGTATTTCCTCAAGCAACAGCTCGCCTGGGTGCCTTTTGTCGGCCTAGCCTGCTGGGCGCTGGATATGCCATTCATGAAGCGTTACTCCCGCGCCTATTTGCTCAAGCATCCGGAGAAGCGCGGCAAGGATATCGAAACCACGCGCCGTTCCTGCGAAAAATTCCGTCAACGTCCAACCACCATCGTCAATTTCGTCGAAGGTTCGCGCTTCACCGAAGCCAAGAAAATTAAAAGCAATTCGCCGTATCGCAATTTGCTGGCGCCCAAAGCCGCCGGCATCGCGTTTACCCTTAGCGCGCTGGGCAATCAGTTCGACAAAGTGTTGAACGTTACCCTGCTCTATCCGGAAAATAACCAACGGCCCTTTATGGATATGCTGTGTGGGCGGCTGACGCGTATCGTGGTAAGAATAGAAACGCTGCCGATCGATGAAACCCTGCACGGGGACTACTTCAACGACAAACAGTTCAAGCGGCGCTTCCAGCTGTGGCTGAATACGCTGTGGCAGGAAAAAGATCGGTTGCTGGATAAATTGAAGCGGCAATACGGATAAAAAAACGCCGGCAACGAACGCCGGCGTTTTTCATGTTGAATCTGGCTTATTTCTGCTGGCTGAGGAATTTAACCACGTCGGCGAACTGCTTCACGTAAGCGTCCATCGAGCTGGTGTCCAGGCCATCGTTTTTAACCATGTATTTGCCGTTCACGAATACCGCCGGCACACCGCGCAGTTGCAGATCTTCCGCGGCTTTCTCCTGTTGAACCACCAGAGATTTCACCACGAAGCTGTTCCATGCCGCGTCATAATCTGCGGCGGTCACGCCCGCTTTCACGAAGACGTTACGGATATCGTCCGGCGTTTGCACGGTCTGGGTTTTCTGCACCGCTTCAAACATCAACGGGCTTACCTTGTCTTCCACGCCCAGCGCCATCGCCACCGCCCATGCCTGAGTCAGCTGTTTGCCCAGCGGCCCCAGGAACTCAACGTGGTACTTGGTCATTTTGGTGCCGGCAGGCAGCGCCTTCTTCACGTTCTCGGACACGTGATAGACCTGCTCGAACTGGTAGCAGTGCGGGCAGTAGAAGGAGAAGAACTCCAGCACCTGAGGCTCACCGGTCACCGGCTTGTCCAGGGTCACGTACTGAGCGCCATCGCTGAACTGTGCCGCCGAGGCACTGAAGGCCATCACCATGCCAACGAGCGCCAACCATATTTTTTTCATAAGACTAAACTCTCCATTGTGTTAAAGCTTCAATACATTGGCGTCAGCTGCAGAGGGGGCTCCTGCAACAGCTTAACCTGTTCGGTGAAGGCCGCAGTCTGAGACAACCAGAAATCAGACTCCGCCATCCACGGAAAACTCTTAGGGAAGGCCGGATCCTGCCAACGGCGGGCGACCCAGGCCAGGTAATACACCATGCGCATTGCCCGCAGCGGCTCAATCAACGCCAGCTCGCGTTGGTCGAACTCGGCAAATTCGCCGTACGCTTCCAGCAAGACGTCCAGCTGCATCAATTGATCGCGCCGCTCACCGTGCAGCAGCATCCACAAGTCCTGCACCGCCGGGCCGTTACGCGCGTCATCAAGATCGACGAACAGCGGGCCGTCGCGCCACAGAATATTGCCCGGATGGCAATCACCGTGCAAACGGCGCGGCTGCCAGTCCAGATGCCAGTGCGCCTTGATCGCCGCAATCAGGTTGTCCGTTGCCAGCAGGAACGCGTCACGCTGTGCTGCCGGCAACAGCCCGCAATCGGCCAACACCTGACGCGGGGCGGTGAGATACTCTTCAACCCCCATCGTCGGCCGTTCGGCGAACAAACGCTCGCCGCCGACCTGATGGATACGGCCCAGGAAACGACCCACCCATTCCAACTGATCCAGGTTGTCTATCTCATATTGGCGCCCGCCCACGCTGGGAAACAGGGTAAAGAAGAATCCACCGTGCGTATGCAGCGTAGCGCCTTGCAGCGCCAGCGGCGCCACCGCAGGAATTTCCGCGCTGGCCAGATCCAGAGCGAACTGATGTTCCTCACCGATTTGTGCGGCGCTCCAGCGCTCCGGGCGGTAAAACTTCACCACGTAGCGCCGGCGATCTTCGTCCATAAACTGATAGACGCGGTTCTCATAGCTGTTCAGCGCCGTCAGGCCTGAATCGACGCGCAGGCCAACCCCTTCTAGCGCGTCCATAATCAAATCGGGCGACAGGGTGTCGAAATTAAAAGCAGAGTTATTCATAACGTTCGTTTGATCGCTGACAGCACGGTGCCGGGAATGAGAAATAGTAGCATTAATGGCGCCTTTCACGAGCTATGCTTTCTCGCACCGCGCGAGGATCAGTCCTTGATAACGCCACGAGCGCGTAACAGCGCCGTTTTAAAATCTTCTTCGTAATCTTTCTTCAGGCCCGGGATCTGATCCGTGCCGGCGCTGCCGCGCATTTTCAGATGGTAAATAAGAATGTCGTCGCTCAGTTCGGACAACTCGCCCTGGAAGCCCGCTTCCTGCGCCAGCTTTTGCAAAAACTGCATCAAATTGAGATCGGGATCTTCCTGCCAGGCCGGGTGCAACAGCTCGATCAACTCGTTTACGCGATGCGTTTTCATCTCAATATCGTCCAATAGCATGAATAAACTCACAAAGTAACAGGCTTACCCACGCAGTGAAAGAACCGGCTTGTCAATAAAGGTAAATCCTGATGTCGCGCCAGCTTTAGCGCTACAATCAGCGCATCGACAAGGCGGGATAAACGAGATGCATAAAGAAATCAGCGGCGTCATTTTGGCCGGCGGACGGGCCACGCGTATGGGCGGTGAAGACAAAGGCCTGGTGTCGATTGCCGGTATCGCACTCTATCAACACGTATTGGCTCGGTTACGGCCGCAAGTGGCTTCCGTCGCCATCAGCGCCAATCGCAATCAGGCACGTTACCAGGCGAGCGGTTTGCCGGTGATTGGCGATCTGACGCCCGATTTCGCCGGGCCGTTGGCCGGGATGCTCGCCGGGCTCAAGCAATCTCCCAGCGAGTGGGTGGCTTTTGTCCCTTGTGACGTCCCCGACTTTCCCGCCGACTTAGTCGCGCAGCTATGGCGGCAAAAAGGCGCGGCGCCAGCAGCCTTTGCCAGCGATGGTGAAAGAGATCACCCTACGCTGGCATTATTGCATACCCAAATAGCGCCGCAGCTGGCCAACTATCTGGCGCGCGGTGAACGCAAGCTGATGCTGTTCTTGCATCAGATTAACGCACAACGCGTGGTGTTCAGCGGGCAGCAAACGGCATTTCATAACCTGAATACGCCGGAAGACTGCCTGCACTGGCAGCAAGCACGAGAGCTAAAAACATGAATCGTTCATTGCCCCCTTTGCTGGCCATCGGCGCCTACAGCGGGACGGGGAAAACCACCCTGCTCAAGCAATTGATCCCAATGCTGAAACAGCGCCAGGTGCGGGTTGGACTGATAAAGCATACGCATCACGACATGGATGTGGATACGCCGGGTAAAGACAGCTATGAGCTGCGCAAAGCGGGTGCCGACCAAACGCTGGTCGCCAGCGATCGCCGTTGGGCATTGATGACCGAAACGCCGGAGCAACAACCTTTGGATCTACGCTACCTGGCAGGGCGTTTTGACGCCGATAAGGTCGATTTGATTCTGGTGGAAGGGTTCAAACATGAGCCGGTCAGCAAGATCCTGCTTTATCGGGCCGAGATCGGCAGACCGTTGGAAGACATGCTGGATCAGTTTGTCGTGGCGGTAGCCAGCGACCGGCCGCTATCCATCGCGGCTAAGCAGTTGGATCTCAATCAACCGGAAAGCATCGCCGACTTTATTGTCGAGTGGTTGAAAGGCGCAGCGTAGCTGCGCTTTTTTGCGTTTTACGCATAGCAAAAAGCCCTGAACGTCAGTTCAGGGCTTTCAGCTTTATTTGATGCCTGGCAGTGTCCTACACAATTCGTCTCATCCTGAGACTCTCCCCTCCGGGGCCGCCGCACGCGGCGTTAAGGCCCGTTCCCGACGGGCCTTTCGCATGGCCATGCTCGAGCAGAACGCCAGATAACAGACAAAACAAAAAGCCCCATGCTTTCGCATGAGGCTTGTTGTTTTATTTGATGCCTGGCAGTGTCCTACTCTCGCATGGGGAGACCCCACACTACCATCGGCGCTACGGCGTTTCACTTCTGAGTTCGGCATGGGGTCAGGTGGGACCACCGCGCTATTGC
>NZ_JBJNOR010000009.1:0-53191 GCF_052166535.1 Serratia sp. CY82433
CCGTAGCGCCGATGGTAGTGTGGGGTCTCCCCATGCGAGAGTAGGACACTGCCAGGCATCAAATAAACGTTATCAGCGTGACGACTGGTAATGCGCAAATCGCAGAGCGCGATATTGCCGGCATCGAAAGATGCAACGTAAAAGAATCGGTGGAGCGGTAGTTCAGTTGGTTAGAATACCTGCCTGTCACGCAGGGGGTCGCGGGTTCGAGCCCCGTCCGTTCCGCCACTTAATTGATAAGCCCTGAGTCTCTGACTCAGGGCTTTTTCATATGCAAAATTCATAAAGCCTCGTCGAATTTGTCGCCCTTCCTGCCGCTTTTTCTCAATATTGTTGCCTGTTGGTCAAAAGTCTTATGCCGAACCTGGCGTTTTTGCTCACTAAAAATATTGCCATACTCTCTCGCATCGTTATTTATCCACTAATGAGAGAGTAAATATTGTGAGCATCCCTGCATTTGGTTTAGGTACTTTCCGCCTTCAGGATCAGGTCGTTATCGACTCTGTGAGCACGGCACTGGAATTGGGCTATCGGGCTATCGATACCGCACAGATCTATGAAAACGAAGCGGCCGTCGGCCAGGCTATCGCCGCTAGCGGTGTGCCGCGTGACGAGTTGTTCATCACAACCAAGATCTGGATCGCGAATCTGGCTAAGGGCGCCTTAATTCCCAGTCTGCGAGACAGCTTGGCCAAGCTGCAGACCCCGTATGTCGATCTGACGCTGATTCACTGGCCATCGCCAAATGATGAGGTGCCTGTCGCAGAGTTTATGGCTGAACTGCTGGAAGCCAAGCGATTGGGGCTGACCCGTCAGATTGGTGTATCTAACTTCACCATCGATCTGATGCAGCAGGCGATTGATGCGGTTGGCGCCGATCAGATTGCGACTAATCAGATCGAACTGTCACCGTTCTTGCAGAATGAAAAAGTGGTGGCGTTCGCACGGCAACATGGTATCGCCATCACCTCTTATATGACGCTGGCGTATGGCAAAGCGTTGCAGGATGAGACGATCAAAAGCATTGCCGCCCGTCACAATACGACGCCGGCACAGGTGGTTCTGGCCTGGGCGTTGAAGCTGGGCTACGCGGTGATCCCTTCTTCGACCAAGCGCGAAAACCTGGAAAGCAACCTGTTAGCGCAGCAACTGACGCTGAGTGACGAAGATATGGCGCAGATTGCGGCGCTTGAAAGCAACGGCCGATTGGTCAGCCCGGAAGGCCTGGCACCCAACTGGGACTAATCTTCAGATATGAAGACCTCAGGCGCCCCAAGAGGGCGCCTTTTTATCGCTTTAGCCGCTCGCTGATAAAATCGATAAAGCTGCGCAGGCGATTACTGACAGCGCTATCGCTGTAGTACACCGCGTTGATCGGCATTTCGAGTGGCAGCGTGTCTCCTACCAGAAGGGGAACCAGGTTCCCGCGTTTGACGTCTTCATCACTCATAAAGTCCGACAGGCAGGCGATGCCGTTGCCGTGCAGGCACAGGTGGCGCTGGGTTTCACCGCTGTTGGTGGTCAGCCCCGGAACGATCTCCAGTTGTCGACCATCGGCACAGGTCAGCGGCCAGCGGTTCAGATTGGGCAGATCGTTAAAGCCGATGCAGCAATGGTGCTCCAGGTCGGCTACCGTCTTTGGCGCGCCATATTGCGCCAGGTAGGCGGGGGAGGCCAGGATGCGTCGATAGCTGGCCATCAGCTTGCGCGCTTTCAGCGTAGAGTCCGTCAGCTCGCCGACGCGGATTGCGATATCCACTTTTCGTTCGATCAAATTGATGAAGTTTTCCGAAGAGACCAGCGACAGGGACATTTCCGGATAGCGTTCACGAAACTCGGCGACCAGCGGCGTCAACAGATGCAAGACGACCGGCGTTGCGGCATCGACGCGCAGCAGCCCCTGCGGGCGTTGACGGCTTTCCATCAACGCATTTTCCGCTGCGGCCATATCGCTCAACACTTTCTGCACCTGCCGAAAGTAGTTTTCGCCTTCTTGGGTCAGACTGATTTGGCGTGTCGTGCGGTTGAGCAGGGTTACCCCCAGCTTGCTCTCCAGCTTTTTTACCGTTCGACTGACCACGGAGTTGGCCTGCTGCAGGCGCTCCGCCGCTCGGCTGAAGCTGCCGCTTTCCACTACGGTGACGAAGGTGATGAGCTCGTCCGAATTCGCTTTCATTTTTGCTCCAAAGGCAAACTCTGTTCTAAATTTTTAGCGATTTCGTCATTTAAACACGTCGGAGCATCGTCGTCACCCACAGGAATCTGATTGCGCATATTCCTGTTTCCCCGTCTGCATTTTGCTGGCCCTTTCGCATTTTTCACCTCTGCTGCATCACCTTTACACTGCTATACCCTCAGAAGATTGAAATCGCCGCAGGCGGCCCCTATAACTGAAAAGGTTATGCCTGTAAAAGCCATGCCGTCTGTGCGGGGCAGGCGTATAATCAATTCACCGTTGGCGAAGTCTTCATCGCCAGTTTCATGCTAATGGGTTATAGGCGAATCGCGTGCCGAAACGAACTTATGCAATGAGGTATGTTGCAGGCCAGCCAGTTGAGCGAATCTTTCCTGGCGCCGTTAATCAGCCGTTGCCGCCAGGGGCGGCGCTGCCGACGACCGGCGCCTTGCGCGTTATGGTGTGGAATATTTTCAAACAGCAGCGAGCCGACTGGCTTTCGGTGCTGAAAAACCATGGCAAAGATGCGCAGCTGGTGCTGTTGCAAGAAGCGCAAACTACGCCGGAGCTGGTGAGCTACGCTACCGCCAACTATCTGGCGGCCGATCAGGTACCGGCCTTTGTGTTGCCGCAGCACCCTTCCGGCGTGATGACGCTGGCGGCCGCTCATCCGGTTTACTGCTGCCCGCTGCGCGAGCGAGAGCCGCTGCTGCGGCTGTCCAAGTCGGCCCTGATCACCGTTTATCCGCTGTACAACGGTGAGCTGTTGATGGTGGTGAACATCCATGCGGTGAACTTTAGTCTGGGAGTCGACGTCTACAGCAAGCAGCTGGGGCCGATCGGCGAGCAGATCGCCAGCCACCGGGGGCCGGTGATCATGGCCGGGGACTTCAACGCCTGGAG
The DNA here is from genome assembly GCF_052166535.1 of Serratia sp. CY82433. Classification (NCBI taxonomy): domain Bacteria; kingdom Pseudomonadati; phylum Pseudomonadota; class Gammaproteobacteria; order Enterobacterales; family Yersiniaceae; genus Serratia; species Serratia sp. CY82433. The sequence goes on from NZ_JBJNOR010000009.1 coordinate 3,080, forward strand.
CCGCAAACGTATCAATGCCTTGTATGACTTTGCCGGTGAGATGGCGCTGCGCGAAGTGAGCTTCGCCGACGATCACCGCCGTAAGGCTTTTGGCCGCCCGCTGGACTTTGTGTTTTATCGCAATCTTGGGGTCGTAGAGGCGTCGGTACTGGTGACCAGCGCGTCGGATCACAATCCGCTGTTGGTGGAGTTCCACCCGGAAAAAGATTCTCCCGTCTGGTGAATCGCAGGCAATAAAAAAGCACCCCGAAGGGTGCTTTTTTTGTGCCGGAAACTTAGGTGTCCGGCGTCAGCTTGTTGCCGACAAACAGGGTTAACTTCAGACCGGGTTGAAGGCTGTTGCCTTTACCGAGCGTTGAATTCCAACGCATCACGTCGTTAATATCGACGCCGTGACGACGTGCGATACTGGCAAGCGAATCACCTTTACGAACCTGATAGGTAATACTGCTGTTACCGCCAGTATTGCTGGCCACTTGCAGGGTTTGCCCAACTTTTATGGCGCTCTTGGCGCGTAAGTTGTTCCAACTCTGCAAATCGCTGGTCTTAACGTTCAGCCGCTTGGCAATGCCCGATAAGGTGTCGCCGGAGCGCACTTTATATGAACTGCCACCGGTCAAACCGCTGTTCTTCGCCAACTGCGTCGTTGGCTGAGTCACGGCGATCTGGCCATCGGCCAGCGAGTCTTTCAGTTGCTCGGCATGCCCTTTGGGAACCATGATGTAATGGGGCCCGTTGGGTGCCGTAACGCCTTTTTTGTAGCCTGGGTTATACGCTTTCATCTTGGTGACTGAAAGCCCCGCCATCTCAGCCGCCTGAGTCAGCTGGATCTGCTGCCCGACATCGATACGCGCCAGCGCACGGGTTTCATCCGTTTTCGGGAGCTTCACGCCGTACTTCTTGCTGTTCTTGATGATGTCGCTCAGCGCCAGCATTTTCGGGACATAGATTGACGTTTCACGCGGAAGCGACAATGCCCAGAAATTGGTTGGCTTACCTTGGCGTTTGTTTGCCTTCACCGCTTGCATCACGCGGCCTTCACCACTGTTATAGGCGGCTACGGTCAGTAACCAGTCGCCATTAAACATACGGTTCAAGCGCTGCATCATGTTAAGCGCAGCGGTTGTCGAGGCGACGACATCGCGTCGACCGTCATACCACTGATTGTTTTTCAAACCATAATTGCGACCCGTTTGCGGCACGATTTGCCATAGCCCTGCAGCGTTGGCACTTGACGTGGCGTGGGGGTCAAAAGCGCTCTCCACTATGGGTAGCAGTACCAGTTCCATCGGCATATTACGTTTCTTAATCTGCCCGACTATCCAGTACATGTACGGCTCTGCCCGTAATGTTACATCGTGGAGATAGCTCTTACTTTTTAAGTACTTTCTTTTCTGATCACGGATCCGGGAATTTTCCGGAACCTCCATCTTCAGCTCGTCGCTAATGAAGTTCCACAGGTCCTGTTGCGCGGCGGGACTGTTGTTATCCAACCACCGCGCCGAGCTCGCTCGGCCATTTGCTGTGTACTCTCCTGCTTCACCATCTTGACCAGCTGAAGACAAACTCTGTGCATGCTGTTCTGGCGCCGGTGCGTCCTGCCTGGACGACTGGCAACCCACTAGCAAGACTGAGGCGAGAAATATCGCTTTAGCCTTCATGTGTGTGTCAATGTAGTTGCTTAAAAGACGAGCAATAATACTTTGCTTCGCCAAATAACACAACTAAAAGCTTAGAAGTTATCTTTCCGCAGGCGTAATTCGGAAAAAACTGAATGAAGGCTTTCTGGTGGTGAATTAAAGCCTAATTTCTTTTGTAAATCAGCGTCATGGCAACGTAAAAATAGGTTAATTTTGCGCTCTAATTGCAATGTGGTTGGCACGCTGGCTTGGCCTTTTGCCCTTAACGCTTCAACATGTTGTTGATATGTTTCAATCTCTCGATCTTCTGGCAAAATAGCCCGCGCAAACTTAAGATTTGAAAGAGTATATTCATGCGCGCAGCAAATTAAGGTGTTATCGGGAAGTTGCGCGAGTTGTTGAAATGAGTCGTACATTTGTTTGGCGCTGCCTTCAAACAGCCTGCCGCAGCCGGCGGAGAAAATTGTGTCGCCGCAGAACAGATAAGGGGCACTATAGAATGCCACATGGCCCAACGTATGGCCGGGGACGGCGATAGTCTTGTATTGGCGGCCATCGATGGCAAAGGTGTCGCCGTCGCGGACGATGTGGTTGGCGCCTTTGTCCGCGGTTTCTTGCGGCCCATAGACAGCCAGGCCGGGATATTGCGCCACGATCTGCGCCACGCCGCCGACGTGATCGTGATGATGGTGGGTCAGCAGGATCGCCGCCGGCGTCAGCTGCAGGCGCTGCAGCGCTTCGAGCACCGGCTGCGCCTCACCCGGATCGACGATAATGCAGCGCCCCTGCCGGTCATCCAATAACCAAATGTAATTGTCCTGGAAGGCGGGAATGCTGATAAGATTCATGGTGTACCTCTCGTTGGCAACGGCTTGAAAGAAGATAATAAATCATGAAACCAGCCCATACTCTACAAAAGCTCACCGGCCCGCAGTCCTGGGCGGAGCTGCCGTGGGGGGAATACTATCGTGAAGCCCTCGAGCGGCAGTTGCAACCCTGGTGGCCAAAGCTGTTCGGTTTCCATCTGCTGAAGATGGGCATGCTCAGCGCCGAGCTGGCCACGGACAAATGCGCAATTTCCCATCAGGTCAACGTAGGGTTGGAGGGGGAAGGGCTGCAGGTGATCGCCGATGCTTATCAACTGCCGTTTGCCGCCAAGTCGGTGGATGCCTGCCTGTTGGCGCATACGTTGTCCTACGCGGACGATCCGCACCGCATGCTGCGTGAAGTAGACAGGGTGTTGATCGACGATGGCTGGTTGGTTATCAGCAGCTTCAATCCGTTCAGCCTGCTGGGATTGGGCAAACTGGTGCCCGGATTGCGTCGCCGCCAGCCCTATGTCAGCCGCATGTTTACCCAGATGCGGCTGCTGGATTGGCTCAGCCTGCTGAATTATGAGGTGTTGTACCAGGCGCGTTTTCACGTGCTGCCATGGCACCGCAAGGGCGGCAAGTTTTTATGCACTCATTTGCCGGCGCTGGGCTGCATGAGCGTGATTGTGGCGCGCAAACGCACCTTGCCGCTGACGCCCACGCCGATGAAACTGGGGGCGAGAAAACCTTCTCTCAGCCGCGCGGTGGGCGCGACCAAGAGCTATCGCAAACTGCCTTAGGCTTCCGGTTGGTAACCGACGTCTTCCTGCGTCGGCTTACCGGCCGCTTCGCGCGCCAGCACGTCACAACGTTCGTTCTCCGGGTGGCCGGCGTGGCCCTTGACCCATTCCCATTTCACCTCGTGGCGCTGAATGGCCAGATCCAACCGCTGCCACAGATCGACATTCTTGACCGGCTTTTTGTCGGCGGTTTTCCAGCCGCGCTTCTTCCAGTTATGGATCCAGCTGGTGATGCCCTGGCGCACATACTGGCTGTCGGTGCTGAGCGTCACGGCGCAGGGCACGGTCAGCGCTTCCAGCGCCACGATCGCCGCCATCATTTCCATGCGGTTATTGGTGGTCAGACGAAAACCCTCGCTGAAGGTTTTTTCCGTCTGCTTATAGCGTAATATCGCGCCGTAGCCACCGGGGCCGGGGTTGCCAAGGCAGGAGCCGTCGGTGAAAATTTCTACCTGTTTGAGCATCTCTGGTAGACTCTTCCTATCAGTTTTATAAAAGCCAAGTCTGACATAAACGAGCGCTGTGAGCACTGCAATATGATCTCTACAACCACCAGACAGATTGTCCTCGATACCGAAACCACCGGTATGAACAAGCTTGGGGTGCACTACGAAGGGCACCGCATCATCGAAATCGGTGCGGTGGAGGTGATTAACCGCCGCCTGACCGGGCGCAATTTCCACGTTTACATCAAGCCGGACAGGCTGGTGGATCCGGAAGCCTACGGCGTACACGGCATCAGCGACGACTTCCTGGCCGACAAGCCGACCTTCGATCAGGTTGCCGAGGAATTCCTCGACTTTATTCGCGGCGGCGAACTGGTGATCCATAACGCGGCGTTCGATATCGGCTTTATGGATCACGAATTCCGCATGCTGCAGCAGGGCATCCCGAAGACAGAGACCTTCTGCACCATCACCGACAGCCTGCTGATGGCGCGCCGCCTGTTCCCGGGCAAGCGCAACAACCTCGATGCCTTGTGCAGCCGTTATGAGATAGACAACAGCAAGCGTACGCTGCACGGCGCATTGCTCGATGCCGAGATCCTGGCGGAAGTCTATCTGGCGATGACCGGCGGTCAGACCTCGATAGCCTTCCAGATGGAGGGGGATACCCAGCAAAACGACGCCGCGCAAGAGATTCAGCGCATTGTCCGCCCGGCGACCGCGATGAAAGTGGTCTACGCCAGCGACGAAGAAGTGAAGGCGCACGAGGCGCGTCTGGATCTGGTGGCGAAGAAGGGCGGCAGCTGCCTGTGGCGCGGAGCGCCGGCCGAATAACGGCGTTTTTGCGTGAAAAAACCTCAGCGGATGAACCTTCGTTGAAAAACTGTGCAAACGGTTCATTTGGTGAGAAAAAGGCGTTGACGGAACCGAAAGGCGTCCGTAATATGCGCCTCGTTCCCCCGCAAGAGGGAATGGCGCGGAGCGGTAGTTCAGTTGGTTAGAATACCTGCCTGTCACGCAGGGGGTCGCGGGTTCGAGCCCCGTCCGTTCCGCCACTATTCAGAAGCCCTGAGTTAGCGATAACTCAGGGCTTCGTCGTTTCTGCTCTCTGAAAAACGGTGCGGCTCAATGAACGGGGCCGGCAGACCGGCCCCTTATCCTCAGAATAACACCGAGTAGTTCAAGCCGAAGGTGCGTCCACGGCCTTTATAGCTGTACAGCTCAGGCGAACCGTAGGTTGGGCTGTACAGTATCGGCGCGCGTTGGCCCCAAACGGTGGTGTACTCCTTGTCCAGCAGGTTTTCCACGCTGAAGCTGATTTTCCCCACCGGCAGGGCATAGCTGCCGAGGAAATCGAGGGTGTTGTAGCCATCGATCTTGCGGCCCTGAGTGGAATTGGCCTTGGTGTAATCACCGTCGTCCGACACGTCGAAGGTCTGCTGCGACTGTAAGCGCAGATTCCAGTCGCCCGGCGCCCAGCCGACATAGGCGGTGACTTTCGATGGGCTGGCGGTATCCACCACCAGCTTCTTCCATTCGCCGTTGACCTTGGTTTCGGAACGGATAACGTTGAAGTTGGTGCCGGCGCTCCAGTCGCTGTCTTCAAAGAAATAATCCACCGCGCCTTCTACCCCGTAGATGCGGCGCTTATCCGCATTGACGTTGATGGTCATGTCGGTTTTGTTGATGGCGATGCTCTTGTCGGACAGCGAGTAGTAGGCGGCGATTTGCGTGCGCAGGTTATCGCCGGTATAGCGCCAGCCCAGCTCGTAAGCATTGACCTTGATGCCTTCCAGCCTGGAATCGCCGACGTTAACGCTTTTCAGCAGTTGGTAGTGGCCGCCGTTCAGCGCGTAGGTGCCGTTGCCGTAATACTTGCCCGGATCCGGGATCTCGAAGCCCTGAGAGAAGTTGAACCAGGTTTGCTGGCGCTCGGTCAGGTGAGCCAACAGGCCGGCGTTGAACAGCGCATTGTTGTAGTCAGTTTTCCCTCCCGGAATGGCGTCGGCGGAGGCGGCGGCGCCGGTAGCGATCGCCTGCTGCTGGTTATAGCCGACGAAGTCGTCGATTTTGTTTTCGGTGTACTGGTAACGCACGCCGCCGCTCAGGGTGAAGATCGGGTTGATGTCGTAACTGGCCTGCAGGAACGACGCCAGATTGCTGGTGGTATAGCTCGGGTAGCGGCCGGTGCTGTAGGCGTTCTCCAGCGTCATGCCGCCGGACTGTTGCGCCTTCGCCAGGTTAAAGAACTGTTGGTTGGCGTTGAAGCTCTCATGCTCGGCGTCGATGCCGTAAGTCAGCGTCAGCGCGTCGACAGGTTTGCTGTTTAACGTCAGTTTGCCGCCGTAGAAGTCGGTTTTTTGCTGCGAGGCGCCAATGCTGCTGACGTAATAGTTCGGCGCTTTGCCCGCCAGCGTCGGGAACGGGTAGAAGGTCAGGGTTTCGTCGCGGTAGTAGACCTGCGCCACCAGATCCTGGCCGAGGAAATCGGTGTTGGAATACTGCAGGTTGATCAGATGGCGTTCGGTGCCGGGGATGCGGTCGGAATCTAAGCTACCGCTGTTGTAGGCCTTGGCGTTGCCGGTCACCGCCGCGAAGTTTTCTCCCAGGAACAGGCCGTGGTCGCCGTCGGACTGGCTTTTGTAGTATTGGGTGGTCAGCTGCAACTGTTGATGATCGTCGATGTTGAGGGTGCCGGTGCCCATCACGTCGAGGCGATCGGAATACTGCAGGCCGGTTTGGGTGTTGTCGATCAGCACCTCGTTGCCTTTGCCGTCATACCAGCCGCCGTAGCGCTGGTAAGAAACGGACAGGCGCCCCGAGGCGTTGTCGTTGCCGCCGCTGACCGCCGCCGCCACGTTCTCATCGTGATCGTTATGGCCGCCAAAGCCGGTTTTACCGCCGAGCTGCAACTCGACCTGCTGTTCCGGTTGCCCCTTTTTGGTGACGATGTTGATCAGGCCGCCGGTGCTGCCGCCGCCGTACAGCGAGGTCGCGCCGGAAATCACCTCAATATGATCGATATTGAACGGATCGATAGAATCCAATTGGCGGCTGTCGCTGCGCGATGAGTTCAGGCGTACGCCGTCGATCATCACCATCATCGAACGGCCGCGCATATTCATGCCATAGTTGGTGCGGCCCTGGCCGCTGACGTCCATGCCGGGGATCAGCTGCGCCAACATGTCCTTGATCTCTTTGCCGCCCTGGACCTGCTGTTCGATCTCCTGGCTTTCGATGACCCAAGTGGTCTGCGCCATTTCCGCCACGTTGCGGTGCGAACGGCTGGCGGAGACCACCAACTGCTCTTCGTTGCTGGTTTTCTGATCTTCTGCCCAAGCCGCCGGCGCAAGCATTGCCAGCAGACAAGGGTTCAATACCCAAAGGTGTTTGCGTTTCATCGTTATTTCCCAGGTGATTTTGTTATTACTCTATTTTTGAGAATGCTTCTTTTATCAATAACGTTTCTTGTTATCAATAAAATCATGATATGATTTTTTGCGATACATTAACGTAATTAATTAGTTTTATTAACATTTTACCCACTGCGCGATCGAGCACCCCACGCCGTCAACACGGCAGCCGATCGGCCATATGCGCAAGCGACAGCGTTGCCGGAGAATCGAGAACATGTCCGCCAGCTACAGAATTTTTGATATCACCCTGAAAAGCAAAACGCTGATTTCACCTTCGCTGGTGCGCTGCGTGTTTGAAGGTGCGGATATTCATCGGATGAAGCTTGAAGCGCCGGATCAGCGCATCAAACTGTTGTTCCCGGCGGCGGACGGCCAGAGCCCGCAGTTGGCCAACGGCCCGGACTGGTACGGCGATTACATGGCGATCCCCAAAGAACAACGGCCGGTGATGCGCACCTATACGCTGCGTGCGCTGCGCCGTGAGCAGAATCAGATGGACGTCGAATTCGTGCTGCATGGTGTGAACGGCCCGGCTTCCGCCTGGGCGACCCACGCCGAGCCGGGTGACGCCATTCAGGCGGTCGCGCCCAACGGCGAGTTCGGCGGCGACAGCGGCGGCTACGAATGGGCGCCGCCGGCGCAGTTGCAGCAGGCGCTGTTGATCGCCGATGAGACGGCGGTGCCGGCGGCGATGGGCATTCTGGAGCAGCTGGCGCAGCAGGCCAATCCGCCGCGGGTGCAGGCGTTCTTCGAAGTGCCGGTGGCGGGGGATTGCCTGGATTTGGCCCGTTTCCCGTTCGCCGAGGTTTACTGGCTGCCGCGCGACGTGGGCCGCCAGTTGGCGCACGGTACGCTGCTGGTGGAGGCGGTGCGCCAGCGGGTCGATATCCCCGCGTCGGCGTGTGCGCAGGCGCAGTCCCTGGCGGAAAGCAGCCTGAGCGATGAGGTGCTTTGGGAGCGGGCGGCCGGCGGTAACGCTTTTTATGCCTGGGTGGCGGCCGAGTCTTCCACGGTGAAAACGCTGCGGCGTTATCTGATCGGCGAACGCGATCTGGATCGCGCTACCGTCAACTTCATGGCCTATTGGTGCTGAACGCGCGGCCCTTTTCCGGCATTAACGCTGGAGCAGGGCATGCCGCTGCTATTCCCCCTCAACGAATAATCGCTTGCCAGCGGGTAGTTCGACCGTGTTATGTTCCGCTGAAACGAAGGTTACAGCGAGAACGATAATGCAACGGTTCGACGAACGCCTGCGCCGCGACTACCCACAGCTGACGCCGCAGGAGCAGCGGGTGGCCGACTTCATCTTCGATCACTATGACGATTTGATCGGCTACAACAGCGCCGAGCTGGCGCGTCTGAGCGGCGTTTCCAAAGCCACGGTCAGCCGCTTGTTCAAACGGCTGGGTTACCCCAACTACCGCGCCATGCGCGATGAGCTGCGCACCCTGCGCCAAAGCGGCATGCCGCTGACCGACAGCCGCGATGCGGTGCAGGGCGATACGCTATTGGCGCGGCACTGTAAGCAGGAAATGGCCAACCTCACCCGCTGGGTAAAGCAGATCGATGCGGTGCAGTTCAGCGCGGCGATCGCCGCACTGGCGCAGGCGCGAAGCGTGATGCTGCTGGGGCTGCGCAACAGCTATCCGGTGGCGATGCACCTGCGCCAGCAGCTGATGCAGGTGCGGGAGCAGGTGCTGCTGGCGCCGCAGCCGGGGCAAACGCTGGCGGAAGATCTGGCGGGGCTGACGCCGCAGGACATGGCGGTGGTGGTGGCGTTCCGTCGCCGGCCGCGCCAGATAAAGGCGCTGCTGGCGCTGTTGCAAAGCCGCGGGGTGCCGACGCTGCTGATCTGCGAACCGCAGGCGCAGGCGTTGTTCCCACTGGCCAACTGGCACTTGACCGTGCCGCTCGACAGCGTGTCGGCGTTCGACAGCTATGCCGCCGCCATGAGCCTGGCCAGCCTGCTCAGCAATGCGTTGCTGCATGAGCGGCTGGCGCAGGGGCGGCAGCGTATTCATCACGTCGCCGAACTGTTCCAGGCGCTGGACGAACTGGAGCTGCGTTAAGCGCGGCAGGTCATTTCCCTTCCTGCACCTTCCACCGTTTAAGGCGGATCGGTCACCTCATTGTGTTACTTTGGTTTCATTAATTGATCATAAGAATCTTTTGTTTCAACTGAATCCCTATCGGGAGTAGGCTGTTGGGCAGCAAACAAACGTCATGTCGACGCTGACGGCATAACTCAATAACTTACTAAGCTGACAGGGAATGAACATGTTGGATATCTCGCAATTCGATCAGATTAACCCGCCGGCACGCCTGCTGATGGGGCCGGGGCCGATCAACGCCGATCCGCGCGTGCTGCGCGCCATGTCGAGCCAGCTGATCGGCCAGTACGATCCGGCGATGACCGGTTACATGAATCAGGTCATGGCGCTGTACCGCGCGCTGTTCCGCACCGAAAACCGCTGGACGATGCTGGTGGACGGCACCTCGCGCGCCGGTATCGAAGCGCTGCTGGTTTCCGCTATTCGGCCGGGCGATAAAGTGCTGGTGCCGGTCTTCGGCCGTTTCGGGCATCTGCTGTGCGAGATTGCCCGCCGCTGCCGCGCCGAGGTGCACACGATTGAGGCGCCGTGGGGCGAGGTGTTCAGCACCGATCGCATCGAAGACGCGATTAAGCGAGTGCGCCCGCGCCTGCTGCTGACGGTGCAGGGCGACACTTCCACCACCATGCTGCAGCCGCTGCATGAGCTGGGCGATATCTGCCGCCGCCACGGCGTGTTGTTCTACACCGATGCGACGGCTTCCTTCGGCGGTAACCCGCTGGAGACTGATGCCTGGGGGCTGGATGCGGTCTCCGCCGGGCTACAGAAGTGCCTGGGCGGCCCCTCCGGCAGTTCGCCGGTCACCCTCAGCCCGCAGTTTGAAGAGGCAGTGCGCCGCCGTAAATGCGTGGAGGCGGGGATCCGCACCGCCGAGCATGCCGACGGCGACGACGAGATGATTTACTCCAACTATTTCGACATCGGCATGATCATGGATTATTGGGGACCGGAACGCCTGAATCACCATACCGAAGCCACCAGCATGCTGTTCGCAGCGCGCGAATGTGCGCGGGTGATCCTTGAAGAAGGGCTGGATCAGGCCATCGCCCGCCACCGGCTGCATGGCGCGGCGATGCTGGCGGGCATCCGGGGCATGGGGCTGGCGGTGTTCGGCGATCTCGAACACCGCATGAATAACGTGCTCGGCGTGATGATCCCGCCGCAGGTGCACGGCGAACAGGTGCGGCAGATGATGCTGAACGACTTTGCCATCGAAATCGGCACCTCGTTCGGCCCGCTGCAGGGCAAGATCTGGCGCATCGGCACCATGGGCTACAACGCGCGCAAGGATTGCGTGCTGCAAACGCTGGCGGCACTGGAGGCGGTGTTGAACCGGTTGGGCTTCGCCACGCAACAGGGGGAGGCCCTCCAGGCGGCCTGGGACCTGTACGACGCAGGACGGCTTGAATGACGCCGCTGGAGGCGCAGCAGGCTGCCGCACGGGTGATGGCGCGCTGTGACGAGCTGGCGGCGATCAGCGCAGAGCCCGATCGGCTGACGCGTCTTTATCTCTCCGCCGAACATCGGCGCGCCAACGCTCTGGTGGGTGAATGGATGCGCGAGAGCGGCATGCGGGTGTGGCAGGACAGCGTCGGCAATATCTGCGGCCGTTATGAAGGGCACACGCCCGGTGCCCCCGCGCTGCTGCTCGGTTCGCATCTGGACACGGTGCGCAACGCCGGGCGTTATGACGGCATGCTCGGCGTGCTCACGGCGCTGGAGACGGTGGCGCACTATCACCGCCAGGGGCGCCGTTTGCCGCTGGCGCTGGAGGTGATCGGTTTTGCCGACGAAGAGGGCGCGCGCTTTGGCGTCACGCTGCTCGGCAGCCGCGGGCTGACCGGCCAATGGCCGCAGGAGTGGCTGGCGCAGACGGATGCCGACGGGGTGAGCATCGCGCAGGCCATGCGCGACTTTGGGCTGGATCCGGCGGCGATCGCACAGGCGCGTCGCGCGCCAAACGAAATTCGCGCCTATCTCGAATTGCATATCGAACAGGGGCCGTGCCTGGAGGCAGCCGACCTGGCGCTGGGCGTGGTGACGGCGATCAATGGCGCGCGCCGGCTTACCTGCACTTTCAGCGGTGAAGCGGGCCACGCCGGCACGGTGCCTATGGTGCAGCGCAAAGACGCGTTGGCGGCCGCGGCGGAATGGATAACGGCGGTCGAAACTCTGACCCGCGCCGCCGATCCGCATTTGGTGGCCACCGTGGGGTGTATTGAATGCCTGCCGGGCGCGGTCAACGTGATCCCCGGCGAAGTGCGATTGACGCTCGACGTGCGCGGCCCGCAGGATGCACAACTGGCGGCGCTGTTGACGGCGTTGCTGGCGCAGGCGCAGGCGATCTGCGCGCGCCGCGGCGTGCGCTTCGCCAGCGAGGAGTTTTACCACATTGACGCCACCGCCTGCGATAGCGATCTGCGGCAATGCTGGCAGGCGGCCGTCGAGCAGGTACAGGAGCGGAGCCTGGCGCTGCCGAGCGGCGCCGGGCACGACGCCATCGCCGTGGCGGCGCACTGGCCGGTCGGCATGCTGTTCGTGCGTTGCGCCGGCGGCGTCAGCCATCATCCGGCCGAAGCGGTGCGGCAGGCGGACGTGGCGCTGGCGATCCAGGCCTATTGCCTGGCGATCGCCGGCTGGGAGAAGGGGGAGTCAGTCTAAACGCAGAAAGCTGTCGGCGTCGCGCCAGGCCGGGAAGGCGCTGCGGTAACTCTGCAGGGTTTCCAGCGACAGCTCGGCGTCCAGCCGCGTGGCCGCGCCTGGCTCCGCATCCGCCAGGATCTCGCCCTGAGGGCTGATGATCAGGCTGTCGCCGCTGTAGTTCAGGCCGTTGGGATCGTCGCCCACCCGGTTGCAACCCGCTACATACACCTGGTTTTCTATCGCCCGCGCCGCCAGCAGCGTTTGCCAATGGTGACTGCGTGGCGCCGGCCAGTTGGCGACGTACAACGCCAGATCGTAATCCTGCTGATAGCGCGCCCAAACCGGGAAACGCAGGTCGTAGCAGATCTGCGGCAGGATGCGCCAGCCGCGCCATTCGAAGATTTCACGCCGGTTGCCGGCTTGGTAGTGCAGGTGTTCGCCGGCCATGCGGAACAGGTGGCGTTTGTCATAGGCGTGTACCTGGCCACCCGGCTCCACCAGCAGGAAACGGTTGACCGCGCCCTCGTCGGTTTTCAGCGCCACGCTGCCGCCGATTAACGCGTGGCTTTTCACCGCCCAACCGTGCAGCCAGTCGATCACCTGCTGTTCGGGCAGGGCGCTCTCGCCGGCATCCATGGCGAAGCCGGTGGTGAACATCTCCGGCAAGACGATGAGATCGCGGCCGACGATCGGCGCCAGCAACGCGTCGAAGGCGGCCAGATTGGCGAGGCCGTCGCGCCAGACCAAAGGTTGCTGCAACAGGGTAATTTTTAAAGTCGACATAACCGCTCCGCAGCTGCATCCAGCGTGGCGTCCTGTTTAGCGAAGCACAGCCGGATCAATTTATGGGGGAAAGGATCGGCACAGAAGACCGACAGCGGAATGGCCGCCACGCCCACGTGCTCGGTTAACCAATGGCAGAACGCCACATCGTCCAGATCGGAGATGGCGCCGTAGTCCGCCAGCAAGAAGTATGTACCCGCGCAGGGTAAAATTTCCAGTCGGCTGCTCGCCAGCGCCTGCACAAAGCGGTCGCGTTTGGCGCGATAGAACGCCGGCAGCTGTCGCCAGTGCTCCGGCTCGGCGCGCAGACTATCCGCCAGCGCCAGCTGGGCCGGGGTATTGACCGAAAAGGTCAGGTATTGATGCACTTTGCGCACCTCGGCGCTCAGCGCGGCGGGTGCCACGCAATAGCCCACTTTCCAACCGGTCATGTGGAAGGTTTTACCGAAAGAGGACACCGCGATTGCGCGCTGGCGCAGCTGCGGGTGGGCCAGCACGCTGGCGTGGCCGCCTTTGGCGAAGCAGATGTGTTCGTAAACCTCGTCGCTGAGCACGTAGACTTCGCGTTCGGCGATAGCGTGCCACAGCTGCTGCATGTCTTCCGCCTGCCAAGCGGTGGCGGACGGGTTGTGCGGCGTGTTGACGATCACCAGGCGGGTGCGCGGCGACAGCGCGGCGGCGAACGCTGGCCAATCCACGGCAAACGCAGGCGGCTGCAGGGCGATGCGTTTGAGTATGCCGCCGGCCAACGTCACCGCCGGCGCATAGCTGTCGTAGCTGGGATCGAAACAGACCACCTCGTCGCCGGGGCGCACCAGCGCGCTGATGGCGGCGAACAGCGCTTCGGTGGCGCCGGCGGTGACAGTCACTTCGCTGCCGGCGTCCGGCTGCCAGCCATACAGCTCGGCGGTTTTGTCGGCGATGGCTTCGCGCAGCGGCGCCACGCCGGTCATCGGCGCATATTGGTTGGCGCCCTGGGCGACGTGCCAGGCCAAGCGTTCTTTCAGGTAGTCCGGGCCGTCGAAATCGGGGAAGCCCTGCGACAGGTTGATCGCCTGGTGCTGCTGCGCCAGCGCGCTCATCTGGGTAAAGATGGTGGTGCCCAGCGAGGGTAGTTTGCTTTCGGGAATCAATGCGGAAGTGCTCATAGCGGGTGAATACTCCTGGCGCTTATATTGCCGTCAATATAACACGATGCTAGTATTTGGCAATCAAGACGCTTAGATGGCTAAATGCGAAAAAGTGCTTAGCCCGCCACGCGGCAGGCCAAGCCTCATCTGCCGGCCGCCTTACCGAACGGGAAACGATAATAATGACGGAGAATCCGCAACTTACCGCATTGCTGGCGGCCTGCCACTGGATTGGCAACAAAGGCTGGTGCCCGGCGACCGGCGGCAACATGTCGCTGCGCCTGGACGAACGTCAGTGCCTGGTCACCGAGTCCGGCAAAGACAAGGGCAGCCTGAGCGCCGCCGATTTTCTGCGGGTGGATATTGCCGACAATCATGTGCCGAGCGGCCGCACGCCGTCGGCGGAGACCGGGCTGCATACGCTGCTCTATCGCCTGTCTGCGCATATCGGCGCGGTACTGCATACCCATTCCGTCAACGCTACCGTCCTGTCGCGGGTGGAACGCGGTGATGCGCTGGTGCTGCAGGGGTACGAAATGCAGAAGTCGCTGGCCGGCCAGCGCAGCCACCTGGACCGCGTGGCGATCCCCATTTTCGACAACGATCAGGATATCCCTCGGCTGGCGGCGCGCGTGGCGGCCTATGCCGAGGCCACGCCACTGCAATACGGCTTTCTGGTACGCGGCCACGGCCTGTATTGCTGGGGGAGCCAGGTGGCGGAAGCCCGCCGCCATCTCGAAGGGCTGGAATTCCTGTTCCAGTGTGAACTGCAACGCCGCTTACTGGAGGCGAAATGATCCGCGCTATCGTGACCGATATTGAAGGCACCACCAGCGATATTCGCTTTGTGCATCAGGTACTGTTTCCTTACGCCCGCGAACGGCTGGCGGATTTTGTGCGCCGCCATGCCGCTGAGAGCGAAGTCGCCGCACCGCTGGCGGCGCTGCGCGCTGAAATTGGCCAACCGCAGGCCGATCTCGACGTGCTGATCGCCGCGCTGTACCGCTTTATGGATGAAGACCGCAAATCCACCGCACTCAAAGCGCTGCAGGGCATCATCTGGCGCAGTGGCTACCGCGAGGGTGATTTCCGCGGGCATCTGTATCCGGAAGTCGCCGGGCAGTTGGCCGCCTGGCAGCGGCAAGGGGTGAAGCTCTACGTCTATTCCTCCGGTTCGGTGGAGGCGCAGAAGCTGCTGTTCGGCCACAGCGACGCGGGCGATCTGCAGCCGCTGTTCAGCGGCTATTTCGATACGCACGTCGGCGCCAAGCGTGAAACCGCGTCGTACCGCAACATCGCGCAGGCTATCGGCATCGCGCCCGACGAGCTGCTGTTTTTGTCCGACATCCGCCAGGAGCTGGATGCGGCGCAGGCCGCCGGCTGGCATACCTGCCAGCTGATCCGCGATGAGGCGGACGTGCAGAGCCGACATCCGCAGGTTAACCGTTTTGATCGCATCGATTTAGGGGAGTTCGTCTCATGAGTGGATTGACCATTTTCAGCGATACAGCGCCGCAGCAACCGCTGTGGCAGAGCCGTGATGCGCAGGAGATCCAGCGGCAGTTGGCGCAGATCGGCGTGCGCTTTGAGCGCTGGCAGGCGGATCGCGAGCTGGGCGACAATCCGCAGCCGGAGGCGGTGATCGCGGCCTACCAGCATGAGATCGACCGGCTGGTGGCGGAAAAGGGTTACCAGAGCTGGGACGTGATCAGCATGCGGCCGGACCATGAGCAGCGCCAGGCGCTGCGTGAAAAATTCCTGTCCGAACATACGCACGGCGAAGATGAAGTGCGCTTTTTCGTCGAGGGCGCAGGGCTGTTTTGCCTGCATCTGGACGGCAAGATATTCCAGATCCTGTGTGAAAAGAACGATCTGATCTCGGTGCCGGCCAACACCCGGCACTGGTTCGATATGGGCTCGGCCCCGCACTTTACCGCGATCCGGGTGTTCGACAACCCGGAAGGCTGGGTGGCGCATTTCACCGGCGACAAGATCGCCGATGCTTATCCGCGTTTGGACTGAGTGCCGATGGACGGGCGTTAACCCAACGCCCGCTGGAAAATCCCCGCTTCAACCTGCTGCGGCGTAATCACGCCGCTGTCGAATATCCATCCGCTGATGAGCTTCGCCGGCGTGACGTCGAACGCCGGATTGTAGACCGGCGCATCGTTCGGCGCCCACTGGCAGGCGCCGAAGCTACCTGAAACGCCGGTGACTTCGGCCGCCGCGCGCTGCTCGATCGGGATGGCTGCGCCGTCCGGGCAGTGCGGATCGTGGGTGGTGTGCGGGGCGGCCACGTAGAACGGGATGCCGTGATAGTGCGCCAGCACCGCCAGGCTGTAGGTGCCAATCTTGTTGGCGACGTCGCCGTTGGCGGCGATGCGATCCGCGCCGACCCATACCGCATCGACCTGGCCCTGCGCCATCAGGCTGGCGGCCATCGAATCGCAGATCAGGCGATAGGGAATGCCCAGCTCGCCCAATTCCCAGGCGGTCAGACGGCCGCCCTGCAGCAGCGGCCGGGTTTCATCGACCCATACCTGTTGCACTTTGCCCTGCCGGTGGGCGTGCAGCAGCACGCCGATGGCGGTGCCGACGCCGGCGGTGGCCAATCCGCCGGTATTGCAGTGGGTCAGCAGGCGGCTGCCGGGCTTGACCAGCCCAGCGCCGTGATCGGCGATGCGATCGCACAGCCGGCGATCCTCTTCCACCAGCCGCAGCGCTTCGTTCACCATCGCCGGCGCCCAGTCAGGCTCGGCCAGCGCCAGTTTCATGCGATCCAGGTTGTTCATCAGGTTGACCGCCGTCGGGCGAGCGGCGCGCAGCGTGTGCAGCGCCCGCTCCAGCTCGGCGCGCGGCAGACCGCGTTCCGCCAGCAGCGCCAGCAGCAGGCTGGCGGACAGCCCGATCAGCGGCGCGCCGCGCACCCGCAGGCTGTGAATGTGTCCGACCAGTTCCTCCACGCTGTCGCAGGCGCGCCACCGCTTTTCCTGCGGCAGGGCTTGCTGATCGAGGATCCAAAGGCGGTTGTCCTGCAGGGTCAAACTGGTGGTGTTAAGCGCTTGCATCGGCGGTTAATTCCTTGTTGCGTGGTTATTGCATCTGAAACGCTATTCTGCCAACATGACTTCCAGATGTATAGACGTCCAAATGCTTTTACGTCTAAATAAATAGAATCGCTGGGGTCAGTGAGAGAGAACAGAGGGGTTGGGGAATGTCGCTTTATCGTACGTTTACGGCTGCCGATGCCGTTGAATATGCCCGCCAATACGGGCAGGTGGCCGATCCGCAGGCGCTGGTGAGCGCCGACGAGATCGGTGACGGCAACCTGAACCTGGTGTTCAAGATCCGCGATCGCGAAGGCGTGAGCCGGGTGATCGTCAAACAGGCGCTGCCCTACGTGCGCTGCGTGGGCGAATCCTGGCCGCTGACGCTGGATCGGGCGCGCATCGAAGCGGAAACGCTGCGGGTTCACGGCGGTTTCTGCCCGCGGCATACGGTAAAAGTCTTGCATCACGATCCCGAATTGGCGGTGATGGTGCAGGAAGATCTCTCCGATCATCGCATCTGGCGCAGTGAGCTGGTACAGGGCAACTATCACCCGCTGGCGGCCGGGCAGTTGGCGGAATACCTGGCGCAGACGCTGTTCCACACCTCCGATTTTTATCAGTCGGCGCAGCAGAAGAAGGCGGAGGTCAGACGTTTCACTAACCCCGAACTGTGCCAGATCACCGAAGACCTGTTCTTTACCGATCCCTATATCGACCATGAGCGCAATCAGTTCGAGGTGGCGCTGTTGCCGCAGGTGCAGGCGCTGCGCGAGGATGCGCCGCTGAAGTTGGCGGTCGCCGGCCTGAAACATCGCTTCCTCAGCAAGGCGGAGGCGCTGTTGCACGGCGATATTCACAGCGGTTCGATCTTCGTGGCGGAAGGCCGGTTGAAAGCGATCGACGCCGAATTCGGCTTCTACGGCCCGATCGGTTTCGATATCGGTACTGCGTTAGGCAACCTGCTGCTCAACTATTGCGGGCTGCCGGGGCTATTCGGGCCGCGCGACGCCGCCGCCGGGCGCGAGCAGCGCCTGCAGGATGTGCGCGAGCTGTGGCTGATCTTCGCCGATCGCTTTTTGGCGTTGTGCCATCAGCAAAGCCGGGATGCGGCGCTGGCGACGCCGGGTTACGCCGAGCTGTTCCTGCAACAGGTCTGGACCGATGCGGTCGGGTACTGCGGCACCGAACTGATTCGGCGCACCATCGGCCTGGCGCACGTCGCCGATCTGGACAGCATCGCCGACGCCGATATGCGCCTCGACTGTCAGCGCCATGCGCTGGGATTGGGGCGCACGCTGATCGTCAATGCGCCGCAGATCGAGCATATTGACGCGCTGTTGGCGCGCATTCGTCAGCAGGGCTGAAAAGGCGGGTGCTCGTGGATCTTGCCTGACACCATCAGCCAACGGGCGGGGCGAACCCCGCCGTTGGGTTGCCTTACCGTTCGGATTCGTAAGCCAAAGTGGCCGCAACCTCCGAGTCTCCCAGCCTGATGCGCAGTTCGCACAGCGAACCGCGGGTTAGCCAGATGAACGCGATCAGCGTCATACAGACGATCACCAGCTTAAGTACGACCCGTTTTTGCTGCATTTTTGACCTCCCTATCCTTGCCTTGCGGCGGGTAAGAGGCTAACCTGATGTTGTTGGGCATCAGAGTGGCCTCGGGTTGATAATATCGACTCGGGGCCTTTCTCTTTCTCTCCTTTGCCAAGGCTCCGGACAGAAAGATCCAGAGCACCCGCTGCGCAGTCTACTCGAACTTCCTTCCCGTGAAATCCGCCGCTGCGCCAACCTGCGGCGCGGTGCGCAGTTTGTCATGAAAGCAAAAGAAAAAGGGGCGATGATGATCGCCCCTTGGATGCGTGAAGTTCGAATTGGCGCTAAGCCGCTTCGGTCTGCTGTTGGCGCTTAGACTGCGCCGCCGGCTTTTCCGGCTTGGCGGCCGCCAGCGCATCCGGCGCAAAGTCGTCCACGTTGATGGAGCGCAGGCGGCTCTCTTCGGCTTTCACCAGAATTCTCGCTTCATCGGCGCTGATCTTGCCTTCTTCCAGCGCGCGCTCCGCCAAACGATCCAGGCGGGTGAACGGCAGATTTTTGCCGGCCGCCTTGCACAGACGCTCGTGAATCGGCTCGGCGGCCATCACGTCGGCCAGCGCCGCTTCCAGCAGGCCGATTGGGTTATGCTCGCTCGGCGTCAGGTACTGACCGCGCCCCAGACGGCTGCGGGTGGCGGAAGGCACCTGCAGGATCTTGGCCAACTGGTGATCCAGACGGTCGGACGGTGCGGTATGCACGCGGCCAAACGGGAAGACCACGAAGCGCAGCGCGCCGGCGATAAAGCGGTTCGGGAAGTTGCGCAGCAGGTCATCCAGCGCCTGTTCGGCTTTATGCAGGCTGTCTTGCACGCCCCAATGCACCAGCGGCAGATCTTCTTTCTGACGGCCTTCGTCGTCAAAGCGTTTCAGCACGGCGGAAGCCAAATACATCTGGCTGAGGATGTCCCCCAGGCGAGCGGAGATGCGCTCGCGGCGCTTCAGGCTGCCGCCCAGCACGCCCATGGAAACGTCCGACAGCAACGCCAGGTTGGCGCTCAGGCGGTTCAACTGCTGATAGTAACGACGGGTCGCGTCCTTGGTCGGCGTGGCGCTGGTGCGGCCGTTGGTCAGGCCCAGCCAGAAGCTGCGTACCTTGTTGCTGCCGACGTGGCCCAGATGGCCGAACAGCGATTTATCGAAGGCGTTCAGATCGTTGTTCTGCGCCGCCGCCATTTCATCCAGCACATAAGGATGGCAGCGGATCGCGCCCTGGCCGAAGATCATCATGGTGCGGGTCAGGATGTTCGCGCCTTCCACCGTAATGGCGATCGGTGCGCCCTGATAGGCGCGAGCCAGGAAGTTGGATTCGCCCAGCATGATGCCTTTACCGCCGGCGATATCCATGGCGTCAACGATCGACTGCTGGCCGCGGTGCGTACAGTGGTATTTGACGATGGCCGACAGCACGGCCGGCTTCTCGCCCTGCACCAGCGCATAGGTGATCAGCGAAGCGGCGGCGTCCATCACATAGGTGTTGCCGGCGATGCGCGCCAATGGCTCTTCGATACCTTCCATCTTGCCGATGGAGATCTTGAACTGACGGCGAATGTGCGCGTAAGCGCCGGTCGCCAGGGCGATGGATTTCAGGCTGCCGGTAGAGTTGGACGGCAGGGTGATGCCGCGACCTACCGACAGACACTCAACCAGCATCCGCCAGCCCTGGCCGGCCATTTTCGGGCCGCCGATAATGTAATCGATCGGGACGAACACGTCGGTGCCGCGGGTCGGGCCGTTCTGGAACGGCACGTTCAGCGGGAAGTGGCGGTTGCCGATTTCCACGCCCGGCGTGCTGGTCGGGATTAGCGCGCAGGTGATGCCCGGGGATTCGTTGTCGCTCAGCAGGCGGTTCGGGTCATGCAGTTTGAACGCCAGGCCCAGTACGGTGGCGACCGGCGCCAGCGTGATGTAGCGCTTGTTCCAGGTCAGGCGCATGCCCAGCACCTGCTTGCCTTGCCATTCGCCCATGCACACGGTGCCCACGTCCGGAATGGCGCCGGCATCGGAACCCGCTTCCGGGCTGGTCAGCGCGAAGCAAGGGATCTCGTCGCCGCGCGCCAGGCCCGGCAGATAGTGGTTTTTCTGTTCTTCGGTACCGTAGTGCTGCAGCAGTTCGCCCGGGCCGAGGGAGTTCGGCACGCCGACGGTGATCGCCAGGATGCCGGAAACGCCGGCCAGTTTTTGCAGCACCATCGCCTGAGCATAAGGAGAGAATTCCAGACCGCCGTACTCTTTCTTGATGATCATCGCGAAGAAACGGTGTTCTTTCAGGTATGCCCAGAGTTCAGGCGGCAGATCGGCCAGTTCGTGGGTGATCTGGAAGTCGTTGGCCATGCGGCAGGCTTCTTCCACCGGGCCGTCGATAAACGCCTGCTCTTCTTCCGTCAGGCGCGGTTTCGGGTAGCTGTGCAGCTTGTTCCAGTCCGGCGCGCCGCGGAACAGATCGCCTTCCCACCAGGTGGTACCGGCGTCGATCGCTTCCTTCTCGGTGGTGGACATCGGCGGCATCACCTTGCGGAAGGCGCGCAGCGCCGGCGCGGAGAGCAGGGAACGGCGCACAGAGGAAAGGTTCAGCGGCAGCAGCACGATAGCCAGCGGCAGCAACAGCCAGAAGCTCCACAGGCCGATAGCGCCCATGGCGGCGGTGTACGCCACCAGGATCAGGCTGCTGAGGGTAAGGTTCACTCGGTGGTAGAACACCACGCCGAGGAGAGCCAGGAAAACGACGATACTAAGAACCATCATAAGAAGCTCCGAAGTAGTAAGAGGTCTGACCTGTTGTGTGTATGTAATAGGTTTTAGTACAAGGCAGAATTTTTATCAATGCGTTTACAGTTTAATTACAACTCAGGTCACAAACTGACAGCACCAATCATCAAAAACCTCTCCGCTTCCTTAACCGGCGCGCTGTTTGGCTGAGAATGCTTCTCGCTGTTTCCGCGATCCGGTACACTGCGGAGCGGAAGATTTGACGATAACAAGAGGTTCCTCATGTACCACGACCTTATTCGCAGTGAACTGAACGAAGCGGCTGATACCCTGGCGAAATTTATCAATGACGACGCCAACATCGACGCCATCCAACGCGCCGCGGTGCTGCTGGCGGATTCATTCAAAGCCGGCGGTAAAGTGATTTCCTGCGGCAACGGCGGTTCCCATTGCGACGCGATGCACTTCGCCGAAGAGCTGACCGGCCGCTACCGTGAAAACCGCCCGGGCTACCCGGCGATTGCCATCTCGGACGTGAGCCACCTGTCCTGCGTCAGCAACGACTTCGGCTATGAGTACGTGTTCTCTCGCTATGTGGAAGCGGTAGGCCGCGAAGGCGACGTGCTGCTGGGCATTTCCACCTCCGGCAATTCCGGCAACATCATCAAGGCCATCGACGCGGCGCGCGCCAAGGGGATGAAAGTGATCACCCTGACCGGCAAGGACGGCGGCAAGATGGCGGGTTCCGCCGATGTGGAAATTCGCGTGCCGCACTTCGGCTACGCCGACCGCATTCAGGAAATCCACATTAAAGCGATTCACATCTTGATTCAGCTGATCGAAAAAGAGATGGTTAAGGCTTGATAGCCTGCGGGGAGCTGCGGCTCCCCATGAATAAGACGGCGGGCGCCGCGTGCTGCGCCCGCACAGCCTGTGTCAGTGTGGTTAAGGAGTGCTGGCGATGTGTGAACTGCTCGGGATGAGCGCAAACGTACCGACCGATATCTGCTTCAGCTTTACCGGCCTGGTACAGCGCGGCGGCCGCACCGGGCCGCATAAGGATGGCTGGGGCATTACCTTCTATGAAGGGAACGGCTGCCGCACATTCAAGGATCCGCAGCCGAGCTTCAACTCGCCGATCGCCCGCCTGGTGCAGGACTATCCGATCAAGTCCTGCGCGGTGGTGTCCCATATTCGCCAGGCCAATCGCGGCGAGGTGGCGCTGGAAAACACCCACCCGTTCACCCGCGAACTGTGGGGCCGCAACTGGACCTACGCGCACAACGGCCAATTGAAAGGCTATCGTCAGCTGGATACCGGCACGTTTCGCCCGGTCGGCCAGACCGACAGCGAATACGCGTTCTGCTGGCTGCTGCATCAGCTGGCGCTGAAATACCCGCGCACCCCGAGCCAATGGCCGGCGGTTTTCCGCTATATCGGCCTGTTGGCGAGCCAGCTGCGCAAGAAGGGGGTGTTCAACATGCTGTTGTCGGACGGGCGCTTCGTGATGGCCTATTGTTCCACCAACCTGTATTGGATCACGCGCCGCGCGCCGTTCGGCAAGGCGACGCTGCTCGATCAGGACGTGGAAATCGATTTTCAGCAGCAGACCACACCGAACGATGTGGTCACGGTGATCGCCACCCAACCGCTGACCGCCAACGAAACCTGGCACAAGATTGAGCCAGGCGAGTTCGCGTTATTTCACTTCGGTGAGCGGCTTGTTCTGAGCGAAGGGGTTGGTGTTGGGCGTCGGGCTGGCTGACGCGTACTGCGTCATCATGCCGCCGCTGCTCATCAATGGTTGACCCAAGACGTACTGGCCATTGACCACGCCCATTGTCGGCGGCTGGTGGTTCTTCGCGAAGTAATCGTAGCCCGGCTTCAGCTGGCGCCAGAAGGCGATATAGCTGGATGACGCATGGCGCTTGAGGTTTTGCTCGGTCATGCGGAACGGGTAGATGCTGATGTCGACGCGGCTTTGGCCATAGGCGAAGGCGGCTTCGACATAGCGATAGATCTCATCCATATAGGTGTTGGTCATCGCGTAACAGCCGATCGATTTACATTCACCGTGGATCATCAGATAAGCACCGGAATAGCCCTGCGATTTATCGTAATCATTAGGGAAACCGATATTGATCGCCCGATAATACTTGCTGTCGGGTTTCAGATGGCGCGCGTCAACGCTATAAAAGCCTTCCGGACTTTTAAAGTCGCCTTCACGACGTTTAGGACCCAGCCCACCGGAGAAATTACAGATCGGGAACGTGTTGACCAGGCGGAATTCATTGCCCATTTTGGCATACAATTCCAGCTTGCGTTCCTCTTTGAAGATCTGAATATAGACCGGCGAACCCAATAATTGCTGTTTAACTACCGGCGCTTCGGGTACCTGCTCGCTGGCGCTGCAGGCCGTGATCATCGGCATAGAAACAAGCATCGCAAACAACAGCGCGATTTTGCTCATTATTATTCCTGCTTATATTTATTTGCCGGCGCAATGACGTTGGTCGGCATGCCACTGATATTGTTTTTACTGCTGCAAAACACCGCCAGATTACCAGCGCGTTTATTTTTAGCAATACGTGATATGTATAAAAAAACGACAAAGCTCGATAAAAGTGAAATGACCGGCAGATTTTAACGATAAGTAGTGAAAAACAGGCGAAATTTAATTGCGTTTGCTTGACCCAAGTCACGACGGAACACAGAACAATGTTGCGAACAATGTTAATATTCCCCCTTCAATTTAACGCGCTGTGGCGATTGAAGCGGCAGGAGTTATGGCATATAACCCGGCTATTTTGATGGTTATTTGGCTACAGGCCGTTAACATATCGACCGTCGCGCTAACAACGGAAAGGGGGAATCAAGGGAATGCGCGTTACCCCAGTTTTTCACTGCGAGAAAGTTCATGTTGGGCGTGCCGCCATGCGCACTGCCCGGCAATCCTGGCATCGTCAGCACCCGCCTCTGGGGCCGGGCAGACGTGTAAACCAAACTACATCGTATAAATCCTATGATTAAGATCAGAAAAGGGTTAGATCTGCCGATAGCCGGAGCCCCGGTTCAGGCGATCCAAGACGGCCCGAACATTCAGCATGTTGCCCTGCTTGGGGAAGAGTATGTCGGAATGCGTCCCTCCATGCTGGTGCAGGAAGGCGATACCGTTAAGAAAGGCCAGGCGTTGTTCGAAGATAAGAAAAACCCCGGGGTTTTCTTCACGGCTCCCGCCAGCGGCCGCATCGCCGCGATTAACCGCGGCGAGCGGCGCGTATTGCAATCGGTGGTGATTGCGCTGGAAAACGGCGGCGATGACCAGCTCGAGTTTGCGCATTACCCGCTGGGTGAACTGGCCCAGTTGCCGCGCGAACAGGTCGAGAGCGAACTGATCGCCAGCGGCCTGTGGACCGCGCTGCGCACCCGTCCGTTCAGCAAAACGCCGAGCCCCGGCAGCGAACCGCGCGCCATTTTCGTCACCGCGATGGATACCCGGCCGTTGGCCGCCGATCCGCAGGTGATCATCGCCGAGCAGCAGGCGGCGTTCAACGCCGGGCTGGTGGTGTTGGCGCGCCTGACGGCAGGCAAGGTGCACGTATGCCACGCCGCCGGCGCCTCCGTTGGCCAGCAGAGCGGCCCGCAGATCGCCTACAGCGAATTCACCGGCCCGCATCCCGCCGGGCTGGTGGGCACCCACATTCACTTCCTCGAACCGGTCAGCCTGAAGAAAACCGTTTGGCACATCGGCTATCAGGACGTCATCGCCATCGGCACGCTGTTCACCACCGGTCAGCTCGATACCCGCCGGGTCGTGGCGCTGGCCGGGCCGCAGGTGGCGCAGCCGGCGCTGCTGCGCACCCGCCTGGGGGCCAGCCTCGATGAGCTGACCGCCGGCCGCCTGAAAAACGGCGAGAATCGGGTGATCTCAGGTTCGGTGCTGAACGGCATGCACGCCACCGGGCCGAACGCCTGGCTCGGCCGCTTCCACTCGCAGGTGTCGGTGCTGGAAGAAGGGCGCGACAAAGAGCTGTTCGGTTGGATCGTGCCTTCGCCGAACAAGTTCTCCATTACCCGCACCACGCTGGGCCACTTCCTGAAGAACAAACTGTTCGCCTTCTCGACCACCACTAATGGCGGCGAACGCGCCATGGTGCCGATCGGCAACTACGAGCGGGTGATGCCGCTGGATATTTTGCCGACGCTGCTGCTGCGCGATCTGCTGGCGGGCGACAGCGACAGCGCGCAGGCGCTGGGCTGTCTGGAGCTGGACGAGGAAGATCTGGCGCTGTGCACCTTCGTTTGCCCCGGCAAGTATGAGTACGCGCCGGTGCTGCGCGAGGTGCTGACCAAGATTGAGCAGGAAGGATAACCGATGGGCCTGAAGAATTATTTTGAGAAGATAGAGCATCACTTCACGCCGGGCGGCAAACTGGAAAAGTGGTACCCGCTGTATGAAGCGACTACCACGGTGTTTTACACCCCCGGCACGGTGACGCGCGGCGCTTCGCACGTGCGCGACGCCATCGATTTGAAACGCATGATGATCCTGGTGTGGCTGGCGGTGTTCCCGGCGATGTTCTGGGGCATGTACAACGTCGGCCAACAGGCGATCCCGGCGCTGCACCATCTGTACAGCGGCGACGAGCTGCAACAGGTGCTGGCGGGCGACTGGCATTATCGCCTGGCGCAGTGGCTCGGCGCCTCTCTGGCCGCTGACGCCGGCTGGGTCAGCAAGATGGTGCTGGGCGCCTGTTACTTCCTGCCGATCTACGCCGTGGTGTTTGTCGTCGGCGGCTTCTGGGAAGTGCTGTTCGCCATTATCCGCAAGCATGAGGTCAACGAAGGCTTCTTCGTCACCTCTATCCTGTTCGCGCTGATCGTGCCGCCGACCCTGCCGCTGTGGCAGGCCGCGCTGGGTATCACCTTCGGCGTGGTGGTGGCCAAAGAGATCTTCGGCGGCACCGGGCGCAACTTCCTCAACCCGGCGTTGGCCGGCCGCGCCTTCCTGTTCTTCGCCTACCCGGCGCAGATCTCCGGCGATCTGGTGTGGACCTCTGCGGACGGTTTCTCCGGCGCGACGCCGCTGGCGCAGTGGAGCGCAGGCGGGGCGCACAGCCTGAGCAACGTGGCTACCGGCCAGTCCATCAGCTGGATGGACGCCTTCCTCGGCAACATCCCTGGCTCCGTCGGTGAAGTCTCCACGCTGATGATCCTGATCGGCGGAGCGATTATCCTGTTCGGCCGCGTGGCTTCCTGGCGCATCGTCGCCGGCGTGATGCTCGGCATGGTGGCTTCCGCCCTGTTGTTCAACGCCATCGGTTCCGAAACCAACCCGATGTTCGCCATGCCGTGGTACTGGCATCTGGTGCTGGGCGGTTTCGCCTTTGGCATGATCTTTATGGCGACCGACCCGGTTTCCGCCTCCTTCACCAACAAGGGGAAATGGTGGTACGGCATTCTGATCGGCGTGATGTGCGTGCTGATCCGGGTGGTCAACCCCGCCTATCCGGAAGGCATGATGCTGGCGATCCTGTTCGCCAACCTGTTCGCACCGCTGTTCGATTATCTGGTGGTGCAGGCCAACATCAAGCGGAGAAAAGCCCGTGGCGAATGAAGCGAAAAACGACGGCATCGGTAAAACGCTGCTGGTAGTGCTGCTGCTGTGTCTGGTGTGTTCAGTGGTGGTGGCGGGCTCCGCCGTCGGCCTGAAGTCCAAACAGCAGGAGCAAAAGCTGCTCGACAAGCAGCGCAATATTCTCGACGTAGCCGGCCTGTTGCAGCCGAAAATGGAGAGCGAGCAGGTCAAGCGCCTGTACAGCGAGCGCATCGAACCGCGCCTGGTGGATCTGAACAGCGGCGAGTTTGTCGCCGGCAAGGCGGCGGCGTTCGATCTGGGCGCCGCGCTGCGCGACGACGCCAAAAGCGTGGCGCTGGCGGCGGGCGACGATCCGGCCGGCATCAAGCGCCGCAGCAACCAGGCGGAAATCTACCTGGTGCGCGACGAAAGCGGCCAGGTGAACAAGATTGTGCTGCCGGTATACGGCACCGGTCTGTGGTCGATGATGTACGCCTTCGTGGCGTTGGATAACGACGGCAACACGGTCAAGGGCATCACCTACTACGACCAGGGGGAAACCCCGGGGCTGGGCGGCGAGGTCGAGAACCCGTCCTGGCGCCAGCAGTGGGTCGGCAAACAGCTGTTCGACGACAACGGCCAGCCGGCGATCCGCGTGGTGAAAGGCGGCGCGCGTCAGGGGGATGTGCATGGGGTGGACGGCCTGTCCGGCGCCACGCTGACCTCCAACGGCGTGCAGCATACGTTTGATTTCTGGTTGGGCGAGCACGGCTTCGGCCCGTTCCTGAAAAAAGTTCGTGAAGGAGCGCTGAAAAATGGCTGATTCCAAAGAGATAAAGCGGGTCCTGCTGGGGCCGCTGTTCGACAATAACCCGATCGCCCTGCAGGTGCTGGGCGTCTGTTCTGCGTTGGCGGTGACCACCAAGCTGGAGACGGCGGTAGTGATGACCATTGCGGTGACGCTGGTCACGGCGTTCTCCAGCTTCTTCATCTCGCTGATCCGTCACCATATTCCCAACAGCGTGCGCATCATCGTGCAGATGGCGATCATCGCCTCGCTGGTGATCGTGGTCGATCAGCTGCTGCGCGCCTACGCGTTCGAGATCTCCAAGCAGCTGTCGGTGTTCGTTGGACTCATTATCACCAACTGTATCGTGATGGGGCGCGCCGAGGCTTACGCCATGAAGTCGCCGCCGATCGAGAGCTTTATGGACGGCATCGGCAACGGGCTGGGCTACGGGGTGATCCTGGTGCTGGTCGGTTTCCTGCGCGAGCTGATTGGCTCCGGCAAGCTGTTCGGCGTCCCGGTGCTGGAAACGGTGCAGAACGGCGGCTGGTTCCAGCCGAACGGCCTGTTCCTGCTGGCGCCGAGCGCGTTCTTCATCATCGGCCTGCTGATCTGGGTGCTGCGCACCCTGAAGCCGGCGCAGATCGAAAAGGAGTAAAGGCCGATGGAACACTATATCAGCCTGTTTGTGCGCGCGGTGTTCGTCGAGAACATGGCGCTGGCGTTCTTCCTCGGGATGTGTACCTTCCTGGCGGTCTCGAAGAAGGTCTCGACCGCCTTTGGCCTGGGCATCGCGGTGACCATCGTGCTCGGCATTTCGGTGCCGGTGAACAACCTGGTCTACAACCTGATCCTGCGCGACGGCGCGCTGGTGGAAGGCGTCGATCTGAGCTTCCTCAACTTCATCACCTTCATCGGCGTGATCGCGGCGCTGGTGCAGATTTTGGAGATGATCCTCGATCGCTTCTTCCCGTCGCTGTATAACGCGCTCGGCATCTTCCTGCCGCTCATCACCGTGAACTGCGCCATCTTCGGCGGCGTGTCCTTCATGGTGCAGCGCGACTATAACTTCGCCGAATCGGTGGTGTACGGCTTCGGCTCCGGCACCGGCTGGATGCTGGCGATCGTCGCCATGGCGGGGATCCGCGAGAAACTCAAGTATGCCAACGTGCCGGCGGGGCTGCGCGGCCTGGGCATTACCTTTATCACCACCGGACTGATGGCGCTGGGCTTCATGTCCTTCTCCGGTGTTCAGTTGTAAAGGCGGGAAGAATTTATGGAAATTATTTTAGGCGTAGCAATGTTCACCACCATCGTGATGGTGCTGGTGTTGCTGATCCTGTTCGCCAAATCGAAGCTGGTGAACACCGGCGACATCGCGGTGGAGATCAACGGCGATCTGGATAAGAGCTTCCATGCGCCGGCGGGCGACAAGCTGCTCAACGTGCTCTCCAGCCAGGGGATCTTCGTCTCCTCGGCCTGCGGCGGCGGTGGTTCCTGCGGCCAGTGCCGGGTGGTGATCAAAGAGGGCGGCGGCGATATCCTGCCGACCGAGCTCTCGCACATCAACAAGCGCGAAGCGAAAGAGGGTTGCCGCCTGGCGTGCCAGGTGAACGTGAAGCAGAACCTGAAGATCGAGCTGCCGGAAGAGATCTTCGGCGTGAAGAAATGGGAGTGCGAGGTTATCTCCAACGATAACAAAGCCACCTTTATCAAAGAGCTGAAGCTGAAGATCCCGGATGGCGAAGACGTGCCGTTCCGCGCGGGCGGCTTCATCCAGATCGAAGCGCCGGCGCACGACATCAGCTACACCGACTTCGACGTGCCGCAGGAGTATCGCGGCGACTGGGACAAGTTCAATCTGTTCCGCTACCGCTCGACGGTGAACGACACCACGGTGCGTGCCTACTCGATGGCCAACTACCCGGAAGAGAAGGGCATCATCATGCTCAACGTGCGTATCGCCACGCCGCCGCCGAACAACCCGGACGTGCCGCCGGGCATCATGTCTTCCTATATCTGGTCGCTGAAGGCGGGTGACAAGGTGACCATCTCCGGGCCGTTCGGTGAATTCTTCGCCAAGGAGACCGACGCCGAAATGATCTTCATCGGCGGCGGCGCGGGCATGGCGCCGATGCGTTCGCACATCTTCGATCAGCTCAAACGCCTGAACTCGAAGCGCAAGATCACTTTCTGGTACGGCGCGCGTTCGCTGCGCGAGATGTTCTATGAAGACGACTTCAACCAGCTGCAGGCGGAGAACGACAACTTCACCTGGCACGTGGCGCTGTCGGATCCGCAGCCGGAAGATAACTGGACCGGCTACACCGGCTTTATCCATAATGTTCTGCTGGAGAACTATCTGAGGAATCACCCGGCGCCGGAGGACTGCGAGTTTTACATGTGCGGGCCGCCGATGATGAACGCCGCGGTGATCAAGATGCTCAAAGATCTGGGCGTCGAAGACGAGAACATCATGCTGGATGACTTTGGTGGCTAAATGCGCGCATTGGCGATGAAGAACTGGCTGACGGGCGTGGCGCTGAGCGCCACCCTGCTGCTGACCGGCTGCGGGCCGGAACAGGTGGATCTGACGGGTAAAACCATGGGCACCTCGTATTCGATCCGTTACGTGGCCGGCGACGATACGCCGTCGGCGCGCGAGATGCAGGCGGAGATCGACAAACGGCTGGAACAGGTGAACGACCAGATGTCCACCTACCGGCCGGACTCCGAGCTGAGCCGCTTCAACGCCAGCCGCGATATTGACCGGCCGTTCCCGGTTTCGCCGGCGACCGCCAAGGTGGTGCGTGAAGCGCTGCGCATCAACCGCGTGACCGATGGCGCGCTGGACGTGACCGTCGGGCCGCTGGTCAACCTGTGGGGCTTTGGCCCGGAAGGGCGGCCGGATAAAGTGCCGAGCGAGGCGGAGCTGGCGCATCGCCGCGCCTGGACCGGCGCCGAAAAACTGTCGGTGCAGGGCAGCGCCCTGGTGAAAAGCATCCCCGAGCTGTATGTCGACCTGTCGTCGATCGCCAAAGGGTACGGCGTGGACGTGGTGGCGGAGTATCTGCAATCGCAACACGTGAAAGACTACATGGTGGATATCGGCGGCGAAGTCCGCACCCGCGGGCGCAATGGCGAGCAAAAGCCGTGGCGCATCGCCATCGAGCGCCCGACCGCCGGTACGCAGCAGCAGGCGCAGCTGGTGATCCAGCCGGGGGAGATGTCGATCGCCACCTCGGGTGACTATCGCAACTACTTCGAGCAGGACGGGGTGCGCTATTCGCATACCATCGATCCGATCACCGGCCGGCCGATCAACCACCGTTTGGTGTCGATCACCGTGCTGAGCCCGGCCTGCATGACCGCTGACGGCCTGTCCACCGGCCTGAACGTGATGGGGCCGGAGCGCGGCATGGCGTTGGCCAATCTGCTCGGCATTCCGGTGTTTATGATCGTGAAAACCGCCGACGGGTTTGAGGAGCGCTATTCCGACGCGTTCAAACCCTACCTGAAAAAGCGTTCGTGAGGTTGCTATGTTGACGGTATTCGCCGCCACCTTCGTGTTGTTCCTGCTGATCGTCGGCGGGATGTCGTTGGGTTACGTGTTCAAACGCAAAAGCCTGCAGGGCAGCTGCGGCGGCATCACCGCATTGGGGATGGAGAAAGTCTGCGACTGCCCGGAGCCTTGCGATGCGCGCAAAAAGCGCGAAGCCAAAGCGGCGCAGCGGCGCGAGCAGCTGGACAAGCACCGCATTCTGTAGCTGTAGCGAAAACCCGGCCTTGGCCGGGTTTTTTATTTGGGGGAGGTATTTGATTTTGAATAGGCCAGGTTGCCGAGTATACCACCCACGAAACAGCACAACACTAGGCCAATCGCCAGCAACTCGAAGTTAGCCGACATCTGATCCTCGCCCTCAACGTGGCCAATAATCCAGTCTGAGAGAAAGGGAAAAGCCAGGAGCATAAGGCCGATACCTATTATCGCACCGGCAATAATTGCTGCTATCCGTTTCATATCACCTGCCAGAACCAGACTTCTTTTGATTTAAAGAAATCGCTAAAACGCCCATCCCAAGAAAGCCCCCATTGAATACGAAAATAGCTCGATAGTGTGGTTAAACGAGAACCGTTCCACAGATCTATATGATCTCCCGAGCGATTGCGAAAGTTTTCATTCCCTCGCTGCCAGTAATCTTTAAAAAAGATAATGCCGGTTTTGCCTTTCAGCACCCGTTCAAACTGGTTGGGTGTGACTTTTACCATGCGTCCTAGCCCCGGTATCGGTGTTCGTGCTAAGGCATTTGCCAGTTCTTCAGCACGCAAAATATGGCCCTCACTTTTCTTGTGTAGCCAACAAAAGTTCACGCCTGACAACTTACTGACATCATACCCACAATGAACCAAAGCTGCACCGATGCGTATAGCACACTGATCATCAAAGGCTTTATCACCATGGACAGTGCGGCATGGATACTCATCCCCATTGATTTGAGGATGCTTTTCCCAAAGTTTGTTAAAAGTTATCGACATATAATTCCTTTTAAATCATTCCATTATTCTCTAGCCCTCTGATGCCATAGCATATGTTGATACCCGTAGAGCTATTTAGATGACTGGAGGTGCTATTTAGAAAAGTCTAAGAAAGACAGATCGTTGGCGTGTTTCCAAAGATGGCCAGATCCTAGAGTATTGTCGTCACTAATGGTGATGTTTTGTTCGAAAAATAGACGTTGATCGCATTATGAGAAGAGGATATTTATGCACCGAATATTATGTGGCTATACGTTTTATTTTTAATATATTTAATTGATAATAAATAAAATATTAATATTGATTGATCGTGAAATCCCGGAGAAATTCCCTTCATTGGGGAGCGTGAGTATCCTTATTTCCTCAGATTTTCTCCGGTGTTCTATTGTTACTTCGCCTTGCGGAAGCTTTTTGCCTCGGCCGGTGAGTTGACCATCACGCCGTCGGCGCCCAGCGCCAGCGCCTGCTGATAATCCTGCGGCGAGTTGACGCCGAACAGGATGATGTGCGCCGGGCCCTGCGAGCGGAAACAGTCCATCGACTCTTTATCCCAGGTGAGAAATGCCTTCGAACGTCCTTCGCCGAGGGTATATTTCTCCACCACTTCCACCTCGCGCTTCAGCTCCAGCCCGTACCAGCGCGGCTGGCGGTTGTCCGGTTTGACATCGCACTGGTGCGCCATGGTGACGTTGGCCAGCAGCGTGCGGGTCTCGTCGCGGCTTTCGAAGCGTGGGATGGCCGGCGGCAGCGCCTGCAGGTATTTGGCGTCGGTAGAGTAGACGCGGATGCGGTTCAGGCTGTCGGTGCTTTCCAGCGTCGCCAGCAGTGCCTGGCCAAACTGCGCCGGATCGGCGTCCGGGGATTTGATGTCCAGATAGAAAGTCACGCGCGGGAAGGCCTTCAACACCTCATCCAGCCGCGGAATGCCGATGCCCTGGCCGCGGAACGGGTGCGCATCCCCCTTGGCGAAAGCCCAGCCGGCGTCGATCTCGGCCAGCTGCGCGGCGGTATAGGCAGAGACCGGGCCCTGTCGGTTGGTCAACGTTTTCAGATCCGAAGGGCGATACAGCACGATGACGCCGTCTTTGGATTCTTGCAGGGTGATCCAGATGGCGTCGGCGCCGTTTTTCAACGCGGTTTCGATGGCGATGCGGGTGTTTTCCGGCGCATCGGCGGTGCCGCCGCGGTGGGCGACGATCGCCGGCGCGTGACCGGCGGCGGCGCTGGCTGCCAGCGCGCTCAGCGACAGCGCGGAAGCCAGCAGCAAATGAGAAAATCTGATCATGTAGGGTACCTTTTCGTTGTCGTTGTGGTGAGCCGCACGGGATGGCGGAAATCATACTATTGAAAAATTAAGCTTTTTTAACAACGCGGAAATATCTGGCGGAAACGGCGCTTTCGTCGAACCCTGCGGTCTTGAGCTTTCGGTATCTGACTGTATACTTATACAGTGTTACTGGAGGGTGCGATGCGTAAAATCATTCATGTCGATATGGACTGTTTCTTCGCGGCGGTGGAAATGCGCGACGATCCCAGCCTGCGCGATATCCCGCTGGCGATTGGCGGCAGCGCCGATCGGCGCGGGGTGATCAGCACCGCCAACTACCCGGCGCGGCGCTACGGCGTGCACAGCGCCATGTCCACGGCGATGGCGCTCAAGCTGTGCCCGCACCTCACCCTGCTGCCGGGGCGCATAGCGGCCTACAAAGAGGCCTCGCTGCACATCCGTGAAATCTTCGCCCGCTATACCCCGCTGATCGAACCGCTGTCGCTCGACGAGGCCTACCTCGACGTGACCGACAGCCCGCAATGCAACGGTTCGGCGACGCTGATCGCCCAGGAGATCCGCCAGGCGATCGCCGACGAGCTGAACCTCACCGCGTCGGCCGGCGTCGCGCCTATCAAGTTTCTCGCCAAAATCGCCTCCGAGATGAACAAGCCGAACGGGCAGTACGTGATCACGCCGGCGCAGGTGCCGGCGTTTTTGCAGCAGCTGCCGCTCAGCAAGATCCCCGGCGTCGGCAAGGTGACCGCCAAGCGCCTGGAAGAGGTGGGGCTTATCACCTGCGCCGACGTGCAGCAATACGATTTGGCGCAGCTGCTCAAGCGCTTCGGCAAGTTCGGCCGGGTGCTGTGGGAGCGGTGTCAGGGCATCGATCGGCGCGAAATCTCTCCTGAGCGGCTGCGCAAATCGGTGGGGGTTGAGCGCACCCTGGCGGAAGACATTCACGACTGGGAAGATTGCGAAACGCTGATTATCGACAAACTCTATCCCGAGCTGGAGATGCGGCTGCGCAAGGTGAAGCCGGATCTGCACATCGCCCGGCAGGGCGTGAAGCTGAAGTTTCAGGATTTTCAGCAAACCACCCAGGAGCACGTGTTCCCGGTGCTGAACCGGCAGGATTTGCTGGAGGTGGCGCGGCAGGCGTGGCGCGAGCGGCGCGAAGGGCGCGGCGTGCGGCTGGTGGGGCTGCATGTGACGCTGCTCGATCCGCAGCTGGAGCGGCAGCTGGCGCTGCCTTGGGAATAAAAAAGCCGGCAAGTCGCCGGCTTTTTGCGTTAAGCGCGCGGCTTATGCGCGCTCAGGGATCGCTTTCAGCAGCGAGGTCAGCAGCTTCCAGTACAGACCGACGCTTTCGATATGCACCTGCTCATCCGGCGAGTGCGGACCGGTGATGGTTGGCCCGATCGATACCATGTCCATGTTTGGATACGGTTTTTTGAACAGACCGCATTCCAGGCCGGCGTGGATCACCATGATGTTCGGCGTCTTGTCGAACAGCTCCTGATACAGCTCGCGCACCAGGTGCATCACCGGCGAGTCGGCGTCCGGCTGCCAGCCCGGGTAGCCGCCCTTCGGCGCCACCTTGGCGCCGGCCAGCTGGCCCAGCGCGGTCAGCATCTCGACCACGTAGTCTTTGCCGCTGTCGATAAGGGAGCGGATCAGGCAGATGATTTCCGCTTCGTTTTCGCTGGTGGTGACCACGCCGACGTTCAGCGAGGTTTCCACCACGCCTTTTACCGCGTCGCTCATGCGGATCACGCCGTTCGGCGTACCGTTCAGCAGCGCCAGGAAGCGCTGCTGGCTGTCGGCGCTCAGCGCCTGCGAAGCGCTGGTGGTCGGCTCCAGCAGCACGGTGATGTTCTTCTCTTTGGCGGAGAGTTCGTTCTGCAGCACGGCCAGGAACTCCTGGCTCAGCGCTTTCAGCGCGTCGGCCTTGTCCGCCGGCACCGCAACCACCGCAGAGGCTTCACGCGGGATGGCGTTGCGCAGGGTGCCGCCGTTCAGATCCAGCACGCGCAGGTTCAGCGCCGCCGCATGGGCGAACAGGAAGCGCGCCAGCAGCTTGTTGGCGTTGCCCAGACCGACGTGGATCTCGGCGCCGGAGTGGCCGCCTTTCAGGCCCTTGAGGGTCAGCTTCAGGGTTTGATAACCGGCCGGCACCGCTTCGCGCTGCAGCGGCAGGGTAGTGATGAAGTCGATACCACCGGCGCAACCCATGTAGATTTCGCCTTCTTCTTCGGAATCGGTATTGATCAGGATGTCCGCCTGCAGCCAGTTCGGCTGCAGCCCGAAGGCGCCGTCCATGCCGGCCTCTTCGGTCATGGTCAGCAGCACTTCCAGCGGGCCGTGCTCAACGCTGTCGTCGGCCAGCACCGCCAGGGCGGAGGCCATGCCGATGCCGTTGTCGGCGCCCAGCGTGGTGCCGCGCGCTTTCACCCACTCGCCGGCGATATAAGGCTGGATCGGATCCTTGGCGAAATCGTGCACGGTGTCGTTATTCTTTTGCGGCACCATGTCCAGGTGCGCCTGCAGCGCGACCGGCTTGCGATTTTCCATGCCTTTGGTGGCCGGCTTGCGCAGCAGGATATTGCCGACCCGATCGCGCTCGGCGTGCAGGTTCTTTTCTTTGGCCCAGGTGAGGATGTGCTGCGCCAGCGCTTCTTCATGATAAGAAGGGTGCGGGATAGAACAGATCTTGGCGAAAATATCCCACAGCGGCTGTGGCGAAAGCTGA
This sequence comes from Serratia sp. CY82433, assembly GCF_052166535.1. Lineage (NCBI taxonomy): Bacteria > Pseudomonadati > Pseudomonadota > Gammaproteobacteria > Enterobacterales > Yersiniaceae > Serratia > Serratia sp. CY82433. The sequence continues at coordinate 39,132 of NZ_JBJNOR010000009.1, forward strand.
GACAATTCAGACACTATAAGTCTCCTGTGACGGCAGGCTCCGACAGGACGGGCGTGCCGCGCGGTTAAGGTGAGCGGGTATCTGTGCGTCGTGGCACGATCACCAGAGAATATCACTTTATTTCCGGCGGTGCGCGCACCGTATTGTGCGGTTTAAGCGCTTGATCACACGGCTTCGCTGCGAGAACGTTCGCTTTTTCAGCATCAATCACCGAAAAGCCGCGCGGCGGAAATCGCGAGGTTTTCCTCGGTACAACTGGAATTCAACGCGGCCAGTCTCTATAATCTCGCGCAACCTTTTTTCCCCTGAACTATAAAGTAAGCCGCTTCACCAGCCGGCTGGGACACGATTCTATGAGCGAAAAATACGTTGTTACCTGGGATATGCTGCAAATGCACGCACGCAAGCTGGCGCACCGCCTGCTGCCTGCCGACAAATGGACGGGCATCATTGCCGTAAGCCGCGGCGGCCTGGTGCCGGCGGCTCTGCTGGCGCGCGAACTGGGCATCCGTCATGTGGATACCGTCTGCATTTCCAGCTACGACCATGACAACCAACGCGAAATGAAAGTGCTCAAGCGCGCCGAAGGCGACGGTGAAGGCTTCATCGTGGTGGATGATTTGGTGGATACCGGCGGCACCGCGAAAGCGATCCGCGATATGTACCCGAAAGCGCATTTCGTCACCATCTTCGCCAAACCGGCGGGCCGTCCGCTGGTGGACGACTACGTGGTCGACATCCCGCAGGACACCTGGATCGAACAGCCGTGGGATATGGGCGTCAGCTTCGTTCCACCGATCGGCGGCCGCTAAGCCCAGCCAGTTCCAAGCAAACGCCCGGTTATGCCGGGCGTTTGCGTTATTTTGGTTTATCCCGCCAGAGTTAGGTACACTACCTCCAGTTAAGTAGGCCTTTTGCGGCCTATCGCCAGATTTACGGAGGCTGTTGTTACCATGGCACAGGCCAACCTTTCTGAAATTCTTTTCAAGCCCAAATTCAAACACCCTGAAACCTCGACGCTGGTGCTGCGCGCGCGCAACAAAGTGAGCGCCGCCATGCATTCCGCATTGGAAGGCGACACCACCGGCAGCTGGTACCGCATGCTGAATCCGCTGCTGTGGGCCTGGCGTGGCGTCAGCCCGATCGAAATCCACGAAGTGCTGGCGCGCATCGCCGCCTCCGACGCCGAACGCAGCAATCCGCAGCGGCTGGATACCGTGGTGGGCTACCGCAACGGCAACTGGATCTACGAGTGGATCCATCAGGGCATGCAGTGGCAGCAGCGGGCGACGGAGCAGCAGGATCCGCTGCTCGGCGGCCAATACTGGCTGAAGGCCGCGAGCCTGTACAGCATCGCCGGTTACCCGCACCTGAAGGGCGACGAGCTGGCCGAACAGGCGGAGATGCTCGCCAACCGCGCGTACGAAGAGGCGGCGCTGCTGCTGCCGTATCAGTTGAAAGAGCTGGAGTTCCGCATCGAGGGCGGCGGTAGCGTCACCGGCTTCCTGCACATGCCGGAGAAGGGCGAAGCGCCGTTCCCGACGGTGCTGATGTGCGGCAGCCTCGATACGCTGCAGACCGACTATCATCGCCTGTTCCGCGACTACCTGGCGCCGCACGGCATCGCCATGCTGACGCTCGACATGCCGTCGATCGGCTCCTCCTGCAAATGGAAGCTGACGCAGGATTCCAGCTACCTGCACCAGCAGGTGCTGATCCAGCTGGCCTCGGTGCCGTGGGTGGATCATCAGCGGGTGAGCGCCTTCGGCTTCCGCTTCGGCGCCAACGTGGCGGTGCGGCTGGCCTACCTGGAGCCGCAGCGGCTGCGCGGCGTAGCCTGCCTGGGGCCGGTGGTGCATCGCCTGCTGTGCGACAGCAGCACCCAACTGAACGTACCGGACATGTATATGGACGTGCTGGCCAGCCGCATGGGCATGGCCAACGCCTCGGACAACGTGCTGAAGGTGGAGCTGAACAGCTACTCGCTGAAAATGCAGGGGCTGCTGGGGCGCCGTTGCCCGACGCCGATGATCTCCGGCTACTGGGAGCGCGATACGCTCAGCCCGAAAGAGGAGTCGCAGCTGATCGTCACCTCCTCGGTGAGCGGCAAGCTGGTCGCCATCCCGCGCACCCCGGTTTACGACAGTTTCCACCGGGCGCTGCTGCAAATGTCCGGCTGGCTGAAGGACAAAATGCGTTAATTAGTTGCTAAATTTTAACAGTTTGTTAAAAAGAGTGGTCTACATTGAGGAGGTTAGAGAATGACGTTACCGAGTGGTCACCCTAAAAGCCGACTAATGAAACGTTTTGCCAGCTTGGGGCCGTACCTGCGTGAAGGGCAATGTGAAAACGACCGTTTTTTCTTTGATTGTTTGGCCGTCTGCGTCAATGTAAAGCCCGCTCCGGAGAAGCGCGAGTTCTGGGGCTGGTGGATGGAGCTGCAGGCGGAAGAGGCGCGCTTCACCTATTCGTACCAATTCGGCCTGTTCGACAAAGAAGGCGACTGGACGGCGCAAAACATTAAGGATGATGAAGTGAACGCCAAGCTGGAAGACACCCTGCGTGACTTCCATCGCCGCCTGGGCGAGCTGCTGGCGACCATGGAACTGGGGCTGGAACCCGCCGACGATTTCAAAGAAAAACTGATCAAACTCTCCGCCTGACCCCGTTTGACCACGTATTGTGCTGATTTCGCGTTGTGCCTGTTGGCATAACGCGTCTCTCCTGTTACAAAGACCTTTGCACTCTTCTTCTCATCATTACACACGGCAGAAATACTATGAACGGCAGCCAGACATTGGTTGTGAAATTGGGCACCAGCGTGTTGACCGGCGGATCGCTGCGTCTGAACCGCGCCCACATCGTCGAGTTGGTGCGCCAGTGCGCGCAGCAACACGCCGCGGGCCACCGCATCGTCATCGTCACCTCCGGCGCCATCGCCGCCGGGCGCGAACACCTGGGCTACCCCGAGCTGCCCGCCACTATCGCTTCCAAGCAGCTGCTGGCGGCGGTGGGGCAGAGCCGCCTGATCCAGCTGTGGGAACAGCTGTTTTCCATTTACGGCATCCACGTCGGGCAGATGCTGCTGACGCGCGCCGATCTGGAAGACCGCGAGCGCTTCCTCAACGCGCGCGACACCATGACGGCGCTGCTGGACAACCGCATCGTGCCGGTAATCAATGAGAACGACGCCGTCGCCACCGCCGAAATCAAGGTGGGCGACAACGATAACCTGTCGGCGCTGGCGGCCATTCTGGCCGGGGCCGACAAACTGCTGCTGCTGACCGATCAGCAGGGCCTCTACACCGCCGATCCGCGCAACAACCCGCAGGCCGAACTGATCCGTGAAGTGCACGGCATCGATGACGCGCTGCGCGCCATCGCCGGCGACAGCGTCTCCGGCCTGGGCACAGGCGGCATGGGCACCAAGCTGCAGGCGGCCGACGTGGCCTGCCGCGCCGGCATCGACGTGGTGATCGCCGCGGGCAGCAAACTGGGCGTGGTGGCGGACGTGATCGAAGGCAAACCGGTGGGCACCCGTTTCCACGCGCTGGAAACCCCGCTGGAAAACCGCAAACGCTGGATCTTCGGCGCGCCGCCGGCCGGCGAGATCACCGTCGACGACGGCGCGGTGGAAGCGATGATGGCACGCGGCAGTTCGCTGCTGCCGAAGGGCATTCGCGACGTGAAGGGCGACTTCTCGCGCGGCGAAGTGATCCGCATCCGCAACCTGGCGGGGCGTGATCTGGCGCACGGCGTCAGCCGCTACAACAGCGACGCGATGCGCATGATCGCCGGGCACCACTCGCAGGAAATCAGCGAAATCCTCGGTTATGAATACGGTCCGGTGGCAGTGCACCGCGACGATATGATTGTCAGTTAAGGAGTGAGCATGCTGGAGCAGATGGGGAAGGCCGCCAAGCAGGCCTCCTGGCAGCTGGCGGTGCTGAGCACGGCGAAGAAGAATCAGGTGCTGTCGGTGATGGCCGACAGGCTGGAGGCCAACAGCGAAGCGATCCTGTTGGCGAACGAACAAGACATGGCGCAGGCGCGCGCCACCGGCATGAGCGAAGCGCTGCTCGATCGCCTGCTGCTGACCCCGGCGCGGCTGGCGGCGATCGCCAACGACGTGCGCCAGGTGTGCCGCCTGAACGATCCGGTCGGCCACGTGCTGGACGGCAACCTGCTGGACAGCGGGCTGAAGCTGGAGCGCCGCCGGGTGCCGCTCGGCGTGATCGGCGTGATTTACGAGGCGCGGCCGAACGTCACCATCGACGTCGCCAGCCTGTGCCTGAAAACCGGCAACGCGGTGATCCTGCGCGGCGGTAAAGAGACGCATAACACCAACCAGGCGACGGTGAAAGTGATCCAGCAGGCGCTGGAACAGTGCGGCCTGCCGGCGGCGGCGGTACAGGCGATCGACAGCCCGGATCGCGCGCTGGTGAACGAGCTGCTGCGCCTGGATCGCTATGTCGACATGCTGATCCCGCGCGGCGGCGCCGGCCTGCACAAGCTGTGCCGCGAGCAATCGACCATCCCGGTTATCACCGGCGGCATCGGCGTGTGCCACACCTACGTGGATGCCGACGTCGATTTCGACAAGGCGCTGACGGTCATTGAAAACGCCAAGATCCAGCGCCCGAGCGCCTGTAACTCGCTAGAAACGCTGCTGGTGAACCGCAGCATCGCCGCCGAGTTCCTGCCGGCGCTGAGCGCCAAAATGGCGGCGGCGGGCGTGACGCTGCACGCGGCGGAAAACGCGCTGCCGCTGCTGCAGGGCAGCCCGGCGACGGTGGTGCCGGTGAACGCGGAGGATTACGACGACGAATGGCTGTCGCTGGATCTGAACGTGTTGCTGGTGGACGATATCGATCAAGCCATCGACCACATCCGCACCCACGGCACCAATCACTCCGACGCGATCCTCACCCGCTCGCTGAGCAGCGCCGAGCACTTCGTGCGCGCGGTGGACTCCTCGGCGGTGTACGTCAACGCCAGCACCCGCTTCACCGACGGCGGCCAGTTCGGCCTGGGCGCGGAAGTGGCGGTAAGCACCCAGAAACTGCACGCCCGCGGCCCGATGGGCCTGGACGCGCTGACCACCTACAAGTGGATTGGCTACGGCGACGATCTGGTGCGCAGCTAAGGCCGGATTGCGGTCATAAAGACGTCAGGGCGTAGCGTGCTGCGCCCTGAGTGTTTTTGGGGGCACGGCAGTATCACTGCTTGCAAAACAACCAAACGCCCCGGCGGCTATTGACTCATTTCGCGCGCAGGTCTACCTTGTTCAACGCACTTCCGGCTTGCCCCGCAGGCCCGGCGCGATGCCGATATAGCTCAGTTGGTAGAGCAGCGCATTCGTAATGCGAAGGTCGTAGGTTCGACTCCTATTATCGGCACCACTAACCCCTCCATATAGTTCCGTATGTCTCCAAAAATCGCTGATTTTACTGAGTGTTAATGTTTTTATTGTCCGTGGTTGTCCGTCTATTTCCGTTGCAATCCGCGCCTTAAATGGGTAAAAATCCGGGTATCCAGATTTGATGACGGGTATCTATGAAGCTCAACGCGCGACAGATCGAAACCGCCAAGCCAGGCGAGAAGGACTACAAGCTTACTGACGGCAACGGGCTATTTTTGCTCGTAAAAAGTAATGGCGCAAAGTACTGGCGTTTCCGCTACACCTTTGCAGGCAAAGAAAAGATGCTGGCGATCGGGGTCTACCCGGCGGTGTCCTTGGCCTCGGCCAGGTTGAAGCGTGACGAAGCCAGGCAGAATGTAGCCGCCGGTATTGACCCGGTGAAGGCGAAGAACTACGGCGCGGCTACTGCGGCCGCTCAGGCGATCACGTTTCGCGAGATCGCAGCTGAATGGCACGAGTTTAGAGCCCCTCGCTGGTCGGCAGGCTACGCAAGTGACATTTTGGAGGCCTTCAAAAAGGACATATTTCCTGCCGTGGGTGATGTGGCCGTCATCGACATTGAGCCGATCACCATGCTGAAGGCGCTGAGGAAAATCGAAGCGCGCGGCGCCACCGAGAAAGCAGCTAAAACCCGGCGGTGGTGCGGCGAGGTTTTCCGGTACGCTGTAGCAACGGGCCGCTGCAAATATAACCCGGTAGGAGAGCTCAACAGTGCTATGGCCGGCCACGAGGGGGAATCTTTCCCATTTCTTTCTGCGGAGCAGCTCCCCGACTTTCTTGATGCTGTTGATGATTACTCCGGCAGCCCGCTGCCAAAATTAGGCGTAAAAATTATGATGCTGGCCGGTTTGCGCACGCACGAATTGCGCCACTCGCAGTGGGCGTGGGTGGATTTCGATAAGGCCTTGTGGGAAATACCCGCTGAATTTATGAAGATGGGTCGGCCGCATTTAGTGCCGCTTTCCAGACAGATAGTCGAATTGCTTAAAGAGTTAAATGCGTTGACGGGGAGATTTAAAAACATGTTCCCAGGCAGGAACGATCCGTCAAAAGTTATGAGCGAAAACACGATAAACCAAATGATTCACGCGCTCGGCTATAAAGATAAGGTAGTAGGGCACGGTTTCCGCCACACGTTTAGCACAATACTGAATGATGAAGGTTTCAACTCGGATTGGGTCGAAATCCAGATCGCGCACGTGGATAAAAATAAAACGCGGGGTACGTATAACCATGCCCTCTATTTGGAGGGGCGTAAAGAAATGATGCAGTGGTACGCGGATTACATAGATGGGCTGCGGTTGATTTAATCAAACTGCTTTTTCCATACCTCCACGTCGCCGCGAACCCAGCGCGAAGAGGCACCCAATTTTTTCGGATGGGGGAATTCCCCGTCTTTTATTTTTTGATAAATATACGACTTTTTAAAACCTGTGGCGCGTTCCACTTCTTTAATGCTGATCAGGTCAGTGTCTAAAGTAATTGGCGTCATGTTAGCCCCCTCTTTTTCATGGCTTCCAGCAGGATGTCCTGCACTTCACGTTTAGAATTGCGCCGTTCCATCACCATTTCGTCGGTGGTATCGACGGCGATGATGTGGTGTATCCATACCGGTCGGCGGTGGCCGGCTTGCGCCTGGCGCGTCGGCCCGATGCGCTCGATAATTTGCTGGTACTGCTCCAGATCCCACCAGTGCGAGAAGAACACCAGAATGTTGCCGCCATCCTGCAGGTTCAGGCCGTGGCCGGCGCTGGCCGGATGCGCGAATAGCACCGGTATCTTGCCGGCGTTCCAGTCGCGGATTGTCTGCGGGTCTGCGTCGAGCTGGCGGCCCTTGGGAAACGCCTTCAGCAGTCTCGCTAGGTCACTCTTGAAGTGATATGCAACCAGTACCGGCATACCACCTGACTCGGATAAAATACTGTCCAGTGCCTGTAACTTGGCGTCGTGCACTTCGGCCCATGTCCCCGCATCATCGGTGTAAATGGCACCGCTGGCGATCTGCAGGCACTTCACTGTTTTGGCCGCGGCGTTCAACGCCTCGACGCCGGCGCCATTCAACTCGAGGAACATCTCCTTTTCCATCGCCAGATACTGGCTGCGAGCTTTTGGTGGCAACGGAACGCGGATCACGTTGTGAATGGGCGCGTCGATATCGAACCAGTCTGCGGCGTCCAGCGAGATCGTTACGTCGTGCAGCGCCGCCTGCATCTGTTCCTGTGCGCAGGGGCGGGCCTCGAGCTTAGACCACTGCTGCCCCGGAAACTGGATGCTGTTGAACCAGCGGGACGTAAAGGCGCTGTATGTCCGGCCTAGGCGTTCGCCCTGGTCAACAAACCATGCCTGCCCCCACAGGTCGATCAGGCCGTTCGGCGCAGGGGTGCCGGTGAGGTTTACCCAGCGGTGCACGTGCTTGTGCGCCACCTTGGCCAGCGCCGCGGCGCGCTTACCACCTTGTCGCAGGCGGAAGGACTTCAGCCGGGTGCTTTCGTCAGCGATCACAGTGCCGAACGGCCAGCGGCCGCCGAGCTGCTCAACCAGCCACACCAGGTTGTCGTAGTTGGTGGTGAACACGCTTGCGTTGCTGTTGAACAGCGCCGCAGCGCGCTCTTTGGCGGTTCCGACGATCGGCTGTATTTCGATATTGCGTAAGTGCCCCCATTTTTCGACCTCGTCCGGCCAGGTGCTGGCGGCCACGCGTAGCGGCGCCAGGACTAAAGCTGGTTGCGTTTCGCTGCCGGCCATAAAGAGATCTTCCAGCCCAGTCAGCGTCGCTACGGTTTTCCCCATGCCCATGCCTGCCCAAACGTTAGAGCGGGGGGTATCGAGCAGATGGTTGATTATGAGGTCCTGGTAAGGGCGGGATGTGAAGGGGCGATATATCATCTTGCCCACTCCGCAATCGCAATTAGCACCAGGCCGAACACGCCGAGCCAAAAGCTGGTACACCCGGCGAGTATCGCCCGCCAAATTGCGCGGCGGGTCCAGGTCAACAGATTCATAAAATGCCCTCCAGATTCTTGCTATCCAGCACCACTACGTCGAAGCCCAGCGCATGGAGCCGGGCGTGTTGGCGCAGTTGTTCAGGGCGAGGTTTCTCGCCCGGTGCTTTACATTCGACGAAGATAATGCGCCCGCCGGGCAGTAGCACCAAGCGGTCAGGAACACCGCGTAGCCCAGGGGACACGAACTTGTAAGCGATACCGCCGGCGGCTTTTACCTGTGCCACCAGGTGCCGCTCGATGGTACTTTCTCGGGTATAGGCCATCGTGGTTAATCGTCCTTCCTGTAGCGATAGGCCTCAAAGCCTGCGGCGTTTAGCGGCAGGTCCGGCGCCCATTCGGGGTTAGTAGCGAGTAAAGCGGATAATGCTTCGGCGTTGTATTCAGGGGTATCGGGCGCTTCGGTAATATCTTCATCGTGTACGGTCAGCACGATGTCGTAACCGGCTGCCTCAATATGGGGCATGCTGTCGGCCAGTACGTCCCGCGACCCGGCCTGTGTTCCGTTCTCGACAAGTTTCCCGCCGTAAGTGCCGAGACGCTGCCATTTGCGGCTGTACTGATTAACGCCCATGTATGTGATCTTGCCGTCTCTGATTGCCGGGGATGGGTAGCAGACCGCCCGCCCGGAAGGGAGAACGATGCGCAGCCAGGCACCATCGCGGCGAACCTTGAGCCGCCGGCAGACGAACGTATTTTTTGGAGAACCAATAGCGCGTCGCACCGTCGCCTCCAGCTCAGCCCAAAATGACACAGTGGCGGGATGCGCTTTGCGCCACAACCGTTTGAGAGAATCGCAGGTGATGAACACACGCTCGCTCAGGCCGTAGGTGCGTTTCGTCTCGACGGACTTGCGCCACCAACTGCGCGCTTCGCGCTGAATATCGAGCGGGATATTCGGCAGCGCAGCATCGGCCAGATCTTCCAGGTCGAGGCCGTAGACCAATGCGAAGGTGACGAACGCTGCCACGCCGCCGCCGTAGCCGAGGCCCAGCTCCATCACCTTACCGATCTGGCGCTGGTGCTTAGTGACGTCGTCGGGGGAGATATTGAACGCTCGCGCGTAGGCCAGCTTGTAAAGGTCGGCGCCGGTACCAGCATCGAAATCCCTGAACGCCTGCAGCTTCCATTCCTCGCCAGCCAGCCAGGCCAAGAAGCGGCCTTCGATGTTCGACAAGTCGCTGACTACCAGCTTTTTACCCGGAGGGGCCTGGATACAGCCACGTATCGCGGAACTGGTTAACGGCATCACGTCGTACAGCAGATCAGCACACCCCGCTTTAATCGCCTCAATACCGGTGGCGATTTCGTCCTGCTTAAGCGACGGGCGAGGGAGGTTTTGCGGTTGGAACAGGCGGCCCGCCCAGCGGCCAGTACGTGACGCACCGCAGAACTGCAGCGTGCCGCGCAGCCGGCCGTCACTGCTGACGCCCTTCATCAGCGCTTTGTACTTGCTGGTGCTGGTTGTGCACGCCTGCAGGCGGATGGCCAGCAGTTCTTTAACCTCTGAGGGTAAATCCGGGTCCGCGATACGCCGTTCCAGTGTGCTTTTCTGCATGTCCGGTAGCTCTACGCCGTAGGACTCCACGATGTGCTTTATCAGGGCGTCGCGCTGCGTGGCGGCTTGCACTTCTCCATCGGTCATTACCTGGGTGCGTTTTGCCAACCGCTTTTGCTCGATTTCTACGGCGGTGATCGCCGCCTCGGCCAGCTCAACATCCACACATACCCCGCGGTCGTTAATACGCTGGTCGCGATGCCACAGCGCGAGCTCTGCACCCTGGTAATTCCATTTTGGCAGGCGCTTATGCACTTCGCGCATCGCCTCGATATCGTTCCCCGCGTAGGCCACGAACCGGCGCCATTCTTCCGGGTGCGTTTTGCGGGTAGCACGCCGCAGTTTGTTGTTCTTTGGGCGCGGTTTGCAGAACAACTGGATCAGCGCTTTGCCTTCCTTGTCCTTCGCCTTGTCCTGAGGGATATCCAACACTTCACAGAGTGCGCCCAGCGCGCCGGGGAGCCCATGCGCCAGCGCCTGCACCATCGTGTCGCGCCAGCGCTCAACGGGCGGCAGGATATTCGGGAGAGCGTGTCGCATAACGGTGCGGTCGAAGTGGGAGTTTTGCGCCCATACCTCGTAATCCGGATCGGCCAGCGCGGCGAGAAATCGTTCGGGGAGGGCGTCGCCGGCGGTGAGGTCTACAACCTGCACCGGCTCGTCGTCTATTGCCCAGGCGATCAGCATAACCTCGGCGCATTCCGCGTACACGTGGGTACCGTTGCGTATCGGCACCTCACAAAATGTTTCCTTATCAAGCCAGAGTTTTCGCATAAAGAATGCCTCGTTGTAGTGCTTTGGGCAGCGGGTGGTCGCCCGCTCTCCAAAACACCCGGCGCGCGGCCGGGTGGGGGAGTGAAGGGTTAAATCAATTCGGCGTCTGCGCCGTCGGTGATCTGTTCGAAGTCGTCGACGCTTGCCACGCCACCGCCGGCGAAGGCATCGCCATCACGGAAGAACTGGACACCGCCCAGGGAAGCGCTGATGCCTTTGCCCTTGTTCTCATAGGTGTAAATGGTGATGGTGGCGTTGACGTAGCAGCCGGAGTACGGCTTACCGTCGGCGGCGGTCAACGGTGACAGGTCACGGTCGAGCACCAGCGGGCGGGCTTTGTTGCTGGCGCGAATGTACATGTTGCCGTCATAGCCGTCGTAATCGGGTTTCTCTGCGCCGTCGCGGTAGCCGAAGCGCTGCGGGTTACCGCGGATCGACGTGAGGATAGAATCCGCTTTCGCGCCCCATTTATCCTTCGCGACCTTGAGGATTGCCGCCTCGATCTCTTTGTTTACGGGATGGTCTTTCGGGATCAGGAAAGTGGCGCTGAACTTGAAATCACCTTCGCCGTCGAATTGTTTCGCTTCGAACAGGTCGGGGAAGGCCAGACGGACATTCTGCAATTTAACTTTCATTGTGGGTTTCCTTAAATGAGGGATTCTGCATCCGCTTCGGCAGCGTCTACGTTTTCAAAATCGTTTCCGGGGTTGATAATCAGCGCCGGGCGAGGGTCTGTCGCTGGCGCTACCATTGGTTTGCCATCTGCGCGGGTAATAAGCTTTTCCAGCTTTGCCCATTGGCGGGGGTTGGATTTTTTCAGCAGCTTTTCAGCCGGTGCAGGGCCGATCAGTGTGTAGGTGTACCGCTGTTCCTTTTTCAGCCGGAAGGATTCCATCATGGCTTCTGCTTCTTCCTTGCTGCTCCACGCCCGGTTGCCTTGCTTACCGGCGACCAGCTTGTAGCCCGGAACGTCAGTGCCGGCGTTTAGTTCGGCGTGCACTCGGGCACGAACGGCACTGCACCAGCCCTCGATGAAATCGAGCTGACCGTAAACCTCGGCCAGGTGAGCGCTGTCGCAGACCGCGATCCGTTCCTGTGCACCCGATATTTGCGGCGCTATTTCGCGGGTCAGGTCGACAAAGTCGTCGGCGATGGTGTTTAGAGTGAACTGCTCCAGTGCTCGACAGGTCGCTTTGGCTTTGCAGAAACGGCATTGTTTTTCGCCGGGGGAGTACACATCGATCGGCAGGGTTTCGACGCCGTCGCAACTGGCAATCGCTGCTGTTGTTACTGCCGCGGCGGCCAGTTCCTGCGCCCGCTCTCCGAATGCCTGCAGAGTATCAACGCTGAGCGCCCATTCTGAAACGTGGTTGAGCCGCGGTTGGTGGATGAACAAACGCACGCTGTCGAAGTCCTGCAAAATGCTGAACTGATCCAGCGCACCCAGCGCGTAAAGCTGCAATTGCTCGTTTTCTTCGGCGTCGACCTTTACCCCTCGGCCAAACTTCAAATCATGGATCTGCAGCTCGTTACCGGCGAAGATAACGGCGTCGGCGGTACCGAACGAACCGGGAATGCCGACCACATCGGAGAAGTCGACTCGCTGCTCTACCAGCAGCGTGTTGCCCTCCGCCAGAGTCCAAACGGTATCGACGTACGTCTGTACGTTTTCAGCCATTTCCTCCGTCACCTGCGGCCCGGCGTCAGCACTTTCACCGCTGGCCAACGGGTACGTGCCGATGTAGTCAGTCGCGTTCTGGCCGCCTTGCAGCTCAATTCCTACCAGTGTCGGGTCGATGCGGTTGCGCAGGACGATCTCCGCTAGCGCGTGCGCGGCGGTTCCCTCGAGCGCAAAGGGGGAACCGCTATCCTCGATACCCGCTTCAAGCGCCAGGCTGCCCGTACAGCGCATCCATCGATGCGCTGATGATGGAGAGAGTTTTGCGTGTTGGTCTGGCATGATTAACCCTCCAGCGCTTTCTCGGCTGCTGCAATGACGGCCGGGAGTTTGTCCGGTTCGACTTCGCTCAGCTTTTTCGCGCCATGGTCAGTCAGAATTTGCACGGCCTCGCTGCGATAGCCGCCTTTGGCCAACGACAAGATCAGTTGCTCAGCCTTGGCGAACAGCGCTTTCGGATCTTCTGCGGTATCGACAGTTTCTTTTTTGCCTTTGGCCGATTCTTTCGGCTTGGCAGGCTTCACGTCGGCGCGTTTCTCTTTCGGGGTGTCCAGCAGCAGGTCGGCATAGGCGCGGCGCTCGGTGATGCCCGGCAGCGCGTCCCAATGCTCAACCATCTGCAGTGCGAGGTCGAACACGCCGGCGCCGTGCAGTTTGTTCGCTCGGTCAACGCCTTTCAGCGCCATGGTCAGCGCGTCGATCTGCTCGTCGCGTTCCTTGCCTTCGGTGGTTTCCACAAAGTGGGTGGCGTATTCCACCATTTCAGATGTGAGCTCCGCCGCCGGTTTAGCGCCATAGATAACGGCCAGCGCCACAGCGACCGGCAGCGGCTGATCTTCCAGGGAGACCGGCTTGACCTGTGTTTTTTCGGCTTCTAACTTCAACTGCTGGAACTGCGCTTTGCCGATTTCGACATAACCATCGGAGAGCATGCTGTCGCGTGCCGACTCGGTGCCGACCTGATTTAACGCGCCGTCGGCGGTGCGGCGCAGATAGAACGGCCCCGCGCCGTCTTTCTTATCGACAGGCGTTTCGGCTTTGGGCTGGTGCGGGGTGTCAGCTGTGAAGGTTTTGCCGCTGGAGAAGGCGCTTACCAGCTGCGCCAGCAGGGTGTTTTGCTGTTCGGCCAGCTCGTTCTGCCGAGTGAGCAGCTTGTTGTTTAATTCGAGATTTGATTCCAGGCTCATTGATTACTCCTCAATTTCTTCAAACTGGCCGTTTTCGTTCAGGGTGTACCAGGTGTTTGGCTTGATGCCGTTTTCGCCCACCTTGCTGGCGCGGATGTGGATCAGCTCGCCTTCATCGTTGCGATAGCAGAGAACAAGCGCGCTGTTTTCGGATGCGCGGGCTTTTCCTTCGATGCCGAAAGCCGCGGCGACGGAATGAGATCCGCTTACCTCGGCCGCCGAGTAGTCGCCGGTGTTGATGGCCGCCGAGTAGTCGCCGGTGTTGCTGGCCGCCGAGCGGTAGCCGGTGTTGATGGCCGCCGAGTAGTCGCCGGTGTTGCTGGCCGCCGAGCGGTAGCCGGTGTTGATGGCCGCCGAGTAGTCGCCGGTGTTGCTGGCCGCCGAGTAGTCGCCGGTGTTGCTGGCCGCCGAGTAGTCGCCGGTGTTGCTGGCCGCCGAG
>NZ_JBJNOR010000010.1:0-36956 GCF_052166535.1 Serratia sp. CY82433
GATTGTCTGATAAATTGTTAAAGAGCAGTGAGTTAGGCGCTTTCGCTTGCTAACTCGAGGTGGCGTATATTACGCTTTCCTCTTTCAGAGTCAACCCTAATTTTCAGGATTTTTTCTCTGCGACCCCCGGATACTCTGTGAAGTTGTTCACATGTTCCGTGTCGATGGAGGCGCATTATAGGGAGTTCCTCGCAGGCCGCAACAGGTATTTTCCGCAAAAACGATCGTTCGCTGCATTCCACAGCAAAACCCCGCCTTATACCCACTTGCACACAGTGTTATCCACAGATGCGATTTGCACGGAAAATTTACGAGCGCCACGCAAACGTTTTCGCTACAATTCCCCGCGACGAAACGATCCCCCTTTTTATGGGGGCGTTACCTGAATATGCGCCTGCCCCTCCCTTTATAAGGCAAAAACCTTTCCTTATAGAGAGAACGAGGTGGACATTCACGTAACGCTCTTTAATTGCGACTCAAAGCCAAGGGATAAAACCATGCAACAACCTCGTCCAATCCGCCGGGCCCTGCTCAGCGTGTCTGACAAAGCCGGTATCGTTGAATTCGCCGAAGCGCTTTCCCAGCGCGGCGTTGAACTGCTCTCCACCGGCGGTACCGCTCGCCTGCTGGCAGACGCCGGTCTGCCCGTTACCGAAGTTTCCGACTACACCGGCTTCCCGGAGATGATGGACGGACGAGTAAAGACCCTGCACCCGAAAGTTCACGGCGGTATTCTCGGCCGCCGCGGGCAGGACGACGCCGTCATGACTCAGCATGACATCAAGCCTATCGACATGGTGGTCGTCAATCTGTACCCGTTCGCCCAAACCGTGGCGCGCCCGGATTGCTCGCTGGAAGACGCGGTCGAGAATATCGATATCGGCGGCCCGACCATGGTGCGCTCCGCCGCCAAGAACCATAAAGACGTCGCCATCGTGGTGAAGAGCAGCGACTACGCCGCCATCATTACCGAGATGGACAACAACGACGGCTCGCTGCGCTATGCCACCCGCTTCGATCTCGCCATCAAGGCCTTCGAGCACACCGCCGCCTACGACAGCATGATCGCCAACTACTTCGGCGCGCTGGTGCCGGCGTACCACGGCGAGACCGAGCAGCCGTCCGGCCGCTTCCCGCGCACCCTGAACCTCAACTACATCAAGAAGCAGGATATGCGCTACGGTGAGAACAGCCACCAGCAGGCCGCCTTCTATATAGAAGAAGAGGTAAAGGAAGCGTCCGTCGCGACCGCCGAGCAGCTGCAGGGCAAGGCGCTGTCTTATAACAACATCGCCGATACCGACGCCGCGCTGGAATGCGTGAAAGAGTTCGCCGAGCCGGCCTGCGTGATCGTCAAACACGCCAACCCTTGCGGCGTGGCGATCGGCGACGACATCCTGGCCGCCTACGAGCGCGCTTACCAAACCGACCCGACCTCCGCCTTTGGCGGCATCATCGCCTTTAACCGCGAGCTGGATGCCGCCACCGCGCAGGCGATCATCAGCCGCCAGTTCGTGGAAGTGATCATCGCGCCAAACGTCACCCAGGAAGCGCGCTCCCTGCTGGCCGCCAAGCAGAACGTGCGCGTGCTGGCCTGCGGCCAGTGGCAGCAACGCGTGGCGGGGCTGGACTTCAAGCGCGTCAACGGCGGCCTGCTGGTGCAGGATCGCGATCTGGGCATGGTAACCGCCGCCGATCTGCGTGTGGTATCCGAGCGTCAGCCGACCGAACAGGAACTGCGCGACGCGCTGTTCTGCTGGAAAGTGGCCAAGTTCGTGAAATCCAACGCCATCGTCTATGCACGTGACAACATGACCATCGGCATAGGCGCCGGCCAGATGAGCCGCGTTTACTCCGCCAAGATCGCCGGCATCAAAGCGGGCGATGAAGGGCTGGAAGTGAAAGGATCCGCCATGGCCTCCGACGCCTTCTTCCCGTTCCGCGACGGCATCGATGCCGCGGCGGCGGTCGGCATCACCTGCGTGATCCAGCCGGGCGGCTCTATCCGCGACGACGAAGTGATCGCCGCCGCCAACGAACACGGCATCGCCATGATCTTTACCGACATGCGTCACTTCCGCCATTAATTCCTTTTGCCGCGTGCGCTTCGGCGCACGCCATTCGTGGAGCCCCTGATGAACATTTTGATTATCGGCAATGGCGGGCGCGAGCACGCGCTGGCCTGGAAAGCCGCCCAGTCTCCGCTGGCGGACAAAGTCTACGTTGCGCCGGGCAATGCCGGCACCGCGCTGGAAGCCAATCTGGAAAACGTGGCGATCGCCGCCACCGACATCCCTGCCCTGGTCGCTTTCGCCCAGAGCCATGACATCGGTCTGACCATCGTCGGGCCGGAAGCGCCGCTGGTGATCGGCGTGGTCGATGCCTTCCAGGCCGCCGGTTTGAAAATCTTCGGCCCGTCGCAGGCCGCCGCGCAGCTCGAAGGCTCCAAAGCCTTCACCAAAGATTTCCTGGCGCGCCACCGCATCCCGACCGCCGAATATGAAAACTTTACCGACGTGGAGCCGGCGCTGGCCTATGTGCGCCGCAAAGGTGCACCGATCGTCATCAAGGCCGATGGCCTGGCGGCCGGTAAAGGCGTGATCGTCGCGATGACGCTGCAGGAAGCGGAAGAGGCGGTGCGAGACATGCTGGCCGGCAATGCCTTCGGCGACGCCGGTCATCGCATCGTGGTGGAAGAGTTCCTCGACGGCGAAGAAGCCAGCTTCATCGTGATGGTCGACGGCGAGAACGTGGTGCCAATGGCCACCAGCCAGGACCACAAACGCGTCGGCGACGGCGACACCGGCCCGAACACCGGCGGCATGGGGGCTTACTCCCCGGCGCCGGTCGTGACCGACGAAATCCACCGGCGCGCTATGGATCAGGTGATCTGGCCGACGGTGCGCGGCATGGCGGCGGAAGGCAACACCTACGTCGGCTTCCTGTACGCCGGCCTGATGATCGCCGCCGATGGCCAGCCGAAGGTGATCGAATTCAACTGTCGTTTTGGCGATCCCGAAACCCAGCCGATCATGCTGCGCCTGCGCTCCGATCTGGTGGAGCTGTGCCTGGCGGGTGCCGAAGGCCGCCTGAACGAGAAAAGCTCCGACTGGGACGAACGCCCTGCGCTCGGCGTGGTGCTGGCGGCCGGCGGTTATCCGGGGGACTATCGCAACGGCGAAGTGATCCAGGGATTGCCGCAGCAGGAAAACGCCGACGGCAAGGTCTTCCACGCCGGTACACGCCTGCAGGGCGATGATGTCGTCACCAGCGGCGGCCGCGTGCTGTGCGTAACGGCGCTGGGTGACACCGTGGCGCAGGCGCAGCAACGCGCCTACCAGCTGGCGGAAGGCATTCAATGGCCGGGCAGCTTCTGCCGCAAAGATATCGGTTATCGCGCGATTGCGCGCGGCAAGTGATTTGGCCGTCTAAGGTCATGATGGGAGGCTCCGCAGCGCGGGGCCTTTTTTACAGCTGGTCTTCTTTCGGTTCCCAGCTGCAGAAGTCGTCGTTCGCCACCAGCAGCAGTTCGCTGCCTTCGGGCGCTTCCAGCCAGGCGACGCTCACCGGCCGGCTACTGCTGCGGGCGCGTTTCTCGATCCAAACGATGGAGGCGGCATCCAGCCCCGGTTTCATGCGTTGGCCGTCGCAGGTTTGCACCTCGCCCTGCATCCAGTGCCCCTGCAGCAATTTCACCTTGCCGGCGCGCAGCGCATTGCTCACTTCAAGGATCCGCCGCGCCTGATATTGGTACAGAGCGATTTCATCGCTGGTCAGCGGTTCGCGGCGTGTCGCCAGCTGGCGCTGCATAAAGCTCACCGTGCCGTCGTCGGCAAAGCGCAGCTGAATGGAATCTCGATCGCCGTCGGCGTCGTTGCGTTTGATTTGGCGCAGCACGTCGCCCTGATAGGTGTACAGCGTGGTGATGGTACCCGGACCACGGTAAGGGCTGTAGACGCTGACCAACACCTGCGGACGATGTTGCTCATCGTCTTTACGCCACAGGCGTATCACACCCTGATCGGCCACGAAGCCGCTGGCGGTAAAGCTGGGGATATCGGAATGGAAACTGCAGGCACTCAGGCCGACGGCGATGCCAACGGCCATGAGCGCCCGACGAGCAAACAAAAGGGGCGCCATCGCCCCCCTGTTTATTCTTTTCACCGAGGCGCGGTCTTATTTAACAGCGTCTTTCAGTGCTTTGCCAGAAACGAACGCAGGCACGTTGGCTGCTGCGATTTTGATTTCTTTGCCAGTCTGTGGGTTGCGGCCAGTGCGCTCGCTACGATGGTTTACTTTGAAAGTACCGAAGCCAACCAATTGTACTGCATCACCTTCTTTCAGAGACTCAGTAATAGCAGCCAGGGTGGATTCCAGAGCCAGTTTAGCTTGTGCTTTGGAAAGGTCAGCCTTGTCCGCGATTACATCAATCAGTTGAGTCTTGTTCATAAGTTATCCTTACAGTGTGTTTATCGTTTGCAAAGCATCGAGTGCGACGGATATGCCGATTGACAGCACTCTCCTGCATACACGCACCGATAGCCACTTTTTTTACGCCCCCCAAATGTAGACCAGACAGGGTGCGGATGTGAAGCCTTAAGGCATGACAAATCAGGCGTTAAATCACGTTTTGTTGCCTTATTGCGCTAAATTTATCCCGATGTTGCTGACACCGGCCTCTCGCAGGTCGGATCGCAGCCCCTTGATCAGGTCTATATCGCGCTCTTCACAGGCGTCCAACAGGCGGAAAATTTCCCATTGAATGTCCCATTCTTCCTCTACCGCAGGCAAACTTTCCAACTCTTCGTCGGTCATTTCCTTACCGGCTTGGGTCATTTCCAACATCGCCACGGTGCGAATCGATGTTTCGCTGATGGCAATGGCGTGCTCCAGCGTCTCCCCGCCGAGCCGCGAATGGATCAGTTCCCCTAATGCGATACAGGCATCAATTGCCGGGTAAACGCCGTAAAGATCGTAATCTTCCGCCGACGGAATCGCCTCTTCCAACTTCTCGAGCTGGCTGTCGAAGTTGACCTTGGCGTCCTTCACCACCAGCGTTTCCCACACCAAATCCAGAATGCGGCGATAAACCGCCGGATCGCCGAACTCGGTCTGTTTGCAGAACATCTGGTAATTCGGGTACATACGCTCGCACAAACTGGCCATAAAGGTCAAATGTTGCCAGGCCTCGAGCCGTTCAAGACGTAAATGAATCGGGTTACGTAGCATGCTTTACTCTCTTACGCGTTATCTGCGGCGCAGTGTACCCGAAATCGCTCATGGCGACACCTCCGGATGCTGCTGCAACCAACGCTGAAACGCCGGACGGCGCGACGCGATGGCGTCGGCCCAGCGGGTCGGCTCCGGTAATCGGTAGCCCGCCATGCAGCGTTGCACCCACGCCAGCGCGCTGTCGGCGCTCACGCGATGGCCGGTAGAGATGAACAGCGGGTTGCAACGCGCCTTGCTGCGCCACACCCAGCCCAGCGGTTCACCCTTATCTTCCAGCGGCGCCAGCGCGCCGACGGCGGCTTCCAGCGGCGCGAATTTGCCGCACAGGCGCTTCTTGGCCACGCCGATGGTCGGCACATCGACCAGGAGGCCGAAATGGCTGGCGACGCCGAGACGCCGCGGATGCGAAATGCCATGCCCATCGACGAAGATCAGCCCCGGTTTCTGCTGCAGCTGCCCCCAGGCGGCCAACAGCGCCGGGTATTCGCGAAACGACAGGAAGCCCGGGATGTAGGGCATGACGGTGGCGATGCGCGCCACCTGATACTCCACCAGCTCCAGCGACGGATAGCGCAGGATGGCGATGGCGGCGCGCGTCACCGCCCCTTCTTGCTCGAAGCCCACGTCGGCGCCGGCGATGAAGGCCGGCGGTTCGGCCGGCAGATCGTCGTAGCGAATGACTTCAGCCGCGCGCCGCAGCTGTTCGGCGCGCAGGGCCGCCATATCGGTCACATCGAATCCTTAACGGTGGTATTTCGCCGAGTGCGCGTGCACCGCCTCGACGAAGGCGCCGGCGTGCTCCGGCGGCACATCCTGATGGATGCCGTGGCCCAGGTTGAACACATGGCCGTTGCCGTGGCCGAAACCGGCCAGAATGGTCTCCACTTCTTCCGCGATGCGCGCCGGAGAGGCATACAGCATCGACGGATCCATATTGCCCTGCAGCGCCACTTTGTCGCCGACGCGCCGACGCGCGTCGGCGATGTCGGTAGTCCAATCCAGCCCCAGCGCATCGCAGCCGGTGGCGGCCATCGCCTCCAGCCACTGCCCGCCACCTTTGGTGAACAGCGTCACCGGCACGCGGCGGCCGTCGTTTTCACGCAGCAGCCCGTCGACGATCTTGTGCATGTAGTGCAAAGAGAACTCGCGGTAGTCGCGCCCGGTCAGCACGCCGCCCCAGGTGTCGAACACCATCACCGACTGCGCGCCGGCTTTGATCTGGGCATTGAGATACAGGATCACGCTGTCCGCCAGCTTGTCCAGCAACAGATGCAGCGTGGCCGGTTCGGCATACATCATCTTCTTCAGCTTGGTGAAGGCTTTGCTGCTGCCGCCTTCGACCATATAAGTCGCCAGCGTCCACGGGCTGCCGGAGAAGCCGATCAGCGGCACTTCGCCCTTCAGCTCGCGGCGAATGGTGCGCACCGCGTTCATCACATAGCCCAGCTCCACTTCCGGATCGAACACCGGCAGCTTGTCGACGTCGGCGCGGCAGGTAACAGGGGAGCTGAAACGCGGGCCTTCGCCGGCTTCAAAGTACAGGCCGAGCCCCATGGCGTCGGGAATGGTGAGAATGTCGGAGAACAGGATGGCGGCGTCCAGCGCATAGCGGCGCAGCGGCTGCAGCGTGACCTCGCAGGCCAGCTCCGCGTTCTTGCACAGCGACATGAAATCACCGGCCTGGGCGCGGGTCGCCTTGTACTCCGGTAAATAACGACCGGCCTGGCGCATCATCCATACGGGGGTCACATCCACCGGCTGGCGCAACAGCGCGCGCAGGTAGCGATCGTTCTTCAACTCAGTCATTTATGGGGCTCCCTTAATAATCTGCCGGCCATTGTACATTATTCTGCCCGGCACAGCGCCACGGTGTCCTCAATCAACCGTCGCGCCACGGTGCCGGGCGGCGGCAACAGCGGCAATTGGTCGTAGCGATACCAGCCAGCGTTGAGCAGCTCCTTGGGATCGTGACGAATTTCCCCCTGATGGTAATCGGCCATAAAGGCCATCATCAGCGAGTGCGGGAACGGCCAGGGTTGTGAAGTGACGTAGCGCAGGTTCTTGATTTCGATATTGCTCTCTTCCATCACTTCGCGCGCTACCGCCTGCTCCAGCGTTTCGCCCACTTCGACGAAGCCGGCCAGCACCGTGTGGATACCGCCGCGATGGCGCACGTGTTGCGCCAGCAGGATCTGATCCTCGCGCCGAATGGCGACGATCACGCAGGGTGCAATCTGCGGATAGTAGCGCTCTTTGCAGTGGCCACACAGGCAGGCGCTCTCGCTGCGGCTGAGGTGCATCTCATGGCCGCAGTAGCCGCAATAGCGATGTGAACGGTAGAAATCCGCCAGCTGCACGCCGCGCCCGGCAAGCTGAAACAGACCGCGATCCAGATCCAACAGCTGACGCACCGAGCCCATCTCCCGCGGCATCGCCTGGCGCACCAGCCAAACCGGCGCCCCCGCCCACTCACCGATGGTGCGCGCCATACGGCCCTGCAGCCCGAGGGTGGCGGCCGTCCCCGACGGCAATTCACCGTTCGGTAACCAAAGTTTGCTTTCATGGCTGACGATCCACCAGCCGTTTTCATTGCCCGTTAATGCAAGTTCCATATCGTTGTTGCACAACCTCAGCTTCACTGGCACTCTACGAATCGGCTTTGTTACATTTTAATAACTTACCGGTTACTTTTATTACTTACACGGAGTCAAACATGCTCAACCGTTTGGAAAGGCTGACTCAGCGCGTTGGCGGTAGTAATGAATTAGTTGATCAATGGCTTCAGGCCCGCAAGCAGTTGCTGGTCGCCTACTGCACGCTGGTAGGCCTCAAACCGAATAAAGAAAAGCATACGCCGCTGAATGAAAAAGCGCTGGAGAACTTTTGCCACAACCTGGTGGATTACCTCTCCGCAGGGCATTTTCATATCTATGACAGAATTATCAAACAAGTGGAAGGCGCAGCCAGTCCGAAAATGTCGCTGGCGGTGAACATCTACCCCAAGCTGTGGGCCAATACCGAACAGATCATGGCGTTCCACGATCGCTATACCGAAGTGGATATCGATCAGGAGGTTTGTCTGGAATTCCACCAGGCCTTGTCGGATATCGGCGAAACGCTGGCGGCGCGCTTTGCGCTGGAAGATAAGCTGATCCTGCTGGAGGCGGAAGCCGCGCAGCAACCGCAGCCGGATCCGGCGCGTTAAAATTTTATAGTTTTTTTTCTTATCCCTCCTATACTGGGGGGCATCTTGTCGGAGTGCCTAGCGCCTGATTTGTTCATCGAATCAGCCAGGCTGAGACCGTTAATTCGGGATCCGCGGAACCTGATCGGGTTAATACCCGCGAAGGGAACAAGAGTAATCTATCGCCACAGGCACGGCCTTCCCCTTGCGGGCGCCCTGCCTTATCGGCCACCATCATTACTCCCTCCGAGCTCCAGACAAGCAACTTTCCCAACCCAACACACTGGTAGGAACTTGCTATGTCTAACGTTAATCCACCGCGCGCCCGTAAAGCGCAACGCGAAGCCGCCCAGCAGTTTATCGACACCCTGCAAGGCATGGCTTTCCCGAACTCACGCCGTATCTATCTGCAAGGCTCGCGCAGCGATATCCAGGTGCCGATGCGCGAAATTCAGCTCAGCCCGACCCTGCTCGGCGGCAGCAAAGACAATCCGCAGTATGAACCCAACGAGGCGATCCCGGTGTATGACACCGCCGGCCCGTACGGCGATCCGCAGGCCAAGCTCGACGTGCACGCCGGTCTCGCCAAACTGCGCGCCGGCTGGATTGACACGCGCGGCGATACCGCCACCCTCAGCGGCGCCAGCTCCGGCTTCACCCAACAGCGGCTGGCGGACGAGGGGCTGGATCACCTGCGCTTCGAACATCTGCCGCTGCCGCGCAAGGCGCTGCCGGGCAGGCGTGTGACCCAGCTGCACTATGCCCGCGCCGGTATCGTCACCCCGGAGATGGAGTTCATCGCCATCCGTGAAAACATGGGGCGCGAGCGCATTCGCGGCGAGGTGCTGCGCCACCAGCACCCGGGCCAAAGCTGGGGCGCCAACCTGCCGGACAACATCACGCCGGAGTTCGTGCGCCATGAAGTGGCCGCCGGCCGCGCCATCATTCCCGCCAACATCAATCACCCGGAGGCGGAGCCGATGATCATCGGCCGCAATTTCCTGGTGAAGGTGAACGCCAATATCGGCAACTCGGCGGTCACGTCGTCGATCGAAGAAGAGGTGGAGAAGCTGGTGTGGTCCACCCGCTGGGGCGCGGACACCGTGATGGATCTCTCTACCGGCCGCTATATTCACGAAACCCGCGAGTGGATCCTGCGCAACAGCCCGGTGCCCATCGGCACCGTGCCGATCTACCAGGCGCTGGAGAAGGTCAACGGCGTGGCGGAAAACCTCACCTGGGAGATGTTCCGCGATACGCTGCTGGAACAGGCGGAGCAAGGGGTCGACTACTTCACCATCCACGCCGGCGTGCTGCTGCGCTACGTGCCAATGACCGCCAAACGCCTGACCGGCATCGTGTCGCGCGGCGGCTCGATCATGGCCAAATGGTGTCTGTCGCACCATCAGGAAAACTTCCTCTATCAGCATTTCCGTGAAATCTGTGAGATCTGCGCCGCCTACGACGTTTCGCTGTCGCTCGGCGACGGCCTGCGCCCCGGCTCGATTCAGGACGCCAACGACGAAGCCCAGTTCGCCGAGCTGCATACGCTGGGCGAGCTGACCAAAATCGCCTGGGAATACGACGTGCAGGTGATGATCGAAGGCCCGGGCCACGTGCCGATGCAGATGATCCGCCGCAACATGACCGAAGAGCTGGAACACTGCCACGAAGCGCCGTTCTACACCCTCGGCCCGCTGACCACCGATATCGCCCCGGGCTATGACCATTTCACCTCCGGCATCGGCGCGGCAATGATCGGCTGGTTCGGCTGCGCCATGTTGTGTTACGTCACGCCGAAAGAACACCTCGGCCTGCCGAACAAAGAGGACGTCAAGCAGGGCCTGATCACCTACAAGATCGCCGCTCACGCCGCCGATCTGGCCAAAGGCCATCCGGGTGCGCAGATCCGCGATAACGCCATGTCCAAGGCGCGTTTCGAATTCCGCTGGGAAGATCAGTTCAATCTGGCGCTCGATCCGGCCACCGCCCGCGCCTATCACGACGAAACCCTGCCGCAGGAGTCCGGCAAGGTCGCCCACTTCTGCTCGATGTGCGGGCCGAAATTCTGCTCGATGAAAATTTCGCAGGAGGTGCGCGACTACGCCGCCGCCCAGGAAGCCGCCAAGCCGATCGAAGTGCAGCTGACCGGCATGGAGAAAATGTCCGCCGAGTTCCGCGCCCGCGGCAGCGAGCTGTATCACAGCGCCGGCACCCTGCAAGAGGAGACAAGCAATGACTGATATCACGACCCCCTTCCCGGCTACGCCCCACAAACTGGGGCTTTACCCGGTCGTCGACAGCGTGGAATGGATCGCTCGCCTGCTGGAGGCCGGCGTCACCACCATCCAGCTGCGCATCAAGGATCTGCCTGACGAGCAGGTCGAAGCGGATATCGCCGCCGCCATCGCGCTGGGCCAGCGTTATCAGGCGCGGCTGTTCATCAACGACTACTGGCGGCTGGCGATCAAGCACGGCGCTTACGGCGTGCATCTGGGCCAGGAGGATCTCGATACCACCGATCTGGCGGCCATTCACCGCGCCGGGCTGCGGCTGGGCGTATCCACCCATGACGACGCCGAGCTGGCGCGCGCGCTGGCGGTGAAACCTTCCTACATCGCGCTGGGGCACATCTTCCCTACCCAGACCAAAGACATGCCTTCGGCGCCGCAGGGGCTGGCGGAGTTGAAACGCCATATCGCCGGCCTGGCGGATTACCCGACGGTGGCGATCGGCGGGATCAGCATCGATCGCGTACCGGCAGTGCTGGCGTGCGGCGTCGGCAGCGTGGCGGTGGTCAGCGCCATCACCCAGGCGCCGGACTGGCGCGCGGCGACGGCCGAGCTATTGCGGCTGATCGAAGGCGAGGATCCGAACGATGCTTAACGATCAGGAATTCCTGCGCTACAGCCGCCAGCTGCTGCTGGAGGACGTCGGCCCGGAAGGCCAGGAGAAACTCAAGCGCGCCACGGTGCTGATCGTCGGTTTGGGCGGGCTCGGTTCCCCGGCTTCGCTGTATCTGGCCGCCGCCGGCGTCGGTACGCTGCTGCTGGCCGACGACGACCAGCTGCATGTCACCAACCTGCAGCGGCAAATCCTCTACCGCAGCGCCGATACCGCCACCGGCAAGGCGGCGCTGGCGCAACGCCACCTGCAGGCGCTGAACCCGTTGGTGGAATCCATCCCGCTGGCGCAGCGGCTGCAGGGGCAAGCGCTGCGCGACGCGGTCGCCCGCGCCGATCTGGTGCTGGACTGCTGCGACAATATGGCGACCCGTCATGAGGTCAATGCCGCCTGCATCGCCGCCGCCAAGCCGCTGATCAGCGGCAGCGCGGTCGGTTTCAGCGGCCAGCTGCTGGTGCTCGAGCCGCCCTATGCGCACGGCTGCTACGCCTGCCTGTACCCGGAGCAGGAAGAGCCGCAGCGCAACTGCCGCACCGCCGGGGTGCTCGGCCCGGTGGTGGGCGTGATCGGCACTCTGCAAGCGCTGGAAGCCATCAAGATGCTGGCCGGTATGCCTTCCTCCCTCAACGGCAAGCTGCGGCTGTTCGACGGCAAGCAGCAGAGCTGGAGCACGCTGCAACTGAGCCAGGCCCGCGCCTGCCCGGTATGCGGAGGCGCGGCATGAAGATCCGTCTGAACGACCAACCGCTGGAGCTGGCGCAGCCGCTCAGCGTCGCCGCCCTGCTGACCCAGCTGGAACGCCACCAGCCGGGCACTGCGCTGGCGATCAACCAAACCATTATCCCGCGCGCCGACTGGGCCGACCATCAGGTGCAGGACGGTGACGACATTTTGCTGTTTCAAGCGATCGCCGGAGGCTGACATGCTGAAAATCGCCGATACCACTTTTACCTCGCGCCTGTTCACCGGCACCGGCAAGTTCGCCACCCCGGCGTTGATGCTGGAGGCGCTGGCGGCCTCCGGCTCACAGCTGGTGACCATGGCCATGAAGCGCGTCGATCTGCGCGGCGGCAACGACGCCATTTTGGCGCCGCTGCAGCAGCTGGGCGTAAGGCTATTGCCCAACACCTCCGGCGCCAAAACGGCCGCCGAAGCGGTGTTCGCCGCCCGGCTGGCGCGCGAAGCGCTCGGCACCCACTGGGTGAAGCTGGAGATCCATCCCGATGTGAAATACCTGCTGCCGGATCCGATAGAAACGTTGAAGGCGGCGGAAACGCTGGTGAAAGACGGTTTTGTGGTGCTGCCCTACTGCGGCGCCGATCCGGTGCTGTGCAAACGGCTGGAAGAGGTGGGTTGCGCGGCGGTGATGCCGCTCGGCGCCCCTATCGGCTCCAACCGCGGTCTGCGCACCCGTGACTTCCTCGAGATCATCATCGAGCAGGCCAAGGTGCCGGTGGTGGTCGACGCCGGCATCGGCGCGCCGAGCCACGCGCTGGAAGCGATGGAGCTGGGCGCCGACGCGGTGCTGGTGAATACCGCCATCGCCGTGGCGCGCGACCCGGTGCAAATGGCACGGGCGTTTCGCCTGGCGCTGGAGGCCGGCGAGCTGGCGCGCAGCGCCGGATTGGGTGCCAGCCAGCGCGGTGCGGCCTCCTCCAGCCCGCTGACCGCCTTCCTCAGCCAACCAGAGGAGGCGCAGTGATGGGCGACGATTTCAGTAGCCGCTGGCAACAGTTGGATTGGGACGACATTACGCTGCGCATCAACGGCAAAACCGCACGCGACGTGGAACGCGCGTTGAACGCCGACAAGCTGACGCGCGACGACTTTATGGCGCTGATCTCCCCCGCCGCCGCGCCGTATCTGGAACCGCTGGCGCAGCGCGCGCAGCAGCTGACCCGTCAGCGCTTCGGCAACGTCGTCAGCTTCTATGTGCCGCTGTATCTTTCTAACCTGTGCGCCAACGACTGCACCTATTGCGGCTTTTCGATGAGCAACCGCATCAAGCGCAAAACGCTGGACGCGGCGGAGATCGCACGCGAGTGCGAAGCCATCAAGGCGCTGGGGTTCGAGCACCTGTTGCTGGTCACCGGCGAACATCAGAGCAAGGTTGGCATGGACTATTTCCGTCAGCACATTCCGGCGATCCGCCGCCACTTCAGCTCGCTGATGATGGAAGTGCAGCCGCTGGCGCAGGACGAGTACGCCGAACTGAAAGCGCTGGGCCTGGACGGCGTGCTGGTGTATCAGGAAACCTACCATCCGGCCACCTATCTGCAGCACCATCTGCGCGGGCAGAAGCAGGATTTTCATTGGCGCCTGGCCACGCCGGATCGCCTGGGGCGCGCCGGGATCGACAAGATCGGCCTCGGTGCGTTGATCGGCCTGTCCAACAGCTGGCGCACCGACTGCTACCTGCTGGCGGAACATCTGTTCTACCTGCAGCAAACCTACTGGCAGAGCCGCTACTCGATCTCGTTCCCGCGTCTGCGCCCCTGCGCCGGCGGCATTGAGCCGGCGTCGATCATGAGCGAGCCTCAGTTAGTGCAGCTGATCTGCGCCTTCCGGCTGTTCGCGCCGGACGTTGAGCTGTCGCTGTCTACGCGTGAATCGCCGTACTTCCGCGATCACATGATCCCGGTGGCGATCAACAGCGTCAGCGCCGGATCCAAGACGCAGCCCGGCGGCTATGCCGACGACGTGCCGCCGGAGTTGGAACAGTTCGAGCCGCACGACGGCCGCACGCCACAGCAGGTCGCCGAGGCCATCAGTAACGCCGGGCTGCAGCCGGTGTGGAAAGACTGGGACGGTTATCTGGGACGCAGCACGCAATAAGCGGCAACGTTTACCGCCGCGTGAAGAAAACGCTGGAGCGGCCGCGCAATGCCGAACGCCGGCGCTGGCGCCGGTTACCTCCCCGGCTATAGTGACCTTGCCGACCGCCAAACCCGGCGTCGGCCGGGGCCGTCACCCTCTCGATGGCCCCGCCTTATCCCATCCCGGATCGCGCCGGAGCTTCTCTTGCGCGACGCCGGGCCCTCGTCCGCGGCAACGCGCATATGGCGTATCGCGGCCGGTAAGGGCGTACGGGCAGATTGCCTTGTCGGCTAATGGGCAGTCAGAAAGATGGCATAACGATGTGCGGCACTCACTCAGGAGTGATACTCATAGAGCGCTGTGGCGGCAGAAAAGTGGGAACGAGGATAAGAAGGTACAGCGACGAAGAGAGATTCGAGTGGTCATCCCCGGTGCTGCCATTGGCCCTGGTGTTGGCCGCGGATCTTTTTGCCGCCTGCTCCCTGCTTACGGACAAGAGCAGGCGGTTTATTTTGTGAGACTGGCACCCCCCCAGGACGCGAATCACACAGTATGTGCGCTAATTAACCATACAAACGATTAAATGTGAATGTCTTTTGAGTGTTTTTTTATTTAGCATCGAGTGTATTTTGAGTTTGACAAGCAAAATCAAACTGATATCGCTGCAACCCCCAGTCATCATCTATAATCCAGCACGGGTCCTCGCGCAGGTTTTTCAGCGCTCGCGGTCAACATCAAAAAAAGCCAAGGTTGTCATGAAGAAAACGCCAAATTACATCGATGCAATCAGCGCGTTGCTCACTCTGAAAGGAGTTGGCGACAGAAAGCATGCCTCCACGATGGCCAACATACTGAACCTTCAGTACAACAGCGCCAAACAGAAGCTGGATGGCAAAAGAGGCATCACCCTCGATGAAGTCAAAAAGGTATTTCAGTACTTCAACGAGCCGTTTGCCGGCCAAAGGACGCATAACGCCGTCTTTATCATGAACAGCATTCACAAGCGCTGCAATATTGAGGTTGACGAGCGCCCGGTCACGCAAGCGGACAACGACGAAACCTACGCCTGCAAAAAAGACGATCTTTTCATCATCAACACCAATCGGGAACATGCCGCCGAGGCTCCGCTGTACAAAGTCAACAAGATAGACTTTCTGCCGGCCCCGCGTATCGCGATCCTGGACAATGATGGGGATATTCTCGAACTGTTGAAGAAGATCGCCAGCCGATACGGCATCGAGACTGAGACCTTTCAGACGGCGGACGCCATGCTGGCCGCGCTGGAACAGCAGTCCTTTGAGGCGTTTATTCTGGACTGGCTGTTGGATTTCGGCGAGACCTCCGAACGCGTCGTGAAGAAAATTAAAGACGCCCTCGATCCGCACGCCCGCATCATCATTCTGACCGGCCAGCTGAATCACTACGAGAAAAACATCGGCGATATGATCCTGCACTATGACGTACATCTGGTGGAAAAACCGACCAAGCCGCTGATTATCTCCTCGCTGCTGCTGTCGAACCTATTCTTTAATTAGTTTGACCGGGATGCGGATCAAAAACGATGAGCCCACCCCTTCGACGGATTTGGCTTTAATGGTACCTTTCATCGTCGTGACGTAATTTTTGATAATGGTCAGCCCCAGCCCCAACCCCTGCCGCGTTTCCCTTTCCACCCCCTGATTGAACGCCTTATACAACCGATCCAGATTTTTGACGTTAAACCCGATGCCGGTGTCTTTTACTCGCAAATACAGATTGCCGTGACATACCTTCACGTTAAGGGTTATCGCGCCGCGGTGGGTAAATTTGTCCGCGTTGCTGAGCAGGTTGGCCAATATTCGGTAGAGCTTGTATTTATCAGAACCAATCAGGCCGGCATAAGACGAACGGTGAATCACGAGGCGATTGCCGCGCCCGGCGCCGATGCCGGTTACGGCATCGTCCACCACCTCATTCAGCCGGAAGGTGGAAATATTGATTTTGACTTCCCCCATCTCAAGCCGCGAATAATCCATCACCTCGCGCGTTTGTTCGGCGATCTTATTGCCGTGATAGGAGATCAGGCGGGCTTCTTTTTTCAACTCTTCCTGCGCCAGCTCGTGCTCCATGATATCCGCGGCAATGACGATGGCCTGAGTCGAGCCGGCGATCTCGTGGTAGATGGAAGAGATAAAGATGTTCTTGTTCTTGATGATCTCTTTTAACGAGAAGGCATTTCTCAGCACCAGGAACATCATCAGAAACACCAAAATCAACGAAAAGAGGGCGAACATCTCGGCTTTACTCGAATTCTCCTGGATGATGCCTTTCACTTCGGTAAAGTTTTTAATCTGTATCCGATAAATAATTTCCTGGATATCGACCAGCGTGCCCTCGATATCATCCATATAAGAGAGAATGTCCGCCTTGTTTTTCTGCCCCACCAGCAAGCCGGCGGAGAGATCGTCCAACGTGCGGTACTGCTGCTTCAGCAGCGCAACATTCTTGATGAACTCGTCGTCGTAATAAAAAGAGTCGCTGAAGGTAGAACGGCTCTCCAGGATCTGAATCTTCGAGTAGAAGATTTTCTTTTTGATCTGGAAGGCGTCGTAGTCGTTGTTTTCACTGAGCAGCAGCGCGGTTTTGGTTCTTTCAAACGCCAGAAAGAGGATCTCGGCCACCGAGTAGTTGTCCAGATTGGGCTCGATCTGCTTATAGCGTTCTTTTACGCCGCCGAAGTTAATGGCAATCAACAAAATCAATAAGGAGAAGATGGCAACCAACGCGATAAGAGTACCGATCAGTTTTTTGCTCATCTTATTTCAGCTCCAACCGTTTAACTTGCCAGACGGTTTTCGCGTTCACATCCAGGTTATTCAGCTCGGCGTAGCTATCGCGCGGATAAATAATGGCGAACGGCCCCAGTTCCCCCACGTCGATCGGCTTGCCGCCGCGCTGATAGGCGACGATCACGCGGTATTTAGTCATCTCGTCAATCGGCATCGAATAGGAGTAATCATCCCAGGCGAAAGCGCGCACCGACTGGCCTTTCAGATGATAGGCTTTCACCAGCTCCGCAAGCTCAACGCCGGTGAACGTATCTTCCGGGGTGAAATTGGTCGAGGTTTTAATCGTGTGCGACGGCATCGCCTCCAGCATCTGCCGGGTTATCTTGATCTTCTCGCCGTCGAGCGGCTTCAGGTAAAAGTAGTCAACGGCCGCATACAGCGGCGCGCTGAACAGCGAAAGCAGCAGTAACGTCATCAATCCGTTGATTTTCATCAGTCACCCTCTTGGCGTTTCACCAGTTCGACCTGGCCGAATTCATCCTGCCCGACCACGGCCCAGCCGTGATGTTGATAAAAGCCTTCGGCTTTGGAGCCGGGATCGGTGGTTAAGTGGATCGCTTCGGCGCCGTGTTCAAACATCCAGTGAGTGATCCGTGCCAGCAAGGCGGAGCCGATCCCCTTCGACTGGTATTCCGGCTTCACGAACAGGCCGCCGATCAGCGGTTCAGGGATGAATAGCCCGAAGCCAACGCCGGCATAGTCGTCGCCATGCTTGCAGATCCAGCCGCCGCCCTGGTTGATGTCCTCCAGCGCCTGTTTGCGCTGCAGATACTGGATCTGATGCGGATGCAGCAGGTTTTCCTCAACGGAAAAGCGGATCTCATACAGGTAAGGCAGGTGTTGCGCCGTCAATTTTTCGAAGGTAATGAGGCTGTCCATGTTCGCACTGTCCTTGGTTGTCAGGTAAATAGCGCCGGTCAATTTCTGCTGTAACCATAGTAGCAAAGTTTGCTCTGCCCCGGCATGAGGCGAAAAAAAACCGCCCCCGAGGGAGCGGTTTATCTGGCGATGGGCCCGGCATGCCGGGCCCGCGGCGCGGATGACGATTACTCGTCGTCGCTGCCGCCCAGGCCTGCGTTGAGCAGCTCGGCCAGGTTAGCCGTCGCTTCTTCCGCGCTGACTTGCGGAACAACCGGCGCTTCACCCTGAGCACGGCGACGCATGCGATCCTGATGATAAGCGTAACCGGTACCGGCTGGGATCAGACGGCCCACGATGACGTTCTCTTTCAGGCCACGCAGTTCATCACGCTTGCCGGCTACGGCAGCTTCGGTCAGAACGCGCGTCGTTTCCTGGAACGATGCAGCGGAGATGAAGGACTCGGTCGCCAAGGAAGCCTTGGTGATACCCAGCAGATCGCGCGAGAAGGTTGCCGGGATCTTACCTTCAGCTTCCAGCTGACGGTTGGCAATCTTGACGCGAGACACTTCAGCCTGCTCGCCTTCCAGGAACTCGGAGCCACCAGCGCTAACGATAGTGCCTTTACGCAGCATCTGACGAACGATAACTTCGATGTGCTTATCGTTAATCTTAACGCCTTGCAGACGGTAAACTTCCTGCACTTCGTTGGTGATGTAGCGGGTAACCGCATGCACGCCACGCAGACGCAGAATGTCGTGCGGAGACTCTGGGCCGTCGGATACGACGTCGCCACGTTCCACCACTTCGCCTTCGAACACGTTAAGCTGACGCCATTTCGGAATCATCTCTTCGTAAGCGTCGCTGCCGTCCAGCGGAGAGATCACCAGGCGACGTTTGCCTTTGGTCTCTTTACCGAACGAGATAATCCCGCTGATTTCAGCCAGGATTGCCGGCTCTTTCGGACGACGTGCTTCGAACAGGTCGGCAACGCGCGGCAGACCACCGGTAATATCCTTGGTACCGCCGGATTCCTGAGGAATACGCGCCAGGGTATCACCCGCACCGATCTGAATGCCGTCTTCCAGCTGAACGATCGCTTTGCCCGGCAGGAAGTATTGAGCAGGCATATCGGTGCCTGGGATCAATACGTCTTCGCCCTGAGCGTCAACGATTTTCAGTGCCGGACGCAGGTCTTTACCGCTACCGGTACGCTCTGCGCTGTCCAGAACTACCAGAGAAGACAAACCGGTCAGTTCGTCGGTCTGGCGAGTAATGGTCTGGCCGTCGACCATGTCCGCGAAGCGAATGAAGCCGCTGACTTCACTGATGACCGGCATGGTGTGCGGATCCCAGTTAGCGACGGTTTCGCCGCCGTTAACTTCTTCACCGTCGCCTTTGCCCATCACGGCACCGTAAGGCACCTTGTAGCTTTCTTTGGTACGGCCGAATTCGTCGATCAGTTTCAGTTCGGTGTTACGCGAGGTGATCACCAGCTTGCCCGCAGCGTTCATAACGAACTTCGCGTTGCTCAGCTTGATGCTACCCTTGTTTTTCACCTGGATGCTGGATTCAGCAGCCGCACGAGATGCCGCACCACCGATGTGGAACGTACGCATCGTCAGCTGTGTACCCGGCTCACCGATGGACTGTGCCGCGATAACGCCGATGGCTTCACCTTTGTTGATGATGTGGCCACGTGCCAGGTCGCGACCGTAGCAGTTTGCGCACACACCAAAGTCGGTTTCACAGCTCACCACGGAACGGACTTTAACGCTGTCGACAGAGTTCTCTTCCAACAGGTCACACGCCTTCTCGTTCAGCAGGGTGTTGCGTGGCACCAGAATGTCCGCCGTACCCGGCTTGAGGAC
Organism: Serratia sp. CY82433; assembly: GCF_052166535.1. Classification (NCBI taxonomy): domain Bacteria; kingdom Pseudomonadati; phylum Pseudomonadota; class Gammaproteobacteria; order Enterobacterales; family Yersiniaceae; genus Serratia; species Serratia sp. CY82433. The sequence continues at coordinate 19,695 of NZ_JBJNOR010000010.1, forward strand.
GTCTTCTGCCGTCACACGGCCCAGAACGCGTTCACGCAGCGGCTCTTTCACGTCGCCACCTTCGATAACCGGAGTCATCAGGATGCCGTCGTGGGTGCCACAGTCGTCTTCGGTCACAACCAGATCCTGCGCCACGTCAACCAGACGACGGGTCAGATAACCGGAGTTCGCGGTTTTCAGTGCGGTATCCGCCAGACCTTTACGAGCACCGTGGGTGGAGATGAAGTACTGGAGTACGTTCAGACCTTCACGGAAGTTCGCGGTGATTGGCGTTTCGATGATGGAGCCGTCCGGCTTCGCCATCAGACCACGCATACCGGCCAGCTGACGAATCTGAGCGGCGGAACCACGCGCACCGGAGTCGGCCATCATAAAGATGCTGTTGAAGGAAACTTGCTGTTCCACTTCGCCGTCACGGTTAACCACGTCTTCTACCGACAGGTTTTCCATCATCGCTTTCGCAACGCGTTCGTTCGCTGCAGCCCAGATATCGATCACTTTGTTGTAGCGTTCGCCGGCGGTAACCAGACCAGACTGGAACTGCTCCTGGATCTCGGCAACTTCGGTTTCCGCTTCTTCGATGATCTCCGCTTTCTTGGCCGGGATAACCATGTCGTCGATACCTACGGAAGCGCCGGAACGGGCTGCGTAAGCAAAACCGGTGTACATGATCTGGTCAGCAAAGATAACGGTCGGCTTCAGGCCCAGGATGCGGTAACAGGTGTTCAGCATCTTGGAGATCGCTTTCTTGCCCAAAGGCTGGTTAACGATCGCGTACGGCAGACCTTTCGGTACGATCATCCACAGGATGGCGCGGCCGATGGTGGTGTCGATGATGCTGGTCTGAGAAGTCCATTCGCCTTCGGCGTTTTTGACGTCTTCGGTGATACGCACTTTAACGCGCGCATGCAGAGACGCCAGGCCGGCGCGGTAAACACGCTCAGCTTCTTTGGAACCGTTCAGCACCATGCCTTCGCCCTTGGCGTTAACACAGTCGCGGGTCATGTAGTACAGACCCAGTACAACGTCCTGAGAAGGAACGATGATTGGCTCGCCGTTCGCAGGGGACAGGATGTTGTTGGTGGACATCATCAGCGCACGCGCTTCCAGCTGGGCTTCCAGCGTCAGCGGTACGTGAACGGCCATCTGGTCACCATCGAAGTCGGCGTTATAGGCCGCACAAACCAGCGGGTGCAGCTGGATCGCTTTACCTTCGATCAGAACCGGTTCAAACGCCTGGATACCCAAACGGTGCAGGGTTGGTGCACGGTTCAGCAGTACCGGGTGTTCGCGGATCACTTCGTCCAGGATATCCCAAACGACGGCTTCTTCACGCTCAACCATTTTCTTGGCGGCTTTGATGGTGGTGGCCAGGCCACGCAGCTCCAACTTGCCGTAGATGAACGGTTTGAACAGCTCCAGCGCCATCTTTTTAGGCAGACCGCACTGATGCAGACGCAGGTATGGGCCTACGGTGATTACGGAACGGCCGGAGTAGTCAACGCGTTTACCGAGCAGGTTCTGACGGAAACGACCCTGCTTACCTTTGATCATGTCGGCCAAAGATTTCAGAGGACGCTTGTTGGAACCGGTGATGGCACGACCGCGACGGCCGTTATCCAGCAGGGCGTCTACCGCTTCTTGCAGCATACGCTTTTCGTTGCGCACGATGATGTCCGGCGCAGCCAGATCCAGCAGGCGTTTCAGACGGTTGTTACGGTTGATCACGCGGCGATACAGATCGTTCAGATCCGAGGTCGCGAAACGACCGCCATCCAGCGGAACCAGCGGGCGCAGATCCGGCGGCAGTACCGGCAGCACGGTCAGGATCATCCACTCCGGTTTGTTACCGGACTGCACGAACGCTTCCAGCAGCTTGATACGCTTGGTCAGCTTCTTGCGCTTGGTTTCGGAGTTGGTTTCGTTCAGCTCTTCACGCAGCTGCTCGCACTCGGCTTCCAGATCCATGTTTTTCAACAGGGCCTGAATAGCTTCCGCACCCATCTTGGCGTCGAATTCGTCACCGAACTCTTCCAACGCGTCCAGATACTGCTCTTCGGTCAGGATCTGACGACGTTCGAGGTTGGTCATACCGCCTTCGACCACCACATAGGATTCGAAGTACAGTACGCGTTCGATGTCACGCAGCGGCATATCCAGCAGCAAACCGATGCGGGATGGCAGCGATTTCAGGAACCAGATGTGCGCGGTCGGCGAAGCCAGCTCGATGTGGCCCATGCGCTCACGACGCACTTTGGTCTGGGTCACTTCAACGCCGCACTTCTCACAGATCACGCCGCGGTGTTTCAAGCGCTTGTACTTACCGCACAGGCACTCGTAATCTTTTACCGGCCCGAAGATACGGGCGCAGAAAAGGCCGTCACGCTCTGGTTTGAACGTACGGTAGTTAATGGTTTCCGGCTTCTTAACTTCACCGAACGACCACGAACGGATCATGTCTGGCGAGGCCAGAGCAATCTTGATCGCATCAAACTCTTCGGTCTTAGTTTGCGCTTTCAGAAACTTCAATAAGTCTTTCACGGATTGGCTCCTGTCGGAGTTAAACCTGTTGGGTACCCACAACCGCAGTAGGTACCCGTGTGACCTGAACAACCACCCTCAGGCTCCCTTAGGCGGGGAGCCTGAGCCGGCATGACGATTACTCGTCTTCCAGTTCGATGTTGATGCCGAGCGAGCGGATTTCTTTCAACAGTACGTTGAAGGATTCCGGCATGCCTGGCTCCATCCGGTGGTCGCCATCCACGATGTTTTTGTACATCTTGGTACGGCCGTTAACGTCATCCGACTTAACGGTGAGCATTTCCTGCAGGGTATAAGCCGCGCCATATGCTTCCAGTGCCCACACTTCCATCTCACCGAAGCGTTGACCACCGAACTGCGCTTTACCACCCAGAGGTTGCTGAGTCACCAAGCTGTAAGAACCGGTTGAACGGGCGTGCATTTTATCGTCAACCAAGTGGTTCAGTTTCAGCATGTACATATAGCCGACAGTAACCTGGCGCTCGAATTGCTCACCGGTACGGCCATCGAACAGCGTGATCTGACCGGAGGTCGGGATACCGCCCATTTCCAGCAGTTGCTTGATTTCAGTCTCTTTCGCACCGTCAAACACCGGCGTTGCGATCGGCATACCTTTTTTCAGGTTCTCTGCCAGACGCAGCACTTCGTCGTCGCTGAAGGTGTTCAGGTCAACTTTCTGGCAAACGTCGTCGCCCAGATCGTAGGCCTTCTGGATGAACTCACGCAGCTTGGCCACTTCCTGCTGCTGCTTCAGCATCTGGTTGATCTTCTCACCGATGCCTTTCGCAGCCATACCCAGGTGGGTTTCCAGGATCTGACCGATGTTCATACGTGATGGTACGCCCAGCGGGTTCAGTACGATGTCTACCGGCGTGCCGTTTTCATCGTAAGGCATATCTTCGATCGGGTTGATCTTGGAGATAACACCCTTGTTACCGTGGCGGCCCGCCATCTTGTCACCCGGTTGGATCTGACGTTTAACGGCCAGATAAACCTTGACGATTTTCAGCACGCCCGGCGCCAGATCGTCGCCCTGAGTGATCTTACGACGCTTGGCTTCCAGCTTCTTCTCGAAGTCGGATTTCAGTTCGTCGTACTGCTCAGCCAGCTGCTCCAGCTGGTTTTGCTTCTCTTCGTCGGTCAGGCCCAGTTCCAGCCAGCGATCGCGCGGCAGCTTGCTCAGCTTGTCGGCTTCGATGCCACCGGCAACCAGCACCGCGTGGATACGCGCAAACAGGCCGGCTTCCAGGATCTGCAGTTCTTCAGTCAGGTCTTTCTTCGCCTGCTTCAGTTGCATCTCTTCGATTTCCAACGCGCGTTTGTCTTTTTCCACGCCATCGCGGGTGAAGACCTGCACGTCGATAACCGTACCGGAAACGCCGTTCGGTACACGCAGAGAAGAGTCTTTAACGTCAGACGCTTTCTCACCGAAGATCGCACGCAGCAGTTTCTCTTCCGGCGTCAGCTGGGTTTCGCCTTTAGGCGTTACCTTACCGACCAGAATGTCACCGCCGGTCACTTCAGCACCGATATACACGATACCGGATTCATCCAGCTTGGAGAGCGCAGCTTCACCCACGTTAGGGATGTCGGCAGTGATCTCTTCAGGCCCCAGCTTGGTGTCGCGAGACACGCACGCCAGTTCCTGGATGTGGATGGTGGTGAAGCGATCTTCCTGCACCACGCGCTCGGAGACCAAGATGGAGTCTTCGAAGTTGTAGCCGTTCCAAGGCATGAACGCTACGCGCATGTTCTGGCCCAGTGCCAGTTCGCCCAGGTCTGTCGATGGGCCATCCGCCAGCACGTCGCCGCGCTCGATTGGCTCACCCAGATTCACACACGGCATCTGGTTGATGCAGGTGTTCTGGTTAGAACGGGTGTACTTGGTCAGGTTGTAAATATCGATACCTGCTTCGCCCGGGTACATCTCGTCTTCGTTAACTTTGATAACGATACGGGAAGCATCCACGTACTGGATCACACCGCCGCGTTTGGCAACGGCGGTTACGCCGGAGTCAACCGCTACGGCGCGTTCCATACCGGTACCAACCAGCGGCTTGTCAGCGCGCAGGGTAGGTACGGCCTGACGTTGCATGTTCGCACCCATCAATGCACGGTTGGCGTCATCGTGTTCCAGGAATGGAATCAGTGAAGCACCAACGGAAACAACCTGCTGGGTGGATACGTCCATGTAGTCAACCTGGTCGCGGCTGAACAGGCTTGATTCGCCTTTGCTGCGGCAGGTGACCAGGTCTTCTACGAAGCGGCCTTCTTCATCCAGGTTGGAGTTCGCCTGGGCGATAACGAAGTTGCCTTCTTCAATAGCAGACAGGTAGTTGATTTCATCGGTCACCACGCCGTCACGCACGCGGCGGTACGGGGTTTCCAGGAAGCCATACTCGTTAGTCTGTGCGTACACGGACAGGGAGTTGATCAGACCGATGTTTGGACCTTCCGGCGTTTCGATTGGGCACACGCGGCCGTAGTGGGTCGGGTGTACGTCTCGAACTTCAAAGCCGGCGCGCTCACGGGTCAGACCGCCCGGGCCCAGTGCGGAGATACGGCGCTTGTGCGTGATCTCGGACAGCGGGTTGTTCTGGTCCATGAACTGGGACAGCTGGCTGGAGCCGAAGAACTCTTTCACCGCCGCCGAAATCGGCTTGGCGTTGATCATGTCCTGAGGCATCAGGGTATCCAGATCGCCCAGAGACAGACGCTCCTTCACCGCACGCTCAACACGCACCAGACCTACGCGGAACTGGTTCTCGGCCATTTCGCCGACGGAGCGGATACGACGGTTGCCCAAGTGGTCGATATCGTCCACTTCGCCCTTGCCGTTACGGATATCGATGAGCTTCTTCATCACTTCGATGATGTCGTCTTTGCTCAGGATGCCCGAACCTTCGATCTCGTCGCGCAGCAGAGAACGGTTGAACTTCATACGGCCAACCGCGGACAGATCGTAGCGGTCTTCGGAGAAGAACAGGTTCTCGAACAGGCTTTCGGCAGCTTCGCGCGTTGGCGGCTCACCAGGGCGCATCATGCGGTAGATTTCTACCAACGAGCTCAGACGATCGGTGGTCGGATCGACGCGCAGCGTTTCAGAGATGTACGCGCCGTGATCCAGATCGTTGGTGAACAGCGTTTCGATGCGCTTGTGGCCGGACTGGCTCAGCTTGGCCAGCAGATCCAGCGACAGCTCCATGTTGGCTGCGCAGATCAGTTCGCCGGTATTGGTATCGATATAGTCTTTCGCGACCACTTTGCCCGCGATGTACTCTACCGGTACTTCAATGCTCTGAATGTCGTCTTTTTCCAGCTGACGGATATGACGAGCGGTGATGCGACGGCCTTTCTCTACGTAGATCTTGCCGTTGGCTTCGATGTCGAACGAAGCGGTCTCACCACGCAGGCGCTCTGGCACCAGCTCCATCTGCAGCTTGTTGTCACGGATTTCGAAGACGATCTTGTCAAAGAACAGGTCGAGGATCTGTTCAGTGGTGTAGTTCAGCGCGCGCAGAATGATGGTCGCAGGCAGTTTGCGGCGACGGTCAATACGCACGAACAGGTTGTCCTTCGGATCGAACTCGAAGTCCAACCATGAACCGCGGTAAGGGATGATGCGTGCGTTGTACAGCACTTTACCCGAGGAGTGGGTTTTGCCCTTATCGCTGTCGAAGAATACGCCAGGACTACGGTGCAACTGAGATACGATAACCCTCTCAGTACCGTTGATCACAAAGGTGCCGTTTTCGGTCATGAGCGGAATTTCGCCCATGTAGACTTCTTGTTCCTTGATGTCTTTGACCGTACCTTCAGGCGCTTCGCGCTCATAGATAACCAGGCGCAGTTTTACGCGCAGCGGTGCAGAGAACGTCACACCACGGATCTGGCACTCTTTGACGTCGAAGACCGGCTCACCAAGACGGTAGCTAACGTATTGCAGCTCCGAATTGCCACTGTAGCTCTGGATAGGGAAAACAGAACGGAATGCGGCTTCAAGGCCGTACTGCCCTTCTGGATCTTGCTCGATAAACTTCTGGAACGAGTCAAGCTGGATAGAAAGGAGATATGGTATGTCCAGCACTTGTGGACGTTTACCAAAATCCTTACGAATACGTTTTTTCTCGGTATAGGAGTAAACCATAGGGTTCCTCAGCTCGCTGATCAGTGACCCAATCTGTCCGTCCGATTAGGGACAGTTCATGCAACACCGTTTTGTCGACCGGAAAGCGGGAACACTTTCCGCAATGTCTCTTGCTATCACGCTTAAACCATTTCATCGCGTCTTCCCCCAGAACTCCTGGTAGTGCAAAGACCGCGGTATATTAAGTCGTCAATAGAAACAAACATTGGGAGGCGAAACCAGCAGCCAAACAGTGTGAAACGCTACTGGCGCCCTACAGCGCAAAAAGGCTGGTGACTAAAAAGTCACCAGCCATCAGCCTAAAAGACTAGGCTGCAACCGGAAAGGTTGGCTTATTTAACTTCAACTTCAGCGCCAGCTTCTTCCAGAGATTTTTTCAGAGCTTCTGCGTCATCTTTGCTCACGCCTTCTTTCAGAGCGGCTGGAGCAGATTCAACCAGGTCTTTAGCTTCTTTCAGACCCAGGCCGGTAGCGCCACGTACTGCTTTGATAACAGCAACTTTGTTAGCGCCAGCAGCTTTCAGGATAACGTCGAATTCAGTTTTCTCTTCAGCAGCTTCAGCCGGGCCAGCAGCTACAGCTACAGCAGCAGCAGCAGAAACGCCGAATTTTTCTTCCATAGCGGAAACCAGTTCAACAACGTCCATTACGGACATAGCGGCAACTGCTTCCAGGATTTGGTCTTTAGTGATAGACATAACAATTGTTCCTAAAATTCAGAAATAGTTTAAATACGTTAGCAAAGGCTAAGAAAGAATGGCTTACGCCGCTTCTTTCTGATCGCGTACTGCAGCCAGAGTGCGAACCAGTTTGCCGGCAGCGGCTTCTTTCATGGTTGCCATCAGGCGTGCGATCGCTTCTTCGTAAGTTGGCAGCGTCGCCAGGCGGTCGATTTGCGCCGCTGGGATCAGCTCACCTTCAAAGGCCGCAGCTTTAACCTCGAATTTTGCATTCGCTTTCGCGAACTCTTTGAACAGACGAGCAGCAGCGCCCGGGTGTTCGTGAGAGAATGCAATCAAGGTTGGACCGACAAACGTGTCTTTCAGGCATTCGAATGGAGTGCCTTCAACTACGCGACGCATCAGGGTGTTGCGAACAACACGCATGTAAACGCCAGCTTCACGACCTGCTTTACGCAGTTCAGTCATTTTATCTACGGTAACGCCGCGGGAATCCGCAACAACCGCAGACAGCGCGCCTTTGGCTACTTCGCTGACTTCAGCAACAATCGCTTGTTTGTCTTGAAGATTTAATGCCATTAGCTTTTTGCTCCTGGATTAGCCGGGGAAAATCCCCCGGAACTCACTTCACTCGGCGCTTTGTAAAACGCCACGCCGAGCGGCTTAACACGGTGAGCAGAATCCAGCAAAGACATTCTTTTATAAAAAAGAAAAATTTTCTTAGGCTCTGTCACCGTCTACGCAGGAAGGATTAAGTATCTTGCGATACACCTGCGGTCTTGGACGGAGGCCTGGATAGGCCAGGCTCCAACCGAAAAATCTTTGTTTTGCCTACGGCATAGCCAATAGCAAAACCTTGGGGCATAAGATTCTAGACAAATCTTGGCCCCAAGTCAAAGCGATAATCGCAAATGCGATTAGTTCGCTGCAGCAGACAGACCGCTCTGATCGATAGCAACGCCAGCACCCATGGTGGTGGAGAGGCTAACTTTCTTGATGTACATACCTTTCGCCTGAGAAGGTTTTGCTTTTTTCAGCGCAACCAGCAGGGCTTCCAGGTTTTCTTTCAGTTTGTCTGCGTCGAAATCAACCTTACCGATAGTGGTATGGATGATGCCGTTTTTGTCGTTACGGTAGCGAACCTGACCTGCTTTAGCGTTTTTCACTGCTTCAGCAACGTTCGGAGTAACGGTACCCACTTTCGGGTTTGGCATCAGGCCGCGTGGACCCAGGATCTGGCCCAGTTGACCTACAACGCGCATTGCATCCGGGGAAGCAATAACAACGTCGAAGTTCATTTCGCCTTTCTTGATCTGGTCAGCCAGATCGTCCATACCTACCAGCTCTGCGCCGGCAGCTTTTGCTGCTTCAGCGTTAGCGCCTTGGGCAAATACGGCAACGCGAACGGAACGACCGGTGCCGTGTGGCAGAACGGTAGCGCCACGAACGTTTTGGTCAGATTTACGAGCGTCGATGCCGAGGTTAACGGCAACGTCAACGCTTTCTACGAATTTAGCGGTGGCCAGCTCTTTCAGCAGAGCAACAGCTTCAGCGATGTCATACTGTTTAGTAGCATCAACTTTGTCACGGATCACGCGCATGCGCTTGGTCAGCTTAGCCATCTCTTAATCCTCCACTACCAGGCCCATGGAACGAGCGGTACCTTCGATGGAGCGAGTCATCGCTTCAACGTCAGAACCAGTCATGTCCGCAGCTTTGGTTTCTGCGATTTCACGTACCTGAGCACGAGTCACTTTACCTACTTTGTCTTTGTTCGGCTTACCGGAACCAGACTTGATACCAGCCGCTTTTTTCAGCAGAACTGCTGCTGGCGGGGTTTTGGTAACGAAAGTGAAGGAGCGATCAGAATAAACGGTGATAACAACCGGAATCGGCAGACCTTTTTCAACGCTGTCAGTCTTAGCGTTGAATGCCTTACAGAATTCCATGATGTTAACGCCCTGCTGACCCAGAGCTGGACCCACTGGTGGGCTCGGGTTCGCCATACCAGCTGCAACTTGCAGCTTGACGTAGGCTTGTACTTTCTTAGCCATTTAAATTTCCTCGGTTTGGGTAGTATCGCCTCGCAAGAGGCTCCCCGTGTTTCACCCCGCCCAACATGCATCAGGCAAGGCATCTAAAAACAAAAGGCGCGAAATTGTAGTTCAATTTCGCGCCTTTGACAAGCGGCAACGGGCCACTCGTTGCTGATTATTCGATCAGCCTTTCTCAACCTGGCTGAAGTCCAGTTCCACCGGCGTTGCACGGCCAAAGATGGAAACGGAAACTTTCAGGCGGCTCTTCTCGTAATCGACTTCCTCGACCACACCGTTGAAATCGGCAAACGGGCCGTCGTTGACGCGCACCAGCTCGCCCGGTTCGAACAGCGTTTTCGGACGCGGCTTGTCACCAACCTGCTGCAGGCGGTTCATGATCGCATCAACTTCTTTATCGCTGATCGGCGCAGGACGGTCAGACGTACCGCCGATGAACCCCATGACGCGCGGTACGCTGCGCACCAGGTGCCAGCTGGCGTCATTCATCACCATCTGCACCAGCACGTAGCCAGGGAAGAATTTACGCTCGCTCTTGCGACGTTGGCCGCCACGGATTTCAACCACTTCTTCCGTAGGCACCATCACTTCGCCGAACAACTCTTCCATATCGTGCAGTTTGATGTGTTCACGCAGCGATTGTGCTACGCGACCTTCAAAACCGGAAAACGCCTGAACGACGTACCAACGTTTTTTTGGAGCTTCAGACATTTTAGAACCTCAGGCCAGTAATAAACGACACCAGACGGACCAGAATACCATCCAGCCCCCACAGAATCAGTGACATCACGGCGGTTACCGCGGCAACGATCAACGTGGTGTGTAGCGTTTCCTGACGAGTTGGCCAAATCACTTTACGTACTTCGGTACGCGCTTCGCGGGCAAACGCAACGGTGGCTTTGCCTTTGGTGGTCATCAGAGCCACTGCACCTGCAACGGCGATGATCAGCACAACTGCCAGCGCGCGCAATGGCAGGCTTAAATCACGGTAGTAATAGTTACCGACAATAGCCACAACCAACAGAACGGCGACGATCAGCCACTTTGCCGCTTCCAGGCCGCGTCCGCTCCCTTGAGCCTCGGTATTCGCACTCATAAACCAACCTGTCACAATGATGATTCAGAACAAACAACTTTGCCTCGCATTGCGAGGCAAACCAAACCGATCGGATACCGCTTCAGCGCTATCCCGGTGTTTTACGCCATGACGTATTTCAGTCAATACGGTTTAAGAGCCCATCTCACCAATGATTATGACTGCAAAATCGCTGATGAGATAGGTTCTAGTTCACAGCGTAGAAAAAGGGCATCAAATGATGCCCTTTTACCGCGTGTCGCGTCAAACTTTATCAGCGATTAAGCGATAACTTTAGCAACAACACCTGCGCCAACGGTACGGCCGCCTTCACGGATTGCGAAACGCAGACCGTCGTCCATCGCGATTGGGTGAATCAGGGTTACAACCATGTTCACGTTGTCGCCTGGCATTACCATCTCTACGCCTTCTGGCAGTTCGATGGTACCGGTCACGTCAGTTGTACGGAAGTAGAACTGTGGACGGTAGCCTTTGAAGAATGGCGTGTGACGACCACCTTCATCTTTGCTCAGGATGTACACTTCAGATTCGAACTGGGTGTGTGGCTTGATAGAGCCTGGCTTCGCCAGTACCTGACCACGTTCGATTTCTTCACGTTTGATACCACGCAGCAGAACACCTACGTTCTCACCAGCACGGCCTTCGTCCAGCAGTTTGCGGAACATTTCAACGCCAGTACAGGTAGACTTAACGGTGTCTTTGATACCAACGATTTCAACTTCTTCGCCAACTTTGATGATACCGCGCTCAACACGACCGGTAACAACGGTACCACGACCGGAGATGGAGAATACGTCTTCGATTGGCAGCAGGAACGGCTTGTCGATAGCACGCTCTGGCTCTGGGATGTAGCTGTCCAGCGCTTCAGCCAGTTCGATGATTTTCGCTTCCCACTCAGCTTCGCCTTCCAGCGCTTTCAGCGCGGAACCGCGGATTACTGGCAGGTCGTCGCCTGGGAAGTCGTAAGCGGACAGCAGTTCGCGAACTTCCATTTCTACCAGTTCCAGCAGCTCTTCATCATCAACCATGTCGCATTTGTTCATGAATACGATGATGAAAGGAACGCCAACCTGACGACCCAGCAGGATGTGCTCACGAGTCTGAGGCATTGGGCCGTCAGTCGCAGCAACTACCAGGATCGCGCCGTCCATCTGCGCAGCACCGGTGATCATGTTTTTCACGTAGTCGGCGTGCCCTGGGCAGTCAACGTGCGCGTAGTGACGAGTCGGGGTGTCATACTCAACGTGAGAGGTGTTGATGGTGATACCACGAGCTTTTTCTTCTGGCGCGTTATCGATCTGGTCGAAAGCACGTGCAGAACCGCCGTAGGTTTTAGCCAGTACGGTAGTGATCGCTGCAGTCAGGGTAGTTTTACCGTGGTCAACGTGGCCGATAGTACCGACGTTAACGTGCGGTTTTGTACGTTCAAACTTTTCTTTAGACATCGATTGTCCCTCTAAGACACGGATAAATCGGTGGTATCACCACATCAACCAAGCATTTGCTCGTTGAATCCAGAACAGAAAGAAAATCAGGGGGCGAGAAATTAAGAAGTGGTGCTGATAGGCAGATTCGAACTGCCGACCTCACCCTTACCAAGGGTGCGCTCTACCAACTGAGCTATATCAGCACATCTTGGAGCGGGCAGTGGGAATCGAACCCACATCATCAGCTTGGAAGGCTGAGGTAATAGCCATTATACGATGCCCGCATCCTGGAACTCGGCTACCTGATTTTTCTGTAGAATTTTGGGATGGAGCAGGATTGTTCATCACTCGGCTCGCATCCTTCGGGCCGGCTGCGCCTTGCGCTGCACAGCTCGAACCTTGCCGAAGGCTTTCGCCCTCTCCTCCCGCTATCAACCGTTGCGGCATTTATCGCATTTCAGTTAATCGCCGAAGGCAAGATTTGGTGGTGGGGGAAGGATTCGAACCTTCGAAGTCTGTGACGGCAGATTTACAGTCTGCTCCCTTTGGCCGCTCGGGAACCCCACCAGATTTTAACTACTTGTGACTTGAATGGTGCCGGCTACCGGAATCGAACTGGTGACCTACTGATTACAAGTCAGTTGCTCTACCTACTGAGCTAAGCCGGCATCAAGTGCAGCGCATTCTAGGTAGAGCGGGCGACCTATGCAACAAAAAAATTGCTTTACGCGCACTTTCGCTCACAAATCAGTCAATTTTGCATACTGTCATGCAATTCGCAGCCTGCGGCGTGCAAACATTCACCACTCGCGGCAATCATTCTCTACAATTTTATCCACTTTTTGCAAGCCTTGAGCGCCGCTTTCTCCGTGTCGGGCTTCTCAAAACACTTAACCCGCAACGGTAAACTGTGAGCGGGATCGATGCACCAAAAAGGGGATACCTGCCCCGGACCGAGGCGTGAGCTACACTGATCCCTCACCCTTTTGCCGTCGTCATGCCTTTCGCCGCTGTGGCTCAGTTATTGCTTCTCTTCATTACCCCCATATCTGGAGGAATGACTCATGAAAATAGTGCCTATCAACGCCGCTACGCTGCCGATTTACCGGGATGAATTAGCCCGCCTGTTGACCGATGCCGTCACGCACGGCGCTTCTGTCGGTTACGACACCTTAATCCCTCACGAAGACGCCGAGAGTTACTTCCACAGTCTGCGACCGGCCCTGGCTAAAGGTGAACTGCTGCTGTGGATTGCCCGCGACGAGCGCGGCGTCGTTGGCACCGTGCAACTCGAACTCTGTCAGAAGCCGAACGGCCGTAATCGTGCGGAGGTGGTGAAGCTGTTGGTGCATAGCCGCGCTCGCCGCAACGGCGTAGGTCAGGCGCTGATGAAGACGCTGGAGCACGTAGCGCTGCAGCAGCAACGCGGGCTATTGTACCTGGATACGCAGGCCGGTTCGGCAGCAGAAGCGCTTTATCGCAGCCTGGGTTATCGCTGTTTGGGCGAGCTGCCGGATTATGCGGCGGGGCCCGATGGGCATTACCATCCGACCGTTATTTATTATAAACGCCTGTTCACCGTGAACCAACCTTCGCGCGCCATCGCCAGTTAACCTTCAGGCGGTATCCGGCCCCGATGATGCCGCCTTGCAACCCCGCTTTATCAACTGCGCGCCGCTTCGCACAATTGACATAAACTGCTGCCTATCGACAACTTTTGCGAAAAAAGTCTACGCCAAAAACGAAGCTGTCTATAATATGCAGCTTGTTTATTCTCTGGAGTTGGCGTCCGGCGCCTTTCCCAACCTGCGTTAACAGGCAGAATTTGGCTTATGATAAAAAGAGATCAATCTTTAGCAACGCCTTACCTACAGTTCGATCGTACCCAATGGGCGGCGTTGCGAGATTCGGTGCCGCTGACGTTGTCGGAAGAAGAGATCGTTAAACTGAAAGGGATTAACGAAGATCTCTCGTTGGAAGAAGTTGCGCAGATTTATCTGCCGCTGTCACGGCTGTTGAACTTCTATATCAGTTCCAACCTGCGCCGACAGGCGGTGCTGGAGCAATTCCTCGGCACCGACGGGCAAAAGATTCCCTATGTCATCGGCATCGCCGGCAGCGTAGCCGTTGGTAAGAGCACGACCGCTCGTCTGTTGCAAGCGTTGCTGAGCCGCTGGCCTGAACATCGCAGCGTGGAGCTGATCACGACCGACGGCTTCTTGCATCCTAATAAGGTGCTGAACGAGCGCGGTCTGATGAAGAAAAAAGGCTTCCCGCAGTCTTACGATATGCATAGCCTGGTGAAATTCGTGTCGGAAGTGAAATCCGGCGCCAAACGCGTCACCGCTCCGGTTTATTCTCATTTGATCTATGACGTTGTGCCCGAAGGTAATAAAGTCATCGAGCAACCGGATATTTTGATCCTGGAAGGGCTTAACGTATTGCAAAGCGGCATGGATTATCCTCACGATCCGCATCGCGTATTCGTTTCCGATTTTGTCGACTTCTCTATATATGTCGATGCTCCGGAGACGCTATTGCAAAGCTGGTATATCAATCGCTTCCTGAAATTCCGTCAAGGCGCATTTTCCAATCCCGATTCTTATTTCCATCACTATTCAAAATTGCCGGAACCGGAAGCGATTAATATCGCCACGCAATTATGGAATGAAATTAACGGGTTGAATTTGCAGCAGAATATATTGCCTACACGCGAACGAGCCAGCCTGATCATGACCAAAAGCGCTAACCACGCCGTTGAAAGCGTGCGTTTAAGAAAGTAAGCCTACCGTTCGATTCAGGGGACGTTGCCGTCCCCTGCTTTCTCTAACTATTCTGCGCTGCGCAGCGATATCTCTCCACCGATGAAGGGCTTGATCTCCCCGTCTTGTTCCAGCAGCAACGCGCCCTGCGAATCGATTCCTCGGGCGATACCCACAATCTGCCGCTCGCCGATAAGCAGCTTGACCGGCCTGTCGATAAAGTTATCCAGGGTACGCCAGCGACCGATAAAGGGCGCCAGTCCGTCTATCTCAAACTGTTTCAACGACTGACGCAGTTCATTAAGCAGGGTTGCAGCCAGCTCATTGCGATCGATCTGAATTCCCGCTTCCTGTAGGTTAATCCATCCTTGAGTAATGGCGCTGGCATTGGTATCACGCATCGCCAGGTTGATGCCGGCACCTATGACCAGTTGAGCCGCATCGCCGGTTTTCCCCGTCAGTTCGACCAGGATCCCCGCCAATTTACGATCGTTCAGATAGAGATCGTTAGGCCACTTCACGCGCACATCGGCCGCACCGAGACGCTGCAGAACTTCCGCCATCACCATCCCGATCACCAGGCTAAGCCCCATGGCCGCAGCCGGCCCCTGCTCCAGTCGCCAGAACATCGACAGGTATAAATTAGCGCCGAATGGCGAGATCCACTGCCGCCCGCGGCGCCCTCGCCCTGCCTGCTGGTATTCAGCGACACAGGCGTCACCAGAGTGCAATTCGGCAATGCGGTCCAGCAAGTATTGGTTGGTGGAATCGACCACCGGCAACACGCTTACACGCTTGTCTTCCAGCAGGCTGAGGATGCGCTCGGCTTCCAACAGCTGGATGGCGCCAGGCAGGCTGTAGCCTTTGCCGGGCACGGTAAAGACATCCAACCCCCATTCGCGAATGGTCTGAATATGCTTATTGATCGCCGCACGGCTCATGCCCAGTGACTCACCCAGGTGTTCCCCGGAATGAAATTCACCGTCGGCCAGCAGCGCGATCAGTTTTAACGGAACCTTGGTATCTTTCATGACAGCACCGCCACGGCATTCAGCTCACCGGTCGCGCCAATAAAACGCACCTCAGGCTCCAGCCAGACGCCAAATTTATCGGCCACTGTCTTGCGTATGTGGCGCGCCAGCGCCACCACATCCTGGCTGTGGGCGTTGTCGATGTTCACCAGCACCAGCGCCTGCTGACGGTGTACCGCAGCGCCGCCGATACGATATCCTTTCAATTCGCATTGATCGATAAGCCATCCGGCGGCCAGCTTCACCTGGCCATCCTGCTGTGGATAGTGCGGCATGCCGGGATATTTGGCGATGAGTTCTGCGGCTTTCTCTGCGTTCACCAGCGGATTCTTGAAGAAGCTGCCGGCATTACCGGTTTCACGCGGATCGGGCAGCTTGCTGCGGCGCATGGCGCATACGGATTCAAATACCTGAAGCGGCGTCACCGTGGCGGGATCCAGCCTGGCCAGATCGCCGTAGCTCAATTTGGGTTGCCATTGTTTGTTGAGACGCAGGCCCAGCCCGACAATGACATGCCCGGTTTGGAAACGGTGTTTGAAAATGCTTTCCCGGTAACCGAAACCACACTCGGCAGCCGGAATGCGATCGATAGCACCGGTAGAGAAGTCCAGCAGATCGACATACTCGCAGACGTCTTTCAATTCGACGCCGTAGGCGCCGATGTTCTGGATAGGGGCGGAGCCGGCCAATCCAGGAATCAACGCCAGGTTTTCCAGGCCGCAGATCCCGGCCTGCAGCGTATATTGCACCAGGTCATGCCAGTTTTCACCGGAGCTGACGTGGAGATACCAGGCATCGTTATCTTCCCGAACATCGATACCTTTCAACTGATTGACCATTACCGTGCCAGAAAAATCCTCCAGGAACAGCACGTTGCTACCTTCACCGAGAATCAGCAGCGGCTCCTGACGCTTTCGCGTTTGTTGCCACACTTTGAGCATCAGCTCAATTCTATCGGCCATGATCAGGTGCGCTGCGTTGACCGGGAGCGCAAACGTATTGTGGTTTTTTAAAGACGCGCTTTCAGTAGACATAACGTTCAGTACCCATAAAGAAATAATCTTTCGCCTAGTCTACTCGATTCGAGGCGTCTGGCTAATATTTGTTTTAATTAACGTGAAATTTATCGCCTAATACACTGGAGAATTAAGATTTATCCTTGATATAACCGGATAATTCTCATCAACATCTTCATAAATAGATATTTTTATTATTTAAATAATAATCTGGAGCTATCAATTATATATTTAGCTAGCTTTTTCTCTGACAAAAAACATTATGCTTCCTTATGAAAATAAGCAGCATATGCCAATAGAGGTATTTCTATAAGCAATAAATACAGCCAGGGAATTTATTTTCCCCATAGCAAAAAGCCCTGAACGTCAGTTCAGGGCTTTCGGCTTAGTTTGATGCCTGGCAGTGTCCTACTCTCGCATGGGGAGACCCCACACTACCATCGGCGCTACGGCGTTTCACTTCTGAGTTCGGCATGGGGTCAGGTGGGACCACCGCGCTATTGCCGCC
>NZ_JBJNOR010000011.1:0-5224 GCF_052166535.1 Serratia sp. CY82433
ATTGAGTGCGCCCTGCAGGAAGAAAAGGGATGTAGGAATGGCTGACCATCCCATGCTTAATGCTTCCTTCCCCCATTTAGATTCAAGTGTCTGTTTTTGAAGGTCTAAATTATTTTTTTGATCTGACATATACCAACCTGCTAAGCTGAAGTCTTCTCAGAAGACTTCAGCTTAGCAGGTTGGTAAATTAATTCATATAATTAGTACGACACCAGCGCGCTTATAATATCATTATATTTAACTATACTTAATCTACACTCACCTCTTGGTAGCGCGATTAAGTTACGCAGCTCCCTTGAGGCTCTAAACCTCCCTTTAGGTGGGCAGCGATTAAGTTACGCGTCTTCCTTCAGGAGCTTGAAACCGCCCTCTCGGTTAGTTTTAACCCTGAGGAACTACAACTTAAACTGTTTGCTAACGTTAGTTTTTGTTGTTAAAACCGCCCTTAGAGGCGGTTTTTTTATGCGCGAAATAAAATGAGAACAATAGTTTACGTAGATGGGTTCAATTTTTATCACGGATTGGTGAAGCGTTCGGGATATAAGTGGTTAGACCTTTATAAGCTCTTTGAAGAACAACTGCTTCCGATAAGAGCAAGAGAATCACAGTTGATTCAGGTGAAATTCTTTACTGCTGAGATCAAAGCAAAGTTTGCTTCTCGGGGGGAATTGGCGCACCAGGCTCAGCAAGCCTACCATCGAGCATTAGTACAGATCTATGGTGATAAGCTACAGATAATCAAAGGTTATTACTCAGAGCGTCAGGAATGTGCAATGACCTTTAATGAAGGGCAACCGCCATCAAAAACGGATAGAACAACGGTCTGGAAGTTAGAAGAAAAGCAGACCGACGTTAGAATGGCTTTAGAAATGTATCGCGATGCGATTCGTGGTGAGGCAAAACAGTTAGTTCTCTGCACTAACGACTCAGATATGATACCGCCAATAGAAATGATAAAAGCCGATCGGCCTGAGTTAAAAATAGGAATCGTAGTGCCAAGGGAACAAGATACTAGTCGAGTGATTAGTAGTCTGGCTAGTTTAGGGGATTGGAGCTTGCCATATGTATCCTATGAAGCCTTAAGGTTAGCTTTATTGCCAGATAAAGTCCCCACTAGGCGGAAGCCAATACTGAAGCCAAATCACTGGTAAACAGCAGGATCTTCTTGTGATCCTTTTACTCTCGTCGTAATCTCATGTCCTGCAAACAAAAAAACCACCGCTACCAACGGTGGTTCGTTTGCCGGAATCAAGAGCTACCAACTCTTTTTTCCGAAGGTAACTGGCTTTCACGGAGCGCAGATACCAAAACTGTCCTTCCAGTGTAGCCGCAGTCAGGCCACCACTTCAAGAACTCTGTAGAAGCACTCTACTACTCTGCTCCGTGAATCCTGTTACCAGTGGCTGCTGCCAGTGGCGATAAGTCGTGTCTTTCCGGATTGGACTCAAGACGATAGTTACCGGATAAGGCGCAGCAGTCGGACTGAACGGGGGGTTCGTGCATACAGTCCAGCTTGGAGCGAACTGCCTACCCGGAACCGAGTGTCAGGCGTGGAATGAGATAAACGCGGCCATAACAGCGGAGTGACACCGGTAAACCGAAAGGCAGGAACAGGAGAGCGCACGAGGGAGCCGCCAGGGGGAAACGCCTGGTATCTTTATAGTCCTGTCGGGTTTCGCCACCACTGATTTGAGCGTCAGATTCTGTGATGCTTGTCAGGGGGGCGGAGCCTATGGAAAAACGGCTCCGCCGTGGCCTTCTCGCTTCCCTGTTAAGTTTCGTCCTGGCATCTTCCAGGAAATTTCTGCCCCGCCAGTAAGCCGGTACCGCTCGCCGCAGCCGAACGACCGAGCGTAGCGAGTCAGTGAGCGAGGAAGCGGAATATATCCTGTATCACATATTCTGCTGACGCGCTGGTGCCACCTTTTTCTCCTGCTACATGAAGCACTTTCATAAAGTGTTACTCCGCCGTAACATATTAAGCCAGTATACACTCCGCTAGCGCTGCGTGACTGGTTCAGGGCTGCGCCCCGAAACCCGCCAAAAGCCTGACGCGCCTGCGGCTTGTCCAACCCCGCGCCGACCGGGAAAGGGTTTCCCGCCCGTCCCGGCGTTATCAGGAGACCGGTTTGTCAGAGAAACGGAACAAGATGCTCACGATGTGGGTGACCGAAGATGAGCACCGCCGTCTGCTGGAACGCTGCGACGGTAAACAGCTCGCGGCCTGGATGCGGCAGACCTGCCTGGACGAAAAGCCTGCGCGCACCGGAAAGCTCCCCTCAATCTCGCCGGCGCTGCTGCGCCAGCTTGCCGGCATGGGCAATAACCTGAACCAGATAGCCCGCCGCGTTAACGCCGGCGGCGGCACCGGCCATGACAGGGTACAGATTGTGGCGGCGCTGATGGCCATCGATGCCGGGCTTGAGCGGCTGCGGCACGCCGTTCTTGAGAAAGGAACGGACGATGATCGTTAAATTTCATCCACGCGGTCGCGGCGGTGGCGCCGGGCCGGTGGACTATCTGCTGGGTAAAGACCGGCAGCGTGAAGGCGCCAGCGTCCTGCAGGGGAAGCCGGACGAAGTCCGGGAGCTGATTGACGCGTCGCCTTACGTGAAGAAATACACCTCCGGCGTCCTGTCGTTTGCGGAGGCCGATCTGCCTCCCGGCCAGCGGGAAAAACTGATGGCCAGCTTCGAGCGGGTTCTGATACCCGGACTTGATAAAGATCAGTACAGCATTCTGTGGGTGGAGCACGCGGACAAGGGGCGTCTGGAGCTGAACTTTCTGATCCCCAATACCGAGCTGCTGACCGGCAGGCGGCTCCAGCCGTACTACGACCTCGCCGACCGCCCGCGTATCGATGCCTGGCAGACCATCGTGAACGGCAGACTGGGGCTGCACGACCCGAACGCACCGGAAAACCGCCGGGCGCTGGTCACGCCGTCCGGACTGCCGAAAACGAAGCAGGAAGCCGCAGAAGCCATCACGCGCGGACTGCTGATCCTTGCTTCGTCCGGGGAGCTGAAAACCCGTCAGGACGTCACTGAGGCGCTGGAACGGTCAGGTTTTGAGGTGGTGCGCACCACGAAAAGCAGTATCAGCATTGCCGACCCGGACGGGGGGCGAAACATCCGACTGAAGGGAGCCATCTATGAGCAGTCTTTTAACGCTGGCGAAGGACTTAGAGCAGCAATCGAAAGCGCAGAAGCAGAGTACCGGCGAGATGCTGAAAGCCGCATTCAGCGAGCACGAGCAGTCTGTCAGAGCGGAACTGAGCGCAAGCGCGAGGAGAATCAGCGACGCCATCCTCGCCCACGAGCAGAGTATGAGCGAGGCGATGGAGAAAAACCGGCGGAGCGTACTGCGGACTGCCGGACGGACATGGCTCACCATCCTGATGGTGTCAGCGCTGCTGATCGGCACGAGCGGGAGCATTCTGTGGTGGCAGGGGCAGCAGATAACCGACAATTACACGCATCTTCGTCAGCAGGAAGATACCCTGGCGAAAATGACCGCCCGGACGTGGGGAGTGCGCTATCAGGAGAGCAGCGACGGCCGGAGGTTTCTTATCCTGCCGCCGGGGATGCAAACCGAAGCCATCCCTTACGACGGGACGACATGGATCCGCCTGAAACAGGAGTAGCGGAAAATGACAGAGCTGGAAAAGCAGTTGCTGAGCGCATTAGAGCAGCTACAGCAGGACTACTCGCAAAGGCTGGACGAATGGGAGAGCGCCTTCGCGGAATGGCGGAGCATGTGTGGTCTTATGCAACGGGAGAACGCGGTGCTGAACGAGCGCGTGTCGGACTTGAGCACGCAGGTGCTGAGTTTAAGCGAGCAGCTGCGCCGCTTGTCCGGGAACTGAATGCCATCGAGCTCCGGCAGAGGGAGAATGAGTATCAGAAAACACTGGAGCTGGAGCGCCAGCCGCAGAAAACCTACCGCGGGCCGACACTTTAAACCATCCAGTCAGGTGACAACCCGCCCGAAGAGGGGCTCTGATTTCTCCCGCTAAATAGGTTCGTGGCAAAAAAGGCCACGACTTATTGGGAGTAAGAAAATGAATGTTATCAAATTACTAGAGCAGTTACTTAATTGCCTTTATCTGGCGGCAGAACTGTGGGAGTGGCTGGAGAAGCATTTGCCGTTTTTCGGGACCTTCACGCTGTTTTTGGGCTGAATCCTGCCGTCATTCACCTGGCTGCATGGCTATGCAGTCGGGTAAAATTTATCTGTCGCGATCGGGGTGGTTTACCGGGTGGGTTGTTGTTGGTTTTGGCTGACTGCCGCCCCGTTCGCGGCGAAGCTGTCCGGGGCGGTACGGCCAACGGATGTTATGTTTAATCCGTCTGACCGATAGGTACAAAAAAAGCCCCTAAGGGCTTTTGAGTTATTTAGAACCACAACCATTTCCTTGCGTATCTGTCCTGACAATTAATTGCCACTTGATTGCCTGACTTTGGCTGTGTTGATGATGATTTTGCGGCGGAAACGGGTCATCTTTATTGCTGGTTATCTCTTTTCCGCAAACAGTACAACGATAGATCCCTGATACCGGTACATCGTCAGCAGGGTTATATCGTGATGTCCACCAAGTTTTATCGTGTGAAACACTGTCTAAAAATTGTTTAGTCTCAGAGGTGTATACAGCCATTTACCTTTCCTTTCCAAAATGTATAGGGCGGGGGTATCCTCTTTATAAGTATGGTTTTTTTAGAGTATTTTCAATCATCGGGTGATGATTGAAAATACTCTAAAATAGAGATGCGATGGTAAATCTGAATTGTAATGGTTTGATTTTTAAAATCATTCCATGGTTACTTTTCGTTCAGCTTGGCATTGAGGTCTGGCGTTAGAATGTTTAGTGACTTAACTAAAAGAGACATATCGTAAATGTTTCGCCCTTTGTACTTAGGGTTATCCTTGCTTGTACGAATTTTTGTAAGCAATCCGTAATTTTCAAGTTCTTGGAGTGAGCGTTGAACTGTTCTTGATGAAACTCCCATTCTAACCGCGATGCTCTCTTGAGATGGATGTGGCCAATCATAGGGTTTCCACCAGTGGATAATTAGATGAAGTAGCACATTGAATGTTGTGGGGGTCATATTGAGTGCGCCCTGCAGGAAGAAAAGGGATGTAGGAATGGCTGACCATCCCATGCTTAATGCTTCCTTCCCCCATTTAGATTCAAGTGTCTGTTTTTGAAGGTCTAAATTATTTTTTT
>NZ_JBJNOR010000012.1:0-2902 GCF_052166535.1 Serratia sp. CY82433
AACCGGCGATACCCGAATGGGGAAACCCAGTGTGTTTCGACACACTATCATGTCATGAATACATAGTGGCATGAGGCGAACCGGGGGAACTGAAACATCTAAGTACCCCGAGGAAAAGAAATCAACCGAGATTCCCCCAGTAGCGGCGAGCGAACGGGGAGGAGCCCAGAACCTGAATCGGCTTGTGTGTTAGTGGAAGCGTCTGGAAAGTCGCGCAGCAAAGGGTGATAGCCCCGTACACTAAAATGCACAGGTCGTGAGTTCGATGAGTAGGGCGGGACACGTGACATCCTGTCTGAATATGGGGGGACCATCCTCCAAGGCTAAATACTCCTGACTGACCGATAGTGAACCAGTACCGTGAGGGAAAGGCGAAAAGAACCCCGGCGAGGGGAGTGAAATAGAACCTGAAACCGTGTACGTACAAGCAGTGGGAGCACCTTCGTGGTGTGACTGCGTACCTTTTGTATAATGGGTCAGCGACTTATATTTTGTAGCAAGGTTAACCGTATAGGGGAGCCGTAGGGAAACCGAGTCTTAACTGGGCGATTAGTTGCAAGGTATAGACCCGAAACCCGGTGATCTAGCCATGGGCAGGTTGAAGGTTGGGTAACACTAACTGGAGGACCGAACCGACTAATGTTGAAAAATTAGCGGATGACTTGTGGCTGGGGGTGAAAGGCCAATCAAACCGGGAGATAGCTGGTTCTCCCCGAAAGCTATTTAGGTAGCGCCTCGTGAACTCATCTTCGGGGGTAGAGCACTGTTTCGGCTAGGGGGCCATCCCGGCTTACCAAACCGATGCAAACTCCGAATACCGAAGAATGTTATCACGGGAGACACACGGCGGGTGCTAACGTCCGTCGTGAAGAGGGAAACAACCCAGACCGCCAGCTAAGGTCCCAAAGTCATGGTTAAGTGGGAAACGATGTGGGAAGGCACAGACAGCCAGGATGTTGGCTTAGAAGCAGCCATCATTTAAAGAAAGCGTAATAGCTCACTGGTCGAGTCGGCCTGCGCGGAAGATGTAACGGGGCTAAACCATGCACCGAAGCTGCGGCAGCGACGCTTAGGCGTTGTTGGGTAGGGGAGCGTTCTGTAAGCCGTTGAAGGTGGCCTGTGAGGGTTGCTGGAGGTATCAGAAGTGCGAATGCTGACATAAGTAACGATAAAGCGGGTGAAAAGCCCGCTCGCCGGAAGACCAAGGGTTCCTGTCCAACGTTAATCGGGGCAGGGTGAGTCGACCCCTAAGGCGAGGCTGAAAAGCGTAGTCGATGGGAAACAGGTTAATATTCCTGTACTTGGTGTTACTGCGAAGGGGGGACGGAGAAGGCTAGGCTAGCCGGGCGACGGTTGTCCCGGTTTAAGCGTGTAGGGGGTGTGACCTGGTAAATCCGGTTGCATACTAACCCTGAGGCGTGATGACGATGCACTACGGTGCAGAAGTAGTTGATGCCCTGCTTCCAGGAAAATCCTCTAAGCTCCAGGTAACATTAAATCGTACCCCAAACCGACACAGGTGGTCAGGTAGAGAATACCAAGGCGCTTGAGAGAACTCGGGTGAAGGAACTAGGCAAAATGGTGCCGTAACTTCGGGAGAAGGCACGCTGGCATGTAGGTGAAGTCCCTCGCGGATGGAGCTGAAGCCAGTCGAAGATACCAGCTGGCTGCAACTGTTTAATAAAAACACAGCACTGTGCAAACACGAAAGTGGACGTATACGGTGTGACGCCTGCCCGGTGCTGGAAGGTTAATTGATGGGGTCAGCCGCAAGGCGAAGCTCTTGATCGAAGCCCCAGTAAACGGCGGCCGTAACTATAACGGTCCTAAGGTAGCGAAATTCCTTGTCGGGTAAGTTCCGACCTGCACGAATGGCGTAATGATGGCCAGGCTGTCTCCACCCGAGACTCAGTGAAATTGAACTCGCTGTGAAGATGCAGTGTACCCGCGGCAAGACGGAAAGACCCCGTGAACCTTTACTATAGCTTGACACTGAACATTGAGCCTTGATGTGTAGGATAGGTGGGAGGCTTTGAAGCGTGGACGCCAGTCTGCGTGGAGCCATCCTTGAAATACCACCCTTTAATGTTTGATGTTCTAACTCGGCCCCGTGATCCGGGGTGAGGACAGTGTCTGGTGGGTAGTTTGACTGGGGCGGTCTCCTCCCAAAGAGTAACGGAGGAGCACGAAGGTTAGCTAATCACGGTCGGACATCGTGAGGTTAGTGCAAAGGCATAAGCTAGCTTGACTGCGAGAGTGACGGCTCGAGCAGGTACGAAAGTAGGTCTTAGTGATCCGGTGGTTCTGAATGGAAGGGCCATCGCTCAACGGATAAAAGGTACTCCGGGGATAACAGGCTGATACCGCCCAAGAGTTCATATCGACGGCGGTGTTTGGCACCTCGATGTCGGCTCATCACATCCTGGGGCTGAAGTAGGTCCCAAGGGTATGGCTGTTCGCCATTTAAAGTGGTACGCGAGCTGGGTTTAGAACGTCGTGAGACAGTTCGGTCCCTATCTGCCGTGGGCGTTGGAAGATTGAGAGGGGTTGCTCCTAGTACGAGAGGACCGGAGTGAACGCACCACTGGTGTTCGGGTTGTCATGCCAATGGCATTGCCCGGTAGCTAAGTGCGGAAAAGATAAGCGCTGAAAGCATCTAAGCGCGAAACTTGCCTCAAGATGAGTCTTCCCTGGGCCTTTAAGGCCCCTGAAGGAACGTTTAAGACTAAGACGTTGATAGGCTGGGTGTGTAAGTGCAGCGATGCATTGAGCTAACCAGTACTAATGATCCGTGAGGCTTAACCTTACAACACCGAAGGTGTTTTAGAGACGAAGATATTTTCAGCGAAGTTCCGAGATTGGTTCTGATGGCGACACGAGAGTGAAGCGGTTGGAATGAAAC
>NZ_JBJNOR010000014.1:0-794 GCF_052166535.1 Serratia sp. CY82433
GCTTAACCTTCGGGAGGGCGCTTACCACTTTGTGATTCATGACTGGGGTGAAGTCGTAACAAGGTAACCGTAGGGGAACCTGCGGTTGGATCACCTCCTTACCTAAAGATATTGCTTCGAGTGGCGTGCTCACACAGATTGTCTGATAGAAAGTAACGAGCAGAAATACCTTTATAGGCTTGTAGCTCAGGTGGTTAGAGCGCACCCCTGATAAGGGTGAGGTCGGTGGTTCAAGTCCACTCAGGCCTACCACTTCTCGGAAGTGGAAAAGGTACTGCGCGTGACTGTATGGGGCTATAGCTCAGCTGGGAGAGCGCCTGCCTTGCACGCAGGAGGTCAGCGGTTCGATCCCGCTTAGCTCCACCATATAGTCCGGTATTTCACTACTTCAGAGTATATTGGCAACAGTATGCTGCGAAGTATTTTGCTCTTTAACAATCTGGAACAAGCTGAAAATTGAAACATGACGGCTGAAATTCATTCCTCCGTAGAAGTACCGGAATGAAGAGTAACCTGTCATAGAGTCTCTCAAATGTTTGCAACTTGAACGGTGGAAACATCTTCGGGTTGTGAGGTTAAGTGACTAAGCGTACACGGTGGATGCCTAGGCAGTCAGAGGCGATGAAGGGCGTGCTAATCTGCGAAAAGCGTCGGTAAGGTGATATGAACCGTTATAACCGGCGATACCCGAATGGGGAAACCCAGTGTGTTTCGACACACTATCATGTCATGAATACATAGTGGCATGAGGCGAACCGGGGGAACTGAAACATCTAAGTACCCCGAGGAAAAGA
>NZ_JBJNOR010000015.1:0-573 GCF_052166535.1 Serratia sp. CY82433
GGTTCATATCACCTTACCGACGCTTTTCGCAGATTAGCACGCCCTTCATCGCCTCTGACTGCCTAGGCATCCACCGTGTACGCTTAGTCACTTAACCTCACAACCCGAAGATGTTTCCATCGTTCGCGCTGCAAACATTTGAGAGACTCTATGACAGGTTACTCTTCATTCCGGTACATCTACGGAGGAATGAATTTTAGCCGTCATGTTTCAATTTTCAGCTTGTTCCAGATTGTTAAAGAGCAATATCTTAAACATGACTCGAAAGTCATCTTTAAGATATGGTGTATCGTCAGATACTGAAGACCGCCGCTTTCACCGGGTGGGTCGGAAGCTTGGCGTCCCCTAGGGGATTCGAACCCCTGTTACCGCCGTGAAAGGGCGGTGTCCTAGGCCTCTAGACGAAGGGGACACGACACCGTACTTTTATGACGCTTTTGCTCGTTACTTTTTCATCAGACAATCTGTGTGAGCACGCCACGCGAACTAATATCTTTAGGTAAGGAGGTGATCCAACCGCAGGTTCCCCTACGGTTACCTTGTTACGACTTCACCCCAGTCATGAATCACAAA